>JBBRNF010000008.1:0-246941 GCA_038230455.1 Terriglobales bacterium
AGCGCCTAAACTGTCAATTTTCTTATTGGGAGTAAATGGGAGTGAATCTGATTTACGGACTCACTCTAAGTTATTGATTCTTTGGTTGCGGGGGTAGGATTTGAACCTACGACCTTTGGGTTATGAGCCCAACGAGCTACCGGGCTGCTCCACCCCGCATCATGAGTTTACGTCGGCTTAACCTCGCAGGTCAAATCGCCAGAGGTGCTACGCGCAACGGAACTTTCTTTTGAAATTCGCGTCTCAACAGTACAGATCAGGCGATAGTGACCGTTTACTTGTACGTGGTCGCGGATCAAGGTAGTTAGAAGGAGCTGGCGATGGGCGTTTTAGTGAAGAAGGCGTTGGGGATAGCTTTCCTAGGCGGGAGTCTTGTCTCGGTGGCGGTCGCGCAGCAGAAGCCGGTTGCCACGGACGCAAAAGTTGAGTCGGATGTGTTGAAAGCGTTGGCGAACGCGCCGGAGCTCGCAACCCAGAACATCCAGACGACGACCGTGTACGGCGTTGTTACGCTAACTGGATCTGCCAGCGACGAAGCTTCGCGCAGCAAAGCGGAGAACCTTGTGGCGCGGGTGGCGGGGGTGAAAAAGGTTGTCGACGAGATGACGCTTGACACAGAGACAAGGGAACAGCGGACGAATTCGGAACAGCAAACCGTGCTTCAGTCCGATGGAAGTTATGCTCCTGTGCTTGCGCAAGGTCCGGCGCCGGGCCAGGTCGAGGCCCAATCGCGGAACGAGCAGGCTGAGCCGGGTTATACGTCGCCGCCGGCACCGACCTCCGGGGCACCGGTTACCGCGCAGGCGAGTGGTTCCTATAGTCAACAACCTCCACAAGCCCCCCAGCGAGAGGAACAGTATCCGCCGCAGCGCCGGCCTCAAGGCGATGAGCGTTATCCGGCTCAGGCTAATGGACAATATCCGCCTCGTCCGCCCAGCGGTCCTTATCCGCCGCGACGTCCGCTGTATAGTGGCGACTCGTCGTATCGGCCGCAGGCGGCGTACCCCGTGCAGGGTGGGCAGGAAGCGGGGCGGCAGGTCACGATTGCGAGCGGAGCACTCGTGCGGATTCGGATAAACCAGGGGCTGAGTGGGAACCACTCTCAGCCCGGAAGTCTGTTTGAGGCGACGGTACTGAACGATGTTGTTGCGGACGGGGCAGTGGCGATTCCACGCGGCGCGTCCGTGCAGGGCACAGTCGTGGATGCGAAGAGCGCTGGCGTGCTGAAGGGGCGCGGCGAACTGGCTCTACAGTTGACGCGATTGACGCTGGGCGGCCAGACGTACCCTCTGTTTTCCGATGTCTGGACCCGGACCGGTGCGGACAAGACTGTGCGAACGGTCGATTCTGCGCTGGGCTTGGGAGCATTGGGCGCGGTTTTTGGAGCCGTGGCGGGCGGCGGTGCCGGAGCGGCCATCGGTGCGGGGGTGGGCGGAGCGGCGGGAGTGGCAACGTCGGCGGCTTCGCAAGGGGGAAGTGTGATTGTTCCGCCGGAGGCCGTGCTGACGTTCCATTTGCAGCAACCGACCACGGTAGCGACGGTGTCTGAGCAGGAGATGGGGCGGCTGGCGTACGCGGCCGGGCCCAATTCGGCGGGTCCTGCGCTTGTGCAACGGCGGAGGTATCCGGGGGTGTATTACAACCCTTATCGTACTATGGGCCGTACGGGCCGTACTACGGTCCCCGTTACTAGTCTCAAAGCGAGAGGATGAAAGCCGCTGGCCCTTGCCGGCGGCTTTCCAAGCTAGTCCGCCTGGTACCGGCTCCCGCGTCTCGGCCTCTTGCCTGATTTATACTTTCGAAGAGCCCCTGCTGCAGCCGTGGTGTGTCCGTTTACGGACCTGATCGAGGCTGCGCAAAAATCCTGGGCACGCGGTGCGATGCAAACCCCGCGCGAAGTGAAGGTCGTTAGCCAAGCATGATCCGCATTCTGCAGCAAGACAACCGCATTACCAAAGCCATTTTTGCCGTTGTGATCGGCGCAGCCATTCTGACAATGGTCATCACGCTCGTTCCGGGCATCTTTGATAACGGCGCAGGCGGCGACTCCACCGTCTACGCGACGGTTCGCGCGCCGGGCTTCTTCGGGCGACTTTCTGGCGACAGCAAGAGCATCAAAATGGACGCTGTGAATCGCGCGGCCTCGATGCAGTTGCAGCAGCAGAAGCTGCCGGCATTCTTGCTGCCATACTTCACGGAGCGCGCCGGGCAGTCCATGATTGAGCGCGCGATCCTGGTTCGCGAGGCCGACAAGCTGGGGTTGAGTGTGAGCGATGCTGACCTCACCCGTGAGCTGAAGACCGGCGGCCTCGCTGCGTATGTCTTTCCAGAAGGCAAGTTCATCGGTGAGCAGCAGTACATGAGCTTTGTGCAGTCGGCCTTTCAAATGTCGGTTGCAGACTTTGAAAGTGAAGTAAAGGCTGACATGGAGTTGCAGCGGCTCGAGGCGCTGGTGACCGGCGGCCTGACGGTTTCTGACGCGGCTGTGCGCGAAGCGTTTCGCAAGGACGGCACAAAGGTCAAATTCGATTACGCGGCGATTTCTTCTGCCGATGTGAAGAAGACGATTAATCCCAGCGACACTGACCTCGAAGCGTTCTTCAAGCAGAATGGACCGCGCTACGCGACCGCTGCTCCTGAGACGCGCAAGATCTCCTTCTTTGCCTTCGACGCCTCGAATCTCCCCGGCGGCAAGCCGACGGTGACAGACGCCGACGTGCAGGCCTATTACCAATCTCATCAAGACCAGTACAAAGTGGAAGAGCAAGTGCAGACGCGGCACATTCTCGTACAGGTGCCGCGCGGTGGTGACGCGAAGAGTGACGCCGCAGCCAAAGCCAAAGCACAGGACGCGCTGAATCAGGTGAAGGCGGGTGGGAATTTTGCCGAGCTTGCGAAGAAGTTTTCGGACGATCCGGGCAGTAAGGACAAGGGTGGCGAACTGCCCATGATCCCGACCAGCAATCTGGACCCCGCGTACGCCAGGGCCGCGATGGCGTTGACTCCAGGGCAGACTTCAGATCTGGTGCGGTCGCAGTTCGGCTATCACGTCATCCAAACGGTCGGTAAGCAGACAGCTCACGTGAAGCCGTTGGTAGAAGTGAGGGACACGATCGCGCAGACGCTAGAACAGCAGAAGTCCGGCGCGGCGCAGCAGCAGTTTGCGCAGCAAATGGTGGATGAGTCGAAGAAGAACGGCTTGCAGAAGACCGCCGACGCACACGGAATGCACGTCACGACGACGGACTATGTCGGCCGGGATGGCGTGATCGGAAGTCTGGCGGATGCGTCCGGCCTGCTTACGCAGGCATTCTCAACGGCGAAGGGGGCGGCTCCGGCCTCGGCATCGACGGGCGAAGGTTTTGCGGTGTTTCAAGTGGACGACGTTAAGGCAGCGCACGCGCCCGCGTTCGCGGATATCAAGCCAACGGTTCTGAATGACTATCGGGATCAGAAAGCGCCTGAGCTACTGAATGCACAACTCAACAAGCTGGCGGAGCGCGCTCGTGTGTTGAATGATTTAAAGAAGGCCGCGGCTGAGATGAATATCCCGCTGAAGAGCAGTGAGCTTGTGACTCGGGACGCGCAGGTTCCCGAGGTTGGGTCTATGAGCGGGCCTGGGGCAGTGGCATTTACGCTCGCCAAGGGAGGTCTTTCTGGCCCAATCAATACGGGTCAGAGCGGTGTTCTGCTGCAGGTGACAGATAAGCAGGAGCCCACTGCCGAAGAGACGGCGGCTGCCTTTACGGCGACGCGCGAGCGGCTGCTTGGGACCCAACGGCAGGAGCTCTTTGGTGTCTACGCCGAGACGCTGATGAATCGTTATCAGAAAGCTGGCGCAATCACTCTGAGCCAGAAGAAAGCAGCGCCCTCTCCGCTCGGCAAGTAACTGCGGCTGGGCGCCTGTCGGCATCGTATGAGCAGCGGTCGAGTGGGGGTGCGATGACGCAGGAAAGGCTTTCTGGAGTGTTGCTGCACGTGACCTCGCTTCCCTCCAAGGGGGGCGTTGGGGATTTTGGTCCTGCGGCTTACGAGTTTGTCGACTTTCTCGTAGCCGCAAAGCAGCGGCTGTGGCAGGTGTTGCCGCTGAATCCAACGGGATATGGCAGCTCACCTTATTCGGCGCTTTCGGCATTCGCAGGCAACTCGCTGCTGATTAGCCTGGAGTTGTTAGCGCGTGACGGCTGGATTGCGGGGGAGCGGCTTGAGGTCCTGCCCGGAAATGAAGGGCCGGCAGATTTCGGTGCGGCCTTTGAGCTCAAGCAGCCGCTGATTGCTGAAGCGGCGGGGAACTTCCTTGATCACATGGGCGACGACGCGAGGCAGCGTTTCCAGCGTTTCTGCGAAGAGAACAGCTACTGGCTGACCGATTACGCACTTTTCAACGTGCTGCGGCGGGAGAACGGCTACGCGAGCTGGCACGAGTGGCCGGAAGAGTTTGCCATGCGCAACTCCGAAGCGCTCACACGGCTTATGAATGACAAGGGCCGGGAGTTGGCGGTGGAGCAGGCTATCCAGTTTTTCTTTGCCGAGCAATGGTGTGCGTTGCGCACTTACTGTTGTGAGCGCAAAGTGAAGATACTGGGTGACGTTGCTATCTTTGTGAGTTACGACAGCGCCGATGTCTGGACGCATTCCGAGATATTCGAGCTAGACGAAAAGCGCCGTCCTTTGCGGGTTTCCGGTGTGCCTCCTGATTATTTTTCCGCAACGGGACAGCGCTGGGGAAATCCGCTCTATAAGTGGGGCCTGCTGCAGGAACACGGGTTCGATTGGTGGGTGGCGCGTGTGCGGCGGTCGCTGGCCCTCTATGACAATGTGAGACTGGACCACTTTCGCGGCTTCGAGGCGTACTGGTCTATCGCAGCCGAGGAAGAGACGGCGCTGCATGGTCAATGGGTTAAGGCCCCTGGATATGCATTGTTTGCGCGTTTGAAGGAGGTCTTCGGCGAGTTGCCGTTTGTGGCCGAGGACCTCGGCCTGATCACTCCCGAAGTAGACGAACTGCGTGAGCACTACAACATGCCCGGGATGCGGATTCTGCAATTCGGCTTCGCCGAGCGGGGTGGACACGTGTATCTGCCGCACCGGTATGTGCCCAACACGGTGACGTACACCGGAACGCACGACAACAACACGACGCTGGGCTGGTGGAGAGAAGATGCTACCGCGGAAGAGCGCGCGCACGTGCAAACCTATCTTCAGGATGTGGAACACGATGGAGAAATAGTCTGGGCCATGATCAAAGCGGCAGCGCGGTCGGTCGCGAACCTTTGCATCTTTCCACTACAGGATGTTCTGCATCTGGGGAGCGAAGCGCGTATGAACACGCCCGGGGACGGCAGGGGCAATTGGGCCTGGCGCTACAAGTCGGACGCATTACATCCGGACTATGCGGAGAAGCTGGCTGCGCTGATGGAAATGACCGACCGCGACGGCTATCAAAAGCCGGTAGAGGGCATCGCGGCTGGTCAGCCAACCGACGAGTCCAGCCTGCGCTTCAGAGAGGGTGCGACGCGTTAGCTATGCAGCATCCACGTCGAGCCGATAGCATAGGAACAGAACAGGAGAAACAAGTTGCCACTTTCCGGGGAAGCAATTCGCACCATGAACTACGTCGACGATATTTCGGTTACTCTGCGCCGTATTCTTACAACCTTGCCGTCCCTGACCGCGGAGGAGCGGGCGCGGGTCGCGGAGCACATCAAGGCGGCCGACCCTAGTTACGAGACGGTCGTGAACGCCATGTCGGCGAAATAGTGTCCACTGTCGAAAAGAGCGCGGTCGAGATTCGTTCCATCGCCGTTATCGGCGCGGGGACGGCCGGGCGCGCTTTTGCTCTAACGTGTGCGCGTGCAGGGTATCGAGTGGTGCTTGAGGACGTGATGCCGGAGAAACTGCGGCGCGCACAGGATGAGTATGCCGTGTTCGGCGCTCAGATGAGCGGGCTCTTGCGGTTCGCGGTGACGGTAGAGGATGCCGTCGCCGACGCGGACCTCGCGATCGACTTTGTGCCGGACGAGCTGGAGTCGAAGTTGGAGATATTCTCACTGCTGGACCGCATGTGCCCGCCACGTACAATTCTGTGCACACCGACGGACGCCCTGAGCATCACCGACCTGGCGTCGTGTACCTATCGTGCGGAGCGTTGCGTGGGGATTCGCGGATCCACACTGTTGACTGGCCAAGTGGAGCTGATGCGCAGCCGATTTCTGAGCGAGGAAGTGGAATCGGCCGTGATGCAGACATGGGTGAGGCTGGGCCTTGTTATGACGGTTGCGCAGGATGTGGAACCGATGCTTGTGAAGAATCAGCGGGACTAGGATCGCAGACTCAAGATCGGGGCTCTAATCCCCCTTGGGCTGGCTGTGCGGCTGACAAGTGGCGACTGCTTCCGTATGCTGGTTTGCATTCCTTCTGGAGTGTGCCTTGACCTTGTTCCTTATCCGATCAAAGACGTTCTTTGCTAGTCTTGCGCTGGTTTTAGGGGGACTCGGCACAGGCAGCGCGCAGGTAGGCGGCGTTTCGACTCTGCGGTCTCCTGCCGGACTAGCCGAGATCGTAATCCACGATGGTGCGCTTTCCTACTCGGTTCAGTACGGAGGGCATCCGGTCATACTCGAATCGCCTCTGGGATTGGAGTTCAAGGGTCAGCCTGCCTTTGGCAGCCTGGAACTGTTGTCGACGCAGCCTAAATCGAAGGATGAAACGACCACGCCGGTCTGGGGCAAGTCGACTCCTGTACGCAACCGCTATAACGAGTTGACACTGGCGTTTCAGGAGCGGGCAGTGCCGGCCCGGAAGCTGAACCTCATTGTGCGGGCATACGACGATGGCGTAGCGTTTCGGTACGAGATCCCGGCCCAATCGGCAGTCAGAGATTTCGTGGTCACCCAGGAACGCACGACGTTCCGGTTTCCGGGCGATCCCACGGTGTGGGCGACCACGTATTCGTCGTTCCACACGTCGTCCGAACAGCAATATCCGCGCTCGCGTGTGTCAGATCTTTTGGAAGGCACGATCATTGGGTTGCCGTTGCTCACGCAGGTGGAGAAGGATGTCTATGCGGCGATCACCGAAGCGGACCTGACAGACTGGGCTGGCATGTCCCTGAGGCCGACGAATGCCGGACTGATGGCGAATCTTTCCCCGCGCCTGGATAGCAACGGGCTGGTAATGGCGTCTGCGCCGCATGCTTCGCCTTGGCGGGCGATCATGCTGGGACGGAGCGCGGGAGCACTGATTGAGTCGTCGTTGATCGAAAATCTGAGTCCGGCGTCGGCCATTCGAGACACGTCGTGGATACACCCTGGCATGATGGCCTGGGACAACTGGTGGAGCGGCGATGTGAAGATGGACAACGCGACCATCAAACGCTACATCGATTTCGCCGGGGAGATGGGCTTTCCTTATCAACTGATCGATTGGCAGTGGTACGGGGCGTACAACCGGCCGGAGGCGGACATCACCGCACCCGCTCCTCAACTCGACATGCCGATGCTGTTGAAGTATGCAAAGAGCCGTCATGTACGCGAGTGGCTGTGGATTCACAGCGGCGACGTGGACCGAGCGCTGCGGGCCAGTTCCCTGGATGCGGCGTTCGGTCTATACGAGCGATGGGGTATCGCTGGCGTGAAGGTCGACTTCATGGACAGCGACGATCAGGAGCGCGTGAACTGGTACACGAACGTCGTAAAGCTGGCGGCTGAGCATCACCTGATGGTCGACTTCCATGGGGCGTACAAGCCGACGGGGTTGCGAGTGACGTATCCGAACCTGCTGACGCGCGAAGGCGTGCTGGGCAACGAGTACAACAAGTTCAGCACTCGCGTGACGCCGACGCACAAGTTGACGCTGCCGTTTACGCGCATGCTGGTTGGGCCGATGGACTACACTCCGGGCGGTTTCCTGAATCGCAGCCCTGCGGCGTGGAAGCAGACCACACCCACCGAGGTGATGGGGAGCCGCGCGCAGGAGCTGGCGCTGTTCGTGGTCTATTGGAGTCCGCTGACGTGCGTGACGGACGATCCGGAGCACTATCGCAATCAGCCTGGGGTGGAGTTTTTGCGGGTCGTGCCGACCGTGTGGGACGAGACGAAGGTGCTGGACGGCTCAGTGGGCGAGCACATTGTCGTTGCCCGTCGCAGCGGGCGGCGATGGTTTGTCGGAGGGATGACGGGTGATGCTGCCTACAGCTACCGGCTGCCACTCGGCTTTCTCGGCAAGGGGGCTTATCGAGCCCACATCTTCGCCGATCCCACCGATGAGAAGGCGAGCTATGAAGCGCTCAGCCAAAGCACGCGTGATGTGACTTCCGCCGAAACGCTCCTGCTTCCGATGCGTCCTGCCGGCGGTGCGGCTCTGTACTTTGAGCCGGTTGCGGCACGTTGACCGGACTTTACTCCGCCGCCTTGTCGCGGTTGAACGGCTTCTGCATCAAGGCGCGAGCCTCATTGACCGCCCCTTGCGTGTTGTCGTTGGTCTGCACGGCGAGGCGATATTCATTGACAGCGCGCTCGCGCTGGCCGGTCACGTCGAAGATCTTGCCGAGCTGGATGTGGCTCCAGACCTCGGTCCAGCGTGGGTCGCCGTCGCCGCGCAGGGTGTCCCGGAAAGTGTTGGCGGCGGACTGGTAGTTTTTCTGCAGAAAGAAGATTTCCCCAAGGCGATAGCTCGCCAGTGAGCTGGCCTTGTTGGCATCGAGCGCTTTCTGATACTCGCCGATGGCGCCGATCAGATCACCTTGCGCGACCATCTGCTGGCCGCGTAGAACGGCTACGCGGACAGCGAGGTCGGGTGTGCTCTTGAGCAACCAGTTGTCAGGGTCGATGGTGATCCGGCGGGGACGCCCGAAGGTTTCGACAGTGAACTGCGACTCGCCGCCCGAGAGATCTACACGCCGAATTTCGGTCTTGCCTTCGGTCTCAATGCGCAGTTCGACCGGCATCTTGAACAGATCGAGATCCTGGGTAAGCGAACCGACGGTACGGAAACCCTTGTTGTTGCCGAGCCGCAGCACGGTGTACTTATTGGCGAAGGCTGGCGCGCCGGTGCCGTTTACCCATTGCGAGAAGAAGGCCGTTAGTTCGAGATGCGATTGCGCCTCGGCGACGGTCTGAATGTTTGCGGTGCGAACCGACTTGTCGGTGTATTGCGAGAGGATGCCGCGCAGGAACTTCGGAAAGACTTCGTCGCCCATCTCCCAGCGGAGCATGTGGAAGACCATGGCGCCCTTTTCGAGCGTCATGGATTGAAACTGCGGAGAGAAGGGGTCGAGCCGGCCGAGTGTGGAGAGGGGGTCGGTGTCGTAGGCCAGCGCGCCAGCGGAGATGTCGGTGATCGCGGCCTGGAAGGCGCTTTTGCCGGCGGAATCCTCGAGGTAAAGCAGCTCGGAGTATCGCGACATGCCGTTGGTGATCCAGGCGTCGTTCTGAGTAGCGGGCGAGACCTCGTTGCCCCACCATTGGTGCGAGATGGTGTTGGCGAAGAGGCGCGCGTTGCCTCGATCTGGACGGATGGCGACAATTTCGGGTGCCGAGGCGGCGGATACGGCGTCGCCGGGGAGCTCGACAACGTCGAGACGACCGGATGACGTTGGACCGTAGTAGCTCGAGAAGAACTCGAATTCCTTGGCGACGGTGTTGGCGAAGTCACGCGCTTGCGCCTTGTGGGCTTCGGTGGTGAAGACCCGGATGTTGGGGATGCCCGGAGCGGTGACGGGCTCAAGAAACTTGCCGGCTACGATCGTGCCGGGGAAGCCGGAGCGGGTCCAGTTGAAGCTGTATTGAGTTTTGCCAGCGATGGCTTTCTGACCGGTGAAGCCGCTGCCGATCACGCGCTCGCCCGAGGGCACGGTGATGTGGGTTTCGGCTGTGAAGCGGTCGGTGAAGAGGCCGGGGAGCGCGATGGGGAACCAGCGGCCGGCGTAGAGCAGGATGCTGATGGGGTCGGCGATGGCGGCTAGCTTGATGCCGTCTACGGGGCTGGA
This sequence comes from Terriglobales bacterium, assembly GCA_038230455.1. Taxonomy (GTDB): domain Bacteria; phylum Acidobacteriota; class Terriglobia; order Terriglobales; family Acidobacteriaceae; genus Granulicella. Next base: position 9,989 of record JBBRNF010000008.1, read on the forward strand.
ATCGAGGGTGAGTGCGCCGGAGTACTCGAGGGTGTAGGCGGTCGAGGTGTTCTTCGCGATGGTGGCGCTAGGCGTAATGCGCACGGTGGAATCGGCGGCAACGCGTTCTGAGGTGAGGGTTTTCCCTTGCGCGTCGGTAACCTTCGTGACCTGCAGCCCGTTATTGAGGCCGAAGACCAGAACGTTGAGGTCGTCGAGAGTCTGGAAGCTCACGTTGACCTTGGCGGTGAGGCGTCCGGTTGCGGGGTCGATCTCAGCGTTGATTATGTAGTTGGTGACGTCGATCTGCGGGCGCAATGGGACAGCGGCGTAAGCGGTGTAGGTCGCGAAAGCCGCAACCGATGTGAGGCATAGAGCAAGGAAACGCTTGAACATTCGAAACATTCCTCGGGCGCATGGATGTGCGCGGAAACGCTCAGGCCATATTCTACCCGTCATTGTTTAGACGCAGATTGTGCGATTTTGGACTTGTCAACGCGATGCAACGCGTCGAGGACGACGCTGGTCAGGCGGGAGATAGACGACGCCCCGGCCGCCGGTAGCAGGCGCTCGCGGACCTTTGAGAGGCCGGCGATCTGGGCGGCGCGGTCCGGCGTGTTGCCGAGGAGCGGGACGAGGGCGGCGGCCACGTTGGCAGCGGTGAATTTAGCCTGCAGGAGTTCGGGGACCAGGCGCCGCTGAGCGATGAGGTTGACCATGGCGATGGGCAGGTTGCCGTCCGCGCCGGACATGTCGGGGAACTCGTCGGGGTAGGCGACGAGTTTGCGGGCGAGGGCGAAAGTGAGCGGGGAGACCCGGTAGATGACCACAAAGGGGTTGCCGATGACTGCGGCCTGAATGGTGGCGGTGCCCGAAGCTACGACCGAGGCGCGCGCGTGGTGGAGCGCTTCGCGGGCGGCTTCTGGACCGCTGACAAGGGTGAGACGGGACGCGTTGTCCGATGTGCTTTGTCCGTTGTCCGTGAAGTAGCGGAAGGCTTCGTCATCGAGAGTGGAGATGAAGTGCCGGAGCTTGACACGGTCAATGGTCGACGCGACGGGCAGAAGGAACTCGAAGCGGGTGTGTGCGGCGGCGTCGGTGGGGAGGTCGAGGTGGTCGCCGTCGAAGGTGATGGCGGCGGAGTGGGTGGAGATGAGGTCAGAGACGGCGAGTTCGTGGAGGGCGGGCAGGTTGGCGCGAATCTCCTTCCAGCGGCTGCCGGGAAGGAGCGCGATCCAGTCCTTGGCGGGGTCGAGGTTGTGTTGCGTCGCGTAGGCTTCGCGGGAGATGGTGGGCAGCGGGGCCTCGGCGAGTGGATGGCCGATGAAGTCGGCTTCGACTCCGCGGGCGCGGTAGAAGGTCTCTTCGAAAGGGAAGATCACGAGCATTTTGGAGACGCGTTGTTGCACCCAGCGGAGGCGGGAGCGCTTCCAGGCCCAGAGCTGAGGGCTGACGAACCAGATGACGGGGACGCCCGCAGCGTGGAGATGTTTGGCGAGGCGGAAGTTGACGTCGGGGAAGTCGATGAGGACGGCGACGGCGGGCCTGTCGCGGCGGATGGCGGAGACGAGTTTGCGGTAACTGGCGAGGATGCGGGGGATGTGGCGCAGGATCTCCGTGATGCCCATGACGGCGACGTCTTCGGCGCGGACGGTTTGGTGCTGGCCCTGGGCGCGCATCTCGGCGCCGCCGAGGCCGGTGAAGGTGGCGGCTGGGAGTCGCTGTTTCAGTTCGGCGATGAGGCTGGCACCGTAGTGGTCGCCGGAGGCCTCGCCTGCGGACAGGAAGATGCGTACCCCTCCCCCCTCCCCCCTAAGGGTATTGCCCGGTTGTAAGTCTTTTTCTTTCATAGGGATACAGTCGGACGCTCCCCGTAAACGTTGTATCTGCTGGGGTTACGTGCAAAATATTGAAAACAAGGCAGTTCCGGCGGCATCAGGAACTGTGCCGGATCCAAAGCGGGCCTGATGCGATTTTATGCTGTCGCGAGTGGCGCGGCGACCGCCTTGAATCCAACCTGTCTCTTCATGTGATTTGTGGGTACCCCATGGCTTTTCGCGCGTGCTTTCAGCCCGCAAGATTCGGGTGGGCGGGGACCTGGGGCGATGCCCCAGGCCAGGGTAGCTCGCGCCTTCGGCGCGAAGTTGTGTGGCTGGCAATCGACCAGAACAAATATCGCCCGAAGAAATATCGACAAGCACAACGTCTACAAGAACAGTCATCTACAAGGATAGACAGTGGGGAGATTAAACAGGCCAAAAATATATTGAGGCTATGTGTATGTGTATGGGAGGCTTAACGAGATTTCCACAGGGGGAGGGGGTTGACAGGATTTTTGCTGGCGGCGGATCACGGCGGACTTGGTTGGGTGTGGGATGATGGGCGGATGAAATCGCAGGGGCAGAGGTTTCAGGCTCGGATTGAGAAGGGCGACCGGGCGCTGGGGTGGACGATCGCGCGGGTGCCGTTTGAGCCTGCGAAGGTTTGGAAAGAGATGGTGCGGCTGCGGGTGCGGGGCGAGGTGGAGGGGTTTGGGTTCCGGACTTTGCTGTTTCCGCACGCGGACGGTGGGTTCTTTCTGCTGGTGAACCACGCGATGCAGCGGGGCGCCGGCATCTCGGCGGGGGATGTGGCGGAGTTTACGCTCGAACCGGATAGGGAGGAGCGTCCAGCGGATTTACCGGATGAGCTTGCGGTGCTGCTCGATGAAGTGGACGGGTTGCGGGATTGGTACGACGCGTTGACCGAGTACACGCGTCGCGAGATTGGGAAGTGGATCGGCGGGGTCAAGAGCGACGCTTCGCGGATGAAGCGGGCGGAGCAGATGGCGGAGAGGCTGCTGGCGACCATGGAGGCCGAGGTGGAACTGCCGCCGCTGATTGCGGCGGCGTTCCGGCGGCGGCCGAGGGCGAAGTCGGGGTGGGGGAAGATGACGGAGACGCAGCGGCGGAATGAGTTGATGGCGGTGTTTTATTACCAGAGTCCTGAGGCGCGGGAGAAAAGGCTGCAGAAAATGTGCGACCTCGCGGAGACGAAGGCTGGTTGAAAGTTGTTCTCGATGTTCTAGGTGAGCGAGCGGAGCGATGGGGTACACTCACGCCATTCACCAGCCATGTCCTCTGGAGGGACCGATGAGCAAGCAGTACTTCACGAGTAATCCCGCGATGCCATTTGCCGACGCTGTCCTGGTGGACGGGAAGACGCTCTATCTCTCCGGGCGGATCGGCCTGCTGGAAGGACGGGGAGCGGTGCCGGATAGCGCGGAGGAAGAGGCGCGGCTGGTGCTCGATGATGTGAGAAGGGTGCTGGCGATGGCGGGTATGCACATGGAGGACCTGGTGCAGTTGCAGGTGTTTTGCAGCGATGTGAGCCTGTGGGAGAGGTTCAACGCGGTGTACCGGACGTACTTCACGGGGCAGTTGCCGCCGCGGGCGTTCCTGGGGAGCGGGGCGTTGTTGTTTGGCGCACGATTTGAGTTGCAGGGTGTGGCGGTGAAGAACTAGGTTAGCCGGGGTGAAAGTTTTTTGGTGCGCCGTGTTGGTGTTATTTGATGGCCTTTAGCGCGGGCCTTCAGCCCGCTTGGTTCTGGGTGGGTCGGCACCTGGGGCTGCGCCCCAGGCTAGGGTAGCTCGCGCCTTCAGCGCGAAGAATTGCTAACTTGGAAGTGCTGCTGATCGCGTTGAAGTAAGACTCCACGCTGGAGAACGATGCGCGGGCAGTTATACTTTGGCGGAACCCTTATTTCATAAAGAAGTCTGCGGACTGCATGGGACGCAGACGGAGGAGAGCGGATGCAGAAGCGTCTGGTTTTGGCAGTCGTGTCTTTGATGGTGGGTGGAGTGGGCACTTGCGCGCGGGCTCAGACGACCCATGCGGCGCGGACCAAGCCCGTGACGCAGGCCGAGGTGGACAGGATTACGCGGGATGCGATCCTGATCGACACGCATGACGACGTGACCTCGAAGACCGTGATGGGGTATGACATTGCGACGCCCAACAAGACAGGGCAGACCGACCTGGCGCGGATGAAGGGGTATCTGGGCGCGGAGTTCTTTGCGGTGTATGTGGGGGCCGAGTATGTGAAGGAGCATCATGCGGCGAACCGGGCGCTCGAGATGATCGACACGGTGAAGACGGACGTGGTGATGAAGCACCCGAACGACTTTGTATACGCGACGACGGCGGACGAGATCGTGGCGGCGCACAAGGGGCACAAGATCGCGGCGCTGATGGGGATCGAGGGCGGACATGCGATTGAAGACTCGCTGCGGCTCCTGCGGGATTTTCATGCGCTGGGGATTCGCTACATGACGCTGACGCACTTCAACACGAACCACTGGGCGGACTCGCAGGGTGATGTGGACGATGCGAAGGTGGAGCACCACAACGGCCTGACGCCGTTTGGCAAGGACGTGGTACGCGAGATGAACCGGCTGGGCATGATGGTAGATATTTCGCATACGGCCGACAAGACTTTCTGGGATGCGCTCGAGGTGAGTACGGCTCCGCTGATTGCGTCGCACTCGGGATGCCGGGCGGTATCGAGCTACACGCGGAATATGACGGACGAGATGCTGAAAGCGCTGGCTGCCAAGGGCGGAACAATGCAGATCAACTTCGGTTGCGACTTTCTTTCGCAGCGGTACTTCGAGGCAGCAAAGCCACTGCAGGCGGAGCTGCGCCCGAAGTTCATGGAGACGATGAAGATTGCCGATCCGACCCAGCGCGAGGCTGCGATGGAAGCGTTGATGTCGGAGATGAGCGCAAAGCTGCCGCCCGCGACGCTGGCCGATGTAGTCGCGCAGATCGACCACGCGGTGCAGGTGGCGGGCGTGGATCATGTGGGGATTGGCACGGATTTCGATGGCGTGGCGTGTGTGCCAGCGGACCTCAACTCCTATGACAAGTTTCCGGCGTTGACGCGGGCGCTGCTGGAGAAGGGGTACAACGCGGAGGAGATCAAGAAGATTTATGGCGGGAACCTGCTGCGCGTGATGCGCGCGGTGGAGAAGAGGGCGGCGGACTTGAAGGGGATGCCGGCAATCGAGACGGCCTACGTGGAGGCGAAGCCGGCTGGTTGATCGGAGGGGGTGGTAGTCTGACGGGCGAACCCGGATTCCCTTCGGGAATGACAATCAACAGATCACGAGCGCTTGCTGAGAGGTTGTTGCGTGCACGGGAACGAAGTGAAGGTTGAGGCGCGGCTGGGTTGGCTGGCCCTGGCATTGACGCCGAAGATGGGACCAACGCGATGCGGGCGCGCGATGCAGAGGTTGGGTGCAGCCGAGAGAGTGTTTTCGGCCTCGTTGACGGAGCTCGAAGGCGTGGGACTGCCGGCATCCGCGGCGCAATTTGTGTTCGATGGCCGAGCGCGGGCGGTGGCCGTCGAAGAGCTGAAGCGGACCCTAGAAGCGGGGGCGCAGATCGTTACGCCGGAGGATGAGGTTTATCCGGAACGGCTGTTGGAAATTTACGACCCGCCAGCGGCGCTGTGGGTTCGCGGCGATGCGAGGTTGCTGAAGCGTTCGGGGATAGCCGTGGTTGGGACTCGGCATCCGACGCCGTATGGAGCAGGGATGGCGGAGATGCTGTCGCGAGACCTGGCACGGCGCGGGTTGGTTATCCAGAGCGGCATGGCGCGCGGGGTGGACACGGTGGCGCACAAGGGCGCGCTCGATGTCGCAGGCAAAACTGTCGCGGTGTGGGGGACGGGCGTCGATGTGATCTATCCGAAAGAGAACAAGGGTCTGGCGGAGCGGATCGTGAAAGAGGGTGGAGCAATCGTCAGCGAGTATCCGCTGGGGACCTTTCCGGCGCCGCAGAACTTTCCGATTCGGAACAGGATATTGAGCGGGATGAGTGTGGGCGTGCTGGTGGTGGAGGCCGCGGAGTACTCGGGTACGCGCATCACTGCGCGCTGTGCGATTGAGCAGAATCGCGACGTTTACGCGGTTCCAGGGAACGCTACGAACAAGAATGCCTGGGGGCCGAACACGTTGATCAAGCAGGGCGCCAAGCTCACGGCAAGCTGGGAGGATGTGTGGGAAGACCTGCCTTCAGAGGTGCGGCTTTTGCTTGAGAGCGATTTGGAGGCGCAGGTGCGGGCGAGGGGGGGTGATGAATCTTCGAGTGGGGGGAGCGCATCTCTGTTTAACGAGGTGGCCACGGCTCTGCCAGCGATGGGCGACCATGAGCGGATGGTGATGAAGCATCTGCGGCAGGATGAAGCATTGCAGCTCGATGAATTGATTGAACGGCTTGAGAACGATTTAGGGTCGGGCGAGATTTTTACGGCGCTGTTTGAGCTGGAACTTGCGGGGCGGGTGAAGCAGATGCCCGGCAAGAATTACGTACGAAGCTTTTAATCCGCGCGTACGGTCGCGGCAGACTCCGGGTTTGTCGGCGGCGGCAAGCGGGTTTTCCGCCTTCGGCGCAGGATGAGAATTTCAAACAGTCGAACTTAAGTTGAAGCGGCGCTGAAAGCCGGTTTGGGCCGTCCAAAACGGGTGGCTGCAAATTTTTGCGTTTGACTTGGCCTTGGCAAAGCGTGTTAGGGTGCAGTTGACATTGGAAGACGGAACGCGTTTTTGAGCGGATCGATGGGGAAGCAGGAAACATGAGCAAGAATCTGGTGATCGTCGAGTCTCCTGCAAAGGCCAAGACGATTGGGAAATATCTCGGCAAGGACTACACGGTGGAGGCCTCGATTGGCCACATTATGGACTTGCCGAAGAACGATATTGGAGTCGAATTGAAGCATCGGACGTTCGAGCCGACGCTGATCGTGTCTCCAGGAAAAGAGAAGGTGGTCGCGCAATTGAAGCGGCTGGCGGCCAAGGCGGATGCCGTGTTTCTGGCGCCTGACCCGGATCGCGAAGGCGAGGCGATTGCCGCGCACCTGAAGATGCAGTTGCTGCCGTCGTTGAAAAAGGGAGCGACCCTGCAGCGCGTTACGTTCAACGAGATTACGCAGAAGGCGGTTAAGGAAGCGTTCAAACATGCTCGCGCCGTGAATCAGAATCTCGTGGACTCGCAGCAGACGCGGCGGGTGCTCGACCGGTTGGTGGGCTATCAGATATCGCCGCTGCTTTGGGACAAGGTAAAGCGCGGGCTGAGTGCGGGCAGGGTGCAAACCGTCGCGTTGCGGTTGATCGTGGAGCGTGAGCGCGAGATTGCGGCTTTCAAGACGACTGAATACTGGAATATCGACGCTGTGCTGACTCCGAAGGCGGAGAACTCCGAATTTGTGGCGCGGCTCATCGGCGTCAACGGCCAACCGCTGCGGGTTGCGGACAACGAGACACCAGGCAAAATGCTCGCGAACGCTCTGCCGGACAAGGCAGCCGTCGACGAAGTGCTGCCGGACATCGAGAGTGCAGCATGGAGCGTGCGAACGGTTGAGAAGAAGGAACGCCAACGCAAAGCCCTCGCACCGTATACGACAAGCAAACTGCAACAGGACGCGGCGGGACGGCTTGGCTTCAATGTACGGCGCACGATGGGTGTGGCGCAGCGGCTCTACGAAGGCATCGAACTGGGCAATGAAGGCACGGTCGGCCTGATTACTTACATGCGTACCGATTCGACGCGCATGAGCCCGGATGCTATCAAGGACGTTCGGGAGTGGGTGCAGGCCAAGGTTGGAGCGGCTTTCCTTCCGAAAACGGAAAACATTTATAAGACCAAGGGCGATGCGCAGGATGCGCATGAGGCGGTGCGGCCGACGAATGTGAACTACACGCCGGAGAGCATTCGCCGCTTTTTGAGCGATGAGCAGTACCGGCTGTACAAGCTCATCTGGGAGCGGGCGGTGTCGAGTCAGATGGCGCCGGCAGTATTCGACCAGACGACGGTAGATATCGATGCCAGGGGACATCTGATTTATAACTTCCGCACGACGGGCAGTGTGTTGAAGTTTGCGGGTTTTTTGTGGTTTGAGGAAGAGGACCGCAAGCGCAAGCTGCAGCGCGATGCAAAGGCGACGGCGGCCGAAGAACTGGCCGCGAAGCAGGCCGAAGGCTCTGGCGCCGAGGACGAGGGCGCGGGTGAAGCGGCGAAAGACGCGACGAGCGAGGACGACTCGGCGGAGCGGCGCTTGCCGGATCTGAAAGATGCGCAGGCGCTGCTGAAGAAGAGTGTAGATGCTCAGCAGAAGTTCACGCAGCCGCCGCCGCGTTTCAACGAGGCCAGTCTGGTAAAGACGCTGGAGGAGAAGGGGATTGGGCGGCCATCGACCTATGCGTCAATCATCAACACGATCCAGGAGCGGGACTACGTCAAAAAGATCCAGAAAAAGCTGGTGCCGACCGAGATAGGTATGGTCGTGACGGAGTTACTCGTGAAGAACTTTCCATACATCTTCGAGACGGGCTATACGGCCACGCTCGAAGGCGAACTGGATGCGGTAGAGGACGGCACGGAGAAATGGACGGACCTGCTCGATGGATTCTATCGGCACCTGGAAGAAGAGTTAAAGGTTGCCGAGCACACGATGGAGGACATCAAGGCGTGGGAGAAGCCGACCGAAGAGATCTGCGAGAAATGTGGGTCGGCGTTGATTCTGAAGTGGGGCAAGTTCGGGAGCTTCTATTCCTGCTCGAACTTCACGAAGACCAAGCCAATCACTGTGGGACTTGGCCCCCTCAAAAAAGATCCTAAGGCGACGGTAGCGAAGTTGCTGCTCAAGCTCGCGCTGCCGGCGTACGTCCGGGCAATGAACGACGATGTGGTGGAGTCGAGCCTGTTGGTGAAAAACAAGGCTGAGTTGCTAGCTGGCTTACAGGAGATGGCGTCAATAGCGAAGAAGCTGGTTGTCGAAAGTGAAAGCTGCGACTTTACGAAGGAGAATTATTCCGCGAAGCCCGACTTGTCCGCGCCCGGCGCGGACGCCGCGGAGCAGGAAGACGAGGCCTGCGACAACTGTGGGCGGACGATGGTGCTGCGCAATGGGCCGTGGGGGCCGTTCATGAGTTGCCCGGGGTATAACGAGGACCCACCTTGCAAGACGATTCGCAAGCTGACGCAGAAGGTGCAGAGCAAACCTCCAGTGGTGCTTGAGGAACCTTGCCCGAAGTGTGGGAAACCATTGCTGCAACGGGACGGGCAATATGGGGAGTTTGTGGCTTGCTCCGGTTATCCGAAGTGTAAGTATGTGAAGCAGGACCTGCTCGAAGTGCCATGTCCGACGTGCGGCAGCGACGTTGCGGTGCGAAAAACGAAGCGAAATACGACCTTTTATGGGTGCACTAAGTACCCAAAGTGCGACTTTACAAGCAATCAGAAGCTGGTTAACGAGACCTGCCCCAAGTGCGACTCGGCGTACCTTGTCGAGTTCGACAACGGGGAGGGGACCTACCTGGTGTGTCCTAACAATCGCGAGATGTTACCCAAGCGGCGGCCTCGCAAGGGAGGACCGGCGGTCGAGGAACCGAAGACGCCGGAGTGCACATTTGAGAAACGGGTGGGGCCTCCGAAGCCGAAAGAGGAACCTGAAGAGCGGAAGCGGCCGGACCCGGAGAAGACCCGGCCGCTGGTCGAGGCTGCGGCCTGAGGTGCAGGCGCGTCTACGGGAATCGGGATGCCATGTCCATGCCACTTCCTGAATTGCGTATATTGTGATAACGTTACATCTGGGTACGCGGCTCAGGCTGCGGCACAGGAGAGCCGAGGTGACTCGGTTGGCTGCCTGCTGTATCTGATTGAAATGATTGGACAAAGCGATGGCGAAGGCAATGTGGAATGGACAAACTCTTGCTGAGAGCGAGAAGATTCAAACCGTGGAAGGGAACGTGTACTTCCCCGAAGAGACGGTGAACCGAGCGTTTTTGAAGCCCAGCTCGACGAGCTCGAACTGCCCCTGGAAGGGTCAGGCGCGCTACTACACGGTGTTAGTGGATGGTCAGGAAAATCCTGACGCAGCCTGGTATTACCCCGATCCTAAGCCGGCAGCGAAGACCGTCAAGCACCATGTGGCATTCTGGCGCGGCGTTGAGATCGTCACTACGTAGAGACCCGAAACAGCGAATGGCAACTGCGGCCACCCCCGATGGGGGTGGCCTTTCGCGTTCAGGGGCGGTGGCGGTTCATTTCGTCCTTACGCATGGGCATCGCGTCGATGGTGTCGAGAAGGTGTTGGATCGAGATGGGACGAGCTGAGCGGAGTTTTTCGCCGCCGTCCTTGCCGATGAGGATGACGGTGAAGCCCTGAATTGGGATGTGGAGGGTGCGGCGGAGGGCTGCGGCAGCGTTGGTGGTGAGGGTGACCTCGGTGGGGGAGGGTGTGCCGGCGAGGATGGCGATGGGGATGATGTCGCGCTCGGTGACGGCTGGGGCGGCGTGCTGGAGGTTTCGGAGCTGGATGCGCAGCTGCGGGTCATTGGGGCGGGGGGCGAAGAGGAGCAGGGGCCGGGCGCGGTCGCGCAGCGAATCGAGGGAAGACAGGGGCGGAGTCTGGGCTCGTGCAACCGGAAGGAGGGCGAGGGCGAAGGTCGCGAAGGTGGGAAACGGACGCATGAGATTTGGATGCGGATGGAGGAGGTGGGTGGTGTTGCTAGTTCGAGCGTGCGGGAGGGATAAGGCCGACTGAGGAGAAACAGGCAACGGCAAGGGCGAGAAGCTGGCCTCCGCCTTCGCCGAAGGATGACAAGGCTGGAAGGTGTGAAGGTTGACTGGTTTAAGTGGTGCGAAGGATGAGGGGTTATTGAGGAGTCGGTTTTGATGTGGGGGAGCTATTGGGGGTCGGCTGTGCGGTCGTAGTCGCACCGTTTGGAGGGATGGGGTCGCCGGAGGTGGAGATGGCGTCGAGGATGGTGGAGGTGACGTGAGTCTTTTCGAAGGAGTGGTTTTCAGCCGACACCGTGAGCGTGCGGTGGAAGAAGAAGAGGACCTTGATTTTGAACTCGGTGCCGAAGCTGGTAGGGAACCAGACACCATCGGCCTGCGGGGCGTAGGCGATGGAGAAACCAAGACCGGGAACGCTGGTGCCGAGCAGGGCACGGACCGCGAAGGGAATGTTGCGCGACAGGCTGGTGTGCACCAGGACAGGCTGGAAGGCCGTGCAGTCGATGAAGGCGTCACCCTTCCAGTTGAAGTCCGATTTGTCTTTGGGGCGGAAAGTGATGTGAAAGACGTCGCGATGGTTGAGACGCTCGCGACCGAGCAGGGTGAAGTCCTCGTTCTGGAGCGAGCGGGTGGTGAGGGGGAAGAGGTCCGCGTCGAAGCCGTCTTTGGACTGGTGCGAGCTGTTGTTGGTGAAGCTGCGGCGCATGTCTTCGACCAGTACGCGATCCGAATCGTCGTCTCCGGTGGAGAAATGGATGCCTTGCTCGTCGGAGTGGTCGTCCTTGAGGGGTTGCGTGTAGGTCACGTAGTGGCCCTTGAGGAGGTAGCGGCCCTCGAGCTTGAGGAGTTGCTGGCGGGAGGCGTTGCCGGTGGGCGTGACGCGGGAGTCGGTAGTTTCTTCGCAAAGGACCGTCTTGCCTTTGTGCGAGGTGACGCGGGCGTGCTGGAGGTAGACGTAGTGCGAGCGCTCGATTTCGGCGGCGTCCTGATGGGCGGCAACGCGGGCCATGATGGCCTGGGCGGTGAGTGGGCCGTCCGGCGTGGGCAAGGGCGGCTGCGTGAAGGCGAGCAGGCAGGGCCATAAGAAGGCGAACGCAATGAGGATGTGGCGCAGGTAGCGCATGGTCGAGATATACGGTGGGAGTGGGGGAGAGGTTCCGCGGGGTAAGGAATACGGTGCGTATGGCGTCCGCCCGGTCGGCCGGGTCCTGTGCCAGAGCCGTTTTGGAGAGAGAGTCAGGGGCCTGAAGGCCCCTGCTCTTTCCGGTTATAAGCGCGCGTGGGTTGGTCGGGCGGGTTGTGGTTGAGAGGCTTTTGTTGTCGGGGTTCTCAGGCTTTGACCACGTTGCCGTCGACGACCTTGACGGGGTCGAGGAAGGGCATGGCTTTGCGAAGGTCGGCACCGACCTTCTCGAGCGGGTGCGCGGCTTCCTCCTTGCGGATGCGGGCGAACTCGTGGCGGCCGGTTTCGTTTTCTTCGATGAACTTCTTTGCGAAGGTGCCGTCCTGGATGTCGGTGAGCAGGGACTTCATGGCGAGCTTGACGTCTGGGGTGACGATCCGCGGGCCGGCAACGTAGTCTCCCCATTCGGCGGTGTCGGAGATGGAGTGGCGCATGTATTCGAGGCCGCCGCGGTACATGAGGTCGACGATAAGTTTGAGCTCGTGGAGCACTTCGAAGTAGGCGAGCTCGGGCTGGTAACCGGCTTCAACCAGGGTCTCGAAGCCCGCTTTGACGAGGGCTGAGGTGCCGCCGCAAAGTACGGCCTGCTCGCCGAAGAGGTCGGTTTCGGTTTCTTCGGTGAAGGTGGTCTGGAGTACGCCGGCGCGGGTGCAGCCGATGCCCTTGGCGTAGCTGAGCGCGTTGGCGAGGGCTTGCCCGCTGGCATCCTGCTCCACGGCGACCAGGCCCGGGACGCCGCCACCCTCGGTGAAGACTTCACGGACGCGGTGTCCGGGGGACTTGGGTGCGACGAGGGAAACGTCGACTCCGGCAGGCGGTGTGATGGTGCGGAAACGAATGTTGAAGCCGTGCGCGAACATGAGGGTTTTGCCCTCTGTCAATCCGGGTTCGATTTCCTTGTAGACCCTGGCGGCGGTCTGGTCAGGGACGAGGACCATGATGGTGTCGGCCCAGACGGCGGCGTCGGCGACGGACATGACGTGGAGGCCGACGAGCTCGGCCTTTTTGACACCCGGAGAGCCGGCGCGGAGGCCGACGCGGACGTCGACGCCGGAGTCTTTGAGGTTCAGGGCGTGGGCGTGGCCCTGCGAGCCGTAGCCGATGATGGCGACCTTTTTTGCCTGGATGAGGGAGAGGTCTGCGTCTGCGTCGTGGTAGGTCTTTGCCATGAGGGTCGAATCCTTCTTTCGTATTCAGTGTAGCGAGTGATGGAAAGTTTGCGGTCAGATCTGGTGGTACAGCCTGTAGCGCTCGGTCGAGATTGCGGCGAAGGGTAGCATGCGAACGTTTTCCCCTGCCGCCGGGACGCGCCACTCGGCCGAGTTTGAGGAAAGGCGCGTGGCAGAGAGCAGTTGTTGCCGGGTCAAGTTCGTTGGCGAGGGGTTTATTGCGAATAGAACGACGGGGCCAACGGCGAGGGCGACGAGGTTCGGGTGCGTGGCATCGAGCGGGATGAGGCGCAGCGGCATGGATAGCGACAGCTCAACGCGGTCGCCGTTATGCCATTGGCGATCGAGTGTGAGCCATGTGCCGGGCTGCGGCGGCGGCGTGGGTGTGGCGCGGCCATTGATGCTGACACTGGTGGCGGAGTCTGCCCAGGCTGGGATGCGGAGCTGCAGCTTGAAGCGCTCACTACGATCTGTGCCAATCGCAAACGTGATGTCGCCGTTCAGGGGATAGCTGTGTGATTGCGTGAGCGTGACGCGCGCGGAGCCCTGTTTCCACGTGACACGCGCTGGCGTGTAGAGGTTGACCGCGAGACCCTGCGGCGACGCGAGGAAGGTGCTGATGCCGTAGTCGGCTGTGAGCTGGGGGAAGGTGCCGGAGCAGCACGGCCACTTCTGTTCGTAGTCGGATTTGCGGGCGTCATTGTTGTAGTCGGAGTAGTAGAAGGTGGTGCCGTCGGGCTGGATGGGGCGCGCGCCGAGAATGGTGTTGTAGAGGATCGTCTCCATGCTGTCGCCGTACGCACTGTCACCTGTGGCGCAGAGCAGGTTGCGAGCGATTTTGAAGTGTCCGTAGGCTCCGCAGGGGGTTTCGAAGCTGTTGTGGGTGTGGGTGAGCGAGTTGGCGAGGTCCGCGGTGTCGGGCTTCTGAAAGCCTTCGTTCGGGCCCCAGCCGCCGGTGGCGAAGCTCTGCTGCTGGACGTAGCGGAAGCCGTTGCGCGCGGCTTCGAGATGCGGCTGGCTGCCGTCGACGAAGTACGCCTGCATGGCGGAGTTGAGCGCATTGACGTGCGAGTAAGCGTGCTCGCCGGGAAGCACGTTGCGGCCTTCCGCGAGGGGGTTGAAGAAGGTGCGGTCCTGGAGGTAGCGACGGGCGAGCGTGCGGTAGCGGGTCCCTGCTCCGCGGGTGTAGGCGATGTAGAAGTTTTCGGGAAGGGTATAGGGCTCGTCCCAGGTGTAGGCCTCGTTGGGGTGCGGGCGGGCGCGCATCTCGGCGCGGGTGAGGGCGTGGTCGGGCAGCCAGGGAAGGACGGCGTCGGTGGCGTGGTTGAGGACTTGCAGAGCGATGGGGTCGCGGGCGAACTGGTGGGCATCGACGAGGCCGCACATGGTCTTCTCGAATGTGTAGCAGGGAAGACAGTAGCCTTCGTAGAATTTTGTTGAGACGGTGGCCGCGAAGCCGCGCACGAGCGCGTGGATTTTGGATTGCGTGGCTGCATCTCCGGTGACGGCGTAGGCGCGCGAGAGGCCGGACAGGTACTGTCCGAAACTGTGTCCGGGGATGTAGCCGGTCATGTTCCGGGGCGGGTCGAAGAGCGGCGAGGGCGTGTACCATCCGCCCATGTCTTCGCCGGGCGCGGGCTGGCCTATGAGCTGGCGGAGGGGCTTGAGGAGGCGGTCGTTGTCGAGCGCGAGAAAGAGCGCGTGATTGTGGTCGAACTGCTCGCTCATGGGGCCGTTGAGGAGCTTGACCTGGGCGTAGCCGAGTTGGTGGAAGGGTGCGGCAGGCGTTGGCAAGGCACGTGCGACGCGGGTGGTCAACGCAGCCGCCGAGAGCGAGGCGCCAGTCTTGAGCAGGGTGCGTCTGGTGGTTAGCGTCATGCGTCGTGGTCCTCGAATTCGTTAGGGAGAGTTTCTTGTTCGGGGAGGGCGCCGGGGTCGAGGTCGAGGAGGTCGGGGCCCTCTTCTCCCTGCGCGGATTTGGTGCCGAGGGCTTTGAGGACGCGGCTGGTGTGGTGGCCGCGGCGCATCGCCATGCGGCCAGTGCGGGAGACTTCGAGGACTTCGTAACCGCTTTCGCGGAGGACCTGGAGGAGGCCTTCGATCTTGGAGGCGGAGCCGGTCATTTCGAGCATGATGGACTCGGGGGCGAGATCGACGACGCGGGCGCGGAAGACGTTGGCGAGCTCGAAGATCTGCGAGCGCGATTGTGCACCGTGAGGTTGCGAGGGGCCGGCAGCGACCTTGATCAGGCAGAGCTCGCGGACGACGGCTTCGGCACGGTTGACCTCGTCGACGTGCACCGTGGTTTCGAGCTTGTAGAGTGAGGCCTTGATGCGAT
Organism: Terriglobales bacterium; assembly: GCA_038230455.1. GTDB lineage: Bacteria > Acidobacteriota > Terriglobia > Terriglobales > Acidobacteriaceae > Granulicella. The sequence continues at coordinate 25,218 of JBBRNF010000008.1, forward strand.
GAGCGGAGTTTTCCGGTGCCTCGCAGACGATGGTCATGCGGGAGGTGTCGGTGCGCTCGGATTCGCCGACGGTGAGCGAGACGATGTTGATGTTGAGACGGCGGAAGAGAGAGGCGACGCGGGTGAGGACGCCGGGCTTGTCTTCGACGAGAGCAACGAAGGTGTGCAGCATGGAGCTACTCCTTGCCTGGTGTGGCGGCGGGTTTGGTCACGGGGCTCGGGGACGGATGCACGGGGGCCCTTGATGCGGCACGGCGGCGGCGCAGGACGGAACCTGAGGGTCCGTAACGAAGGATAAGACCGGCCTCGGTCGATTCGACCGACTGTATGTGACCGATGAGGTGCGCTATTTTTTCGGGAGCGAACTTGAGGGTGTTTTCTTCGACGGTCACGCCACCGACTCCTTTCATGCTGAGCAAAGCGCTGAGGTGCTCTCCGATCAGGCCGAGAAGCGCCTTGACGGGAATGCCGTCCGCGCTGATTTTGTCAGCGTGGAGCATGAGCACGGTTCCGTCGGTGGTGACGGGACCCTTGACCGTGAAATTGATAGGGATGACTTTGACGATCTTGCCGGACAGGGTGACTTCGCCGGGAGCGTTGACGACTTTGAAGTCTTTGATCTTGCTTCCGCTCGCTGCGAGCTTGCTGGAGAATACTTCGGTGAGGCTCGCGTCCGTGACGTAGATTTCGGCGCGCGCCAGCAGCGTTTGTTTCAGATAGCAGAGCGGCGCGGTGCGGCCCTGTGGGACGAGCGCGCCGGTAAAGTGGCGGAGTTTGAAGGTGACGCCGGGCTGCGAGCTGTAGGTGCCGGAGTCGATGGAGATGTGGCCGTTCGGGGGAGGGCACGGCGGCGGCCCTTGCGCGCGGAGCAGTTGTGGCGCGAGGAGTGTGGCAGCGAAAAGGCAGGCCCAGACGAATGTGGGTCGTATGCGGTTGAGTACCGATGAAGCTGGATTGGGCAGGCTATGGGGCATGGGCATTTTGAGGGTGTCAGCCATTCGTCGTAAGTGGGTTGAGGAGAGTGTAGAGGACGTGGCGCTGATGGGGGTGGCCGGTGGGCATGCGAGGGTGATCAAAGTCGAGGTGGGGGTGGTGGGTCATGTCGAGCTTGTGCATGACATGGCGGGATGCGGCGTTGCCGGTTGCGGTGATGGCGACGAGGCCGGGCAGATGAAGTTTCTGGAAGGCGTGGTCGATGACGGCGCGGGCGCCTTCGGTGGCGAAGCCAAGGTGGTGGGAGGCGCGGCGGAGGCGCCAGCCGATTTCGATGGCGGGCTGCGGCAGGTTCGGGATCGTGTCGCGCATAATCTGCATGCCGATCGTGCCGATGAAGTCGCCGGTGGAGGTTTCTTCGGCGGCAAACATGGTGAAGCCGTCGCGGGCGAGTTGGAGGTTGTAACGGTCGATGGATAAGTCGGTTTCGGCGGTGGTCATGGGAGCGGCGAAGTAGGTCATGACGATGGGGTCGGCGTTCATCGCGGCGAAGGGGATGCGGTCGCGGGAGTGCCAGGGGCGGAGCGTGAGGCGAGGGGTGGCGAGTTGGAGTGTGGTGGGCATGAAAGCAGGGATTAGGAAACAGAGATGAGGGATTAGAGATTAGAGATTAGGGAGAGCGATGCGCAACGGAGGAAACCGCACGCAGGATTCTGGCAAAGTGCTTCGGGCTGCAGGCCCGAGATACCGTAGCCTGGGGCAACGCCCCAGGTCTCCACGCGGAGGCAGTTTGCGGGCTGAAGGCCCGAGCTATACTGGCCGCCATGCCCCAGTCGTTGAGTTTCATGCTGGTCCATATCGTCTTCAGTACGAAGGATCGCCGTCCATTGCTGAAGGAGAATGTGAGGAGCGGGTTGCATGGATATCTTGCGACAGTTGTGCGCGATAGGAAATGCGATTGTCTTCGAGTCGGGGGTGTGGCCGACCATGTGCATCTCGCCGTCCGTTTGCATCCGACGAAGAGCTTGGCAAAGCTGGTGGAGGAGTTGAAGACCACTTCGTCGAAGTGGATGAAGGTTCAGGGTGTTGACGCGTTTTCGTGGCAGCGCGGGTATGGGGCATTTTCCGTCAGTCCAGCGGAGGCGGGAGCGTTGATTCTGTACATCGAGCGGCAGGAGGCGCACCACCGCAAGCGGGATTTTCAAGAAGAGATGCGTGCGTTTTTCGAGAAGTATCATGTGGCGTTCGATGAGAAATATGTTTGGGATTAGCAGTTATGAGTCGGGCCTTCAGCCCTCGGGTTTGGGGTTGCAATTTACCTAGGGCTTTGCCCCAGGCTGGTATGAGGACGCGCCGTTGGCGCTAAGCGTTTGTGACCATCCTGCAAGGATTCATTCGTTTAGGTCGAAAGAAAGAACATCGTCGTATCGCATCACATAAGCCGATAAAGTGAGAGGCTGCGTGTATTTGGATTCCCGATTCGTAGAGACTATGTCGTAGATAAAGTCTTGATACTCGTCCTGCATCGTATGCACCTTCACAACCATTACTTCACCGTCGTGTGCTTCGAGTCGCACGAGTTTGTCTGTGTAACTTCGGAGTCGCTCTATCTCAATGAGTTTCATTCGTCCTCCGCGGTTTCCAGCAGGGGGTCGTGGGTGGGGCGGCGGACCATTTCGTGGAGGGCGGCGCCGGGGGCGATCATGGGGTAGACGCCGTCTTCTTTTTCTACCTGGAAGTTGATGAGGAAGGGCTTGCCCGAGGTGCGGGCGTGGGTGACGGTGGGGGTTACGTCGGCGCGCGCGCTGACGTGCGCTCCGGCTATGCCGTGGGCGCCCGCGAGCTTCACGAAATCCGGAGACAGGATGGGAGAGGCGGAGTAGTTTTTGTCGTAGAAGGTCTCTTGCCACTGGCGCACCATGCCAAGGAAGCCGTTGTTGATGACGGCGATGTTGATAGCCAGGCCTTCCTGGACGATGGTGGAAAGCTCGGCGGCGGTCATCTGGAAGCCGCCGTCGCCCGCGATGACCCAGACGTCTTTGTCGGGGCAGGCGACCTTTGCGCCGATGGCCGCGGGGAGCGCGAAGCCCATGGTGCCGAGGCCGCCGGAGGTGACGAGGGAGCGCGGAGCTTCGTGCTTGAAGTATTGCGCTTCCCACATCTGGTGCTGGCCTACGTCGGTGACGATGAGGGTCTGTTCGAGGCGGCCTGCGGCCTGGGCTTCGCGCCAGATGTCGTGGATGACATGTGCGGCGTAGAGGTGGCCATTGTCGGGGAGGTTGATGATGTCGCGGACAGCAGCGGTGCCTTTGGAGGCGTTGATTTCCTGGAGCCAGGGGGAGGGGGTTGTTAGTTGTTGGTTGTTAGTTGTTAGTAAGGGCAAGAGCAACTGCAAGACGCCCTTGAGGTCGCCGATGAGGGCGACGTCGGCGCGGACGTTTTTGTTGATTTCGCTGGGGTCGATGTCGATGTGGAGCTTCTTCGCATTGGGTGCGTACTTGGCGAGGTTGCCGGTGACGCGGTCGTCAAAGCGCATGCCGAAGGCGAGCAGGAGGTCGGCCTGCTGGATGGCGTTGTTGACCCAGGATTCGCCGTGCATGCCCATCATCCCGAGCTGGAGTGGATGCGCGGCGGGAATGCAGCCGAGGCCCAGGAGCGTGGTGGCGATGGGGATGCCTTGCGACTCGGCAAAGGCGAGGACCTCGGCTTCGGCGCCGGACTCGACGATGCCGTGGCCGGCGAGGATGACGGGCTTCTTGCTGGCGCGGATGAGGGCGATGGCTTCGCGGATGGAGGACGACTCGGCGCGGAGCATGGGGTGGGGGCGGTAGGGTTTGGGGGCGGCGGCTTCGAAGGAGAAGGGTGCGGTGGCCTGCTGCGCGTCCTTGGTGATGTCGATGAGGACGGGGCCGGGGCGGCCGCTTGTCGCTATCTGAAAGGCTAGGCGGACGGTGGCGGCGATGTCTTCGGCGCGGGTGACGAGGAAGTTGTGCTTGGTGATGGGGAGCGTGATGCCGGTGATGTCGACTTCCTGAAACGCGTCGGAGCCCAGGACTTTGGAAGACACCTGGCCGGTGATGGCGATCATTGGAATGCTGTCCAGCATGGCCGTGGCGAGCCCGGTGACGAGGTTGGTGGCACCGGGGCCGCTGGTAGCCATGCACACACCCGGTCTACCAGACGCGCGGGCGTAGCCGTCGGCCATGTGGCTTGCGCCCTGCTCGTGGCGGACGAGGATGTGGTGGATGGTGGGGAACTTGCGAAGGGCGTCGTAGATGGGGAGGATGGCGCCGCCGGGGTAGCCGAAGACGGTGGTGGTGCCTTCGCCGGCAAGGGTGGCCCAGAGGATTTCGGCGCCGGTTAAGGTGGGGTGGGTGTTGTTGGTGTTCACAGAGTTTTTTGTCATGAAAGGGGCTCGATTTCTTGGATCCAAAGAAAGTGCTGTGCTGCAGATATCAAAATAAGTACAGATAGGATTATGAAAAGGATTCCAACTGCTCGGATAACTTTGAGGTTTCCAGATGTGAGTCCGATCCGTTCAGCACGCTTGGCCAGCGTTGTGACTTTGAGGAAGATAATAGTTGGCCAAGTCTTTGCGAAGTAGGTCATGAATATTCCAAGGATGAGGTACGACAAGCCGCCAGCAAGGCCTGTTATCACGGTGTAATAGTCTTCGGCTGGCAAACTCATCGTCCGTACCTCAGGGGCTAAAGCCCGGTTCGTTCTGGTACTTCTTGTGTCGGGCTTTCAGCCCTCTGATCTGTTGTGGATGTCGTACCTAGGCCTTCGGCCTAGGCTGTAATGCTTCGGGCTTCCAGCCCTCTTGTTCATGGTGGATGGTGTACCTAGGCCTTCGGCCCAGGCTGTAATGCTTCGGGCTTTCAGCCCTCTTGTTCATGGTGGATGGTGTACCTAGGCCTTCGGCCCAGGCTGTGATGTTGGCGGGCCTTCGGCCCTTGCGTTTGTGGCGGTGCGGCCTGGCGTTGGGGTATGTAGTGGTTGTGGGTGGCTGTTGGAGGCCGGGAAAGCGACCCGTGGCCTTGATCGTAAGGGCCGAAGGCCCGAGGGCATAACAGCCTAGGCCGAAGGCCTAGGTTAGCGGTGGTAAATGTTGGGGAGGGCTGAAAGCCCGAGGCATAATCATTTGTATGGCGCAATCGTTGAGTTTGAATCTTGTGCATGTCATTTTCAGCACGAAAGACCGGGAGCCGACCATCGCCGACGAGGTCTTGACGGAGTTGCATGGATTCATCGCAGGCGTGGTGCGCACGTTTGGGTGTGAGTGTTTTCGCGTGGGTGGGGTGGCCGATCATGTTCATGTCGCCATGCGTTTGGCGGTGACGAAGGATGCGGCGACCGTTGTGTCCGAGATGAAGAGTGCGTCGTCGTTGTGGATGAAGCAACATCATGGTGGATTTGCGTGGCAGCGTGGTTATGGATTGTTTTCGGTGGGTCCGGCAGATTTGGACGCGTTGGTGCGGTACATCGACGGGCAGGCGGAGCACCACCGGAAGCGGTCGTTTGAGGAGGAGTTTCGCGCGTTGTTGACTAAGTATCATGTGGCGTTCGATGAGCGGTATGTCTGGGGTTGAGATCGTTTGCATTCGAGGGGCGTTGTGGTTGGGTTGCGGTCAAGCGCGTTCGGCGGGCGACATGTTCGGGTTGAGGTTATGTATTCGATGGACGGTGTGCCGGGTTTTGCCGCGGGCTTTCAGCCCTTGGAATTGTTGTTGGCCGGACCTAGGCCTTCGGCCTAGGCTGTTATGCTGGCGGGCCTTCGGCCCTCAAAGGCTAGTGATAGCGGCCTTCGGCCCGCAAAGGGTTAGGTGGTGACGGCTCCTTCGCTGGCGCTGCTTACGGAGTTGGCGTATTTGAAGAAGACGCCGCGTTTGTAGGGGATTTCGCGGGGTTTGAAGTTGGTTAGGCGGGTGGCGATTTCTTCGTCGCTGACGTTGAGGGTGAGGGTGCGGTTGGCGATGTCGAAGGTGATGGTGTCGCCTTCGCGGACGGCGGCGATGGGGCCGCCTAGCTGGGCTTCGGGGGAGACGTGGCCTACCATGAGGCCGCGGGTGGCGCCGGAGAAGCGGCCATCGGTAAGCAGCGCGACCGTTTCCGAGAGGGCGGGGATGCCTTTGATGGCGGCCGTGACGGCTAGCATTTCGCGCATGCCGGGGCCGCCGCGTGGGCCTTCGTAGCGGATGACGCAGACGTCGTTGGGATTGATCTTTCCGGCTTCGACGGCGGCGTGGCAGGCGCCTTCGCTTTCAAACACCCGCGCCGGGCCGGTGTGCAGGATGCGCTCATGGCCGGCGACCTTGACCACGCAGCCCTCGGGGGCGAGGTTGCCCTTGAGGATGACGAGGCCGCCGGTGGCCTTGAGGGGCTTGTCGATGGTGTGGATGACGGGCTGATTGGGGGTTTCGACGGCGTCGGCGGCTTCTTCGGCCAATGTCCGCGCAGTGACGGTGAGCTGTGTGCCGTCGATGAGGCCCGCGTCGAGGAGGCGCCTGGCGAGGAGGCGGCTGCCGCCTGCATCTTGATAATCTTTCGCCACGTAGGTGCCGCCGGGGGAGAGGTCGCAGATGTGGGGCGTGCGGTCGGAGATGGCGTTGAAGTCGTCGATGGTGAAGGGAATGTTGAACTCGCGCGCAATGGCGAGCAGATGCAGAACGACGTTGGTGCTGCCGCCAGAAGCGCAGGCGGAGACGTAGGCGTTGACGATAGCTTCGCGGGTAACGATTTTTGACGGCGTGAGGCCGGCGCGGGCGAGGTCCATAACGATGCGCCCGGCTTCGCGGGAGGCCTCGTGCTTTTCAGCGGACATGGCGGGGACGCCGGTGATCTGGATGGGGGAGATGCCAAGGAACTCGCCGGCCATGGCCATGGTGTTGGCGGTGAACTGGCCTCCGCAGGCGCCGGGGCCGGGGCAGGCGGTGGCTTCGAGAGCTTCGAGTTGCTCGTCGTTGATGGTGCCCGCGGCGTGGGCTCCCATGCCTTCGAAGACCTGAAGGATGGTGATCTCCTTTACGGTGCCGTCGGGCTGCGAGAGCTTGCCCGGGGCGATGCTGCCGCCGTAGAGCATGAGGCCGGGGATGTCGAGGCGGGCGAGCGCCATGATGGCGGCGGGCATGTTCTTGTCGCAGCCGGCGATGCAGACGAGGCCGTCGAAGGAGTTGCCGCGGGCGACGAGCTCGATAGAGTCCGCGATGACTTCTCTGGAAATCAGCGAGGCCTTCATGCCTTCGGTGCCCATGGTGATGCCGTCCGAGATGGTGACGGTGTTGAACTCCATGGGTGTACCGCCGGCCTCGCGGATGCCTTGCTTGACGGCCTCGGCGACCTGGCGGAGATGGAAGTTGCAGGGGCCGATCTCGGTCCAGGTATTGGCGATGCCGATGATGGGCTTGGCGAGGTCTGCTTTGCTGAAGCCGACGCCGCGCAGGTAGGAGCGGGCGGCGGCGCGGGACGGGCCCTCGGTGAGGGCGATGGAGTTTGTCTTGCCGGGTGTGCTCATTCTTGAACGTGACCTCAGGGGCTAGAGCCCCGTTTATTTTCTGGCGTGATGAGCAGGTTCGGAGACTCTGCCAATCCGTTTGCTGCCGCGGGCGAGAGGCGGGTTCTCCTCTTCGCGAAAGATGACAAGGGTAGACATCATGGGTTGCAGGGGATCGGGTAGGTCGTAGCCGGGGCTCCCAGAGCGCCGAGTTGAAGGGACGTGAAGGCCAACGGGCAGAGGTGGTCCTGCTCGAGGGTGAGGAACTGTTTGAGGAAGGAAGTGCGCCCTTCATCGGTGGCGAGTTGGTAGGAGACGATGCGGAGCTGGGTGTCCGGTTCGGTTACGGCGAAGCGGAAGTCGGTGTGCTGTTTGGTGGCCTTGGCGTTCTGGGTGGTGGCGTACTGGATGCGGGCGCGGGCGGCTTTGTGGAGGGTGCCGGTGGGGTCGGTGCGGGCTTCGGCGTCGGTCTGGAAGCCGTCGGCGTTGGTGAAGAGGATGTCGTCGGAACCGCTCTGGCGCTTGATGCTGGCGCTGTCGGCGCGCGGGTCGCCGCCTTCGCCCCAGTGGTAGGCGGCGGACTTGTGGATGCTGGGGCCGCAGGGGTCGGGGCCGCTGGTGGTGTACATCTCGCTGGCGCAGCGGGTGCCGCGGTAGATGTTGAGCTCTCCGGTGGAGTAGCTGGGTGTCCCGAAGGTGACGGTGGTGGGGTGGATGCCAAGGGCTTTCAGCTTGCCGTCGCGGGTCTGGATGCGGAGATACCAGAGCAGGCTGGTGAGTTGGTCGTCGGTGGTGTCTTCCGCGACGACGAGGATGGTGGGGACGTCGGTTTTTTGGAGGAGGACTTTGAAGGCCGGGTGCTGCGTGGCCTTGGCGATGGAGGAAGTGCGGGCGGTGGCGTCCATGAGGGTGGGTTTGGGCGTGGCCGTGGGGGTGGCGGACGGGGTGGGCGCGGTCTTGCAGCCGGCGACGCAGAGGAGTGCGAGGGTGGCGAGGAAGGTGGCGGGTTGGAGATGTTTGCGCATGGTGTTGGTGGTTGGGGTTACGGTCGGCGTTTATGTGTCGGGCCGTAGGCGCTTGGTTGAGGCAAATGTATGGTCGTCGCGGTCCTGCTACTTGATCGCGTGCATCTGTTTGCTTTGAGCAGGCGTGGCGTTGACGGTTAAATTTGTCAGGTCCTCAAGAAGGGCGGACATGGCGCTGTCGAGGTTTTTGTCGCGGTTGGATTTGAAGCGGGCTGAGTTTTCAGCTTCGACGATTGTCCAAAGGATCGTGTGGGTCTTCGGATCGATGAAGGAGAGACGGAACTGGCGCGCTTCCTTCGAGCTGCTGCCGTTGCTGTTTCCATACGTGGCACCAACCTGGATGACGTAACGCAGTTCGAGGATGAGTTCGGCGTCAGATGGGTTGAGTACGGGTCTTAGACGATTCGTCGCGACCACTCCTGCATAGAACTCGTTATAGGCGCGGAGGCAGTCGATGTTGTCCTGCTCGCCGGCGTTCGAAATGAAGACTTTTGTTGCTGTGGAAAGGAGTGCGGGCAGGGGTGCAGCCGCGACTGCGGGCTTGTCTTCCGCGAACAAGGTGGCAGCGAGCAGAAGGGGGAGGAAGGTGCTGGCAAGCTTCAGGATTTTCATCGGGGGAGAGTCTCCGTGGTGGTTGGCGCTTTGGGGGCAAGCCAGAATTGGGCGTTGTGTTTGGCTTCGTAGACGTTGAGGGCGTCGGTGTGGAGGAGGGTGAGGCCGATGTCGTCGAGGCCGTTGAGGAGGCAGTGCTTGCGGAAGGGGTCGATGTCGAAGTGGGCGTGGAAGCCTTCGGTGTCGGTCACGGTTTGGGCTTCGAGGTTGATAGTGATTCTGTGTTGCGGGTTGGCGGTGCTGCGCTGGATGAGGGTTTCGACTTCGGCGTCGGTGAGGCGGGCGAGGATGAGGCCGTTCTTGCCGGCGTTGGAGTAGAAGATGTCGGCGAAGCTCGGCGCGATGACGGCGCGGAAGCCGTACTGAGCGATGGCCCAGGCGGCGTGTTCGCGGGAGGATCCGCAGCCGAAGTTCTTTTCGGCGATAAGGATTTCGGCGGCTTTGTATTCCGGTTTATTGAGGACGAAGTCGGGCTGCGGTTTTCCGGTGTCGGGGCCTTCCTGGATGCGGCGCCAGTCGTAGAAGAGGAAGTCGCCGTAGCCGGTGCGCTCGATGCGTTTGAGGAATTGCTTGGGGATGATCTGGTCGGTGTCGATGTTCGGCAAGGGTAAGGGCGCCGCGGTCGAGGTCAATGTATTGATTGGTGTCATGAGGTTGCGTGCTCCGTGGAAAGTTATGTGTCGGGCCTTCAGCCCTTGAACTCTTGGTGTGCCTTTACCTAGGCCTTCGGCCCAGGCTGGTATGTCGTCGCGCCTTCAGCGTTTGGAGCAGAGGTTGTCTATGCGCTTCCGCCTTCGACGATCATGAGTGTGGATTCCAAGGTTGCTGGGGTGGTGTCGAACTTCCATGTACGAACGTCGGTGAGGTGGCCGGTGATGGCGGCTGCTGCGGCCATCGCGGGGGAGAGTAGGTGGGTACGGCCTCCGCGGCCCTGGCGGCCTTCGAAGTTGCGGTTGCTGGTGCTGGCGCAACGTTCGCCCGGGGCGAGGATGTCGGGGTTCATGCCGAGGCACATGGAGCAGCCGGGTTCGCGCCACTCAAAGCCGGCGGTTTTGAAGACCTGGTCGAGGCCTTCTGCTTCGGCCTGGCGCTTGACGGCCTGGCTGCCGGGGACGACCATGGCGCGGACCGTGGTGGCGACATGATGGCCGCGGACGATGTGCGCGGCGGCGCGGAGGTCTTCGATGCGGCCGTTGGTGCAGGAGCCGAGGAAGACCGCGTCGACGCTGATGTCTTCGATCGGCGTATTGGGTTCGAGCCCCATGTACTCGAAGGCGCGGGCGTAGGACTTCTGGTCGGCTTCGGTGGGGGCGTCGGCGAGCGTGGGGACGCGGCTGTCGATGGTGGTGACCATACCGGGGGAAGTGCCCCAGGTAACCGTCGGCTTGATGTCGGCGGCGTTGATTGTGAGTTCGCGGTCGAAGGTGGCATCGGTGTCGGTGACGAGGGCGGCCCAGTTTTGGACGGCGAGGTTCCACTGTGCCTCGTAGTCGTCCGTGGTGTGACCAACGCCTGTGGCTGCCGGACGACCATCGAGGTTGGTGGGCGGGGTGCCGGGGGAGAAGCGGCGGCCTTTGAGGTATGCGAAGGTGGTGGCGTCGGGGGCGATCATACCGGCGCGGGCACCGGCTTCGATGCTCATGTTGCAGATGGTCATGCGACCTTCCATGGAGAGCGCGCGGATGGCGGAGCCGGTGTACTCGACGACGTGGCCGGTGGCGCCGTCGGTGCCTATACGCCCGATGATGTGGAGGATGACGTCCTTGGCGGTGACGCCGAAGGGGAGTTCGCCTTCGACGTTGATGCGGAAGGTTTTTGGCTTGTCCTGGGGAAGGGTCTGGGTGGCCATGACGTGTTCGACTTCGCTGGTCCCAATGCCGAACGCGAGCGCGCCGAAGGCGCCGTGTGTTGAGGTGTGCGAATCGCCGCAGACGATGGTCATGCCGGGCTTGGTGGCTCCGAGCTCGGGGCCGATCATGTGGACGATGCCCTGCGAGCGGTCCTGGACGTCGAAGAACTCGACGCCGTACTCGGCGCAGTTTTTGCGCAGCGCGTTGACCTGCGCGTTGGCGATCTGGTCGGTGATGTGGAGGCGGTCGTCGATGCTGGTGGTGGGGACATTGTGGTCGACGGTGGCGATGTGGCGGTCGGGACGGCGAAGCGGGCGGCCCGTCAGGCGGAGGCCTTCAAACGCCTGCGGCGACGTGACTTCGTGGACGAGCTGGAGGTCGATGTAGAGGATGGTGGGCTCGCCGGCCGGCTCCACGACGACGTGCTGCTGCCAGACTTTCTCGAACATGGTGCGGGGGGCGAGGGGCTGTACGGTTTCAATGCTCATAGCTTTGGTCCTGTGCTGGGGTTGCAGAGAGCGGGTTGTACGCCCGACTCAAGAGAGCCGAGGACGTGCGGGATGCCGTCGGGATCGACGACGATGGTGGAGGTGATGGTTGACGAGGGACAGGCGGCGGTGAACGCGGCGAGGGACTGCCGGAGTGCGGCAGGAAGCTGGTGGGGGTCGATGGTGCGGGAGGGGAAGAGCCAGAGCGTGAAGGGGGCATTGGGCTCGTCGGCGGCGCGGGTCTGCTCGTTCCAGCGGAGCGCGGCGAAGACCAGGAGGGGATTGCGTTCGCCGAGGTCGATCCAAAGGAGGCCGCGCTGGGCGCAGTGATCGACGACGCAGCCAGTGAGGGTAAGGTGCCGGTTGTCGGTGGAGACGGCGGCGCCCTGGCCGGCCAGGAAGATACGGGCGGCGTCGGAGAGAGGGACGCCTATGCCCCACATGGCTTGCGGCGCTTTGAGGTTGTCGCGGAGCAGGGCCGGGAAGCGGGCGTCTGCTTCGAGAGCGGCTTTGTCGCCGATCGGGGCGGGCGTTGCGTATTGCCAGAGCCATTGGAGATCGGCTTCGGCTTGCGGGCGCGGGAGGACGGGATTACGGGGCGGAGGCGCGACAAGCTTGTCGGGGTTGGTGATCTGGGCCTGGGTGGTCGCGGCCGTGATGAGAAGGATCGTAGCGGCGAGTTGAAAGAGGGTGCGCATGGATGATCCGGGAGACAAGCAACTTCAAAGCAGGAGCAAATCCTTCGCTACGCGAAGGATGACACTATCGGGGGCCTAGACGCCGTGCATGGATTGCTGTCGGTCGAGCGACTGGGCGACGGCTTCGTGGACGAGTTTGCCCATTTGCTGGGTTGTCACATTGGCGGCGGAGTTGCCGCGGGCGATGTCCGCGGTGCGGTGGCCTGCGTGGAGCACAGAGGCGACGGCGGTCTCAATCGCTTGCGCTTCGTGTTGCAGGCCGGCGCTGTGGCGAAGCAACATGGCGACGGTGAGAATCGCGCCGAGCGGGTTGGCTTTTCCGGTGCCGGCAATATCGGGTGCGGAGCCGTGGACGGGCTCGTACAGGTTGACCTTGCCGCCGACGGTGGCTGAAGGCAACATGCCGAGGGAGCCGGTGATGACGCCAGACTCGTCGGAGAGGATGTCACCGAAGAGGTTTTCGGTGAGCACGACGTCGAAGTTCCGGGGGATATTCATGAGGTGCATGGCCATGGAGTCGACGAGTTGATGCTCGACGGTCACGTCGGGGTATGCGGGCTTGAGGCTGTCGACAGTGGCGCGCCAGAGCTGGGAGCATTCGAGCACGTTGGCCTTGTCGACGGAGGTGAGCTTCTTGCGGCGGCCGTGGGCGAGCTGGAAGGCGACGTGCGCGACGCGGAGGACTTCGTCGCGGGTGTAGCGCATGGTGTTGATGGCTTCGTTCGTTTCTTTATTCCATGATCGAGGCTGGCCGAAGTAGAGGCCGCCGAGGAGCTCGCGGACAAAGAGGATGTCAACGTCTTTGGTGACTTCGGGGCGCAGCGGGGAGTTCTCGGCTAGGGCGGGGTAGGCGACCGATGGGCGGAGGTTGGCGAAGCCGCCGAGCTCCTGGCGGATCTGGAGGAGGCCGGCCTCGGGGCGCTTGTCGGGGGTGAGCGCGTTGAACTTGTTGTCGCCGACGGCACCGAGCAGGACGGCGTCCGAGTCGAGGCAGGTTTCGATGGTGGCCTTGGGCAGTGGCGTGCCTTCGGCGGTAATGGCGACGCCGCCGATGAGGGCTTCGGTGAAGGCGAAGTCGTGGCCACCGAACTCGGCGACGGCGCGAAGGATCTGGGTGGCCTCACGGGTGACTTCGGGGCCGATGCCGTCACCGGCCAGGATTGCGATTCGGAGTTTCATGTCGATCCTATGTTGAGAGTATTTCTATGGAAGCGCCTTCAGCGGCTACCGGTTGGAGCAGCGCAAGGATGTCCTGGTCGTAGATGGATTTTTTGTGGTCGGCAAGCTCCGTGAACCGGTGATAGATGGCGGTGAGTTCTTCGGGAGAGAGGCTGTGGCCGAGTTCCCCGAGGCGGTGCTCTAGGGCGCGGCGGCCGGAGTGCTTGCCGAGGACGATGTTCTGGCCGGTGAAGCCGACCGAGGCGGGGGTCATGATTTCGTAGGTGAGCGGGTTGGCGAGGACGCCGTGCTGGTGGATGCCGGACTCGTGCGCAAAGGCGTTTTTGCCGACGACGGCCTTGTTGGGTGAGCAGGCAAAGCTGATGATTTCGCCGAGCATTTTGCTGGTGGGGTAGAGCTCCGTCATGACGATGTTCGAGGTGTACGGGTAGCGGTCGTGGCGGGTAGAGAGGGCGGCCGCGATCTCTTCGAGGGCGGCGTTGCCGGCGCGTTCGCCGATGCCATTGATAGTGCACTCGACTTGTCTCGCGCCGCCCTCGATGCCGGCCAGGGTGTTGGCGACGGCCATGCCGAGATCGTCGTGACAGTGGGTGGAGAAGATGATGTCGTCACTGTCGGCGACACGGGCGCGGACGGTTTCGAAGAGCTGGCGGTACTCGGCGGGTGTGGTGTAGCCGACGGTGTCGGGGATGTTGATGGTGGTGGCTCCTGCCTGAATCGCCACGTGAACCATGGCAATGAGGAAGTCGAGGTCGGAGCGGGTGCCGTCTTCGGTGGAGAACTCGACGTCGTCGACGTAGGTGCGGGCGAGACGGACGGCATCGCCAACCTGGGTGAGGGCCTGTTCGCGGGAGATGCGCAGCTTGGCCTGCAGATGGAGGTCGGAACTGGCGAGGAAGACGTGGATGCGGTTTTTAGCGGCGGGCTCGACCGCGCGGGCGGCGGCTTCGATGTCCTCGCGCTTGCAGCGGGCGAGGGAGGTGATGCGGGGGCCGCGAACCTCGGAGGCGATGGCGCGGATGGAGGCGGAGTCGCCTTCGGAGGCGATTGCGAAGCCCGCTTCGAGGACATCGACGCCAAGGGCCGCGAGTTGGTGGGCCATGCGGAGCTTTTCCGCGTGGTGCATGGTGCACCCGGGGGATTGTTCGCCGTCGCGGAGCGTGGTGTCGAAGAAGACGATCTGGCTGGACATCGCCGTAAACCTTTCTGCGCTGGAAAGAGCATAAAGCGTTCTTATGCAGTGTGCCAGTTGTATGCTGAATTCTAATATGTCTATAGGTGTTGCGCCGCGACTGAGGATAGTGCAGGAGTGGGAGCCTTGTCGCGTGGCTGTTGAGGAGGCTTGGAGTGGATCTGTTTCAGTTGGAAACGTTTCTGGCGGTAGCTGAGGAGCGAAGCTTTTCGCGGGCGGCGGCGAAGTTGCATCGCACACAGCCGGCGGTGAGCCAGGTGATCGCGAAGCTGGAGGCGGAGTTGGGCGAGACGCTGCTGGAGCGAACTTCTCGCGATGGGACACTGACGGATGCGGGGAAGGTACTGCGAGAGTATGCGCAGAAGATGCTCAACCTGAGGACGGACGCGACCGCGGCGCTGGTCGATCTGCGGTCGCTGCAGACGGGCCGATTGAGCCTGGCGGCGAATGAGTACACATGCCTGTATCTGCTGCCGGTGCTGGACGCATTCCGGCGCGAGCATCCGCGGGTGAAAGTGGCCGTCCAGCGCTCGCTCGCCAGCCGGATTGCGGACGAGGTGCTGTCGCATACGGTGGAGATGGGCGTGGTCAGCTTCCGGCCGGAAGATCCGCAGGTGCGGTCGATCGTCGTGTATCGAGATGAACTGGTCTGCGTTGTAGGTCCGCAACACGCGCTGGCGGGGGTGCGGAGTGTGTCGATCCAGCGACTGGGGCGCGAGGGGTTCGTTGCGCATAATGTTCCTTCGCCGCTGCGACAGAAGGTGATTCAAACGTTTATGCGTCACAAGACGCCGTTGCAGATGGAGGTGGAGTTGCCGTCGCTGGAGGCGATCAAGCGGTTTGTGGAGCGCGGGAATGGGGTGGCGCTGGTACCTCGATTGACGGTGGAGAAGGAGTTGGCGATGGGCGCGCTGGTTGGCATAGCGGTGCCTGAGTTGCATGTGGAGCGGAAGCTGCGCCTCGTGTATCGCATGCAAGCTGCGCTCAGCCATGCTGGACGAGCGTTTCTGAAGGTGGTGGAGGAACATGCGGCCAGGGAGGGCGATCCGTTCTGTTTCGTGGCGGAGCGGTGACAGTGGTGGGCTTTTTTTTTGAAATCCCTGTATGAGAGTCCGGATTTGGGCGCCCTGGTTCGGAGACGACCGACGGGAAGACCGAAGGCGGGTAGGAATAAATGTGGTTGGAACAGGAACCTTCTCGGAGTAATAGCGTCTGTACCGGGTGAGAGACAGCCGATTCTTTTCGTGCGGTCTTCAAGAAATTTAAGGAGTGAAGCAGATGAAGATGATTTGGGCAGACAGGAATCGGGTGCGCATGGCGGCATTGCTGCTTTGCGGTGTGATCGGGAGCGGTTATTGGGCGGTGCCATCTGTGGCGCAGAGCGTGACGACGGGAGCGGGCACGCAGGATCCAATGCCGGGACCGCCACCGGGGGGCGTGGAACCGGGCGGGCAGGGCGGGATGCGTCGTGGCGGCGGGCCGGAGCAGCGTTTGGAGAGAATGCAGAAGGAGCTGAATCTTTCCGCGGACCAGACGGCCAAGGTGAAGGCAATTCTTGAAAATGGCCGGGCGGAGATGATGGCGGGACGCGACTCCACGGCTTCGCAGGAGGATCGCCGGGCGAAGATGATGAGCATGATGCAGACCGAGAATGCGAAGATCAAGGCCGTGCTGACCGACGATCAAAAGGTCAAGTACGAGGCGATGCAGGACAGGCAGAGGGAACGGATGCGCGACGGTCGCCGCAAGGGTAGCGACGGACCTCCACCCCCACCACCTCCTCCTGCACCACCTGCGCCGCCGGCAGCACCTGCCGCGCCGCAACAGTAGAGTGGAATCCAGTCCAGGTGAGGGCCTCCGCGGAGGCCCTTTTCCTTTTCGGGTGACGTATGAACGGGTTGTTGAGTCCAAGACGGGTACAATAAGGCATCAGGTATCCGAGCCGATGGCACGTGGCGCGCTGAAAGTGGCGGCGGCACAAAGCTGGGCTGGAGATGTTGAACGTGAAGGGATTTTTCCGAGCATGAAGAAGATGATGTTGATCGGCGCGCTGCTGTTAGGCTCGGCCGCCGGATACGCGCAGGAGAGCAGGCAGGATTTCAGCTTGAGCGGCTTTGCTCCACTTGCTCCGGATGTGCGCGGCAACGGGGTGAACCCGATGTCAACGACGATCACGACCGGCGTGCTGGCGAGTTACCGGTACATGGTGACCCCGCGGTCGGCGCTGGAGTTGAACTACGGGTTTGCGCAGAACTCGATCAAGTACCTCACCAGTTCGATCAAGAACGGCGAAGTGCACACGCGGCAACAGGAGCTTACCGGGGCCTATGTGTACACGCGTAACTATGGGCGGTTCAACCCGTTCGTGCAGGCTGGCGTGGGCGCGATGATCTTTACGCCGATCAAAGATAACGGCACCAAACAACTCGATGCCAAGCAGAACACCAATATCGGCGGACTGTTCGGTGGAGGCGTGGCGTACGAGCTAAGTCCGAGCTTCGACATCCGTCTGGAATATCGCGGCTTCATCATGAAAGCGCCAGACTTTGGCAAGAGCGAGTTCAAGTCCAACCGGTATTACCTGATGAACATGCCGGCCGTAGGGATTGCGTACCACTTCTAGAAGCAGCAAGAACGATCAGCAAGCGGCAAAACAGCGGATATGGACGGCTTGAGCCGACTTGTCCGCTGTCTGCTTTTCGGATTGCCGCTGCGTGGAGTGGGTCACTTCAAATTCTCGTTGAGGAGCTTGGCGAGGCGGGCGCCGGCGAGTGCCACGCGGAGTTTTGCGTCCGCAAGAGCGGTGGCCCGATAGCTGTCCGTAAGGGTGAACGGGCCAGTAGTGTCGTCGATGGGCGGGTTGGTGTACGCGTCCGACTGGGCGAGTGCAAAGCTCTCGGCGGCCCAGTGTGCGACGTCGGTGTCGTCGGCGAGGGTTGAAGGCGCTGGGAGCAGCGGGGTGGCGAAGGCGACCGCGACGCGGAAGTCCTTCGTCAGTCCCTTGCCGGGCAGGCCGTCCCAGAACGCGTGCAGTTCGGTGGGGTTGCCGATGAGGACTACGCCGTTGCCACCGTTGTCACTGCGTCCTGCGATGAATCGCGTCGACGCGTGGAGCGGTTGGTGGATGTCGCCGACGAGGTGCTCAATCCAGACAAGATCATACGACTTGAGCGACTTGGATTCTTTGGAGGCGAGCGCAGTCCGGAAGGCATCGATCTGGGTCTCAGCATTGGGTGTGACGGCGGCGGTGCCGGTGTTGTCCGGGCTGATCGGAGTGTCGATGAAATGCCAGTATTTATGCAGGTCCTTGTCCAGGACATAACCGAGATTGCGGGTTGCTTCAGCCATATCGGTGGGGGGTGTGTCTCCGTTGTTGGGGCCGTCGGGGTGGAAGCCGGAGCCCGCCGCTTTGATCTCGTCGGGCCATGTCGCCGCCATCATGAAGGTGAACAGATCGATGTCGGCCTGCGACGTTCCTGGTGGGATAAAGGCGAGCCAGTCCTTGAACTTGGGGTTCAGCTTCAACAGCGTCTTCACCCGTTTTCGCGTAGACGGAGTGAGCTGCTGGTAGGCGATGAACGCGACCGCCATGTGTCCAGGCGAGAGCCAGGCCTGCGCGGGCTGCGCGGGGAGCAGGAGAACGATCAGCAGGACGGCGAGTGTGTGGCGAAGCGCGTTTCTCATGGCGGGGCTTCCTTTCAGGGGGAAACGGGGCCTGTGCGGATGTCCACGATAGTAGACCCGGAATGAGAAATGCGGCGCGAATTGTTGCAGAAATCAGCGCCTGCCAGACGATTCCATGGAGGCTGCGAAGGCGTCGAGCGAAAGGCCGCGCAGCAGGTTGCGGCGCATGCCGGTCTGCACCTGGTCGAGGCCACGAACGGCGCGCTCCATCCATGCGAAGTCGAAGCTGTCTGCCAGGGTGTGAAGGTCGGGCAGGATGTCCACGTTTCGAGCGCGGTCAGGAGCGCCGCCCTGGAGTAACAAAAGGTCTTCGAGCAGGCTGCCCATCGAGCGGAGGAGCGCGGTGGTTTTGATCTGGCCTTCTGCGCCAGCGCGGTAGGTCTCTGTCATTTTGAAGAGGGCGGTGTGGTCGCCCGACTGGGCGGCGCTGCGCAGGAGCACCAGGGCGTCGGTCCGGGAAGCGAGGGACTCGGCGAGGTCAAAGCCGAGCGCGCGACCGATTGCGCCTTCGGACAGCCGGGCGATGAGCGCGCGTTGTTGAGCACTCCACTCGGGCTTTGCCTGGGCGAGCAGGACTTCGATCTCCGCGGATGGCAGGGTGCCGAGCCGGGCGACGCCACAACGTGAGCGGATGGTTGGCAGCAACTCGCCGGTGTGTTCCGCAAGCAGGATGAGGTGGGCGTAGTCGGGCGGCTCCTCCAGCAATTTGAGCAGCGAGTTGGCGGCCTCTTTCATGAACGAGGCGGAAGTAACGAGGAAGACCATGCGCGGCGCCTCGGAGGGCCGGCGCTGGGCGCGCTGGATCATCGTCCGCACCTGGCCGAGTTTGATGAGCAGTTGAGGCGGGTCGGGCGGGATGATGAGAACGTCGGGGTGCGTCTGGACGAGGACGCGCGTATCTTTCTTGTCGGTTTCGCGCATGTCTTCGCGGGCGGCGACGGCCTCGTCTACTTTGGCCTGGAGGTCGGCAGACTCGGCGATGCGGGTGCAGTTGCGGCACTGTCCGCAGAAGGCGGCGAGTTCGCGACCGGCGACGTGTTCGCGGGGCTGGCGTTCGCATTCGAGCGCCATGGTGAGCATGAGGGCGAGGGTATATTTCCCCGCTCCGCGCGGACCGGCGAGGATGAGCGAGTGCGGGAGGCGGCCGGCTGCGATGCTGGCGCGCAGGTTGTCGACGGTGGCGTTGTTGCCGAGGAACTCGCCGAAGCTGGAAGGTAGAGACATTGATGTGAGGGTATCGCAGACCGGGTGTGCATCGACGTCGACAGGCTTTGCCGAGCCGGTGTGGGCGGGAACTACCTGTTATCGCTCGATCAGACGCATCATCATTGGGTACTTGGGTCGCAGGGTGATTTTGGCCTGGGCTTCGACGGGGTAGGTGGGCACGAACTCCATGCGCCAGCGCCGGCCGATGGTGGCAAGCGCAAGTACGCCTTCCATCCAGGCGAAGCCTTCGCCGATGCATTGGCGGCGGCCACCGCCGAAAGGGAAGTAGACGAAGCGGGCGCGGGCAGCCTTGGCTTCGTCGGTGAAGCGCTCGGGGCGGAACATTGTGGGCTCTTGCCAGAACTCTTTGCTCCGGTGCATGACATATTGGCTGAAAAAGAAGTGTGCGCCGGGCGGGATTCTGTACTCGCCGAGCTCGACGATTTTGGTGGACTGCCTACCCATGGCCCATGCAGGGGGGTACAAGCGCATGGATTCGGCGAAAACCATCTCTGTGTACTTGAGTTGGGGAAAATCTTCGAGAGTGGCGTCGCGGCCGCCGAGGAGCGTGTCAATTTCCGTGGCCATGCGGTCGAAGGCCTCCGGGTTCTGGGAGAGCAGGTACCAGGTCCAGGTAAGCGCGTTTGCGACGGTCTCATAGCCGGCGAGGAAGATGGTGAGGGCCTCGTCCCGGACCTGGGTGTCATTCATTCCGGCACCGTCTTCGGCGTCGTCACGGGCGGCGATGAGCATGGAAAGAAGGTCATGACGCCCAGCGAGGCCTTCGGCTCCAAGCGTGCGGCGACTGGCAATCATCTTGTCGACGATGGCGTTCAAGCGGGCGCGGGAGCGGCGGAACTGGATGACGCCAGGGATTGGCCAATGCAGTACAGACTCGAGCTTCGGGAATGCGACGAGGAAGTTGTAAAGGCCCATGATGGTATTGACTTCATCGGCGACGGAGAGCACTTCGGGCGTGACCTCGGTATCAAACAGTGTGCGCGCGATGATGCGAAGGCTGAGGTTCATCATGGCGTCGGCGACGTCGACAGTCTCGCCGGGCTGCCATGCGTCGCGGGTGGTGGCCGCGCCGGCAACGATTTCGCCAGCGTAGCCGGCGACGCGCTGACGGTGGAAGGCGGGTGCGGCGATGCGGCGCTGGCGCATGTGGATAGGGTCGTCCGCCGTGATCAGACCTTCGCCCAGCAGAATCTTCATCCGCTTCAGGGTCCGCTCCTTGATGAAGGAGCCAGCCTGGTTGATGAGGATTTCGTTGATCCATGCGGGTTCGTTGACGAAGACGATGAGCGTACCCATGAAGCGATACTGCGCGATTGGCCCGAAGACTTTATGCAGGTGTTCGAACAGGGGAATTGGGTGTCCGAACTGGACCCAGTCGCGACGCATGTAGAACGGCAATGCGCGGCGCAGGCCGGGAGGCAGACGCCACTCGTCTACAGCGCGCGCGGGTATGTAGTCCTTTGAATCCTGGGTCATGGATGATTGCTCATTCTGGCTGTGACGAGGCTGAGGATCTGGGTGGCGATCGCTCCGATGCTTGCTTCATCCTCGATGGCGACGACGCGGGTGCTGTCCCGCTGGGCGATGAGGCGGTACTGCGCGTAGACGCGCGCGTAAAAGCCGTCGCCTTCGCGCTCGAAGCGATTCTCGTCGGTGATGTGGGCGTTGCGGTCGTTGCGGCGCCGCGCCCGGGAAAGGCTTCCTTCCAGCGGTGGGAGCAGAAGGATGGTGAGGTCGGGTTGGAATCCGTCGCAGACGGCCGCGTGCATGGCGAGCACGCGCTCGGTGCCAAGGCCTCGGCCGGCACCCTGATAGGCCTCCGAAGAGTCGGTGTAACGGTCGCAGAGCACTATGTTTCCGGCGGCGAGCGCGGGATGGATCACCTGGTGGAGAGCTTGCCCGCGATCGGCGAACATCAGGGCCATTTCGGTAGCAGGAGCGATGCCCCCGAGTTCGGTATCACTGCGAGAGTCCAGGAGAACGGCGCGAATGCGGTCGCCGAGAGCGGTTCCGCCCGGCTGCCGGAGCGTGACGACGGTGTGACCTTCGGAGGTCAGAGAGGCGGCAAGGCGGCGCAGTTGAGTGGTCTTGCCCGATCCATCGAGCCCTTCAAAGGTGATGAAAAAGCCTGGTTGCACAGGTCGCAGTTTACCCCAGCGGATTGCGCAGCATAACAATGGCTAACGGCTGGTCAGAACCAGGTTCCAGTTTGCGCTGGTTGGGGTAAGGGTGATGGTGACGCGGCCTTCGTCTCCCTCGTGCAGGACAGGGCCGGGAACGGTGTGGTCGTGGTGGGCGGCGTCTGTCCAGATGACCTTCGCGGCGCCGGTGCCCAGGATCTTGAAGCGGTAACGAAACTCTGCATTGGGCGCAAGTTGCTGGCGACCGAAGCTGGCGCTGGGATAGTCCACCTCGACGAGCGGGATGGCAGTGGCGGTAGAGTTCCGGACGGTGGCTTCGATGTACGCGGATCGGCAACCGACGGCGCTCGAAGCCAGTGCGAGAAGCGCTGCAACGAGGACGCATTGGGGGGCGCGGATCATGTCTTCAGCGTATCAGGGCTTGCCGTGTCTCAGGATGCGTTAGCGGAGAAGTGGTCAGCGCGGCTGGGCGGGGCCACGGAGCAGGGCAAGCGAGGCGGCGGTGGTGTTGAGCTGGTAGTCGTACTCGCGGACGACTTTCATGACCGCATTGCGGGTTTCGCGGCTGTGATTTCCATTGTTGTTGAGGACGCGCGAAACAGTGGCAGTGGAGACTCCAGCGAGGCGAGCGACATCGGCGATGGTGATCTTGCGCTGCTCTGCTCCTGGGGTGGAACCGGCGGGCAGGCTGGCCTCGAAGCGCTCCAGATGCTCGATCATACGATTGAGATGGTTCCAGACGGCGCCGGTGCCGATGCCCATCTTGCGTGCGACCTGTTCGTCGGTTAGACCGCCAGCTACAAGCTCGAGAATTTGTGATTCGGTCGCGGTTACGTCGAAGCGGAGCATGCGGTCCGCAAGGCGCGAAGCAATCTGACGTGGCAAATAGCGCTGGCCGAGATGAACATTGTGGATGGCCTCGAGCATTTCTTCCTCGCTGGAGGCTTTGAGGAGGTAGCCGCGCGCGCCCGCTTTCATGGATTCGTAGATATCGTCGTCGCCTTCAAAGCTGGTAAGCATGATGGCGTGGGGCCGGGGCGAAAGCTTACGCAAGGCGGCAAGCACGTCGAGTCCGGTGAACTTAGGCATCCGCAGATCGAGCAGAAGGATGTCGGCGGGGGTAGTTTCCAGGAGTTTGAGCGCCTGCTGCCCGCCGGAAACGCTACCGACGACGTCGAGTTCGGGGTAGGTGGAAAGCATGCTGGCGAGACCTACCCGGACGACTGGGTGGTCGTCGACGATAAGGACACGGATCTTCAGACCGTTGGGCATAGGATTTTCCCTGCTTCCGGCAGGTTCACTGCTCCTGCTTCGAGAGCCACGCGTAGAGGGTCGATCGCGGGAAAACGGGAGCGATGGCGATGACTCGCGTGCCCTCGTTGCAGACGCTGACGATATTGAGCGTACCATTCAGGCGTTCCATGCGGCGACGCATTCCGATGAGACCGAAACCGTCTGATTCTGCGTCTGCCGCGAAGCCTGTTCCATCATCTTCTATCACCATTTCTATGCGGTGTTTGGAGTAGTTTGTGGTGATGGTGAGGTGGGTGGGATGACCGTGCTGGATGGCATTGGCGATGGCTTCCTGACCGATCCGCAGCAGGCCGTCAAGAATACGGAGGGGGAGGGGAAAGGCCTCTCCATGCTCTTTGGCTTCGATGGTGACGGCGCTGTGATCGATCATGCGGCGCGCGCAATCCTTGAGCGCGGGGAGCAGGCCGGCTTCGGGCAGGCTTTCAAGGCGAAGCGCGGCGATGCTGCGGCGGGCTTCGTCGTGGCTGTGGCGCACCAGCTCTGAGGCCTGATCGATTTGCAGTAGCAGCGCCTGGGAATCCACGACGTCGCGAGACAGGCGCTTGCGGATAGCTCGCAGCTGGAAGCCTATGCCGGCGAAGCTCTGTGCCAGCGTGTCGTGGATTTCGTGGGCGAGACGCTCTCGCTCGCTCTGGACGGCGCGTAAACGCCACTGCTCAGCCCGGCCGTAGACCACAGTGCCGAGGAAGAGAAGCACGATCAGACCTACGCCGAAGGCAACGATGTGGGTGGCGGTCCACCAAGGCGGACCGGTGACAACTTCGACCCCGCCATAAGAGCGGAGCAGGAGAGCGAAGGGGACCGAATTCTGCGTGTTTGCACTATCAACAACGCAGATGCCGCGCAGGCGCAGGGTGCTGGCGGTTTCCAATCTTCGAGCGATCTGGTTTGCGTCTGACGAGTGAAGCAGAGCACTGAATTTCTGGTCGCCGGCAGCGAGCTCCAGCCGAAGGTCGTCGTGCGACCCGACGGACTTCGATGTGAGACGCCCCTCGATTTCGAGAAACATGGCGTCGAACGTTCCGGTGGCGGCCTGGTCCGCGGTGACCGAAAGGGGTGGTGTGGGATCTGGAGTGCCAAGGGAGTAGAGCGTAGCGTGACGGAGGACGGTACGAAAGGCGCCGGGGTAAACGAGCCCCCCAAGCTCGACCTGGTCGCCGAGCTTGAGGGAAGTAGGGTTTTCCATGCTGACCTCGAGGCCACCGGTCGCATCCTGTACAAAGAGGTTGGGTGTGGTGAGGACGACGGCTCCGCGCACGGTTGCAGCGGCGGGGATGGTGGTGGAGAGCAGACGCAGCGTGCGGATGGGCTGGACCGGCGGCCGGTAGCGGGGAACCTGGGCAAACTCCTGCGGCTGGGTGAGGGCGCCATGGCCGCCGGTGTTCGCGTCCAGGCCCTGGTTGGTCGGGTAAAGGGCGCTTTGAGCCGGAGGAAAGGGACCGGCAAGATCGCTTCTGTCATGCTCGTTGACGGCTCGAACCTGCACGTTGCGCCACATACCGCCGGCGCCCATCGAGCGCAGACCGGCCTTGCCAGAGGTATTACAGCCGGGGTCATTGACGGTGATGTTGGCTGTCTGGCCGGTGGCGCTGGCAGTGGCGGTAAAGCTGATCACGCAACCAAGCGCGCGTAACTCGAGATGATAATTCTGCTGTGGGTTGACTCCGCCGGGCATGTGTTTGGGGGTGAACTCAAGCCAGCCGTAGTTGGCGCGGCCAAGGACGATGGAGTCGTCTGAGGTGCGCAGGCCGGCAAAGTAACCGGAGTAGGAGTCGATACCTTCCTCGATGTTCCGGGCGCGGACGATGAGTCCGGCGTCTCCATTGCCGAGCAGCTTCATGTCCGCGCTGAGGACATAGTCTTTCCAGGTGGGCGACCCGGTGACCAGTTTGGCACCGCGCTCGTCCGAATCGTTGACCACGTAGCCGTTCTCGGTGTTCCACGTGCCGCCGAAGCCGACCCAGTCGCTAACACTCTTTTCCGTAAACCTGTCGTGCCAAGGGAGACCTCGTTCTGCGCGCAGGTTATAAAGCATGAGCAGAAGGCCAGCGATCGGCAGTAAGGAAGCGATCGCGATCAGCCATCTGGAGTGACGTATATGGGCTGAAAAGATCACGGGTTCTGACCCCAGTCCTGGCTTAACAGCTTCTGTATCGAAGGCGAGCTAGCGTTCTCAGCGGTGATCAAGGTGGGTGGCAATTTGAGCTGCTGGCCAGGTGTAATGGGACGCGGGCTGCGGGCTATGAGCTCCATGGCACGGTAGCCCATTTCGAAGGTGTTTTCGGCGATGAGACTGTCAATCTGGCCATTGCGGACGAAAGATAGCAGCTCCAGGTCCTGCTCGAATCCGATGAGCTTCACATGCGACTTGTTGACGTGCGGATCCGGGTTACGGTTTCGGAGGGCAAGATAAGCGCCGCGGGTGGCTGTGGCGGTGAGCGCGAAGATGGCGTCAAGGTGTTCGTCGCGGACCAGACTCTCAGTGGCTACCTGCTGGGCTTCGTTTTCGTTGGAAGAACCGGTGCGCCGGTCGGTCAGGGAGATGTGGGAGAAGTCTCGTTCCAGCGCGGACTCGAACGCGTGCAGGATTTGCAGAGAGCCGGGCGAGGCTGGGTCGGCGCCAAGCACGGCGACCCGTCCCGTACCGCGCAGTATTTTGCCGATTCGGGCGGCAGCCATTTCTCCGGTGAGGGTATCGTCGTTGACGATGTAAGAGAGGCCAGGATCGATAGGCAGGGGGAGAGTGGAACCGACGATGACGGTAGGGATGCCTTGGCGGATGGCGTCGCGAACCGGGACCAGGAGGGCAAGGGGCTGGTCGGGTGCAAGGATCAGGCCGCGGTCGTGGCGTCGAATGGAACGGCTGACAAGAGCGATCTGCTGCTGTACGTCGTCACCGCGGGTGGGAGCGTTCCAATACACCTTCATGCCGAGCTTGCGGGCGGCCGCTTCGGCACCGGCGTGTTCCGCTTCCCAAAGGCTGGTAGCGGTGGTCTGGGGCAGAACGGCAACCTGCGGGGGCTCGGATTGGCAGGACGTAAGAGCAAGCGCAAGGATCGACAAAGCGGGGACGCATGCGGTGACGAGGGCGGCGCACGCGGAGTCGACGCCGTTTCGCCAAAGGATGGGGATACGCGGTCTTTCCGGTCCCGGGGTAGGTGGCATGGCTTTCGTAGACCCATCTTCGGGTTTTCATGCGAGTCCGTCAACGTTGGGGAACCGCTTCCGTCGAGATTGGGCCGAGCGGGATGAGGAGTTTCCGTGGACGGATCAGGTGGCAAAACTGTGGCATGTAAGCGGTTCCACTTTGGTATATGATGGGGCAGCCAAAAGAGACCTCTCCCTGGTGCGGTTCTCTTTGGGCTCGGTAGTATGACTTTCGACGGACAGCTGGAGAATGTATGAAACTTCGCGCGCTATTGCTGTTTTGTGCCCTGGCTGCGCCCACGGCGTTGGCTGGAGCGGCCCCGGGCGCCAGTGCGGCGGATCGGTGGCCTGTCGAGAAGGCCAATGCGTGGTATGCACAGCAGCCCTGGCTGGTTGGGGCCAACTTCATTCCCTCCGACGCGATCAATCAGTTCGAGATGTTCCAGGCCGCGACCTTCAACGCGGAGCTGAACGATCGCGAACTGGGACTGGGCGAAAACGTGGGCATGAACACCATGCGAGTATTTCTTCAAGACAAGCTGTGGGAGCAGGACCCAGTAGGCTTCAAGCAGCGACTGGACCAGTTTCTGACCATTGCGGCAAAGCATCACATTCGGCCATTGCTGGTGTTGTTCGACTCCTGTTGGGATCCGAACCCGAAGCTGGGGCCTCAGCATCCGCCGATACCAGGCGTGCATAACTCGGGCTGGGTACAGAGTCCCGGGGCCAAGGGTCTGACCGACCCGGCTTACGAGCCGAAGATGGAGGCCTATGTCCGTGGCGTTGTTGGCGCGTTTGCCAACGACCCTCGCGTTCTAGGGTGGGATGTGTGGAATGAGCCGGACAACGTGAACTCGTCGTACATCACAGAGGAGCCTAAGAACAAAGTGGCCCGGGTTGAGGCGTTGCTGCCGAAGGTGTTTGCATGGGCGCGGGGCGCGCATCCGTCCCAGCCCCTGACGAGCGGGGTCTGGGCCGGCGACTGGGTGCATCCCGACAAGGAGAGCGCGGTGACGAAGATCCAGCTTGCCGAGTCGGACATCATCAGCTTCCACGACTACGACTGGCCGGAGGGGTTTGAGGCGCGCATCCGGTCGCTGCAGACCTATCGCAGGCCGATTATATGCACCGAGTACATGGCACGGGGCGCTGGCAGCACGTTCGACAACGATCTTCCGATCGCCAAGAAGTACAACGTGGGCGCGATCAACTGGGGCCTGGTGGCAGGGCGGACCCAAACGTATTTTCCTTGGGATTCCTGGGTGCGGCCGTATACACTCACGGCGCCGACGGTGTGGTTTCACGAGGTGTTCAAGGCGGATGGGACGCCCTACCGGGAGCGTGAAGTGGAACTGATGCGTGAGCTTACCGGTCGCGGCACACGGGGCGCGTCCGTGAGCGCCCACAATTGACTGGCGAGATACACGACGAATGCCAAGGGACGTGGTAGCCGGTTAGAATAGGCGTTCGCTTGAACTTCTTCATGACGACGTTCTCTCAATCTCGCCTACGCGTCGTTTTACTGGCGGCGTGTGGTCTGTGGTCGGCTGCGCGGTTTCTATCGGCGCAGACCACTCCACCCACCGCGTCGCAAATCGCCGCGAAAGCGCAAGCCGGGGACTTTGTCGAGATGACCGGCAGCGGGGTCGACTTCAAACACATGGCCTCGCATACTTCGCGGAAGTACCTGCTGGAAACCATGGGGTCAGGCGTCGCTCTGTTTGACTACGACAACGACGGACGGCTGGACATCTTCTTCGCCAATGGCGCGCCACTCGGCGATCCGACCGCGAAAGGAACGCTCCCGGCCAAGACAGGACCGGGGTACTGGAACCGGCTGTATCACCAGAAGAAAGACGGGACGTTTGAGGACATGACGGAGAAGGCCGGCCTTCAGGGCGCGGGCTACTCGCTGGGCGTGGCTGTGGGCGACTTCGATAACGATGGTTACGAAGACCTTTTTGTGAGCGGTTACGGCGGCAACCACCTCTACCGCAACAATGGCAATGGGACTTTTACCGACGTCACGGCAAAGGCGGGAGTGGGCGGAAGTGGCTTTTCTACGTCGGCGGCGTGGGTGGACCTGGATGGGGACGGCCTGCTGGATCTGGTGGTGCTGCGTTACGTGCGCTGGGACTTTGACGACGTGTGGTGTGGCGAGCACCGCGAGGGTTACCGGTCGTATTGTCACCCGGATATTTTCCCCGCTATCGCGCCTTTGGTCTATCACAATGATGGCAATGGTCACTTTACCGAGCGCGGAGCAGCGACAGGGATATCGGTGCCGGGCAAGGGACTGGGGATCGCGCTGGCGGACTATGACCGCGACGGAAAAACGGACCTGCTGATTGCAAACGATTCGATGCTGGAGCACCTCTATCGGAACAAGGGCGATGGCACGTTTGAAGAGACTGGCCTTCTCGCTGAGATCGCGGTCGATGGCGATGGGCGTACCTACGCGGGCATGGGGGTAGACTTCTCGGATTACAACAACGACGGCCTTCCCGACCTGGTGATCACGAATCTGGCTAACCAGAAGTATGCCCTGTACAACAATAACGGCGATGGCAGCTTTACCTACGCGAGCTATGAGAGCGGAGTGGCGGGGATGACCCTCCTGCATTCGGGCTGGGGCGTCCGGTTTCTGGATTACGACAACGACGGGCGCAAAGACCTGCTGATCGCGCAGGGGCACGATCTTGACAATATTGAACTGAATTTTCCTTCGATTCATTACAAAGAACCGATGCTGCTGGCGCACAACACGGGCAAGACGTTCGTCGACGTGTCGGCGTGGTCCGGAGACGTGTTTGGGCAGGCCTGGGTCAGCCGCGGCCTGGCTGTGGGAGACATCTACAATGACGGCAAGATCAGTGCCGTGGTTTCCACCAACGATGGGAGCGCGCACATAGTGCGCAATCGCACGGCGAATGGCAATCATTGGCTGGGAATGAAACTGATCGGTCACAAAAGCAATCGCGATGCAATTGGCGCGGAAGTGAAGCTGATCACCCGTGGGGGTTCGCAGTTGGAGACGGTTTCGACGGCGGCAAGCTATCTTTCTTCCGGAGATAAACGCCTGCACTTTGGGCTCGGGGCGGAGAAGACGGCCAAGGTGGAAATCCTTTGGCCTTCCGGGATTCGGCAGACACTGGAGAACGTGCGCTGCGATGAATACACGACGGTAGACGAGCCCGCGGGCACTGGGCCTGCGTCGGGATCCAAAAATGCCAACTCCCTTCAACCTTAGACCGCCGCACCTGGGGCCAGCCTGCCGGGTGGGACTGCTGCTTGTTCTGATCGGCGCGGCGGGAGGGATATTCGGGCAGCAGTCCGCTGCTTACCGGGCCGGGGAACAGGCTTTCCAGGACAAGAACTACGAGTTGGCGTCCATACGGTTTCAGGAGGCTGAGCGGGAAAGCGACGGGAAAACCGATGCGTCGCTTTTCTTAGCCAAAAGTCTCGTTCGTCTGCAAAGGTTTGGCGATGCCGAAGCGTCGCTGAACAGGCATTTGAGTGCTCATCCTCAGGATGCGGAAGGGCTTTTTCTGCGTGGCTATCTGTTGTTCCGGCAGAACCACGCGGCCGCGTCGCTCGAGGCTTACTCGGCCGCCGCAAAGGTGGCAACACCGCGCGCGGACGACCTGAAGATCGTGGCGCTCGACTACGTTGTTCTGCATGACGATGCCTCTGCGGTGGGTTGGCTGGAGCGGTCGTTGCGGATGAACGCGAACGATGCGGAGACGTGGTACTTCCTTGGCCGCGCCTACTTTTCGCAAAGTCGCTTCGTGGATGCGGAGCGCGCGTTTACCGACGCGCTGCGGATCGATCCGGCACAGATCCGGGCGCGCAATAACCTGGGCCTGACCTATGAAGCCGAAAACCGTCCCCTGGACGCCTTGCGCGAGTATGAGGACAGCGTGGCGCGGGATAGGTTGCTGCGCGGACGGGTGGGAGACGGTGCCGCGAAAATAGCGCTGGAGACAGAGGCGCAGCCATACCTGAACCTGGGTACGCTGCTCGTGTTGCAGAACCGCGCGGCGGACGCAATCGTTGTCTTGCGGGAAGCGACGGGGATCGATGCTGGGTGTGTGCCGTGCCATCTGCAGCTGGGCAGGGCGCTCGCTCGCGAGGGGCAACTTGCGGGGGCGAGGGAGGAGCTGGTGACGGCGGTTCATCTGCAGCCAAACGACGCGGCCTTGCACTACGAGCTTGGACTGCTCTACCAGAGAAGCGGAGAGAAGGCTGCCGCAAAGGTGGAGCTGGCACGCAGCAAAGAGCTGTACGGCAGCAAGGCGGCCGGGCCGGGTGTGCCTTAGCTCGGTTCCAAAAGAACGGTGAGTCGGGTGACGCTGGCGTGAGGGAAGCGGAAGCGGAATTCGGGCTTCGAAGCGAATGTCGAACGCTGGGGGAGAAGGGAGACGGGACGCTCTTCCGAGTTGCGGTCGAACAAGCTCGCACTTTGTAAGGTGAGCGCTTCCGAACCCTGATCAGGCCGGGCTCCGGGCACGGTGATGGCCGTGTCAATGTCCTGGCTCAACGATCGGTTTACGACGAACAGGGTGACGGTGCGGCCGTCTTTGCTGGCAGTTGCGGTCACGTCGAGATAGGGCACGTTGGCGATTTCAGGCAGGCGGGTGACCCCGTTGTGAACTCTGTAGCTTCCGCTTGCAACGGTCGCTTTGAGAAGATGATCGGCGGCAGCTTCTGAGTACATGCGGAAGACATATGAGGCGGGAGTGCCGTAGACCTGTCCGCGCCGTTTCCATATGCCTGCGAATTCAATGACTCCCGTCATATCGGAGACAGGAACCATGTCGCTTGCTCGGATCAGCATGTTGAACGTGCTGGCGGTGGTGAGCGCTCCGGCAAAGTTGTCGTAAATGGGTGTGGGCGGACCGGTATTGATCTGCTTGTGATGGTCAAAATGCTTTCCGCCCCACAGCCACTCTGTGAAGGCTATCTTTACGTGGCCACGATGGGGCGTGGAGTCAATCTGCTGGGTCATGGACTGAAAGCGACGTTCGAGCTCCGCTGGCATGGCGAAGGACGCCATGGCGCGGAAGTCATCCGTGGCGCCGGTCCAGCGCAGATCGTCGGTGGTAACGACGAAGTGACTGGAGATCAAGTCCATGGTGCCGACTGGATTTCCAAGTTGCGCAGCGTTCCAGGCGGTGAAGACATCTGGATCCTGGCCAGTGGCAATGATCGTGGCCGCTGGATCGACCGCGCGTATTGCCTTGCTGAAGGCAGCGGTTCGGTCTGGCAACTGCGCGAGCGTGGGCCAGCCCGTGTTCCAGCCTCCCCAGAGCTCGTTGCCGAGCTCCCAGTCCTGGCCAGGGCCACCAAGCGATGGCGGCATCTTTTCATTCACGTATTTGACCCATGCGGCTGCCTCTTCCGGCGTGCCGCTGCCGAGGTTGAGGGCGATTTGGGGCCTGGCGCCGACGAGGTCGCAGAAATGCAGGAACTCATCGGTGCCGAAGGTGTTGAGCTCCGGAATGCCCCAGGCGACGTTGAGCATGCTGACGCGCTTATCGCGAGGCCCGACTCCATCCGTCCAGTGATAGCCAGAGGTGAAGTTCCCGCCAAAGCGGATGAGTGGAGTGTGCAGGGCTTTGACCATCTGCACCATTTCGGGGTCCAGGCCGTCAAGGTTATCGGCGGGCATAAGCGACAGCTGGTCGATGAGTACGGATTCCGGTCCGCGCATCTCGACGCCAAAATCCGCAGGCTCGAGGCGTTCGATGGCACCCTGGGGAATCGTCAGTTCAAAGCTGTACCTGGTCCAGCTTTGGGATTCTACGTTGATCGTAGCTTCGGCGAGCAGAGCTGCGGGCTGGTTACGCTTCTTGAGCGAGACATGGAGCGTGACGGGCGAATTGATCCGGCGGGCGTAGAGGCTGCCGCGGTACGTCAACTCCCGTGCTGCGGGAAGGTAGACGCGCTGGCGAATGCCTACTGGCTTGTCCGGCAGGCCAATGATCTCGAGAGCGACATTCGAGTTGGCGGCGTCACCGTAGCGGAGCTCGTAACGATTGCCCTGAGCTTCGGAAATCGGCTCCCAGGGTAATGGCAGGCCCAGGTCGGAGGAGCGAGTTAACTCTGATTGCTCCTCCACGAGCAGGCGGATATTGGCCGGGCTCCACAAGCCGGATTCCAGGCTGGGATTGCGGAGAAGCTCCGCCCAAAGCCCGTTATAGGTGGAGTTGCCGATTGGTTCGAGGAACGTGCCGAAGATCGTGCGTGGAATGCTATGCGCTGGGTTGGCGGTATCGATGCGGATGGTTGCGACGGGTGGTATTGCAGCTTCCACGGTGATTTGTGCGCGGATCGAAACGGCAAGCCCGGAGAGGATGAAGGGCAACAAGATCGACTGGAGGGGCGCGGCAATGCGTGAGACACTTCTCATCGGCGAGGTTTCCTTCGGAAGCGTGTAAGCCCTTACACAGGGGTCGCACGATAGTATCTCAGCGTGACTTGATCTGGGCGCTAAAGACTTTCATGACGGTGATTCCAATGTATCGAGGTGTTGCAGGGCCGTTGTTCCTGATGCTGAGCATCGCTTGCTGCATCGTGCCCGGGGCGAAAGGACAGACGAATGCGCCGGACGCGCGCGTTGCCGAGGCCATTCGCGAGGGGAATAAGTCCATGCGGGAAGGGCATCCGGACCAGGCAGCCGTGGCATTTCGTTCTGCCATTGCCGCCGCACCCAGACTGGCGGAGGCGTACCTGAACCTGGGTCTAGCGGAAGAGCAGGGCAGCCACCACGCGGAAGCAGTCGCAGATCTTGAGAAGGCCCTGGCTTTAAAGCCACTGCTGCCCGGGGCTAACCTCTTCCTGGGAATCGCAGAGTATCGGTTGAACCATCTCGAAGCAGCAGTCTCGGCGTTGCGGAAGGAGGTTCAACGCTCCCCGGAGTCGGCGAAAGCCTTGAT
The DNA here is from genome assembly GCA_038230455.1 of Terriglobales bacterium. Classification (GTDB taxonomy): domain Bacteria; phylum Acidobacteriota; class Terriglobia; order Terriglobales; family Acidobacteriaceae; genus Granulicella. Next base: position 58,139 of record JBBRNF010000008.1, read on the forward strand.
GTGGCTAGGCGTTACCTATCTGGCGGAGAATCAGCCGGAGAAAGCCGCTATCGCCCTGGATAAGGCGAACAAGCTGGATCCGAAGGACGTGGACGTGATGTATCACCGCGGTCGGGCACACCTGTTGGTATCGAAGCTGGCGTATGAGGAGATGTTTACGGCGAGCCCGGATTCATGGCGCGTTCACCAGGTGCTGGCCGAAGCGTATCAGGAGGCCGACCGCCACACAGACGCGATTACCGAGTACAAGATGGCTGTCGCTGCAGCGCCGCGAGAACCGGGGCTGCATGACAGACTGGGCGAGGAGCTGTGGAAGAATGGCGCGCTCGATGAAGCGGACAAGGCCTTCGCGGAAGAGTTGGCATTGGATGAAAACAGCATCACGGGCCTGTATCACCTGGGTCGCCTGCGGGTGACGCGCAGCGACGGTGGGCAGGTGGCGGATGGCGTGCGGCTGTTGAGTCAAGCGCTGGCGCAGGATCCATCCATGTCACAGGTTGAATATTATCTAGGCCGTGGCACTGCGCAACTGGGGCAGAAGGATTTGGCCATCCAACACTATAAAAGCGCTGTGAAGGGCGATCCGGAAGGCGATGTGGCGCAGCAGTCGTACTACCAGCTGGCGCGACTGTACCGCCAGATGAAGCGACCGGAGGAGGCCAAGGCTGCGCTCGACAACTTCACTCGGCTGAAGAAACAGGCAGATAGCGATCAGAAAAAGAAATTCGAAAATCGGTTCAATCCCGATGCTGAACCGGGTGCCGGCGCTCCAGAAGCCGAGACGATCGCGCAACCGATTAATCCTACCGGCCGACCCTAGGTTTCAGCGGCGCTACTGCGCTCAAAAAAACTTTTGACATCCACCTTTTGGTTGACTATAGTGGCGGCTGCAATTACGTGGAAGCGTTTACATACGGTGTAAGTCGAACGATCGACGCATGGGCCACCCCGGGATGAACTACAAGAAACGACAAGATTAGGCAGGGACTGGAACACTTCAGGAGGGTTTTGTGAAATCGATATCGGTTATGCAGCGGATATTTGGAAGTGTTCTCGCTTTGGCTTTTTGTTTGAGCGCGCAGGCTCAGACCAATCGCGGCACTCTGTCCGGAACGGTACTGGATGGGAGCGGAGCGGTGATCCCCAATGCGCAGATCAGCGCAACGAACAATGAAAATGGAACCGCATACAAGACCGTTTCGAGCGGCAGCGGCAGCTTCCAGATTCAGCAGATGTCGCTTGGCACGTACACCATCAACGTCACGGCGTCGGGGTTCCGGTCGACGACTCAGACGGGCGTTTTGCTCCAGGTGGCGCAGACGACTGCGCTGGACATCAAGCTTGCAGTGGGACAGGCGAGTGAGACGGTCAACGTCGATGCAAGCGGGGCCACGCTGCAGACGGAGACATCGGACGTTAGCACGGTCATCGATTCCAGGCAGGTGATCGATCTGCCGCTGTCGCTGGGAGGGCAGAAGGGAGCGCGCGCGCCAGAGGCCTTTGTGTTTCTGACGCCCGGCACGGTGGCCTATGGTTCGGGCAGCGGGGCAGCGGGGCCGTCGTTCTTCTCAAAGACCTCCGGTGGCCAGAACTTCAGCACGGAAGTCATTCTCGATGGCGCCAGCACGTTCCGCTCAGAAAATGGATCGACCTTCGATGAGACCTCGCCCTCGGTCGAATCGATTGGCGAGTTCAAGGTGCTTACCTCCACGCTGCCGGCTGAGTATGGACGCACAACGGGCGGAATCGAGGTCTTTTCTACGCACCAAGGGGGCAATCAGTATCACGGCACAGCGTTCGAGATTTATCGTAACGAGGCGCTGGACGCGAACAATCTGTTTAATAATACCGATCTGCGCGCGGGCAAAGACTTCAACACGTTCCGCAAGCCAAAGGACCGCCAGAACGACTATGGCGGTTCGCTGTCGGGTCCTGTCATCATTCCGAGACTTTATAACGGCAGAGATCGGACGTTCTTTTTCTTCGACTTCGAAGCGTACCGGCAGAATGTTGGCGCTACGCGAACGAACACCCTGCCGACTGCGGCGGCACGAACTGGCGACTTCTCAGCCTATCTAGGCTCGCCGATCTTGAATGCCGGGGGCACGCCCCTTATCAATCCTTGCACCGGCACACCTGTGTTGAACAACCAGATTTTCGATCCGAACACGCAGCAAACCGTAAATGGCGTGCTTTGCCGTTCCCCTTTTCCGGGTAATGTTATTCCGGCGGCTCGTTTCAGCACGGTCGCGAAGAACGTGATTGCGCTTATACCCGCGCCGCAAACGTCAGCATTGCGAAATAATTACTCTTTCGCGTCCTCTTCGCCGAACGCAAATACGATGATGACGATCCGTGTGGATCAAAACTTTGGACAAAACAACAAAGTTTACGTTTCTGCCAGTTCGCGGGAGAATACGCCGAACGTAAATCCGAACTTTGCCCCACCCGTGGATAATGTGAACGCCCAGGATTTTACAACGCACTATATACGGGTGGGTTACGATCACACCTTCTCCCCGACGCTGTTGAACCACTTGAATCTCGGATATAACCGGACCAACAGTGTGAACTTCGGCCCCGGCGCCCTGGGTGGTGTGTCGTATGTGACCAAACTTGGCATTGGGAACGTTACAGGCACAACGTTCCCGTCATTCAACTTTGGGGACAGCGCGACTGGTTATAGCGGTGTAGGCTCGAACACCGATAACGACACGATTGACGACGGATACCGCTTGAATGACGGCGTAACGAAGTCTATTGGGCGACACACGATTACGATCGGCGGCGACTATCGCTTCCAGAAGTTCTTTCCCATCGCGCACAACGGGGAAACGGGCAACTTCAATTTCAGCCGCAACCAGACGTCGTTTACGCCTGGGCAGCAGGGAAGCACGGGTTTAGGGTTTGCGAGTTTTCTGCTGGGGCAGCTGGACGGGGCGGGTTTGAGCAATTACGCCGCCGGACAACCCAATTGGCTGTACTCTTACGGCGCGGTTTACGCTCAGGACGACTACAAGGTGACTCCCACGCTTACCTTGAACCTTGGCATACGATGGGACATTGATCTGCCCCGGCGCGAGCGCGACGGTAATACGTCCAACTTCAGTCCTACCGCTCCCAATCCAGGTGCTGGGGGCTTGCCTGGCGCGCTTGTTTTTGCGGGCAAAGGGGCCGGTCGCAATGGAAACGTATCTGAGCGCTGGGCTCAGATATGGAAGAAAGACTTCGCTCCGCGTGTGGGGTTTGCCTGGTCGCCCAATTTCTACGGCGGCCACACAGTCCTGCGGGGTGGATACGGAATCTACTACGGCGCCCTGACACCCGCGGATTTCGGCGGCAGCCTGCGCGATGGCTTCGCGGCGAATCCGAATAAAGGATCACCGAATGGATACGATGCGGCGTTCAACATCGATAGCGGTTTCCCGGCCTATGCGAAGCCTCCATTTCTAGATCCCACTCAGGATAATAACAATGGGATTAACTACGTCGCGGCATCGAATGGAAGACCTGCGATGGTGAATAACTGGAGCTTGCAGGTAGAGCAGCAGTTGGCGACCGACCTGATTCTCGACATCGGCTACGTTGGTCAGCACTCGACCTTCTTACACTCTTCGTTCTCATCTACGAATAACTTGCCGGTTAAATATTTCGGTTTGGGAAATCATTTGTTTGATCCGGCGGGCGGCACCTCCGGGGTTCCGCTGCCGTATGCAGGATTCAGCAATCAGATTGCTCAGGCGCTGCGCCCCTTTCCCCAGTACACCCGAATCAATACGGACTGCTGCCTTGAGAACGAAGGTGTAGCTGGTTTCAATGCGCTTGAGGTGCAGCTGAAGCGCCGTTTTCATAATGGATTGAATCTGCTGGCGTCTTACACATTCTCGAAAACCCTGACGGATGCCGACAGTGCTCTTCCGTTCTTTGCAACGATCGCGACCAATCCCGGTTCTCCGCAAAACCCTGAGAATAAAAAGGGTGAAAAGAGCATTAGCACTCAGGACCTACCGTCGAACTTTGTGGTCAGTTATCTTTATGAGCTGCCAATTGGCGGCAATAAGAAATATCTGAGCAAAAACAAGGTTGTATCTAATATTCTGGGAGGAATTACAATTGGCGGGGTTCAACGCTATGAGTCTGGTCAGCCTTATGCATTTGGCGGGGCGGGCGCTACTGGTGTTCCCAGCTTCGATGAGGGTATTCGCTTCAACCGAACCGGAAAGAACATTTACAACAACAACTTCTATCAGATGTCCGGTGACCCAAGGACAACGTCGATCTTCAACAATGCAGCTTTCGACGATCCAAACAGCGCACAAAATCGTGCAGCGCGGGGAGGGCCGTATGGTGGCGCCTTTGGCTTTGGCAATCTAACCCGTGTTACAAGCGAAGTTCGTACGCACCCCTATCTTGATGAGGATTTCAGCTTCATAAAGCGGACCAAGATCTATGAACGATTCGACATCGATCTGAAGCTTAACTTCCTGAACGCCTTCAACAGGAAAATACTCAACAGAGCCAACTCTAACGGTCCCGGTGATGGTGGGTTTGGAACGACGGGAAGCACGATACTTGGGCCTCGACAAATACAACCTGAGCTGCGAGTCGAGTTCTGATCGGGATTCGGATAAGAAAGAGGGGGTCTCGCGACGGCGAGGCCCCTTCGGTTTATGCTCTAGTGATGTTGCTGCCGAAGGCGAGTGCTAGACGCGTTGTTCTGCTTGTGCTGGCGCAGACTCTGTTGGCTGCGGGGGCGCAACAGGGAGCGGCCCTCAAGGATACTGAGTCGGCAACTTCCTATGCGGTGCATGGCAAGATACTTGAAAATGAGGGGCGACTGGAGGAAGCGCGTCAGGAGTATGAGGCGAGTCTGCGACTCGACCCGGCGCAGAGTGAGTTGGCTCACTCTTTCGCGAGACTGGTAAAGGTCAAAGCGCTTTCGCTTGCAAACGCGGGCAGTGTGGATGAAGGGCTTCGGTTGCTGGAGGACGCGCAGGGGGTTCTGCCTGCAGACGCGGATCTTGCGCGCGATCTTGGTACGCTTGCTTTGAACTATAAGCGGCTCGATATTGCGGAGCGTGCTCTTTTGTCGGCGCGGCGCATAGCTCCCGGGGACGCTGGGGCGATCTATGCGCTGGCGCGGCTGCGGCTGGCGCAACAACGTATGCCGGAGAGCGAGTCGTTGCTGAAGCGGTACCTTGGAATCAAGCCAGACGACGCGTCCGCTCACTACGGCCTGGGGCATCTGCTCGCCATGCTGCTCCGCAATGATGAGGCGCGGGTTGAATTTCAGCGCTCGGTGGAGCTGGCTCCTGCACAGACGGATAGCTACGTTGAGCTCGCAGATATACAGGCAATTGAAGGTCATTGCGACAAGGCTGTCGAGGGATATCAGACGGTACTTGCGCGTGCGCCAGAGCATACGGGCGCGCTTACAGGTTTGGGCACATGCCGCTACAAGAGTCGCGCGTATGCGGACGCCGAACCTTTATTGGCGAGTGCTGTGCGGTTGGCGCCAGACTACTGGACCGCCCGTTACTATCACGGGCTGACGCTGGCGCGGCTAGGTCGCGAAGCTGAGTCGAAAGCGGAGCTGGCGCGAGCGGCGGAGCTTGCACCGACCCAGAGCCAGCCCCCGCCAAGGTGAGCGGGAATGCAGGTGCGGCAGGGCACCATGGAAGTAAAGAGGACTACGATGAATGCATGGGATTGGGACGTGCGCTGACACTTGCCTTGTTGTTTTCTTGCGGCTGCCTCGCAGTATGGGGGCAAACTGGCTCGAATGGAGCTCCGGCCCAACAACCAACGCAGTCAAACGCGATGGGTGGCTCGACTTCTGGCGGCGCGCACGCAGCCATACTGGACGAAAAACATCGGCCCATCACCGCGGGCGGATTCGTGCGAGATGGCCCCGTCATTTTTCAAGACGGAGCGGAGAAAGCGGGGCTTGCGAAGTGGACCCACCAAATGGGGACTCCTGAGAAGCTTTATATTCTCGAGACCGTTGGTTCTGGCGTGGGGCTGCTGGACTATGACAATGATGGCTGGCTGGATATCTATCTCGTCAACGGATCGACCTACGACGGTATATCCGGGAAAGCGATTTCGCCCCATGCGGCGTTATTCCACAATAATCACGATGGCACTTTTACGGATGTGGCCGCCAAAGCGGGAGTAGAGAACGACCGCTGGGGTTTTGGAGTGGCCGTTGCGGACTACGACAACGATGGCTGGCCAGACCTGTATGTGAGCAACTACGGTAAGAACCGGCTGTATCACAACAATCACAATGGCACCTTTACCGATGTGGCGGAAAAAGCGGGGGTGACGGTGGGCGGCTGGTCGACCGGGTCGACGTGGGGAGACTACGACGGAGACGGAAGGCTTGACCTGTTCGTACCCGGGTATGTGCATTACGACATTGCTTCGCCTCCAGCGCCGGGCTCGAAGGCGGTTGCCTTCACCGGGTGTGAGTTTCGCGGCGTGTCGGTGATGTGCGGACCGCGCGGATTGAAGGGCGAGGCCGACCACTTGTTCCATAACAACGGGGACGGCACGTTTACCGATACCAGTTTGAAATCCGGAGTCAACGATAAGCTGACTTATTACGGACTGGCGTCCCTCTTCATCGATGTAAACGATGATGGCAAAATGGATTTACTTGTAGCGAATGATTCGACGCCGAACTATTTGTATATCAATAAAGGGGATGGAACGTTTGAAGATGCCAGCTTTGCCTCCGGGTACGCCCTTAATGAGAGCGGGCGGGAGACTGCGTCGATGGGCATAGCTGCCGGCGACTTCAAGCATAATGGGATGGTCGACATATATAACACTACCTTTTCCGATGACTATAATCCTATGTATCTGAACGAGGGGGAAGGCAACTTTACCGACGTTAGTTATCAAATGGGAATTGCGGAACCGACGATTCCGTTTCTTGGATGGGGAGCTAGTTTCTTTGACTATGACAATGATGGGTGGCTGGATTTATTTGTAGTCAACGGTCATGTTTATCCGGGGGTCGACAAACTGGACTGGGGAACAACCTGGAAGCAGCGGGCATTGCTGTTCCATAATGTTGCGGGCAAACTGCAAGTGGTGCCGCCTGTGGAGGGAACGGGCCTGGCGAAAGTCGCTGTTTCCCGTGGTATGGCGGTTGGAGATTTGTTTAATGACGGCAGGATCGATGTTGTTGTGAACAATGTGGACGGCACGCCGTCGCTGTTTCGTAACATGGTGGGGAGCGGGAACCACTGGGTGGGGATGAAGCTGGTTGGCGGTCCCGGATCCCCGAGGGATGGCGTAGGAGCGACGGTGTACCTAACCACTCCTGGATTTCGGCAGCGCAGCGATGTGGTCAGCGGCGGAAGCTTTGCTTCGTCGTCCGACCAGAGGCTGCACTTCGGCCTGGGGAGCGCCAAGACGATAGGCTCGATAGAAGTTCACTGGCCGAGTGGCTTATGGGAAAGCGTCGAGTTGCCGGGCATCGACGCGTATTTCACGATCGTGGAAGGTAAGGGCAAGGCGCTAACGAAGACGTTGAAGAAGTGAGCGGAAGGTCGTTTAGCGTTGGGCTAGTTAGTTGGATAACTGTCCTAGACCCAGTCTCCGGCGCGCATGAGGGGTTCGCTTCCGCCTTGTGCGGAGAGACCATCCACATTCATCGCGGGGCCACCGATCATCCAGTCGACGTGAATGAGGCTTTCGTTGGCTCCGAGTGCGGCGAGTTGTTCGTTTGACATTTTTTCACCGCCGATGAGGCAGGTTGAGTATGCCTGGCCGAGCGCAATGTGTGATGCGGCGTTCTCATCAAAGAGGGTGTTCCAAAATAGAATGCCGGACTGCGCAATGGGAGAGTTGTGCGGCACGAGCGCGACTTCGCCCAGTTTGCGCGCACCCTCGTCGGTAGAAATGAGCTTGTTGAGCGCGGCCTCACCGGCGGTCGCCGTAGCGTGGACAATTTTGCCATTCTCGAAGGTGCAGCGGATGTTTTCGATCAGCGTGCCTTGATGCGAGAGTGGTTTGGAGGCCGTGACGACACCGTTCACGCGACCGGAATGAGGGGTAGTGAAGCACTCTTCGGTGGGGATGTTGGGCTGGCAGTAGACACCGTTCCCTGCGGTGGTGCCTCCGCCGGCCCAGAGATGCTGGTCTGCGAGCCCGACGGTGAGGTCGGTTACGCCGTCTGGCGTGGAGAAACGCAGAGCGTGGAAGCGGCGGTTGTTCAGGAATTCGACGCGGCGTTTGAGATTGGTGCCGTGTTGCTTCCACTGTGCGACAGGGTCGGCGCTGGTGATGCGCGAGGCGAAGAATATGGCGTCCCAGAGTTTTGACAGCGCGGCGGGAGTTGGGTCATGAGGGAACACGAGCGCAGCCCACGCGGGGGTCGCGCAAGCCACGATAGTCCAGTTGATTTCGTGGCGGGTGATCAGTTCCATCGCCGGCTTGGACGCCTTGGAAGCTGCGATGTTGGCGCGGGAGACGCGGGCGGGTTCCTGCTTTGCGAGCAGCGCAGGGTTAGCGCCCGTGATGCCCATGCGTGCGGCACCGCTGCGAAAGGCCGTTGCGATGGCGTCGTGGTACCAGGTCGGAGCGTAGTCGAAGCTGTCCTCTGGCGCGTATTGATAGCGCGCAAGTGTAGCGGCGTCGTCGGAGTAGAAGGTGGTAACGAGCTTTGCACCGGCCTTGTAGGCGTGTTCGGTGACGAGACGGACGAGAGGCAGGGCGTCGGTAGGGGCCGTGAGGATGAGTTCCTGGCCCGGCTGCAGGCCGAGGCCGACGCGAATGGACACTTCGGCCAGCCGATCGAGCTTTTGTTCAAAGGAAAGATTGGCGAAAGTGTCGGACAGGTTTGAGGAAGAACTCATGCTTCAAGGGTATGGCGTAGGAAGGCGGCGTGGCAAGGCGGCCCGCCGAAGATCGACCCGGCCTTACAGGACGCCCTCACGCTCAGGGCTGTCTGCGGGAGGACTCAATATAGGCTGGCGTATACCCTTCCCATTCCCAGGGCGTGACCGTGTCACCGAGGATGTGTTCCAGAAGCGGACGAAAAGCGAGTTCCCCGTTGTCGTCGTTGGTGAGCAGGATCATGCAGGATCGGGTCCGCTCAAAGCAGATGATGTAATTCTGCGCGCCATCTCCGTGACCTTCTTTGAAGAAGGCAGGACCAAACTTCGTGTGCGTGAGCAGGCCCCAACCGATTCCATACGCGAGACCGACAGCTGGGCCTTCCGCGCTTTCTGTAAGTGCGTCTGGGCCAAATTGAAACTGGTGCTTGAAGCGGATGAAGATCTGCGGCGAGAGTATCTTCTGCATGGTTTGCGGCTTGATGATTTTGCCGTTGAGCAAGGCGGTCGCGAAACGTGCAAGGTCGTTCACGCTAGACGCCATGTTGCCCGCGGCGCGGGCGGGGAAGCGGTGCGTGACCGAGTGGAATTCACCGTGAAGGTTGAAGCGGTCGGAGAGGTTGGCGTCGAATTCGTGACGGTAGACCATGCCGGTTTGCGTCATGCCCAGCGGAGTGAACAAGGCGCTCTGCATCAACTCGTCGATGGGAGTGTGCTTCTGCTGCTCGATGACGAATTGGACGAGGTTGATGCCCTCGCCGGAGTAGAGGAAGCTAGTGCCGGGATCGAAACGCAGGCGCATTTTCTTGTCCGGCTCGACGAATGCAAAGTTGGCCAGGCCGGAGGTGTGGGAGAGCAACATCCGTGGCGTGACGCTTATCCACCGTGGGTCTTTGATGATCTCCGACGCGGTAACGCGATAGGGCTCGTAGTTGTCGAGTGGATGCGGAAGTTGCATGGCGATTGGCGTGTCGAGGTCGAATTCACCGCGTTCAAGCAGTGACATGACGTAGGTCGCAAAAACGCTCTTGGTTAACGAGGCTGCCCAGGTGTTGGTGTCAGGCGTCATGGGGAGGTCGGGGTTCTTGTGACGAAGGCCGTAGGCGTAACTCCAGACGAGCTTGCCATCGTTGATGATGGCAAGCTGAGCGCCTGTCACATGATTTTGGGCAAGTGTCTTGCTGGCAAAGGAACCCGCTTCGGCGGTGGTAATCGTGGTGTTATCCAGACGTCGAATGCGTTGGGTCCGCTGCCCGGAGCAGACAGGGATCACCAAAAGAGAGAACAGTAGCGTCGCCAAAAATTTCATTTGCGTAGAGTGTATTCTGCATCATCGTCGCGGTGCGCTCGGAATCGGGGATATGGCTCGTATGAGTTGTCGAAAGAGAAGTAAGCCAGACTGTGAAGCCGCGGACGCATCGGGTGAGGGTGAATCCGAGGCCGGTGTGGTGGAAGTGGGAGGCAAAAGAACGGCAAGGTCGTTGTCACGAAGGGCGTAACGCATGGATCAACCGCTGTGGTTCGGTTGACGGCCGACCGGACCTCGCTCAACGTCGATTGGGAAGACGTGGCCATGGGCACTTTCGTCATTTACTGCCTTGACGAGTCACCCGGTCGAGGTCCGCCGGTGTCGCTGGAGAATCGATTTACTTGGAGTAAATACGATAGACTTGGTGCGGTTCATCAGGCCTTCTCTCGCCGCGTCAGCGCGCCCCAAGGCACGATCGTCGATCGAGTTTGGGAGCCGGTGCTCGCTTGGCGTTACGAAAAGTTGAATTGGTGTTCCCATGCACGGAGGAGTTTCCTAGAATGACGTATCGTTGCGCTACCTGGGTCCGGTTGTTCGTCGCTATCGCGGTTTTGGGATTGGTTGCGGTCTCGCCTTCCGCAACTTTGGCTCAGGCCAAAAAGCCGATGACGGCCAATATGCCCTGGATGAACAAGGCTCTCTCCCCGGACAAGCGGGCTGACCTTGTGGTTCGCGAGATGACCCAGGACGAGAAGCTGGGACTGGTGCATGGCATTGGTTGGGGCGTGCTGCGTGCGGGCGATCCGGTGCCGCCGGAAGACAATGGTGGCGCGGGATTCGTGACTGGCGTTGCGCGGTTGGGCATCCCGGACATCAATCTTGCGGACTCTGCGGTGGGTGTGCGAATGGCTGCTCTGCATGGCCGGTACGCGACCTTGCTGCCTTCCACGCTGGGTGCCGCGGCAAGCTGGGACACCAAGTCGGCGTTTCTGTACGGAAGCGTGATTGGCCGTGAACTTCGGGCGCAAGGCTACAACATGTCGATCGGTGGCGGCGTGAACCTGACACGCGAGCCTCGCAACGGACGCAACTTCGAGTACGCGGGCGAGGACCCTCTGCTGGCTGGACGCATGACCGGCAACCTGATCAAGGGCGTGCAGGCGCAGCAGGTTATGGGCGACATCAAGCACTACGCCTTCAATGATCAGGAAACCGGACGCAACATCCTGAACGTGGTGCTGGATAAAAAGGCGATGCGCGAATCTGATCTTCTGGCTTTTCAGATTGCGCTGGAGCTTGTCGAGCCCGCGGGAACGATGTGCAGCTATAACAAGATCAACGGTGATTATGCGTGCGAGAACGCTTACCTGCTGAATGAGGTCCTGAAGCGCGATCTTGGGTTCAAAGGCTTCGTGCTCTCGGACTGGGCAGGTACGCACAGCACCGTGAAGGCGGTGCTGAATGGGTTGGACCAGGAACAGCCGGGCATCGAGTATCTGGGCGATGGACTGAAGAAGGCGATCGCCGCAGGACAGGTTCCGGAAGCGCGTCTGGACGATATGGTCCACAGAATCCTGCGCAGCATGTTTGCGGTCGGCGTGGTGGACAATCCGCCGGTGCACGCTGTACTTGATCCCTTTCAGGGCCGGGATGATGCGCAGCACATCGAAGAGGAAAGCATCGTTCTGCTGAAGAATGAAAATCGGCTTTTGCCTTTACAGACCAGCGTGCGCTCTATTGCCTTGATCGGCTCGCATGCCGATGTAGGCGTGCTTTCGGGCGGCGGCTCGGCGCAGGTCGATGCCCCGGGCGGAAACGTCGCCGACCCCTTACGCGGCGGAACCAAGTGGCAAACGCCTGTGTACTTTCCGTCGTCGCCGATGCGGGAGATTCAGCGCAAGGCACCGGGCGCCAAGCTTACTTACAACGATGGCGCGAATTTGAAGGCGGCAGCGGCTGCTGCGAAATCTGCCGATGTGGCGATTGTGTTTGTCGATCAGTTTATGAGCGAGGGGCGGGATGCCGAGACCTTGTCGCTTCCCGACAATCAGGATGCGCTGGTGAGCGCGGTGGCCGCGGCGAATCCGCGGACGATCGTCATCCTGGAGACGGGCGGGCCCGTTTCGATGCCTTGGCATGGCAGTGTGCAGAGCATTCTTGAGACGTGGTACCCCGGCATTGGAGGCGCCCAGGCGATGGCCTCGCTTCTATTCGGAGAAGTCAACCCCTCCGGCAAGTTGCCAGTAACGTTTGCGGCAACCGAAGCCGATCTTCCCCATCCGCAGGTGACTGGCCTGGTACCGAGATCCAAACGGAAATCCGGCACGGCGGACGGAGGAGGCGACATCAAGGTGACGTTCGATGTGGTCTATAGCGAGGGCGTCCGTTTCGGATACAAGTGGTTCGACTCGGAGAAAAAGGAACCGCTGTTTCCATTTGGCTTCGGGCTTTCCTATACAACGTTCCGCTACTCCGGGTTGAAGCTGGATGGGGCGAAGCATTCGGCCACGTTCACTGTGACAAATACGGGCGAACGAGCCGGCGACGAAATAGCGCAGGTCTATGTGGAACTTCCGCCGGCAGCGGGCGAGAACTTCAAGCGTCTGGCTGGGTGGCAGAGAATGACGTTAGCGGCAGGCGAGAGCAAGGTCGTGACGGTTGCTCTCGATCCTTTGACCATGTCGGTCTTTGACACGGCCAAGGGGGGATTCGCCGCGCCAAAGGGGAGCTATCGCGTGCTTGTGGGATCGTCATCGCGTGAGACTCCCCTATCGGGAAATATGCAGGAGTAGACGCTGACGCGCATCCAGTCGGGCCGAGCCAGTCTGGCGCAACGTCGCGAAACTTCGAGTGTGAGCTTGATTACTTCTGAACGAGGCGATCGTAAAGCTCGAAATAACGCTCTGCCTTCGTGACATCGCGGCCGATCTGGGTTCGAAGCGCTTCGGAAGAAGGGAAGCGCAGCTCGCCTCGGAGACGATGGAGGAAGGTGAGCTCCAGCGGTGTAGTCTCTGTAAGCTCGAGCGGTTCGAAGTCCAGGCAATAGGACTCGACGGCGAAGGAGTCGGCACCGAAGGTGGGTCGGTTGCCCGCGTTGGTGAGGGCGCGGAAGGTGGGGGCGTCGCTGCCTTCACCAACGCTGAGCGTGGTGATATAGACGCCGTTTCCGGGAAGTAGATCGCTATAGGGAGCGCAGTTGATGGTGGGTACGGTATACCGCGTGCCGTAGCCGCGGCCCGGAGCGGGGGTGCTGCGGATGCCGAACGAGCGGCCCAGCAGGGCGCGTACCTGGTCCATGCGGCCGGCAGTGATGAGCGCGCGGATACGGCTGGAAGAGATTGGCCCTCCGCGCAGCTCGCGGGGGTGGTAGGCGCAAACGCTGAAGCCAAATTCCTCGCCCAGGTGTGCCAGGCCTTTGACATCTTCGGCGGCGTCGTGACCGAAGCGGAAATTTTCGCCTTCGTGAACTTCGACGGTGTGCAGCGTTTCGTGAAGAACACCGCTGGCAAAATCACGGGCTGTGAGTTTCGAGAACGCGGGGGTGAAGGGCAGCACAAGAACTGCATCGAGGTCTGTGGAGGCGAGGAGGTCTAGCTTCGAGGCGAGTGGCGTGATGAGCTGCACGTTGAGTTGGGGTTTGAGCAAACGGGCCGGGTGCGGGTCGAAGGTGATCGCGATGGCTCGAGCGTCGAGCTGGCGGGCGCGCTTTGTAACGGCGTCGATAACCATGCGATGACCGCAGTGGACGCCGTCGAAGTTTCCTATGGTAACGACCGAGGGCCGGGTATTACCGGCGAGCTCTGCGATGGAGTGAAAGATTTTCATTCCGGTCGCTCGCTTGCGATATTGAAGGTAAGTTGCAAGCCGTCGTGGGCGAGGCGGACGTGGGGTGGCAGGGAGGCGTTGGTAGCGGCGTGATCAAGGTCGTGCGAGATGTGGGTGAAGAAGGCGCGGCGGGGTTTCAGCTTCTCGACGAACTCGAGAGAGCGCTCCAGGTGCGAGTGGCTGGGATGGGGTTCGCGGCGAAGGGCGTCGAGAATGAGGATGTCCAGGTCTTGCAGCAAATCGACGCTTTCGCCGGGGATGTCGCTCATGTCGGTGAGATAGGCGGCGGAGCCAAAGCGATAACCGCTGATGGTCTGGCGGCCGTGCGTGACGGGGACCCGCAGGAAGCGCGCACCGAAGAGGTCGACGGCGGCTCCGGGGTCGGTGGAGATGCGGTGCAGCGTTACTCGGGCGCTGGTGGGGTAGCGGTCTACCTTGCGGAAGGTGTATTCGAAGACGCGCTCGATAATCTCGGCAGTGGGCTCGTCCGCATACAGGGGCATGCCTTGGGGTTTGCCGAAGGAAAGCGGGCGAAGGTCATCCATGCCGAGGACGTGGTCGGCGTGGCCGTGGGTATAGAGGACGGCGTCCACGTGGCGAAGGTTCTCGCGGATGGCCTGCGCGTGGAAGTCCGGGCCGGTGTCGATGAGCACGGTATGGCTGTTGTAATCGAGGCGCAGGGAGGGGCGGGTGCGGCGGTTGGGCGAGCCGGGGAGGACGGCGTCTGCACAGACGGCGCAGGAGCAGCCCAGGGTGGGCACGCCCATGGACGTGCCGCTGCCGAGGAATGTAAGCTTGGCCTGCACGGGGTTAGCGGACGATACTGGGCCCGGCGGGCGCACCAGGGGCCTGTGGCACGCCCTGTTTGGCGGCAGCCTGACGGGCAAGCATCTGCGTCACCTCGAGAAAGCCCATGCGGGCTTCAAACAGCGCAGAGCTGAGAAGGTGGCCCTCGGGCTCGGAGAGATTGCCTTTTGTCTTGTCGGCGAGTACGCCTAGCATGTCGATGGACTGACGCGCGCCGAGCAGGTCGATCTGGGGCTGCTGGCCGGGTTCGGCTCCCCCGCCGAGTTGCAGGATGGCCTGCATATAGACCGACTGCACCACGCGCTCAAAGTTCATCTCCGGGACGCGATCCATGCCGGGATTCTGGGCACGGATGGCGGTGTCCAGACGGTCCACCGTGGCGTCGTATGCGCGCGTCGCCTGCTCGTTCTGCTCGGCTGTTGGCGGTGCGGGCATCTGGTCTTCCAAGCTGGAGTTTGACTCGGGCGTCTGCTGCGGCTTGTCGGGAACGACCTGCGGGCCCTTGGGCTGAGCGTGCGACGCGGAGGAGAACTCTTCGGGCGTGGTGTCGCGAGGCGGACGAGGCTCAGAGGGAGCAGCGTCGGGACGGGGATCGCCGTCGGCGTTGAACTTGCGGCGGTCGTTGATGACGAAAGGTTTGTCGGCCATGTTTTATCTCGATTTCTTTGGATGCTGAGTTGGAGCAAGAGCAACAACGAACGCGGATGACGCGAAGGAAACAACGCCAAGGTCGCGGAGGGAAGAGCGCCACCCAAATTGATTCTATCGATTTTCTGCTGCGTGGGAGAGGGGGAACGGCAGAGTGGTGGCGGTTGCCGTGCCTCCCTCGAAGGTGAGGGGTTGGTTGCGGTCGAGGGCTTCGCGGCGGATGTAGCCGAGGGCGAGGATGGCGTCGCCGGAAGGGAGTGGGATGGTGGCGGCGCTGGTGATCTCGCCTGCGGGTTTGCCGTCGGCCGTGAGCGGTGCAGGGAGGGAGGTGGGTAGCGCTGTGAGGCGGAATCCGGTGAAGGTGCGGTGAACCTGGCCGCGCGAGCGTATGCGCTCCACAATTTCCTGCCCGAGGTAGCAGCCCTTGGCGAAGTGCAGGGCGTGGGTCTGGCTGGTTTCCTGGGGGAGGTCGCGGGCGGTGTCGGAGTTGCGGATGTCCTGGCCATAGCGAGGCGTGCCGGAAAGGATGCGGAGTTGCTCGACGGCTTCCACGGATGCCGGAAGCACGGTGGAGGTTTCGAGGGCGACCCGGATGGCGGCAATGGCTTCGGGCGCGGCCCACAGTTCAAAGGCTGGAACCAGAGCGGCGTGGCGAGCTAGAACGACAACCGGCATTCCGCTGAGAGGGTCGGCGTAGTTGGCGCGGGCCATATGGAACGGCTGCGGAGTGGGCAGCAACAGAGAGCTGAGGCGATCGGCGGCGGCGGGGCCGGCAATGAGGAGAGCTTGCTGGTCGTCCATGACGGGCAGCAACTCAACGTCGTCCATGATGATAAAGCGATCCAGATGCTGCTGAATAGCGGCGATTTGGTCGCGTCCGGTTTCGAGCAGAAACTCGGGGGAGTTGGAGGCGGGGTCGCGGTAGAGGGCGCAGTCGCCCTGAATGCGGCCTTGAGCGTTGAGGAGGAAGTTGTAATTGCCTTCGCCGGGGGCCAGGGACTGCACGGAGTTCGTGACCATCCCGTTGAGCCAGCGGGTCGCATCCGAGCCTGTGACGCGGAGAAAGGCGCGGTCGTCGAGGGGGAAGATGGCGGCGTTGGTGAGGGCGGCGGCGAGTGGAACGGCTGTTGTCATCAAAATATCTGTGTGTATTGTAGCGATTTAGAAGCCAATACCTGGTTGTGAAACACGGAAACGGGTGGAGTTAGCGGACACTGCGCTCCTACTGCGTACACTGGAAAGGACAATTTTTGTGTTGGAGGACAGGTTGCGCGAGCAGGTGATGAGGCGGTGGTTGGCGTTGGCGGTGTTGGTCATGGCAACCTCTGCCCGTGCACAGGATGGGGCGAAGCCCGAGGTGCGGTTGACACAGGCGCAACAGAAGGCTTTGCTGGCTGACATCGACGCGACCCTGCAATTTGTGAGCAGCGATACGAAGCTGGCGATCAAGCGTCCGGTAAAAGGCGTGTTTGTGTCTCGTGAGGGTGTGGCGGCGGAGCTGCGCCGGCGGTTTGACGAGGATGAAGGCGCCAAACGTATGCAGCGGAGCGAGCTGGTGCTGAAAAAGTTTGGTCTGCTGGACCGGGATTTCCATCTGCGGCCGTTTCTGCTGAGCTTGTTGACCGAGCAGATTGCGGGGTTCTACGACAACAAGACGCAGGGGATGACGCTGCTGGACTGGGTGCCGGAAGAGCAGCAGTTACCGGTGATGGCGCACGAGTTGACGCACGCGCTGCAGGACCAGAAGGTTGGGCTGACCAAGTGGGGCGACCAGGAGGTCAAGGGCATCGCGCAGGCCGTTGGCGAGGATAACCGTCACATTCAGATGGACGAGACCGATACGGCTCGGGAGGCGGTGCTCGAGGGCCAGGCGATGTTGACCTTCGGAGACTACTCGCTGAGGGAGACGGGGCGGTCGATGAAGGAGGTGCCGGAGTTGGCGGCGCGGATTCAGGCCGGGGCGAGCGATATGTCGGGGTCGCCGGTGATGGCGAGAGCGCCACTGCTTTTGCAGCAGGCGCTGCTGTTTCCTTATATCGAAGGGCTGGGGTTCGAAGAGACGATCCTGGTACAGAACGGGGTGGAGCGGGCATTTGCGGGAACGCTCGACCGGCCGCCGAGTTCGAGCTTTGAGGTGCTGCATCCGGATGCCTATCTGGCGCGTGCTGCGGTGCCGGTGCTGCGGATGCCGGACGTACATCCTTTGCTTGACGGGGCGGGGTATGCGCCCTACGACGTGGGCGTGATGGGCGAACTGGACGTGCGGATTACGACGGAGCTTTTTGGGGGCAAACCGCTGGCAGTGGCGTTGGCGCCAAACTGGGCTGGCGGAATCTATTACGCGGCGCAGAAGAAAGCGGCGGTGGATAAGGATTCGACCGCTTCGCTGGGGCTGCTGTACAGCTCGCGGTGGAGGAATGAAGACTCGGCGCGGAGTTTTTTCACGGTGTACGACGGGCAGCTGTCGCGCAAGTATTCGGGGGTGAAGCGACGTGGCGGGGATGAGAAGGACGAGACGGAAAGGGTTTATTCGACGAGCGAGGGCGATGTGCTCCTGACGCTGGTGGGAAACAAGGTTTTTATTGGCGAAGGGTTCGATGTGGCGCTTGCGCGCAAGCTGCGGGACGCGATCGATGAGGCGCAAGGGACCGGGCCGCTGAAGCTGGCGGAGGGTAAGGGACGAGGCGAGTTGGTGGGTGGGCTGGCTGGTTGGATAGGGAGTTTTGGGATGTTGAGGGTGGGGCTCCGGTAAGAGATATGAGTCAGGCGAGGGGACGCAGACTCCTCCGCTGCGCGAAGGATGACAAACAGGAACGGCGAAGGGTAACCCAACAAGAGCGGCGAAGGGTAACGAGATTCTGAAGGAGAACGAGTTTGCAGAAGGCTGAGATCGGGATTATTGGCGGCAGTGGGTTGTATGGGATGCCGGGGTTGACGAATGTGCGCGAGGAGCGCGTGGAGACTCCGTTTGGCGAGCCGAGCGAGGTGTTTGTGCTGGGCGAGCTGGAGGGGCGAAAGGTTGCCTTCCTGGCGCGGCATGGCAAGGGGCACAGGATTCTGCCGAGCGAATTGAACTTCAGGGCGAACATCTACGCGATGAAGGTGCTTGGAGTGACGAGCATTCTAAGTGTGAGTGCGGTGGGGAGCTTGAAGGAAGAGCACAAGCCGACGGACTTTGTGGTGCCGGACCAGTTCATCGACCGCACGTTTGGGCGGGTGGGTACGTTCTTCGGCGAGGGTGTGGTGGGGCATGTGGGGTTTGGCGACCCGGTGTGTCCGCTGGTGGTGGAGACGTTTGTGAAAGCGTGCGAAGAGGTGGGCGTGGTTGGCAAGAAGGGCGGGACTTATGTGTGCATGGAAGGACCGCAATTTTCTACGCGCGCCGAATCGAACCTGTACCGGAGCTGGGGCGCGGATGTGATTGGAATGACGAATCTGCAGGAGGCCAAATTGTCGCGCGAAGCCGAGATCAGCTATGCAACGCTGGCGATGGTGACCGACTACGATTGCTGGCGCGAAGGGCACGACGACGTGACGGTGGACCAGGTGATCGCAGTGATGCACCAGAATTCCGGTAACGCGCAGAAGGTGGTTAAGGCCGCGGTGCGTCTGCTGCCGCGAGATCTGAGTGCAAGTCCGGCACAATCGGCCGCGAAGTTCGCGATTATGACGGATAAGGCGTTGATTCCGGCGGAGACGAAGAAGAAGCTGGACGTTTTGTTTGGGAAGTATTGGTAAGGCGTTGAGGGCTTTGCGCGGTTCCAGAAAACGCAGATCCTCCGCACTACGCGGAAGAATGACAACTTTAGTACGGCCTGGGCGGTGATGGATGGCGATATTGGTTGTGGGTTCGGTGGCGTTTGATTCGCTGGAGACGCCGAGTGGAAAGCGGACGAAGATCCTGGGTGGGGCTGCGACGTACTTCTCGCTGGCCGCGAGCTTCTTTACGGATGTGCGCGTGATTGGCGTGGTCGGCGAGGATTTTCTGCCGGAGCATGAAGCCGTGATGACGCGGCGCGGCGTGGATACGCGGGGCATTGAGCGGGCGCCGGGGTTGAGCTTTCACTGGACCGGGAGCTACCTGAAGGACTTGAATGTGGCCGATACGCTGGCGACGGACCTGAACGTGTTTGCGGAGTTTGAGCCGAAGATCCCGGAGGCGTATCAGGATTCGCAGTACCTGTTCCTGGCAAATATTGACCCGGTACTGCAGGCGCGGGTGTGGGCGGAGATGCCGGGTGTGAAGATGGTCGCCGGTGACACGATGAACTACTGGATTGCGGCGCATCGCGAAAACCTGCTGAAGGTGCTTGCCGGGCTGGATGTGCTGCTGATCAATGACGGCGAAGCGCGGATGCTGAGTGGCGAGAGCAACGCGTTGCGGGCGGCGCAGGTGGTGATGGCACTGGGGCCGAAGGCGCTGGTAGTGAAGCATGGCGAGTACGGAGCGACGATCTATACGGCGCTGGGATTGCCGTTTCGTGCGCCGGGACTGCCGCTAGGGGAAGTGGTCGACCCGACGGGTGCCGGGGACTCGTTTGCAGGCGGGTTCTATGGCTACATCGCATCGCAGGGAGCGCTGACGCCTGAGGTGGTGCGCGCGGCCATGTTCTATGGCAGTGTGATGGGTTCGTTTGCGTGCGAGCGGTTCGGGACGGAGCGCTTTGAGGACTTGACGCGGGCGGAGATTGACGGACGGTTCGAGGAACTGCGGCACATCTCGCATCTGTAGCGGGACTTTCCGGAACGGAGTCGTGGGGACACAAACGCGGATGCCCAGCGGGAATGACAACGAGAAGGGGTCGAGTGGCGAAGCGGACAGTGACGTATGAGCGGCCGGGGCCGGCGCTGTCTCGCGGTGCGGGACGGGGCGGCGGCGTGGGGCGGCCGTTCGACTGGGGGGCGGTGCATCCTGTGCTCAAGGGCGAGGTGTATGTCGTCTTTATGGCCGCGCTGGTGCTTGGATTTTTCGCGACGCTGATTTGCTACGCCAGGGGATACACGCTGTTGTATGGCGATGCGGTGGCTCACCTGGCCATTGCACGGAGGATCGTGGATGCACGGTGGCCGGGGCTGGCGCAGATCGGCGGCGTGTGGTTGCCGCTGCCGCATCTGCTGATGGTGCCGTTCGTGCAGAAGATGGCGTGGTGGCAGAGCGGGCTGAGCGGCGCTCCGATGTCCATTGTGAGCTATGCCTTGAGTGTGGCGGGCGTGTGGCGGCTGGCCCGACGATTGATGGCGGCGCGCTGGGCGCTGGTAGCGGCGACGTTCTATGCCCTGAATGCGAACCTGCTGTTTCTGGCGTCGACCGCGATGACGGAGGCACTGTTTCTGGCGCTGCTGGTGTGGACCGTGATTGCGGCGGTGGAAGGTGTGGCCGCGCTGCGGGCGGAAAACGTGGGGCTGGCCGGCCGCTGGATGGTGGGCGCGGGGCTGCTGATCCTGGGGCAGGTGTTTACGCGGTACGACGGCTGGATTGTGGGCGCGGTGGTGTGGTGCTGCTTTGCCTGGGAGGTGTGGAAGCTGCCCGCCGGGACGCGACGCCGTATGCTGCGAGCGTTCGTGGTGTTCACGGTGCTGTGCCTGGTTGGGCCGCTGAGCTGGTTCTGGTTCAACCATCACTTCATGGGTGACTGGCTGGACTTCATGCGCGGGCCCTATTCGGCGAAGGCGATTGAAAGGAAGACAGCGCCACCAGGACAGCACTATCGCGGCTGGAAGAATCCGGCGTGGGCGTTACTGTTTTATACGCGAACGGCGCAGGTGGATGCCGCGGTCTGGGAGACGGGCTGGATCGCGATGTTTGCGGCGCTGGGTGGGCTGTGGTGGTCGCTGCGGAAACGTGCGTCCGAAGATCCTGAGCGGGGGCGCGCTGTGGGTGGGGCTGCGCGGATGGCGTGGTTGTTGTGGGTGCCGCTGCCGTTCTATGTGTACTCCGTGGCGTATGGGTCGGTGCCGATTTTTATACCGCAGCTGTGGCCGCACTCGTTTTATAACGCGCGGTATGGGATGGAGATGCTACCGGCATTGAGCGTGTATGGCGCGATGGCGGTGTGGCGCGGCGATGTCGGGCTGCGCAGTCGTGCGGATGGCTGGGCGAAGGTGGCGGCAAGGCTGGCGCAGCCTGTGGCGATGCTGCTGTGCGTGGGCAACTCGATTGGCATGATGTATTTTGTGCCGCTGGTGTTGAAGGAGGGCATGGTGAACGCGACGACGCGGGTCGCGTTCGAACAGGCCATTGCAACCACGCTTGAGACGATGCCGCGGGACGTGCCGGTGATGATGTACACGTCGGCCCATGTGGGGGCGGTGCAGGTGGCGGGCCGGACGTTGAAGAGCATGGTGAGCGAACAGGATTGGGACTCGTGGCACAAGGCGTTGCAGGCTCCTGCCGACAACGCGGCGTTCGTGATTGCGATTGCCGGAGACCCGGTAGACGAGGCTGTAAAGGCGCATCCGCAAGGCCTGATTGAGCTTCAGGTGATCTGCACGACGGGCCAGCCGTGTGCGCGGGTGTACCAATCGCAGCGCGGGATTACAGCGCGGTGAAAACTGGAGTGTGGGAGCCGGGTGGCGTGAACGCGGGGAAGGCAACGTGCATCCTAACGTTCTAGAAGTGGTGTGAAGCCCCGGCTAGGCTGGTTTGCCGGATGAACTCAACGAACATATGAAAGTGTCAGACGCAACTGTGAGTCCACGGATGGGCAAGTCCGTGGGATAGCGGCTTTGCGTACTGAAGGAGACGGGTCATGAGCTTATTTTCTGCCGATATAAACGATTTGCGTGAGTTGTACATCGCGGGACTGAAGAAGGCGCTGAACAGCGAGCGGCAAATTGTTGAAACTGGACTTCCGGAGATGATCAAGGCTTCGATGCACCCGGAGCTTGCGGAAGCTTTCCGCACGCATCTGGTGGAGTCGCAGGCGCAGATTACGCGCCTGGAGCAGATTCTGAAAGGACAGCTTGGGGAAGTGGATGACGCCAAGTGCAAAGCGACGGCGGCGCTGATTTCCGAGGCGAGCAGCGAAGCGAGCGATGCGAAAAACGACGCGCTGCGGGATGTTTCGTTGATCGCGTCGGGCAACAAGGTAGAGCACCACGAGATCGCCGTGTATGGCACGCTGCGCACCTGGGCAAGCCTGCTGGGCGAGGACGAGGATGCTGCGCTGCTGGAGCAGACGCTGGATGAAGAGAAGAACGCGGATGCGTTACTGACGGAACTCTCGGAGACGTTGAACGTGCAGGCGCCAGCAACGGCTAGCGCGTAGACGGGTCGAGGGCTGGAAGTATGGGGCGCCATCGGAGTCTTCGGTGGCGCTCTTCGTTGTCTGTAAGAGCGGGGCTGCTGCTATGCTTGCCAACGATGCCCTTACAGACCCACTTTGGATTCAGCCCCTTCGAGCAGATGGCGATTTCGGGCATGGCCGTGAAGCGGCTTCTGCTGGCCTGCGCGCTGGGTGGCGCGGTGGGTGTGGAGCGGGAGTACCGGCACAAGGATTCGGGGTTGCGGACGAACATGCTGATCTGCATGGGATCTGCCTTGTTTACGTTGTTAAGCCCGGTGCTGGCAGGCGAGTTGGGGACGAACAAGGGGCAGGTTGCCTCAAATATCGTGCAAGGGATTGGGTTTCTGGGCGCGGGATTGATACTGCATACGCGCAACAGGGTGCTGGGGCTTACAAGCGCGGCTACGGTGTGGGTGGTGGCTTCGGTGGGCATGGCCAGTGGAGCAGGGCTGTATTTTGTGGCGGTGTTCGCGACGGTGATCCTTCTTATGGCACTGCTGGCGGTGGGAGCGATCGAAGGCAGGCTGGGGTGGAAGCGTTTTCCTATGCTGTATGAGGTGCGTGCCGAGGTAGGAAGCGCTATGAGCCAGGAGATCGTCGGGGCGGCGCGGGCGGAAGCCCTGGCAGAAGAGCGCGAGGCTGCGAGGCACAGGATGTTTGCGGCGGTGCTGAAAGCGCTGGATTCGGCGGCTCTGCGATTGCATGTGCTGGAGCGCGACAATGTGGCGGGGATGGAGCGAGTGACGTTCTCTGTGGTGGCTAATTCTCGCGTACACGCGCAATTGTTGGTAGAGATGCGGGCGAGCGATGCAACGGATCAGGTAGTGGTCTACCGCGATCTGGAGGATGAATGAGAAGAGGAGGATGAGTGAGCAAAGTGAGTGGGATTGATTTCGTAAAGGCCCAGGCGTGCGGGAATGATTTTCTGATTGTGGAGGAAACGCTGGCGTTGGGTCGGCATGTGGCGCTGGCCAAGACAATGTGTGCGCGGAATACCGGGGTTGGTGCGGATGGCATTGAGTTCCTCGACAGGCGTGCGGATGGGAGCTTGTTTTTGCGGTTGTTCAATTCGGATGGCAGCGAGGCGGAGTTGAGCGGCAACGGGACGCGTTGCGTGGCCGCGTGGCTGGCCATGAGCGAGGGTCTGGAGAGAGTGTCGCTGGGAACGCATACCGGTGTGCGGGAGTGCAGAGTTGTTGAGCGCAAGGGCGCCGAGTGGTGGATCGAAAGTGGGATGGGCGTGCCTCGCGTGATGATCCGGCAGATCGAGGTGGAGGGTCTGGACCGGGTGCTCGAAGGGGCCATGGTGAATATGGGGAACCCGCACTATGTGATCTTTCCGGAGGAAGAGGACTTTTCGGTGCAGGGCATGGCGTGGCAGGAGCTTGGGGCCAAGGTGAGCGGCAGCAGACTGTTTCCGCATGGACTCAATGTGGAGTTTGTGCGGGTGTCCGGTGAGGACGAGATTGAGTTCCGGATCTTCGAGCGCGGGTGCGGGCCGACTTTGTCTTCGGGAACCGGAACGTGTGCGGCAGGCGCGGCGGCGATGGCACTGCGGGGCGCAGCACGGTCGCTGCGTGCGCTTGCGCCGGGTGGATCGCAGAGCGTGGCGTGGCCCGATGCGCAGAGCGACATGCTGCTGACCGGACCTGCGGAGATCGTTTGCCAGGGCGTGGCAGAAGTGGGCGGGTTGCTGGCGCGATGAGTTTCGAAGCAGCGGTTGCAGGGTGCCGGTTGAGGCCGGGGAGTCGCGTGGCGGTGGTTTCGCCTGCGAGCGCGGCGAAGGACGAGCTGGTGGAGCGTGGCGTGGCGGCGCTGCGGGCGTTTGGGTACGACCCTGTCGTTATGCCGAACGCGCTGGCGCGGGGGCCGTTGTATTACGCGGGTACCGCTGAGGAGCGGGTGGCGGACCTGCACGCGGCGTTTGCGGATGAAGGCGTGGACGGCGTGATGTGTACGCGCGGGGGGTGGGGGTCGGCGGAGCTGCTGCCGCTGCTGGACCGTGAACTGGTGCGGGCGAACCCGAAGGTGTTTGTGGGGTACTCGGACCATACGTCGCTGCACGCTTGGTTCTGGAACGAGTGCGGGATGCGGACGTTCTACGCGCCGATGGTGGCGGCGGACTGGTCGAAAGAGGATGGCGTGGATGTGAGGACGTGGCGCGCGGCCGTGGAGGGCGATGGAGCGTGGAGCGTCGGCGCGGCAGACGGCCTGCGCGTCCTGCGCAGCGGAAAGGCCGAGGGGCGCATGCTGGGTGGGTGCCTGTCGATTTTGGCGGAGGCGCTGGGGACGCCCTGGGCCCTAAAGCTGGAAGAGCCCTGCGTGCTGTTTCTGGAGGACATTGGGACGAAGCCCTACAAGTGGGACCGGCTGCTGCAGCACCTGAGGTTTGCCGGTGCGATGCAGAACGTGAAGGGCGTGGTGTTTGGCGACATGAGCGCGAACGTAGACCCGAGCGAGATGGAGTTTCTGCAACAGGCTTGCCTGCATGCTCTCGGCGACTTCGACGGTCCGATTGCGATGGGTTTGCAGAGCGGGCATGTGGATGCGGGGAACCGGTCAGTGCCGCTGGGTGCGTGGGTGAGAATGGATGAGGACGTTGTGGTGGCGAGCGAAGGCTGGCTGCTGTAGCGGGGACAGACAGGACAGTGATGGCGAAGCATGTGCATTTGATAGGGATTGGTGGGACGGCGATGGCGTCGCTGGCGGGAATGCTGCGGGCGCAGGGGCATCGTGTAACGGGGTCGGACGCGGCGGCTTATCCGCCCATGAGCGACCAGTTGCGGGAGATGGGCATTGCCATCATGGAGCCCTATGCGGCGGCGAATCTCGAACCTTCGCCGGACCTGGTGGTGGTGGGAAATGCGATCTCGCGCGGCAACGTGGAGCTGGAAAGGGTGCTCGATGAGCGCATCCCGATGACGTCGATGGCGGCCCTGATTCACGATGAGTTTCTAGCGTCGCGGGAGCGGCTGGTGGTGTGCGGAACCCACGGCAAGACGACCACGACGAGCATGCTGGCGTGGATTTATGCGACGGCAGCGAAGATGGAGGAGGCGGCAGACGGCGAAGATGTGCCGCAGTCGAAGTGGGCGCCTTCGTTCCTGATTGGCGGCGTCGCGGAGAACTTTGGGACCAGCTTCCACGTGCAGGAGGGCACGCGGCCGTTCCTTCTGGAGGGTGATGAATACGACACCGCCTTCTTCGACAAGGGGCCGAAGTTTCTGCATTACTTCCCGGATGTGGCGGTGCTGACGCATGTGGAGTTCGATCATGCGGACATCTATGCGGACCTTGAAGCTGTGAAGGTGGCATTCAAACGGATGGTGAACCTGATTCCGCGGCGGGGACGTCTGGTTGCCTATGACGCGAGCGAGACTGTGACCGAGTGTGCGGCGAAGGCGTTCTGCAAAGTGGAGCGTTATGGCATGTTGCCGGATAGTTATTGGCAGGCCGTGGATCTGCGCCAGACCGGCGGCGTCACGAGCTGGACGCTGCTGCGTGGTGGTCAACGGTTTGCGGAACTGACGCTACCGATGGCCGGTGAACACAACGCCATGAATGCGACGGCAGCCGCGGCGGTGGCGGCAGGGCAAGGTGTATCGGTGGAGGCGATCGAGGGCGCGCTGCGGACGTTCCAAAGCGTGAAGCGGCGTCTGGAGGTGAAGGCTGAAGTGGCGGGAGTAACGGTAATCGACGACTTTGCGCACCATCCCACGGCAATTCGCGAAACACTCCGTGCGCTGCGGGGAGCGTACAAAGGCAGGCGGTTGTGGGCGGTGCTCGAGCCGCGATCCAACACTCTGCGGCGGAATGTGTTCGAGCGTGAGCTGGTGGAGAGCCTCGCACTTGCGGACGAGGTAGTGATGGCCGGTGTGTTCAAGAGTGATGCGATCCCGGTGCTGGAAAGGATGGAACCGGCGCATGTTGTGGAGGCGCTGCGGGCGCGCAAGGTGCCGGCGGTGGTGTGCGCGGACGCGGACGCGATTGTGGCGGAGATGGCGCCGCGGCTGGAGGCGGGAGATGTGGTGGCAATCCTGTCGAATGGTGGGTTCGGCGGGATTTATGAGAAGCTGCCGCGGGCGCTGGAGCTGCGAGGAACGTAATCAGAGCGACTTCGACATGCGGACGATTTCGAGCGGCTCACCGTTTGGCAGAGGGAGGCTGGTGCGCTCGACTTCGACGTAGCCCTTGAGGGTATAGAGCGGAACGCCGGTGAGGGTGGAGCCCATTTCGAAGCGGGTGAAGCCGGCGGCTGCGGCGGCCTGCTCGCAGTGGGCAAGGATGAGGGTGCCGAGACCCTGGCGGGCGAAATCGGGATGCACGAAGATGGCCCGGATTTTGGCGAAGTCCGTGACGGGGTCGAGCGGAGCGCTGTCACGGCCGGGGATGGCGTCGCTGCCGCAGAGGGTGCGGCGAAAGCTCCATCCGCCGCAGGCCGCCAGATGCGCTGGATTGTCAGCCGGTGTGGCAACGAAGTAGGTCTGATCGGCGAGGAGCTGGCGGTCTATGCCAAAGGCGGAGCCGATGGAGCTGTCAATTTGCGAGGGCGAGTAGTCGCCGCGCTGAAGCACCCGGACGGATTGCTCGATGAGCGCCTGAAGCGCGGGAATGTCCGCGACTGTGGCCAGACGGAAGTGGAAAGCGGCTGGCGGTCTCATGTGCGATTAATGTAGCAGAGCATCATGCGCGATATTCTGGCACGGTATGTTTGCTTCGTTGCGATTGCTGTTCGTGTTTGTTGTGCTGGGTGTGCCGGCGGCGTTGGTGGGGATTCCGTGGTCGGCGCTGCGCGGCGATTTTTCGACGATGTACTCCTGGGGGATGGGTATTATCCGGCTGGGGGTGCGCGCGGCCGGGGTACGCGTTCGGGTGGAGGGATTGGAGCAGGTGCCGGTGCGGCCGTGCATCTTCATGAGTAATCACGTGTCGAACATGGACCCACCGGTGCTGCTGCCGTCGATTCCGGGAATGACGAGCGTGTTTCTGAAGCAGTCGCTGATGAACATCCCGCTGCTGGGGACGGCGATGCGCATGGGCAAGTTCGTGCCGGTGTCCCGGGGGCGGTCGCGGGAGGAAGCGGAGCGGAGCGTGCGGGCGGCAGCGGAGGCATTGGGTTACGGGCTGAATATTACGATCTTCCCGGAAGGCACGCGTTCGCCGGACGGCAGGCTGCTGCCGTTCAAGAAGGGCGCATTTTTTCTGGCGGCGGACACCGGGGCACCTATCGTGCCGGTGATTATTTCGGGGACGGCGGCGATGATGCGCAAAGGGAGTTTGAAGATCGTGCCGGGAGAAGCTGTAGTGCGATTTCTGCCTGCGGTTGAGCCGGGCGACTTCGATAGCCGCGAGCAGTTGATGATGGAAGTGAGGGCGCGGATGGAAGCGGCGCTTGCGAGTGCAGGGGCTTGATGGGGAAACTGTGTCCGGGACTTTGGGCACGCTGGTGCGCGTCTGGTCTGGTGCGCGTCTGGTCTGGTGCGGGTCTGGCTACTTGACGATGGCGTTGTAACCGTCGGTCTGCAGGCGCTGGCGCATGGCATCGGCGTCGCGCTTGGCGGCAAAGGGGCCAACCTGGATGTGGAGGAGCTTGTCCTGAGGCTCATTGCGTGCGTTGACCGCGTAGCCCTTGCGCTTGAGCGAGGCGACGAGCAGGTCGGCGTCCTCCTGGTGGGAGACGGCGGCAACCTGAACGATGAAGCTGAGGCCGGTTTCCGTTGCCGGGGTAACGCGGGGCGCGGGCTCATTGGGTCGGGTAGCGGCTGTTGGAACGGGAGTCGGCGTCGAGGTGTGAACGATGGGAGCAGGTTGCGACGCGCTCACGGCAGGGGGAGTCGGGTCGGAGGGTGCCGGTTTTGCGGCTGAAGACGATCCAGCCGGCGACCCGGCTGATGGCTTGAAGCTACTGAAGCCGGTGGTCGTGGCAGGGGGTGTGGGATCTGCTGCCGCGATGGGTGCGGGGCGAGAGCGGGTGCCCATGCTGTAGCCGAAGCCGAAGAAGACGGCGCAAAGGAGCACGAGGCCGAAGAAGATGCCGAGGATCGCGGCAGTGCTGAGCGTCACCTCTTTCTCGCGCGAGAGGCTGGAGGACTCGTCATCGATCTCGTCATGCAGGTAGCTCATGCAGACTGGGTTCCTTTGGTATCGATCTGTGGGGCGGGGACCGGGGTAAGGGTACGGTTCAAGAGGTTCATCAGTTCCATGGGCAGCGGGAAGACGATGGTCGTGTTCTTTTCGACGCCGATCTCGGTGAGCGTCTGGAGGTAGCGCAATTGCAGGGTCATGGGCTGGGTGGCGAGCAGGGCTGCGGCTTCGACGAGCTTGCCGGCGGCGTTGAATTCGCCTTCGGCGTGGATGACCTTGGCGCGGCGCTCGCGCTCGGCTTCGGCCTGCTTGGCCATGGCGCGGAGCATGGACTCTGGCAGGTCGACCTGTTTGACCTCTACCGCGACGACCTTGACGCCGAAGGGGGCGGTGTGGGCGTCGATGATGGTCTGGATGCGGGCGTTGAGGGCGTCGCGGTGGGCGAGGAGCTGGTCGAGCTCTACTTCGCCGAGTACGGAGCGCAGGGTGGTCTGCGCGAACTGCGAGGTCTGGTAGATGTAGTTGGTGACTTCAACGACCGCTTTGTTGGGGTCGACGACGCGCAGGGTAATGACGGCGTTGACCTTGAGGGTGACGTTGTCGCGGGTGATGATGTCCTGGGCGGGGACTTCCATGACGTCCTGGCGGAGGGAGACGCGGACGATCTTGTCGAGGATGGGGATGACGAAGATGACGCCGGGGCCCTTGGGGGTTGCGCTGGTGCGACCGAGGCGGAAGATGACGGCGCGCTCGTACTCTTTGAGGACCTTGATGCCATTGATCAGCACCAGAACGAGGATGGCGACGATGACGACTGGGAACAAGGACGCTGCGGGCATGGCGGCTCTTTCGGGATTTCAGGAGTACAGAAACGTTTCAGCGAGTTTGGGAACTGAATGGCCTAGAACTTCAAGTAGAAGCCGATGGTGGGCTCGATCGTGTTGGTGCGCTGCTTGTTGGTGAGGTAGTTCTGGCCGAAGTCGGGTGCGAGGAAGAAGCTCTGGCGGAAGGCGGCGCGCAGGCCGAAGTGGCTGAAGAAGTATTCCTGCTGCAGGCCGGCGGAGTAGTAGTAGGTGGCGCGAGCCTGGGTCTTGAGTTGTTGACCGCCGCCCAGGGTGGGCTTGAAGGCTGTGCTTCCGGCGCCGACGGAAACGAAGGGCTGGAAGCCAAAGAGCGAGGGCACGGGGGTGACGACGTAGCCGAGGGTGTACTCGTTGACCTGGCTCTGGACGCCGAGGTTAGGCGAGTTGCCGGGGACGTTGGTGTAGTTTTCGGTGTAGCGGGCGTAGCCGTAATTGAGTTCGAAGCCGACGAGCGGCTTGGCGATGTAGCGGACGGTGACGAGCGCGCCGAGGGTGTTGGAAGGGTTGACGCCGAGGACCTGGCCGGTGTTTCCGGAGCCCACCGCGGTGACGGGGCCGGAGACGCTCTTGTTAAATTGACCGGCGCCGCTGACGGCAAGGTCTATGCGCGACAGTTGCCTGGAGAGCGCGGTGACGGGCTCCTGGGCTGCGGCGGCGAAGAACGAGAGGGCGAAAGCAGCGGCGAAAGGAATAACTTTGCGAATCAAGACGTGAAGGCTCCGTGCGCGGCGTTGAGATTAGTGCGTGTGCGCGCTGCTTGTAAGTCTAAACCTTGGAAGGCAGAGCGCGGACTGTAAGCGCAAGGCCGTTCACTGCAACGATAACCATTTGCTGTTCGACGGAGGCGGGCACCGAACCGGGAGCGAGGCTGGCGTGCCATATTTCGCCGCGAACTTCCACCTGACCCGAAGGGTCGAGTGCGGTGCGGGCGATTGCGATGAGGCCGACCATGGCTTCGGGGCCGGTCAGCGACTTGTTTTGGCGGGCCTTGAGGCCCAGATAGGCGAGCACGAAGGTGATGAGAGCGAAGACCAGGCCTGCGCCGAGCGCGGTGGCGGGATGGACGCGCAGCTCGGGTGGGCCATCGACCAGCGTGAGCAGACCGAAGACCAGGCAGACGCTTCCGGCCAAGGCGAGCAGACCGTGGCTCGAAAATTTGACTTCGAGCAGGATGAGCGCAAGCGACGCAATGAGGAGCAGGACGGCGGTGTGGCTGATGGGAAGCAGGTTCAACGCGAACAGGGAAAGCGCGATCAAGAGGACGCCGAGCGCGCCGGGCACGACCGTACCGGGAACGTTGAACTCGAGATAGACCAGCAGGCCCCCGAGGACCAGGAGCAGAACGGCAAAGTCGGGGTTCGCGAGGCGGGTGAGCAGACGTTCGCGCTGGGATGGCGGGAAGTTCTCAACGCGGGCGTGGCGAAGATGGAGCGTGGTGGGGGTGCCATTGAAGCGGGTGATGGTACGGTTGTCGAGCTGGGCGAGAAGGCTGGACTCGTCGGTGGCGATAAGGTCGATCAGGTGAAGCTGCAGGGCCTCAGTGGCGGCGTATGATTTTGCGTCGATGACGGCGGCGATGGCGGCTGGGCTGTCGCGGTGGCGAGGGACGGTGATGGAGCGCAGGAAGGCGGAGGTGTCTTCTTCGAGCTTCTGCTTGAGGATGGGGTCCAGCGTTTTCCCCTCAAGGATGGGGTGTGCCGCACCGGCGTTGGTGCCGGGGGCCATGGCGGCGACGTCCGCGGATTCGAGCAGGAAGAAGCCGGCGGAGCCCGCGCGACTGCCGGTGGGCTCGATGAAAACTATGACGGGGACGGAGGAACGCTCGATCGCGGAAACCATTTCGCGGGTTGAGCTAAGAAGGCCGCCGGGCGTGCCGAGCGAGAGGAGAACGGCGTCGGCGTGGCGGTCGGCGGCGGCCTGCAGGCCGCGCTGAAGATAGGCGGCCGTGACCGGTTGGACCGCATCGTGGAGAGTGAGTTTCAGGACGGTTTGAGCGCTGGCGGGAAGGCAAAGGAGGAGGGTGCCGACCAGGCCGCGTACCAGCCCGAGTTTGTAGCGAGGCGGGCGCGAACCAGATTGTCCGCTTCGCGAAAGGGGTCGAATTCTTTCCAAAGTGGTTTGCATCATGGGAGGGTTTGGCCGCGGGACTGGAGGGTTTGGCTGAGGGCCTGGGCCGCGGTGTTCCGGGGCTCCAGCTTGAGAGCTTTGGCAACGCTGTCGGCGCTGGCGGGCAGGTTGCCGGCTTGAAGCTCGAGGCGGGCAAGGACGAGATACGCCGGAGCGTTGGGTGAGAACTTGATGGAGGTCTCAGCTTCCTTGCGGGCGTCGCCGGGGGCGCCGGATTGCTCGCGAACCTGGGCGAGCGCGGCGTGCGCGGCGGCGGAGTTGGGGTCGACGGCGAGGGCGGTCTGGAACTCCTGCTCCGCTTCGGGGACAAGGCCCTGGGCCAGGTAGTCGCGGCCGAGTTGTGTGTATTGTGTGACCTGTTCCGAGGGCGAGAGGGAGGCCAGGCGAAGCGCGCGCATCTGGTCGAGTTGGAAGGCGGCCTGTCGGAAGCCGGTTTCGGAGTAGGTGCGGCGGATTCGTTCGACCGGGCTGAAGCCCGTGTCGGTGTTGGGTGCGAGCCGAGTGCCGGCGGGAACGAGCTTGAGGTGGGAGCGGAGGTCTGCCGCCTCATTGTCGTTGGGTCTGAGCTTGAGAGCGGCGTCTGCCTCGCGCTGGGCTCCGACCGTGTCTCCGCGACGGAAGAGGGAAACGGCGAGGTTGTACAGGTAGTCCTCGTCGCCGGGGTCGGCAGAGGAGGCGCGCTGGAAGAGGGCCGCTGCGTCCTTGCCCTGGCGGCTGGCGGCGACCGCCTGGTCGTTGACGACCTCCGGCAGAGGAAGGCGCGCGGCTACGAATGCGAAGGCAGTTTCGGCTTTGGCATATTGGGTCGAGTTGAAGTGGGCGAGGCCGAGGTAGAAGTTGGCTTCCAGAGAAATGCGGTCGGTTGTGGGTACCTTGGCGAGCGTGGCTGCGGCACCGGAGAAGTCGCGGGCGGCGTACTGCTCCTTGCCCAGCGCAAGTAGCGCGGCGGAGTAGGAGGGCGTGTCGGTGACCGCGGACCTGAGGCGCTTGAGGCGCTCGTCGGGCGTGGATGCGTTGGTGCCTCGGATGTAGTTTTCGAACGAGGTGAGGGGAACGCCGCCGGGGGAGGCGAGAAAAGTCTGCTCGGCTACGTTGAAGTGCGGATCAATCTGGCGGGCGATCTTCCAGGCAACGGCGTTTTCGGCGTCGAAGAGGCGCGGAAGGTCGGCGGTGTCCTCAAGAGGGGCCGAGAGACGCAGGGCGTTTATGTCGAGGATCTGGGCCTGGACGGAGATTTTGTTGTTGGTAACGGTGTAGCTGCCGACGACGACGTAGGTGGCGTCGAGCTGCTGGGCGATGCGGATGGTGGTGGCGCGCGAGGGTCGAAAACCGGTGGGCAGTCCCAGATAGTCGAGCGCGTAGGCGCGGTCGTCGCGGGAGATGGTGAGAAAGCCGGCGGAGGCCAGGCGCTTATTGAGGGTATCGGGGAAAGAGTCGCCGATCCAGGAGAGGGAGGCGTTGCCCGAGCGGTTGTCGAAGGGAAGCACGAGAACCACGCGGCCACCGGGTCCCTGCGCGCGGGCCGGGAACGTGCTGACGGCGGCGAGGACGATGGAGAGGGCGACGAGCTTCGACAAGGACCGCATCGAGGTTGATTATAGGCGTTCGTGAGCGGCGATCTTACGGTCGAGCTCTGCGAAGAGCGCGTCCAGGTCGAGCTCGATCGGTGTGTCGCGAACGGTGAGTTTACCGGCGCTGACCGTGTGAAGCGCCGCGCCATCGTAGGTGAAAGCGTCCCGGCGTATTGGATCGATCAGCCAGATGTTGGGCACTCCGAGTGCAAAGTAATCGGCAAGAACCGACTTCGCGCGAGCAAAACGGTCCTCCGGGGAAAGAATTTCCATGCAGATGAGGGGCGCGGTCGATGTGACTTCCTCGTGGGGGTCGTCGGAGCGCAGCACGGCCACATCGCACACCCGGACTCGGTTTGCGTTGATTCGTATGCGCTGTTGATTGACGACGTCGGTCTGCCAGGCGGTCTCATTGAGCTTGAAGGTGAAGTAAATGAGTCCCTGGTTGGTGTTGTATGAGTACTCGCCCAAGTTGCGTTTTTCTATCTCGCCGTCTACGTAATCGGCGTCGGGGTGGTAGTTGGTGCGGAGGTACTCGTCGATGGAGAGCAGCGTGGGTGTGGTCGCCATGGTCGTCCTCTGGATTGTTTATGCGCTTGACTGACTACTTTGTGCCGGTAGCAAACGAGCTCTCGGGGTACCACGCGGGGCGGGTGGGAGCGTTGGCGACACGAGTAGCGAGCTGCGCGAGGATGGCGGTGAACTGCGCGGCGGCGACTTTATCAACGGGCTGCTGGAGATCGTCCGAGGGGCGGTGGTAGCGGACCTTGACCCACTCGTTGAATGTCTTCATCTCGGGCGAATCGGGGGTCCACCCGAATTTGAAGGCGAGCGCCGGGACGCCTTGCTTGACGAAGTTGACCTGGTCGGAGCGGACGAAGCGGTTCTCGTCGGGCTGCTTGTCGAACTGGACTTCGACATCGTTGAGCTGGCAGACAGCGCGGGCGTCGTTGCCGAGGGTGGACTCGCCCAGACCCTGGACCTCAAGAAAGCGGAGCGGGAAGAGCGGCAGGTACATGTCCATGTTGAGGTCGGCGACGAGGCGGTCTTTTGGAACACTCGGTTTGGTGGCGAAGTATTGTGAGCCGAGTTCGCCAAGTTCTTCGCCGACGAGGGCGATGAAGAGGATGGAGCGTCTGGGACGGGGGCCGCCCGTGAGGAGTGTGGCGGACTCGATGACGGAGGCGACGCCGGAGGCATTGTCCATGGCACCGTTGTAGATTGTGTCGCCGTCGACGGGGCGACCGACGCCGAGGTGGTCGAGGTGCGCGCTGATGACGACGTACTCCTTCTTCAGCTTGCGGTCGGAGCCTTCGAGCAGGCCAATGACGTTGGGCGCCTTGATATGGGCTTCGGTGGTGATGACGGTGCGGGCGTGTACGGTGCCGGGGATCGGGAAATGGGGAAGGGGTTTGCCGGCGTCGGCGAGGGCCTTGAGTTCGTCGAAGGTGTGACCGGTGGAGGCGAAGAAGGTTTTGGCACCGGCGGCCGTGAGGTTTGCGAG
Source organism: Terriglobales bacterium (assembly GCA_038230455.1). GTDB lineage: Bacteria > Acidobacteriota > Terriglobia > Terriglobales > Acidobacteriaceae > Granulicella. The sequence goes on from JBBRNF010000008.1 coordinate 92,952, forward strand.
GACCTTGAGGCCGGGGATGGTGTTGAGGGCGGGGTCGGCGAAGACGAGGGTGGCGGGACGGGGAGCGGCGGCTCCGGTGGGCGTGGAAGGCGGCGGGGCTCCAGGGCGTGGAGGGGTGAAGAAGATGATGCCGACGGCGCCGGCTGCGGAGTAGGCTTTCCAGCGCTCGCCGAGGCCACGGGCAAAGGCGCGCTGCGGTCCCTGCAGGTTTTCAGGGGCGGCGTTGTAGACGACGACGACTTTGCCTTTGAGGTCGAGGCCGGCAAGGTCATCGATGTGCTTGCGCGGGATGGAGAGGCCATAACCGATGAAGACCATGGGCGCGGCTACGTTCATGTTGGGGGTGTCGGGGATGCCAAGGTTGACGTCGTCGCCGAGCTTGTATTCGGTGTCGTCGATGCGAAAGGCGGAGGCGGGGACGTCGACGGAGGTGGGGATGAGTTCCACGTCCTGGCGATAGCCGTTGGTCCCGTCGGGCTGGAGGCCGATGTGTTTGAACTGAGCTTCGACGTACTGCACGGCGGCTTCGTAGCCGGGGGTGCCGGTGCGGCGGCCCTGGAGCTTGTCGTCGGCGAGGTATTGGACGTGGGTCCACCAGGCGGCGGCGGGGGCGGCCCAGTCCTTTGGGGCGGGTTGCTGGGCAAAGGCAGGGGCGGAGGCGGTAAAGACGAAGGCAAGCAGGGGCTTGAGGCGCAAGGTTGTCTCCAGGGAACGATATGTTTCATTCCTACATGGAGATTGCGGATGAGTCCAGCGCGTTGCGCGATGCGTCTCGCGTTTAGTCTAAGGCGGCGAAGGCGGTGGTGAGATCGAGCAGGATGGGCGTGCCGGGAATCGCCAAGCGGGACGCGTCCGCAATATGGAGCCCTGTAGCGTCGAAGGTGTAAGCAGCTTTGCGAAGCGGATCGATAAGCCAGACGTTGGGCACGCCCATGCTTTGATAGTCGGCGAAAACCACTTGGGCGCGGGGCAGACGGTCTTCCGGAGAGAGTATCTCGATGCACAGGAGCGGCGGCGTTCGCGTCACCTTCTCACGGGGAGCATCCGCTCGCAGCAGGACCAGGTCACAGATACGGATGCGATCGGCAGAGACCTGTATCCGCTGTTCGGTCACGGTCTGATAGGACCGGGTAGCCTCTTTCCGAAGAAAAAGGCGCCCAGGATCGTCTGAAGGCGCGCGTGCTCGTACTCTCCCAAGTGCCGTTCCACGAGTTGGCCGTCTACGAAATGGACGTCCGGGCTGTAACTGGTGTGCAGGTACTCGTCGATGGAGAGCAGGGTTGATGTGTGCGCCATGTTCGTCCTTTCCTCGGATTATGCGCTTCGAGGCGGATGCGAGTGCTACTTCTTTGCGAACAATTCGCCCATGCGGCGAATCTGTGCGCCGACGCCGCGGAGCTTTTCTTCGAGGCGCTCGTAGCCGCGGTCCATGTGGTAGACGCGGTCGAGAATGGACTCGCCGTCTGCGACCAGGGCGGCGAGGACGAGGGCGGCGGAAGCGCGGAGGTCGGAACACATGACTGCGGCCGATTGCAGTTGCGCGCCTCCGCGGACGGTGGCGACGCGGCCGCTTACCGAGATGTTGGCGCCCATGCGGTTGAGTTCGGACACATGCATGAAGCGGTTTTCGAAGATGTTTTCGGTGACGGTGGTGGTGCCGTCGCACTGGGTGGCGAGCGCCATGTACTGGGCCTGCATGTCGGTGGGGAAGCCGGGATACTCTTCGGTGGAGATGTCGGCGCAGCGGAGCGAGCCGCGGGCACCCTCGGAGCGGACCCGGATGTGTTCCCGGCCGACGTCCAGCTTGACGCCGCAGGCCTCCAGCTTGGAGAGCAGAGCGCCGAGATGGGCGGGATTGCAGCAGTCGACGTTGAGGTCGCCGCCGGTGATGGCTCCGGCGATGAGGAAAGTGCCGGCTTCGATGCGGTCGGGGTTGATCTTGTGGCGGGCGCCGTGGAGCTTTGTGACCCCCTGGACGCGGATGGTGGAGGTGCCTGCGCCGTCGATCTTTGCGCCCATGCCGACCAGGAGCGCGGCAAGATCGATGACTTCAGGCTCGCGGGCACAATTTTCGAAGAGGGTTTCGCCTTCGGCCATGACCGCGGCCATGAGCAGGTCTTCGGTGCCGGTGACGGTGATTTTGTCGAAGACGATGTGGGCGCCTTTGAGCGGTGAGTCGCCGTTGCCGGGCGAGCGGGCTTCGAGGTAGCCGTGCTCCTGGGTGATGGTGGCACCCATGGCTTCGAGGCCCTTGATGTGGAGGTCGATGGGGCGGCCGCCGATGGCGCAGCCGCCGGGCATGGCGACGCGGGCCATGCCGGTGCGGGCGATAAGCGGGCCGAGGACGAGGGAGCTGGCGCGCATGGTTTTGACGATTTCGTATTTGGCGACGGGATCTGAAAGGACGGCGCACTGGATGATGGTGCGGTGCTGGGCGCGGCCGTAGCCAAGTTGCACGTTGGCGCCCATGGATTCGAGCAGCTTGCGCTCCGTCTCGATGTCCTGCACCTGGGGGATGTTTTCGAGGATGACCTCGTCTTCGGTGAGGATGGCGGCGGCCATGCAGGGCAGCGCGGAGTTTTTTGCGCCGGAAACTTTGATAGTGCCGAGCAGCGGATTGCCGCCGCGAATAACGAACTTGTCCATGGAGAGGGGTGCCTTGACCGAAGAGATGAACGCCGTCTTCATTCTACGGACAGGGGCTGTTGATTGGGGTGACCGGGGAGGTTCTGGCGGGGGCTGCAAAAAAGACTGCCTCCGCGAAGGAGCTTCGCGGAGGCTGGGATGGGAACGGGGAGGAGACTAGGCTGCGGGGGCGGGAGCATCGGTGTGCGCGCCGCCGTGATGGCCGTGGTGCATGGCCTTCATCTGCTGGACCTGCTCGGGTGTGAGAATGCCCGAAAGTTGCTGGGTGGTGTCGCGCTTGAGGGCGTGCATCTGCTGTTTGCGCGACTTGGGATCGAGCTGGGTGTTGGCTCTGAGGGCGGCGACTTTCTGTTCGTGATCGGCGAGGATGGGTTCGACTTTGGCGGTCTGATCGGCTGTGAGATTGAGCTTTTGACCGAGCTTGAGGGCGGCTTTGTGGGGGTCGCGGGCGTGATGCTCATGTTGACGGCCAGATTGACGTTCGACGGGCGCGGGCTGCTGGGTCTGCTGCGCGGAGATGAGGCCGCCGGTGATGGCGAGGGCTAACGCGGCGGGAAGAAGGAAGCGTTTCATGGCGTGGAACTCCTTGCAGCAGCGCGGGGAGGAACATGCTGCTCGCTGCAGGAGTGAACACGGACTGCGGGGAGAATGTTGCGCCCCGGCGGTGTGCGGCGGATGCGCTAGAGCTCCAACCGGGAGTCGTCGATGGCCAGGCGGACGTTGCCGTCAGACTTCTGCAAGCGGCGGACGGCTTCCATCTTGTCGACGTTGGCTTTGAGCATGACGACGGCGATGGGGATCGATTTGCCAGCGGACTTGATGGTGCGGATGGCGGTGTCGCGGTCGATGTCGCAGACCTGCATGAGGACGCGGATGCCGCGCTCGACGAGCTTGGCGTTCTTCATGTGCACGTTGACCATCAGGTTTTCGTACACGTAGCCGAGCCGCGTCATGGCGCCCGTGGTGATCATGTTGAGGATCATCTTCTGGGCGGTGGAAGCCTTCATGCGCGTGGAGCCGGAGAGGATTTCCGGGCCGACTTCGGCGCAGATGGTGACGTCGGCGACCTGGGAGATATCGGAGTTCGGGTTGCAGGTGATGGCGGCGGTCTTGGCGCCGCGGCTGCGGGCGTAGTCGGTTGCACCGACGACATAAGGCGTGCGTCCGGAGGCCGAAATGCCTATGACGATGTCCTTGCGCGTGGGGCGGCGGCGGGCGATATCACGCTGGCCTAGCTCGGGCGAGTCTTCATTGACGTCGGAGGCAGAGGCGAGCGCCTTGGGGCCGCCGGCCATGATGTATTGCACCTGCGAAGGCGCGGTGGAGAAAGTGGGCGGGCACTCGGAGGCGTCCAGGGCGGCGATGCGACCGGAGGAGCCGGCACCGACGTAGATGAGGCGGCCGCCGTCACGCAGGGAGCGGGCCACAGTGTCGATGACCATGGCGATTTCGGGGAGTGCCTTTTTGACTGCGGCGGCTACCTTGGCGTCTTCATGGTTGATGATGCGAGCAATCTCGATGGCCGATTTGGTGTCGAGTCCGGCGGACGCTTCGTTGAGACGCTCCGTGGTGAGCGCCTGTAGATCGGCGAAGTTGCGGGCGGTTGTTTTTTCCGGTGTCTTTTCCGGCAATTTCTCCGGCGATTGTTCCGTCAACGGCGGTTCGGGCATAGTCAGTGTGGCCATAAGATCGATGCTTCCTCAATTCTAGCCCAAGCGCTCAATATCCGCCCATAGTGGGGCGCGGCAGAGTACTTTGTGAGGTACCTGAGTCGACTGGATGGCTGCGATGTAGGATGCAATTCATGACGACGGCGTTGTGGCGGGTATGGCTGGGATGGATTGTGGCCGGGTGTATGAGCGTGACGATGCACGCTCAGGATGCCAGGCTGATGGCACAACTGCAGAGTATCGCGGCTGCTCACCACGGGAAGGTCGCGCTGTACGCGACGCAGTTGAACACAGGCCGGACGGTATCCATGGACGCGTCGGAGGTGGTGCAGACGGCTTCTGTGATCAAGCTGGCGATTTTGTACGAGGCGATGGAGCAGGTGCGGGACGGTAAGGCGCGGTGGGACGAGAAGATCGAAATGCCGAAGGGGTACGCAGTGGGCGGGTCGGGCGTGCTGACCTTCTTTGACGCGCCGCTGTCCTTGACACTCAAGGATGTTCTGACCTTTATGGTGATTGTCAGCGACAACACGGCAACGAATCTTGCCATTGACCGGCTGGGGCTGGCGGCGGTGAATGCGCGAGTGGCCGGGCTGGGGTTGGGTCATACCTATCTGTACAAGAAGGTGTTCCAGCCGGCGAGCGGGCCCATGCCGGCTGATCAGCCCAAATACGGGCTGGGCAAAACGACTGCGCAGGAGATCGCGACGCTGATGACCGATATCGGCGAGTGCAAGCTGCGGCAGGCAAGTGGCACGAAGAGATCTGGTGCGGAGGTCGTGTTTGAGTCTGCGGATGCGGCGGACCATGCCGTGTGTGCCGTGGGCTTGAAGATGTTGCGGGACCAGTTTTACCGCGACACCATACCGCGGTATCTGGAGAAGATTGACGCGAGCGAGACGGGGACGGCTACGGCCAGCAAGACGGGGTCGCTCGATGCGGTGCGGGCGGATGTGGCGATTGTGGCGGGCAAAACGGGGCCGATGGTGATCTCGATTTTTACGTACGCGAACGCGGACCACGGCTGGACGGTAGACAATGAGGGTGAAGTGACGATCGCGAAGCTTGCCAAGGCGATCGTGGACGCATGGTCGCCAGAGGGCCTGGATGGAAAGATACTGGTGCCGGGACTGGGATTGGAGACAGCGAAGAAGTAAACCGGGCTATGATTTAGGCGTCTAATGACAAGGAAGAGGACGCGTGCAAGAGCAAGACAAGCTAGAGCAAGACGAGCTAGAGCAGCAGGGTGCCGTGGGAGTGCCCGAGCAGGCGCAGGAGGCGCGTCAGGCCGGGGGCGGGCTGCGCTCGCTGGGTCGCGATTTAATTGTCGCCCTGGTGGTTTCGCTCTTCATCATTCTGTTTTTGTATCAACCGGTCCGGGTGGAAGGTACGAGCATGCTGCCGGTGCTTGAAGACCAGGACAGGCTGTTCATCAACAAGTTTGCGTACTCGCGAATGGGGACGCTGGTGGGCGAAACCATACACCACGGCGATGTGGTGGTCTTTCAATATCCACATGACATCACGAAGAGTTATATCAAGCGCGTGATTGCCGTACCCGGGGATGTGCTGCGGATTGATCGCGGGCGGGTGTACGTGAATGATCAGCGGCTGAAGGAACCCTATGTGCCGGCGAAGTATGCGGACGAGCGGACGCAGCCGGAGATGACAATCCCGGAAGGCAAATATTTTGTTATGGGGGATCACCGGTCCATCTCGAGCGATAGCCGGGATTTTGGGGCGGTATCGCGGGAGTTGATCTACGGTCGGGCGGCGTTTGTGTATTGGCCGGTGGACCAGGCGGGCGTGGTCCGGTAAACGGCAACAGCTGACAACGATGAGCGAGATGAGCGAGACGAGCGAGATGAGCGAACAGACGCGTCGGCGCTGACTAGCCGTGCAGAAGCCAGTCGTATTGCTCGTCGGTTAGCGGGACGACCGAGAGGCGGAACTGGCGGAAAAGAAGAGAATCCCTGAACACCGGTGCTTCGCGGATTTCGGCGAGCGTTTTTTCGCGCTTGAGGCGCTTACCGGCTTTGAGGCGGACGATGGGCGTGGTCATCTTTGATGGCGGCACGGGTGGAGCTAGTTTTACGCCCAGGACCTTTGCGGTGCCGACCGCCGCTTTGCCCTCGTTCGAGTGGTAGATGACGCACATTTCACCCTTCTTCATGTTGCGCAAGGTGATGAGCGCCTGGTTGTTCTTGATGCCGTCCCAGGTGGTTTCACGGTCGCGGAGGAGGTCGTCGAAGGAGTATACATCGGGTTCAGATTTGAGCAGATATGGCATAAGGATAGGATCGGCGAGTAACGATAGTTTAGCCGCCGAGGTCGAGCAGATGGACTGTGGGAATCTCGCGGCCGAGGAAGTGGGTGCCGAGGCGGGCGAACTTCTCCGTGGAGTCGGTGGCGAAGCACTGGAAGGTGGCGGTTCCAGTGGATTGCGTCAGGTGCGTGTAGCTGGCGGCAACTTCTTGCGCGGTCGCCTGGGGGGAGTCGATGACGATGGCTTCAGAACCCAGTTCCGCGAGCGCTTCGGAGACGAGCGGAGCGATCAGCGGATAGTGGGTGCAGCCGAGGATCACCACGTCCGGGGAGGAGGTGGCGAGGGCTTCGGCGAGATAGATGCGAAGAACTTCACGGGTGACGGGATGGTCGATCCATCCTTCTTCGATAAGGGGGACGAGCAGCGGGCAGGCTTTCTCGGTGGTGGTGAGGCCGAGGGCGGCGCAGGCGTTGCGGTAGGCGTGGGACTGGATGGTGGCGTCGGTCGCGAGCACGAGAATCCGGGGCTGCGCAGGTGACCTGGGTCGGTTGATCGAGGCGGCTGTTTGTACGACGGGGGCTATGACGCCGGTGACGGGGATATCGACGGCGGCGATGATCTCGTCGAGGGCCAGAGCCGTGGCGGTGTTGCAGGCTATGACCAGGTGGCCGGCACCTTGTGCGGCGAGGAAGCGAGCGCTTTCGACGGCGTAGCGGGCAATGGTGGTTTGCGACTTTGCGCCGTAGGGAAGGCGGGCAGTGTCGCCGAGGTAAATGTAGTGTGCGGCGGGGATGAGGGGGAGCAGGGCGCGCAGCACGGTGAGGCCGCCGAAGCCGGAGTCGAAGACGCCTATGGTGGGGCCGTTAGCCGGGCTGGGAGTTGGGCCGGTTGCCGGCTGCGGGCGGCTCACGGGGCTGTGGCTATGCCTTTCGTGGCGGTTTCGCGCGAGGGGTAGATGCGGAGCAGGTCGGCGTGGCCGGCGAGAGTTTCGTGGGGCTGGCCGTCGACCAGGAAGCGGACCTGCTCGATCTGCGGGAGGTTGGCGTGGAGGGTGCCGATCATGGAGAGCAGGGTAAGTGATTCGACTTCGACGCCGGAGGGGTGGGCGTTAACGAAAGCGCTATTGAGGTTGATTACGGCAAGCTGGCCGCCCGGGCTGGAGGGTTGCAGTGTGGCTGGATCCTGTGAGCGAACCGGGAGCGTGGCTGCGGTAACGCCGGAGATGGCGGGGGCACTGGTGTCGATCGCGTGGCCGGTAAGCGGCAGGGCGACGAGGAAGACATCGGCTACGGCCGCTCCCGACTGCAGCGGGTGAGGCGAGCCGGGGAAGGAGTATTCGGCGACGATGTGCTCGAGCAGAGCGCGTGCGCGGGCCGTCGTTTCGGACGGCAGCGCGAGCTTGCGCTCGGTGGCGGTGATGGAGCCGTCGGCGTCGCTGGCGAGGTCGAGGGTGACGGCCTCGGAGACGGTGTAGGGTGCGTCGATGGGAGTCTGGTCGGAGAGCGAACTGACTCGGTTGCGAGCGCTCTGGTGCTCGGCGAAGAGGAGGATGGCCATAAGCACGATGCAGCCGATCAGGCTCCAGAAGGTGATGCGGAGGTAGTTGGGGATCATGGGCGCGCCTCCGCGCTTGTGCCGGAAGGAGCTGCGACAGGAGGCAACGGGCGGGCAGGGGCCTGGGCCTGGGTTTGCCAGGCGAGTAGAGCGCCGACCACGGCTTCGGCGACGCGCTGCTGGTAGTGAGGGTCATCGAGGGATGCGACGTCGGACGTGTTGGGAGCGAGTTCGAGGACGACCGCGGGGCAGGTCAGGGAATCCACGGGGCGAACGGAGGCACGGCTGAGCACGAGAGGAATCTTTGCGCGACTCAAGGCGGCGCCCATCTGCGAAGCCAGCTTCCTGCTTTCGCCAGACCATGCGGCCTGCGCGCTGAGCCAGGGTGCAGGGACGGGCTCGACCGAAATGGGGTCGAGCTCGGAGGTGTAGAGGTGTACGCCTTTGCCGCTGGCCGTGGCGTGCAGCAGAAGGCAGGCGACGGGGTGGCCATGGTTGGCTATGCCGGCGCGGTCGTCGAGTGAGAGAATCGCGCCGGGCGCGGGCGGCTGGGCACTCTGGGCACCTTGCTCATTGTCGCGGGTCATGGTGACGGTGAAGCCGCGGGCGGCGAGCAGGGAGCGAAGGTGGAAGCCGAGCGACAGGGTGATGTCTCTTTCCGTGAGCTGGTCGTTGATACGGGAACCGGTATCTCCGCCGCCGTGGGCGGGGTCGAGTACGACGAGGCTGCGAGAGAGCGGCTCGGAAGGAAGCTTCGCGATGGACTGAGCTGGAGAATCGTAGATTCTGGGTTTCGAGACGGCTGGCGCGAGGCTGGATGCGGCCGGGGTTTGCGGGTGCTCGACGGGATGGGAGACGGTCAGGTGCTGTGAGGTTGGGACCGCAGAGTTTGGGGCCGCGGGACGAACGATGGGTGCGGGCGCCTGGGTGGGCGTGGATTCCTGAGACCTGGCGGCGAGGCACGCCGGTGCGAGCAGGAGAAGCGTCAGATGTGGGGCGAGGTTCAAGAAGTGTCCGTGTCCGTGGGGTGTAGCCGGGATACGAGGCTGATTGTAACGGTTTGGATGCGGGCGGCGGGGCGGGTGGCCGGTTGGCAGCGTAAACTCTGGTGCATGAGGGTATTCGGCGTCGACTGCGGGACGGAGTTTACGGGGTACGGCGTGGTTGAGGTGGACTGCGACGCGCGGACTCCGAAGCTGCGGTATTTATGCGCGGGCGCGGTGAAGTTGAGCAAGAAGGACTCTACCGCGCAAAGGCTGGCACAGGTGTACGCGGAGTTGAGTGCGCTGATGGCGCTGTGGGAGCCGGAGTTGGTGGCGATCGAGGAAGTGTTCTTTTCAGCAAACGCGAAGAGTGCGCTGAAGCTGGGCCAGGTGCGCGGCGTGGCGATGCTGGCGGCGGCCAATTGCGGGCTGACGGTGGCGGAGTACGCTCCGTTGTCGATCAAGAGCGCCGTGGTGGGATATGGGTTGGCGGCCAAGGAGCAGGTGCAGTTTATGGTGACTCGGCTGCTGGAGCTGGACGAGGCTCCGAAGTCACCGGATGCGGCGGACGCGCTGGCCATTGCGATATGCCACATCCATCATGCGCAAACCGCGGAGGCTTTGCGGCGATGAGCAAGTGGATCGCGATGATGTTGGGAGTGGGGCTGCTGGCCGGCCGGCAGGACACGGTGGCGCATGCCAGGGATATGCCACGGGCCGTAAAGTTTGAACTTTACAGGCCCGGACTGTCACCAGATCGCTGGGCGATCACCGTGGACGCGAATGGCGCAGGCAAGTATGAAGATCTAAGCGGGGCTGAGCAGGGACCGGCGGGGTCCGTGCGGGCGGTCCATGTCAGCGCAGTGACGCAGGAGCGGCTCGGGGCGGGTTATGCGACCGTAGCGACGGGAAAGTGTGAGACGAAGGAAAAGAACATTGCGCGGACAGGAGACAAACACATCGTCTACGGGGAGGCCGCATGCACCTTCAACTTCTCGGACGATGAGAAGCTGAACGACGTAGCGGCGGCTTTTCAGGCGATTGCACAGACGGTGCAGACGGGCGACCGGCTGAAGCACAAGCACCGCTTCGATCATCTGGGGCTGGATGCGGAGTTGGATTCCTTGCTAGGTTCGGTGAAGTCCGGGTATGCGATCGAGCTACAGAATATTGCGCCCATTCTGCAGTCGATCGCGAATGATGAAGAGATGATGACGCCGGCCAGACGCAAGGCGAAGACCTTGGTGGAGATGCAGGGCGCGCTTTCGGCGAAACAGTAAGGTTTCAGCTTTTTGGGGGCGGGTACGGACGTTCCGCACTCATCGCGCAAGCTGTTGCGCGGGACACCCCGGTTTGGGTGGTGGGTACTCTATCTCAAAGCGCGGTAGAGGGCGGCTACTGCTTCGAGGGGGACGGCTTCGGAGCGGGCCTGGGCGGGGATGCTCGCGGGCCATGCTGCGGTGAGTCTGGCGGCGTCATAGCCGGCAGCGCGGAGGTTATTGGAGAGGGTCTTCCGCTTTTGCGCGAAGGTGCTGCGCAGGAACTTGTTGAAGCCTTCGGCATCAACGTTGAGCTCGGTGAAACGTGGCGCGAAGTCGAGGCGGAGGACGGTGGAGAAGACGTCGGGTGGCGGGGAGAAGGCACCGGGTGGGAGCGTGAAGAGCGGCTCGGCGTGGGCATGCATCTGGGTGAAGGCGGAGAGCGCGCCGTAGTCGCTCGAGCCGGGGGAGGCGGCAATGCGGTCGGCGACTTCGCGCTGCATCATGAGGACGGCGCGTCTGAGGATGCCGGTGCGGGCGGCGGCGAAGAGGTGGAGCAGGATGTCGGAGGTGATGTAGTAGGGGAGGTTGCCGATGACGTCCAGGCTTGTGGGTGGTTCGTTCCCAGTGTCCGGTTGCGGGGCGTCTGTAAGGAGGGGAGCGAGGTTGGTCTCGAGGATGTCGGCGGTGTGGATGGTGACGTGGGGGTCGTTGCGGAAGCGGAAGGTGAGTTCGCGGGCGAGCGCGGGGTCGAACTCGATGCAGTGCAGGCGGGCACAGCGCGGGGCGAGGAGAGCGGTGATGGCGCCGTGGCCGGGGCCGATTTCTACGACGGTGCGGGTGGTGGTGTCGCCGAGGGATTCGGCGATGCGGCGGGAGGCTGTCTCGTCGATGAGGAAGTTTTGGCCGAGTTTGGGCTTGCGGGGCACAGGTTGAGTCTAGGGGATGACTTGGGTCGCCGTCAGGATGTTTCGGGCCTTCAGCCCTCGGAATACCGTGCGGCGTTACCTAGGGCTTCGCCCTAGGCTGGTATGTCGTCGCGCCGTTGGCGCTATCACCTGTGGCGATGTGGAGGGCATACGTCAACGCGCAGTTCTAGTTCGCTTTAGAAAGCTTTAGCTGGTGGCGCTGGAACGCGTAGTGGACGGGGATGCCGGCGAGGATTACGGCCGTACCGATCAGGGAGTTGCGGGGCTGGTCGGCGAAGCTGAAGATCAAGAGGACCAGGGCCGCGAGGATGAAGAGGGCGGGGACGACTGGATAGCCGGTGACGCGGTAGGGGCGGGGCGTGTCGGGCTCGCGGTGGCGGAAGACAAAGACGGTGGCGGCGGTGAGGGCGTAGAAGAGCCACTCCGAGAAGATAGCGAGCGAGAAGAGTGCCTGGAACTTGCCGATGGCGAGAAGCAGGAGAGAGCTCAGAACCGCCTGGAGGATGAGGCTGGCGGAGGGTGTCTGGAAGCGCGGGTGGATGCGTGCGAGCGCGGAGGGGAAGATGCGGTCGCGAGCGGCGGCAAAGGGCACGCGGGCGCCGGAGAGCGAGCTGCCTACGAATGTGGCACCGATGCTGACGGCCATGCCGATGGAGACGAGGGCCGCTCCGAAGCGTCCGGCGACCAGAAGCATTGCTTGCGCGGCGGGACGCTCGGAGGAGGCGATGGCGGCGGAGGGCAGAATGTATTGGATGGCCGCGTTGGTGAGCATGTAGAGGATGCCGACGATGGCTACCCCGCCGACCAGGGCGAGCGGAAGTGCGCGTTGCGGGTTCTGGACTTCGCCGGCCATCTGCGAGACGTCGGACCAGCCGTCGTAGGCCCACAGCGCGGCGATGAGCGCGATCATGAAGCCGGCGAAGCCGCCGCGCGCGCCGGTAAAGCCGGTGGCGAAGTTGTGCCAGGAGCCGTGCTCGAAGCTGGAGAAGCAGAAGGTGGCTATCACCAGGATCATAAGGACCTTGAGCCAGGTAAGCGCGGTCTGCACGTTGGCGGAGTCGCGCGTGCTGACGATGTTGAGGCCGGTGATGAGCCATGTCGTGGCGATGGCGGCGAGCGTTCCCCAGGTGAAATGCGCCCAGGTGAGGTTTGGGAACGCCTGGTGCGGAAGGAAGTCGAAGACGGCGAAGGTTCCGAGGACGCGCATGAGGCCGGCGGCGATGGTGGCAATGGAGGCGGGCTTGGCGATCGTGATCCAGGTCCAGGTGTAGAGGAAGGCGACCAGGTCTCCGTAGGCGTTGCGGAGAAAGGCGTATTCTCCGCCGACGCGGGGCTTCATGGCAGCGACTTCGGCGTAGCTCATGGCACCGAAGAGGGAAAGCAGGCCGCCGACGATCCAGACCGCGTAGACCACGCGCGAGCTGCCGACAGCCGCCATCATTTCGCGCGGTACGAGGAAGATGCCCGAGCCGATGATGATGCCCACCACGATGGCGGTTGCGTGCGTGGCGTTAAGAACGCGCGGCAGATCGCCGGTGGATGGGTCATTTTGCATGGATGGCTGGAGAGTAGCACGGGGGGCACGCGCACAGCCGGTCCGCAACGCTAAAAGAAGTCTTTTTCGCCGGCCCAGTCGATGGGGCCGGGCTTGCGCTTGTCGCGGAGCAGATAGATGTTGCGGTGCTCAAAGGGCATGGCCCAGGGATTGTCCATGCGGCCGACGATCGTGACGGATTTGTACTTCTTGAGGAGGTCCTCGGGCTTGTCGTGGACGATGGCGATGACCAGCTGTCCGGTGCAGCCGCGTGGACCCCAGAGCCAGAAGTTGTTTTGTCCGCTGATGGCCTGTGGAAGGTGAGTTTCCTGGCGAGGGCCAAGGAAGTTGATGGCACCAGCTTCGCCGTAATTGCTGGCAAAGATGCAGACTTGCTGCTGGTCTTGAACGGAAAGGCCTCGGAACGTTGATACGGTCTGGTCGGTCAACTCCTGCCAGCCGAAGCGGTCGGCGTAGAACTGCGGCAGCGGGCCGGTGGCGAAGGTTTCCGAGTTAGGCGGGCGAAGGTGCATCGCGCTGGTGTAGCGGACCCAGGTCTCGGGACGCAGGATAGGCGAAGCCATCGGCAGAATGAGAAGCGTGGTGAGAACGAGGACGGTGGTGAAGATGGGAAACGCGAAGATGCGGCCTTCGCGAACGAGACGAGAGGCGCTGAATCGGCGTTCCCAGGCGATGGCACCCGCTGCGAAGAGTGCGGGGTAGATCGGCGCGAGGTAATAGTCCTTGGCGTGCAGGGTTTCCATGACGAGGTAGAAGACGAGGAAGGCGATGCCGAGCCAGCGGGCGCGGGCAATGGATTTGGCGCGGAGCAGCGCTATGACTCCGGTGATCCAGATGAGGGCGTTGACCGGCTGCATGTTGCCAAACTGCGCGAGGAAGAAGATGGGCGGCGAGAGGATGGCGTTCTTGTGGCCGACGCGACCGTTGTGGAGGAACTCCAGGGTGGGCCAGTGGTGAGTGACCTGCCAGATGAGGTGAGGGGTCGGGATAAGGATGAGCAGCGCGATGCCGAGCGCTGCCCAGCGGGTGAAGAGCAGACGACGCTCGGGCGTGCAGAGCAAGCCAAAGCCAAGCGCGAGGAGGAAGAAGAGCATGGAAGGCTTGTTGAGGAGGCCGATTCCGGCGGAGATCCCGAAGATGGTCCACCAGATGGCGGCTGAACGCTCGCGCAGGATAAGCAGGAGGCTGAGGATGCAGAGCATCCAGAACATGGGCTCGAAGGAGTTCATGGAGAGGAAGCCGTCGGTACCAATGAACTGCGGCGCGCAGAACAGCGCAAGCATCGCAAGCGCTTGTGCGGAGCGACGGCCGCCGAGCGCCCAGGCGATGATTCCTGTGAGGAAGATCATGACTGCGCCGGCGGCGGCGGAGAGGATGCGAATGCGGAAGAGCGAGTCACCGAAGAGGATTTCGCCAAGGCGAGCTTGCAAAGCGACGATGGGCCCGTGATCGACATATCCCCAGGCGAGGTGGCGACCGCAGGCGATGTAATAGAACTCGTCCCGGAAGAAGCTGTAGCCGATGTGCTGGGTATAGAGCGTGAGTGCGAAGTGGAACAGGAGCTTGCAGGCTGCGAAGAGCAGCGCCAGGCGCAGGGCGGCGGAAAGGGTCGGGTCGGCCGGGCGGATGATCGTTGTGGCGGTCATGATTTGTGAACAGGTTACGCCTGCGGGGAATCGGCGGTTCCTTTTTCTTCACCGAGGCCCGCGATTGCATCGTAAGTAGGGAACAAAGGAGACGAACGAGATGGAATGGACGCCCGGTGGTATGAGCAGCGATATCGAAGACCGCAGAGATGACTCTGGTGGTGGGGGTGGGGGTGGAGGCTTTGGGTTCGGTGGCGGTGGAGGCGGCGGTCTGGGTATCGTCGGCGTCGTGGTGCTGATAGTCATCAGTCTGGTGACGGGGCGGAATTTTCTGGGAGGCATGTTCGGCGGTGGCGGCGGCGGGCAGCCTCAGCCCCGGCAGCAGATCGACGAAGGCGGCAATGGCGCGCCCCGGGCCCATACGGCGGCGGAAGATCGCGATGCGCAGCTGATCTCTGCGGTGCTCGACGATTCGCAGGCGGAGTGGACGAAGATTTTTCAGCAGGAAGGGCGGCAGTACACCCACGCCAAACTTGTACTGTTCCGTGGGGCGACCTACTCGGGGTGCGGAACCGCCCAGGCGTCCACAGGACCGTTTTACTGCCCGGCGGACAAGAAGATTTACATCGACCTCGACTTCTGGGATGAGCTGAAGAGGTTCGGTGGCAGCACGGCAGACTTCGCGCAGGCGTATGTGATCGCGCACGAACTGGGCCATCACATTCAGGATCTCCTAGGGACCGAGGGCAAGGTGACGCGTCTGGAGCAGCAGCAGCCGGGCGAGCGCAACCATCTGTCAGTGGATCTGGAGTTGCAGGCGGATTGCTACGCTGGCGTGTGGGGACACTCCTACCAGGCGAAGGGAAAGCTGGATGCCAACGACGTGAACGACGCATTGAGCGCAGCGACGGCGGTGGGTGACGATCACCTGCAAAAGATGAGTGGCCGCGCGGTGAGTCCCGAAAGCTGGACGCACGGGTCGGCGGCACAGCGGACGAGCTGGTTCAAGCGTGGGTTCGAGAGCGGAGACCCGGGTCAGTGCAATACGTTTGGGGGAAACTGAACGGGGTTGTTAGTTCTTAGTTCTTAGGTCTTAGATGTTAGTGGAGGAACGTCAAGCGCTGCGGCTGGTGTCGAGAGGGTTGACTCGGCAGGTGGGTGCGGCTAAGGTAAGGTGACAACTTTGGCGATGGGGTTCGCCTCTGATGCCCGCCTGTTCTGGCGGAGCTGATGACTCCTACATTTCGTAGGAGGACGTGTGTCTTTATCTTCAACAAGAGTGAGTTGGCTGGAGCGGTATCGTCCTGTCGTGGCGCTGGTGCGCTGGGCGCCGATCTGCGTTGTAGTGGGGGTGCTTGCGGGGAGCGCGTCTGCGCTGCTGCTGTGGTCACTGCAGTGGGCGACCGATGTGCGCGAAGCACATCGCTGGCTGATCTGGCTGCTGGCACCGGCGGGGCTGTGCGTGGGTTGGATGTACCACTGGCTGGGCCGGAGGGTGGAGGCCGGCAACAACCTCATTCTGGAAGAGATTCACCGGCCCAAGGATTTTATCCCGCTGCGGATGACGCCGCTGATCCTGGTCGGGACATTTCTGACGCATGTGTTTGGCGGGTCGGCGGGCCGCGAGGGAACAGCATTGCAGACGGGGGCTTCGCTGGCCGATCAGCTTTCCCGGCCACTGCGGCTGCGTCCGCATGAGCGGCGGATTCTGCTGATGACGGGGGTGAGTGCCGGGTTCGCTTCGGTGTTTGGGACGCCGCTGGCAGGGGCGGTGTTCGGGATCGAGGTTCTGGCGATTGGAAGTGTGAGCTACGAGGCCATTGGGCCATGCTTCTTTGCGGCGTTTGTGGCGGACCTTGTGACGCGCGCATGGCACGTGAAGCACACGCTGTATGTGGTGCCTGTTGTGCCGGGGATGAGTGGGCGCGGTGTGCTGGCGGCGGCGGCAGCGGGCGTCGCGTTTGGGCTGGTGGCGATGGGGTTTGCGCGGGCGACGCATGGGCTGGCGGGGTTGTCGAAGCGGCTGATTGCGTTCGCTCCGCTGCGGCCTTTTGTGGGTGGTGTGGTGGTGACGGCGGCGGTGTTTGGTCTGGGGACGACCAGATATATCGGCCTGGGGATACCGACGATTGTGGCGGCGTTTGGCGGGCGGCTGCCGTGGTGGGACTGGGCTGCGAAGTTCCTGTTTACTGTGGTGACGCTGGGGTTCGGATTCAAGGGCGGGGAAGTGACGCCTTTGTTTTTTATAGGGGCGACGCTGGGCAATGCGCTGTCGCATGTATTACCGCTGCCGCCGGGGCTGCTGGCAGGGATGGGGTTTGCGGCCGTGTTTGCGGGGGCGGCAAACACGCCGATCGCGTCTACGCTTATGGCGATGGAGTTGTTTGGAGCGGAGGCAGGGGCGTATGCGGGGATCGCCTGCGTGGTGAGCTATTTGTTTTCGGGGCAGGCTGGTATTTATCAGGGGCAGAAAACCGGCCGCAAGGACGCTGCTGTGCCGGAAGACAGCCTGTAAGCCGGGCAGCATCCCGTTAGTAGAGCAGGACCTGGGCGCGCTTCGCTTGGAAGGCGTCGAGGGCGGGCTGCCAGGAGTGGGCGATGACATGGGGGTCGTCGCCGCGTTGGAGGGCGTCGAGGGTGGCCTGGTTGTCGATGAGGCGCATGGCTTTTTGCAGCTGGAACTGCGCAGGATAGAGGCGCTGGAGAACGGCGAGGATTTCTATTCCCAGCTCGGGTGTATCGAGCGCGTTGTGGTCGATGACGTTGAAACGAACGGCTTCGATGGTCTGGCCGTGGAACGGGTATTTGTTCGAGTCTTCCTGGACGGCGATGGTGGTCGGCGTAAAGGTTATGCCGGGGATGTGGCGGGCGCTGAGGGCGGAGGCTACTTCGGCGGCTTTGAGCCATGCCGCGCCGATGAGGTGGAAGGGTTCCGCGGTGCCGCGGCCCACCGAGATGTTGGTCGTTTCGATGAGGCCGATGCCGGGGTAGAGCGTCGCGGCGATGGGGTCGCGGAGGTTGGGGCTGGGGTTGGTCCAGGGTAGGCCGGTGTCGGGGAAAAACATGGAGCGGGCGTAGTTCTGCATGCGCACGATGGTGAGCGGGGCGTCGAGCTTGTTGCCGGAGGCGTCGAGCTTGTTCTGGTTGAAGTAGCGTGCCAGCTCGCCGAAGGTCATGCCGTGGCGCGCGGGGAGCGGCATGTAGTTGGTGTAGTTTTCGATGCCGGGGTCGGAGACGGGGCCCTGGACGGCGATCCCACCTACGAGGTTGGGGCGGTCGAGGATGACGATGTCGAGGCGATGGTCGAACTCACGCTCCTCGCGGGCGGAGGCTTCGAGGAAGTAGCCCATGGCGGCTTCGTAGGTCCAGAAGTGGACGCCGGCGTCCTGGAGGTCGATGACGACGGCGTCGAGGTCTTTGAGTTGATCATGGGTTGGACGGCGGTCGCCGGGCTTGGCGCCATAGAGGCCGGTGACATGCAGTCCGGTGGCGGCGTCGGTTTCGGTGGGGACGTTTTCGGTGTCGGCGAGGGCGGCGAGGCCGTGCTCGGGGGAGAAGATAGTTGTTAGTTCTATGTTGTTAGTTGTTAGTGAATGCAGAATGTCTACCGTGCGGCGGTGGTTGCGGTCGATGCCTGCCTGGTTGGTGAGGAGGCCGAGGCGGAGGCGGTTATTGTGTTTGGCGGCGAGCGCGGTGAGGGCGGCGAAGTGGGTGGATTGGAGGACGTCGATGCCGGTGAGGACAGGAGTGGCAGGACGTGCGGAGGGGTTCGGGACCCATGTCCCAGACTCGGGACGTGGGACACCCGATGTGCTGTTGGCATCGAGTCCGAGAGCGTGGGCGGCGGCGGTGGCGACTTCTCCGCGAAGGTTGGAGATGGGAAGACCGCCGCGGGGGTGGATGGCGTTGGCGAGCAGGATGACGTAGGTGTCGGTGGCGGGGTCCATCCACAGGCTGGTGCCGGTGAAGCCGGTGTGTCCGAAACTGCCGATGGGGAAGATCACTCCGCGGGGTTTGGAGAAGCCGGTGTCGATGTCCCAGCCGAAGCCGCGGAGGTTCTGGCTGGGGACGGCGGGGTAGTGAGGGGCCAGGCCGGGTTCGGCGGGTTTGTCGCCGGCCGCGATGGCGGCGGCTTGTGCGGCGTTGGCGGCGGGGAGTTGCTGGAGGTTGGCTCCCGGTTGCTGGGGTTGCGTCATGAGTTTGAGCGTGGATTGTTTGAGGGGGAAAGGGCCGGTGTTGCGGACGAGCTTGTCGAGCAGGGCCTGGGCGTAGAGGGAGACGTCGTGTGCTGTGGAGAAGAGGCCGGCGTGACCGGCGACTCCGCCCATGCGGCGGGTGGTGGGGTCGTGGACGACCGCTCTCAAAAGGTGATCGAAGTCGGGATTCGCGGAGGGGTTGGATTTTGATTCATCGTCATGCGCCGTTGGAGCGGTGCGCTCTGCCCAATTTTTATATGTCCAGGACACGCCGTCGCAGTCGATCTGCCAGTCCTTAACGGACATATCTTTTTCAAGCGTGGATAGCAGCGAATAATGCAAAGACGTTGGCAGTTCTGCGGTCATTCCGCAAACTTTATCAAACGCTAGATACCGCGTCTCAGCCATCTTCAATGGGTTGTAGATGTGAGTTGCAACATAGATATCTTCAGGAAGGCCGCTTACTTTTTCCACGAGCAAGCCGAGGAGGATGAAGTTGATATCGGAGTAAACGAACTTTGCGCCGGGGGTCCCGGTTAGGGCGGTGGTGAGGGCGCGGTGGATGCCTTCGGCGCGGTCGGGGGCGGCGAGGCCCCAGGGGTCCTTGAGGTCGACGTCGGGAGCTTCGCCGGAGGTGTGGGTGAGGAGCATGCGGAGGGTGACGCGGGCGCGGGCGGTCTGGGCGGCACTATATGCCGGGCCTTCAGCCCTCTGGTTCGGGGCCGGCTGAACCTGGGCCTTCGGCTCAGGCTGGTATGTTGGCGCGCCTTCAGCGCTCGGGGTCGCGGATGGGGATGATGTGGGGGCCGAGTGTGGCGTCGTGGCGGGGGAGGATGTTGAGTCCGGGCGTTGCGTTACGGCGGTGTTTAGGAAATCGGGGAAGTATTTTGAGATGGGGTCGTCGAAGCTGGCGATTTTCCCCTGCTCGTAGAGCTGCATGATGGCGGTGGCGGTGGCGAGGCATTTGGTGAGCGAGGCCATGTCGAAGATGGTGTCTTCGGTCATGGGCTCGGCGGCGGAGGGAGCACCGTCGAGACCGGGCTCGCCCGCGAGCTTGCGGTTGCCGTAGGCGTGGTGGAAGACGACCTTGCCCTTGCTGCCCACGAGGACAACCGCGCCGGGGAGTTTGTGGGCGGCGATGGCGGCGTTGAGGAGGGTGTCGATGGGGGAGAAGTCGGGGGTTTGGAGTGGGGAGGGGACTGACGTTTGTGCTTCCCCACTCATGTCGCGATGAGGCTGCGCCATGAATGGGTTACCCGAGGTTTGTGCCGCGACAATGCGGGGGTCCTTCACTGCGTTCAGGATGACGGCGCAAAACAGGGCCAAGCCTGCGGTATGGGTGAGAGTTGCGCGGCGGGATTGCGTGCGGAAGAGGAGGCTTGCGAGCGAGCCGATAGCGAAGGTTACGCCAGTGCCGATGATGGTGTACCAGGGGTAGGCGATGTGAGGAATAATGACGTGAGCGAATTCGCAATCGAAGCCAACACCCTTGCAGTTATAACCAACGTCCCCCTGCCAAAGAACTTTCGGAAAGGCTCCCTGCCACAGCCAGAGGTTGAGCGCGAAGCCGCAGACCATGCCGATGGTGGTGCCGATTTCTGTGGCGAACTTGGTGAGGGTGCCGAGCAGGAAGACTCCAAGCAGACAGCCGTAGGCGACCGAGGCGATGGAGAGGCCAATTTCTACGACGTGGCCCTTGCCTCCGAGGTGTACCGTAACGACCGCGAGCGAGAACAGAATGAGCGCCCAGAGGAAGGTGGATGATTTCGAGATGATCGCGCGCTCGCGGTCGTCTGCATGAGGGCGGAGGCGCATGTAGAAGTCGACGACGGTGGTGGAGGAGAGCGAGTTGAGCGCGGCGGAGAGGTTGGACATGGCGGCGGCGAGGATGGCGGCTACCAGCAGGCCGGCCACGCCGATGGGCATTTCCCGGACGATGAAGGTGGGGAAGATGCGGTCGGAGCTGGCGAATGCCGCGGGATGTTGGCCGTAGAACACGTATAGCCCGGCACCGATGAGGAGGAAGAGCGTGAACTGCAGAAAAATGACTGCGCCGCTGCTAAGCAGCGCCAGGCGCGACTCGCGCAGGTTGCGGGCGGCGAGCATGCGCTGCACCATCAGCTGGTCTGTGCCGTGCGAGGCCATTGTGAGGAACGTGCCGCCGAGAACGCCGGCCCAGAAGGTGTAGGCGCTGGTGAGATTCAGGGTGAAGTCGAGCATGTGGAACTTGCCGCCGGCTCCGGCGACGGTGTGGATGGCGGCCCAGCCGCCGGGAACGTGGGAGCCGAGGGTGAAGATGGCGACGAGCGTTCCGCCGATGTAGAGGATCATTTGTACGACATCGGTCCATATGACGGCGGTCATGCCGCCTTCGAAGGTATAGAGCAGGGTGAGCGCGGAGATGATGCCGATCGAGAGGATGTCACGCGTGCCGATGGCGATGCCGACGACGATGGAAACGGCGAAGACGCGCACCCCTTCGGCGGCGGCACGGGTGAGGAGG
Source organism: Terriglobales bacterium (assembly GCA_038230455.1). GTDB lineage: Bacteria > Acidobacteriota > Terriglobia > Terriglobales > Acidobacteriaceae > Granulicella. Next base: position 114,099 of record JBBRNF010000008.1, read on the forward strand.
AAGAGGCCAGCGGTGACCTTGTGCAGCACAGGACCGAAGCGCCGGTCGATCAGCTGGTAGGCGGTCAGCATTTCTCCGGCGAAGTAGCGGGGAAGAAAGAGCAGTGCGACAACGATGCGCCCGAGCATGTAGCCGATGACCAGTTGCAGGAAGCCGAAGTTGCCGGCGAAGGCAATGCCGGGGACGCTGATGATGGTCAGTGTGGACGTCTCCGCCGAGACGATGGACAGCGCGATGGCCCACCACGGGATTGTGTTGTTGGCCAGGAAGTAGGACTTGAGGCTCTTGTCGGACTTGGTGCCGCTGGCATCTTTCTTTTCACGGAAGCGCAGACCGAAGAGGGTTATCGCGACGAGGTACACGGCGACCAGCGCGAGATCGAAGGTGCTGAGGCGCATGGCGGGCGCGGCTATCGCGAGGGCGTGCAACAAGCTCGGCAATCGTAAACTCCTGACGGGTAGAGGCAGTGGGGATTATGATAACGGGCTTGCGGGCCGGGCAGTGGATCGTTCGTCAGTAAACAGGGAATATGGGTTGGTGCTCGTCGAAGGAGATGTTGGACGAATGGCTTATTTTGTGGCTCTGGATGGTGGTGGGACGAAGACCCAGTGCTGGGTTGCGGACGAGGTGCGAGTGCTGGCGCGCGCGTCGGCTGGCAGCGTCAAGCTGATGAACGTGGACGAAGCGACGGCGACGGCTCGTCTCCACGAATTGGTGCGGTCGGCGTGCGCGGAGGCTGGCGTGTCGCCGCGTGACGTGACGCGGACCTGCTTCGGGCTGGCGGGGAGCTCGAGTGAGTCGGTGAAGAGCTGGGCCGAGCGCGCGTTGGGAGAGGTTGTGGCGGGTGAGGTGAGGGTGTACGGCGATGTGGAGATTGCCTTTGAAGCGGCCTTCCGGGGTGGACTGGGCGTGCTGGTCATCGCGGGAACAGGCTCCAACGTTCTTGGCCGGTGTGGGGACGGGACAGTCGTCACGGCCGGCGGCTGGGGTCCGATGCTGGGCGATGAGGGGTCAGGGTATTGGATCGGCGTGGAGGCCATCAAGATCGCGCTGCGGGCGCAGGACCGCGGCGCCGAGACATGCCTGCTCAAGGAAATCCAGGCGCACTGGGGGCTCCACAGCGAGGGCGAACTGGTGGCTTATGCCAACCGCCGGGAGCGCGTCGGCTTTGCGGAACTGACGGAGGTTGTTGCCCGATGCGCCGAAGCTGGCGACGCGCTGGCCGGGACGGTTCTCGAACGTGCGGGACAGGAGCTTGCCGAGCAAGTGGGGCTGGTCATTTCGAAGATGCATCAGGCGGGATGTTTGTCTCACGAAGGATTGCAGGTGGCGTTTACCGGAAGCGTGCTGGCGAAGATTGCGCGCGTTCGGAAGGCCATGAGCCAAGCCTTGCAGGGCGCCGAAGTAGATGTCTGGCAGGATCCGGTCGAGCCGCTCGAAGGGGCCTTGTGGCTCGCGCGGGGCGGGTGACTAGACCTTGCGGCCCAGAAGGTACGTCGCCACCAGGCGCCCTTCCGCGTCGAAGCGATTGAGGTTTGCCGGGGAGCCGGGAGCGAGACGGGTGAGTTCTGGCATTCCAAGCATGACGGCGGGGTTGTGCGAGGCGAGGCGTGTGGCATCCGCTAGCGGCGCGCTGGTGAAGCGCTGCAGGTTGGCGACGGCGGTGTCCATGGTGAGGACGGAGCCGGCGAGGGTGTGCTTGCCTAGGACGAGGTCGTCGCGGAGCAGGGCGCGGCCGTTGAGAACGGTGACGGCGGACTCGCCCAGGGTATAGTCGCCGTCGGTCATGCCGGTTGCTTCCATGGCGTCGGTGACGAGGATGGCGCGGTCCGGGCCCTTGGCTTTGAGCCAGAGTCGGACGAGCGCCGGGTCGACGTGGATGCCGTCGCAGATGAGCTCGGCGAAGAGGCGGTCGTCCGTAAGTACGGTGCCGAGGACGCCGGGTTCGCGGTGGTCGAGCGGACGCATGGCGTTGTAGGTATGGGTGGCGGAGGCGGCGCCGGCGTCGATGGCGGCGAGGGTGTCGGCTGCATTGGCGTTGGTATGGCCGATGGAGCAGCGCACGCCGAGAGCGGTGGCGTGGCGGATGAGGTCGAGGGCGGACGAGGGTTCAGGGCTCAGGGCAGAGGGCTCAGGAAGGGCCGCGCCGGGTTCGGGGGCGATGGTGATGAGGCGGACGTGGCCGCGGGCGGCGGAGTGGAAGCGGTCGAAAAGCTCGATGCTGGGTGGTTGCAGCTCGTGCGCAGGGTGCATGCCGCGCTTGATGTGGGAGAGGAAGGGGCCTTCGAGGTGGATGCCGATGGGGCGGGCTTCGTTTTCGCGCATGGGGCCGTCGATGGCGTTGGCCATAGCTTCAAGAGCGCGGAGGGTGGCGTCTACGGAGGCCGTAACGGTGGTCGGCAGGTAGTTGGCCACGCCGCGCGTAGCGAGGAACCGCTGCAGCTCGGCGAGGTCCGCCGGGGAGGCGCGCATGACGTCGTGGCCCATGGCGCCGTGGGTGTGGATGTCGAGGAAGGCGGCGGTGAGAGTGGTGGTCTCATGGAGCAGCGCTTTGGGGTCGGAATAGATTTCGCCGATATTTCCGTCGGGTGTGACGGTGAGGACGGCGAACTCCACCGAGCCGATGTCGGTGATGAGGTGGCGGGCTGTGATGGTCTGGGTCATTGTTGGGCTTGGGGTTCGAGGCCGTTAGTTCCTGGTGCCTGGAGTGGCTGCTGGGGAAGGGAGCCCGGCGTCGGCTGCGCTGGGCAGGGTGCGGGTATCGGCCCATTGGCGTTGGGCGCTGCGGAGCTTGTCCATGCGGCTGAGCCAGAGGGCGATGGCGTAGTCGTAGTGCTCGAGCACGGGGCGGAGGGCGTAAGCGCGATTGGTACGGCGCCAGCTTTGCTCGTACAGGTCGCGGAGGAGGGAGTACCCGTCCTTGATGTCCTGGATGCGGCCGTTGACGCCGTTGATGTCGGAGAGTTCGCGGCCGGTGGTGGCTTTGATCTTCTTGTCAGATGAGGTGGAAGCGGCCTGTGCGCGGGCGTAGCCCTGGATGATCTCGTCGGCCAGCTGAATCTTGAGGCCGATGAAGTCGAAGCGGCGCGCGCCGAGTTCGAGCGCGTCGATAGCGTCGGTCTCGCGGAGCGATGTGGGGTTCGATGGGAAGGCGTTGGCGGGGTCGAAGGAAAGCGGACGGGCCTCGCCCGATAGCCCTGCCTTCGCAGAGTGCGCGAGGGATGGGGCTCCAGAAGTGACGGCAGGTGCGGCGGCGCGGGCCTCGGCGATGAGGGTGAGGGCGCGCTCGGCGTGGAGGCGGAGTTCGGACAGGACGGGGCGGACGGCGGCCAGGTTTTTCTGCTGGTCGGGGGCGAAGGGGTCGGACCAGAAGAGAAGGTCGGAGCCGTCGGACTTGAGCGCAGAGGACCGAAGGAGCTCGTGCGCGGCGATGAGTTCCATCTGCGCCTGGTTGAGCTTGCCAGTGCGGTCGCCGTGAAAGACCTGCGCGTAGGTCTGCTGGTATTGCGGGATCGAGCTTTCGCCCAGTTGCCATGCCGCCGCCGCGCCGAAGAGGATGCCGTACCAGTTGTTGGAGGCGAGGGCTTCGCCATCGTCGTTCCAGACCGTGTTGAGTTGGCCGGTGGAGCCAACCTTCTGACCGTCGCGGGTGAACTGCTGGATATTCTGCAGGCCGTAACTGTAGTTGGGATAGACGCGCGACCAGTTGTTGACTCCTGGTGCGACCCAGGTCTCAAAGCCGGCGTCGGTGTAGGGCTTGAGGTACTTCATGAAGCCGGCAGGGTTGGGGTTGTACTGCCAGCCGATGGCGATGGTGTCGCGCTTGAAGTCGGCGGGCATGGCCTTGAGAAGGTCGGGGGAGTCCTGCGCGATGTCGCCCCAGAAGAGCAGGCGGCGGTTGAGCGGGCGCAGGGTGGTGTCGATCTGCTGCATGAAGTCGAGGTAAACCTTGCCGAGCCCGTCTTTGTCGACGGCGGCTTTGGTCTGGCCAGCGCCGAGCTCAACGGTTTCGTCGGCGCCGATGTGCAGGAAGGGCGAGGGGTAGAGCTGCGCCAGCTCGGTGAACATCTGCGATATGAGCTTGAGTGAGCCCGGCTGGCCGGGGGCGAGAACGGCACCGTGAGGTGTTTCGACAAGCTGTTGATACTGCTCGTAGATCAGCGCATGGCGGAGGTGGCCGAAGGCTTCCTGCTCGGGTACGACAGTAATGTGGAATTGTTTCGCGTAGGCAACGAGTTCGCGTGCGTCAGATGCCGAAAGACTGCCGCCCGGGGGCGCAAAGAGCGGGTTTGAAGCGTATTGCTGCGTGTTCTCGAAGTAGGGCGAGTAAAGATTGCACTTGTAGGCGGCGATGGTGCGGATGACCTTCTTCTGAAAGTCGAGTGTATCGATGGGTCCGCGCGACATATCGTCGTCGAGGCCGCGATACTTCATGGCGGGCCAGTCGCGAATGTCGGCAGAGTGGAGTACGAAGCTGCCGTTGTCGATTGCCTCGATCATCTGCTTGGCGGTTTGCGCGGCGTAGAAGACGCCCTCGGCAGTTGCGCCCGTCAGCGTGAGTGTGCCCGGCGCGGAGGCGATGGTATAGCCCTCTGGCTTCTGGGCCGGGTTGAAATCGGCGATGGCGTGGCGCTGCAGCGTGATGCGGAGGCCTGCGCCGTTGCGCGTGAGGAGACCGCGGTCAGCGAGGGTCTGGCGGAGGTCGTCGGCAGCAAACTGGTCGTCTGCGTCACAACCCGTGCAGATGATAGTCACGCCGTTGGGTAGCGGCTGGTCGGGCTTGGCGTGGAGTTCACGCGGGACCGGGATAAGGTGCGGTGCAGTCTGGGCCGAAAGTGCGAGAGGTAGTGTTAAAAGCGCTGAGGCGAGGTGCCGAAGTCTCATGCAGTTACGGTACACGCGGAGTGGATTCGATGTCATGCAAAGGGCTGGGGGCGGGAAGCGGACGGGGTGCATCTTACTTCGCGGAGGACATTCATGAGCAGCGAAAAATTCGATCACGATACCCATTACCAGGAGCTAAGCGGAGAAGAAGGCCGCAAGAAGATCGCAGAGATTGCGAAGGGCATTCATATCTGCATGATGACGACCGTCTGTGCGGGCGGCTCGATGGCCAGCAGGCCGATGGCGTTGCAAGATGAGCCGTTCAACGGAACGCTGTGGTTCCTTACCCGCTCCACTTCGAACAAAGTGGAAGAGGTGCAGCAGGACCAGCGTGTAACGCTGACCTTTGCGGAGCCTTCGGATTCGAAGTACATCTCGCTCAAGGGGCAGGCAAGTGTGATTGCGGACCGGGCGAAGATCAAAGAGCTTTGGAATCCGATGTACAAAGCCTGGTTTCCGAAGGGCGAGGACGATCCCGAGATCACCGTGTTGAAGGTGGACGTGAGCGAAGGCGACTATTGGGAAGCATCCGGCAGCAAGCTGGTCATGGGCGTCAAATATCTCGCAGCAGCCGTTACCGGCGGCAAGGTCGAGATTGGCGAAGCGGGGCACATACAGGTGCAGTGAAGAACAGGTGCAGTGAAGGAGATGATGGCGACGAGGCGCGGGCAGCGGGGGGACCCAGGGTTACTTTGCAGCTTCTTTAGATCGGTGCAGCGCCGTTGACGACCGTCACGCCAGGGGGTGCGTTGAAGGTGAAGTCCGCGTCTCGTGTAGGGATGTTCTCGTGTTGATCAGTAAAAGTGAAGGCGGTGGCAGCGCCGTCGATCTCCTCCAAGCGCATTTCGTGGATGATGCCGGAGGGGTCGACGGTGATGGCCAGGGATTTCAGGCGCTGATGCATGCCGCGAGGTACACCGGAAAGGGTGTAGCCGCCAGCGACCACGGTCAGGGTCAGGTGGTCGAGTTCTCTGGCGAGTTCGGTGTGGCCCAGGAGGAAGCGCAGGGGAGAACGAAGGTCGTCAAGCTGCCTGGCGGGGATGCGCTGTGCCTGAGCGTCGCCGGGCTTGTAAAAGATGGCGGATTTGCCGTCGAGGACGAAGACCTTGCCCTGCGGTGTGTCGTACGCCCAGAGCATGCGCCCTGGCTTTTTAAGGGTCAGGGTGCCGGTTTCCGTGCGGTCCAGGCCCATCCCTGTGTAGCGCTCGGTGTAGCGCGCCCGGAGGGAGGAAAGGTGGTTGTAGTGGGCGTCGACCTTGCCGGCAAGGGACGCGGCCGTGACCTGCGCGGAGGCACCGGCCGGGATAAGAATTGCCGTGATTACTGCAAGAGCTCGGTGCAGTTGGTACCGCCCTTGGGGTCAAATCGGACCTGCGCGCTTTCGTCCGTGCAATAGCCGTTATCTCCGGAGTGGCCGGGAGAGTTTGGCACGGCGAAGATCTTGTAGGTGTTGTACTGGTCCTGATTGTTGACGGTGGTCTTCTGGCAGTCGGAGATGGTGAAGGTGTAGCCGGCTTTGTTGCCGCTGGCGAGGTCCTCGGGGATGAGCTGCGCGGCCTCGGGTGTCGGCGTGCCCGAGCCTTGCTTGCCGCCCAGTGCGGTCAGCGAACAGGCGTATCCACGCTGGGGGTAGTCCGAGTTGTAGTTACCCTCCATCTGGTTCAACATCCGCAGCGAGGCTACGGCCGAGGTCTGGTGGGCGCGCTTATTGACGTTCTGCATGGCCGGGATCGCGAGGGTCAGGAGGATGAGGATGACCGACATGACGATGAGGAGTTCCATCAGCGTGAAACCGGCCTCGGCGGAAGTGCGGTGACGCTGGCAAGGTGCTTTGCGGTTACTGGAGAACATCGTAGTTCCTTCTTGCGGGCGCGAGGTTACCGGCGCGCGGGGCTTCGCTTCAGAGTATAGACGTTTCGATTTGCAAGAGGGAGTCAGTTTGACAGCGAAGGAACAGACGGCCCTCCACTGGGGAAGGCCGCCGGGGGAGGAAACACGTTGCGCTAGTTGCTGCTGGAGGCGGGCGCAGAGGCCTCTTTGCGAACCGTGGCCTTCTTGTCAGGCAGGGCGACCTTGCGGCAATTGTCGATGGAAGGCTGCCGGGAGCCGGAGCAGTACATGGAGCCAGGTTCGACGCCCGCTATCGTGACGGAGCCACCGGTCTCCAGAAGAGCCGTGTTGGGTGTGCCGGTGGTAAATACGAATCCGCATTTGCCGGACGACGAACCGACGCACTGGACGGTTACGGACTTAGCGGAGGCGTTGGGCTCAAGGGTGAACTCGAGGAATTTCGGGGACTGTTTGGAATGACAGCCAGACAGGCACACAAGTGCGGCAGTGGCGAACAGAAGTTTTCTCATGACGCGAGGATACTAGGGAGCCGGGTAAATGTAGTTGGGAATTTTCGGAAAATTGCCGTCAGCAGGCCAGGCTGTTCCGTTCGATCTTCAGGCCGCCCAGATTGCCGAGGAGGGTGACGGCCAGCTTATCGCAATCAATGAGCTCGATAGCCAGGCGCTGGAGGTCTTCCCGGGTGACGCGATTTACCTCGTCTGTGATGTCGTCGATGGTGAAGAAGCGACCGAAGTACATCTGCTGGCGGGCCAGGTTGGACATTCGGGAGCTGGAGCTTTCGAGGCCCAGCACCATGTTGCCCTTGAGCTGGTCTTTGGCGCGTTTGAGCTCATCCTCGGAAACGAGTTCCCCCTTGATGCGGCCGAACTCGGCCAGGGTAAGGTCGAGGACTTCGCGGGTCTTGTCGATAGCGCACCCGGCATAAACGGCGAGTGAACCTGTGTCGCGGAAGGGGTTCATCTCGGAGTAGATGGAGTAGGCGAGGCCACGCTCTTCGCGTATGGCTTGAAACAGGCGCGAACTCATGCCGCCGCCCAGGATGGAGTTGAGCAGGTAGGCGGCGTACCGGTCGGGGTGAGCGATCGGCAGGGATGGAAGTGCGAGGCAGCACTGCACCTGCTCAAGCGACTTCTTGTCCTTCAGCGTGATGTGAGGATAAGCAGTGGGAGCGCGGTGCCGGGCCACTATAGAGGAAGAGGGCGGGAGCGAGGAGAAGGCCTCTGCGACCTCGGCAACAAATCTGTCGTGGTCGAGATTGCCGGCCGCGGTGAAAACCATGTTCTGCGGGTGGAAGCGGTGCGCATATTCGTCCAGGACGATCGCCTGGTTGAAGCTGGAGACGGTTTTGACGGTGCCCAGGATAGGGCGGCCGAGGGCGTCGCCCTTCCAGAACTTCTGGGTGAAGAGTTCGTGCACGAGGTAGTCAGGGTTGTCCTCGTCCATTTTGATTTCTTCGAGGATCACCCCCTGCTCGCGGGCGAGGTCCTCGGGGGAGAAGGTGGGATGCAGGACGAGGTCGGAGAGCAAGTCGAGTGCCGCAGGGACGTTCTCGTCGAGGACCTTGATGTTGAAGCAGACGGTTTCCTTGCCGGTAAAGGCGTCCAGGTTGCCGCCGATGGAGTCGACTTCGCGGGCAAGCTGCGCTGCGGAGCGCGTGGTTGTGCCCTTGAAGACCATGTGCTCGATGAAGTGAGAGATGCCGTTCCGCTCCGGGGTCTCATCGCGGGAGCCAGAGTCGATCCAGACACCCATCGAGACGGAGCGAAGGTGGGGCATACGCTCAGTCAGAACGAGCAGGCCGTTGGACAGCGTGGTTTTGCGGATGTCGCGGGCGGGGGCGGTGGAGGACGTGATGGGGGCGGAGTTTTCCGCGAGAACTACGGACATACCGACATTGTTTCATAGCGGCGAGAAGACGCCGCCGACTTTCCGGGTGCGTCTTCCGAGTTCGGGCAACCGGTGCGCGGAGGGAGCGACGAACGGAAGAAAATGCGGTGGAATTTTCCAGATCTATCCAGCGGAAGCGGGGGCTGGAGGCGGCGTGTCCGTGTGCGCTCTGGGTTTCAGGGCCCCAATCTGTTGCAGGATGCCGGCTTCGTCGGAGCTTCCCCAGCGCTCGAGGATAAGGCCGTCGGAGTCGAACCTGGCGAGCTGCAGACCGCGTGCCTTGATCTTTCTGCCGGTGGCGGGATTGCCCTGGAACGGGCCATCCTGGGTGCCGGTTACGGTGTACGCGATCGCGACCGTGTCTTCGTCGGCGGTCAGGTGCTCGACGGCGATCTTGAGGTCGGGAAAGGCGGCGCGGAACTGGGTGAAGAAGCCGATGAAACCTTCGGGGCCGGCCCCCTGGTCGGGCGCGGGATCATGGTCCTTGACGCCGGGAGCGAAGACCTTGTGAAACTCTTCAAGGTGACCACTATTGACTGCGTCGCCCAATCTCTTGGTGGTTGCGATGTTGGCTTCCTGGCTCATTCATTCCCTTTCTGCAATCGGAGTGCAGGCGGTTAGATGCAACTAGCGGCAGGGCGCCCGCTGATATTCTGCAATGATGGAACACCTCGAGCTATTTGGCAAGACATTAGGGGAGCTGACGCAGTTGATGGCGGCGATGGGGCAGAAGCCGTATCGTGCTCGACAGGTGTTCGATGCACTGTACAAGCAACGGGTAGGTTCGCTGGATGAGGTGACGACGTTGCCGGCAGCGCTGAAGGCAGAGATGCAGGCTGCTGGATGGAGCGTGGGTCTGCCAGAGATGGTGCAGACCGCGACTTCAGTGGACGGTACCGAGCGCTACCTGATGCGGATGGCGGACGGCGAAACGGTCGAGACGGTCTGGATGCCAGACGGCGATGGGGGTGAGCGCGGCGATGGGAGCGAGGCTGCGATCGAAGAGGCTGGGGAAATCGAGACGCCCGAGGAAGCGGTTGGTGCCAGGAAAGTCGACAAGCGAAACTGGGGTGCGTTGGCGGAGAAAGGTTATCGGCGGGCAACGATCTGTATCTCAAGCCAGGTTGGATGCGCGGTGAACTGCCAGTTCTGCCTGACGGCGAAGCTGGGGATTCGTCGCAACCTGACCGCGGGCGAGATTGCCGGGCAGGTGGCAGCCGTGCTCAATCGGCACGGCGTCAAGATGGGCAAGGACCGCATAAACCTTGTATTCATGGGTATGGGCGAGCCGTTCCTGAACTATGAGTCCTTCATGCAGAGCGTACGGGTGCTGGTGGATGGGATCGGCGTCCCGGAGTCTCGAATGACGGTTTCGACGAGCGGGATACTGCCGGGGATTGAGGCCTTTGCCAAGGAAACCGTGCGGCCCAAGCTGGCGCTTTCGTTGAACGCTTCCAACGACGTGGTGCGCGAGCGGATCATGCCCATCACGCGCAAGTGGAACATCGCGAAGCTGCTGGAGGCGGTGAAGGCGATCCCGCTGAAGGCGCGGGAGTGGGTGACCTTCGAGTATGTCCTGCTGGGCGGCGTAAACGATCAGCCCGAACATGCTCGTGAGGTGCTGGCACTACTGGCCGGGATGCCGGCGAAGGTGAACCTGATTGTGTGGAACCCGGGGCCGGGGATCGACTACCACCAGCCCACGGCGGAGGACGTTGCGTTGTTTCAGAAGATGTTGATCGCGGGTGGAATTCCGACCTATATTCGCCGGCCGCGAGGGCGGGATATTTATGCGGCCTGCGGGCAGTTGAAACGAACGGTTGCGGACGAGCGCTCGGAGTTCGTCGTCATAGGGGCGGCGGCGATCTAAGAGCGTGCTTACACCGGAGCGTTGAGGCGGCGGGTGAGGAGGTCCTTCACGTCCGGCCATTCTTTGCGCAGAATCGAGAACCAGGCGCTATCGCGGCTGGAGCCATCCGGCATGACGTAGTGGTTGCGGAACGTGCCTTCGTAGGAGGCGCCGAGGCCGCGGATCGCGGCCCGGGAGCGTTTGTTGGCGCTATGGGTCTTGAAGCTGACGCGCAGCAGGTCGAGTGTGTCAAACGCGTAGGCAAGCTGAAGCAGCTTGGTTTCCGCATTGATGCGGGTGCCGCGCGAGGACTCGCCGAGCCATGTGTTGCCGATCTCCACGGTGCGGTGAGTGAGGTCGAGGTCTATAAACCGCGTGGAACCTACGACCGTGTCCTGCTCGCCGCCGTGGCCTTTCTGGATCGTCACCCAGGGCAGCGTCGTACCTTTGGCGGCCAGGTCGAGTGCAGACTGGGCCCAGGCGCGCAGGTCCGCAGGCGTGTCGATCGTGAACAGCGTGTAGCGCCACACGGCGGCGTCAAACGCAACCCTTTCAAGCGCTGGCAGGTGGTCCAGCGTGAGAGGTACAAGGCGAACGCCAGGGCCTTCGAGGATGGGTGTGTCCATGCACCCAGAGTATCGGAAGGCTGCGCAACGGCCAACGCGTGCGCGCGAAGGGCGAGGAGAACTGCGGCATGAAATGGGCAGTAGGTCGGTGGGAAACGCTAAGCCTGGGTTGCGAGTTTCCAGTCGGGTGTCTGGCAACGGTCGAGCGCAAGGTGCAGAATGGTCTCGGCAACGCGGTCGTAGCTGTGGCGGAGTACTTCGCCTTCGTGGACGAAGTTGCCGACGAGCGGCTGGACGCCCAGGGCTCGAACGCGGTCGAGGTCGGCTTCGATGGGGCTCTGGCCTTCGGCGGCGTAGCGGTCGAGGATGTCCAGATGAATGGGGGCGGTGTTTATCAGCGCGCAGTCGAAAATCGGCGCGCCGGCGTGATCGAAGATTTTTTCAATATGCTCTGAGGCGGTAAGGCCGAGCGACTCGTTGGCCTGTGTCATAAGGTTGCAGATGTAAACGCGCGTAGCCTGGCTGCCTGCAAGAGCCTCGGGAATGCCCTGCACCAGCAGGTTGGTAATGACGGAGGTATAGAGCGAGCCGGGACCGAGCGTAATGAGGTCGGCGGAGGCGATGGCTTCGAGCGTTTCCGGGAGCGGGCGGACGTCGGGCGGCTCGATCATCAACTCGACGATGCTGCGCCTTGAGGCCGTGATGTTCGTCTCGCCGTGAACCAGGGTGCCGTCATCCATGCGGGCGATGAGTGTGGCGTTCGCGTTGGTGGAAGGATAGATACGTCCGCGCGCCGCCAGAATCTGCGAAGACATTTGCACGGCCTGGGCGAAGTCTCCCGTGATACCCGAAAGCGCAGCCACGAACAGATTGCCGAAGTTATGACCTTGCAGGTCGCCCTGCGTGAAGCGGTACTGAAAGAGTTGGGAGAGCAGATGTTCGTCTTCCGAAAGCGCAACGATACAGTTGCGAATGTCGCCCGGCGGAAGGATGTTCAGGTCCTCGCGCAGACGGCCGGACGAGCCGCCGTCGTCGGTGACGGTAACGATGGCAGAAAGCTCTCTGATCAGGCAGGGCAGGTCGTCCGGAGTGGGGATGACGGATGGGCGGTTGCGGCGCTCCATCTGCCCCGGGGCGCCGGGAGTCGCGACGTGGCGCTTCAAGCCTCGCAGCAGGGTCGAAAGGCCGGTGCCACCGCCAATGGCCACTACGCGAAGTTGATTGGGCGTTGTCATGGTCCACTCCAGTGTAGTGGGCCTGGGCTATGAAAGCACCGGCATTCTGTCGCGCCTTGGTGTCACGCGATGTACACGAACGGGTGAGGGGAGCGGGGCTTACGCCTCGGGGTACAAAAGCTCGGTGAAGCGCGGATCGTCTGCCACACCGTCGAAGTCCGAATCGGAACGGGCCTGGATGCGATAGTGGGAGTTGAGGCGAATGGCGTCCGTCAGATGTTCAATGCATTTCTGCGTCTCGCCTGTCATGCTGGCGAGCAGAGCAAGGCCATAGAACGCATAGTCAGCCGTGTTGTTGTTCAGCAGGATGGCCTGGAAGTGCTCGCGAGCGTCCTCATAGTGGCCGTGGTTCAGCAGTGAGATGGCGTAGTCGTAGCGCTCTTCGTGGGTCTCAAAGCTGGTATTGCCCTTGGAAATTTGTCCTACGCACGCGGCGATGTACATGCGGATGCGTTCGGCGAGATCGTGAGGGGCCAACGCCAGCATCTCGTTGAAAATAGCGTGCGCCTTTTCATACTTGCCGGACTGCATCAGGCGGAGCGCATTTTCGTAGAGGGCGATGGTCTTTTTGCGGTTCTCATCGGGTGCGGAAGAAACGACACCAGCGAGCGTCCGGGGCTTCTTCAGCGACGGAGGAAGAGATTCGATTTCGGAAGACTTGGAGATCACGGATTTCGTAGCCATGGGTTCCTGATGTGCGGCCCGGCAAAAAAAGGGGTGGGTTGAGATAGCGTTGACGTACAAAGGTCGCTTGCTTCGGTTTTATACGGTAGCGAAGCTCTGAGGTCAAATACCGCTCGCGCCGGTCGCGTTTACGACTTGCGATAGAGGACGGGATTTAACGTGGGGTCGTTGTACATTTTCATCTGGCGATAAAGTTTGAAGCGGCGGCGACCGTCGATTATGTCAGTCCAGAGCGCATCCAGACAACCGGCCAGGTCGGCAATCTGCTCGTCAAGCACGGCGAGGCGGTCGCGGTTACGCTGCTGGTGCGCTGTATCGGCGCCATCCCTTCGGGTCTCCTCTTCCGTGTGGAAACGCTTCAGGGCGAGGATCGAAAGCCGGTCGATCATCATGCCGGGCGTCTCCGAGTGCAAGGGAGCGGTCAGCGCCTGGGGGGGAGCAGCGGCAAGCAACGTATGGTCGATCTGCTCGGCGAGATCGTTGCGTCGCTGGTTCAGCGTGTCGATGGCATGCTTGTGTTCCGCGAGGTCGTGACTTGACGCTTCACGATCGCGCGTGGCGTCTTCATGGTGCCAGAGATCGAAGTTGGCGCGGTGCTGGTCGAGGACGAGGCGGTCGAAACTGGAGCCGATCTCGTGGTACGGCGAAGAAGCGTGATGCCAGTGTGTCGTGGCGGCGTCGTGCATTTGCAGTATGTGAACGGCTTGGAGCATGGTTTCCTGCACCAGTGTAGAGCAAGCATCGCGACCGCGAGCCCGCTTCGCCAGTCCATGCGCATGCGAGACTGTCTGGATGCAAGGGGATGAGAAACGAATCTTGATCTACCGGCTCGGGAGCCTGGGCGATACGCTGGTGGCGCTGCCCGCGCTGCACCTGGTCGCGAAAGCATTTCCGCAGGCAGAACGGCGTCTGCTGACCAACTTTCCGGTCAATGTGAAGGCCCCGCCGGCGGCTGCGATCCTCGAAGGCTCCGGCCTTGTGAGCGGGTACTTTCGCTATGCGGTGGGAACGCGGAGCATGGTTGAGCTGGCAAAACTGTGGTGGACCCTGCGGCGGTGGAAGCCGGAAGTGCTGGTGTATCTGGGGGCGGCCAGAGGGACGAGATCGGCCCAACGGGACATGACATTCTTCAGGCTTTGCGGGGTGCGCCGGATGGTGGGCGTCCCACTCACGGAAGCGATGCAGCAGAACTGGTTTGGCGCGAACGGCGCAGAAGAGCTTGTCGAACTGGAGCCGGAAGCGGCGCGGCTGGCGCGCAACATCGCAGAGCTCGGCGATGCGCACCTGGATCGGGCCGAAAGCTGGAAGCTTGGCCTGACGCAGGCAGAGTTGAACCGGGCGCGCGAGGTTATCGGAGAGAACGTACTTAGGCTACCGGTGATGGCTGTCAGTGTAGGTACAAAGGTTCAGGCCAAGGATTGGGGCCGGGAGAACTGGCGGGCGTTGCTGGCGGCGCTGGCGCAAAGGTATCCGGGCCACGCGCTGCTGCTCGCGGGCGCGCCAGAGGAGGGCGAGGCAAGCGAGTTTGCGGCGGATGGATGGCGCCGAGCAGACGGCGGTCCAGTGGTAAACCTGTGCGGTCTTCTAACCCCGCGCGAGAGTGCCGCTGCCTTTTCTTTCGCAAAACTGTTTGTGGGCCATGACAGCGGCCCGATGCATCTGGCAGCGGCCGTCCAGACTCCCTGCGTGGCGATTTTCGCGGCCCGCAACATTCCGCGAGTGTGGTTCCCATTCGGCGATCAGCACAGGGTGGTGTACCACCGGGTGAACTGCATGGGTTGCGGGTTGGAGACTTGCGTCGTTGAAGGCAAGAAGTGCCTTGTTTCGATCAGCGTGGCAGAGGTGATGGCCGCGGTCGCGGCAGCGATGGCTTCGTAGCGGTGCGATGATGGAGGCGGAGGAGAATGTATGTTGCCGGAGATTCATAAGGTGCTGGCGCTGCTGGAGGGCGGCTTTGGCGAGCTGAAAGTGCTTGTGATCGGCGACCTGATGCTCGACCGCTACATCATGGGCGAGGTGGACCGCATATCGCCCGAAGCTCCGGTGCCGGTGCTGCGCCACGTGCAACGCTATGAGCGGCCGGGCGGCGCGGCCAATGTGGCGATGAACCTGGCGGGATTGGGCTGCCAGGCATTCCTGGCTGGCTTCTGGGGCAACGACCCCGAGCAAAAGGAGCTGGCTGACTTTTTGGAAGCGGCAAAGGTGGATACAAAGGGCGTGGTTTCGACCTCATTGCCCACGATTTCGAAGACGCGGATCGTCGGGCGTCAGCAGCAGCTATTGCGGCTCGATATCGAAAGCCGTGACCGGCCCGGGGAGGCCGATCAACAAAGGCTGATCGAGCGCGCGGAGGCCCTGGCGACCAAGGTTCATGCGGTAGTGCTGTCGGATTATGCGAAGGGTGCGCTGTCGATTGAGCTATGCGAGCGCGTGATTCGCGCGGCCCGGCAGGCGGGCGTTCCGGTGCTGGCCGATCCGAAATCGCCGGACTTCAGCCGCTACTCCGGCGCGACCACGGTGTGCCCCAACCTCGGCGAGCTGGCGCTGGCGACGGGCGTTGCCGCGCATGAGACAGACGCGCTCCTGGCGGCCGGGGAGGCGCTGCGCAGGGAGCATGACCTGCAGTTCCTCACCGTGACCATGAGCGAGAAGGGCATCCGCGTCTTGAGCGATGCGGGGGTGTACCACTCGCCGACACGGGCACGCGAAGTGTATGACGTTTCGGGCGCCGGCGACACGGTCATCGCGACGCTGGCGGCGGGGATCGCCGGCGGGCTGCAGGTGCGGACGGCGGTGGAGCTTGCCAACATGGCGGCGGGCATCGTCGTAGGCAAGGTAGGCACGGTTCCCATCGCACATCATGAGCTGATTGCCGCCCTGACTCCGGCGAGCGGCATCGCCGCCGGGGAGAAGATTCTGGACCGTGACCGCCTGGCGGCGCGGATTGCGGAGTGGCGCGCGGCCGGGCAGTCAATCGTCTTTACGAACGGCTGCTTCGACCTGCTGCACGTGGGTCATGTCACGCTGCTCGAAGACTGCCACCGGTTCGGCTCAAAGCTGGTGCTGGGACTGAACTCGGATGCCTCTGTCAGCCGCCTGAAGGGACCGTCGCGACCGATCGTGGGTGAACGCGAACGCTCTCGCGTGATGGCCGCACTGGCTGCAGTGGATGCGGTCGTGCTTTTCGACGAGGACACGCCGCTGGAGTTGATACGCGCAGTAAGGCCCAACGTACTTGTGAAAGGCGGAGACTATTCTGTCGAGACGGTGGTGGGTCACGAAGATGTCATCGCGATGGGTGGGCGCGTCGAGATTGTGCCGACCGTCGAAGGATTTTCGACGACGAATATTGTGAGAAGGCTGAAAGAGCAGTGAATCGCGGATAAGACACGTAAGTAGCGAATTGGTCTAGTAGGGGGTTGCGGACCTCATTCACTACTGAGTCTTACTGCTCGCGGAGCGCCGATGACCGAAGTAAGGGAACGTCCGACGATGCTTTGCATCAGCACGTACGAAAAGGGGCAGGCGTTTCTGCGCGAGGCGGCGCGACTGGGGTGCGACGTTGTCCTGTTGACGGTCGACAAGCTTGCAAATGCCGACTGGCCGAAGGACATACTGGCGGAGTTGCACACGATGCGTGAAGCGGAGGTGCCAGAGCGCCAGGCGCCCGAACAGGTGCGCCAGATCGTCGATACGATCGCCCGCCGCCGACGCATAGCGCGTGTTGTGGCCCTGGACGAATTCGATCTGGAGTCCGCTGCACTCCTGCGCGAACACCTGCGCTTGCCTGGGATGGGGCAGACCGCGACCCGTTACTTTCGCGATAAGTTGGCCATGCGCCAGGGGGCGCAGCGCGGCGGCGTGGCCGTGCCGGAGTTTATCGGCGTGTTCAACGACGCAGACCTGATCGCCTTTATGGGCAGCGTGGAAGGTCCGTGGCTGCTGAAGCCACGCTGGAGCGCGTCTGCGATCGGGATCAAAAAAATCGCTCGTGCCGAGGATTTATGGCCAGCGCTCGATTCTCTGGGCGAATGGCGGACCCACCATTTACTGGAGCGGTTTGTGCCAGGTGAGATCTTCCATGTCGAGGGCGTTACCTGGGATGGTGAGGTGCTGTTTGCCGCTCCGCACAAGTACGGCCAGCCGCCCATGCAGACGATGCACGAAGGTGGGATTTTCACGACGCGAGCCCTCAACCGAAACTCGGAGGAGGCCGAAGGTCTGCAGATAATCCACCGCGAGACGTTGAAGGCGCTGGGGATGCGAGCGGGCGTGACGCACTCAGAGTTCATTCGAGCAGCATCCGATGGCCGGTTCTATTTCCTCGAAACAGCTGCCCGCGTGGGCGGTGCTTATATCGCGGAGGTGGTGGAGTTTGCCAGCGGTCTGAACCCCTGGGTGGAATGGGCGCGGATCGAGGTTGCACAACTGCGCGGCGAAGCCTACGGTTTGCCACCGCTGAAGCAAGGCTACGCGGGCAGCGTGATCAGTCTGGCGCGCCAGGAGCAGCCAGATACCAGCGCCTACAATGACATCGAGATTGTCTACCGTCTGCACAGGCACCATCATGCGGGCTTGATCGTGCGCTCAGACTCGGCGGAGCGAGTTAAAGAGCTGGTAGATAACTACGGCGATCGATTTGTGAAGGACTTCTATGCGCGGCTCGACGCCCCGGCCAAGCCTACAGCGTGAAGTGGATTGAAAGGGATGGGATGGTGAGCGGGCTGGGGCTCGAACCCAGGACCAACGCCTTAAAAGGGCGATGCTCTACCAACTGAGCTACCCGCTCGTGCTCCAAAGAAAGGTTAGCACGGCACGCTGACGAACGTAACAGTACGACTCGCGAACACACCACGCAAACGGCTGCGCCGTGCGGTAACCGGGCGACTAACCGTATGTTCCATGGATGGACTCCAAAGTAACAGCCGCGCTAACACCGACGGTCCATTGACGCTGTGCCGAGCGGGCCCTAGCCTCAATCGAAGCTAGTTCCTCCTTCATCTGTCCTGTCTGGATGGGTACCGTCACCGCTTCTACTGCAGTGACCAGTGGGTTGCGAGAAGACAATGGAAGACAAGGATACGGAAAAGCTCGACGACACCAAACAGGCTAACGAGTCTGACGCCGTGCTGACCTCTTTCCCTGTACAGTTTGAACGGGCTGCGCGAATCGAGCGGCGACAGGGCGGGCGCCGACGGGACGACAAGGTCGAAGAGGCTGTTCCTGCCTGGATTTACGGTCGCACATTTTCGTTTGGGGAGCCGGGTCCGGCTGTGGTCGCGCCGCCCGGCCAGGCAGCGACTCAGAGCCGGGAGCGCAGACGCAAGCCCTTGGTAGAGAGACAGAATGTGCGCTGGTCTGGGGCGAAAGGTGTTTCCGAAGGCGCGCTTCCCGTAGAGCCGCTGCCTTTCTTGCCGGCAGCGCAACCACCTATTATGACGGTTCTTTCGATGGCTGGAGGCGTGGGTAAAACCAGCCTGGTAGCAACCTTGGGGCGGGCCTTGTCCGCAACCGGCGAGCGCGTTCTGCTGGCCGACACCAGCACATTGGGGCCCCTACCCTTTTACTTTGGGGCAAAGAACCTGCGGCCGGAGACCCTGCGCGTTTTCTCGCCTCCGTTGGACAGCGCGGATTCGGCGATCTCCCTGGTGAGTTACGACGTTCTGCAAAGGACGGCCGCGGAGCCAGATGCCGATGCCAGCGACTATGACTGGCTGACCAACAATCTGAGCACGCATGGCCGCGGTATGCAGCGCATTCTGGTGGACATGGTGTCCGGCACCGGATGGCTGGGTCGCAAGCTCGCGGCGATCAGCTCGATGCTGCTTGTGCCTTTGGCGGCGGACATGAACTCCGTGATTCTCATGCAGAACGCGGAGAAGTTTCTGTGCCGCATGGCCGGCCCGGACGGACTTCCGGCGCAACCCTTTTATTTGTTGAACCAGTTTGACGCTTCCTTGCCGCTGCATATGGATGTGCGCGAAACCATGCGGCGGCAGCTTGGCGACCGGCTGCTGCCGTTCACGATCCGCCGCGACGCGGCCGTTCCGGAGGCGCTCGCCGAGGGCATGACCGTGATCGACTATGCGCCGGAGTCTGCTGTGGCGAGCGATTACAAGCAGGTGATGGGCTGGTTGCGCGCAGATGTCGCCCCGGCGACGGCGACGGGAAGTCGAAATATTCGTTGGAGTGAGCGATCAAGGGAGCAGCCATAGTTTTCATTTCAGGACATTTGTGACGCCCGTTCCGCATGGCGCGGGGGATGAGTTGATTCCCACTGGCGTTGCGCGTATAAAACTCTCACCACCAATCAGCTTTCCTCGGCCTGTGAGTTTCTTGTCGCCGGAACACCCGAGACACTTGGAGTTCTCCTTTGTCATTCCGGGCTAACGCTTCATCGTGCCGCTTGCGGCTTTGGGCTGCCGTCGGCGTGCTTGCGGCCTGCACAGTCCAGCCCTGCTACGCAGCCACCAGCGTGCCGGACTGGGTAAAGGCCGCTTCACAGCAAACGCTACCTGCCTACCCTGCCAGCACCCGGGCCGTGATGTTGCTGGATGAGACGGTCTACTCGGTGGCTCCGGACGGGCGGGCCGTTGAGCATGTTCGCCGAGTGGTCAAGATTCTGCGCCCCCAGGGCAGGCGTTACGGCTACTGCTTTGTGAGCTTCGACAAGGACTCGAAGGTCACGCTGTTCCACGTCTGGAGCATTGATCCCGCCGGGCATGAATATGCGCTCAAGGACAGTGAGATTGGCGAAGTGGGCCAGCCCGGTGAAGGCGGCCAGTTGTATTCCGACGAGAAGGCGAGGATCGCCGATCCACCGGGCCGCGACCCGGGCGGCATTGTGGCCTATGAGTATGAGAGGACGCAGCGCCCGTATCTTGCGGAAACAACCTGGCAGTTCCAGGATGAGCTACCCCGTGTGAAGCAGAGCTTCACCTTAGAGCTGCCGGCGGGATATACGTTCAATACGACCTGGGCGCATCACGCGAAACTGCAGGCCATTGATCTCGAACGCCAGCGATATCGCTGGGAACAGAATGCAGTTCCCGCGATCGATCTCGAAGAAGTGCCGATGTCGCTTTCCTACGGCGCTCTGGCTGCCCGCATGACCATCCACTACTCGGGTCCGGGAGTGACGGTGCCGCAGGAGGGGACATGGAAGGGCATCGGAGAGTGGTACGAACGGCTGGCGCAGGACCGTCTGCTGGCAACCCCCGAGGTGGCGGCAAAGGCCGCCGAGCTGACGTCAGGCAAAACGGATTTTTACGACAAGGCTGAGGCGATAGGGGAGTTTACGCAGAAGCAGATTCGATACTTCGTCATCATGCTGGGGGTGGGCGGTTTCCAGCCGCATTCGGCGGCGGACATCTTCCGTGGACGCTACGGAGACTGCAAGGACAAGGCCACCCTACTGAGCGCCATGCTGTCTTCCGTAGGTATTCACAGCGCCTTGTTGATGGTGGATACCGAACGCGGGGTCATCGATCCGGACGCGCCCTCGATCATGGGCAACCACATGATTGCGGCCATTGAGATTCCGGCAGGCTACCAATCCGCGAAGATGCGCAGCGTCGTTACCGCGAAAACCGGAAAGCGATATCTCATCTTCGACCCGACGTGGGAGAAAACTCCGTTCGGACAGCTGGAGCATGGTCTTCAGGGAGGCTTCGGCGTCCTGATGGAAGGGAAAGACAGCCAGATAATCGGCCTGCCGGTTCTGGACCCGGGGCTGAACACGGTCCGCCGTTCCGCCACGTTTCAGCTGGCCGCGGATGGCTCGATCAAAGGCAGCGTGACTGAGCGGCGATTTGGCGACCTGTCGGAAGGCAGGCGCGATGTGTTTCAACGGGAAGATGCGAAAGACCAGCAGAAGTTCATGGACCGGCTTGCGGCAAACGATTTCACTTCGTTCCGGCTGACTGACGTGAGGGTGGAAAACCTCGAGGCGCTGAATAAAGACCTGACCACGACCTACTCTCTGGATGCAGCCCACTTTGCCACCTCGACTGGCGGCCTGCTCATGGTGCGGCCAAGAGTGCTGGGAAGCTACGCGCTGAATGTGGACCGCAAGACCCGCGCGCTGCCTATCAATCTTCAGCAGACCATGCGTGCCACCGATGAGTTCGACATTGCGCTGCCGGACGGTTTCGTGGTGGATGAGTTGCCGGATCCTGTGAAGCTGGACGTCGGGTTCGCCAGTTACGAGAGCTCAACCGAGTTGCGCGGCAAAAGCCTGCACTACACGCGTACCTACACAGTCAGGCAGGTGACTCTGCCAGCCGATCAGTATCCCGCCGTGCAGCTTCTCGCTGGCGTGATTGGTGCGGATGAGCAGAGTCGGGCCGTATTGAAGCGAACTCCGTAGAGAGATCGCGCACCAATTTAGACACACAGACTAGAGGAGCATTGAAACATATGAAGCTGGCCGGACTGGACGCAATGGGGTGGAGCGCACGCGGTATACGCAGAATGACGGGTGTGGCTTTGCTGGGCTTGTGCCTGCCCGGGGTGGCGATGGCCGACCAATGGATGAAGCCGACCGCGGAAGAACTCGCGATGACGTCGCTGCCGAAATATCCTGGAGCGTCGGCGCTATACCTGTTTCGCGAGGAGATTACACGCGACGATCTGCATGTAGTGCAGCACTATGAGCGAATCAAGATTCTCTCGGAGAAGGGCAAGGACTACGCCAACGTCGAGCTTGGTTTTGTCGCGTCGATCGGAAACTTTGGTGGTGATGACAAGACCGTCGGAGACATCAGTGGGCGCACGATCCATGCCGATGGGACCATCATTCCGTTCACCGGCAAGCCGTACCTGAAGATGATGGAGAAGGGTAAATCGTACAAGTATCAGGCGCGCGTGTTTACCCTGCCCGACGTGCAGGTGGGAAGCATCATCGAGTACCGATACGCCACCCGCTACAACGATATGTTCTTCGAGTCGCCGGACTGGTACCTGCAGGGACCGCTCTTCGTTCGCTCGGCGCACTTCGTCTGGTATCCGACGAGTCACGAAATGCAGAATGAAGATGGGCAGTCGATCAACAGCATCTCCTGGTTTCCGGTGCTGCCGGAAGGTGTGTCTATTGCACAGAAAGAAACCCCCGGTGGCGGTACGAACGGTGGGTCCATGCGGACTTACGAGGTGAGTCTGAAAGACGTACCGCCCGCGCCCGACGAAGAGTACATGCCGCCCATCCAGAGTTTCACCTATCGTGTGCTGTTCAGTTTCACGCCGTATCGCACTCATGCTGAGTTCTGGAAAGGCGAGGGCAAGCGCTGGTCGAAGAAGGCCAACAGCTTCATCGGGCCGGACGGCGCGCTGACGGCGGAAACGCAGCCTGTGATCGCTGGCGCGACGACTCCCGACGAGAAGCTGCGGAAAATCTACGCCGCGGTGATGGAACTGGAGAACACCGACTACACCCGCGACCGCAATCGCGACGAAGAGAAGGCCGCAGGTCTGAAGGAGGTCCACACCGCCGTCGACGTGCTGCGCAGGAAGCGCGGGGACAGCCGTCAGCTAACGTACCTGTTCGTTGGCATGGCCCGCGCCGCCGGGCTGAAGGCCTACGCGATGCTGGTGCCCGACCGGGCGAACAGGATATTCGTTCCCAACTGGATGGATATGTACCACCAGCTGAGTAATACCGTGGCGATCGTAAACCTGGACGGAAAGGATCAGTTCTTTGCACCGGGCGAACAGTACACGCCCTACGGTCATTTGCAATGGGAGTACACGCTTGGGCAGGGTGTTCGCCAAACCGACAGCGGAACGGACTTTGCGAATACGCCCGGTGAATCCTACAAGTCGAACCGGACCTCGCGCATTGCAAACCTGACCATGGCCTCGGACGGTCTCGTTAAGGGGCCCATCGACCTCAAGCTGGAAGGCTCGCCCGCTCTTTACTGGCGGCAGCAGGCACTTCGCGGAGATGAGGAGAGCCTGCGCAAGGCCGTGCGCGAATCCCTCGAAGAGGCATTGCCCAAAACCCTCGAAATCAAAATTGTTTCCATCGAAAACCTGAAGGATTACGAGAAGCCGCTCATGATTCACTTTGAAGCCAATGGCGTAATCGGCACAACGACCGGAAAGCGAATGGTTGTGCCGGTGGATCTCTTCGCAGTTGGCGAGGGGGCGAGCTTTCCCCAGGAAAAGCGCGAGCTTCCGGTGTACTTTCACTATCCGCAGACCGTGCAGGATGCGTTGCGGATCAACTTGCCAGCGAGCATGACGGTGGAGGCAGCACCAGCCAACGGCAGGTACACCTTGAACAGTCTGGCGGCGTACGATCTTACCTCGGTGACGAGCCCCAGCAGCATCACCGTGCGCCGCAATTATCTGTTCGGCGAAGTGATGCTGATGCCCACTGACTATCCGGCTCTGCGCACCTTTTACTCCCAGTTCGAAGCCAAGGATCAGGAAAGCATCGTGCTCAAAGCCTCTGCGCCAGCTACGGTGACCGGTAACTGAGTGCCGCTGCTTTTTCCGTTATCAGGGGGCACACTTTGACGACGGAGTTTGCATAAGGACATGCTCCATCCGTTTTCGCGTTAGCATGCAGCACCAGCCACGTGACCCCGAGAGGTTGCAGGCGGCGAGCGCGGCGCGAGGGAGTGGACGCTGAAAGTCCTCTCTGAATGAATTGGCCCGCGAACCAGATGTCGGCGAGTGCGGGGCGGATGGCGGCTTCGCCCCCGTCTTTTGAGAAGTCCGGGAGCGCGCTGCGTTCGGCGGTGGAGCGGAAGGTCTGCGCGTCTTCGCCGCGTGTGGTGATGTAGTCCGCGTCCAGCGCGAACAAGGCGTCCGGCGGCGTATGCAAACGCGCCCAGACGAACGCCTGCGACCAGGGGTTGGACGCGGGGCGCCAGGGCAGTTCAAGGTGGTCTGAGGCCGTGTAAGTCTGGCGCTCGGCATAAAACATGACAAACGCCAGGGCCAGCAGCACACCGGACGCGAGGGCGGGGGAGAGCCAGACGCGGTTTGCCCCCCGGTGCCGCCACAGGCGTTCGGCGAGCGCTACACCAAGCAGCACGATCATCACGGCATATAGCAGAAGAAAAGTGCGCAGCGGTTGCAGTCGCGCCACCAGGTGCGTGCTGAAGTGCTGCTGAGCGAAGACTGCTGCAATTGCGATGGCAATCAGGCCGGTTGCGACGGCGGCGCGGCAGAGCGCGGTGGACGTGCTGTCCACCGGGTATCTCGCAAAGCGGAGAAGCAGTGCAAGCACGCATATCGGACCGGCGAGTCCGGCAAGCTCAAACCATTGCCACTGTGCGAGGAACCAGTAGTATCGCGACACTGCGGCGGCCAGGGTGGCTGCGGACTCCGGCGGAGCGAGGGCCTGCAGGAACGCGGCGGCGGCGAACGCGGTGGACGCGAGGGCTATCCAGGCCAGGTTGCGGATGGGACGGGTGGGCAGTCTGGCGATCAGCAGTGCCACGACGAAGAAGCCGGCGTAGGCAGCCATCAGGGGGTGAAACGCGGCCGCCGCAAACAGGCAGACCGCTGGTTTCAGCAGTTGACGCAGAGTTGCAGGCCAACGAAAGTCGATGGCAAACGCGATCGCCAGCAGTGAGAGCGGAGTGGAAAATGTGCGAGCTGTCACGTAGGGATCCATCAGGAGCAGGGAAGTTCCGGCAATCGGCAAGGCGAACCACACCGCCAGCAGGGCGACAGCGCAGAGACGGGCTGCGGGCAGGCGGGTGCAGCGCGAGGCGATGCGGTATGCCGCGAAGAGCAGAAGCACGGCACCAGCGAACGCCGCGAAAAGCAATAAATAGGGCAATGGAGCGTGCAGGGTTTCGACAATCGTCGCTGATAACGCGGCAAATAACGAATAGTGACGGGTCGCGAGCGCGAACGGCAGATCGTGGGGAAACAGCGTTGGGTTGAGCAGAGTCTGGATTCCGGCGACGTAGATTCCGCCGTCTTCGGAGAGCGGATGATAGCCGTGAATCAGCACCGTACACACGGAAAGGCCCGCGATTGCGGCGTAGTGGGACGCGGCGGGGGGGCGCGGAGAGGGTCGAAAAGGATGGCTCAAAGCGGTCTCGAAACGGTCTTTAGAGCGGTTTTGCAGCAATGTAGCAGGGTTTGCGTGGCAGGCTTAGCCTAGCAGGCCTCGCGCCAGGCGGCGGCTCGAAGGCAGACGATACAATGGAAGGTGAACCGCATGTTTAGTCTATCCATTGAGTCTGTCACGCCGGTGCGTCTCGCGCGTTTGCCGAAGAGCCAGAACGGAGCGGGCCTGTGAACGGCGACCGCCGCTTGAATCTGCTGAAAATTGTGCCCGGCCTCCTGGTGAGCGGGTTCTTCCTGTGGTGGACCTTCCGCGGCATCGACGTTGCGGAGCTGAAAAGCGTGCGGCTGGTGGCGCCGCAATGGATTGCGGGTGTGCTTCTGTTCAGCGTCGCCGGCTACACGACGCGCTGCTATCGCTGGTGGCGCATGCTGCGCAGCGTCGGGTCCCGCTTCAGCACATGCTCGCGGGTATTTATGACCTCGCTGGCGGCCAATAACATTCTTCCGCTGCGCATTGGTGACGTGATGCGGATTTTCACGTATGCCGGCGATCTTGGCGGCACGCCGTCGATTATCCTGAGCACCGTCATCCTGGAAAAGCTGCTGGACGTGTTTACGCTGGCGATCCTGTTTGTGATCACCATGCAGACGGGCAAGGGTGTGTCGCCGCACCTGCAGCTGCTGGCGGAGGTGGGCATCGCCGTTTCGACGATCGGCTTGCTGGTGCTGGTGTTCGGTGCGCGGACGCTCGAAGGTCCGGCCCGGCGAATGTTCGCACGCACCGAGAACGGCAAGCTGAAGAAGGTGGAGCACTGGCTGCTGCTGGCGCTTGACTGCATACGCCAGATCGGGGTTCTGGGGACGCTGCTGCTGCTGGTCTACAGCTTTGTTGCCTGGTTCTTCGAGGGCCTGCTGTATGTTTCCGCGTTGCGCCTGGTCGGCTTGCAAACGGACTGGGCGGGGCCTTGGCAAGCCGTTGCACAGGCCAACCTTTCGTTTCTGATTCCGAGCTCGCCAGGCGGTATAGGACCATTTGAGTGGGCTTGCAAGGACGCTTTGCTGCGGCACGGCGCCACGGAGGGTTCGGGCGCCATCTTCGGCCTGTTGATCCATGCGTGGCTGCTGGTTTCGATCACGGCGGTAGGAGGCGCGTTCTTTTTAGCGCACCGAGCCCGCCGGGTGCTGCGCAAACCGCTGATGGAAGAGATCGAAACGCTGCCGGCGGAACTGCCCTGAACACGGCCGGCAGGCAACAGGCAATAGTCAACCGGCAACAGGCAACAGGCAACAGCGGACAGCGAACAGGTTAGGATTTCGCGGGGAATCGCGAGCAGGGACGACGAGCATGTATCGCATTTTGCAGCAGGCAATTTCGGCACGAATCCATGAGCTTCTGGCGGAGCGATACAACGTGTCGCTGCCAGCAATAGGCGTGGAGTTGCCGCCGAAGATCGAGTACGGCGAGATGGCTTTACCCGTGGCGTTTGAACTGGCCAAGCGGCTCAAGAAAGCGCCGCGCGTGATTGCCCAGGAGCTGCAGACGGAACTTGCGGCGATCGAAGGTGTGGCCTCGGTCGAGATTGCGGGTGCGGGCTATTTGAATGTGAAGCTGGACCGCGGGGCGATGGTGCGGCGCATTGCGGCCGACGAGCACGCCACCGTGGGCGGGCCGGGGTTCAGGCTGGTCGAACACACCAGCATCAACCCCAACAAGGCTGCGCATGTAGGGCATTTGCGCAACGCCATCCTGGGCGACACGTTCCAGCGCATGTTGCGGCCCGATGAGTACAAGCCCGGCTATCAAACCGGCGTGCAGAACTACATCGATAACACCGGCGTACAGGTGGCGGACATCGTCGTAGCGATCACGCACCTGAAGAATATGGGCGTCGAGGAGGTGCGGCAGTGGATGACCGAGCTGCTCGAAACCAACACGAGGTTGGATTACGTTTGCTGGGACCTGTACGCGCGCGTTTCGCAGTGGTACGAGGCTGAACCAGAAGAGATTGCGGCACGCAGGAAGCTGCGCATGGATACGTTGCACGCGGTGGAAGCGGGCGACAACGAGACCGCAGAGATTGCGGAAATGATTTCGACCGGCGTGCTGCGCAGACATCTCGAAACGATGGAGCGGCTGAGTGTCGAGTACGATTTTCTGCCACGCGAGAGCGAGATTCTGCGCCTGAAGTTCTGGGAAGCAGCGCGGGAACTGCTGGTCGCGACGGGTGCGATGTATCTCGAAAGCGAAGGCAAGAACAAGGGTTGCTGGGTGATGCGGCGGGCTATCTCGGCGCTGGCCGAGGCCACCGAAGGGCCGGATGAAGACGCCAAGATTATCGTGCGATCGAATGGGACCGTAACGTATGTGGGCAAGGACATTGCGTATCACCTGTGGAAGTTCGGGTTGCTGGGCAAGGACTTTGGATACGCCGAATTTCACGCCTATGCCACGCACATGTGCTGGATTTCTACCACGGAGGGCGAGGAGCCACACCCGACCTTCGGTAAGGCGGACGCAATCTACAACGTGATCGACTCGCGCCAGGACGATCCGCAGACGCAGGTGAAGGAAGCTCTGCGCGCGATGGGCTACGGGGCTGCGGCGGACCGCTACAGCCACCTGAACTACGCATTCGTCGGGCTGACGGCGCGCACCGCGCAGGAGCTTGGGTATGTACTGAGCGACGAGGATAAGGGCCGTGCCTACGTCGAAGTGAGCGGGCGCAAGGGCTTTGGCGTGAAGGCGGACGACCTGATCGACCGCATGATCTCCGCGGCCCGGGCCGAGGTCGACTCGCGGCATCCGGAGCTGAGCGAAGAGGAGCGGGCGGCGATTGCCAATGCCATCGGGGTCGGTGCGCTGCGCTTCTTCATGCTGCGGTTTACCCGCAATACGGTCATCGCGTTCGACTTCCAGGATGCACTGGCTTTCGATGGCGAAACGGGACCGTATGTGCAGTATGCAGCCGTGCGCGCGGCGAACATCTTCCGCAAGGCCGAAGCCGATGAAGCGGCGTCGCTGGCGGCTGTAGCCTCGCTTGACCTGGCTGCGCTGCTGGATGGCGACGAAGGCACCAGCGTCTGGGAGGTCTGGCTGACGGCTTCGCGGCTCTCGCAGGTGCTGGAGCAGGGAATTGCCGCTGCCGAACCCGCGGTGGTGGCGCGGTATGCGTTTCAACTGGCGCAGCAGTTCAACAACTTCTACCATCGGCACCACATTCTGACGGAGGCGGACCCGGCGCGCAAAGCACTCCTGCTGGCTACGGCTGCCGTGGCCCGGCGGGAATTGGTAAGGGTGCTGGGGTGGTTGGGAATAGCGGTTCCGGCGGCGATGTGAGCGGCTGCCGCGTCGCTCCGGGCGGCGGCAGCTACCGGGTGATCGTGCTCGATGACAGTCGGGAAGAGGGGCTCGTCAAGAGCAGCTTTGGGCCTTATCTGAGCTAAGCCTCGTAGCTGCGTACCCACTCGACCAGCGATCGCACGGCGATGCCGGTCGGACCTTTGGACTGCCAGGCTTTCTGCTCGTCGATCCAGGCGGTCCCGGCGATGTCGAGGTGAATCCACGGTGTATCCCCGACGAACTCCTTGAGGAACATGGCCGCTGTCGTGGCGCCGCCGTAGCGCGAGCCGCCGGTGTTCATGATGTCGGCGATCTGCGATTTGATCTGGTCGCGATAATCGTCGGTGCAGGGCATCCGCCAGAACTTTTCGCCGGAGGCCGAAAGCCCATCGAGAAAGCGCCGGGTGGTGTCGTCATCGTTGGAAAACAGTCCCGCATTCAGCAGGCCGAGCGCGACGCCGATCGCGCCGGTGAGCGTCGCCGCGTTGATTAGGTGCGTGGCGCCAAGCGTTTTGGCGTAGTGCAGGCCATCGGCGAGAACGAGCCGGCCCTCGGCGTCGGTATTAATGATTTCGATGGTCTTGCCGGACATGGCAGTGATGACGTCGCCGGGTTTGAAGGCCTTGCCATCCGGCATGTTCTCCGCCGAGCAGACGACGGCCAGCACACGCACCGCAGGCTTCAAGAGCGCAATGGCGCGCATGGCACCGATCATGGCGGCAGCACCGGCCATGTCATATTTCATCTTTTCCATGTTGTCGGCAGGCTTGATGGAAATGCCGCCGGTGTCGAAGGTGATGCCCTTACCGACGAGGCCGAGAACAGGCCCATCGGCTTTGGCGTTGGCTGGCTCATAGCGCAGGACGATCAACGCAGGCGGTTCTTCGGAGCCCTGTGCAACGGCGGCGAGTGCGCCCATCTTGAGCTCGTTGATCTTGTCCCAGGCATGGACTTCGCAGGCCAGACCCACTTCAGCGGCCATGGCGGCGGTGCGCTTGCCCAGCTCGGTGGGCGTGAGCACGTTACCCGGCTCATTGACCAGGGTTCGCGCGAAATTCTGCGAACCGGCCAAGATGAGGCCGGCTTCGAAGCCCTGCTGCATTTCCGTCTGCGATTTTCTGTCGTTCTCGATGGCAACGACGTGAACGCTGTTGACGCTGAGGTCTTTGCGGTCGCTGCGATAGATGTCGATGTCGAACTCAGCCAGAGTGACGCCCTCGGCAATGGCGCGTGCGGTGAGGTCGCAGGGCAAGGCGTCCATGTGCTCGTCGGAGAGAGCCTTGTCCTCGGGGAAAGCGATGGCGAGGTCGCGGAGCCCGCGCGGTTTTACGAAGCGCACGGCAGCCCCTGCGGCTTTGCGCAGTTCGTGGATCGTGAGCGATTTGGCTTTACCCAGGCCGATGATGAGCAGGCGCTCAGCTTTCAGACCGCTCGGCGCGTGGAGCAGGAGCGTCTCTGCCAGCGCTGCCTTGAACTCACCGGAGGCGATCCACGGGGCGGCGGCGCGGGTGATGGCATCCGAGGTGGAGAGCAGGACGGGGTGCGGGTCCTCGTCGGTTCCGGAGGAAATGTCGACGGCGAATACGACCAGCAGCGGCGTAGCGAAAAGGGCGGGGTCCTGGAAGAGGAGTTTCGTGGTCACAGGATTATGGTATCGCGGGGGGCATCCGGAGAACCGGGCCGGGGCAAATGGGGGTACACATTTTCGGCGAATCGAGCGGGAAGGGCTAACGCCGCTGGGAGCGGGCCACCGCCGCCTTGGCTTCGTTGTCGGCTTCGCGTTTGCGCTCGGTGGCGCGCTTGTCCCAATCCTGCTTGCCCTTGGCGAGGGCAATCTCGCACTTCACGCGGCCGTTGCGGAAGTAGAGACGCACCGGGATGAGGGTGAAGCCTTTCTGCCGGGCCAGGCCGTTGAGCTTGTCGATTTCCTTCTTGTGAAGAAGCAGTTTGCGGGTGCGGAGCGAGTCGTGGTTCATCGCGTTGCCGTGCGAGAACGGGCCGATGTGGGCATTGAGCAGGAAACATTCGCCATCTTTGAGCAGGCCGTAGGCGTCCTTGAGGTTGGCCTTGCCTTCGCGGATGCTCTTGACCTCGGTGCCGCGCAGGGCGACGCCGGCCTCGAAGCGGTCGGTGAGGAAGTAGTTGAAGCTGGCGGAGCGGTTGAACGCAGCGTCACGCCCTCCAGCGGCGACCGGGTCGCGGTCTTTGGCTTTGACGGCCGGCTTGGCAGCGACGGTGGGGGTGGTCGGATTGGAGAGAGAGCGTGCCATTGTGGGAAACTTCGGAGGCCATGGTGAGCAGGACCGAATCGGGGCCGGGGCCGAAACTTTGATGCTAGCAGAAGGCAATCGATGAAACGACCAGGAGCCAGGTTCGTCCAACCGATGCAGGCAAAGCAGAAGCGGTTGAGATTCCGCCCGGACTCGATATGGCCACCCGTGTACGGGTTTCAGGATGGTCGGCTCGCGGAGAAGTCAGTGATACGAATGGTAGTATCCAAACAGCCCGGTCACACGCTCGAGAGTCCGCCAGACGCCGCCATGCAGCGCATTTCAGACCGGAATGCCGTGCCGCGCAAAAGGCGTTCCGGGGCGCGCGTCCGAGGCGTAGGGGAGCGAGACTCACGCATGTCGTCAAGCAGGATCGGTCGCGGAGCAGCGCTCCTCAACTCGAAGTCAGGTGTTAACTTCCTGCGCCTTGCCGCCGGGTCAGCTCTTCTGCTGCTGGCTCTGGCAAGCGTTCCGGGCCACGCACAATCGGCCGGTGCGTGGAACAAGCGCGGCGAGCGGGCGGAAGTCCGCGAAGACTTCGATGCAGCCTTTGAAGCGTATCGTCAGGCGCACCTGAAGAAGCCTGCCGATCTGCGCTACAAGACGCACTACGAACGCCTTCGCTTCCAGGCGGCCAACCAGCATGTGGACCGCGGTCGGGTGCTGCGCCAGTCGGGCGACTCCGGCGGCGCGATCAATGAGTTCGCCCGCGCTATGCAGATTGACCCGGGCAACCAGGCCGCGGCGCAGGAGTTGCAGACGACCGATAAGCCTGCTCCCGGGGCCACGCCCGGCGGGACAGGGACGGCGACGCCGCTGGCTCCCGGCCAGATGGAGCAGATGGCCCACCAGGGCGACGTGCAGCGCGAGATCAACGGCATGGGGTCCCCCGTGACGCTTACCCCCGTCTCGAACGACCCGGTGACGCTGCACATGGTCGAGGATGTAAAGGTGATTTACCAGGCTGTGGGCAAGGCGGCGGGGCTGAACGTATTGTTCGACCCCGACTACACCTCGAAGCGCATTCCGGTTGACCTCACCAGCGTTTCGCTTAACGACGCGCTGCGTATCATTGGGACCCTTTCGGGTACGTTCTGGAAGCCGGTGACCAGCAATACGATCTTTGTCGCCCAGAACAATCGCACCAAGCGGACGGACCTCGAAGACCTCGCGGTGCAGACGTTTTACCTGACCAACGCGGCAGCACAGAACGACGCGAACGAGATTCTGGTGGCACTGCGCAACCTGCTCGATCCGAGCATCAAGGTGTTCCTGGTGACGAGCCAGAACGCCATTATCATGCGGGCGACGACGGACCAGCTGATGCTGGCAGAAAAGCTGATCAACGATCTGGACCGCACGCGGCCTGAAGTCGTGATCGACGTTGCGGTTCTCGAAGTCAGCCGCCAGAAGGAGCGCAATCTGGGCATCACGCTCCCGACGAGTTTCGGTCTGGCCCCTACGGCGAACACCAACTCCACTACCAACACGGCCAGCACGAACACGAGCCAGGGCAATACCAATAGCAATACCAGTACGAACACGACCAACCTTACACTCAACACGCTAGGCAATCTGAATGCCACGAACTTCGCCGTGACCGTGACCGGCGGAACGGTCAATGCGCTGCTGTCGGATTCGGATACACGCATTCTGCAGAACCCGCGCATCCGCGCCACGGACGGCCAGCGGGCAACGCTGAAGATCGGGTCAAAGATTCCCGTGGCGACGGGGTCTTACAACGCGGGTGTCTCGACCGGCATTGCCAACATCGGCGTGCAGACGCAATTCACCTATCTGGATGTCGGCGTGCTGATCGATGTAACGCCGACGGTGCATTACGACCGCGAAATCACGCTTAAGCTGAAGATTGAAGTTTCGTCGCAGAGCGGCACCGTGAACTTGTCCGGCGTCTCGGAACCCATCATCGCGCAAAAGACGATCGAGCAGGTGATCCAGTTGAAAGACGGCGAGCCTTCGATCCTTGCCGGCATTCTGCAGAAGCAGGACAACAAGTCGGTCAACGGAACGCCGGGCCTTGGTGAGATTCCTCTGCTCAAGTATTTCTTCAGCAGCCAGGATAAAGTGCAGCAGCAGGACGAAGTGGTGTTCCTGCTTATCCCGCATATTGTGCGCGAGTCTATTTTGACCGACCAGAATACGCGGGCAATCTATACCGGCACCAGCCAGTCCATTGAGCTGATTCATAACGACAAGGCTTTGCCCGCCAACGCTCTTTCCGGGGTCCCTGTGCCCGCGGCCATGCAACCGACGTCGGCCGCCAATGCAGCATCCGCCATGGTGGGCCAGATGGCGGCAGCGGCGCAGCCCCTGCAGCGTCCGGGTGATGGGGTGGCCGCTCCAGCCAACTCCGCAAACGCCTCCGCGTCTCCGCCGGTGAATGTCAATATCGTTCCCGCCAGCATCAACCAGGCGGTCGGCAGCACGTTCCAGGTTGCGGTCATGCTGTCGAACGCGAAGGACCTCTTCTCCGTTCCGCTGCAAATCCACTTCGACTCTCGCGTGCTTTCGCTGGTGAACGTGGACTCCGGCGACCTGCTTGGCCGGGATGGCCAGGCAGTGGCACTGGTGCATCGTGACGAGGGAAATGGGAATGTAACCATCTCCGCTTCGCGGCCGCCGAACGTCAAAGGAGTAGACGGGCAGGGAACACTTTGCACCCTCACATTCAAGGCGCTGGCGGCGGGCGACTCGACGCTTTCGCTGGTCAGGATCGGCGCAAAGGATAGCGCGCAGAGCAATCTTCCGACGGTCGGCAACCAGTCCGTCGTACATGTGAAGTAAGGACGCAGAGTAGAAGGCTGGAAGTGGATGGTCAAACGCAAGCGCAAGGGCGAAGCAGGCGTGACGCTGATCGAGTTGATCATCGTGGTGACGATGCTGGGCATTCTCGCGACTGCCGCCGTACCGATCGCGAAGTTCCAGGTCAAACGAACCAAGGAGCGCGAGCTGCGGCGAGACCTTTGGGAGATTCGCACGGCGATTGACGCTTACAAAGATGCCGCGGACAAGGGCGGCATCCAGACCAAGGCCGACTCCAACAACTACCCGCCAGACCTGCAAACGCTGGTCGATGGCGTAGACATACAAAGCAAGCATGTGCGATTTTTGCGCCGCATCCCGACCGACCCGATGACCAACAACACGGAATGGGGGCTGAGGTCGAACCAGGATGACCCCGACTCCGACTCATTCGGCGGACAAAACGTGTTCGACGTGTATACGAAGAGCCAGGGCACGTCGTTGAGCGGCGAGAAGTATAGTACGTGGTGAAGCAGCGAGTGAGCGAAAGGTCACTAATGGCGAAGAAGCACACAGTCCGAGCGCAGAACGAACGCGAGAGCGGCTTCACGCTGATGGAGTTGATGATCGTGATGACGATCATTGGCATTCTGTCGGCGATTGCTGCGCCAATCTACCTGCGGACGGTCAACAAAGCGAAAGAAGCGACGCTGAAAGAGGACCTGCACGTGATGCGGGGTGCCATCGATTCGTATACCGTCGATAAGGAAAAGGCGCCGCAATCGCTCGAAGACCTGGTGCAGGGCGGGTATCTCAAGACGATTCCAATTGACCCGATGACCAGCCGGTCAGACACCTGGATTGTGGGGCAGTCGGACAACCTGTCCAACATCCAGGAGACGGCCGGCGGCATCGACGACGTACACTCTGGTGCGCAGCAGGTTTCGAGCGAAGGAACGTCTTTCAGCACCTGGTAGCTATACTGTTCATTCAGAACACTTTAGACGTGGCGCCTGGGGCTTGACGAACATCACATCCGAAATGCTTTTTCTCACGTCTAAGATAAGAGAGGAGCTGCGCCCGGGAACGGCAGGGCGGCGGCTCTCAGGAGCGACACCATGCGCGCACTCGTCGGGGTCTCATTCGCAGCGATCTTCGCCTTTTCCACTTTCAGCTATGCGCAGGAGCCGAGCACGGTTCCGGCGGCCGCGCCTCCCGTAGCGGGAGCGCCGGGGACCCCTACGGATCCTGTTCCGACAGACAGGAAGGATCCTGCGGACTCCAAGAAGGCCGACGCCTCAACTGCGAAGGCAAGCAACACTGCCATCGCGAAGAAGACGGACTCGATACCGTCTCCGGGCGAGGCGCTTGATCCGCACATCAAGAAGGGCAGCGAGGACGACGTGGACGCGGTGGGTACGCGCAACATCGGCGGCCGCGGTTTGGGCAACTGGTATTCGACCGATTGGGAGATCCGCAACGGCAAGCAGTACTCGATGGAGATCGAGAAGCAGTCTCACCTCGTGACGGACCCGGTCGTCGTCGAGTATGTCAACCGCGTGGGTCAGAACATCGTCAAGAACTCGGACTGCAAGGTGCCGTTCACGATCAAGGTGCTGGATGCGGACGAGATCAATGCCATGGCTCTGCCGGGCGGATTCTTCTACGTGAACTCCGGGCTGATCCTGGCCGCGGATGAGGAGTCGGAACTGGCTGGCGTTATGGCGCATGAGACCGCGCACGTATGCGCCCACCATGCCGCGCGCGAGATGACGCGCATGAACTACATGCAGATCGGCTCGGTGCCGCTGATGATCTTCGCGCAGACGAGCTGGACGATGTACGGCGTCTACCAGGCGACGCAGCTTGCGGTGCCGCTGACGTTCCTGCAGTTCTCGCGCAACTTCGAGGCGGAAGCCGACTACCTGGGCCTCCAGTACATGTATAAGGCGGGCTACGATCCGCAGGCGTTTGTGGCGTTCTTTGAAAAGCTCGATGCGCTCGAGAAGCACAAGCCGGGGGCGATTTCGAAGGCGTTCAGCGATCATCCGCAGACGCCCGATCGCATCGCGCACTCGGAAGAGGAGATCGCAACCATCATGCCCGCGCGGCCGGATTACGTTGTGACGACCTCGGAGTTCGACGACGTGAAAGCCCGGCTGGCGCGCATCCAGAACAAGCGCAAGCTGAACGACAAGAAAGACGGCAACAAGCCCACGTTGCGTCGTGTGGGCGGCAGCAACAACGATCCGAACGCGAACCCAACCGGTACGGCCGGCACGGACGACCGCCCGACGCTGGGTCGCCGTAACTGACCGCTTCATCGAGCAGACAGAGCTGGAGGGCGCGGCTTCGGCCGCGCCTTTCTGCGTTCGGCAATGAGAAAATACAGTATGTCTGAACACACAACCGGCTACACCGACGACCACGCCAAGGCGGGTCTCGCTACGCAGTTCCCTGCCATAGAGACGTGGCGCAACCAGTTTGCCGCCTACGAAATTCTCATCGACGACCCGGAGTTCACCAGCGTCTGCCCGAAGACGGGGTTACCCGATTTTGGCGTGTTGACGATCCGCTACATGCCGCGCGAAAAATGCCTGGAGTTGAAGAGCCTGAAGGAGTATCTCTTCACCTACCGCAACCTGGGTATTTTTCAGGAGAACATCGCCAACCAGGTGCTCGATGACGTGGTGAAGGCGACCGACCCGGTGTGGTGCGAGATCAAGGGCGACTTCCGGCCACGGGGCGGGATTTCGACCGTTGTGACGGCGCGCTACCCGCGGACGGAAGAGTTTACGCGTTAGCGTAAGTCCCCGTTTTTGACGACCTGATATTCTCGACCCGATGAGCGAAGCCACCAAGCCGAACGGAAGTGCAGTCGCCGGGGCCACCATGGCGCTGGTGTTGTTGACGTCGATGAACTTCGTCAACTATATCGACCGCTACATCCTGCCCGCCGTGCAGGAGCAGGTGAAGGGCGAGTTCCGCATCACCGACAGCCAGATTGGTTCGCTTACATTCTGGTTCATGGTCGCGTATATGGCGACATCGCCGCTGACGGGATGGCTGGGCGATCGGTTTCCGCGTAAGTGGATGATTGTCATTTGCGGTTTGCTGATCAGCGCCTGCAACTTCTTTACAGCGGACGTGAACTCTTATGCGTCGCTTAACATTCGTCACGCGGCGCTGGGTATAGGCGAGGCGGCGTTTGGGATTTTCGCGCCCGCGATGCTGGCTGACTTCTTTGCGCAGGATCGCCGCAATGGTGTGCTGACCGTGTTCAACGTGGCTATACCGGTGGGGGCTGCGCTGGGATTTCTAGCGGGAGGGTTTGTTGGACACCACTACGGCTGGCGGCACGCGTTCGTGGTTTCAGCCATACCGGGCGCGCTGATCGCGGTGCTGATTGCCGTGTTCCTGAAGGAGCCCGTCCGGGTGACGAGCGACAAGAACCAAGCAAAGGTGGAGAAGGGCACGATTCTTTCGCTGGCGACCAACAAAGCTTATCTGTGCTCGATTTTCGGATACGCCGCAGTGACGTTTTCGCTGGGTGGGATCTCGTTCTGGATGGCGTCGTTTCTGCAAAGGATGAACGGCTACTCGCAGGAAAAGGCGACCGCCATCATGGGGCCGGTGATCGTCGTCGCCGGTCTGGGCGGGACGGTCTGCGGCGGTCTGTTAGCGCAGTGGTGGTCTAAGCGCACGCCCAAAGCGCTGTATTACGTTCCGGCACTGAGCGCAATTCTGGCTGTGCCACCGGCGCTGTTGTGCTTTTTCGGGCCGGCATCGCTGACCATCGTTGGCCTGTCGGCGGCGGTGTTCCTGATTTTCCTGGGAACGGGGCCGGTCAACGCGGCAACCCTGAATGCGGTGCGGCCGGAGATCCGATCCGCCGCAATGGCGGGGCAGCTGCTGGTTATCCACTTGTTCGGCGACATGTCTTCCCCGAAGATTATCGGCATCATCAGTGACCGGTCCAACCTGCGGTACGGGCTGGCAGCTACGCTGGTGACGATGCTGATTGGCGGCGTGATCTTCTTTGTTGGAGCGCGGTTTGCGCCAAAGCTGGGCCACGAGGTGGAGGCGGTCCCGGCTTGATTCGAACTGAGTTGTGGCAGGGACTTATCGAGACGGCGGCGTGGGGGATCGCGCTGGCCTGGTGCGTGAGGACGAGCGAGGCGTTGACGAACCTGCCGGCGCTGCCGGACATCGGCGGGATCGAGTGGGACGTGGAGCCCGAGGGCGCGCCGACGATTACGGTCATCGTGCCGGCGCGCGATGAGGCGGGAAACATCGCCGCTACGCTCGACACCCTGATGCAGCAGGATTATCCGCGGATCCGTGTGGTCGCCGTGGACGACCGCTCCACTGATCGAACAGGCTACATCATGGAGGAGTACGCGGAGCGTTTTCCGGGCCGCCTGACGGTGTTGCACATTTCGGAACTGCCTCCGGGATGGCTGGGCAAGACGCACGCACTGGCGCAGGCGCTGAACCTGGCGGAGCTTCAGGCCAATGAGTCGGAGTACGTGCTTTTCACGGATGCCGACGTTCTGTTTTCGCCGTCCATTCTGCGGCGTTCGCTGGCGTATGCGCAGGGCGAACGGGCGGACCATCTCGTGACCGTGCCAACGATGCAGGTGAGAACGTGGGGCGAAGGCGTCGTGCTGGGATTCTTCCAGATATTCGGTCTGTGGGCGTCCCGGCCGTGGAAGGTCGCGGACCCGAACGCGCAACGCGACGTCGTGGGCATTGGCGCGTTCAACCTGCTGCGGCGGGACGCCCTGGTGAAGCTCGGCGGGCTGGCGCCGCAGAGACTGGCGGTGCTCGAAGACATTACGCTGGCGCGCCGGGTTAAGGCCGCCGGGTTGCGCCAGAGGATGGCGTTCGCGCCAGGGCTGGTGCTGGTCCATTGGGCCTCGGGCGCAAACGGACTGATGCGTGTGATGAGCAAGAACCTGTTCTCGGCGTTCAACTTCCGTCCGGTCCTGGCGCTGCTGGCCTGCGTGTGGATCGTTGTCTTCTGCGTGGCTCCGATAGCAGGCATGGCCTGGTCGGGGACCTTGTTGCCGGGATTGCTGGTAGCGGCGTGCGTGTCGGTCGCCTATCGGATTTACGGAGAGAGGAGCTGGATTCCGGCGAAGTATGGATGGGCGTTTCCGCTGGGTGCGGTCGCGTTTATCTACGCCGTGGCAAGGTCAATGGTGGTGGTCTGGAAAGATCGTGGCGTGCGGTGGCGGGGGACACTGTATCCGCTTCGGGAACTGCGCAGGCATAACAGCCCGCTGGCATGGCGTAAGAAATAACTCGTCCGCTGCTTCTCTAGACCTCTACCGGCGTCCGCCCATAGCGCTTTTCCACGTACTCGTCCAGGATGACCTGAAACTCCTCGACGATGTGGTCGCCCTTCAGCGTGGTGGAGAATTCGCCGTCGATGTAGACCGGAGCCTTCGGCTCTTCGAAGGTACCGGGCAGCGAGATGCCGATGTTGGCGTGCTTGGACTCGCCGGGGCCGTTGACGATGCAGCCCATGACGGCGAGCTTCAGCTCCTCGACGCCGGGATACTGCTTCTTCCACTCCGGCATGGACTCGACCAGGTAGTTCTGGATGCGCTCGGCGAGTTCCTGAAAGTAGGTGCTGGTGGTGCGACCGCAGCCGGGGCAGCTTGTCACCTGGGGCATGAAGCTGCGAATCGAAAGCGATTGCAGAATCTGCTGCGCGCAGCGGACTTCTTCGCTGCGGTCGCCGCCCGGCGTGGGCGTTAGGGAGACGCGGATGGTGTCGCCGATGCCAGCGAGCAGGAGCGGCGTAAGGCCTGCGGTGGAGGCGACGACGCCCTTCATGCCCATCCCCGCTTCGGTGAGGCCAAGGTGCAGCGTATAGTCGCAGCGGCGCGCCAGTTCGGTGTAAACGTCGATGAGATCGCGCACGCCGGAGACTTTGGCGGACAGGATGATCTGGTCGCGGCGCAGGCCGTAGCGCTCGGCGGCAGCCGCGTTATCGAGCGCGGACACGACCATCGCTTCCATCATCACGTCGCGTGCTTCCAGTGGCTGCGGCAGCAGGGAGTTGTCGTTCATCATCTTGGTGAGCAGGGCCTGGTCGAGCGAGCCCCAGTTGACCCCGATGCGAACCGGCTTCTGGTTGTCGACCGCGCACTCGACCATGGTGCGGAAATTGTCGTCGTCCTTGCGCCCGATGGAAACGTTGCCGGGATTGATGCGGTACTTGGCGAGGGCTTTTGCGCAGTCAGGGTATTTCCGCAGCAGAAGATGGCCGTTGTAGTGGAAGTCACCGACTATGGGGGTGTTCCAGCCCTTTTTCTGCAGGCCTTCGACGATGTAGGGAACGGCCATGGCCGCTTCGTCGTTGTTGACCGTGATGCGGACCATCTCGGAGCCGGCGCGGGCCAGCGCGGCAACCTGCTGCACGGTGGATTCGATGTCGGCGGTATCGGTGTTGGTCATCGACTGGACGACGACGGGGGCGTCGGAGCCGACGCGCACTCCACCTACGTTGACGGACACCGTTTTTCTGCGGGAAATAGCGGGCATGGCAACCATAATTTTACCATTTCCGCCGCGGTGCCCACTCCGAGGAGCCCGTCCAGGTGCCGCCCCGTTCAGCGTTGGACGGTGACCTGAACCTTCTGCGCCGCGTCGGCCGAAGATTGCCCGATGTTGAACTCGTACACACCCGGATCGACGACATAGTTCTTCGTTGCTGCGTCCCAGCGGCGCAGCGCGGATGCCGGAACGGTCAGTTCCACCTTGCGCGACTCGGCAGGTTTCAGCGCGACCCGCTCGAAGCCGACCAGCCATTGCTTCGGCATCGGAACCGGCGCGTTGACAGCGTGAGCATAGACCTGCACCACCTCGTCGCCCGCCACCTTTCCCGTGTTGCGCAGCGTTGTGCTGATTCGTATGGTTCCGTTCGGTTCGACTTCTTTGGTGGCAACGGTTGCGTCGACGAACTGAAAGGCCGTATAGCTGAGGCCGAAGCCGAATGGATAGAGGGGTTCGCCCTTGAAGTAGCGATAGGTGCGATTGGACATGGCGTAGTCGTCGAACGCGGGAAGGTCAGTGTCGTGGCGGTAGAACGTGACGGGCAGGTGGCCCGACGGGTTGACGGCGCCGAGCAGCGTGTCCGCGACAGCATCGCCGCCGCTCTGGCCGTAGTACCAGGCCAACAGGATGGCGTTGGGCTTCGTCACGTCGAAGATCAGGCTTGCACTGCCGGTCAGCACAACGGTGAACGGCTTGTGCAGGGCGGCAACCCGCGCAATGAGGTCCTGTTGCACCTTAGGAAGCTGAATGGACGTGCGATCGCCGTGGCTGAAGCCATCGATGACCAGCTTGCTTTCCTCGCCTTCCAGCGAAGGCGTGACGCCGAGCGTAAGCAGGATATGGTCGGCATCCCTGAGCCGGGCAAAGGTCTGGTCGATGGTGGAAGGCGGCTTCCAGGCAAGCTGAATGCGGCCCGAAGCGTCGTTCGCCCGCTGGTGATACTCCAGGCGTATGCGATAGGCGCGACCGGCCTCCAACTGGAGGTTTTTGCTGCTGCTGCGGAGGACGCCGGGGTCAACCTGATCGGATTCGCCGGCGACAAGGCGGTCATCCACATAAAGACTCGCCGAACCAATGAAGCTGAGGCTGAGCGCGTAGTCAGCGTTTGCGGGGGGGACGAGGATGCCGGTCCAGCGGGCGTGTACGCCGGTCAGCGGTAAACCCGCCGCCGGCTCATAGGGGTTCCAGTTCAGATCGACGCGGGCGTCCGTGCGCCGGGCGATCGGCGCGCCCGTGAAGGCAGCATTGCTGAAGACCTCTCCCTTCAGGCCGGGGGTAGATTTTGTAGCGTCCGTGAACAGGACGTCTTGCGGAATGGGCAGACCCTTTTCCCGAAAGCCCGCGACCAGAGGGACGGCGGAATCGTAGATGACCTTGATCCCGAGCGGTTCGAGGCGTGCGCGCAAGCCGCGCAGAATCGTCACCGGATGGGTTGGCGTTCCGTTGTAGTTGCCTAACAGCGCGGATTCGTCGTCGGCCGTCGGGCCGAGAACAGCCAGCGTCTTGATCTGGCTGGCCTTCCAGGGCAGGGTGCCATCGTTCTTCAGCAGCACCAGACTCTCGTTCGCGGCCTTGCGGGCCAGCGCCGTGGCGGCGGGCGAACCGATGACGCTCTCGGAAATGGCGCGATACTTCACCGCCTCGGGCGGATCGAACTGTCCAAGCTCGAAGCGCAACCGCAGCAGGCGGCGTAGAGCGATGTCGAGATCGTTCACGGTAATCAGACCGCGTTTGAGCGCTTCACCCAGGCCGGACTGATAGGTCGTGCCGCTGCAAAGGTCGTTGCCGGCTTTCAAACTCACGGCGCTGGCTTCGGCTGCGTCCTTTGCGTACCGGTGGCCCGTCGGCGAGTACACGTCGGCAACGGTATCAACGTCGCCAACGACCGCGCCCTGGAACCCCCATGCCGTGCGCAGGGTGTCTGTGAGCAGGAAACGGTTGGCGGGGGCGGGAATGCCGTCGATGGCGTTGTACGCGCTCATCAGGCTCTTGGCACCCCCCTCACGGATGCCGGCCTCGAACGCGGGCAAATAAGTTTCGTGCAGGTCGCGGTCGCTGATCACGGCGTCGAAGCGGTGGCGCGACTCTTCCGGCCCGCTGTGCACGGCGAAGTGCTTCACGGTCGCGACGGTCTTGAGATAGTGAGGGTCGTTCCCTTGCAGGCCATGGATGAACGCGACGGCGAATCGACCTGTCAGGAAGGGATCTTCGCCATAGGTCTCCTGGCCGCGCCCCCAGCGCGGGTCGCGGAAGATGTTGATGTTGGGCGACCAGATGGTGAGTCCCTGGTAGATTTTTGTGTCGCCGCCGGAGAGGGCCATCGCGGCGTTATTCTTCGCGCGCGCTTCGGTCGAGATCACGTCCGCCACCTTCTGATGCAGTGCCGTGTCCCAGGTTGCGGCCAGCGCAATGGCCTGCGGAAACACGGTCGCCACGCCCGCCCGCGCAATGCCGTGCAGCCCTTCGTTCCACCAGTGATAGGCAGGGATGCCCAAGCGCGGGACGGCCGCGGAATTCATGCCCAGCAGCGAAATCTTCTCTTCCGGGGTAAGCCTTTGCAGCAGGTCCTCGACTCGACTGGCTCGTTCGACACGAACATTCTGATAGGGCAGAAGACCCGGGGAGCGCGGTGGGCGTGCTGCGCTGGGCTGCTGGGAAACAGCGCTGCCAATAAACCCGAGCAGCACCAGGGCCGGTACAAGAAGAATCCTCATAGCAGCTAACATACACAAACCGAGCCCCATCCAGTCTGCGCGCTGGTCGGGTGGCTACCGAAGGTTGCTGCTGGGACGGGTGGGCAGCGTGAAGTGGAAGATAGAGCCTTTACCCACTTCGCTGGTTGCCCAGATGCGTCCGCCGTGCTGCGCAATGATGCTGCGGCAGATGGCAAGTCCAAGGCCGGTGCCACCCATCGCGCGGGTGTCCGATGCGTCGATCTGCTTGAAGCGCTCGAAGATCACTTCGAGCTTGTCGGACGGGATACCGCAACCCTGATCGCGAACCTCAACCAGCGCCTCGCCCCCGTTGGCAATGCGGGCGAGCAGCCGTACCTCGTTGCCTTTGCTATCGTGTTCACGCGAGAACTTGATCGCGTTCGCAATCAGATTGGTCAGCGTCTGCAGCACGCGTTCTGGGTCGGCCCACACATGGACGTCGTTCGCCTCGATGGTAAACCGTAAGTTGTTCCGGACCGCGGCTTCGTCGAACTGCTTCACCGCGCTGCGGAACAGGTCTTCCATCGAACACCTGCTGCTGCGCATTTGAGACTTGCCGGAACCAATACTCTCGAGCTCGAGAATGTCATTGACCAGGCGCACCAGGCGGTCGGTATTGTCGATCGCGATGTTCATCATGTGTTGCACTTTTTCCGGTCGCTGCAGCAGGGCGCCGCCTGAAACCAGACCCAATGCCGCCCGCAACGAGGTCAGCGGCGTGCGCAACTCATGTGACACAGTCGAGATGAACTCGTCCTTCATGCGGTCCAGGGCATTGCGCTCGGAGATGTCGGTGAACGCCACAACGACGCCGACCGCGCGGCTGGCAGGCGACTCGCTTTCTATGCCGGCCGCAGGAAGAAGGTCGGTGCCTTCCGATCGAGCGGGCCGCAGCAGGCCGGAAGATGATTCGAGCGGCGATGCGAAAGGTGCTCGAACAGTCTCGATTTGCGGCCGCGCCACATACTCCACCGGGAAACTGGTGCCGTCCTTGCGCCAGAACACCTCTTTCGAGACACGAATGGTTTCGAGATTGGCCAGCGAGCGCTGGATCGGACAATCCTGCGGGTTGTAGGGGCTTCCGTCGGCGCGGGTGTGACGGATGAGGTCGTGCCCTTTCATCCCGAGAACCTCTTCGGCGCGAT
This sequence comes from Terriglobales bacterium, assembly GCA_038230455.1. GTDB lineage: Bacteria > Acidobacteriota > Terriglobia > Terriglobales > Acidobacteriaceae > Granulicella. The sequence continues at coordinate 157,887 of JBBRNF010000008.1, forward strand.
AGCCCAGCATCTGCTCCGCGGCTGGATTGAGGACGGTCAAGCGGCCCTCGAGATCCAGGCCGTAGATGCCGTCGCCCACCGACTCCAGCACGGAGTTCGACTGCCGTATCAGCGCACGCAACTTCTCTTCCGCGCGCACCTGCTCTGTGATGTCCACGCCAAACGCCAGGACGTAGGCGGGACGGCCCGGCTCTTCTATCAGGCGGTTGCGATAGGCCACTACGCGCTCGTCGCCGTTGGTATGAGACAGCGGCAGCAGGCCCTGCGCCTCGCCGTTCTGACGCAGAGTCTCGAGGTAAGGCGCAAACAACGCCTGCCGCTCGGCAAAGATGAAGTCCGTGAGTGGGTGGCCCACCACCTGGTCGACCCGGCGTCCGATCCCCTCGGCCCCGTGAGCGTTGATCGACAGGATCCTGCCTTCGAGGTCATGGGTGAAAACCATGCCCAGCGCCCCTTCTACGAGCTGCCGATAGCGCGCTTCGCTCTCTCGAATGGCGGTTTCGGCGACGCGCTGTACGGTGACATCTATGCCTGTCGCGATGATGAAGCTCACCTGCTTCACGGAATCGAGGAGCGTAGTAGCGGACCACGCGATGCGGCGGCGCAAACCATCCGCCACGACCCAGATATTTTCGTACCGGGCCGGGCATTGACCGCTGCGGATGCGGTCGAAGTTCAGGCCGTATTCGGTTAAATCTTCGCTGGGAATCAGGTGCTGCCAGGCGTACTTGCCGACAAGATCAGCCGAGGCGTAGCCGGAGATCTGTTCGCAGGCGCGGTTGAAGCGGACGATGCGCCCCTCCGTATCCAGCACGACCACCATCGCGCCCACGGTATCGAGGACGGCGGAAACGAAGTTGCGCTCCACCGTAAGGGCACCCTCGATCCGTCGACGCACGCGCTCGGAGCGGTCCATGTGACGGGCGCGCGCGCTGAGTTCGAACCGCGTCACGACAAGACGGCTCAACATTTCCAGCGACTGCAGTTGCGCGGGGCTAAGCGCGCGGGCAACAACGTCGAAAACGCATACGCAGCCAATGGCGACGCCAGATGGCATCACGATCGGAGCACCGGCGTAAAAGCGGAACCGCTGCTCGCCGAGCGAAATGCCATCGGGAGCGAAGTCGGCGTCGTGCCGAGCGTCCGGAATCTGGTAAACACCGTCGCCGCTCAGGGTGAACTCGCAGGGCAGCACGTAACGCGGCGCCTCCGAGATGTCGATTCCATAAGACGCGGGCAGAAGGACGGCGTCTTTCGAGAGCAACGTGAGGGCTGCGGCGGGCGTGTCCGCGAGGTTGGCGGCGAGGCGCACTATGTCGTCCAGGCCGGGGTCCGCCTCCATCTCCAGAAGCTCGTGTTGCTCGAGCGTTTGAAGGCGCAGAAGTTCAGCGCGGAGGGGGGATTCGGTCATAAGACAGCACTCAGCAAAGCTGATCAAAGAGATCAACGCTGCGTGCAGAATACAAATTGCATCCGGGGCATGACTCTCCCCCATTCGGTCGCGGACAAACCTGAAAGTAACCTCGAAAGAGTGACCGGACGATGCTGTTGAATCCAGCGGGCCGTCCCGGCGGAGCTGGCCGGGGAAGGAATGGACGAAGGGGAGTCCTGGTCCTTGCGCCTACCCTGGTGTCTCTCCAGGTGGATCAGAGATTGCTAGGGCTTGGGCAGAGCGCAGCAGTCGTTGCTGTCGGGAACGTCGTTGGCACTTGCGTCCAGGGCGACCTTCCAGGAGCCATCCGCGACTTTCTTCCAAAAGGTGATGTAGCGGCCGGAGGACGTGAGCGGCTTGCCGCTGCGGTCGACGGATTGAGCGTCGTAGTGGCCCCAGGTAAATCCGGTGTCCCCGGACGGCCCCATCTGCGCGCCCTGCGGGGCCCAGGTGAGCTTGTAGGTTTGGGGATCCCAGACCGCGGTTTCCGCGATCGCTCGATGGCCCAGAAGGGCAGGCTTGCCGTTGTTCAGCGTCACGGCGTCTTCCGCAAACCACGTAGCGAACGCCTTGCCGCCGCCTTTGGCTACATCCTGAGCGAAACGCCCTTCAAGCTCCATCAGCGCGATGGCGCCGGGCGAAAGGACTGGCTGCGTGACGGGGCTGATGATCCGAGGCCGTGCATTCGGGTCGGCCTGCGTGGTCAGGGGGAGAGAGTTTTGCGAATGCGCGAGAAAGGGAAGCGAAAACAGAAAGAAAAAAGCGGTGGAGGACGTCAGCCAGCGTCGCATCATTCGATCATTGTACGACTGTTGACAACGCCCGCCACCCGCGTGATTGGTGGTGTACACCCGAAGTAGTTCACCTGTTTCAAAAGGGTTATCGGTCGTGCGGGGAAGCACTCTTCAAGCTGTCGTAGAACGCTGCACGCTGCGGCGGCAGGGCGCGGCTGGTATGCTTCGGCTCAAGACACACGTCTACAGCAAAGCAGGCAAGAGGAGCGCATTGGCCATTTCGCGGAAAGACTGGATAGTGATTGTGCCGGCGATTGCGCTGCTGGCGCTTGGGGCGGGCGCTCAGGGCGCGAGTCCGCACCTGGGTACGGGAGCGGCATTTGCGTCAGGCTTCGGCGTCGGGCTCCGTTGGTCCGCCGTGATCCTGTTCGCCGTCTTCGCGGTGCGAAGGAAAAGCCTCACACCGTGGATCTTCGTCGCCATGGTCGCCGGAGCAGAAATTGGTTTCGATGCTCCTGACTTCGCTGTCCATCTGCGCGTGTTCTCGGACATCTTTCTGCGGCTCATCAAAACCATCGTCGCTCCGCTCATCCTTGCGACCCTCGTTGTTGGCATAGCCGGCCACGGAGACCTCAAGGGCGTTGGACGGATGGGCATCAAGGCGCTCGTGTACTTCGAAGTCGTCACCACGCTGGCGCTGGGCATCGGTCTGCTCGCGATCAATGTGACCAGGGCTGGCGTCGGTCTTGCCATGCCTGTGGTCACTGCCGCCGCGGGCGCGGGAATCACCGCACCGCCGCCGACGCACTGGGACGACTTTCTGCTGCACATCTTCCCCGAAAATATCGCTAAAAGCGTCAGCGAAGGACAAATACTGCAGGTTGCGGTGTTCGCGGTCTTCTTCGGCATCGCGCTGGCGACCTTGAGCGAGGCCAAGCGCGGGCCGGTGCTGCGGCTGTGCGAAAGCCTGAGCGAAGTCATGTTCCGCTTCACCAATGTCGTCATGTACTTCGCACCCATCGGTGTGGGCGCAGCGATGGCCTTCACGGTAGGCCACATGGGCCTGGGTGTTCTCGTCAACCTGGGCAAGCTGCTGCTGACGCTCTACGGTGCGCTCGCGCTGTTTGCCGTCCTTGTCCTTTTGCCCGCCGCCCTGCTCTTCAAGGTCCCCATCGCGAGATTCCTCGCCGCCGTGGCTGAGCCGGCGACCATCGCTTTCGCCACCGCTACCAGCGAGGCCGCTCTGCCTCGCGCCATGGAGCAGATGGAAGCGCTCGGTGTGCCGCGACGCATCGTCGCTTTCGTCATTCCAGCGGGCTACAGCTTCAACCTGGACGGCTCCACCCTCTACCTCGCGGTGGCAAGCATCTTTGTGGCGCAGGCCGCCGGCATCCACCTGTCGATTGGGCAACAATTGCTGATGATGGCAACGCTGGTGCTCACAAGCAAGGGAGTCGCCGGCGTTCCGCGCGCGACGCTGGTTGTGCTGCTGGCGACGGCGGCCACGTTTCGCCTGCCGGTCGAGCCCATCTTCGTCATCCTCGGCATCGACGCTCTGATGGACATGGCCCGCACGATGGTCAACGTCGTAGGCAACTGCCTGGCCAGCGTCGTCGTAGCGCAGTGGGAAGGGCAGTTCGGAAAAGAGCAGCCCAGCGATGTAGTGCTCGAAGGAGCCGAGGCGTAAGTTCGAGGGCAAACCCGCGGCTTCATCGTTCGCCCCAAACTACGGGCAGTTGGGGTCGATTGTCGCCAAGGGACGGCTCTGGCCGCTGGTCGTGCTCCCCGGACGCTGGGGAGGCTGAGCGTATGCCACGCATGGCGAAGAGACCGCCCCCGCGCCGCGTGCCGCTGCCGCGTCCGAGCGTGCACGAGGGCGTCCCGCAATCGACGGAATGATATGCAGCGAAGCGAGCCACGCCGCGGCCAGGTCCGGCCAATGCTCCTCCGGCATATTCGGCGGATGCATACCGAATCCGTGACCGCCGGTGGCATACATGTGCAGTTCCGCCGGAAGGTTGGCGGCGGCCAGCGCCTGGAAGTAGACGGGTGCGTTCCTGCCGTATCCCTTGTCGTTCTCCGCCTGGATGAGAAACGTCGGCGGCGTCAGACTGTTCGGTGCATACACCGCGTCCAGCGTCAGCGGCAGAGCCGGCGGAGACCCCGGGTTCGTCGCGTCCGACGGGACGATCAGGTAGGCCGGGTACACCACGATAGCGAAGTTTGGCCGGGCATTTATCTTGGCGTCGACATCCGCCGCAGCCGGTGTGCTCTCGACGTGCTTGTCGTCCGCGTGCGTGCTGAGCAGCACGGCAAGGTTTCCGCCTGCCGAGAAGCCAACGACACCGATGCGATCCGGATCGATGAGCCACTCCTTCGCATGCGCGCGCGCCAGACGCATCGCCTGCTGAGCATCTTCCAGGTCGGCAAAGTTGTCCGGGTAGTGGCCCTGTTCCGGTACCCGATACTTCACCAGCAGGCACGTCATGCCGACCGAGTTCAGCCAATTGCAGGTGTCGATCCCTTCGCCGTCCCAAGCCAGGATGCGGTAGCCTCCGCCCGGAAACACCAATGCCGCAGCGCCAGTATTCTTCACCGAGCGGGGCGGGGCGTAGACCGTCAGCGTAGGTTTCGTCACGTTGGTCAGCCGTGCCGTCCGGTGCCCGCTGATCATGTTGTCGGTGGGCTTGGTGACATCGGATTCCGGTTCGGTGGTTTGGGCCGGCTCCGGGGCGCCATGCGCCCACAGGGGCAGCGTGGCCTTTTGCGCGGACGCAGAGATAGCAACGATCAACAACAGAGCGGCGACAGGGGCGCGAAAGTTCATGGCACAGATACTAGGCCTTCCGCCGCCACTTGTGTATGCCAGCAGATCCGACCACACCGTGTCGACCCAGAGCGGCGAGCCGCCGGAGCGAAAAGGAGCAGCGATTGCATGAGCGGAATGAGGCAACGCGGACATTTGTCAGAAGCAGTACAACCAAGTCCGGAATTTGAACTCCCGCTGCAAAGCTCGCGGCGCGCCACTCTGATGAGGCATCCAAGTTGTTACACTGGGTAGTCGCTGTTTGCGCAGCCTGGCTCTCGACGATTGGTTTAAAGAATGAGTGAGTATCTGGACAAGATCAAGTCGCCGGAAGATGTGAAGCGGCTTGGCATGGTGGAACTGGAGCGGCTGGCCGAAGAGATTCGCGACCGCCTCATCCAGGGCGTTGCGAAAACGGGCGGCCACATCGGTCCCAATCTGGGCGTGGTCGAACTGACCATCGCCATGCACTATGTGTTCGACACGCCAAGAGACAGCTTTGTCTTCGATGTGAGCCACCAGAGCTACGTCCACAAACTGCTCACCGGCCGCGAGCAGCAATTTGACACCATTCGCCAGCCCGGCGGCCTCAACGGCTTCATGCTGCGCACCGAAAGCGCGCACGACAGCTTCGGCGCGGGCCATGCGGGCACCGCTCTCAGCGCCGCGCTCGGCATGGCCGTCGCACGCGACATGTCCGGCGGCGACGAGCACATCGTCGCCCTCGCCGGCGACGCCGCCTTTACCAACGGCATAAGCTTCGAGGCGCTCAACAACATCGCCGCCCAGACCCGCCGGATGATCATCGTCCTCAACGACAACGAGTGGTCGATCGACAAAAACGTGGGCGCCATCGCCGAGTACTTCCACAAGATCGCGACCAACGAAACCTACGTCAGCCTGCATGACCGCGCTGCCGGCCTGCTCGAGAAATTCGGCGGCAAGGCCGCTCGCCACATCGCCCGCAAAGCGGAAGAGGCGGCTAAGGGTATCGTCGGCCGCGGCATGATTTTTGAGGAGTTCGGACTCAGCTACTACGGTCCGGTCGACGGCCACAACCTTCCTCTGCTGATCGAAACCTTCAAGTTTCTCAAAGGTCAGAACAAGCCCGTCGTTCTTCATGCCATTACGCAGAAAGGCCGCGGATTCCAGCCGGCCATCGACGCCCAGAAAAAGTTCCACGGCCTCGGCCCCTACAATCCCGAAACCGGCGACACCAAGCCGGCAGGGCAGAAGACGTACTCCGAAGTCTTTGCCGAAAGCCTGAATAAGCTTGCCGACATGAACGACAAGGTCGTCGCGATCACAGCCGCCATGCCGAACGGGACCGCGCTCGATCTGTTTCGCCCCAAACACCCCACCCGCTACTTCGACGTGGGCATCGCCGAAGAGCACGCCGTACTGTTCGCGGCAGGAATGGCGACCAAGGGCTACCGGCCTTTCTGCGCCATTTACTCCACCTTCCTGCAGCGCGCGTTCGACCAGATCGTGCACGATGTCGCCCTGCAGGATCTGCCCGTCGTTTTCTGCATGGACCGCGGCGGCCTCTCCGGAGACGACGGCCCTACCCACCACGGCCTCTTCGACATCAGCTATCTGCGCGGTATCCCCAACATGGTCCACATGGTGCCCAAGGACGAGGACGAGCTCCAGGACATGATGTATACCGCCCTTCTGCACAGCGGTCCCAGCGCTATCCGCTACCCGCGCGGCATCGGTCCGGGAACGGTGGTCAAGGACGTCCCGGCCGTGCTTGAAATCGGCAAGGCAGAGGTCATCCGAGAGGGTAACGACATCGTAATCTTCGGGCTCGGCGCCATGCTGCCGGAAGCCGAGCGACTGGCCCGCCTGCTCGCCTCCGAAGGCCACAGCGCCGCCGTCATCAATCCCCGCTTCGCCAAGCCAGTCGACCACGACTGCATCGCCCGCTATGCCAACCGTTGCGGGCTGATCGTCACCATGGAAGACCACGTGCTGGCCGGCGGCTTCGGCTCGGCGGTGCTCGAAAGCCTGAACAGTCTTGAAATCGACGTTCCTGTCGTCCGCATCGGCTGGCCCGACCAGTTCATCGAACACGGCAAAGTCGAAGACCTGCGATTCAAATATGGACTGACCGCGGAAGCGGCACTCGATCGCGTGCGGCCTCTCCTCGGTGTACAAACGGTGGCACGAAGCTGATCTGTGGTTCGGCCACCCGGCCCGACCGGGTTAGTCACGGCCCACGAGAGCCATCAACTCCAATGTCTGTTGTTGGCGAAACCGGAAAATCTCCGCCATCTGAGCCCTCACAATCGGCAGCGCCAACCGGCTCAGCGGATCGAGTGGAAGCTCGAACTCCACCTCATCCCGCAGCATAGTCCCAGGTCTGCCATTTTCCGGATCTGCCGCCGCACGGACCCGATGACAGTGATGCCAGAACCGAAACGGCCCCCTCAACTGTGTGTCGCAAAACTGTTCATTCCAAACGAACTCCGCTATCTCAGCATCCCAGGATAGACGCACCGGCAAAAGGGGAACTGGCCTGAAGCTCAAGGTCAGGCGCGTCCCATCTCCAGCGACAATGTTCGACGGCTGTGGGCCATCCGGCCGAGCCGGCGGAGGCTGGAAAGTGGCGTGCTCGATGCGGGCATCCTGCCATTTCGGCATGAGCCGAGGCAGGTTGGCAGGGTCCGAAAAGAACGCAAACACGAAGTCGACCGGATAGGGCAACCACTGCTCGGCATGGAAATGTGTACGCATGGGTAACCGCTAGATTACGCTCCGCTGTCCTGCATTAAGGTGACGAGTTTCGGCCCACGCCAGCCGGGGATTCGTGTGGCCCACGTCCGCCAAACTCCTCGACACTCTGCCGACCGAGTACGAAGGCGGCAATCCGAGCAGGCTGATGAAGGCCCGCGCGGTGGTCCCGCCAACCGACCCGGAGTGCAACCAGACACCGCAAACCGCACTACTTACCGCGTAAAAAAGTCCTTAACCTGCTGGATAAACACATCCCTGCCCATGTCGCTGATGGCTTCGGTCAGCGGAAGCTGCTTGGGACAAGCCTGGACGCAGTTCTGCGCAAAGCTGCACTCCTGGATACCGCCGTCGCCAGCCAGCGCCCGCAAGCGCTCGGCTTTCAGGACGGAGCCCGCGGGATCCATGTTGAAGAGCTTGGTCTGGGCGATAGTCGCCGCGCCTACAAAGCCAGTCACATCATTGAATTGCGGACAAACTTCCATGCAGATGGTGCAGGAAATACAGTTCGACAGCGGGTAGCGCTCTTCCTGAATCTGCGGTGCCTGGCGCGGCGCCGCGCCGAGGTCGTACGTGCCATCGATCGGCACCCACGCCTTTACCTTCTTCAGGTTCTCAAACAACACGGAGCGATCGACCGCAAGATCCCGCACCACCGGAAACTTCGATAGCGGTGCCAGCGTGATGGGCCCATCGCCGTTCGGTCCAGTCAGCTTATCCACCAGCGCCGAGCATGCCATCATCGCCTTGCCGTTGATCAGCATGGCGCAGGACCCGCAAATCTCTTCCAGGCAGTTCGCGTCGTACGTGATCGGCGTGCTCTCGACCCCCGAGACAGTACGCGGATTGAGCGCGATCTCGCCCAGCAGGGAAGTGATGTTCATGTTCGGCCGGTACGGAATCTCGAACGTCTCGGTCGTCGCCGATGCATCCGGAGCCGACTGCCGCTTTACGTTCACCTTGATCGTCTTCGGTCGAGCGATTGTTGCGGTCGACATACAATTTGCCTCCGGAGCATGGCGCTCCTGTTGATCCTCACTACGCGGCTGTATAAACCCGTGCCCGTGGCGTGATGTGCGAGATATCGACATCCTCATACGTAATCTGCGGCTCGCCGTCCACAAACGCCGCCTTGGTCGTCTTCAGGAACTTCTCGTCGTTGCGCTGCGGGAAGTCGGGTTTATAGTGTGCGCCTCGGCTCTCATCCCGAAGCCTGGCTCCCTTCACCATCACCCGACCCAGCTCCAGCATGTTGTAGAGCTGCCGCGCAAACGCAAAACTCGTGTTGGCCCACTGACTCTTGTCTGAGAGGTTCACGTTGCGGAACCGCGCGAGCAGTTCCAGAATCTTCGCGTCCGCTTCGTCCAGTCCCGCGTTGTAGCGGATGATCGTTGCGTGCTTGGTCATCGTCTCACCCAGCTCACGCCATATCTTGAAGGGGTTCTCCGTCCCCTTGTTGTTGATCAGCATGTCATTGGCTTCGCGCTGACGCTGAAGCTCCGCCGCGTGCCCGCCGTCACCCGGTTGCATTGCCAGCGAGCTCGCATAGGCCATCGCCTGCGGGCCCGCAAGAAAACCTCCGTAGATGCACGAGAGCAGCGAGTTCGCGCCCAGGCGGTTCGCCCCATGGATACTGTAGTCCGCCTCGCCAGCCGCAAATACGCCCGGGATATTTGTCTGCTGGTTGAAGTCCACCCACAGCCCGCCCATCGTGTAATGGACTCCGGGGAAGATCTTCATCGGCACCTTGCGCGGATCGTCGCCGACAAACTTCTCATAGATTTCGAGAATGCCGTCGAGCTTATGCTGCTTCTCGGGCGACAAGTGCGTCACGTCGAGATACACCATCGGCTTGCCTTCGATGCCCATCTCGTCGCCGTACACGACCTTGAAGATTTCTCGCGTGGCGATATCGCGCGGCACCAGGTTGCCGTACTTGGGATAGCGCTCTTCGAGGAAATACCAGCGGTCAGCTTCGGGAATGGAGCTCGCCAGGCGCTTGTCGTTCTTGTCCCGCGGCACCCAGACGCGCCCACCCTCACCGCGCGCCGACTCCGACATCAACCGCAGCTTGTCTTCGCCCGGAATCGCCGTCGGATGCACCTGGATAAACTCGCCGTTGGCATAGAACGCACCCTGCTGGTACAGCGCACTCTGCGCACTCCCGGTGCACACCACCGAGTTGGTGCTCTTGCCGAAGATCGCTCCGTTGCCCCCGGTGCAGATGATGATCGCGTCCGCTGCAAACGTTCGGGTTTCCATGCTGCGCAGGTCCATCGCGCAGATGCCGCGGCACACGCCGTTGTCGTCCAGCACAGCCGAAAGAAACTCCCAGCCCTCGTACTTCGTTACTTTGCCTTCCGACTCGTGGCGGCGTACCTGCTCATCGAGCCCATACAGAAGCTGTTGCCCGGTCGTCGCTCCGGCGAAGGCCGTACGTTGATACAGCGTCCCGCCGAAGCGGCGAAAGTCCAGCAAACCTTCAGGTGTCCGGTTGAACGGCACTCCCATGCGGTCGAGCAGATCAATGATCGCCGGCCCCTGCGCGGTCATGTTCTTCACCGGCGTCTGGTTGGCGAGGAAGTCGCCGCCGTACACGGTGTCGTCGAAGTGCTTCAGGACGCTGTCGCCTTCGCCCTTCAGGTCCTTGGCCGCATTGATGCCGCCCTGCGCGCACACCGAGTGCGACCGCTTCACCGGCACGATGGAAAACAAGTCGACAGTACCGCCGGCTTCGGCAATCTTGATGACGGCGGAGAGACCCGCAAGGCCTCCGCCGACGACGATAATCCTGGGTGCTGCTGCTGCCATTTTCTTACCTGCCCGAATATCGCAATAGATGCGTGTCTTGATGTTGATGAGTCTTCCTGAAACCAACCATCCAGAAGAAAGTCAGCACCAAAAAGAATGCGAGATAACCCGTTGCTCCTGATTTCCAACGCAAAGAGCTTTCCGGAAACTGTTCGCGGTGAGCCTTGTCCAGCATCGACGTAAACCGGTGAAAGCCTAGCCCATTCCGTCTCCACCCTAACCGATAAGGATCGGAGTACTTAGGAGCGTTCGTGCTCCTCAGTTCGTTCGCCATTTGGTCAGAGAGAAGCCCGAAGGCGAACCACGCAATCACTGCCGCTCCCGCCACTGCCCACAGCCAGAGCTCGCTCACGCCTTACCGCACCTCTCCCGGCTGACTCGGATTCGTGGTCCCCGGCGCAACCGTCGTCGGTGCGGGTAGCACAATCCCCACGGGCTGCGCGGGCATTACATCCTCCGGCGCGTTCGGATACTTGTAGACCACTGCATAAATCGAAATCAAACCCATGAAGCAAAGCCCAGCTCCAACCGCTCCGCAGACATAGGCGAAGCGCTTGCGCGCGCGGTCGCCCGGGGTGATGCCCCACTTCGCCGCAAACAGCCAGATGCCGTAGGAAAAATGCCAGCAGGTTGCCACCATCGCTATCACGTAGATCGCCAGCATCCACGGATTTGACAACTCATGCTGGACCTTCGCGAACGCCGCCCCCGGATGCTCCGGCAATTGCACGCCCGCGAACCTCTGCCGCCAAACATGCTGGACGATGTACCCGAGCGCAATGAGACCGGTAATCCGCTGCGAGTAGTAGCCCCAGTTTCCGGCCCACGGATACACATTGACGTTCGACCGTCCGCGAAGCCAGATAAACACGCCATAACCCGCATGAAAAGCCAGCGGAAGGAAGATAAAAGCCCACTCCAGGACACGCACCAGAGGCAGCGAGTTCAGAAATTTCACCTGCTGCGCATACGCCAGCGGCCCGTTCCACGTCTCGAAGTTGGAAAGGATGTGCTCGACCAGGAACGCGCCAATCGGCACGATGCCGGACAGCGAGTGCAGGCGCCGCCAAAGATAAGAGTGGCCCTCACCCGCACGCAGGGGCTGTACGCCGCGCCGTTTGACTGCGGCTGGCTTGCCGGATGTGGAAGGTGGTGCTGGCGTTGCGGCTGCGGCCATGCGTGGGCTCCTCGAAATGTGCTGCCAGTCAGTAGCGGAAGACCCGAGACAGGAGCACGTCGGCTTCACGATTATTCCGCTGCGTTAGGGGAGCGTCAAGGAACAGCGTGCGGTTATCGCTGTTCGCGTGCGGTTGCCGAATCCAGTCCCAAAACCAGACCGGAAACAGCCCTGCCCCGCACCTGCGTGATAAGGTCCCGAAACGCCTCTCCGCGATGGCTCATCCGCCACTTCCACTCCGGTTCCAACTCCGCCATGGTCTTTTGAAGGGCAGGCAGAAGGAACAAAGGATCGTACCCAAAACCCTTCGTTCCACGGGGCGGGTTGATGATCTCGCCGTCGACAGATCCCGTGGCACGCACCAGTATCTCGCCATCGCGCGCAAGTGCAAGCGCGCACACGAACCGCGCCGTCCTCGGGGCAAACGGCTCCCGTGAAAGCAAGTCGAGAAGGCAGGCATTGTTGCGGTCGTCCTTTCCGGCATAGCTTCCGGGCTCAAATGCGCGATCCTCCGCGAATCGCGCCGACCTCACTCCCGGCGCGCCCTCCAGCGCGTCTACCTCCAGACCGGAGTCGTCCGCAAACACCAGCAATCCCGGCGCCGCCAGCGAGTACGCGACGGCTTTGAGCTCCGCATTTCCCATAAAAGTGGCGGCGTCCTCCACCGGTTCCGGCATCTCCGCTACTCCGGGCAGCGAGAGCACCTCTATCCCCGCGCCGCTCGCGCTTTCCGCAAACTCGCGCAGCTTACCGGCGTTGGTTGTTGCTGCATAAAGAGTGAAAGAGTCCCACATCCCCAAGATTCTACTTGACCTATTGCCGGACCTTGGTAGGATGGCGCATCTGACCCGGTCCAGAATCTACGTTGCAAAATTCAAGTTCGAGGAGAGTCCATGCCTGATCTGGATGAGTTCGCGTCACAGCCCAAAGCTCCGGAACAGGCGGGCCAGGCAGAAAAGCCAAAAGAGGCTCCAAAGTCTGACAACAAGAAGATTTTTGTCTTCTGCGATGGTACCGGCAACGAGTTTGCCGGGCGCGAGTCCATCATGGATCCCAAGGCTGGGGGCAACTCGAACGTCGTCAAGCTCTATACGGCTCTCTCGCTCGACTCTTCGCAAGTGGCCTACTACCACCCGGGTGTAGGCACCATGGGCGATCCAACCAAAAAGGGAGTAGCGCGGCTCTGGTCCAAAATTAAGGGACTCGCCTTCGGGCTTGGCTTCGAGGAAAACGTCCTTGACGCCTATCGCTACCTCATGCAGCACTACAGCTCCGGCGACAGAGTCTATATCGTGGGCTTCTCCCGTGGCGCATATACAGCCCGCGCGCTGGCCGGCCTCCTCCACGGATACGGTCTCCTCTGCCGGGGCAACGAAGGTCATCTTCTTTACGCGTGGCAAATGTACAAAGATGGCCTGACCAAGTCCCGCAAAACCGACCAGAAGTTCAAGAAGGCTCACACCATCGAGACGGACTATTCGTTCCGCGACACCTTTTCACACAAAGACTTCATCATCGAGTTCATGGGCCTGTGGGACACGGTCTCTTCCGTCGGCTGGATCACGACGCCCCTTCGGCTTCTTCATCTCGCGCAGAACCCTTCCGTCGTCACAGGGCGTCATGCCATATCGATCGAAGAGCGGCGCTGCTTCTATCACGACAACCTCTGGGGCAAGCCGGTTGACGTTCAGGTGCCCAAAGTGCTGCTGGGGACACCACGCGGCAACGAACTTACGCGGAAGCAGGACATCCTTCAGGTATGGTTCCCGGGCGTCCACTCTGACGTGGGCGGAAGTTATCCGCAGCTGGAATGCGGCCTCGCACTCACGTCTCTCAAGTGGATGATCGAGCAGATCAAAGCAGCCGGAGCCGAGTTCGATGGCCCGCGCACCAGTGCCGTCCTCGCGGGCCCTGACCTCGATGACTGGAGAAAGTTGAATGAAGTCATACGCGAGATCAATCCCGCCCCAAAGTCAACCGAGGTTCATCCGTCCATGAAAGGCGCATGGTGGGTTCTCGAATCATTTCCGCATCGCTTCTATGACACGGAGGAAGAAAAGGAGAAGTTACGCCTCCCCTGGGGCGGATGGCGTCACCTCTCATCGCCCGCCATCCTGCACCCAACTGTGCTGGCGCGCTACGGGGGCGCTCACGCCAGGCACAAGCCGCCCAACCTGAAGAGAGGAACCATTACGACGCCTCCGCTCCAGCCCGATGGAAACTCGGTGGACCTGACGGGCTACGGCAGCTACCTGCCGCCGATGCACACCGCGAGCGATTGGCGCTCGAATCTGCTCCTCGTTCTGGTCGTAAAAATCCTTCTGGTTTCGATCCCCATGCTCATTTTCTATCGACCGATTGGCGCGGTCGTTCACCTGTTGACCGGTTGCGCGTGCTGGCCCAGCAACTGGCTTCTGGACGGTCCACACTGCACCGTTACAGCGCTTGGTGCTTTGGTCGCTGCGGCCGCGCTGGTTCTGTTTTGGGAACTGGTTCGCCTCATCCGTCCCCGAAATTGACGGAGGACCGAATCTCGCAGTCGACCGTCTATTTCGGCTTCAGCGCATCCTTGCGCAGCAGGCCGATCCGTCCTGACGGCCCCACCACAAACGGCAGCGAGAGGGCATTCCAGCTTCTGTCTGCGTCGGCTGCATCCTCCGCGACGGGCTTCAACGCTCTCCAATGCCGGCCGTCGTCGGTCGAAATGTCGGTCCCGTTCGTGCCCACCGTAATCCACGTCGCCGTTGCCCCGTCGTAGGCGACCGCTGACCGGTAGCCCCCCGGCTGCGTCTCGGCCAGCGTCCAGGTCCCACCGTCGTCGCGGCTGAATGCGGCAGTTCCCGCGCTGTCGTCCGGTTTGTCGTAGATCCCGCCGACGGCATTCTGTACACTCGTCGTTTTGCCAACCAGGTTCGTCGCGAACCGCACGGCCAGCGAGAAGATGCCCGCCGCCGCGGGGCCATGGGCGAGCGGCGTCTCCATCGCGCTCCAGGCCGATACGCAGGCCGCTTCGGGCCTGGCCGCATCGCACTTGGAGTGCATGGCATAGACCGCTGCCCGCGGACCTCCGCTGCCGAAGAGAAGAAACGGCCCCGCGCTCACCAGCGCAGAGTTGCTGGCCGCAAACGCGCCGGCATCTTTCGGTGCGTCGAGCCCGGGGTCGTCCGCGATGTACCAGGTGCTGCCCGCGTCCGGCGAGTAGAACATCGCGAACTTCCCGCCCACCGGGTCGCCCAAAAGGTACATCTGCTTATCCGTCACCTTGCGCAGGGAGTCGAAGAAACCGGCTTCATCGGGATCGTCGAATACCTTTTTCCATGTCTGGCAGCCATCGGTAGTCTTATAAAGGCGCGAAAGTTCGCCCTTTCCGCTCGACATTACGACTGCGGCTTTGGCATCGAAGCCCTGCACAGCGCGGAAGTCTAGCTTCTCGCCGCCGGGCGGAACAGCACATATCTGCCACACAGAACCGCCATCTTCGGTCCGCAGCACCGTCCCCCGGCTGCCCGAGGCCCACGCGACGCCATTGCCCAACGAGTGAATCCCGCGCAGCGACGCTTTGGTGTGCGAGTCCTGCATCTGCCACTGAGCAAACGAGCAGGGAATTACCGAAATCCCAATAACAAGGAACAACAAATGGCGGCGCATGCCACTGAGTGTACCTGCCCCGGCGCTCCGACCGTTCCGCCCTGCCAGGCCCCATACTTACCCAGACTGCGCAGCTAGAATAGCCTTGTGAAAGCTCACACCGAATACCTGACCTTCCGCACGGCCGAGCAATACGAGATGGTGCATATCACCTCGCAGGTGGAAGCCATCGTAAAGCGCAGCGGTGTCGTCGACGGCCTGTGCTTCGTCTCGCCGATGCACATCACCGCGGCGATCTACGTCAACGACAATGAGGATGGGCTGATCGAAGACATTGGAATCTGGCTGGGCGCTGGCCGGGCTACCGGCACCACCGCACCGGCGAGGACAATGCCGACGCTCACCTGAAGGCGCTCCTGCTGCACCACGAAACGACGCTGCCCATCACCACCGGCCGCCTGGACCTGGGCCAGTGGCAGCGCATCTTCTACGCGGAGTTCCGACGGCCAGCGCTCGAAGCGCGTTATCGTGAAAATTCTAGGTGTAACCGATAAGAACGACGTCAGCTCGCGGTAGCCAGTTCTTCTTCGAGCCTCTGCTTGTCGAACAGGTTCGAGTAGTAACCTTCGCGCTCCAGCAACTCCTCATGCGTTCCCAGCTCTACCACACGCCCGGCTACCAGCACCGCGATGCGGTCTGCGCTACGCGCGGTTGAGATGCGGTGCGAGATCAGGATCGTGGTTCGTCCCTGCATTGCGTCCCGCAGCGAGCCCAGAATCTGTTCTTCGGTGTAGGTGTCCACACTCGCCAGAGCGTCGTCAAGGATCAGGATGCGTGGATCGCGCAGGATTGCCCGCGCGATCGCCGTGCGCTGCTTTTGTCCACCTGAGAGTGTCATGCCGCGCTCGCCCACCCGGGTCTCGAAACCCTTTGGAAATTCGCTGATCTCGGTGGCGATATGGGCGGAGCTGGCCGCGGCATGAACCTGGTTGTCGGTCGCATTCGGAGCGCCAAAGGCGATGTTTTCCCGGATCGACTCGGAGAACAGGAACGTCTCCTGCGGCACGAAGCCGATGGCTCGCCGGAGCGTTGCCAGCGGGTACTCCCGCACCGGAATGCCGTCGATCAACACCATCCCGGGCGCCGCGTCCTGCAGCCGCGGGATCAACGAAACCAGCGTCGACTTGCCTGAGCCTGTCGGCCCAACCACTGCGAGACTGGAGCCGGCCGGAATGTGCAGGCTGATGTCGGCAAGCGTCGTTACGTCGTCGGTGTACGCGAAGGTCAGGTTACGAAACTCGACCTCGCCTGCAATCGGCGCGTCGGTCAACATGACCGAAGAAGCATCGTCGTTGATGACCGCAGACTGTTTCATCAGCGCGTCGATGCGGACCACCGACGCCGCGCCGCGCTGGACCAGGTTTACGACCCAGCCGATGGCGATCATGGGCCAGATGAGTTGCACCATGTAGACGTTGTAACTGGTGAACTGGCCCACCGTGATGTGGTGCCGCACCACCTCGTGACCGCCCACCAGGAGCGTAATCATCAAGGAGATGCCAAGCACGAATTCGAGCGTTGGCCACAACATGGCCATCAACCGCGCCAGCAGGAGGCTGCGGCGGATGTACTCCTGGTTGGACTTCTCGAACGCTGCGATCTGCGCTTCTTCCTGCGCGAAAGCGCGGATCAGGCGCGCGCCCGAAAAGTTCTCTTCAGCCTGCGCCGAGATGTCCGAGAACATGGCCTGGATGCGTTCGAAGCGTGTGTGGATGCGAGCGCCGAAGTACTGGACCAGGACCGAGGCGAATGGCAAGGGAACGAAGGCGAACATGGTAAGCCGCGGGCTCAGCCGGATCATGTAGGGAAGCGCCGCCGCGGTGAACACGATGGTGTTGGCGCTATACATGATTGCCGGGCCGAGAAGCTGACGCACCGCGTTCAAGTCGTTGGTCGACCGCGCCATGATGTCGCCAGTGCGATGCTGCTGGAAGAAGCTCGGCGGCTGGGTTTCGAGGTGAGAGAAGAGGTCGTTGCGGAGGTCGAACTCGATCTCGCGGGAGGCGCCGATGATGACCTGCCGCGTGATGTAGAGGAACGTGCCCGATACGGCAGCGATGCCCAGCAGAGTCAAACCGGATCGCGCGATGGTCGTTGCGCTCAGGTGGCGGCGCAGATCGTCGATTGCGCCGCCGACCACAACTGGAACGAATGCCTTCGTGACGTTATATATGATGAGCGCAATGCCGCCCCAGGCGAACTGGCGCCAGTATCGCTTGAGGTAGGGAAACAGAGGGCGCAGGCGATCGAGCATGTAGTCCTTGGATGCGAGGGGTGGCCGCCGGACTCAGAATCGGGCAGCCACCCCTTTCGATTACTGGGGCGGAGAGGCGGGCTTCGGCGCCGCTTCCGGTGTAGCCGCCGGCTTGGCTTCGGGAGCTGGCGTGGACGCCGGCTTCGGTGCGGCAGCGGCCGGCGGAGCCTTCGGCGCTGGCTGCGTATCGCTCTGGCTCACCAGTTCGACATCGAAGATGAGTTCGCTCTTGGCGGGGATGGTTGGCGGACGCCCGCCAGGGCCATAAGCAAGCTGGAACGGAATGAAGAGACGGCGCTTGCCGCCAACGTGCATGCCGTCGAAACCGGTGTCCCAGCCTTTGATGACCATGCCGTGACCGTAGTTGATGCTGATCGGTTCGCCGCGGTCGACAGAGGAGTCGAACTTGGTGCCGTCGGTGAGATAGCCGGTGTAGTGAATGGTGTACCACTTGTTCGGCTGCGCCAGTGGGCCGGACCCGACCTTGGTGTCGACGTAGTTGAGCGAGAAGCTGGCGGTCTCGATGCCCAGCGATTCACCCAGGCCTGGACTGACCAGCGGAGAGACGTAGCTGAGTTTCACCGTCGGGATCGAAGTGATGGTGTACAGCGGCTTCGGGCAGGATGAGCCCGAGGGCAGCGTTGGGATCTTTGGCGAAAGCTGGGGTATGTCTGTCGCACAGGCTCCCGGCAACCTGTGCGGCGTGGTTGCTGCAGCGCCGGCAGTGGGGGTGCGCCGCACCGGAGCTTTGGCAGCCGGGCTGGCGGTCTGGGCAATCAAAGGAGCTCCGAAGGCGAGGAGAGAGAGAGCGGTTGTCAGGGTTTTCATGTCAATTTCAGTGTAGTTGATGTGGGAGGGTCACGTTTCAGGTGTCCGTGCGGAGCAGCAGGTACCCGCCCGCCATGGCGAAGAGCAGGTCGGGCGACCAGGCAGCGAAGACCGCGGGAAGGGAGTTCACATTGCCAAGGTTTTCGAAGACACCCGCGATTACCCAATACGTTATCGCAACACCGACCGCCGCACCGAGGCCGGCAAGACTGCCCTTTTTACCAGCAGAGAGAGCGAAGGGAATGGCCAGGATCGCCATGACCAGCGTGATGAGCGGATAGGCCAGCTTGCGGTTGAGTTGCACGCGCAGGCGCATGGTGTCAAAGCCGCTTTGCTTCAGGTCGCCGATATAGCGCGACAGTTCGACGTAGGACATTTGCTGTGACTGGCGGTCTTCCTTTTTGAAGTAGCTGGGTTGCTCGTGCACCTCCGCGAAGGTACGAATGGTGAACGGTTCGTATGTGCCGATGGTTTCCGCGTTAAAAGTGCGCTGCCAGCCGTTTTCGAAGATCCATTGATGCATGTGCTCGTCCCAGTGAACGCTGGAAGCGTAGATCCGGCGACGCAGGACGAAGGTGCCCGGCTGGAACTCGAAGACGGTCACGTTGGCGAAGACGTCCTTGTAGGGATCGAAGAATTGGTAATAGAAGATACGCGATGGTTCGCCATTGTTGGGATTCTGCCCGGAGATCCACTGCCGGTCCGGGCGCAGGAAGGTCTGCGCGGGCTTGCCCTTGATGACCGAGCGCAAGGCCTCCTGGCGGCGGTTGGCGGCGGGGAGATAAAGTTCGTCGAAGGAGAACAGCGCGACGGAGAGCACCGCGGCTACAAGCAGAACCGGAGCGATGACGCGATAGAGGCTGATACCGGTGGTCTTCATCGCGGTGAGTTCGCTGTTGCGGCTCAAGGCGCCGAACGTGATGAGCACAGCGACCAGCGAGCATAGCGGCGTCACGTTGTAGAGAATAAAAGGGACAAGGTTGAGCAGATACTCGCCGACGGTAACCAGCGGTGTGCGGTACTTGATGATGTCGCCGATCAGCTCGAAAAAGGTAAAGATGACGAACAACGACGAGAGCGTAGCGAGCACAAGTGCGAAGTTCTGGACGAAGCTGCGCATGACGTACTCATCGAGGATGAGCGGAAAACGGATGTGTAGCAGGCGGCGAGCGCGCTGTGTGAATCCACTGGCAAAGGGGATGTTGTAGCCCTGAGGAGAGTCTCCGCCGAAGCGGTCTGCGAACTTGCGGAACGCGATGCCTAAGCTGGACAGGACGGTGAGCGCGACCCCGCCGCGGGTCATCTGCTGGACCAGAAGAAGCCCGGCAAAGGTGAAGAGCAGGTTCGCGCCCCAGACGCCCAGGAAAGGAGAAAGCTTGCCTTGTGTGGCGACCGCGACGCCAATCGAAGAGAGGAAGTAATAGAGGAAGACGAGAAACAGTGTGAGGACGAAGCCCGTACCCTTGCCGCCGCGGTTAGTGGAAAGGCCGAGTGGGACGCCCACCAGCATCAGCACAAAGCAGGCCGCCGGAAACGCGAACCGGCGATTCAGCTCGATGGAGTAGGGGCGGCTGTTGGGACCTCGTGCGAGTCTCCAGAGGTCGCGAAGCTCGAGGGCCTGCATAGGGGTGTCGCGGCGGGTGATGTGCGAGTCTTCCTGCTGTCCGGTCTGGATCGGCAGGTCGGTTGAGGCGAAGGTGGAGATGTCGTACTGATTCGGGTTGGTAGGCGAAAGGTCGTGCCGTGAACCGTCATCGAGGTGAAGGTGCAGAGTCTGCGAGCCACTGCTGAGGACGTACGCCTCTTCCGCAGTGACGATGTGCGGGTTGGCCGGCTGGGTGAGGTCGGCGAGGAAGACATGGTGCCACAGGGCCGCTCCCTGCGCGGGTCGAACGTCCTGCACGTAAAGGACGTAGTTCTTGAAGTCCTCATAGAAGACTCGCGGCTGAACCTCGAAGGACGCTTGCCCGGTCTTGCGCTCTTCTTCGAACTGAATGAGTGCCTTGGCGGCGTGTGGGGCAAGATAGAGGGTGTTTGCAAGGTTTATTGCCCAGGCGAACGCGGCAAAGATGCTGACTATGCGCAGGAAAGAAGGTACTCCCATACCGCAGGCGCGCATGGCGGTGATTTCACTGTCGGACGCGAGGCGGCTGAGGCCGAGCAGGATGCCGATCAGCACGGCCATAGGGATGGTTAGCGTGAGCAGGTTGGGGAGCAGGTACGCGGTCACGCGGGCTATATCGCCTACAGAAGCTGAGCCGCGAACGGCGAGCTCCAGCAGCGTCAGCAGGTACCGCATGAAGAGCACGAAGGTGAACAGCAGGCCGCCGAGGAGGGAGTAGGTGACGATTTCGCGGAGAACGTATCGGGTAAGAATGCGCACGGTTCGGGGTGTCCCAGGGAGCCTCTAGCGAGTGTAACGCGGAGGCGTGGCGGACGATCTATGCTGAGGATTCCGGCTCGTTAACGAAGCGGTATCCGACGCCGCGAACGGTGAGCAGATGAATGGGGCTGGCGGGGTCGGGTTCGAGATAACGGCGCAGGCGGACGATGAAGTTGTCGATCGCGCGGGTGTCCGTGTCCTCGTGAACATGCCAGACATTCTCTAGAATTTCCTTGCGCGGAATTATTTTTCCGGAACGCTCGACGAGGTAGCGAAGGAGGTCGGCCTCCATGAGGGTAAGGTGAACGACCTTGTCCGGGCTGCGGATTTCGAGCGCATCGAAGGAGACCGTGCGATCTCCGAGCGAGAAGTCATCGGTGTTGACCGATGCAGCCGCTGTGCTGGGCTGCGTTGCCCGCTGCCAATTGACGCGGCGAATGAGGCTGGTAAGGCGAGCGAGGAGGACGTCGAGATCGAACGGTTTCGGGATGTAGTCGTCCGCGCCGGCAGTGAAACCTTCGACGACGTCTTCACTGCGGCCACGCGCGGTCAGCATCAGCACCGGCGTGTACAACCCGGCTTCGCGCAGCGCGCGAACGATAGAGAAGCCGTCGCGTCCGGGAAGCATGACATCGAGCAGAATAGCCTCGGGCTGGATAGGAGTAGCGAGCAACCAGGCGAGGGCAGCGTCTCCGTCCGATTCATGGTGCGTACGGTAGCCTTCGGCGGCCAGGTTGTAGAGCAGACCCTGCGCGATGTGCTCTTCGTCTTCGACGAGCAGGATCAAGGGATCCGAGGCGCCTTCAGGCAGGGTCGCGGCCGGTGGCGTGACTTCAGACATCGAGGCCTCCAATGGCCAGGGGCAGGGAGAGCCTCATGGTCGTACCTTTCCCAAGACCTTCGCTGGCTGCGCGGACGTCTCCGCCGTGTTGGCGGGCGATGGTGCGGACCAGAAAGAGGCCAAGACCCGTCCCCTTGATCTTGACGAGATCGTTGGATGAGACGCGATAGAAGCGCTTGAAGACGCGTTTGAGTTCGCGCGATGGCAGCCCGACTCCCGTGTCGGCGATGGTGAGCACGGCCCAGGTGTAGTGCTCGATGGCGAGACGGCAACGGATATGCACGCCCTGCGGCGAATACTTGACGGCGTTATCGAGGAGGTTGAGTACGGCAGTGCGGATGTCTTCGGGCGTTCCTAAAACGTAGAGCTGGACCGCACCGGGCATATCGGCGAGGGTGATCGCTTCGGCCGCGAGGTGGTGTCGCTGGCATACGATGGCGACGCACTCTGCGATGAGAGGGTGCAGTTCGATGCGTGTGCGCTTTGCATCGCGACGCTGCCCGAGTTCGCCGGCCTTGAGGATGGTTTCTACCGTGGCCAGGAGGCGATCGGTGTCGGAGTGCATGATGGCGTAAAACTTGAGCCGCTGGGCCTCGTCGACGGGTCGGCGTTGCAGGGTTTCAAGATACAGCCGGAGACTGGCGAGGGGGGTTTTGAGTTCGTGCGTCACCGCGTTGAGAAAGGAATCCTGCCGCTCGTTGCGACGTATTTCGCGGACCAGGAAGACCGTGTTCAGAACGACGCCGGCGATGAGGATGCCAAACAGAAGGACGCCGAGAAGATCCATCGCAAGGCGGCGACCGTTGATGTGTATCCAGGTGATGTTCAGGGTAATGGCAAGCGCCGTGAGACACACGCCAAGCGTGATGAAAAAAGCGATCGTTCCGCGGCGGCGGTTTATGTTCATGTCTGAGACGAGTATAGCGGTGGAGCCCGCAGGCCTTTGCTGCCTGGATGCTGCTGCCACAAAGCAGAACGGACCGCCAGGTTGGCGGTCCGTTCTGCTTGCGGATGTACCGAACTATTCCATGTAGGCGCCAGCGGGCTTGGGGTTGCCGCGATCGAACTTCGCGATTTGAACCTTTTCCGCGAGGCCCATTTTGGAAAGCAGCCAGATGCCGTAGTAGTTGACGTCGAACTCGTACCAGGCGAGGCCGTGACGGGCGCTGACCGGATGCGCGTGGTGATTGTTGTGCCAGCCTTCGCCGCCCGTCAGGATCGCCACCCACCAGTTATTGCGGGAGTCGTCCTTGGTTTCGAAGCGGCGCTTGCCCCAAAGGTGGGTCGCGGAGTTGACAAGCCAGGTTGCATGCAGGCCAACCGTGGTGCGCAGGAACGTTCCCCACAGCATCATGCCGACCGCGCCCATCACCGGGTGGGCTGGCGAGAGCAGCGCACCGATGATCAGTTGCGCCACACCGGTTATGACCAGCGGAAGGTAGTGATATTTCGACAGCCAGACGTGGACCTTGTCGCGGGTCAGGTCCGGAGCGTAACGGCCAAGCAAAGCCGTCTCGGAATGAAGCGCGCGGCCAGAGAGGATCCAACCGGCGTGAGCCCACCATGTGCCGTCGTGCGGGGTGTGCGGATCGCCTTCCTGGTCGGAGTTCTGGTGATGAACGCGGTGCGTTGCTACCCAGAAAATGGGTCCACCTTCGAGCGCAAGACACCCGCAGGCGGTAACGAAATACTCCACCCACTTTTTGGCCTTGTAGCCGCGGTGGGTCAGCAGACGGTGATAGGCCATCCCGATGCCTACGTTGATGGCGAAAAAGTACATGATGGCGAACGCTGCGACATTCTTCCACGAAAAGAAGAAGAACGCGGCGATGGCGCCGACATGGAAAAGGCCCATCGCGATGGACGTGATCCAATTGATGCGACCCTGCTGGTGCTCGCGGCCCATGCGCAGGTCCTGCTTGATCTTGAGGACAGCTTCCTGTGCGGCGGGCACGTGCTTGACCCTGTTTTCGGAAATGGGAGTTAACGTGCTGTTCATGCTGATAGTGTTCCCTCTAGAACAACGATAGGCTCGGATGGTATGGCTTGTGTGTAAGACTTTTGTAAGGGGGTTCAGGATGAAGTTCGATGGCTCTTTTTCATGTTGGCACGGACTCGGATGCTGCCTGCTGTTATCGGCTGGATGTGTGGCAATGGCACAGGAAGCTGACCGGAAGACGCTTGATTTGTCGACCAGTAAGCAACTCCTGCTGCCTGTGCCGGGGTCGACACAGCGCTTGAACAGCCTGCCGCTGTCCATGGCCGTTTCGCCGGATGGACGATGGGTGGCGACGATCAATGCGGGCTACGGTACGCGCGAATCGAACTACATGCAGTCGATTGCCGTGATCGATGTCAAGAGCGGAACGGTGCGCGATTATCCTGACAGCCGCACGCTGGTAGAGGCAAAGCAGACCCTGTACTCGGGGCTCGCGTTCAGCGCAGACGGGAAAAAGGTGTATGCCAGTCTGGGATCGATCGACGACCCCGAAGGCAAGGGGAAGAATAATAGCGGCAGCGGCGTGATTGTGTACGACTTCGCGGAAGGCGTCCTGAAAGCGAACAGCTTCCAGAAGCTTTCCCTGGTGAAGCTGGCGGCTGGACGGACGACATTGCTGCGTCCCGCAGACCGCGGAGAGATGGGCGTTCCGTTTCCAGCGGCGATTGCGAACTTGAGCGGCGGGCGCCTGCTGGTTGCCGAGAACTTGTCGGACAGCGTCGCGGTGCTCAACGCGGCCACTGGCGCGATGGAGCGGCGATTTGACCTTTCGAGCACGGCGGCCGTGCCTTCCACATATCCAATCGCACTTGCGGTATCAAGCGACGGGAAGCGTGCTTTCGTTGCACTCTGGAATGCCAGCGAGGTCGTGGAACTGGACCTGGTGCAAGGGACGGTAGCGCGTCGCGTTGCGCTGATGAAGCCAAAATCAGATACAGCACCGGGAACTCACCCCTGCGCGCTGCTCCTGGACGAACGCGCAGCAACGCTGTACGTGGCCTTATCGAATCGCGACGCGGTGGCAGCGCTGGACGTCGGCAAGCAGGGAGCGGCAAAACTGACGGTACGCGGGTATTTCGACACGCGGCTGCCAGGGCAGACCTACTTCGGCGCGGAGCCGGATGCGCTGGCGGAGAATGCCAGCGGGAGCCGCTTATATGTGGCGAACATGGGCACGAACTCCGTTGCGGTGTTCGATCCTCGCAAGCTGAAGAGCATGGCGAAGGCCAAGGGAATGATCGAGCCGATCGGGTTTGTACCGACGGAATTGATGCCCACGGGGTTGGCGTTGGTCGGCAGCAAACTCTTTGTGGCGACGGCCAAGGGGCAGGGCACGGGGCCGAACGGGATGCCGCAGGTCTCGACCGATTCGGTGAAAAAGATGCCGCGATTCCAGCGGTCGTTTACCTATGCGCCGACGCTGCTGTACGGTTCGTTGGCCACGCTGGATGAGCAGGCTATCGAGGATGGCTTGAAAGCGTCTACGGCTGAAGTCCTTATGTCGAACCGGATGCGCGCGGCGGATGAGCGTATAGCGTTTGCGGGCGGCCACAATCCGATCAAGCATGTGATTTACATCATCAAGGAGAACCGCACATACGACCAGGTGTTCGGGGACCTTGCCGTCGACGGGAAGCGAGTGGGCAACGGCGATCCGTCGCTGACCATGTATGGCACGGCCATTACGCCCAATCAGCATAAGCTGGCACTGCAGTTTGGCGTGCTGGACAACTTCTTCGACTCGGGCGAGGTCTCGGGCGATGGGCATGTATGGTCGACGGCCGGCATTGGAACGGACTACCTCGAAAGAACCTGGCAGCAAAACTATCGTGGCGGTCAACGGACGTACGATTTTGAAGGCGTGGTGGCCGAGGGCTATCCGCTGCTGCAACATATTGCCGACGTGAACGAAGCCGCCAGCGGATACATGTGGACCAACCTCGCGGCACATGGCAAAAGTCTGTACCACTTCGGCGAGTACATTTCTTCGACGTTCTGTACCGACAAAGAGTTCTCGAAAAAGGCGACGTCACAAGAGGGCGCCATGTCGGGGACCGTTGCTCGCTGTGTCGTCCCGGCGATTAAGCCGGGGCAGCCGATCCCGGAGGAGTGGGGTGGAGGCAAAAACCTGTGGCCATGGGCCATCCCGCGGCTGGCAAACAACACCGCGACCAAACCCGAACTTGTCGGTCACTTCGCGGAGGAGGCCCCGGATTTCAATCTACGTATCCCGGACCAGATTCGCGCGCAGGTTTTCCTGCGGCACCTGGACCAATGGAAACGGCAGCGGGCAGGCGGTAAGGACACGATGCCAAGTTTCATCCTGATGCGTCTGGGCAACGATCATACCGCTGGCACGACGCCGGGCGGTCCGACACCAATGTCCTCGGTGGCGGATAACGACCTCGCGTTGGGGCGCCTTGTGGAAGGGGTTTCGCAATCGGCTTACTGGGACGATACGGCATTTTTCATCGTCGAAGACGATGCGCAGGCTGGAGGCGACCACGTGGACGCGCATCGCTCGCTGGGCATCGTGGTCAGCAAGTATGCGCCTCATGCAAAGGCTGGTGACGCGGCGTTCGTGGACAGCCGCTTTTATTCGACCGTAAGTATGTTGCGGACGATGGAGAATCTGCTGGGACTCCCGCCAATGAACAACAACGATGCGTTCGCGTCGATGATGAGCACGTTATTTACGGGCGCGGGGGATCAGCCTGCGTTTACGGCGGACAATTCCAATCGAGAGAATGGGCTGATCTACACGGCCAACAAAGCGAGTGCGCCGGGTGCGGCGGCCTCGGCGAAGATGGATTTTCGGCACGCCGACCATGCGGATACCCGAACGTTGAACGTGATCCTGTGGCGGGATGCGATGGGCGAAGCGCCGGTGCCGGCCATGTTGCTCGAGAAGCGCGCGCAGAAGAAGGATAACGATGACGACTGAGGGCCTGCGGCCGTTTCGGCTGCGCGTTGACTTTGTAGAGCGAGTGTGGGGAAAGCTTGATCTTGCGCCGTGGTACAGCGAACGGTTCGACCAGCCGGTAGGAGAGGCGTGGCTGACCGGTGAGACATGTGTGGTCGAAACCGGGCCGCACGCCGGCAGATCACTTGCCCAGATGCAGGATGAGTTTGGCGAGCAACTGCACGGCAAAGGCCAGATCGGATTTCCGCTTCTGGTGAAAACGTTGTTTCCTCAGGAGAAACTGTCAGTTCAGGTACATCCCAACGACGAAGACGCCGCTGCGCTGGGTGGAGAAGTTCGCGCCAAAACCGAGTGTTGGTACGTGCTGGAGGCCGATGCGGGCGCGAGCGTCTCGCTGGGTCTGAAGGCCGGGACCACGGAGGCGCAGGTGCGCGAGGCGCTCGGCAACGAGTCGTTCGAAGCGCTGCTGCATCGGGAGCCGGTCGTCTCCGGGGACATGGTGTACGTGGAGGCCGGCACGGTTCATGCGATCGGTGGGGGAGTAGTAATCCTGGAAGTACAACAGACCTCGGACACGACGTACCGGCTGTACGACTACGGACGTCCGCGCGAGCTCCACCTGGAAGACGGAATGAAGGTGATCCAGCTGCAGACAGCGGCAGGGAAGATCACTCCACGCCTGCTGCCGCATGGGACTGAATTGATCCACGTAGAACACTTTTCGGTGGACAGGTTGGACGTTCCTGCAGGTGCGTCGTGGAACATAGGTGTTTCAGGGACACCGCAGTGTGTCGTTGCGTTGCAAAATGGCGGGGCGGTGGTCTTCGGCGGAGAAAAAGTGGCTTTGCACAAAGGACAGGCGATCGTGATCCCGGCAGTTTGCGAGAGCTATGCGGTCGAAGGCGAGTGCACGGTAGTCCGATGCGGGCTTCCGGGCTAAACGAGAATTGCTTCCCGGTCCGCCTCACAATGCGCAGCTTCGACCTGACCTTGCGCAGGCACCACGTTTCTGGTTCCGAACAGGCCGATGACGACCAGGATGACTATGACGGCTTCAATGGGCTGGCGGTAGTCCATTGAACTGTGCGTCAGATAGTAAGGGATGGGAAAGATCACAATCGCCATGAGATATGGCATCGCTGCCTGCCTGTCTTCTCTCCACCATCGAACCATGCCGCGCAGCATGAAATACAGCAGGAAGAGGCAGAAGGGAATGTTGGGCAGATCGAACGGCTCGGATTTGAGATACTGCGGACGAAGCGACCAGTAGCCTGTCCAGAATCGCCCGATCCGCCTGAGGCAGGACTCCACGAACAGACCGGGGTGGCGCTCGACGAAGGCCATCGCGAGATGGTGCTTCTCTGCCATATAGGCGATCTCGCCATCGGCCTGGTATTTCTTCATCTCTGACGGGTTGCTGGCGGGATGGGCGAGGCTGGAGTTCGACTCGGACATGTCACCGTTGTTGCCCGCATAGAACTCGAGCCAGAAACCATCTCGCATGAAGAAATGAGCGTGCATAACGCGCTCGTTGCGGATGCTCCATGGGAGACAGACCAATACGAATGCGAGCGCGGCGATCAGACCATGCTTGAGTCCCTGCTTGAGTCCCTGCGCGAGCCCCTGCTTGAGCAAAGACCTTCCTTTTCGTCTGGCCTTCCACATCGACAAGACAAGAAGGAATGGCAGCAGCGAAACGATCGAAGGGTTCGATAAGGCGGCCAGGCCGTACAAAGCGCCGAATCCGGCCCAACCGGGCCAGTCACTCTTGTGCAACTTTTGCGCGATCAACAGGCAGCAGGTGAAGAGCAACAAGGTAAGTGCGTAGTCCCAAACTCGATCGGCCGCAAAGTAAATGCTGAAGGGATAAATTGCCCAGGCTACGGCGACGATACGCGCGATCCGCGGATTCAATGCGTTGCGTGCAAGGAAGTACAGAGGAATACAAGTGAGAGCCGAACACAAGCTGTTGAAGCTAAGTACAGCGAGGGCTGCTCGCACCGTGTCCAGCCCGAACAGGTGGAAAGTGCCCGCAAGAAGGTAGGGGTACAAGGGAGGAACCAGTGCTGTAGGTCCGGTGATGGGAAGGAACGGAGAACTGAATCCGTGACCGAGAAAAATGCTGCGGGCTGTCCAGCCCATCTCCCAACTCTCCCAGCCGAAGTCGTTGTAGTTGATGCGTTGTCCGGCCACGGCGTGAATCAGAAGCGTGACGACGATCATCCGGATGAGCATCGCGAACAGGACTGTCGTCGCAACAAAAGTGAACGCACTTTCGGGAGCCCGCAATCGCGCGGCAAGCGACAATCCCCGGTCGCTCATTGGAAGTATCTCTGTAGACCTGCTACCAGATGGTCGAATATGGATCCCTTGCAAACTTCGCTTGTTGGACAGAGTGTACCGCGACGACTTTGGCGGGGCGTTCGACCGCAAACGTAATGAGGAACGAATCACCTTTGGTACTTAAAGCGGAAAACCGGTTGGAAAGGTGTCATGGACAGGCCGCGAACGCAACGCCCGCAATCCGTGCCTATGGAACAGAGGTGCCTTTTGCGGGTTTATGCCTTAATCAAAGGCCTCGATTTTGTATGTTGCTTGCATCGCAGGAAAGGTTGACAGGCGGACGAACTATCGCTCCGAGCCGCCCTGGTAGGAACGCACTGGCTTTCGGGTCTTTGCGCCTCCGAACGGCGCGCTAGCTCAGGAATACGCTGAGTTCGCTGGCCGCTGCGCGCAGTGCCGGGAGAAAGCGCGTTTGCATGTCGAGCATCGGCATTCGTGGTGCGCTGCCACTGAGATTGACTGTGGCGACGACGCGGCCGTTTGGCGCGTAGACGGGTACGGCGATCGAACGCAATCCGATCTCCAATTCCTGATCGACCAGACCATAGCCGTTGCGGCGCACGTTGCGAAGTGCGAGGCGCAGCTTGTCGGGCGAGGTCATGGTGCGAGGTGTGAACTGCGTGAAGGTGGCCCGTGCAAAGTACTGGTCGAGCTGGTCCTGCGGCAGATACGCGAGGAGCACACGGCCCATGCTGGTACAAAACGCCGGCAGGCGGGAGCCGATGTGCAGGTCTACCGACATGACCCGCGTCACCATCGTGCGGGCTATGTACACGATGTCGTCGCCGTCCAGGGTGGCAACAGAGAACGATTCACCCAGCGCCGCGGACATGCGCTCCAGAATGGGTTGCGCGGCGGTTGCAAGTGTGCTTGAGGCAGTGTACGTGTTCGCCAGCGTAAGCATCTTGGGACGAAGCGAGTAGCGCTGGCCATCTTCCGCCCCGGCGAAGCCCAGTTTCGACAACGTGTACAGACAGCGACGAACAGCGGCTCGCGACAGACCGGTCCGAACGCTGATCTGGGAGATCGTCATTTGCGGTGTTTGCGGCGTGAAGGCCTGGACGACGAGAAGACCGCGGGCCAGCGATGCCATGAAGTTGGGGTCGCCCGTGTAGGCTTCAAGCGCAACGGCGGGTGCGGCTTTGGTCTTGGGTACAGGCGGAAAGGTGAAGGGGGCGGTGGTTACAGGCGAGAGGCTCATGGAAGGCTCCTTGGAGCTTCTTGGAAGCTCCGACAAGCGACCTGTTCGATTGTCGCTCTTCAACAACGATAAACGCACGGTCGCTGGAGCGCAAGAAGATTGGTGCACTTCGTTGATGCACCGCTTGTTTCCAAAGTTATTTGTTCTTGCGATAAAGCTGGATCAAGCGTGTTGTGGACGTGTCATGGTTCAGGGCCGGTTCCTGCTCGCTCTCCAGCTCGCCTATGATTCGCTGCGCGAGCACCTTGCCCAGCTCGACGCCCCATTGATCGAAGGAGTCAATGTTCCATATCACGCCCTGGGTGAAGACGGCATGCTCGTACAGAGCGATCAATTTGCCCAGAATCCCGGGCGTCAGCACATCGGCAAGAATGGTGTTGCTTGGCCGGTTGCCTTCAAAAACCTTATGCGGAATGAGTGCGTCGGGTGTGCCATCGGCCCTGACCTCTTCGGCGGTCTTGCCGAAAGCAAGGGCTTCTGCCTGGGCGAAGACGTTGGCCATCAGAATGTTATGGTGGCGGCCCAGGGGATTGAGAGTTTTGAAGAACCCAATGAAATCGCAGGGGATGAGGCGTGTCCCCTGGTGGATCAGCTGATAGAAGGAGTGCTGCCCGTTGGTGCCGGGCTCTCCCCAGTAGACCGGACCTGTGGGAATGTCGACGTGTTCACCCGTGAGGGTCACGTGCTTGCCGTTGGACTCCATGGTCAGCTGCTGGAGGTAGGCCGGAAAGCGTTTGAGATACTGCTCGTAGGGCAGGATGGCGACGGTCTGCACGTCGAAGAACCCCGTGTACCAGACCGTGAGCAGGCCTAGCAGGGCAGGCAGGTTCTGCGACAACGGCGCGGTGCGGAAGTGTACGTCCATGGCATGAAAGCCGGCGAGCATGGAACGGAAATTGTCAGGGCCGATGGCGAGCATGGTCGAAAGACCGATTGCGGAGTCCATGCTGTAGCGTCCACCAACCCAGTCCCAGAAGCCGAACATGTTGGCTGTGTCGATGCCGAACTTCGCGACCTCTTTGGCGTTGGTACTGATGGCGACGAAATGCTTGGCGATAGCGGATTCGTCACCGCCGAGGCTGGCGAGAGCCCACTCGCGGGCAGAGTGAGCGTTGGTCATCGTCTCCAGCGTGGTGAACGTCTTCGAGGCGACCAGGAAGAGCGTTTCGTCTGCGGCGAGGTCCATGACGGCCTCCGCGAAGTCCGTGCCATCGACATTCGAGACGAAGCGGAAGGTGAGGTCGCGCTGGGAGTAATGCTTCAGGGCCTCGTACGCCATCACCGGACCAAGGTCGGAACCGCCGATACCGATGTTCACGATGTTACGAATAGGCTTGCCGGTGTGGCCTTTCCACGCGCCGGAGCGGACTCGATCGGAGAAAGCGCTCATCTTGTCGAGCACCTTATGCACCTCAACGACAACGTCTTCGCCGTCGACGAAGATCGACTCGGTGGCGGGTGCACGGAGGGCGATGTGGAGCACAGCGCGGTTCTCCGTAACGTTGATCTTCTCGCCGGTGAACATGGCCTCGATGCGCTGCTTGAGGCCGGAATCTTCGGCAAGCTGCGCGAGGAGCGAGAGAGTTTCGTTGGTGATGCGGTTTTTGGAGTAGTCAAGGAAGATGCCTTCCGCCTCGGCAGTGAAGCGCTCGCCACGCGCGGGATCGTCGGCAAATAGTTGGCGCAGGTCGGTCTTGCCGATTGCATCGAAGTGGGCCTGAAGGGCTTTCCACGCGGGGCGGTTCGACAACGGGACGGTCTGGCTGCTCATGGTTGCTGCTCTCCTGTATCGACTTGCGAAATTCGCTTTCGATATTAGACCACTCTGGAAGAGCGGCCTACATGAACGCACCGTCAAGCATCTGAGTTGGGATGCGGGTTGGGATGCGGGTTGCGGCGGCAAAATCGAAGAATGGTACGAGGGGTACTCTGGCGGTCGTTGTGGAGCCGCTGCAGTCGGCGCGGGCAGCGGGTTTGCGGTACGTGACGGATCGGAAGCCGGGCATACGCCGCGTGAGCCGCGGCGATGGCTTCCGCTATGTCAGCGCGGAGGGCAAGGCGATCCGGGACAAGGATACACGGGCACGGATACGGTCTCTGGTGATTCCGCCAGCCTGGACGGACGTTTGGATCTGTCCGTTGGCCAATGGGCATCTACAGGCAACCGGGCGCGATGCGCGGGGACGCAAGCAGAGCCGCTACCATCCCAGATGGCGCGAGGTGCGGGACGAAACCAAGTATGAGCGGATGGTCCTGTTCGCGCAGGCGCTGCCCCTGATCCGGGCGAGAGTCAAGGAAGACCTGGCGTTGGCCGGAATGCCACGACGCAAGGTCGTGGCGACCGTAGTGTCGTTGATGGAGCAGACCCACATACGGATCGGCAATGAGGAGTACGCGAAGCAGAACAAGAGCTACGGGCTCACCACGATGCGCAACAAGCACGTGGCGGTGCATGGCGCGGAGGTGACGTTCAGCTTCCAGGGCAAGAGCCGCGTTCACCATACGGTAAGTCTGCATGACCGGCGGCTGGCAGGAATTGTCAAACGCTGCTTCGATATTCCGGGCTATGAGCTCTTCCAATATCTGGACTCCGACGAAACTCACCATGCCATCGACTCGTCCGACGTGAATCAGTACCTGCAGGAGATTACAGGGCAGCAATTTACAGCCAAGGACTTTCGCACCTGGGCGGGATCGGTGCTGGCCTGCGATCTTTTGCGCGAACTGGGACCGTTTGAAAACGCGTCGGAGGCCAGGAAAAATATCGTCGCGGCGATCAAGTCGGTCGCGGCGAAACTGGGTAACACGCCTGCTGTGTGCAGAAAATGCTATGTACATCCGGCAGTGCTGGAGGCGTATCTCGGCGGCATTTCTGCGCAGGAAGCGAAGAAGGAGTTAGACAAAGAAATCGCCGAACACGAAAGTGCGTTGAAGCATGAAGAGCGTGAGTTGGTGCGCTTGCTGGAACAGAGGGCCACGCTGCTCAATGCGGCCTAACCTAGCTGTCCTTGCGGTAGAGAAGATTCCGCATTGCGGCTCGGCGCGCTTCGTTGGCCTCCGATTGGCTGCGGCGCTCTTCGGCAGTCAGGCTGATTTTGCCCGCTGGACTGGCGGAGTCGGGGTTGCTGCACTCGGGACACCGATTGGCATAACCCGGTTTGTCCGGTTTGAGCTCGAACTCCTCGTGGCAGATGACGCAGGTTTTGATCGGAAAAGGCATACCTCTGGATGATACGACGCAAGCGATACCAGATCGACGGCAAGCCTGTTCGCGCGAGGGGGTGTTCCGACGGTAAGATGGGGCGTGTGTTGCTGCGTGCTTTGTATCTCTTTTTGCCGCAGAGCATCAGATGGCATTTTGGAGTGACCGGGGGTCGCTGGGAGCATGGAGTTGCCGGCAACACGGACCAGCGGGTCCGATAGTTTATTCGAGCGGTGTGCGTGGTTCTACGCGCTTTGTCGCGAGTACCTGTTCCGGGATCATACGGAAGAGATTGCCGACTCGCTTTTGCCGGGGCGGCGTGAACAAGAGAAGGCACATCTTGTCGAGTTGGGCTGCGGCCCGGGATTCTACAGCTGCCGGTTCGCGGAAACCTACCCTGAAGTCCATGCCACGGGCGTCGACCTTTCCGAAGGGCTTTTGAAGCGTGCCCGGCGACGTGCGACCCGGCGCCACCTGACCAATTGTCAGTTCGTGCAGGGCGACGCACATCACCTTCCGCTACCGGACAGCGAAGCGGATGGGGTGATCGTGAGCCGGTTGTTCCTCATTGTGGTGCGGCAGCGCGAACAGGTGATGGCGGAAGTGCAGCGGGTGCTGCGCGGCGGCGGGCGATGTTTTATCGCAGAACCGACTTCGGGCTTCCGGACTCGGGTCCCGCTGGCGGTGATGTGGGTTCTGTCGAGGCTGACCAGCAGTCCGGCGGGAAAGTATCCTGAGCCGCGCCAGGCGGAGGTAATGAGTTCGGCTGAGTTTCGCGCGCTGGTGGGGTCGCAGCCGTGGGCGTCGATGCAATTTTTCAATGACGGCTGGTATCAATACGCCGTTTGCGAAAAGTTCATGGCCGAGGTGGATGGGGCCGAGTGAGTTACCCAGTGTTGGATAAGAGTCTTAGAGTGCACTCGCGCTCTGGATTGTGCGCTCTGGCCGTGATGGCGAAGGCACCGAGAGCGGGCAAGGTGAAGACGCGACTGGCGCCGCCTTTGACGCTGGAGCAGTCCGCAGCGCTGAATGTTTGCTTTCTGCGCGATACGACAAGGAATATTGCGGAGGTGGCAGCGGCCGGCCGAGCTGCTGGACTGGTCTGCTATACGCCCTTGGGCGATGAGGCGGCGTTCGACGGTCTGCTGCCAGAGCAGTTCGCGCTCATTGCGCAGCGCGGCGATACCTTCGGAGAACGCCTGCGTTGCGCGGCGGAGGACATTCTGGCGTGTGGCTTCGGAGCGGTCTGCCTGATCGATTCCGATTCGCCCACGCTGCCGACGGCGGCACTGCGGCAAGCAGTGGACGCGCTGAACGCGCCCGGGGACAGGATTGTGCTGGGCGGATCGGAAGATGGTGGATACTACCTCATCGGATTGAAGGCGGCGCATAGCGCTCCTTTTGAGCGCATCACGTGGAGTACAGGAAGCGTTTACGCGGAAACACTGGACCAGGTCCGGGCAGCGGGACTGGATCTGGTCGAACTGCCGCTGTGGTACGACGTTGACGATGGAACGACGCTGGAGGTGCTGCGGGCGGAGTTGTTACGCGGCGAGCGGCCGGTATTTGCCGTGGCGGCGGGGTTTGAGGCGTTGGCGACGCGGAAGTTCTTGCAGG
Source organism: Terriglobales bacterium (assembly GCA_038230455.1). Classification (GTDB taxonomy): domain Bacteria; phylum Acidobacteriota; class Terriglobia; order Terriglobales; family Acidobacteriaceae; genus Granulicella. The sequence continues at coordinate 192,822 of JBBRNF010000008.1, forward strand.
AACTGGGCGAGGTACGCGCTTGAGCCTCCCGGCATGGATGCAGGATTGGCGCGTGGGACGACCGTGGGCTACCAATTTTGCGCTCTGCGGGCTGGGATTCGGTCTGCTGCTCCTGGCGCGGCAGTTTGTTTCGGAAAACGACCACTTCACGATCGGATTTTCAGGGGTATCGGGGTGGTCGACGACGCTGTTTTTTGCGGCGGTGCTGGTGATTCTGACACAGCCTGTTGATCGCTGGACGTTCTGGATCATTGTCGGGTTCGCGGTCGCGAGTCGCCTGGTGACCTTGTGCGCAGAGCCGTTTTCCTCGTCGGACATGTACCGCTATGTCTGGGACGGTGTCGTGCAGCATGTGGGAATAAATCCCTACCGGTACGTACCTGGCGACGCGACGCTGGCATGGTTGCGCAAGCCAAACCAAGACGTGTTTGACAACATCAACCGCCGAGATTACGCGCGGACGATCTATCCCCCGGTTGCCCAGATGGTGTTCTTCGCCACGACCTGGATTTCGCCCACCGTGACGATGATGAAGCTGGCAATGGTGGGCTTTGAGACGCTGGCGTGCGGAGCCATGATTGCGCTGCTGCGGATGATGGGGAAACCCCGCGAACAGGTGCTGCTGTATGCCTGGTGCCCTCTGCTGGTGTGGGAGGTTGCGGGCGCAGGACACGTGGACGCGGTGGTTATCGCGTTCGTTGCGCTGGCGCTGCTATTTCGCGCAAAGCGGAACGATTGGCTGACCGGTCTTTTCCTGGGGCTGGCGGTGATGACGAAGTTCTATCCCGTGGTGCTGTTTCCGGCACTGTATCGGCGCGGCGACTGGAAAATGCCAGCGATGGTGGCCGGCGTGATTGCGGTGGGGTATGCGGCTTACTCGTCGGTGGGAATGATGGTATTCGGGTTTCTGGGGGGCTATACCGAGGAAGAGGGTATGGCTACCGGGGCGCGCTACTTCCTTTTGCAATGGATCCAAAGCTTTCGCGGTCTGCACGGCTTTTCAACCCAGATGTACTTCGCGGCCTGTGCACTGGTGTTCGGCGCGCTGATGCTTTGGGCGTGGCGGAGAGCGACGGTCGAGGGGGCGGTGCGCGCAGGAGAGGTGCCGGTGTTTCTAAAGGTAGCTTCGGCGCTGGGTATGGCGTTGATGCTGCTGTTTTCCCCGCATTATCCCTGGTATGTGATCTGGCTCATCCCATTTCTGGCATTGGCCCCAAGCCTGCCTGTCGCGACATACCTGATGGCGTTCTTTTACCTGTTCACGACGGATCTGGCTGATCCCGGACCAAAGATGTTCTTGCTCAATCGCATCCTGTACGGAAGCGTGGTGGTCGCGCTGGTTGTGCATCTGGCGCTGCTAAAGTGGCCGGTGCATCGCTGGCTGCATCCCGAGTATGGGGCGTCTACAGAAACCGGAACCGTCGCCTAGGCGGCGTAGTGCACGATCTTCGCGAAGGTGGTGGGGACCAGGCTTGCGCCGCCGACGAGAGCGCCGTCTATGCCATCCTGCTCCATCAGAGCGGTAATGTTTTCGGGCTTGACGGAGCCGCCGTAGAGGATGCGGGTGTTGTCCGACGCGGCCTGGCCGCAGCATTCCAAAAGTTCGTGGCGAAGGATGCGGTGGGCCTCTGCGGCAACTTCGGGTGTGGCTGTCGAACCTGTGCCGATCGCCCAGATGGGCTCGTACGCAATGACGAGGTGGCGAGCCTCCGACGGGGAGATATTGCGCAGGGCGGCGCGGATTTGCGCGCGCAGCACTTCTTCCGTCTTGAGATCTTCGCGTTCGGCGAGTAGCTCGCCTACGCAAACAATGGCCGTAATCCCGTGATTGATGGCGGCTTTCAGCTTCAGGTTGACGCGCTCATAGGTTTCGTTGAAGTACAGGCGCTGCTCGGAGTGGCCAAGAATGACGTGGCGGCAACCGATCGAGACCAGCATGGTGGGAGATGTCTGGCCGGTGTAAGGACCTTCGTTGAGCCAGTGCATGTTTTGCGCGCCGCCATGGACGTTGGTTCCGGTGAGTCCTTCGAGGACGTAGCCCAGCGAAGTCATGGTCGGGAATACGGCGATCTCGTCGCGTGTGTGACCGTCGACCAGCGGAAGAAAAGCGTCCAGGAAGGCGAGCGATTCCTTGGGCGTTTTGTACATCTTCCAGTTGCCGGCGATGAAGGGCTTACGCATGGATGTCCTCTATTTTTCAGTCAGTGCAGCCACGCCGGGGAGCGTTTTGCCTTCGAGGAACTCGAGCGAGGCGCCGCCGCCGGTGGAAATGTGCGTGATCTTGTCGGCGACGCCGGAATTATTGACTGCGGCGACCGAGTCCCCACCGCCTACTATGCTGATGGCGTCTTCGTTCTTTGCGACCGCGCGGGCGATGGCATTGGTGCCTTTGGCGAACGGCGCTAGTTCGGCGACCCCCATGGGTCCGTTCCAAACAATGGTGGCTGCCTCGGCGATTTCGGCGGAGAAGAGCTTGATGGTTGCGGGTCCAATGTCGAGTGCCATCCAGTCCGCGGGGAAGGGCCCGGTGCCGGAGAATAGCTGGGTCCTGGCATCGGCGGCAAACTTGTTGGCGAGGCAGTGGTCCACGGGAAGAAGGAAGCGCACGCCGCGGGCTTCCGCCTTGTCGAGCGCTGCGCGTGCGACGCCAATCTTGTCGGCCTCAAGCAGACTCTTGCCGGTGGTCTGGCCCTGGGCGTTCAGAAATGTATACGCCATGCCGCCGCCGATAAGGAGGGCGTCGACACGGTCCAGGAGGGAGTTGATGACGGAGATCTTGTCCGAGACTTTGGCGCCGCCGATGATAGCGAGAAAGGGGCGGTTTGGCTCTGTGGTGGCTTTAGACAGATAGGTCACTTCTTTTTCGAGCAGAAGACCGGCGGCGGACTGAGGGACGAAGTGGGTGATGCCCTCAGTCGAAGCGTGGGCACGGTGGGCCGCACCAAACGCGTCGTTGACGTAGACATCGCACAGCATAGCAAGCTGTTGTGCGAAGCCCGGGTCGTTGGCTTCCTCTTCAGGATGAAAGCGAAGATTTTCGAGCAGCAGAGTTTGGCCGGGCTCCAGATTATTCGCAAGCTCGAGGGCAATGGGGCCGATGCAATCGGGGGAGAAAGCGACGTTTTCGTCGGCATCGATCACATGGTCGAGCAGCGTGCGGAGGCGAGCTACGACGGGGCGGAGGCTCATCGCTTCCACGCGCTTGCCTTTGGGCCGGCCGAGGTGCGCGGCGAGAATCACTTTCGCTTTACGGCGCAGAGCGTACTGGATGGTGGGAATGGTTTCGCGGATGCGGGTGTCGTCGGTGATGTTGCCGTCCTTGAGCGGGACGTTGAAGTCCACACGGATCAGCACGCGTTTGCCGGTGAGATCGAGATCGCGAATCGATAGCTTGGCCATTTGATGAAGCATAACCGAAGCCCGTGCCGATGTGCATCACGACGGCTACGGGAGGCTAGAAGGGAAGGAGCAGGATGGGAATGATGGCGCCGGCGATCAAGAGTGCGGTTACGACCAGCTTGTTGCTGTTGTAGCGGTAGGCCATATAGATACCGCTAAAGGTGGAGTTGAAGAGTCCGATAGCGACCGTGAGGAAGAAGATCTTCATGGGCAGATGCCCTTTGGGTTTCGACCCGGGGGTGTCAGGAAACTTTGAAGGAGTGGCAGCCGGGACTGTTTTTGGAGGTTCTCTTTGCGGCACGGCCGTGGGCGGGGCAGGCCTGCGCGGCGGGAACTCGGTGGTCTGCTTCTTGTGGAGTTGGCCAAGGGTGACCGCCCACTGCGGCGGCTTGTAATCGCTGCCACGGGTGGTCTCGTGGAGGCTAAAGGTCTGGAGCGCGCCCGTCAGGGCGAAGAAAAGGATGGCGGGCGCGATGAACACGCCGAAGTAGAGATGAAGCTGGCGGATGGTGCGTAGCGTGGAGGCGGAAGTGGACATGATAGAGGCCGTTCTCTTTCAGAAACTTATTTAGAAGTCGATGTGGGTGCGCACGCTGAACATGGCGACCGGGCCGCGGTCGCGGTTGTAGCCGGGGTGGGCGACGAACTGCAGGTCGAGCGTAGTGGAAAGGCCTCGCCAGTTATGGGCGTTGTAGTAAGTTTCGAGGATGTCCTCGCGGGCATAGTGCAGCGCTCCGTCGCCTAGCAGAAATCCCTGTCCGCCCAGCGCGAGATATTGCTGGTGGTCGCGCTTGATCGCATTGGAGATGATGGCGAAGCCAACTTTGTCGTGGGGGCGGTTCCACGGCTTGCCGGCGAGGTCGGCGCCAAGCTCGAGCGTCTGATCCACCTCGGTGTAGGCGTAGCTTTCGTGCTCGCCCTCGTTCCAGCCAAAGCGACCGAAGGCGCGGAGATCGGAGGTGAGCTCCTGCTCGAAGTTGAGGCCTGCACCGTATTTGACGGTAGAGCCAGTTGCGTGGGCCGTGATCACGGGCACGGCTGCGCTAAGACCCAGCGCACGTTCGCGCAGAGCTTCCTTGTTCGCGTCGCGGTTGAGGCCCATGTTGGCATGATTGACGAATCCGAGGATGCGCACGGTCCCCTTTCGCTCGGGGGGAAGGATCCATTTCACGGGCAGGTGGCGGTATTCCAATTCGACGTTTTCTCCGCGGGCCTGGCGGAGGTTCCACTCCAGGTCGGTGCCGTTGGCGACAGTGGGCATCAGCGCGATGCCATAGCGCACCGACCATCCGGCGTCGTCGTATTCGAGGGTTGCAGCCTTTGTGTAGCCGCGGGTATCGGCGGCATAGTCCCAGGCGCCGTTGTTGTCGGCGGTCCAGTTCAGGAACTGGAGGTGAGAGTCCGAGCCGGGACCGTTGATGTCGAAGAAATCGGGCATGGAGAGCTTGCCGATGCGCAAGTCCAGACGACGTTCTGGAACCTTGGTGGCGAGGGCAAACTGGGAGCGTTGGCTGTCGACCAGCTTGCCGGTGAAGCCAATGGTCTGGTGAAACTCCGCGCGGGCGGTGTAGGGGACAGACCCGAGGGACGGGTTGCGCACGACGTCGAGATTGGTGAAGCCAGCCAGTCCGAGGGCTTCGGAAACGCCGCGTCCGTCTGCAGATTCGAGGTTGTAGAACACTTCGGAGGTGTAGCGGAGATTACCGTGAAGTTGAAAACCCAGAAAGAGTGTGCCGACCAGCGAGACCTTGTACTCGCCGCGTGGAAGCAGAGAGTTGACGCCCTGATAAGGCGAGTGGAACCCCGGATGCGCCTGAAAGATGATGTTGGCCTGGCCAGCTATGAGGTAGCGGGCCGTCTCCGGATGCGGCAAAAGTGTAAGCGGCAGCGGTGGTGGAGCAGGGTTATTCTGATCGACAGAGCCGGGCTGCGCCGTGTTCTGCTGGGCAAGAGTCGATGCCCCCGCCAGCAGGCAAACGCAGAGCGACAACAAGCGGAATAGAAGGGGACGCATCATCGAAATCTTTGAGGACAAAGCCAGTGTATCTGGGGCATCGCGGCGGGAGGTAAGGCAGTCCACGCCAGAAAGATTCGGACGAGCCTGTTCTCCTCAAGGTCGAATTTCTTGCTGACCTATGCCGGCCGGGAGCGGTGGGAACGGGATTTGACGCCAGGGTTAATCAAGGAGTAATCTCCTTTCAGCACGGGAAAGGAGGATGGTCTAGCCTATGAAAATTGATTGTTCCAGTTGTTGCTTTACTCAACGTGAGGTGACTGAGGCTTAGAGCATCCGTTTGCTCTAGACCTGACGGTCTTTTTGTATGATGAACACCCGTCGAGGCCCATCCGAGAACGCGGATGCCTCAAGTCAATCCCACCAGATCACCGCATAACGGCTCGTCCCAGTTTGGGTCGGGCCGTTTGTGTTTTATGAAACAGTGGATAGCGGGTAGAGCGAAAGGCAGGTGTTTGTGGCGAGTGAGCTGGTGATAGCGGGCCGGACGTTCCAGTCGAGACTGATTGTAGGGACGGGCAAGTACAAGGACGGGGCCGAAACCAGGGCGGCGATCGAGGCGTCCGGCGCCGAGATGGTGACTGTGGCTGTGCGGCGCGTCGAACTGGATCGCGCCAAGGAAAGTCTGTTGGATTTTATCGATCCAGCCCACTACTTTCTACTGCCGAATACGGCAGGATGCTACACGGCGGAAGAGGCTATCCGGGCGGCTCGCCTGGGCCGCGAAGTGGGACTGTCGGACTGGGTGAAGATCGAGGTAATCGGGGACCTGGCCACTCTGTACCCGGATGTTCAGGCAACGGTTGAAGCGACCCGTGTGCTGGTCAAGGAGGGGTTTACCGTGTTGCCTTACACCACTGACGACATTGTGTTTGCGAAGCGTTTGATTGATGTGGGAGCGGCGGCGGTGATGCCCCTGGGAGCGCCGATCGGGACTGGGCTAGGGATTGCGAACAGCTACACGCTGCGGATGATGAGGGAGCTGATTACGGAGGTTCCCCTGATAGTCGACGCGGGGCTGGGGACGGCAAGCGACGCGGCCCTGGCGATGGAGATGGGCTTCGATGCGGTGCTGCTGAATACCGCAATCGCAGGAGCGAAGCAGCCTGTGCTCATGGCGTCTGCTATGAAGAAGGCGGTCGAGGCGGGGCGAGAGGCGTTCGAGGCGGGAAGGATGCCAAGGAAGCTCTATGCGACAGCTAGTTCGCCGCTAGAGGGGGTCTCGCGGTGAGCAGAGGCGGTCGGAGAAGGGTGCTTTGCTAGTTTGCCATGCGGCTTCTGCGGGCGGCTTTGCTCTCTGGATATGAAGGGATCGACCGCGCTGTAACCGCTGAAGAAGGGCTGAAATATTCGTTGCCGGGTATGCGGGGCAGCACGGGGTACACGAAGGCCGATACTGCCGCAGCAGAGGCGGCGTTCGAGAGGATGCCAGGTCGGGGGACCGCTGGATGGAAGCGGCAGAAGTTTCCATTGCGGCGGGACTGGCGTGCGTGGTGGGCGCTTCGCGGTTTGGCGACTACAGCAGGGAAAGAGAAAAGCGGCGCGACTCTAGTCGAGTGCAGCGAAAGCGTCCGTGAGGTCGAGGTGAATAGGACTGTCGGGGATGCGAAGTGCGGTCGGGTCAGCTTCATGCGGGCCGGTCGCATCGAATCTGAAAGCGGCTCGCCGTATCGGATCGATCAGCCAATTATGGACAACTCCCATGGCGAGGTAATCGACCAGAGCTAGCTTCGCACGATAGATACGATTGTCCGGCGAAAGAATCTCAACACAAATAAGCGGCGGAGCCGTAATGACTGCTTCCCGCGGAGCTGCTGCTCGCATGATTGCAACGTCAGCAACCCGGACGCTATTTGGACCGGTCTATATACGCTGTTCAACCGTAACGTCGCTATCCCAGGCCTTGGCGTGGAGATTGAAAATCTGAAAAATCCAGCCCTTGATTTTTCCATGATCGTACTTGCCCACGCTTCGCTCTTCCAACTGACCGTTTGCGAAGTGTACGTCCGGCTTGTAGTCCGTCTGGAGATACTCGTCAATGGAAATCAGTGATGATGCCGTCGCCATCACAAAGTCTCCTGACTTCATAATGAACTCGCCGAAAAGGTCTTGCAAACTAATCCAGCGTGTACATCGCGAGGCCGCTGAGGAGTTTCGGGTAGAAGTCGGTGGATTTCTGTGGCATGACTTCGAGGTTGAGCGAGATGTCGGTCATTTGGTCCAGCGAGACTGGTTTAATCAGGAAAGCCACGTCAGCATTGCCGCTACCGACTTGCGCGAGCGCGTCGTCCGCTTCGCGGAGATAGCGGACGTTGGAGCCGGCGCGGACGGTTTCTTCGTTGAGGCCAAGCAATTTCTCGAGCACGATCTTGTGGAGTTGCACAACACCGAGCGAGCGCTGGCGGGGGGAGATGCCGGAGAGCTCTGATTCGACCGCTTCCACTTTGGCCGTAAGCAGGAAGTCGCCGTCGCGGGTGGCGGCAATAAAAGCTACACCGGCGGAGTCGGCGAGGCGCTGGAGCAGGGCGGGAGCACCGGGGTATTGGCCGCCGGGGGTGTTGGGAATCTCCTCTACATCGAAGAAGGCGGCCGCTTTTTCGGCGAACTTCCGACCGCTGAATTCGTGAAGGCCAAAGACCACGCGGTGGGTGGGTAGGATGGTGATGCCCGGGGCCTCGGAATTGACGAAGGTCATCATCATGGCCGCCTCGGGGAAGGGGGGAGCTGGCAGCGAGTTGTTAGTTGTCAGTTGTTGATTGTTTGTTGTCTCCGAAGTGCCGAGTTCCGCCGCGCGCTCGTGCATGTAGGCGACGGAGGTTTCGTAGCGGTGGTGGCCGTCGGCGATGATGAGCTTCTTGTCCGACATGGCATCGAGAACTTCCTGGAGCAGCGTAGGGTCGGTGAGCTTCCAGACGCGGTGCTGAACGCCGTACTCGTCTGTGACTTCGAGGTCGGCCGGTCTAGCGGGCGCCTCGTCCGGACCCGCGCCGAAGATGAGTTGCTGGGCCGTAAAGGTGGGGTCGGAGTAGAGCATGTAAATCTGTTCGCAGTAGGCGCGCGTCGCTTTAAACAGCGCCAGGCGGTCGGACTTGTGCTTGGGGAAGGTCTGCTCGTGGCGATACACGATCTGGTCCGCGTAGTCGTAAAGGTGGCCGAGCGCGATGAATCCACGGCGTTCCCGTTTTTCTTCGGTGCCTGGGACGATGTAGGTCTGGGAGTAGCCGTAGAGGGCGGGCTCGGTTTCCTCGTTCAAGATGCCTTCGGCACGCCAGCCGGAGAGTGTCTCGGCGGCGCGGGTGTATACGTTTTCGACCTCGTTGTCCTGGGGCAGCTTGCGACCGAGGATGATGCGAATGAGGTTGTAGGGGCTGGCGGCGTAGTAGGCATCCTGCATGGCGGGAGAGATCTTGTCGTAGGGCTGAGTGACGACGTCATGCAGATTGACGCGGGTGGTGTCGTAGCGAAGGGCGCGGAAAGGGTAAAGGCGAGCCATGGATTGAGGATAACAAGGCAGCGGGATCGACTGACCGACCCAGCTGCTCGCTGGCTGTTCCGCTGGAGACTCATTTCTGTGGGGTCACTATGTTGGTGGTGTGACAAGGCGATGACATTTCGGGTAGCCCTTTTTGATGCCGCAAGCGTCTAGTCTGTGTGGACAGGTTTTTCTGGTGCGATAGTGTAGATATTCGAAGTATCGCTTTTCGGTCTTTTGCGGGGTTTGCTTATGGGGCGTTCTGGGTTTTGCAGGGTACGCGCGGCGACTTGTGGGTTTGTGCTTGGTTTGTTCCTGTCGGGCGCGGTGGCGGGCGCGCAGGAAAATCCGCTGGGCGACGTGCATACGCCTGCCCCCCCGGCACCGGCGGCTCCTAAAGACACGCGACCGGTCATTCTGGGCGGAGATGATGTGACGCGGAAGGCAGCCTCGGCTCCGGGTTCGAACATTCGAGTGGACGTGAATCTGGTGTTGGTGCCGATGGTGGTGACCGATCCGATGAACCGGCTGGTGACCGGCCTCGAGCGGGAGAATTTCTTTCTGACCGACAACAATGCGCCCCAGACCATCAAAACTTTCGCGACGCAAGACGCGCCGTTGACCATCGGCATCGTATTTGATTTGAGCGGCAGCATGCAGTCGAAGTTCATCCGGGCGCGCAAAGCTTTGAGCGAGTTCCTGCGAACCTGCAATCCTCAGGATGAGTTTTTTGTCGTGGGGTTCAACGATCGACCGGCGATCATTGTGGATTACACGTCGGAGGTGGACGACGTGGAAGCGCGGATGGTCATGCTGAAGCCGGAGAACCGGACAGCGTTGATCGACGCCGTCTATCTGGGCGTGAACAAGTTGAAGTCGGCGAAGTATCAACGGAAGGCGCTCCTTGTAATTTCAGATGGCGGCGACAACAGGAGTCGGTACACCTCCAACGAGTTGCGGCGTGCTGTGCGGGAAAGCGAGGTGCAAATTTACTCGATCGGCATCTTCGACATGTTTGCGCCCACGGCGGAGGAGCGCGAAGGCCCGGAGTTGCTGCGGGACGTATCGGAGGCGACCGGCGGAAGGGTGTTCCCGGTCATCGACCTCCAGGATCTTTCGGACGTAGCGCAGAAGATCAGCCAGGAGCTGAGAAACGAGTACGTTATCGGCTATACGCCGAGCGATACGAAGCGGGACGGAACATGGCGTAAAGTGAAAGTGCGATTGTTGCCGCCGCCGGGTCTGCCGAACCTGACCGTCCACAATCGCGAGGGGTACTATGCACCGTCGCAGTAAAGGGTGGAGAAAAGTTCGCGGGCTGGCTTTGACAGCGGGACTGGTAGCAAGCGCCTGGGCGCAGAGCGCCGCTCCGGGCGTCCAAGCCCCGAATGCACAGCAGAAGCCTGCGGTGGTGGACGTCGATCCTGTGCCTTCGCCTGATCCGGATACAGCGCCGCCTTCGGGTGCGCCGGGAGCGCCGAATACGCGGGAAGTAGTGAAGGAGAACGGCAAGTACACACTGCGCGAGAACGCCTACGAGGTGAGGCTGAACGCTTCTGTGATCGATGCTTCGGGCCGCGCCGTGGACTCTTTGTCGAAGGACGCCTTCAAGGTGTACGAGGACGGTGTACTGCAGACGATCGCGAGCTTCCGGCATGAGGATTTGCCCGTTTCGCTGGGTATTTTGATCGACAGCTCGGGTTCCATGTACGACAAGCGAACTGCCGTGGACGCGGCGTCCATCAACCTGGTGAAACTCTCCAATCGGGAGGACGAGGCATTCCTGGTGGACTTCAGCTCGGAAGCGTATATCGATCAGGACTTTACGGGCGATATAGCGAAGCTCCAAACGGGTCTGAGCTACGTGAAGTCCAGCGGAGGAACCGCGATGTACGATGCGTTGATTGCCTCGGCCGATTACCTGAGCAAGAACGCAAAGCGCACCAAGCAGGTGCTGCTGGTGATCACGGACGGAGAAGACAATGCATCGAGCGCTTCGCTCGAGCAGACAATCGAGCGCGTTCAGGACCTGGATGGGCCGGCAATCTACTCGATCGGGTTGCTGTTTGGATCGGACTCCGACCGTCGCGAGGCGCGCCATGCGAAGGCAGTGTTGTCGGAGTTGAGCGAACAGACAGGTGGGCAGGCGTATTTTCCAAAGTCGCTGAAGGATGTGAATTCCATTGCGGCGGAAGTTGCGCAGGATATTCGGACACAGTACACGATCGCCTACCGGTCGACGAAGTCTCCGGCCCTGGGTGGGTATCGGCAGGTGCATGTGGAAGCCCGGGAGAAGGGCTACACCCGGTTGCAGGTGCGGACGCGGACAGGATATTTTCCGAAGACGGCATCGTCTGCGCCGGCTAAGGCAGGGCAATAGGTGGGCAAAATGCGGTATGCTCCTGGGTCGGGCTGCGAGCCGGATGGGCTGACGCAGACGACGGGCAAGGGGAGTGCATGCGGATTGGGAACGATGTAACGCAGTTGGTGGGGCATACGCCCATGGTGCGGCTGAACCGGGTGGTGGAGGCGGGGAGTGCGGCGGTCTGGGTCAAGCTTGAAACAATGAACCCCGGGGGCAGCGTGAAGGATCGCGCGGCACTGGGTATCGTGCTGGACGCGGAGCGGCGCGGCGTACTCAAGCCGGGCGGGACGATCTGCGAGGCGACGGCCGGCAATACGGGCGTGGGCCTGGCGCTCATCGGCGTGCAGAGAGGCTACAGGGTGCGGCTATTCGTTCCCGAAGGCTATGCGGAGGAGAAGTGCATCTTGATGCGCGGGCTGGGCGCGGAGGTGGTGCGTACGCCCGAAAACGAGATGATGGCGGGAGCGATCCGGCAGGCATTGAAGTTCGAGAGCGAAACGCCGGGAGCGTTTGCGGCGCTGCAGTTTGAGAATCCTGCGAATCCGGACTTTCACGAGCAGACTACGGCGGTGGAGATGTTCGAGCAGATGGACGGTCAGATCGATGCCGTGGTGCTGGGCGTGGGCTCGGCGGGCACGTTCACGGGCATCGCCCGGTACATGAAGAAGCGCCTGCCGGGTGTGCTGACAGTGGCGGTGGAGACCGAAGGCAGCGTGCTGCAGGGTGGAACACCGGGGCCTCATCGGGTGGAGGGAATTGGCGTCTCGTTTGTGCCGGCGACCTTTGACCGAAGCGTCTGCGACCGGGTGGTGCGGGTCACGGACCACGACGCCTTCGAGATGGTGAAGCGGCTGGCTCGCGAGGAAGGCGTGCTGGGCGGATCGAGCGCGGCGGCGAGCGTGTTTGCGTCGGTGGCGGTTGCGAAGGAGCTCGGACCTGGAAAACGCATCGTAACTATGGCGCCGGATTCGGCGGAGCGGTATTTGTCGAAGGCGATTCTGGAGTAGGTGAAGGGCGGGATGGATTGATGCTTGATTTGCAGACGGTGAACGATGTATTCGCACGGGTCGGGCGGCGCGGTGATGCCACGGTGGCGATGTGGCGCGACGGTAAGGAATGGAAACCGCTTTCGGCGAAGACGTTTTACGGCCGCGTGCGGGCAGTAGTGGAAACGCTGCAGAGCTGGGGAATTCAGCGCGGGGATCGCGTGGCGCTGGTGAGCGAAAACCGCTGGGAGTGGCCGGTAGTTGACTTTGCAATCCTCGCACTGGGGGCGGTGGACGTTCCGCTGTATCAGACGCTGACCCCGGAGCAGATGGGCTTTATGCTGCGCGACTCCGGTTGCAAAGCGATCTTCGTTTCGAGCAGGCAGCAGTTTGAGAAGTTGGTAGGGGCGGGGGAGATTCAGACGCTCGAACGGGTTGCGGTGTTTGACACAGGCACTTTCGCGAACACGGAAGCCTTCTCGGAAATCATGAAACGCGCCCCTGAGCTGGAGCAGACGGATGCGGTGTTTGACGCGCTCGTCGGGGAGACGAAGCCCGACGATCTGGCGACCATTGTGTACACCTCCGGAACTACAGGCGATCCGAAGGGCGTGATGCTGACGCATAGAAATCTGGCGGATAACATGCGCTACTCCACCGACGGTCTGCGGATCAAGCCAGGGTACAAGTCGATTTCGTTCCTGCCATTGAGCCATGCCCTGGCGCGGCATCTGGACTACGCGATCTATGCCCTGGACGCGGTCGTTGCGTATCTGCCAAAGTTCGACGACCTGGCCGGGGCAATGAAGGCGGTGCAGCCCGAGGTGTTTATCGCTGTGCCGCGAGTGTACGAGAAGGTGCGCCAAGCGATCGAGCATAAGTCGCAGGGCTTCAAGAAGACGATCATGAACTGGGCACTGGAGCAGGGAAAGAAGCATCGCGCCGAGATCGCAGCGGGGCGACAACCGGGTAGCCTGGGATACAAGCTGGCGGACAAGCTGGTGTTCAGCAAGATTCGCGAAGCGTTCGGCGGGCATGTCATGTGCTTTGTTTCCGGGGGCGCGCCGCTCGGGATGGACTCTTCGGAGTGGTATCTGGACGCGGGCATCCGCATCTTCGAAGGCTATGGACTTACGGAGACTTCGCCGGTGCTTTCGCGCAACACATTCGACGCGTACAGGACAGGCACGGTGGGCGCTCTGATCCCGAATATAGAGGCGCGTATTGCGCCGGATGGCGAGATCGAGGTGCGCGGAACTTCGATTTTCAAGGGATATTGGCAAAAGGAAGAGGCCACGAAGAAGGAGTTTACCGAGGACGGCTGGTTCAAAACCGGCGACATAGGGAAGATCGAAGATGACTTTCTTTCGATTACGGACAGGAAGAAGGAACTGCTCAAGACCTCGGGTGGCAAATACATTGCGCCGCAGCCGATAGAAGGCAAGCTGAAAGCGGATGCGCTAGTGGGAAATGCGGCTGTGGTGGGCGACTCGCGTAAGTTTGCGAGTGTGCTGATTTCGCCGAACTTTCAGGCATTGGAACGGTGGGCTGGTGCCAATGGTGTGGCCACTAAAGACCACGCGGAAATGGTAAACGACCCGAAGGTGCAGCAACAGTATGAAACACTGGTCAAGAAGGTGAACGCTACGCTGGAACATCATGAAACGTTGAAGAAGGTGGGGGTTGTGGCGGATGACTGGACGGTCGATTCGGGCGAGCTGACGCCGAGCATGAAGCTGAAGCGGCGCGTGATCCTGGAAAAATACAAGGGGAAAATCGACGCGCTGTACGGCGGCGGTGGCGGTGACTAAGCGCTCACGGATGACCTTCACTGCGGCAGCGCTGTGGGCTGGCATGGTGATGGCGCAGGCACCCGTGGTGCCGGTGGACCATTACGGACCACCGGCATGCGTTGCGAATGCAAAGCCACGACCGAATCGCATGACTGCGGAGAGGGCGATCGCCATAGAAGCCGCGGGTGCCGCAGATCCTGCGTCGATTCCCTCGGCTGCGATGTTCGAAAACTTCGAGATTTCGCGGTTAAGGCTGGCGGACTATGCCGACTGCGTGGGTACGGGCGGATGCTATTGGCAGGACGTCGACGCGCAATTACGTCGCGCAGAGAGCGCGTTCGATCGCGAAGTTGCGACGCGGAAGCCTGATGAGAAGCTCGCGATCGTTATGGATATCGACGAAACTTCGCTTTCCGGATATTGCGAGATGCAACGCGAAGACTATGGATTTATCAAGACCATGAATTACGAGTGGGTCGTAAGCCCGCAAGCGGCGATGGGGATTCCTGGCGCGGTGCGGCTTTTCAACCGCGCTCGGGCGGCGGGTGTGGAGGTCTTTTTCATCACCGGCCGACCCGAGGAGCAAAGGGACGCGACCGCTCGCAACCTGGAAGCGGCGGGCTTTCACGGCTGGAAGGGGCTGGCCCTGCGCAACGCAGAAGAGCGCGATAGGATGACGATCGCGTACAAGGCTGGAAGGCGAAAACAGATTGTGGCGAGCGGGTACCGGCTGGTGCTGAATGTGGGCGACCAGTGGAGCGATCTGAATGGCGAACCGAAGGCCGAAGTGAGCGTCAAGCTGCCCAACCCGTTCTACTTTTTGCCGTAGCACGCGGGTTCTGGTCGTTCAGACGCTGTTGGGTCGAGCGACGGTTGCGCGCATCCAATCGGCTGCATGACTTACCTGAAACGTGCGGAAAAGAAGAATGGGAAGTTTCTGAATCCGGTGCCAACCGCGATGTTCGGGGCTGCACTTCTGTGGAAGGTACTGCCTCGTTTTCTCTTCAACAAGGAAGAGGTGGTGCCGCGGTCCGCCGTTGGCCAATTCGTTACGGACGCGAGTGTTTATTCGCAGAGACCCGCGTCCGGGCTGCGCGTGACGTGGTTCGGGCACTCCGCAATGCTGATGGAAATCGATGGGGTGCGCGTGCTGGTGGACCCGGTATGGGAGCAACGAGCCAGTCCGGTACGGTGGTTTGGGCCCCAGCGGTTCTTTGCTCCGACACTGGCGCTGGAGGAGATGCCCTCGATTGATGCGGTGCTGATCTCGCATGACCACTACGACCACATGGGAGCGGATACGATTCGATCTCTGGCGCGAATGCCGGCGACAGCCCATGCGCAGTGGGTCACGTCGCTCGGGATTGGGCGCAGACTGGCAAAGCTGGGCGTACCTGCGGCGCGGATAGTCGAGCTGAATTGGACGGAGACGGCGACTGTGACTTCCACGTATACCGGGGATTTAGTCCGGATAACTTCGTGGCCGGCGCGGCATTTCTCAGGACGCGGCTTGTTTGATCGCTTTAAGACGCTTTGGGCGTCGTTTGTGGTCGAGGGAGCGCAGCATAGGGTGTATTTTGGCGCAGATTCGGGTTGCTGGGACGTTTTTGCGGAGATTGCGGCGCAGTATGACGGATTTGATTTGACGATGCTGGAGATTGGAGCTTACGACGAGCTCTGGGAGTCGATTCACCTGGGGCCGGACCATGCGGTGGATGCTTTCCTGAGCATGGGTAAGGCGGGGTTGTTGATGCCGATTCATTGGGGTTTGTTCAATCTCGGCCTGCATGGATGGCGCCAGCCGATGGAGCGGACTGAACTCATCTCCGGGCAGCGAGGAGTAGGGCTTTGGTCGCCGGAGCCGGGAGTTCCGACGGAAATTGCTGGCGAATACGTCTCCGATTGGTGGCGTTTGTAGCGGAAATGTGGTCGTGAAACAAGGTTTGGAGAGTGATTGTTCTTGTACGGTTGTGGAAAACGGGGTACAACGGGTGTGCTCGTAAATTGCCCTGAGAGCGGAGTGCAGACTGAATGGCTGGTGCGGCTCAGACTTTGCCGATCGCGAGGGAAGTAATGGACATCCGCCAGGCGGCGGAGTACCTCGGCGTCAGTGCGGATACGCTGTACCGCTATGCGTCGGAGGGGTTCGTTCCCGCGTTCAAGCTCGGCAACCGTTGGCGTTTCCGGAAGAGCCTGCTCGATGGGTGGATGGACGAGAAGAGCGGCGTGACTCCACCGGCGGCCGTGCAGGTGCAGAAGAAGAAGCCGGCGGCACGAGCGAGGTAGACTTTTGCGCCGCATCGGGACCTGGCGCGAACCTGAAGTCTGAGTGATTACGCTACCCCGCACCCGGCATTGCCTTCCTTGTGGTGCCTCTCGCACCCTCTTGAAATGGTAAAATCAAGTGTTTGCATCCGCGCTGCATCACTGCCGCGGGTGCCTGAAGGTGAGGAATAAAGCACAATGGCAAAGCGTCGCGGTAATCCAAACTGGGGCAAGCCGGAGCCGATCGGCCCGGTCGTCCCCACCATCACGTCCTTTGAGCAGGTCGTCAAAGAGTACAAGCTGACCCCGGACCAGTACATCCGGTCGACCCGCCTTCGCGAGTGGGCGCGCCGCAACAAGAACTCGAAGTACATCCCCGAGGCGCTGCTCGAGGCCTGGGGTTTCGAAATCGAGTCGACCCTGTAGAGGCTGCGCTTGACAGCCCTTCTACACTTGAATCTGTACAAGGCGCGCGTCCGGCATCTGCCGCAAACCAGGCTGGGCGCTTGAAGTCCACCCTTGAGTCCAGACGATGGAAGACTTTGCACCAAAAACAGGCAGGGGGGTGCCCTCCATGAGCGAAAGTCAAAACGGCTTCACCACGGTACCGGAAGCCATCGAAGACCTGAAAGCCGGTCGCATGATCGTCGTGGTCGACGACGAGGACCGTGAAAACGAAGGCGACCTCACCCTGGCGGCGGAGTTCTGCACCCCGGAAGCGATCAACTTCATGGCGAAGTTTGGCCGCGGGCTCATTTGTCTTACCCTCACGGAGGACCGCGCCGACGCGCTGCACCTCGGTCCTATGACCCAGGACAACACGTCGCGTTTCGGTACTGCCTTCACCGAGTCCATCGAAGCTCGCGAAGGTGTGACGACCGGCATCTCGGCCGCCGATCGCGCTCATACGATCCAGGTGGCTATCTCCCCCGGGTCCACGCCCCACGACCTGGCCCGCCCCGGACATATCTTCCCGCTGCGCGCCCGCAAGGGCGGCGTGCTGGTCCGCGCCGGCCAGACCGAGGCCTCGGTGGACCTGGCCCGCATGGCAGGACTCATCCCGGCCGGCGTGATCTGCGAGATCATGAATGACGACGGGAGCATGGCCCGGGTTCCGGACCTGATCGAGTTCTGCGGCGACCATGGGCTAAGAATGCTGACCGTCGCCGAACTCATCCGGTACCGCCTGCAGAACGAGCGCTACATCCGCCGCGTCGCCGAAGCGCAGATGCCGACGGAGTATGGCGAGTTCCGCATGATCGCCTATGAGAGTGAGGTCGAGGGAGGGGAATCTCACATTGCCCTCGTCTATGGCGATGTCGCGGGCGACAGAGCCGGCGCGAACGCCGAGCCCGCCCTGGTCCGCGTCCACACGCACTGCCTTAGCGGCAACGTGTTCGGCAGTACACTTTGCGACTGCCGCGCCGTAGTCGACAACTCACTGCGCATGATTGCAGCAGCAGGCCGGGGAGCGCTGGTCTATCTGCACCACACGCAGCAGGGCTTTGGCATCGACCACACCGTGCAACCCGGACGCCTCTGCTTCCACCGCGACGGCCGCACCGGCCCCACACGCCGTGCCGACTCTCCCGACCGCGACCAGCGCATCCTGCGGCAGATAGGCCTGGGTGGTCAGATACTTTCCGACCTCGGCCTGCACAAGATCCGGCTGCTCAGCAACCACCGCACGCACGTGCCGGCGCTGCAGGGATTCGGCATAGAGATCGTCGAACAGGTGCCGATCCTGCTGGACGATCGGGAATCTACTGCACGATCAGGTTGAGGGTGACGCTCTGCGTAATTTGAGGTCCACTGGTCGATGTCCCGGTCACCTGGTACTGATAGGTCCCCGCCGGGGTATACAGGACGCTGCTACTTGCCACCACCTTCACGCCGGTGCCGCACCCGGCCAATCCAACAAAAATCAGAGGCAACAACGCATACCGGAAGCGGCGTGATCGGCGCAGCATGAGCATGGGCACAGCCATGAATGCGAAAAAGATTGTGACGCGGCAGGGCCACTCGAGGCCTGCAGAAGTGATGGTGTTGATGGTCACCGTCAAGCCCTGCGCTCCGCCATTCAGGGTGACGGTCGACGGATTGATGGAACACGAGGCATACGTGCCCGGAGTGATCGGCGCGCACGTCAGGGCCACCGCACCGGTGAACCCGTTCAGCGGCGTCACGCTGAGCGCGTAGGTGGCGGGCGAACCGCTCTTGACCGTCGCTGTCGCGGTCGCCGCGCCATTGGCCGTGAGCGTAAACGTACCGGGTGCGGAGCCGGTCCCCGTCAAGGGAATGAGCGTGGGTGACGAGGGATCGGAGCTGACGACCGTGAGGGTAGCGCTGCGCAGGCCTATCGTCGAGGGCGTAAACGTGACGGTCATGGTGCAACCCTGGGCGGGCGCCAGGGACTGCGATGAGCACTGCGTGGTGATGACAAACTCCGCCGCATGGACGCCCGAGACCTGTCCGCTGATTCCAGTTGCGGCAGCGGAACCGAGGTTCTGCAACGAAAGCGAAAGGCTGGCGGGTGAACCGACCGCGACTGCACCGAACGTGAGCGCGCCGGGCGCAATCTGAAGTTTGGAGACGACGCCGATTCCGCCCAGCGCCACCGTCAGGGGAAGCGCGGTCGCACTGCTTGAAACAGCTAGGGTTCCCGATCGCAGACCGGTGATGGTCGGCGTGAATGTCACATGGAGAGTGCATACCGCACCCACACCGAGCGTCGATCCACTTCCGGGACAAGTGCCGTTCCCCACACTGTAGTCGCCGCTTGCCGTGAGCGTGGACAACGTGATCGCGGTGGCACTGCTGTTGGTCACCGTGACTCCCTGACTGCTGCTCAGGCCAACGTTGAGCGTGCCGAAGTCCAGCGCCAATGGGGTGAGCGTCAGGGACGCGGGGGTGGAGGTGCCTAACAGCGTCACGAACTCCAGAGCTGTGCTGGCGTCGGTTTGAAGCTGCAAGGTGCCTGGCCTCACGGACGCGGTGGTCGCGGCACCGGGCTGGAACGAGACCGTAAGCGCGCAGCTGTCGCCGGGCAGCAGGATGCCGCAGGTGGATTGAACCGCAAAGTCGGTGGATGCGGAAACGCCCAGGACATGAATGGTCGCGCTTCCGTTATTCACAACGCTGAGGGTTTGCGGTGCGGAGGCGTTGCCCACGCCGGTATTGGCGAAGGTCAGTGCGCTTTGCGAGAGAGCGAAGGTCGCCAGCACCGCGCCGCTGTTGCTCGAGCCCGTAACGACCGGTGCGACGGAGCCGCTGAGGTCGATCATGTCCGGACTGGATGCTGCGTCGCTTTCGATGGTGAGTGTGCCAGCGTCGGTGCGTGGCAGGGGTGTTGACGTACCTCCGGCAACCTGCGCAATCGGCGCATAGGTCACGGTGACGGTACAGGATTGTGCCGCGGCCAGAACGGCCCCGCAGGTGGTGGCTGAGAAGAAGGGGGGATCGCTGGCGATGCGGCGCACCACCACAGTGCCTGCACCGCTATTGGTCAAGGTGAGGGTTTGCTGTGACGTTTGACCGGAAACCGGTACACCGAAGTTAAGCGGAGCGTGGGGCACGAGATTGCCGGTGATGGTGAGCGTCCCGGACGACGTGGCGAATCCCTGCGCATAGCCCAGTGCCTGCACCGTCGGCGATCCGTCGGAAGGTATGCCGGTCGCGAAGATCGTTCCGGTCGCGGCGCCAGCGGTGGACGGAACGTACATGACGGCGAACGTGCAGCTTCCGAGCGGAGCCAGCGACGGGCAAGCCGCCGGTGCAGCCAGTGGGAACTGCCTTGGCAGCGAGAGGGTTATCGCGAGCGTTTTCGCCGTGAGATTGTTGAGGGTCAGCAACCGTGTGCCCCCGACGGTTCGAACGCCAACCGGTCCAAAGTTGATCTCGCCCGGCAGGATCTGCAGACCTGCGTCTTCGGCGGTGTACTTGCCCACGAGCGCGACGGTGTAGGTCGTGGTCGTCGTCTGTCCGTTGACCGTCGAGGTGACAGGGATCGACAGCGAACCCGCGACCGGAGCGAACCCTGCGCGATAGGTGACAGCGAGCGCACAGGTCGCGCCGGGCGCGAGCGTCGAGCAATTGCCAGTAACCGCGAAGGCAGGATCGGAGCTGACCGCAGTTCCGATCGAGAGGACGCTGGCACCGGTGTTCGAAAGGACAACACTCTGCTGGGTGGCCGCACTTCCCGGCGCGTTCGTGTAGTCCAACTCCACCGGGCTGAGCGCCAGACCGGGATCGCTGACGCCGTTGCCGCTGAGCGCGGCGGATGCTGTGCCGCCGCTGGTCGCTATCGTGAGGGTGCCCGTCCGCAGACCGAGGCCGGAAGGCGCGAAGATTACACCTGCGAAGCAGGCGGCCGTGGACGCGAGACTCCCCGCACACGCCTGGCCTCCGCTCGTATTCGGCACAATCGCAAAGTCGCCGCTGGCCGTGACCGAGGTTATCGAGACGGGCGCGCCCGGAGAAAGCAGATTGGCCAGCGTGAACGGGGAGGGTGCAGTGACGCTATTGACGGGCACCGGTCCAAAGTCGTCGGCGATCGGTGTCAGTAGCAATCCACTAACCGGTAGAGCTGTCGCGGTGAGGCCGAGCGTATAGCTGTTGCCGCCCGCTACGGTGGCCAGAGAAAGTGTGGCGCCCTGCAGGCCGGCAGTCTGCGAAAGAAACTGTATCCCGATGTAGCAATTGCTGCAGGCAGAAGTCACCGTGGGCGCGAAGCCTGCCGGGGGAAGCGTGCCGTGGCCATAGCCACTGTCCTCCACAATGGCGACCTCGAAGGGGCTGGCGTTCGATCGTATCGTGAGCGACGAGAGCGGCTGCTGCACCTTGTACCAGGCCACCCTGGGCCCTCCGGCAAGGGTCTGACCAAGATCGAGCGTTCCGTTGTTGGCAGGCAGAAGGGGCGACGCCGTGCCGCCCAGGGGGACATAGAAGGGCGCGAAGCCGCTGCCTCCGGTGACGCTCAATAACCCCTGCCGTGTGCCCGGCTGTGAAGGGGCAAAGGTGACCAGCAGCTGGCAGGACGAGCCCGCGGCGAGCGTCGTGGGACATCCACTCTGCAACGCGAAGTCACCGCTCACGGAGGTGGCCAGCGTTACGGGCGCACCACCAGAGTTTGCGACCAACACGTCTGCGCCGCCGCCGAAGTGCCCGTGACAACCACGGGTGCATTGAATGCCAGGGTAGACGGTGTGACAGAGAGGCTCGGATTCGCCGATGAGCCGGTCACTCCCTGCGCCGCCAGCGTTCGCCCCGTGACCAGCACCGTGAGGCCCTGGTCCAGACTGATCAAGGTCGAATCGGCCGTTGGAGCCACAACTGCCGTGTCCTTCAAGACCAGACGGCATACGCTGTAGGGCAGCAGGGTGCTGGCGCATTCGTCAAGCACCGAAAAGGGGGAGCTTGCGGGAAGCGTGACTACAGCATGCGATGCGGCCCGGGACGAGTTGTTGGAGAGAAAGACATAGCGTGGCGACCGCACTCCGCCAACGAATTGCGTGCCGAAATCGACCTCGCTGGCGGAAACACTGAGCGCGGCCGCCTGCGCTAATCCCGTAAGGACAACGTCGCGCCCGGCCACCTTCCATGCGGCCCGGACCGGGCCATCGTTGGACGCGGTTGAGGACGCGGTCAACGCCAGCGTGATGTGGCACGTGGCACCCGCGGCCAGTGTTTTCGCGAAGCCGGCGCCGGTGGCGCAGTCGCTTGCGGTCTCCGTTATGGAGTACGGAAGCGTGCGGGCGCTGGTGTCGAGAGCCGAGTTGAAACTCTGGGCGGACGCACCCAGGTTCGTGACGGTGAGGGTCCGGAGGGTTGCCGGACTCCCAGAGGTTTGTACGCCGAAGTCGAGTTCCGCAGGGCCGACGGCCAGCGTGCCTGCGGCACGGCTGGTGGCAGGAAGCTGCACCGTATAGCTCGCGGCGTTCGCGGCAGAAACGGTAAACGATTGCGCAGGTGCGGCACCGAGCGCCAGCGCGCAGGCGTTCGAGGCCGCAAGGGTCAAGCCGCAGTTGCCGACAATCGCCGAAGCGGTGGCGGTCAGGGCCAGGCCGTTGGCGCTGGCAGACCCCAGGTTGCGGACAGTTAGATTCGGGAGGTCATCGACGGAAAGACTCAAGGCGGGAGTGGCGTTTGCTGTCGAGAGCAGCGCCAGATAACCGGCCTGCAGGAAACATTGGCTGGTTCCGGTGCAGGTTGCCGCTACGTCGCGCAACGTGTCTGGCAGCGTGGCATTCGGAGCGCCGGCGAGCGGAAGATCGAAACGCTGGGTCAGAGCGACCGACGGGTCCTCGATGACCGACAAGGTCGCCGGGAGCGCGACGCTCAAACCGTCCGCCGAAACTGCGGCAGCGCCGGCCGTGCTGGTGAGGGTTGTGCTGCCGACGAGGCCCGTTGGCTGGCCCCCGAAGCGGAGCGTCTGGTCGATAGCGCCAGAAGCAAGAACGCGTAAAACGAAGCTGTCGCCAATGTCCGAGAGCGGTTGGCTTGCGCCCGGAAATAACGGAGTGGACAGCGTGCCGGTCACCCACGCACTGCCGTTGGGCCCCGCCGTCACCAGGCTGGTGGAGCCGGGTACCAGCACCACGGAGCCACTGACTGTCTGCCCACCCAAGGGAAGCCGCAGCAGGGTCTGATATGCCGTCGTAGCCAGCGGCGCGACCGCGGTTGCGACCGGAAACTGTCCGAGCGCGACGCTTCCCGAAACAAGCAGCATCTGGTTGGCCGCATCGAGCGCAAGCCCGGTGAGGCCGCCGCCCGGGATGAACGTGGAGAAGACAAAGCTGTCCCCGGATGGCGAAAGCCTGGTCAGAAAGCCCGAAGCTTCACCCAGCATCTCCGGCACCAGCGCCGCCACTGTCGGGTATCCTTTGGCCGCGGTGTACCCGGCCACATAGGCGTTGCCGGCCAGGTCGGCGACGATGCCGCTGGGAGCGGTGCCTCCGTTCGCGCCGGTAAGGTAGGTCGCATACGTGAGGGTCGCCCCGTCGGTGCTGAAGCGTTCCACAAAGCCATTCTGGGTCGTACCCGGCGCGGGCGTCTGTTGCACACCGTTGCTGGTGACCGGAAACGAGTTGTTGAACGTCAGGCCTGTGACGAACACTCCGTTCCCTGTCGCCGCGACACTGACAACAGCGGTCTGACCTGAGCCCAGAAAAGTCACGAAACTGGGGGCCAGGCTGGCGTCGAATTTGGCCAGGAACGAGTTCGTCGATGTGTTGGCCCGCGCCGGAAACGCTGCTCCGGCAGTGCCGCTCAGAGCCCCACTGCTGGAGGGGCCGACGACATATACGTTGTCGGCGGCGTCGAGCGCCAGCGCAACTGCGGAGTCACCCACCGTCCCCAGTTGCGCCTGCGCCAGCACGCTGGTTCCCGCGGCGTTCAGCTTTAGAACACGCACGCCGTCTTTCTGGTCGTAGAGCAGGAACAGGCTGCCATCGCTGGCATACGCGGCGGCAGGGAAGCTGCCCTGACCGTTCCCTGAGCGGAGTCCGGCCAGGGTCACCTGCTGTGACACGTTGACGGCTTGCAACTGTGCCTGCGGCCACGCGCTCAAGTACCCCCATACCAAGAGACAAGAGGCCGCAAGACATTTTCGAAACTGAGTCATGGTGGAGAGGCTGCTGATCGCTCAGATACAGCCTCTCTTCATACCAAATGAAAAACCTCTCATCCCGGTGTCCCAAGTTGAGAAGTCTGTGGACAAAAACTTTCGCTGTCCCAAAATGGGATTGGCTTCCCCTGATTGCGGCTCAGGCTGCTAGAAGGGAACTCAGCCCGAGCCTGAGCATCTCGCTCACGAACGATGCGTGATCTGCATACTGCAGGGTGTGCATGCCAGCCGCCCGCGCTGCCGCGATGTTGTCTGCCCGGTCGTCGATGAAAAGAATCTGGTCGGCTGGCGTACGCAGACCTTCCGCCGCGTGCCGATAGATCTCAGCCTCGGGCTTTGCGATTTTCAGACGATGCGAAAAGGTGTGGTGCGCGAAGTCTGCGATCCAGGCGCAGCGTTCGCGCACGCCAGCCTCCATCTCGTCGCCGATGTTGGACAGAATGCCGGTCTTGATCCCGGCGCGCTGGAGCGCCGCTGCCCAGTCGATCATGGCCGGGTTGGGCTGCGTCCACAGGTCCGTGTCCGCCTTGATGAGCGCGGCGATCTGCGTCTCGTCCAACGCGCTGCCGACCGCGTCCGCAACGCGCAGCCAATAAGCCTGCCCGGTCAGCGTGCCGCGATCGTAGTCGTGACGAGGCGCCCAGTAGGCCGCATGAAAGCTCGCCTCGTCCGCGCCAAGGATGGCCTTCATCCGCTCCCAGGCAGCTGGATCGGGAGGACCCGAAAGAACCAGTCCATAGTCGAAAAGTACGGCGGAAACGTTGGCCATCTCTGGATTGTAGGACACGGCCAGTAGGCCGGGTGGGTGGCACCGCCAACCGATACCATGAAGGCATGCGGTTTTCGGAACGAACATCGTGGGAGTTGGGTGAGAACGCCTTCGCGGGGGCCATCCGCGAAGCTCGTGCCTCCGGTCGCGAGCTTTTGGACCTCACCCTGGCCAACCCTACAGTGTGCGGTTTTGACTATCAGGAGTCTGCGCTGCTTGGACCGCTAAGCGAGCAAGCCGCTTTTGCTTACGAGCCCTCCCCGCTTGGCCTAACCGCCGCTCGCGCAGCCGTGGCCGAGTACTACAGCGCCGCGGGCAGCCACGTAGACGTTGGCCAGCTATGCCTGACCACAAGCACGAGCGAGGCGTACAGCTACCTCTTCCGCCTGCTGTGCGATCCCGGCGACGAGGTCCTGGTCGCGTCCCCCAGCTACCCTCTCTTCGACTTCATCGCCCGGCTGGACAACGTGCGACTCGTTGAGTATCCGCTCTTGCACGACCCCCACGCCGGGCACGGCTGGCTCATCGATCTGCAAGCTCTGCGCAGCGCTATCTCGCAGCGCACGCGCGCCATCCTTGTGGTCCATCCCAACAATCCAACCGGCCACTTTTGCTCGCTCTCCGACCGCGCAGCGCTTCAGGCGCTCTGTGCTCAACACAACCTCGCGCTGATCGTCGACGAAGTCTTTCTCGATTACGGTCTGCCTGGGACGACGGCCGTGAGCTTCGCTGCCGCGTCCTCTCCCGCGCTCACGTTTGTGCTGAGTGGGTTGAGCAAGGTATGCGGGCTTCCGCAGATGAAGTGCTCCTGGATCGCCGCCACCGGGCCGGCTGCGCAGGTCGCCGCGGCAATGGAGCGCCTGGAGGTGATCGCCGACACGTTCCTTTCAATGAACACCCCCGTGCAGCACGCGTTGACCTCCTGGCTTGGCGGGCGTGACCACATTCAAACGCAGATTCGCAGTCGGATGATCGAGAATCTTGCTCAACTCGACAAAGCTCTCGCGGGATCGCACTGCAATCGTCTTAGCATGGAAGCAGGCTGGACCGCCGTCCTGCGCGTTCCTCGGACGATTGATGGAGTCGATTTTTGCACTGCGGCTCTGGGGCAGGGAATCATGGGCCAGCCGGGCGAATTTTATGGTTTGCCAGCGGGGCGAGTTGTGCTGAGCCTTTTGACGCCGCCCGATGTCTGGCGCAAGGGTGTGGCGCTGCTCGCCGGGCTTGCGTGACCTGATTCAGGTGAGGAATGGATTCGACCGCTTTTCCTCACCGATGGTCGTTGCCCGACCGTGCCCTGCAACCACCACGGTGGCGTCGGGCAGAGGCAGCAGGCGTTCGCGGATGCTTGCCATCATGACCCCATGATTGCCACCGGGCAGGTCGGTGCGTCCCACCGACCCGGCAAACAACGTATCCCCGGCCAGCAGCAGTCCGGCCTTGGGGACGTACACGCTCAGGCTGCCCTCGGTATGTCCGGGCGTGTGCAGGATCCGCGCGGCGATGCCGTTGATCGCGACTACCTCGTCATCTTCCGGCGAGTGATCCGGCGGCCGAACCTCGGGCGTCGCTACGCCGATCCAACCGGCCTGCATCTCCATCATCGCCACCAAGGGCAGGTCGGCCTGGTTGTAGACAATCGGCGCGCCGGTCACCTGTTTGAGTGTGAGCGCACTCGCGATGTGATCGATATGCGCGTGGGTCACAATGATTTGTTTGACTGTGAGTTGATGTTTGGCCAGCAGCGCGAGAATATGCGGAACCTCAAAGCCAGGGTCCACGACGATGGCTTCGCGCGAAACCTCGTCGCCGAGAATTGTGCAGTTGCATTGCAGCAGACCAACCGGAAAAGTCTCGCGGATCAACGGTGTCTCCTTATGCTCCCAGGGGCCAAAGCAAAAGCGCGTGGCCGGAGCCCGCGCTTTGCGATACCTTTGCGACTGCCAGGCTACTTCTTCGCTGGCGACGGTTCACTCGACGGTGTTCCAGACAGCACGGAGTGGCTCACGTTAGAGCGCGACATCGCTACCGTAAGGCCGATGGAGGTGAGCATGAAAAAGATTGCCGACCAGGTCGTCAGACGAGTCAACACGTTCGCCGCACCGCGAGGGCCGAACGCGGTCTGCGATCCCTGTCCGCCGAAAGCACCTGCGAGGTCTGCCGACTTGCCTTGCTGCAGAAGGACGACGCCGATCAGAAAGAGGCAGACAATAACGTGCACGATAACGAGCAGAATGACCATGATACGAAGATACCTTCCGGGCCACACAGAGTGTGTGCCGCTGAGTTTCGATTGGCGCGGAGGAGGGGACTCTAACCACTACGCCTTGCGGCGCTGACACCTCGATCCAAGGAGAAGTTTATCATGGGGCACCTCGGGTGACTTTGCCAGTTCCGTCGGGAGAGTGTGCCTTCAAGTTCCCTCAGGTCTGCAGCGATACTCAGATTCGTGGCTCGATCTCTTCCCGCCAGTTACTTCTTTCCTTCGAAGGCTGTTCGCTCCTGAGATCGTCGATTTCTTCGCCAATTGACAGCGGTTGCCCTCCAAGTGTCGACACTGGAAAGACTTGATCCGAGCCTCGCACAAAGCCCTGCGTCCGCAGGATGTCGAGAACTTTATCAAGTGCCTCATGGCGTTTGCCTGGTTCCTCAACGTCCGGGCGACTGAGGGTGACGAGTATCCATCGCCCGTTGACCGAAACCGAGTCTGGACCGAAAAGCGAATGGCGATCTGCAAAACGTTGCGGGTCACAATCCTGCTCCGGGGAAAGGAGTTCGTTTACCACCCGAGGCGACATAAGGAGTACAGCAAGGAGGTCGGAAGCACTACTGCGATCGGGCACTCGTTGTTCGAAAGCCAGCAGTTCCTGCACGTTACGAACAGCGAGATCCAGAAAACGTTCTTCATGAACGAAGAGTAGTTTGTGCATAGACTTCCTCCGACATTGTTCCGACTCGCTGGTCTGCGATGACGTTGTTATCTTCCACCGGCACCCAGATTCCGTTCCGGTACTGCGAGATGGATTCCGAGTCCGGCGTAATTTGGAAGAGGTGAAGCCATGTGTTGTCGATCAGGTTTCTTACTAGCTCGTGCTTGAGAAGGACTGCGCGGATGGCACCCTGAGGAGCTTCGATGAACACACTCAGACGCAGCGGGGTGTGGCGTAAGACCTGTCCATCATGCAAGGACTGAAGGGGTAGGCCAATACGCAGGTCTCCGCCATTTCCTTCGAAAACACCCAACCGGCCACCCACCACGTTATGAAGCACCTTGTTGCCGCTGCCATAGAGGCGATTGTCGACAGTCGACGCGTAGTACTGCATGTTGATCCAGTTGGTGACAAGCATGGGAGCGGTCATGATGGCTTCGAGTACGCTGCCATTTGTGTCCAAGTCGCTGTCGTACTCGTGTAGAAATACTCGTCCGTGCAGGTTGACGCCACGGCTACGTACTCGTGGTGCGATCAGGAATGCAGCGTTGTTGACCAGGCCCCATTCAGGGCGAACCTGCGACCAATCGCGGCTGCGAGTCTGAAACTGTTTGAGAAGGCTTTTGCCGGAGACAGCTTCGTGATTCTGGATGCCAACTGACGACGCTCGTTCTCCACGCGAACGGTGGCCTGCCTGCTGCAACCATGCCTGCAACTGCGTGAGATCCGCCGAATGAGTCTGTGGCATCAGGTCTGTGTCGAAGAGCGTGACCTCCTCGGTTGTGGTGTTGTGCAGCGCGGCGAGGGCATGGGTTGTCGATGGAATCTCAATGCCACGATCAAGAAGCCCCTCCCGAATGGTTTGGTCGTTGATCAGACTGGCAAGGACTCTCGCGTTCACCTCGCCGGAATGCCCGCCACAAGCACCGCAGTCGAGCCCCGCAGCATGAGGGTTATTGGTGGTTTGGCTGCCGTGACCGACCAGAAGAATGAAACGTGCAAAGTCTGCCGTGAGACTCATACTGGTTAGAATCCCGGCAACGAGATCACACCGCTCGTCTACTGAGGGCGGGGCATCCGCTTTGCCCGTGGAAAGGAATGGCCGCAGCGAGGACTTAGGTCCACCAGCTTTGGGTTTCGGCGGTACCGTGTAAGTCAGGCGAGGCAGCGTGTTTTTTATCAGCGAGCCTGCAAAGAATAAACCGCACGACTCCACAAAGGTGAATGTAGAAGTTGCAGACGAGCGAAAGTCTTTCCAGATCGCTTTCAGACGAAGACTACGTTGGGTATTTCGCTTGAGTTGCGGATCCGTTTTCTGTGAGCCGGTACTATCGGATACGCGCAATGTTGGTGCGAGAAGACCTGGCAGTTGGGGACGCGCAACCTGGCTGCCGAGGGGCGCGTAGGAAATGGGTAAACCGAAGAACCCGGCAAAGCCCAGAGTTTGAATATTCGTTGAGCAGGCTTCCAAGTTACGCCGGAAGACCTCCGAACGAACGTCGATGCAGAAGACCGCCTGTACTGTGGCCACGCCTGCGCTATCAAAGGCTGAAGGGCGCCGTCCGGGCTTTAATGCGCGGCATAGGTCGCTCTGGTAAGCCGACTCATGAGCCTGCTGAAAGATCCAGTCGATAGAAACCTGATGGTGTGACGCTGCTTTCCATTGACGGAGTTCGTGCCATGCCTCCGTCCATAAGTGGAGTGTTTGGGCATGGAGGGAGTGAACAAAGGCGAAGTGCTCCCAGGCGAGTCGTATGGCTAGTAATTGAACAATGTGCTCGTCGTTTCTTTGGGCAAGGTGTGCCTGCCAGCGTTCATAAGCGCACCAGGAAGCCCAGCCATTCATGCTCATCAGAAGCGCGGTAAGGTAGTTTTCCCATTCGTCTCGAGGTATGGGTAACGACTGCAGGGTCTCCGCAATCATGGTGACAGGCTCTTCGGGTAGCGAGCGTGCAAGGTGACGCCCATTATGGATGCCCATAAGAAGCCACGGACTTCTATCTGTCCTGGCGTGGTGAAGCCAGCTTTGATAGAGGTCCGTCTTATGCTGCGTCTCCCAGGAGGACTGGCAATGGTCAAAGTAAGAGGCGCAGTGCTGGCTCACGTTGTGCGTGACGAAGTCGCTGATAGACAGGCCGTGCACAAGGTCCCGCTGTGAATCTGCCAGGAAGGTCGCGAGAGGCACCCGCGGGACAGGTGGCGACTCTCTTTCCAATTCGCGAAGAAGTTCCGACATCGCCATCTTATGGCGGGACCTATCAAGCGCGTCCTGGAGGTGTTGTGTGGAGAACGCGCCGGCTTTCCATTGATCGCGGTAGTAGCTTCGCGGCATGACCATCCGTGAGCCGGAGCAGGTTTCTATACGGCGTGCGGCGGTCTGGATGTCTTGCTCCACAAACCCCCAGTATGGATTCACAGCAATAAATTGATCGAGTGGCCACGTTGGTGCGATGCGCTGGCAAGCGGACTCAATGGCCTCACGTATCTCAGTCACGTCGATGCCTGTTGCCGATATATGTTCGAGCACGCTCATTGCCTCGCTCCTTTCGCAGTAAACGGCTGCAGCGCATCATGCCGTTGCACGACTTTTGTAGCTTGTCGGGCGGGCCAGATTCGAAAGGTAACGCGAGTAAACAACTCGTCCATATAGAGCCCTGCATAGAACCAGGGATAAAGCGCTGTGGCCAAGCGCCCCGACGGATTTCTGCGAACGATTGCCTGCAGGAGGTATAGCAACGCGAAGCCGCTCAGAACGAAGATGATGACCGCAGATGGGGGGACGAGTCTGTGCTCGGAGCCAGATAGGAGCTTCTGAAAAAGAGCTTCGTATCCGAAGTAGAGGACGCTGACGCAGCTGATGGACAAGCCGAGCAGGAGTGAGGTTACGAAGTCTTTTGCGGAGATAAGCACCGCAAGGGTGTCAGCGAGTGCAAGGCCGACAACGGTAATGCCGAAGAGGAAGGCCGTAGTGAAACGATGCTCAGGCACCCAGATGACTGGTCCGAGCGCGGCCACGAGGATGCCAAGCACTGCGCTCGCCATCGCAATCGCACCTCTGCTCCCCGGAAGCGCCGGGGTCATTCTTTTCAGCGTTGCCTGCTTGACGGCTCCACCTGAGCCGAGGAAGGCATGGGCTTTATAGAGGGAGTGTGCCAGGAGGTGAAGTAAGGCCAGGCTGTAGAGTTCGAGGCCGCATTCCATGAGCATGAATCCCATCTGGGCGCAGGTAGACCAGGCCAGATGGACCTTGATACTGATACGAGTGGTCATCACCATGGAACTGATGATGGCCGTCAGACAGCCGCCGACTACCAGCAGGGTTCGTGCAGCTGGCGTCGTGCTGACGACTGAGGCAAGCCGGATAAGCATGAAGCCGCCCAGATTGACGACTCCCGCATGGAGTAGTGCGGAAACCGGAGTGGGCGCCTCCATTACCTGAATGAGCCAGCCATGCAGCGGAAGCTGCGCGCACTTGATCATGGCACTTACCGCCAAAAGGACGGCTGCTATGTGGATCGAGGCCGGCACGGGATCAAAGCCCGCGACTCCACGCACTATTTCTTCCATCTCCAGACTGCCGGTCTGTGAGCCAAGTATGACCACTGCACAGAGAAGGGTGAGGTCACCCAGACGACTCGCAAGGAACTTCTTGTGTGCTGCAATCACAGCCGCTTGTCGATAGGGGTAAAGCGTCAGAAGACCGTGAAGTGCGAGGCTCGTGAGAATCCATGCGGCTGCAAAGACTGCGAGATTGTTGGTTACGACGAGCAGGCTGACAGCGCCGAGGGTCCACATGAGGTTTCCGATATATCGGGCCTCCTCTGGGTCTCCGGACATATACGCCCGTGAATAGCGGGTGATGATCCAGCCGAGAAAGGTGACCAGCAGGAGCATAAGGACTGAGACGGGATCGAAGCGAAAGCTCAATGCGAAAACACCCAGGCGAAACAGCGCATCAATTTGCGGCGCAGGCGCGAATGCTCTTGCATGGACGAGAGCATCGGCGACGCACACGAGAGCGAACGCTAGAGCTGTTGAGCTGGAGAGCAGCGTCACGCTCCACGCTTTCTGGACAGGAAGTCTTCCGTAGGAAGCGACTCGCCCAACAATGCCGCCCAGAAAGAAAAGAGCTGATGGAAGACAGAGCAGGGTCGCATTCTGGGAAGGCCAAACGGTGTGAAGCTGTGACATTGAAGATGTCCTTTCGCCTTAACCACGTTGAGGCACTTCCGAGATTCTGTAAAATGCATATATGAGAAGGACTCGTTCACTTGAAGAGATCGGCAAAGAAGGATGCTGAACTATCACCATCTGCGTTATTTCTGGGCTGTTGCAAAGGACGGCAACCTGACCCGGACTGCGGCTCACCTGCATGTATCGCAGTCGGCGCTTTCATCGCAGATCAAGTCTCTTGAAGACGATCTGGGTCAACCACTCTTTCTTCGGGAGGCGAGGGGACTTCAACTGACCGAAGCGGGGCGGCTCGCTTTGAGCTATGCCGAGAAGATTTTTACCGCTGGCAATGAACTCTCCTCATTGATGAAAGACGGAGAGTTTCGTAAACGGCAAACGGTGCGGATCGGTGCTGTCGCCACACTCTCGCGCAATTTCCAGGAGAATTTTGTACGTCCTCTTCTTGGTCTGGACGGCATTGAGATGGTGCTGCAGTCGGGAACATTGACGGATCTTCTCGCCCGGCTAAGCGTTCACAGCATTGACCTTGTGCTATCCAACCGAAGAGTCCATCGTGATGCTCAGAACCCGTGGCAGTCGCACCGTATCGCGCGACAGCCGGTAAGCCTTGTAGGAAAACCGCGGCGAAGCAAACGGCCATTTTCGTTTCCGGACGACCTCAGCACCTACCCGATTCTGCTGCCCAGCATGGAGAGTGAGATCAGGGCTGGATTCGATCTCTTATGCGATCAGCACCGGGTCACATACCGGGTTCTTGCCGAGGTCGATGATATGGCGATGCTCAGACTGCTGGCGCGAGACACTGACGCCATTGCCCTGGTGCCCACAGTTGTCGTACAAGACGAACTGAAGACAGGTGTACTGGTGGAGTATTGCGTTGTCCCGCAGCTTTTTGAAGACTTCTACGCCATCACCGTTAAGCGACACTTTCAATCGCCCATCCTGCGCTCGCTGTTGAAACGCAGGGACGACGACATACTGGGTGGTGCGGTCTAACGAAAGAGTGAATAAGTCAGCAACCCACAGATTCGGGCTCTGATGTGCCATTTCCCATCCGGGAGCGGTGACGCTTTTCCGCACGGTGAGGGTCGAAAATTTGAGACCATACTCTGTACAGTGGCCGCCGAGCGCAGTCGCACAATAGCCTGAAGAAAGTAGATCGGCTCGGTCGGAAGCCTGGTTGTTAGCCTGTTCGGTCTTTTCCTCTCGAGCTAATCCCTGATCCATGAGCATCGATATATCTGTAGTGAAGGCCAAAAGACAAGTGACTGCTCGAGATCTTGCCTGGAATGGATGTGTGTGTGGGAATCTATCGGACCCCGCAAGAGCTGGAGCGCGTAATTCTTGAAGAACTGAGACGCGAATGCGGTCCAGAAGAGGATCAATGGCGGATGGTCGGGGTTCCCATGAATGTTCGAATAAAGGTTTCTCAAAAGCACCAGGACGATAACAACAAACGCTGTGTTCAAGAATTCTATTTCGATCTGAACGACTACAAACATATCGCCGCGGCATCGCAGAACTGTCCAATTTTTGACCCGATATTGGGTTTCGGAAAGGGCGGCAAGGACCGCAAATTGGAGTGGCTTGACTATGTGAACGATAAGCGAAAGCTTGTCGCTCAAGCATCAGCTTCAGTTGTTCTGTCCATAGTGCGATTCGCGTCGAAGTGACCGGAGCGGCGGTGAATGGGTGGGTTCCGAATCACTAAGCCGATGAACGGCCAGATGGCAGTCTGCCGTTCTTAGTCTGATTCTGTCCCGACACATAGCCCACGTTGTGGATAGCCCATGTTCCGGGAAGATCGACACGATCTTCGACACAACCCACAAATCAGAATGGCCAACCGTCTCTGGTTGGCCCTCTGTAAAGCCGTTATTACGAGATTGGTGCGGAGGAGGGGACTTGAACCCCTATGCCTTGCGGCGCTAGCACCTCAAGCTAGTGCGTCTGCCAATTTCGCCACCTCCGCTTAGAGGCCCGATGCACGTACTTCATGCGCCAGGAGTGACGTCAATCCGAGGCTTAGTATAGCACTCGATCAACCCTGGCTAGAAGTACCGTGTGAGCTCTGCGAACGAGCTCATTTCGATGAGACGCCGTCCCGGCCGCGGGGCGTCCACAACCTCATGCTCGAGCACCCATGTAAAGTCATGCGGAATAAACACCGCATTGAGCCCCGCTGCCAGAGCCGGATTCACGTCCGACTTTGGGGAGTTGCCGATCATCCATGTGCATTCCGCCTCGCACACATGACGAGAGCTCAGCGCACGATACGCCTGCTCGTGCTTTTCCGGCAGCACTTCCACGCCTGAGAAAAAATCCGCCAGGCCCGACCGTTCGAGCTTGTCTGTCTGTTCGACCGGATTGCCCTTGGTAACCAGAATCAAACGGTGACGCTTTTTCAGCTCACTCAGCGTCTCTGAGACCTCCGGTAGAAGCTCAATTTCCTGCTGGGCGATCGAATCGACGAAAGAGACGATGCGCGAATGCTTCTCAGGCGTCACATACCCATCCGACAACTGTTCAAAGCAGTCCACCAGCGAGCGATGGAAGCTCTGCAAGCCGTAGCCATGCGCCGCAATCGTTGCCCGCTCGCAGAGGTTCAGTTTTTCGCGGACTTCCTCATTGGTATGCACCCGATGATCGAGGTAGGAAATGAATCCGGCGATAGCTCGCTCGAAGTAGATATTGTTTTCCCACAGAGTGTCGTCGGCGTCAAAAAGCAGATTCTGGTCGTTAATTTGAGAGTTCTTAATGGTCACCTGTAGATTATAAAAGCTCGCAGCATTTGCCATCCCGCAACGCGAGGTTTGCTTCACAAGCACACTTTTGTGGTAGGCGGTATCCCCCGGTTTGGCCTACTCTGTGGCTCTATCATCAGGACATCCGGTTGTTTCTCGCGGCTGAGCGCCGAACATGGACAACACCAGACAAAGGACGTTTCCGGCACCCGGCCAGCGGGCTGAATGGGGCTCGGTCATCCTTGCCGAACCAGCGAAGCTTGCGGCGCCCCCTCAATTTGCTCCCCAGTCTGAGGCTGACTCTCTGCCGGACCTGTCGAAGCTCGCGTTTCCGCCCAGCACGAAGACATCGCAGATCGCGGCACGATTTGGCGAGACCTCGACCTTCCCGAGTTCGTCCGATCCAGAAAACTCGACGTTCGCTCCGTTCTTCTCATTGACCAGGAACCGCCTGCCTGCCTGGTTGATGGCCGGACTCCTGCTTGTTCTCGGTTTGGTTGCCGTGTTCTACAACCGTGCGCCTTCTGTCCCGCGACAGCAGGTGCCGGAAGTCATCTTGATCGACGCAATCGTGAACCACAGTGGAGACGCCGCTCTCGGTGCGGTCGTACCGCAAGCGCTGCAGTTTGCCCTTGAGCAGTCGCTGCGCATTGGCGTCCTCATCCCCCGCGCGGCCGAGGCCGCACAAAGGTCCACCGACACATCTCTTGCGGATGCGCAGACCCGCGCCCGCGCGACCTCTGCAACCCGCCTTATCCAGATCCTCATTTCGCGAAGAGACGGCGTGTACATTTTCCAGGTCGATCTCTACGATCTGCAGAGCCGGACGCCGCTGCTCGAAGCCAGGGAAGTGGCGTCAGACCGCGGCACCACGATGGCTGCCCTTGATCGTCTGTCCACCCGCATCAGGGTCGCGCTGGGCGAGTCGGCCGACAGCATCGCTCGAACGTCCGTGCCCCTGGAGCGCGAGGCGTCGGCACGAATCGATGCCCTGGAAGCATTCATGGCAGGCGCTTCTGCGAATGAAGCGGACCGTCCGCTGGCCGCTCTTGCTGCCTGGCAGCGCGCGGTTGCGCTCGACTCCAGGTTCACCGAGGGTTGGATTCAGCTTGCCAATCTTTATCGCGAGGCTCACGCAGAAATCGCCGCCGCCGATGCCGCCACGCACGCTCGGGATTCGTCCGCAGGCGGAAGCGCGCACAAACGCCTGCGCGCCCAGGCCAGCTATGAACTCAACGCCACCGGCGACTACCTGCGGGCATCCAGCCTTCAGGACGAGATTGCCGCGACCTATCCGTTCGACGCCGAAGCCGGTGCTCAGCGCTCTTTGCTACTTCGCCTCCAGGGCCGATTCACCGATTCACTCCAAGCCGCGCACGAGGCTCTCGCGCGCAACCCGGCGGACCAACTAGCCCTGCACGAGGGCGCCTACGCGCTGGTCGCACTCGACAGGATCGACGCCGCGAGAGCGCTGGAAGCCGACCGCCGCAACCGACCGGACGCGAGTATGCGCATTCTGCTGGATGCGCTCGCTACGCTTTCGCCCACCACGCCCGACGCCCCCAACGGCAATCTGAAAGCGCAGGTCATTCATGCGCAGGTGCTCGATGCCTCCGGCCAGTTCGGCGCTGGGCTTGGCGCCTGGCGCATGGCGATCGATGCCGCACGTTCGAACCCAGCACTCGAGTCCGCGTCGAGCAGTCTCCTTGCCGAGGCGGCGCTGAACCGCGCACTCACCGGCGATTGCAACTCCGCACTCGAACTCGCCAACGAAGCCGGCACCTCCGAAGCGGGCCCCGCTACCCTGTTCCACTACGGAATGACGCTCGGCCTATGTGGCGACATCGCCGCAGCTCGCAACGTTCACCTCGCATTGATGTCTCGTTTCCCGCAGTCCTTCGCCGTCAAAAAGTATTACCTTGCCAATCTTGACGCGCTCGACGAGATCGTATCCGGCGACGCGGGTGCAGCGCTCACAACGCTCGAACCAGCTTCGCCGTATGGCACCATCTCGCTGACGCCTCTGCTCCGAGCCAGGGCGCACATGGCTGCCAATCAGCCTGCCACCGCCAGCGACGACCTGAGCCGGATTGACAACCACCGCGGCGCGACAGCTCTGTCCAATCCATTGCTCTTTCCGCTTGCCAAGGTCGAAAGCGCACGCGCTTATGCAGCCGCCCATGAAGCGCCCAAGGCTGAGCAGGCGTACAGCGACTTTCTGGTGCTCTGGAAGCTCGCCGACCCCGATCAGCCGCTTCTGGCTGAGGCTCGCAAGCACACGAAGTAGATCGATCAGTCTCGGTCGTTCAAACGTTGCTGCCAGGTCTCGATCGCCGTCGCGTCCCACGCGGGCAGGGTCAGGTGACCCACTTTTCGCCCCGGGCGAGCTTGCTTGCCGTAGTCGTGCCGGAACACGGAAGGGAAGTGTGCCGTAGCGCTAACGGAGGGCATCGTCCCGATACAGTTCAGCATTACAAACTCGCGGCTCGCCGTGCTGCCCAGTGGCATCCCCGCCATCGAGCGCAGGCAGTTTTCAAACTGCGACGTGTCCGAGCCCTCGATGGTCCAGTGGCCGGAGTTGTGCACGCGCGGCGCCATCTCGTTCGCCACCAGTGCGTCGCCCTGCACGAAGAATTCGACCGCCAGGACACCGAAGTACTCCAGCTTTTCGAGCAGCACCGTCAAGTAGCCTTCGGCCAGGCTCTGCAACCTCGGGACCGCATACGGAGCGATCGAAGTCCGCAAAATCCCATCTCGGTGATGGTTCTCGGTCAGCGGGTAGAACACAGTTTCCCCGGTCTTACTGCGCGCTGCGATCAGCGAAACCTCCGCATCGAAACGCAACATGCCTTCGAGGATGCATGGCGCACCACCGAGCTCGTGCCACGCGCCACGCACATCCGCTTCTGTCGTCAAGCGTACCTGGCCCTTGCCGTCATAGCCGCCGCGCCTGGTCTTCAAGATGGCCGGCAACCCGGTCACGCTTATCGCGGGTTGGAAGTCGCTCCACGCACTTACCTCAGCGAAAGGTGCGACTCGTATGCCACAACTCTCAAAAAACCTTTTTTCCAAGAGCCTGTCCTGCGCAATGCCGACGGCTGCGACGTTCGGGTACAGATTCAATCCCTGCAAAACCGCGGCGTCGATGTTCTCGCTTTCGATCGTCACGAAGTCTACCTGCGCCGCGAACTCCCGTACCGCCTCGGCATCGTCTAGATCGACAACGACCAGCGGCGCAACAGCCCCCGCGCAGTCGCCCTCGCTACCCGCGCAGATGACCTCTACCTCGAGCGCCCGGCCCGCTTCCGCCAGCATCAGGGCCAGTTGCCCAGCGCCAAGGATTCCAATTCGCGTTCGTTCCGTCTTCATAGGCGTGGGTCGGGGTTCTTCAACACCAGCTTGGTCTGTGCGGCACGGAATTTCTCCAGCTTACGCGCGAGATCCTTGTCGGCAAGCGCCAGGATGGAAACGGCAAACAGCCCCGCGTTCTTCGCTCCGGCCTCTCCAATCGCGAAGGTAGCGACGGGAATTCCACCAGGCATCTGCACAATGGACAGCAGAGAATCGAGTCCCTTCAGCGCCTTGCTTTCCACCGGCACGCCCAGCACCGGAAGGCTTGTCTTGGCCGCCACCATGCCCGGTAGATGCGCCGCACCGCCGGCTCCCGCGATAATCACCTGCAGCCCGCGGGCAGCGGCGGTCTCTGCATAGAGCGCCATCTTATCCGGCGTGCGGTGCGCGGATACCACCTCCGCGTCATACGCAATGCCAAACTCCTCCAGTAGCTTTGCCGCGTGCTCCATCGTTGGCCAGTCGCTCTTCGACCCCATAATGATGCCGACGCCGGCGCTATTTTTCTTTTTCGCCATCACACGCTCCAGCCGCGCAGCACCTCGACAAACGCCGCCTGTTCGAGCGCCTGCACGCGGTCCTTCAACGTATCCACCGTATCATCCGGAAGCACGGGTAGCCTCTTCTGCAACACGATCGGTCCGGCGTCCAGATCTTCCGTTACCTGGTGAATCGTGCATCCTGTCTCCGCTACGCCACTGGCGAGCACCGCCTCATGCACGCTCCGGTTCATCATGCCGCCGAACGCCGGCAGCAGCGAAGGATGCACATTCAACAGCCGCCCTCGCCAGACATCGACGAACTCAGTCGACACGATGCGCATGTAGCCGATCATCAACACCAGTTCCGCGCCGGCGTGTCTCAAAACGCTGCTCACCTGCTCGTCATACGCTGCCCGCGTCCTTCCTTTGGGGTCGAGAAAAAGCGCGGCCACGCCATGATCCGCGGCACGTTGCAGAATAAAAGCGTTCGCGCGGTCGGCGATCACCAGAACGATCTGCACGTCCAGCGACCCTGCCGCGATGGCGTCAAGAACGCCTTGCAGAGCGGTTCCGCGCGTCGATCCCAGAACACCCACGCGCAAACTCATGCTGTCCTCAAGCTTGTCATGTGGTCTATCCTGCGCTGCAGCGTGGCCTCGGTGCCGATATCGGCGCGATGAAAAAACCGGCCCGGCACCTGGCGCGCAGTCTGTTCACACAACGCTTCCGCTGCGGCAATCGTGTCCGCCAGAGCGACGATACCCACCGTCCGCGACCCTGTCGCGACCATCTTGCCCGCCACGCCGTCGACCGCACCCAGATACACCGTAACTCCGGGTGGCAGCAGCTCCGGCAGTTCCACCGCATCGCCAACCAGCGATTTGTCGGGGTAGCCCTCGGGCACGACGTACTTGCAGACGCTGGCCTCGGCCGCGAACCTGACCGGAAGCTCGGCCAGCGTTCCATCCACTATCGACCGGCACACTGCGACGAAATCACTCTCCAGCAGCGTGAGCAGATTCAAGCATTCGGGATCCCCGAAACGCGCGTTGTATTCGATCAGCCGCACGCCATCGCGAGTGGCCATGAAGCCGCCGTACAGGATCCCTTTATACGGCGCACCACACTCCACCGCCAGCGCCTTGATGACGCGATCATTCAGAGCCTGCGCCGCGGCGATGTCAGCCTCCGACAAAAACGGCAGCCGCTGGTCCTTGTCGCTATAGCTCCCCATGCCACCTGTATTCGGGCCTGTATCGCCGTCATAGGCGCGCTTGTGGTCCTGCACCGCGGGCATATGCCGCAAGGTGCTTCCATCGCAGAAGCTCATCAGCGAAAATTCCTCGCCTTCCAGCTTCTCTTCGATGACAAACGGATGCCCCTGCGCCGACAATTCGCGGCAGAAGGCGAGACTGTCTCCGTGGGTCAGGAGGTGATCGCCGCACACCTTCACACCCTTGCCGCCGGCCAGCCCGTCGTCCTTGATGACGTGCCGCCCAGGAAACTTCAGCAGCATTTCCTCGACGCCGTCCATCGACGCGAAGCGCTCGAAGTGCGGGTTTCCGGGAATGCCGTAGTTCGCGAGCAGGTCTCGCGTGAACGCTTTACTGGACTCAATCCGTGCGAGGCTCCGGGTCGGCCCGACCACCGGAACCGTCGCCGCCCACAAGGCATCCGCCACTCCCGCCGCCAGCGGAGCCTCCGGCCCCACAATCGCCAGCGTAGGTTCATGCTCCGCAGCGAACGCCACAATCCTCGCTACATCGGTAACGCTGCCGGTTGCGTACGCCACGCACAAGCTCGCAATGCCCGGGTTCCGCGCCGACCCGAAGCACATCAACACGGGCCGCTGCGGAGAGCGCGCCAGCGCGTCCGCAATCGCGTGCTCGCGCGCGCCGGACCCGATGATCAGAACCCGTTCCGTCATCGCGCCAACTCTGCCATCACCGTCGCTTCGAGCGGACGCAAGTCTGGTTCGAACGCCGTCCCGGTGATCGCCTCGAACAGTTGGATATAACGCGAGGCGAGCTCCGCAATCAGCTCGTCCGGAGCTTCCGGAAGCACGGCGTCCTTGTAGGGGTCGCAGCGCTCGCGG
Organism: Terriglobales bacterium; assembly: GCA_038230455.1. Classification (GTDB taxonomy): domain Bacteria; phylum Acidobacteriota; class Terriglobia; order Terriglobales; family Acidobacteriaceae; genus Granulicella. The sequence continues at coordinate 233,305 of JBBRNF010000008.1, forward strand.
AACCACAGCCGAAAGAACTCCTTGTCGATCATGTGCGGCTCCTGCCCGGCGGCAACGCGCGCCGCATAGCTGTCCGCCAGCCAGTACCGGCTGGAGTCCGGCGTATGAATCTCATCGATGAGGATGATCCCGCCGTCGTCGGTCGCGCCGAACTCGTACTTCGTATCCACCAGGATCAGCCCGCGCTCCGCCGCCACCTTCTGCCCATACGCGAACAGCTCCAATGACTTCGCGGACGCAAACTCCCATTCCTCTGCTGTCAGCCATCCCTCGGCGACAATCCCGGCCGCCGTGATTGGGCGGTCGTGCCTGGCTTCTTTCGTGGTCGGCGTCACGATGTTCTCGCGCAGCTTGTCGTTCTTGCGCAACCCCTCCGGCAGCTCATGGCCGCAGAAATTCCGCACACCGTGGTTGTACTGCGTCCAGATCGAGGTGTCGGTCGAGCCCGTCATGTACCCGCGCACCACAAACTCGATGGGCAGCACGCGGCATTTGCGCGCCAGGAGCGCGTTGGCATGCGGTGAGCCCAGCACATGATTCCCTACAATGTGCCCCGTCTGCGCGAACCAGCTCAACGACGTCCGATTGAGCACCTGCCCTTTGAACGGCACCGCGCCCAGCATACGGTCGAAGCCGCTCTGGCGGTCGGTCGTAATCAGCAGCAGGCGTCCGTCGCCCACATCGTAGGTGTCACGCACCTTGCCCGGATATTTTGCGGGGAGCGGCAAATCCGTTGCCGTCAGGCAATGTGGAATCGCATCGATAAGCGCTTGAATCTCCATCACAGTCCGCCAAACCTCACGCCCTGCGTTCCCGCTTCGACACGCCCGAGTTCCCAAACCCGCAGCGCTGAGAAATCACTCATCGCGGTGGCAATGTCTTGGTGCAGACCAGCGGGCGCAACGATCACCAGCCCTACACCCATGTTGAACGTCCGGTACATCTCCAGCTCGGCCACACTGCCAATCTTCTGCATAAACTCGAAGATCGGTTGAGGCTTCCATGTCGCCCGGTCGATCACCACGCCCAGGCCCTCCGGCAGAATGCGCGGCACATTCTCGACCAGGCCACCCCCGGTGATGTGGGCCATGCCATGCACCGGCACGCCGGCCCCCAGCACCGCGCGCACCGGCGCGACGTAGTTCGTATGAGGAGCCAGCAGCACGTCCGCCAGCGACGCCCCACCCAGCAGCTCTGGCCGCGCATCGATCTTGTGGCCACCGATTTCGAAGATCAGTTTCCGCGCCAACGACCATCCGTTGGTGTGCAGGCCACTGGAAGCCACACCGTACAAAACATCGCCGTCCACAATGGTGGCGCCGGTCAGTAGCCTGGCGCGCTCCACCACACCGGTCACAAAGCCCACAACATCGAGCTCGCCTTCCGCATACACCGCCGGCATCTCCGCGGTCTCTCCGCCGACCAGCGCGATGCCCGCCTCCGCGCATGCTGCGCTCATGCCCTTCACCAGCTGCTCGACGATCGCCGGGTCCGTCTTGTGCAATCCCAGGTAGTCGAGAAACGTAAGCGGCCTCGCGCCCATCACGGCAATGTCGCCCGCCACGGCCGCGACCAGGTCGCGCCCCAGCGCTTCGTAACGCCCCGCCAACACCGTTACCTTCGTCTTCGTGCCCACGCCGTCGGTGCTTTGCACCAGCAACGGATCGTCCATGCCCGCAATGGCGTCGCGCAGGTTGAACACCGATCCGAACGAACCCAGACCAGTCAAAACCGCCGCAGAGTGCGTGCGCGTCACATGCGACTTCATACGCCGCACGGCTTCATTGCCTGCCTCGATATCCACGCCAGCCGACTTGTAATCCACCCTTGAGCTCATCTCTGTGCTATCCCACCCACTTGCGTGCGTTGTCGAACATGCGTTGCCACGGACTGTTTGCGAGTCCCCGCGTCCATGTATGCTGCAGCCCGAGGAACACCCGCTCCGGATGCGGCATCACGATCAGCGCGCGCCCATCCTCGCTGCTCAAACCCGCAATGCCGGCAATCGATCCGCTCGGGTTGAGCGGATATTGCTCCGTCGCCTGCCCGTAGGTATCAATGTAGCGCAGTGCAACCGCACCGCCTTCCGCGCTCACATGACCCTCGCCGTGCGCGGTCACGATCGGCACCTTCGCCCCCGCCATTCCGGCAAAGAATAGCGCCGGTGACTCCGCAATCTCTACCATCGAGATCCGGGCCTCAAACCGCGCCGAAACATTTCGCCCGAACAGAGGCCAGGCCGCCGCACCCGGAATGATCTGTCGCAGCTGCGCCATCATCTGGCAACCGTTGCACACACCCAGCGAGAACGTATCCTCACGCGCAAAGAAATCCGTAAACTTCTCCTTCAGGCGCGCATTGAAGAGGATCGTCTTCGCCCATCCACTCCCAGCGCCAAGCACGTCGCCATAGGAGAAGCCGCCGCACGCCGCCATCCCCTGAAAGTCAGTTAGTGAAGCTCTCCCGGTAAGCAGATCGCTCATATGCACATCCGCCGCCGCGAAACCCGCGCGATCGAAGGCCGCCGCCATCTCCGTCTGTCCGTTCACACCCTGCTCGCGGAGAATCGCCACCCGCGGACGAGCCGTATGAAAGAACGGGGCACTCACCCGCTCCGCCAGATCGAACGGCACGCTCACTGAAATTCCTGGCCGCGCAACAACGTTGAGCAGCGCCAGTTCTTCCGCCGCACACGCCGGATTGTCCCGCAGCGATTGAATGTGAAAGCTGGTCTCCGCCCAAATCTTCTGCAGCGACGAGCGCTTGCTCCGGTACAGGACTTCGCCTCGCTGTGCGAACAAAATGTCCTCGCCGGGCATGGCCCGTCCGATCACCCGAGCGGCAATCCCGGCGGCCGTCAACACCGCAAGCGCACTCGCGACGTCCCTGTCGGGCACCTGGATGATGCCGCCCAGCTCCTCCGAAAACAGGCTTTCCAGGTCCACAGCCGGCAAACCAACCTCCAGCCCGGTCTGCCCGGCGAACGCCATCTCCACAAGTGTCACAAACAGCCCGCCATCGCTGCGGTCGTGATAGGCGAGCAGCTTGTTCTGGCGACCAAGTTGTTGCATGGCATCGAAGAACGCTCTCAGCTTCTCCGGCGCCGGGGTATCCGGAGTTTCGGCGCCCACCTGCCCATACACCTGCGCCAGGCAAGACCCACCCAGTCGCTTCTTTCCCTCACCCAGATCGATCAGGATCAGCGCGCTATCGAACGGCTGCAGTTCCGGCGTCAATGTCCGCCGCACATCGCTGACGGGCGCAAACCCCGAAGCAATCAGCGACAGCGGCGAAACCACACTCTTCGCCGCCTCGCCATCCTGCCACTTCATCCGCATGGACATTGAGTCCTTGCCCACGGGAATCGTCATCCCCAGCGCCGGGCAGAACTCCATCCCTACCGCGTATACCGCGTCGTACAACTTCTGGTCCTCGCCGGGCTCGCCCGCCGCCGCCATCCAGTTCGCCGAAAGCTTGATGTCGGAGAGCTTCTCAATCGCGGCCCCGGCCATGTTCGTGATGACCTCGGCAATCGCCATGCGCGCCGAGGCCGCTGCGTCCACGACCGCCAGCGGCGTGCGCTCGCCCACCGCCATGGCTTCTCCGCACACCGTATCGAACGCACTCAGCGTCACCGCGCAATCCGCGACCGCCACCTGCCACGGCCCCACCATCTGGTCCTGCACCACCATGCCGCCGACGCTGCGGTCCCCAATGGTGATCAGAAACGACTTCGACGCGATTGCCGGCAAACGCAACAGACGCTCCACGGCATCCGCAATTGTCACGCCTTCCAAATTCAGGGGACGCCCCGAAATCTCAGCCCGCGCAAAGCTCCGCTCCATCTTTGGCGGCTTGCCGAACAGCACCTGCAACGGAAGGTCGATGGGCTTCTCCGTGCCATCGGTAAGCGTCAGCTGCAACCGCTCTTCTGCGCGCCCGACGACGGCGAACGGACAGCGCTCGCGCTCGCAAATCTCTTCGAAGGTGACGAGATGCTGCGGCGCAATCGCCAGCACATAGCGCTCCTGTGCCTCATTGCACCACGCCTCCAGCGGGCTCAGACCAGCCTCTCCGCGTGGCACGGCCTGCAGGTCGAATGTCCCGCCGCAGCCGCCGTCTTTCACCAACTCCGGGAACGCGTTCGACAGCCCACCTGCACCCACGTCATGAATGAAGGCAATCGGATTCTCCGCACCGCGTTGCCAGCAGCTGTCGATGACCTCCTGCGCCCGCCGCTCCATCTCCGCGTTGTCGCGCTGTACGGAGGCAAAGTCGAGCTCGGAATTGCTGCCGCTCGCCGCACTCGACGCCGCGCCTCCGCCCAGGCCAATCAACATCGCCGGGCCGCCCAGCGCGATCAGGGCGTATCCGGGCAGAATCGCCCCCTTTTCGACATGCTCCGCGCGGATATTCCCCAGCCCGCCAGCCAGCATGATCGGCTTGTGATAGCCGAACACCTGGTCGCCGCTCCGTTGCTCGTACGTGCGGAAGTAGCCGCACAGGTTCGGGCGTCCAAACTCGTCGTTATACGCCGCCGCACCCAGCGGCCCCTCGATCATGATGTCGAGTGGCGAAGCGATGTGCGCTGGCCTCCCGTAGTGGACCTCCCACGGTTGCGGCGCCTGCGGCAGATGCAGATTCGACACCGTAAATCCAGCCAGTCCCGCCTTCGGCTTCGCTCCGCGGCCAGTTGCGCCTTCATCGCGAATCTCGCCACCTGCACCGGTTGCTGCTCCGGGCCACGGCGAAATTGCCGTCGGATGATTGTGCGTCTCGACCTTCAGCAGAATAGGAATGTCTTCCTCGTGATACCCATACGTGCCATCGGACGGGGCAGGGAAGAAGCGACCACCCCTCGACCCCCGAATCACCGCTGCATTATCGCGATACGCCGAGAGCACATCACCGCCCGAAACCTCATTCGTGTTCCGGATCATCTGGAACAGCGACCGCGCCTGCTTCACGCCATCGATCGTCCACGATGCATTGAAGATCTTGTGCCGGCAGTGTTCGCTGTTGGCCTGCGCGAACATGTACAACTCCACATCGCTCGGATTGCGCCCCAGCTTTCCAAACTCTTTGACCAGGTAGTCGATCTCATCGGCCGCCAGCGACAGCCCAAGCTCGCGGTCCGCCTCCGCAATCGCTTCCGCGCCCCGGCCCAGCACGTCGATTTGCGTGAACGCCTTTGGGTTCCTTGGCGCAAAGATCGCCTCCAGCTCCTCCGCGCTCTCGAAGAAGACACTCTCCGTCATGCGATCGTGCAGAGCGCCGGCCAGCACACGCACATCGGCCGCCCCCTCTATAGCCACTACCCGTGCCCGCTCCAGGCGTTGCACGTTTTCAAAGCCTGTATTGCGCAGAATGTCGGTAGCCTTGCTCGACCACGGCGACTGCGTTCCGGTACGCGGCGCAATCCATACTCGTGTCCCCGCGTTCGCCTCCATACCGTCGCCCAGCAGCTCGCGCAGCCGCACAGGATCGACCTCGCCGCCGTGAAACTGGAGCGCATACAAATACGAAGCCGAGACACTCCGAACGCCTGCATCCACCGCCCGTAACCGCGCACAGAGCCGCTCGGCTTCGAACGCGGTCATGGCGTTCGGCCCTGCGAGTATGCGCACCGTCAACGCGCCCTCAGAGCTGCGCGGAGAGATTTCTTGAGATATGGCTGGCGACATCTTCCGTATGTTTTGCAGCGTCGTTTCGTTGTTGTTCCAGCGTGTGCAGATACTCCTCGGTCACATCGCCGGTCACATAAATCCCGTCGAAGACCGAGCAGTCGAAGTGCGTCAGCCCCGGGGCTGCCTCGCTGATCGCATCCTTCAAATCGTCCAGGTCTTGAAAAATCAACTCGTCGGCGCCAATGTCCCTGGCCAGTTGTTCCGTCGTCTTTCCATTCGCGATCAGTTCCGACCGAGCTGGCATATCGATGCCGTACACATTTGGGAATCGCACCGGCGGCGCGGCGGAGCAGACATAAACCTTTTTCGCACCCTGCTCACGCACCATCGCAATAATTTCCCGGATCGTCGTCCCGCGGACGATGGAATCGTCCACCAGCAAAATATTCTTCCCGCGAAACGCGCCCGGTATCGGGTTCAGTTTTCTACGAATCGACTTTTTGCGCTGCGCTTGTCCCGGCATGATGAAAGTCCGTCCCACATACCGGTTTCGTACCAGCGCATCGCGATATGGAATGTTCAATCGTGTCGCCATCTCCTGCGCCGCCACCCGGCTTGTTGAAGGAATTGGGACTACCACATCGATCGGCACATGGGCCCACTCGCGTTTGATCTTCGCAGCCAGCTTGATGCCCATATTGATGCGGCACTCGTACACCGAAGCCCCATCCAGAACCGAGTCCGGCCGCGCCAGGTACACATACTCGAACAGGCATGGCGCTTTCTCGTGAGCCAGCAGGCTCGCATGCGTGTGCAGCTCGCCCTGCATGTCGACGAACACCACTTCGCCGGGCGCTAGGTCGCGCTCCACGGCGAAGCCCGACACCTGCAGCGCCACGCTCTCGGAAGCCACCATGTACTCCGTCCTGCCCTCATCCACACGACTGCCGAACACCAGCGGCCGTATCCCATGAAGGTCGCGGAACGCCACCATCCCCACGCCCGCGATCATCGTGATCACCGCGTAGCCACCCTTGCATCGCCGATGCACCTCTTCGACGGCTGCAAAGATGTCGTACTCGTTCGGCTTCACCGCCGCCCGCCGCGTCAGCGCATGTGCAAACACATTCAGCATGACCTCGGAATCGGAGGTCGTATTCAAATGCCGCATATCCGTCTTGAACAGGCTCTCGACAATGTTCGCAACGTTGGTCAGGTTTCCGTTGTGCGCGAACACAATTCCATACGGCGAGTTCACATAGAACGGCTGTGCCTCCGCCACCGACGCACAGCCCGCAGTCGGGTAGCGCACATGCCCAATCCCCATGGTTCCCAGCAGACGAGCCATGTTGGCCGAGTCGAACACGTCCGTCACCAGGCCATTGTCTTTATGCAGATAAAAACGCTCTTCGAAAAAAGTAGCGATACCCGCCGCGTCCTGCCCGCGGTGTTGCAGCATGGAGAGCGAATCGTAGATCACCTGGCTTACCGGACTATGTCCGAAAACGCCCACAATACCGCACATGAACCCTCGTTGTCTGGCTTGAGCCTGCGACCATTGATGGGTCGCCGGTCTGAGTGAGTCTCGAGACGATGTTTCGGAACGCTGGGCCGGGCCGTAGTCCGAGAGTACTCCGGGTGCCTGTGCAGAATGCCGCCCCTACCCTGGTCTGCGCCTCAAATTTGCAGGGAAGCGGGTCATACTGGCTTTCGATACCATTCTAACCAATCGAGGAGAGTTCCATCCTCCACACACGCTGCTGATAAGCTCATCCTGCCCAAGCATCTGATTCTGGACGCCATCCGATTCGAAAGGTAAACGCTTGCATTCTGCCCAGCCAGCACCCGACCCCCGTACGGCGCGCCTTCGCGCGGTCGATCAGACCCCCCAGTGGGACGTCCTCGTCATTGGTGGCGGGGCGACCGGCCTGGGCGCGGCCGTAGAAGCCGCCTCACGCGGGTATCGCACCCTGCTCGTCGAACGCGACGATTTCGCCAAAGGCACCTCCAGTCGCAGCACCAAGCTGGTGCACGGCGGCGTTCGCTACCTCGAGCAGTACAACATCAACCTGGTGCTCGACGCCCTCAAAGAACGCGGCTACATGCTGCGCAACGCGCCGCATCTGGTCCATAAGCTCGGCTTCGTCGTCCCCCTCTACACCTGGGCTGGCGTGCCCTACTACGGCTTCGGCCTCAAAATGTACGAGCTGATGTCCGGGCGCCTCTCCTTCGGCAAATCCCTCCTGCTTTCGCCGGCCGAAACCGTCGCCCGCCTGCCCACCGTCAACCGCGAAGGCCTCAAGGGCGGCATCCTCTACCAGGACGGCCAGTTCGACGACTCCCGCTACGCCATATCCCTGATGCGCACGCTGGAAGACCTCGGCGGCACCGCCATCAACTACGTAGACGCCGTCGGCCTTCTCGAGCGCAACGGCCGCATAGAAGGCGTTCAGCTTCGCGACACCGAAACCGGCACGGAATTCGACGCCCTCGCCCGCGTCGTCATCAACGCCACCGGCGTCTTCCTCGACCAGGTCTTGCAGATGGACACTGGCGCGGTCGCACCCACCCTCTCCATCAGCCAGGGCAGCCACTTCGTCCTTCGCCCCGATTTCCTGCCCAGCGCCGACGCGCTCATGGTCCCCAAAACCGCCGACGGCCGGGTCCTGTTCGCAATTCCCTGGCACAAACATCTGCTCGTCGGCACCACGGACGTTCCGGTTCCATCGAGTGCCCCCGACCCACTCGCCACGAAAGGCGAAACCGAGTTCCTCATCGACCACGTCCGCCAATACATGGGCCGCGCCATACAGCCGAGCGACGTCCTCAGCGTCTGGTCCGGGCTCCGCCCTCTGCTCGGCGACGGCTCTGCCAACACCTCCAAGCTTTCCCGCGACCACAAGGTCCTCGTCTCCGCCGCTGGCCTCGTCACGGTGACGGGAGGGAAGTGGACCACCTACCGCAAGATGGGCGAAGACGCGATCAACCGTGCCGCCACGGTAGCCGGGTTCCTCGCCGCCCCGTCTCGCACCTCCACCCTGCCGCTCCACGGCTGGATCGAACCCGGCTCCCAGAGCTCGGTCGCAGAATCCGACCAGGTCTACGGCTCCGACCTACCCCACCTCACCGCGCTCGGCGATACCTCACCCGCCCTCAACGACCGCCTCCACCCCGATCTGCCCTATCGCAAGCGGGAAATACTGTGGGCCATCCGCGAAGAGCAGGCCCGCACGGTCGAAGACATCCTCGCCCGCCGCACCCGCGCCCTGTTCCTCAACGCCCGCGCCGCGCTCGACGCCGCACAGGAAGTCTCGCACCTCATGGCGGCGGAGCTGGGGCGGGACGAAGCCGCCCGCACGAAAGACCTCGCGGCCTTTGTCCGAGTGGCGGCCGGGTACATCTATCGAGGCTGACGCAAACATCCTCGACCGCAGGTCGGAACCAGCCGCTAACAGGCCGGGTTGGGACTCAAAAGAGAAAACGTGCCAGACCTGCCGATCCGTCGGGCTCTCGATCTACACGAGCACCGAAGCCAGTTGTTGGGCCGGCGCGACGCTAGAAGGCCGTTCCGCTCAGGTCAAGGTATAGCGGCACGTTCGTTCCGTTGATCACAAGGTTCGTAAGCAAAGTGCCGGTAGTGGAGACCGGTGCAAATCGCACATCCACTGTGCAGCTGGCGCTGATGGCCAGAGACGCGGGGCAGTGATTGACGAGGGTGTAGTCCGGTGTCGGAGAGTTGCCGTACGGCGTCACCGAGAATGTGAGCGCAAGCACCGTGGTGCCGGTATTCGTGAAAGTCACTGTCTGCAAAGCGGACACCGTGTTCAGGGCTTGCGCGGGGAAAGTCAAGGCCGTTGGGTTATAGCTGACCAAGGCAAGGGGTGCGATCTGCCCGTACGTCTGGATCCTGCCGAACGTTAGACCGACCGTATCGGTGGCGACCACATACGCGTTAGCCCCATTATCGGCCGGCGCGGAGGTTGGCGCGTACGCGACGCTGAGCGTGCACGGCGTAGAGGAGCAGAACGTGGGACCGGTAAAGATGAATGGCTGAGGCCCGCCGTTGTTGATAGGGGCGAGGGAGGCCTGAACAGGATGGTTTTGGTAGGCGCTGACAGTGACAGTCTGCGAAGCGCTGACTGTGCCTACCGGAACGTTCGAGAAATAGAAAGGCCCCGTTGGGCTGAGAATGGGTATCGGCGTCGTCCCAATACCGCTGAGAGCCAACGTCCGAGTCACAGTGTTCGCAGTATCGGTGTAGGTGAGGGTCGCTGATCGGGTCCCCGCCGCGGATGGCGTGAAGGTAATCGTCGGGACGCATCCGGAGCTGCAGGAAGGCGTCGTCGCCGCGAACTCGGCGGCGTTGGGCCCTGAGATCACGGGTGCCTTGAGTGAAAGGGGCGAAACGGTGCCGGTGTTTTGGATGTCGAACGACGCCAACGCCGGTGCGCCGAAGGGGGAGCTGCCCAGATTGACTGCGGTAATCGGCGCAGAGTAGCCAGTCGGAGGATTGACTGTTTGATAAAGGCCGAAATCTACGCCTGCAGGGTCGGCGGTGCCCATCAAGGTAAATCGACCGACGCCTGCAATGTTCACGTAAGCGGTGCTCGTTCCAACCGTGGAAGGCGTGTAGTTAATACCGAGATTGCATCGGTTGTTGAAGCGGTAGTTATACGCACAGGTTGTAGAGGAACTTCCCCCGAAGGAAAAGTCCGCTGCATTTGGTCCCGTGATCGTGAAGTTGAAGCTCCCGGAAACACCCGGTCCGACAATAATCAGGATTTGGGAAGGTAAGGTTCCTATCGCCCAGCCGCCAAAATCGACAGTTGACGGAAAGCCGGCAGTATTTAAATTGGCGAAGGTGAGGTTGGCAATTTGCGACCCCGTGGCGGCGTCGTCGACAACTGTCAGTGTCGCCGCCGAGGAGCCCGAATAGGCAGTCACCGACACGTTAATGATGCAGGACGACATCGTAGGCAGCGACGAGCCGCAGTTGTTCGTCTGCAGGTAAGCCGCGCTCGAGAGTTGGATGGCATTGATGGAGAGCGGCGTCGAGCCGGAGTTGGTAAAGGTGAGCGCCTGCGGAACGCCCAGTAAGGTGAATGCGAGACTCGACGGAGTCAGCGTCACGGGACCGGCTGAACCGGCGGCGCCGCTTCCCGCGAGCGCAACCGCGATGCTTGGGTTGGCAGACGTGTTGTTGAGAACGAAGTAGGCGGCGCGGGTTCCTGGCGCGGAAGGTGTAAACGAGACCTGATACGTACAGGTAGTGTTTGCAGGGACCGTAATGGCGCAGTCCGAGCCGGGCTGCGGTACAAGCGCGAAGTCCGACGCATTGACCCCCGAGATCGAGGCCGAACCGATATTCACCCCTGCGGAGGTGCCGTTAGTTACGGTGATCGTCTGGGTGGGCTGGGTGAAATTGACGGGAGTTGGAGAGAAGGTAACCGTGGAAGGGGACACCGTGAACAAGGAGGTGGCTAACAGCCGAAGCGAGAAGTCGGGTGGGACGAAGGGCTGTGTGGGAATAAATGGAGCAGTTGGTGGTATCAGGTTGTAGAGAGCTGCCGTATTGAGGGTTGGGTTGTTAGCCAGGTTGAGCAGCGCGCCAACTGTGTCGGTGGACGTTGTCCCCCCGGTCGGCTTGGTGAGCGCGAACAGGCTCCCGCATGGCGAACCGTCCCCCGACACGCCGCCGGCAGAGTTGACGCAGGCCCCGACGACGTCCGCAAGGGTGTAAACCTGGGCAACAGGCACTGAATAGTTCGCCGGTACGTTGGTTCCGGGACTCAAGCCCGTCGCCGAGTTGGCGAAGTAACCGGCGAAAGCGAAAGCAGAGGCCAGAGCGGCGGCATCCGACGTGCCGGAACCTATCGCAGAGAACGACGTCATAAAGGGAGCGAGCGCATACACAGCTGCGACCGTCGTGACCTCGTTGACATTGATAAAGGTGGAAGGAGTTAGCGAGCCACAGGGTCCGAGTGCAACCATCAAGGCGATCTGGGCATTGGCGACGCCGGGCGCGGGACTGCCGCCTGTGCCTGTCAGGTAGACCAGCGTGGAGGCTGACGGGCAGGTATCGCGGTTGGTGATGTCGAAGCGACCGTTGCCATCGGTGAGGACTGCACTCGTCAACAGCCCAGTCGCGGCGGAGCCGTCTCCCGTTGTGCCGACGGCATACAGCTGGACCGTAGCTCCAGAGACGGGTTGTTGGCCTCCGTAGATGGAGCCGGATATGCCTTCCACGCTGGGTAGCGGACCGACCAAGGAGTTTGTGGAACAGCCTGCAAGGAAAAGGCCGGCGGTGGTAAGGCTCAAGAAGCGGGCTGAGCGACCGGATATCATTTTGGGGCCTTCGGCAACGATTTAACGTACACTACGAAGTCTCGGTGCTCAGGATAGCGAGGTAATCATACAGCCGCGTCAACGAGATAGATCAAGCTAATTATGACCGGTAGCCGGGACGGGCCGGATGCGTCTTGGACGCTCGTGCAGACAGCGCAGAGCGCCGAATCACGTCCGCCGCTCTCCTCGGTTCCGCGGGTGGCGTGGGTTAAAGCTACTGCCCAGGTCGCTAGCCAACTTCTTTAAAATCTTGCCCCGCACGCGGGGGCACTTCGTGAAGGCCGGGTTTGGACTCAAAAGAAAAAACGTGCCAGACCTGCCCATCTACCTGCACGCGAGCCGATCGTATCGGCTTACCCATGAATGTGGTGATGGCATTGATCCAGAAACCAAGTACCGGCGCGTTCGATTCCATGACGCGAACTTGCCAGAGGCCGGGAAACTGCCGCCACACCTGATGGGCGATCTCAGTTCCTATCCCTCGTCTGCGCAGTCCACGAACGATGAAAAACTCCGCCATATCCCAGACACGCTCGTCGCCCAAAACCCCCGGCACCGTCTTTACGAAAGCGAATCCCGCCCATCCCCCATCTACCTTAAGAAGAAACGGATGACGACCGGACTCGCTCCAATAAAGCGGAAGAGACTTGTAGCCGAACTTGCCATCGGCCCCCAGCGCCACATCGTGGAATTCGCTGAAATCATGCAGATACAGCTCAAGTAGATTGGCCAGGATAGCCCGCTGGTAAGGCCCGGCGAGTACAACTTCGACATCGGCGGAGGGTGTCACGTTTGCGTCTTTTCTCGACCGCCGGCAGGTTGCCACTTTGAAGGATGGCGGTGCTGGCAGTCTGGGGCAAACTCGTCTCTGACTGCATTTCCCTGCAAACAGGGAAATTAGCAGTGATTTCGCCGCTTTGAGGCGTGGGTCACGCTGGCAACATCGTCTCTAAGTCTCATCAAAATAATCACTTACATGCGTTATTAGAGGGATTGGCGCAGAACGCATCAGGGAATAATTTCTCCCGCATCAGGGTATCTTCTTCCCTGTTCCATCTCCGGTAAGCCCACGATTTCTCCAATTTGCTCTCGGTACCTTGTCACGAAAGCGGCCCCTAATTCGGACTATCGATCAGAAGCCAATCGATGCCGGCTTTTAGCCCCAAGCCTCGGGAGGCATCGACTTGACTTGAATTGGTGATAAATGGAGAGCACTCCACCCCCCCGCTAACCTGGCGCCTTCCCGCGCAGTTCAGTACGCTTCCCGACACAAAGCGCTCGCCATTGTAGCGAGCAAGGGCAGCTTTAAGAGCAGGCACTCATCCCCCAAACGCCACGTTTTGATCAACAGCTATGTGATTAGGAGAGCAATTTTGAACCAGACGAAACCCCTCAACAAGGATGCGAACGTCAACAGCGAAACCTTCGTCATGGAGGGGAAGTGTCCCTTTGGCGGCGATCGGATTGGTGGTGCTGTTGGAACACCGCCCGCGCTCTCAGACTGGTATCCAAATCGCCTAAAGGTGAGCTGCTTCACCAGAACGGCCCTCAAGCCGACCCGCTTGGCCCTGACTTTGATTACAGAGCCGCGTTCGAGAGCCTTGACTTTGCCGCGCTCAAGCAGGACATCAAGGCCTTTCTGACGACGTCGGTCGCATGGTGGCC
>JBBRNF010000009.1:0-236144 GCA_038230455.1 Terriglobales bacterium
ACTCTTCGCCTTGAGAGGGCGACGTGTTAACCAGTTACACCATAACGCCATCGAACGAGATCAAAGCCCCGCAGCAACTCGCCTAGTATAGCAAGTCCGCCGGGCGGCACAACCCTACAGCCCCAGCTTCTTGACCTCGTCATTGTAGTACTTGCGGTACAGAATGTCCCACTCCTGAGAGCCTTCCATGATGATCTTCCGCTGCGACGCAATCTTCAGCCGCGCCGCCGCATCGATCTTCATCTCCGCCATCAGCAGCGACTCCAGAGCCTTGCGCGCTTCCTGACGAATCGTGTTGCGATCCTCCAGAAACTCGACGTCGTCAATCTCGGCCAGCGTGTCAGCCACGGTATGGGCCAGCTTGTTCAGCTTGTCGCGGCTGATCCTCATAGCACCGCCTTGTATTTGCGCGCCAACTCCAGCTTCACCTTCTTGAACATCTCCGGGTAGCTGGCGCCAGTCTTCAGCATGTCGTCCTGGAACGCTTCCAGTATCACGCGGACCTCATCATTAATGCGGTCCTCGAGCGACAGTTCGTCGATCATCCCGGCGGTGACCCGCTCGTTGACAACCTGGTACTTGTCCGTTTTGATCATCTTCGCGGCCACGAGCTGCTTCACCGTCTGGCGCGCCAGGTAACCTACATAGTCTTTAGAAAAAATCATGGGCGCTTATGAGTGTAACGCATAGCCGCGTCCTCTTCGCCACACCCCACTACTTCCTGCCACACACCCGCGCCCCCCCGCATCCGCACCACCCGCATCTGCACCACCGTATCCGCACCACCCATATCCTGACGCATCCAGAAGCCGCAGTCGGTCGGGGCGTTCAACATCCACGCCTGCACAAATCGCAGCGCGCCTTCCGCCTTTCTGCGAGAATAGAAGCCTATGCCGATCGACGATTTAACATCCGTTAAGGACGACATGGTCGCCTTCATCTCCGGCCATGGATTGCGCCGCATGACCGCCTTCGTAAGCGAGGACATACCGACCGTTATCTTTGAAGAAGACAACCCCGATGGCTGGAAGGACTTCGTCGAATTCGCCAAGTCCGCCGGCGCTGCCTTCGTCACCATGAGCGAAGTAGTCCTCGAACCGGAAGACGTAGCCACGCTTATCGGCCAGGTCCGCGACGACGACTTCCCCGATCATGATGCCATTGCACTCGACGAGGCACAGGACCTCATGCAGTACACAGGCAAGACCGGCTACCTCCAGCTCGGCTTCGCCCATCAAGGCATCATGTTCCTGTACGAAACCGCTACCGAATGGTACGACCAGTTTCAGGACCTTATGGATACCGTCTCCGGCATGGGCGGAATCGTCGTCGACGACGGCGAAGACGACTGATCGGCACCAGAAATTTCAGGCAGGAACCACAGCTTTGCACGACACGCTGAACGCACTCTGGACCGCGTCTACCCCCGATGACGCTGCCTCCCAGCGCCTTGCCGAGGAACTCCATCTACCCTCCGCCATAGCCCACCTCCTGCTCTGCCGCAACCTCCACACTGCGCAGCAGGCCCGCGACTTCCTGCAACCCTCGTTCGCGCAAATGCACGATCCGCGCCTCATGCTCGGTATGGACCTCGCGGTCGGCCGCATCCGCCAGTCTCTTCTCAACGCAGAGCCCATCCTCATTTACGGCGACTACGACGTCGACGGCACCATCGCCACCGTGCTGCTCAAAACTGCGATCGAGCGTCTCGCCGCCACCCTCGGCGTCCCTGCCGCCCCGGACCTGGTTCGCTACCACATCCCGCATCGCATTCGCGAGGGCTACGGTATCGCGGAAGCCCGCCTCGAGTCCGCCGCCGCCCAGGGCGTTCGCCTCGTCGTCAGCGTCGATACCGGCATTCGCGCCTTCGCTGCCGCACGCGAAGCCGACCGTTTAGGACTCGACCTCATCGTCACCGACCACCATCTGCCCGATGTCGCCGAAGGTATCCCTCAAGCCATCGCCGTGCTCAACCCCAACCAGCCCGGCTGCCTCTATCCGTATAAGGAACTCTGCGGAGCGGCCGTCGCCTTCAAGCTTGCCCAGGCGCTTCTCGAAAGCGCTGACCCCACACCCGCCGCGCTCGCCAGCCTGCACGAAAAGACCCTGCCTTCCTTCCTGAAGCTGCTCGCCATCGCCACCATAGCCGACGCCGTTCCGCTCACCGGAGAGAATCGTGTCATCGCCGCGCTCGGCCTTCGCCAGCTTCGCAAGCCTTCCGCTCCCGGCCTCCGCGCACTCATGGAACTCGCGCAGATCGACCCCGCGCTCCCCATCTCCGCCAGCGACGTCGGCTTTCGGCTGGCCCCGCGCATCAACGCCGCCGGTCGTATGGACATCGCCTCCGACGTGGTCGAAATGTTCCTTTCCCGAGACCCCGTCGCCGCCCGCGTGCTCGCCGAAAAACTCCACCGCCTCAACGACGACCGCCGCGCCGTAGAAGCCGAAGCCCTCCGTGAAATCGAGCGCCGCATCGACACCATGCGCCTCGAACCCACCGGCCTCGCCGCCTGCATCATCCTCGACGACCCCGCCTGGCATCGCGGCGTCATCGGCATCCTCGCCTCGCGCGTCGTCGACCGCACCGGCCACCCTGCCCTCGTACTCGCCCATGAAGACGGCCAGGCCTATGGCTCCGGGCGCTCCATCGCCGCCTTCCATCTGCTCGACGCGCTCACATCCGTACACCACACCGAACCCGACGGCCTGCTCTCCCGCTTCGGCGGCCATGCCCACGCGGTCGGTTTCTCCCTGCCCGCCAGCCGCATAGCAGACCTCCGCCATCGCATGGTACTCGAAGCCGAGCGTCGCTTGACCACGCAGCCCACTACGCCCGAGCTGGAATGCGAAATCGAAGTCCTCCTTGCCGAACTGACCCCGGAATTTCTCGACTGCTATGAGCGCCTCGGTCCTTTCGGAATGGGCAACCGCGAACCCCTCTTCCTTTCCCGCCGTTTGCGCGTCGCCACCGCCATCAAAGTCGTCAAGGAGCGCCATCTGCGGTTGTCGGTAGAAGACCCTTCAAACCCCGGCAGACCCTGGAGCGGCATGGCCTGGACCCGCCGCGTCAACTGGGCAGAGTGCGCCGCGTCCTGGGCGCTCACGCCCGGCTCACTCGTCGATCTCGCCTTCCGCCTGAACAAGAATTCCCATCCCGATTTCGGCGGCTGGGAACTCGAAATCATCGCCCTGCGCCCGTCCCCATCGCCTGTCGCCACGCCCAACCCGGCCTCCGATTGACCGCGCAGAATTGCTACTCTCCACATTCGCCTGCGGCGCTCAACGAAAGAAACGCATTTACCGTTACTAATTTTTCAAATTGTCAAAGACGCTCATTGTTGGCTACGATGAGCCGGAAAGAGGTCTTCGATTTGCCCGGGAGTGAGAAGCATGGCAAAGCTGATCTACGCCTTAAACATGTCGCTCGACGGGTACACAGAAGACGAGCATGGCAGCTTTGGCTGGGGCGCTGACGCTGACGAAGAGCTGCACATCGCTGTATGCAAACTTGTGTCTGTCTTCGGCACCTTTCTCTACGGACGGAAAATGTACGAAAAAATGGTGTACTGGGAAACCGCACACACCATCTCCGGTCAGCCGCAATATCTACGAGACTTTGCCAGCCGATGGCAGGCCGCGGACAAAATCGTTTACTCGCAGGTCCTCGCCGAACCGCGCAGCCAACGGACAAAAATCGAGCGCTCATTCGATCCTGACGTAATCCGGCGGCTCAAGGCCAATGCCCAACTCGACCTTGCTGTGTCCGGGCCTGAACTCGCCGCGCAAGCCATCCATGCAGGTCTTGTCGACGAGCTCCTGATGATTGTTCATCCAATCGTCGTCGGCGGCGGAAAGCGGTTCTTCCCCCATGGTGTTCGGCTCGATCTCGAACTGGTCGAGCAGCGACGGTTCGCGAAGGGCGTGGTCGTTCTCCGATATGCCGTCCGCAGCCCGCCCAGATTTCGTTAGCGTATGCCGAACGCGTCCGGCTTACGCCCCGGGCGGTGTGTTTGACCTCGCCGTCGTGTTTTGCTGCGGAAATTGCAGGCCGCTGAAAAACCCCGTGCTCTCCGACGACACAATAGTGCTGGCGTTGGTGAGCAGATCATTCGTGGCCTGGTAGAGATGCATGATGCGATCGGCAGGGGCCTGCAGGTACTGCGCATTGGTTAGCTCAAGTTCCCACTTTGCTACGCGCTGTTCAAGGGCAACCTGGGAGCTGGAATTACCGCTCCAGGTGCGATCCCACCTGTAAAAAGAACTCAGGCCGGTGAGAGCCGCGATCGCGATGCTCGTCGCAGAAAGCACAATCTCTTTATGCGGAAAGATCGCCGCGGCAAGGGCTGGAAGCGTTACGCTCAGAAGAATTGTCAAAACTCCTGCCAATCGAAACATCCATCTTGGCAATACAGTATGCCCCTTGTAAAAGCTGATCCTTGCGTCGACATACTGTTCCTTCAAAGCGCGACACGACTTCAGTACGGCATCGAACGCAGCCGCTTCAGCTTGCGTTGGATGTTCGGACAGCGTTGTTGGGAGCCCGGCCTGCGAAGCTGCATTCGAAGCTGCAGTCGCGGCCGCATTCGTAGCCGCATTCGTAGCCGCATTCGTCGCCGTTGCTCCCGCACCTTGGGGAGTCGTTTGGCTATTGGCAATCGAGGCGGGGTCGGAAGGGGACACCCCTTCTTGGTCAGACTGGGCAGGACTCGGCATCTATTCCTCCTCGTGAAGGGCGGCTTCACCGCTTTGTTTCTGGCCCGGGGCAAGTTGAGACTACACCGATTGTTGCGCTTCTGCTGTAGCGGCGGCAGCGGGCGGCAACCTCAGCCGCAGTCGTCACGCACGCCAGAAGCCTGGACCTCCTGGACCTCATAGACCTCATAGACCTCATGGACGTCATAGACCTGTGAGAAGGACTTACGCGCGGCAGGAGTCGTAACAGGAGTCCTAAACTGCCGACGACAGTGCGGACGATAGAGCGCTTTACCCCGGATGGACGCGCCCACCCACCCCACTCGCCTCAGGTCCAACAATCTTTTGGTTCATTCTGCCGCGTTGGTGAGTCTTATATACTGGCGTTTCGCATATGGCTGAAAAATCAACCTCCCCATCCCGCGGTTGGCTCGTTGGAATCGGCGTTGCCGTCGCGGCTCTCATCCTTGCCTTCGTTGCGCGCTCCCACTTTCGCGACAAGGTAGAAGTCCGGACCGCAAAAGTTTCACACGCCGACGTCATGAGCGTCGTTTCGACTAACGGAAAAATAGAGCCTGTTAGAGATTTCCAGGCCCACGCTCCCTCGGCTGGCGTCGTCAAGCAAATTTTCGTCCAGGTCGGGTCTCACGTCACAGCCGGCCAGCCGCTTTTGAAAATGGATGACAGCGACGCGCGCAGCCATCTCGCCACCGCCCAGGCCCAGTTGGAGTCCGCAAACGCCAGTCTTAAAAACATGCAGAGCGGCGGAAATCAGGAAGAGCGCAACAGCCTTTCTGCGGACCTTGCCAATGCCCAAAGCCAGCAAAAGCAGGCCCTTGCCACTCTCACCGCTACCCAGGCTTTGCAGGCAAAGGGTTCGGCGTCGGCCAGTGAAGTGGCCGCTGCCCAGCAGCGTCTCTCCGACGCGCAGGCTCGGCTCTCTCAGTTGAAAACCCGCGCCACCACACGCTACAGCGGCATCGACGTCAACGCGCAACAGGCCCAGGTCTCGCAGGCCCGCGCAGCCCTGTTCGCCGCGCAAAGCGGCTACTCGGGCGTCGATATCCGCGCCCCGTTTGCCGGCACCGTCTACTCCGTACCCGTCAACCAGTACGACTTCGTGCAGTTCGGCGAAGCTCTCCTGAACATGGCGGACCTCAACCGCATCCAGGTGCGCGCCTACTTCGACGAGCCCGAAATCGGTAAGCTCGCCGCCGGCCAGCCCGTCAAAATCGTCTGGGACGCCAAGCCCTTCGCCAGCTGGCAGGGCCACATCGAACGCGCCCCCAGCACCATCATCACCTACGGCACCCGCAACGTCGGAGAGTGCATGATCGCAGTCGACGACGCCAAAGGTGCCCTCCTCCCCAACACCAACGTCACCGTCACCGTCACCGTCTCGCAACTGAAAAACATACTCAGCCTGCCCCGCGAGGCCCTGCGCACCGAAGGCGTGCGCAACTTCGTCTATCGCATCGTCGACGGACGCCTCAAGCGCACCGAGGTGCAGGTCGGGGCCTTGAACCTTACCCGTGTCCAGATTCTTGGCGGCATCAACGATGGGGACAGCGTCGTGCTGAGTTCTCCGTCCAACGCCGAACTCCAGGACAACCTGGAAGTAAAGGCGCTTCCCTGACATGACGCGAAAGTCCATGCGAGCGTTCCCTCTCAAGCTCAGCAGTCTGTCAATCGTCACGACAGCGCTTCTCCTCGCCTCTTCTCTCTGCCTCGCCCAGACGCCGGCGTCGCCGCAAGCCCTGGCAGAGCGAGCTCTCATGCTCGGCCGAATCGATACAGCCATCGATCAACTCCAGCCCCTGCTCTCCACGAACCCTCGTGACCCTGCGGTTCACCTGCTTCTCTGCCGCTCCTTCTACGCCGAGGATCACGTGGACGAAGCCGTCTCGCACTGCGAAGCCGCCATCGCCAATGGCCTTGCCCGCGATAGCGTCGCGCAGGACTGGATGGGCCGGGTCTACGGTCGCAAGGCCGACATCTCCGGCCCCTTCACCGGCCTCAAGCTCGCCCACCGAGTCAAAGACGCCTTCGAAGCCGCAGTCAACCTCGATCCCCATAACGCCGATGCCTTGGACGATCTTGCCCAGTACTACCTCGAAGCTCCCGGCATCGTTGGCGGCGGCCTCGACCGCGCTCGCGCCCTCGCCACCCGCGTCGCGCCGGTCCTCCCCGCCCGCGCCCGGCGTCTCCGCGCCCTCGTTGCCGAAAAGCAGAAAGACACCCCAACCGCCGAGCGCGAACTCCGTGCCCTGGCCGAAGCCACCAGCTCCCACGCCGACGGTTGGCTCGACCTCGCCGCGTTCTTCGAGCGGAACAAGGACTACGAACAGGCCACCGCAACCGTAAAGCGCAGCATCGCAGCCAATACCCGGCGCGATCCCTCGCTCTACTTCAGCGCTCTGCTCCTCATCAAGATGCGCCGCGAACCCGCCCTCGCCCAACAGGCTCTGCGATCCTATCTTTCCGGCGGTGCGCTCGAAGACGGGGCCCCCGCCTTCAAAGCCCACGAGCACCTAGGCAGGCTCCTCGCCGCCGCCGGGGACAAGCCCGCCGCGCAGGCCGAGTACCGCGCCGCCCTCGCCCTCGCGGCCAACTTCGCTCCTGCGCGCAAAGCGCTGGCACAGTAAAATCAAGATGAGCCACAATAGGATCAGGATGAGATTTTCTAAGCCCGCGCTCTGGTCAATCCTGCTCAGCATCATCGCCCTCACGACCCCATTCGCCTCAGCGCAAATTTCTCTCTCGACCGCCGTCGACCTCGCCCTGCGCAACAACCCCAAAGTGAAAATGGCCCAGGCCGATCTCGACAAAGCCCGCGCCTCCCTCTCCGAAGCCCGCGACACCTACATCCCGTCCGTCACCACCAACGGTGGCTACGGCGGCTCAACCGGCGTCCCCCTCAGCCTTCCCGTGGTCTTCAGCATTTCCGCGCAATCGCTCGTCTTCAACTTCTCGCAGAAAGATTACGTCCGCGCCGCCGGCGCCGGTGTCAGCGCCGCCACCTTCGCCCTCAACGAAGCCCGTAACGAAGTTGCGGAAGATACGGTCACCACTTATATCTCGCTCAACAACGCCCAGCAGCGCAAAGCCGCCCTCGCCCAAAGCTCCGATTTCTCCGCCCGCCTCGTCCAGATCGTCGACGACCGCTTCGCCACCGGCCTCGACCCACACATCGAGATCACGAAAGCCCGCCGCACGAACGTGCAGATGCAGCTGCAACGACTCCTCGTCGACGACGAAATCGCCTACCTCGCCGAGCATCTCGCCCGCATCACCGGCGCCACCGGCCCTCGCACCGAGACCATCGCCAGCTCCATCCCGGCCTTCCTCCCCCCAACTGAGGCCACAGGTTCGATCGCAGACACCGATGGCATGCGTGCCGCGCTCGCCAACGCCACCGCCAAAAACTACACCGCTCACGGCGATGCCCGCTACCGCCTCCGCCCCCAATTCGCTTTCTCCGCCGGGTACAGTCGCATAAGCACCATCGGCTCCAGCTACGGCGACTACTACCCGCGCTTCGCCAACAACGCCTTCAGCCACAACTCGTTCGAAGTCGGCGTCCAGATTTCCGTCCCTCTGCTCGACTACGTTCGCCAGGCCAAAGCCCGTGAGTCCGCCGCCGACTCCCGTCACTCCGCCTTCGAAGCCGCCAGTCAGCGCCTCACCTTCCTCGATGGCCGCCTCAAGCTGCAGCACGCCGCCTCCGAACTGGCCGCCCGCGCCGAACTTGCTTCCCTCGACCGCGACTTCGCCCAGGACCAGCTCGAAACCATCCAACTCCAGCTTAAAGCCGTCTCCACATCCACAGATGGCCCTCAATTGACACCTAAAGATGAGCAAAATGCGCGCATCCAGGAGCGCCAGCGCTTCGTCGAATACCTCTCCGCCGAGCTCCAGCTGCGCCAGACGCAGGTTTCCCTCATGCGCCAGAATGGTCAGCTCGGCCCGTGGTTGAAAAACACCATAGCCGGCGCGTCCATCCCCCCAACGCACCCCTGAAGACACCCGCCCGCTGCACCGTTTCATGGGCAGCAGGGCTAACTGGATGGTAAACTTATGCATAGAATGTCACCTTTAAAGACGCTGCTCCTGAACCCGCCCTCCTTTGAAAACTTCGATGGTGGCGCCAGCTCCCGCTGGCCCGCTGTGCGCGAAATCGAGTCCTATTGGTACCCCGTCTGGCTCGCTTATCCCGCCGGCATGCTCGAAGGTTCCAAACTCCTCGACGCCCCGCCGCACCACGTCACCGCCGAGCAGACCATCGAGATGGCGAAGCAATACGAGTTCCTCGTGCTCTTCACCTCCACCGTCGGCTGGCACGGTGACCATGCGCTGGCCGAGGCCATCAAGCGCGCCAATCCGACCATGAAGATCTGCTTCGTCGGCCCCCCGGTTACCACCGACCCCGACCGCGCGCTCAACGAGTGCCCCACCCTCGACTTCGTCTGCCGCCGCGAGTTCGACTTCTCGGTCGTGGAGTTCGCCAACGGCAAGCCGCTGGCTGAAATCCTCGGCATCTCCTATAAGGACGAGAACGGCGTCATCCAGCACAACCCCGACCGCCCGCAGGTTGAAGACCTCGACGCCATGCCCTGGGCCACCAAGATCTACAAGCGCGACATGGACGTCACCCGCTACAACGTCCCGTTCCTGCTCCACCCCTACATCTCGCTCTACTCCACCCGCGGCTGCCCGGCGCAGTGCACCTTCTGCCTCTGGCCGCAGACCCTCTCCGGCCACGCCTGGCGCAAACGCTCCACAGACGACGTCGCTGCCGAAATGGCCTGGGCCAAGGAAAACTTTCCCCACGTCAAGGAGTTCTTCTTCGACGACGACACCTTCAACATCCAGCAGAATCGCACCATCGAGCTCTGCCAGAAGCTGAAGCCCCTCAACATCACCTGGTCCTGCACCAGCCGCGTTACCACCAGCCGGGACACCCTCAAAGCCATGAAGGAAGCTGGCTGCCGCCTGCTCATCGTCGGCTTCGAGTCTGGCGACCCGCAGATTCTCAAGAACATCAAGAAGGGCGCCACCGTCGAGCGTGCCCGCGACTTCGTCAAGGATTGTCACGACCTCGGCCTCATCATCCACGCCGACTTCATCCTCGGCCTGCCCGGCGAAACGCGCGAGTCGATCCGCAATACCATCGACTTCGCCAAATCGCTCGACTGCGAAACCATCCAGGTCTCCATCGCCCACGCCTACCCGGGTACGGAGTTCTACGACTTCGCCGCCAAGAACGGCTTCATCACCAACCAGAAAATGGAAGATGACGCCGGCCACCAGATGGCACACATCGAGTACCCCGGCCTGCCCGTCGAGTACGTCATGGAAATGGTTCACAAGTTCTACGACGAATACTACTTCCGCCCCAAGGCCGCGGCCCGCGTCGTCTGGAAGGCCATCGTCAACCGCGATGTCCCCCGCCTCTACGTCGAAGCCAAATCCTTCATGAAGCTCCGCTCCCAGCGCAACAAGGCCTCCCGCAAGATGAAGGAAGAAAACGCCCTGAAAGCCCAGGAATCGGTCAGCATGAATGCTTAGCCTTGGTTCATTCCACTACGCCAACCGGTTAGCGAGAGCTGGCCGGTTTTGCGTTGTACTCTCATTTTTGTGGCCCGGCATTGCTACAACAGCAGCTGCGCAGGCATGTCACTTCTTCGGCCAGCCGAACGCAGACCTTACGAGCAGGCAATTGGAGCGAGCACCCTCCTGCCGCGCAGCGAACGACTACCTCTTGCGCTGCCGCTGGGGTTCCTCCGCAGACGTTGGATTCGCTGCGATCGTGGAAAAGAAGTGCGAGGCCTCGTTCCTTACCCGGTTCCCCGCCGATGCGACGGCACGCTACAAACAGGAGCGGACGCTTTGCGGCGCATATATAAACTCCGAGAGCGGGACCCTGGACTTCTCTGAGGCTGCGGTTTGCGCGGCTGGAGTTGCCGTGGACTTCGCCACCAATCCGAACTCAGCCACGCGCAGACCTCTTCGCGCGAGCTTCGACTGCGCCCGCGCACAATCGCCCATCGAGCTATCCACCTGTACCAATCAGGCGCTCGGCGACGCTGACATCGCGATGGAGCGTGCGTACCGCGCCGCAGTCAAATCTGTAAAGCTCGAGAGCAGGCCTCTCTTCGTCCAGCAGCAGAAGTTGTGGCAGACCAGCGTCGTCGCAGAATGCAAAATCCAGCAGGTCCCGGCACCATCCGCTGCCGTGAGCTGCGCAGTAGCCTCTTACACGAAACGCGCCATTGATCTGAAGGAGTGACTGGACAACCCCGACGGCTGTCCATCGAACTCCAACCAACTCTGAGCCTCCCTTGACCCACCGCCTTAAACCCTCGCAATACGCCGTCCTCATCGCCATCATGCTCACCGCATCCGTCGGCGACTCCCTGCTCGCCCGCGGCATGGCCCAGGTCGGCCCCGTCGACATCCACCACCTTAACCTCCTCTGGCACGCACTCTTCAACCCCTTCGTCGACGTCGGCATCGTCCTCCTCATCGGCTTCTTCGCCTGCTACACCACGGCGCTCAGTTGGGCCGACCTCAGCTTCGTCATGCCCGCTACCGCCTTCGGCTATGTCGTCATCGCGCTACTCGGCAAATTCTGGCTGCACGAGCAGCTTTCCCTCTCCCGCTGGCTCGGCATTGCACTCATCGTCTGCGCGGTAGGTTTCGTCGCTGGCGGCCCTTCGCGCACAGAGCACCCCGAACTCGACCAGATGGACGCCGGAGCTGCTCGATAATGCCCACGGTCTTTCATCCCACAGAAGCGTGGAAGGTCTGGGCCGTCATCGCTTTCGTCGCAGCTATCGCCGTCGCCGGCGAAGTCCTGATCGCCTCCGGTATGCGCGACCTCGGCGACCTCGACCGTATCCGTGCGCGGGTGGGCCTGCCCGGCACAATCCGCGCCGTGCTTTCAAGCGTCAAGTTCGTGATAGGCGCACTCTGCATGGCCGCAAACTTCTTCTCCATGCTGTACGCGCTTTCGATCGCAGACCTCTCCCTCGCCGGACCAGCCATCGCGTCCCTCACCTACATCGGCAACGCCATCGCCGCCAAATTTGTCCTCGGGGAACGAGTCGACAAACGCCGCTGGCTGGCCACCGCGTTTGTCGCCGTGGGTGTTGTCTTGCTGACGCGTTGAACGTAGGCCGTTGGAGACCTACACAAATCCCAGATTGTTGACGCTGAAGTTCGCGATATTCGGCAGCACCTGCGGCAGTTGCGCCGCTGGAACCCCGAACCACTGCGCCAGCGTAGCTGCATACTGCGAGCTCGCCGTCGACGGCACCCAGCGCCCGTTCGACCCCGAGTCGTCCGGTCCGCCCAACGCCAGTGTGGGGTAAGTCCCATACATCTGGCCACCCTTGACGGCACCGCCCACCACAATATGGTGCGACCCCCAGGCGTGGTCTGAGCCTGTATTCGAGTTCGGCTGAAATGTCCTCGAGAAATCCGACATAGTAAAGCTCGTCACGCTCTGGTCTACGCCCATCTCCTGCGTCGCCTGGTAGAACGCCGCGATCGCCGGGCTGATCCCCGCAAGCAGCGCACTTTGCAGCGCCACCTGGTTGGAGTGCGTATCGAAGTTGCCGATGCCCGCGAAGAATATCTGCCGCTGTACACCCAGCGCCGCGCGTACCTGGATAATCTGCGCAATCTGCTTCAACTGCGCGCCCAGCCCGCTGGCCGGGAACACCGTCTTCAGCGCGGTCACAGACTGTGTCGCCGCGGTCAGCGTCTGCGCATACGCATACGCGTTCGAGGTAATCTGATCGTCCGCTGTCACCAGCGAAACGCCGGAATTGAAGGTCAGCAGCGCCTGCGCCGCCGCCTGCCGCGCACCGCACGCCGAGCCCTCCGAGCAGCTCGCTCCACCCAGATTCCCCGGCGACACCGACACCGGCGTACTCTGCGCCCCGTTGCAGAACAACGTATCGCCGCCCACCGACGTGATCATCGGGATGCTCGCACCCGAGTTGTACGACGGCGTCAGCAGGTCGGCCATGCGCCCCGCCCAGCCCGTCGTCGTCGCTCCACTTGGAGCCGCATTCTGCCACTCGACCTGCTGGTCCGGATGCGAAAACAGGTTCGAAGGCACGGGCTTCCCCGCCAGGTACAACGAGCGCGTCATCGGCTGCACCAGCGTCCCAACGTTCGCCACCAGCGCCGCATTACCGCTATTAAATAACGCCTGCACCTCGGGCAGGTTAGGATGCAGCGCGAAGTTCGGCAACGGTGTCAATGGCAACAGAGTGTTCTGCGCCAGCGCCAGGGGTCCCCGGATCGAAGAGTAGGAGTTGTACCCCGCCGCATCGAACGGCACTACCATGTTGTTCGCATCGTTGCCGCCGAAAAGAAAGATACACACCAGTGCCTTGTACTGCGACGTGGTCTGAGCCAGCGAGTTCAGCGCTCCGAACGGGCGCAGCCCGGCCAGGTTGCCTGCTGCGGCGAGCGAGGCGTACTTGATAAAGCTGCGGCGATTGGCGCTCATAGGTGGTCCTCCCGGTGCTGGTTTAGTGAATGATCTTGTACTGCGAGGACGTGACGATCAGGTAGATCGCCACGCGCACCCGCTGTGCATTGCTGGGCAGCGGCGTGATGGCATTGACGATCGTCGTCCTCATCGAAGCGGGCATCTGCGAGTGCATCAGCAGCATGGCAAGCGTGTCCACCAGGTTGCCCGGGTTGGCCGCCATCACTCCCAACCCGCTCGTATTCGACAGATCGACGCTGAACCCTGCGATCTTGTTGTTCACAATCGAGTCCGCAAGCGAAAGCCGCAGCACAGCCGTGGCCGTGTTCTCAATCCCAAACTCCGGAGCGTTCAGAGCGCTCCCCGGAATCACGTACTCAGGTGGGAAGAAATTGAAAACGGAGTTCGACCGATACGGCTGCTCGTTCAGCTTCGCCGACTGCCCGGAAAGCGAGTAATACGACCCGTTCGGATCCGTATTCCTGAAGCTCAACCCGCGCAGCATCGCGGTGAGAAACAGAGTAGGCTCGCGCAGATGTCCGCCATCGAACGCCGGGTTCGTATCGCCCGCTCGTGCTTCCGCGTCGGTCAGGATCGCTCGCACCACCGCCCGCATATCGCCCCGAACCCCGTTGCCATTATCGGCAAACACCGCCGAAATTCTGGCCACATATCCCGGCGTCGGCGTGCTCGTCACCAGGTGCTGTATCAGCTGCGTGCAGACAAACGGTCCTACGTTCGGATGCGCGAAGATGTTATCCAACGCACCTTTCAGGTCCTGCTGTCCCGTCTGCCCGGCGGGAAGTGTTGTGCCATTCAGCAACGTCTTGGCTGCCGTATCGTGCTGGCTCGCCACAAGCCCCATAGGGTCGTCCCAGTCCGAGGTAGAATTCGGGAACTTCGAAGGCGTCCCTCCTCCCGCAACCCCGAACGTCCATCCGGTATAGGCACGCGCGAAGGCCTGCACCTGCGCCTGGGTATAAGCAGGAATTGGATCGCCGGAGCTGTCGGTCTGCACGCTTCCATCTTGGTTCAGCATGTACAGTCCGATAGTGAACAGTTGCATCAACTCCCGCGGGTAGTTCTCATTGGCAATCTGTCCTGCCGCCGGCTTGGCGCTGTTCAGCATATTCAGGTAATCGCCCATCGCCGGTGACAGCGTCACATCCTGCATCAACGTTCGGAAGTTCACAAACGCATCGTTGGCCAGCATGTTGTGATAAGCCGGAATGGACTGCCCCGGAATCGACTGCGTGGACACTACGAACATTTCCGACATCGCAAATGCAACGCGTTGCCGCAATTGGTCCTGTCCCGTCACCGCCGCCGTCCACCACTCCGACTCCGCGCATGGATACGCGCTGTTATTCAACAAGCAAACTGCCGGTAGCGGGTTAGTCGGGATCGCCGCCAGCGCCGTGGTCGGAGCCGTAAACTGCTCGGTCAGGTAAGCGGGAACGCCCACTGCCTGCAAATGCTGTATATCGTTGGCCGTCGGTCCAAACGTCGCCTGGTCCAGCAGGCGCGCTGCAGCCGTAAGCGACACCTGCACCGTGGAAATCTTCGCGCTGTACACGCCGGAAACCATCGCCCCCGGTGCAGGATTCGACACACCGATCGAGACAGTTGAAGTACCCGCAACAAACGGCACACTCGCCTGTACCTCGGTCGCCGAAACATACGTCGTCGCTACGGAAGCTCCGCCCACCTGTATCGCCGAAGTCGGCACAAATCCGCTGCCAAGGACGTCCACAAAGTATGTTTGCCCGGTTCCCACCTGCGTGGCTGCGGCGCTGGTCACCACGGGCGCGGGGTTCCAGATAGCCTCGGTTGCATACCCCGCAGTCACATTGTCGACCCGGCTGATGGCGGAAATATTCACGGTGGCTGGCGAAGGCAGAGCTGCCGGCGCCGTATAGAGGCCCGCCGCGGAGATCGTCCCGGCGGCGCTATTACCTCCACTCACACCGTTCACCTGCCACGTAACGGCCTGGTTGGGGCTATTCGCAACGCTCGCCGAGAACTGGGCGGTCGTCAGCAGCCGCGCCGATGCCGGACCGGTGACGGTCACACTCAACGGAAGCACGCTCGTCCCACCGCCGCCCCCATTGGCGCCACCGGAGCACCCGGCAAGACCCGCGATACAAATCATCAACAGAAACGGACGAACGCACGACGGCAGGACAGACTGCATACGGTTCCTCCACGCTATGCGCGGTTGGTGCTGGAAAAGTCGACTGGGTGGGACACTCGCTCGAGTAAACAGACTTTCTCCGCCGTAGTTGCGCCCGGAAAAAGATTTCTTTTCACGAAGCGAGACTCCACAGAGCCTCAGCCTTTTTTGTAACGTTCCAGCAATGTCATCAACCCCGTCGCCGGCAGATCTGGCGAGAGGAACGCGCCTGGCATACCCGCCGCCCCCGCGACGGCCTCTGCAGCGAGGCGTCCGCTCCGAACTCCACCCTCCATCGTGGATGGCCAACCGGTTTGCGTCCAGTCGCCAGCCAGATACAGCCCCGGACTGTGCGTGGCTGCAGCCGGTCGATACTTGTCCAGCCCCGGCGTCACCGAAAACGTCGCCCGCGCCTCCTTCAAAATGCCCGACTTCAAGACCCGCGCCTGCCGGGCTGCTGGAAAAAACTGTGCCAGTTCTTCCAAAGCGCTGGAAACGATCTCTTCCCGGCCCTGCTTCAGCTCCGCAAAGGACGCGCTGATCACGAGCTCCAGATACTGTCCCTGCGCTGCGTGCGACACAGACTCATCGCGCCGTATTCGCGTCTTGTTGAACATCCACTGAATGCGCGTGTCCAGCAGCGCCGCGTGATCCAGCCCGGTAACCTCACGGTCGAACCACACATGCACCGTTGTAATCGGCGCGTGTGCAAAGCGCTCCACCAGCGGAAGCACCTGCACCCTCGCGGGTTCGCTATCGGACAGCGTATGCAGCAGCCGAAACGTCTGCTCAAACGGCAGCGCCAGAATGACGCTAGCCGCTTCATACCTCGCCCCATCCGACGCGGTTGCTCCCCATCCCCCGTCCGGCAGTCTCACGATCGACTCAACACTCGACCGCAGGGCAAGCCTGGTTCCCTGCTCCACCGCCAGCTTCGAGGCCGATGCGTAAAACTCCGAGAGCGGCTGTGTCGGTATACCTAAGCGGCCACCCTCCGCCGACTTCAAGAACGATTCATAGAACACCTGCCCCGCATAGCGCGTCGAGCAGCGTTCGAACCCGTCGTTCAGCGCCCCCACAATCACCGGCTCCCAGAAATGCCGGATCGCGCGCTCGGTCTGCTTGGTCCGTTTCAGCCATGCCGAGAACGCCTCTTCATCCGTCTCCGCATAGCCCCGCAGGAATTCCGTCAGCCCCAGCGCTATACGCATCTTGTCCCCTGCGGAAAGCATCGACGCACTCAAAAAGCTGACCGCCGACTGCGCAGGCGCAGGGAAAAACCCCGGGCCGATGTCACTGCGGCCACCGCCTGGCTCGAGGAAGGTGATGCGGTCATACCATCGAATATGGCGGTCCGCCCCACACAAGCGGCACAGATCGATAAGGTTGGTGCAGCAGCCCAGCAGCACGTGCTGCGAGTCGATCACTTCGTCCAAAGCCGGATGCGGATACGAATACGCGCGGCCTCCCACAAACGGCTTGCGCTCCAGCAGCGAAACCTGCGCACCCGCGCCCGACAACGCTACCGCGGCGGACAACCCCGCTACACCCGCGCCCACAATCAGAACATCGTCCCGAACATCGCCACCCGCCCGCGCACTCATCCCAGCACCCGCGCCTTCAGCGATCCCAGCGCCCCTTCACCCAGTATCCTCAGCTTCTCCGAAGTTGGCACGGACACCCGCCGGCGAAAGATCGCCGACGGATCAGCCGCGATATGGTCAAGTAGCCGACGATAGATGCGCAGCATAACGCGCATCGCCGGCCGGGAGTCTCGATCGAGCAGCGGGATCAGTTGCTCACCCGAGTAGTACATCGTCTGCGCATGCAGTTCCACACCCTTCAACAGCGCTACTTCCTTCGGCTCCAGTGTCGCCCCTGCGTTCAGAGCGAAAACCCGGGCAGGATCGACGTCGTATTGCCGGAACAGGTCGGCGGAGATATAGATCCGGCCACGCTCCGCGTCCTCGCGCACATCGCGCAGAATGTTGGTCAGTTGAAACGCAATGCCGGTATCGACGGCAAGTTGCTCAGCGTCGCGGCTCGTGTAGCCGAAGATTTTGATGCATACCAGTCCCACCACCGAGGCGACCAGATAGCAATAGCGGTGCAGCGCTGCAAAGTTCTCATATATCTGCACGGAGATACTCCCATCGGCACCATGCAGTTCCAGAATTTGAACCCCGGCAGGCGCGGCTTCGAGGTCGAGCGTAGTCCCCGCCACAAGCTGCGCTAGCAACTCATCGGAAATATCGAAGCGTCGCTGGGTGTCATTTACCGCCAGAAATACAAGGTCATCGGTCGGCGCGGTGCGCGATGCGCGCCACTTCGCTGTCCACGCCAACATCGCTTCTCTCCGCTCTAATAGCGACTGAGATTCGTCGTCCGCCAGGTCGTCCGCTTTTCGCATAAACGCATATACGGCGCACATCGCGTCCGACTTGTGCCTCGGCAGCACGCGAAACGCGTAATAAAAATTCTTTGCCTCCCGTTTTGCAATCGCTCGGCAGGCAGCGTAGGCCTCAACGGTACGCGCGTCAACGCCCTCGGCCGCGGTCAAACCCGCACCTTGCGCTTCCCCGGCAGCAAAGTCGCGGCCACTTTGCCCGCCATCGCACCCGCCAGCAGCCGCACCTTGGCCGCCTTCGTGACCACCGGCCGCGCCCGCAGAGTGTCGTAGTCCTGCGCTTCGATCGCGTCCAGGATCGCGTAACCACCTTTCACAAACAGCGCCAGCGTCGCCGCCAGGTCGCGATCCACCAGTTGCACGATACGCTCGCCGCGCGCCAGCCGCGCACGCGCATCGTCGACCAGAAACTTCATCATCGAGCGGAAGTTCTGGTTGAACCGGCGCTCCTGTATCTGCGCATCGGTCACCCCGAACTTCGCCATCGCGTCAGCCGGCAGATACCTCCGCCCCCGCCCATCGTCCTCAACCACATCCTGATAGAAGTTCGCCAGTTGCAGCCCCGTGCAGATGTCGTCCGACAACGCCATGTACTCTGGAGCGCGATACCCCGACACCAGCAGCACCAGCCGCCCGACCGGGTTCGCCGAATACCGCGAATACCGCTCCAAACTCGTGATCGATCCATGATGAGTGATGATCTGATCCTGCTCGAACGCGGAAATCAGATCGTCGAAAGGATCGCGCGGTACCTTCCGCTGCGCGATCGTCGGCTGCAACGCAACAAAGACGGGGTGTTTCGCCTGTTCTGGCCGCTCAAAGCACTGGTGCAACATCGCACGCCAGTCTGCCAGCAGCCGCCTGGCTGTCGCGGTGTCCGCGACCTCATCGCCCAGATCGTCGGACGTCCGACAGAACGCATAGATGCTATGAAAGTGAGGTCGCAGGGCCGCAGGAAGGAAGACCGTCGCCACGTGAAAGTTCTCGTAGTGTGTCGTCGCGAGATGCTTGCACCACGCCTGCGCCTCAGCCAGTGTGGGTCTTGTGTCAGGTGTAAGGTACACCGTGGGGGCGCCGCGCAAGCTATCGTCGAAAGTCGGCTCTGCCATCGTACTCATTGCTTCGCCTCCCTTCCATGCGGAAAGATCGCCGTCTTGATGTCCGGCCGCACGCCCTCCGCAGGGCGCTCCATCATCCGGCCGAATACCTCCGGCAGCTCCCCAATCGTTGCCGTCCCTGTAAGGAAATCGGCACACCGAAACCTGCCCGAGCAAAGCAGGTCAAACGCCCGCCGCGCCGTCCCCGGCGTGTGGTGAAAGCTCGCCTTCAACGTCAAATCCGAGTAGTGCAGCAGGTTCGTATCGAACTCCACCGTCGTCCCTGCCGGCGGCCCGCCAAACAGGTTCACCAGCCCGCCCTTGCGCGCCATCCGCGTCGCCCATTGCCATGCCTCGGCGGTCGCCACGGCTTCAATCACAATGTCCGCTCCTCGTCCTTGCGGAGTCATGGCCCGTGCCGCCGCGATCGGATCTTCGACATCCCCAATCCGCAACACCTGCTCCGCTCCAAACTTCTTGGCCGTCTCAACCTGGTCCTTTCGCTTCACCACGGCAATCACGTGCACTCCCGCCAGCGACGCCGCATGGATAAACAACAACCCGATCGGTCCCGCCCCCAGCACGATCATCGTATCCCCGGCCTGCGCGTTACTCTCTTCCAGCCCCCGCATCACGCACGCCAGTGGCTCTGTCAGCGCCGCATATTCAAGCGGCATCGCGTCTGGCACATGCAGCGTGTTCTTCTCCACAATGCGCTCGGGAATGCGGATATAGTCCGCGTACGCGCCATTGTTGAACAGCAGATCGTCGCACAGATTCTGCTGCCCGCGAAGGCAGAAAACGCAGCTATCGCAAGGAGCGGAGTTCAGAGGAACCACCCGGTCGCCCACCTTGAATCCCGTCACGCCCTTACCAGTCTGCGCAACGACCCCGGCCACCTCGTGCCCAAACAGTCGGTCTGCCGTCAACATCACCGCATGGTAACCGCGGCGATAGACCTTCAGGTCGGTGCCGCAAGTCAGCGCCGCCTCGACGCGCAGAATCACCTCTCCGCACCCCGCCACAGGCATCGCCACCTGTTCCACCCGCAGGTCTTCCTTGCCCCGCAGCACCGCCGCTGTCATCCATTTGGGCATCGCTGTATTTTCGCATTTCTGAGGCCTCTTCCGCAGATTAGACGAGGTAACCTGAACCTCAGAACCCGGCGAACAGCCGTCGGCATCTGATACTCTGAGCCACACGAAGAATGAACTTTCTCTCGCCAGAGGTCTACGCCAAGCGCATCGTCGCCTCCGTACAGGAGTACGCGCTGCTCTCGGGGCGCGCCATCGTCGACATCTTCTCCGGCAAACGCTATTGGGCCGACATCTTCACCCAGATGGATTCCATCGGCGTAGGCTCGCTGCCCATCGTCGTCCTGACCGGGTTCTTCACCGGTTGCGTTCTCGCCCTGCAATCGGCCACCTCCCTCAAGCAGTTCGGCGCCGTCGGCATGACCGGCCGCCTCGTCGCGCTCTCCATGGTCAAAGAGCTTGGCCCCGTCCTCACCGGCCTCATGGTCTCCGGACGCAACGCCTCCGGCATGGCCAGCGAAATCGGCTCCATGAAGGTCTCCGAGCAGATCGACGCCATGCGCGCCCTCGGCACGGACCCCATCCGCAAGCTCGTTGTTCCGCGGCTCATCGCCACCGTGGTCATGCTCTTCTTCCTCACCATCATTTCCGACGCCTGCGGAACATCGGGCGGCGCCTTGATCTCGGTCGCGCTCCTCCGCCTCAACGGCTCCACCTTCTTCCACACGGCGTACATGTCCCTGATCGCCGGCGACGTCGTCGAAGGCCTCGTCAAGCCACTCTTCTCCGGCTTTATCATCGCCACCATCGGCTGCTACTACGGGATGACAACCAAGGGCGGCACCCAGGGCGTGGGCCGCGCGACTACCCAGGCCGTCGTCGTGTCCTCAGTCTTGATCATCCTTGTCGACTTCCTCGTCACTCAACTCATGATCGGCATCTTCGGCAGGTAACGTATGACCTCCGTCACCCGCCCCAAGTCGACGCCCGTGGAGCTCGAGTCCTCCACCCCCATCGTCGAGTTTCGCAACGTCTCCCTCAGCTTCGACGACAACCACGTCCTGCGCAATATCAGCTTCCGCGTCATGCGCGGCGAAACCCGCATCATTCTAGGGCCTGCGGGCGTCGGCAAAAGCGTCCTCATGAAGCTTGCCAACGGCCTGATGGAACCCGACTCCGGCGATATCCTCATCTTCGCAAAATCGCTCCGCGCCATGACCGACTCCGAAATCTTCGAGATGCGCGCCCACGTCGGCATGGTCTTTCAGGAGAGTGCCCTCTTTGATTCGCTCAATGTCGAGGACAACGTTGCCTATCGCCTGAACGAAGAGCACGTAGACCCCACCCAGATTCACACCCGCGTTGTCGAAGCCCTGCAATTTGTCGAACTCGAAAAAGCCATCGCCAAGTTTCCCTCCGAGCTGAGCGGCGGCATGCGCCGGCGCGCTTCCATTGCGCGCGCCATCATTAACAAGCCCGATCTCATCCTCTACGACTCCCCCACCGGCGGCCTCGATCCCATCACCTCCACCACCATCATCGAGCTGGTCGTCAAACAGCGTGACGTCTCCCATACCACCGCACTGCTCGTCACCCATCGCCTGCAGGACGCCTTCACGCTCGCCACGCACCGCTTCAACAACCAGAACGGCCGCATGGAAAAAATCCCCGACAACGGCATTGAAGACAGCACCAAGTTCCTCGTTCTGCACGATGGCCGCATCGTCTTCGACGGCGCCACACAGGAACTCGTCCGCACCGAAGACCCCTGGCTCCGCGAGTACATCTCGTAACCGCTAAGCGCCCACCGCCAGCGTTCGATGGAAAAACTCCAGCGCCAGCCCCTGCATCGAACGCGCCAACTCTGGATCGAACCGCGCCCCTTCGTCGCGTAGAAACGCGTGTGCCCCGTTCACCTCGTGCCAGTTCAGCCGTGTCCCCAGCTCGTTCAGGCGGGCCAGCACCTTCATCCGGCCCTCGGTCGGGATGTGCGGATCCTGCCGGCCCCACACCATCAACAACTCGCCCTGTATCTCCGCAGCGCGCGCCATCGAGTCGTCCGCCATTCCCTTCGCCAGCGTGCCCTTGTGAATATCCGTCGCGTAAAAGCACACCGCACCATGCACCTCCGGATTCATCGCTGCCCGAAACGCGAGATGTCCCCCGATGCAGATGCCCATCGCACCCAGCCGGCCGGTACAGTCGGCCCTCTGGGCCAGGTGCGCCAGCACCGTGCGCGCATCGTCATCGTAGGCTTTCAGTTCTTTGGCGGTCTTCAGCTCGTTGCCGCGATCCGAACCTGCCTGGTCGTACTCCAGCACCGTTCCCGCAGGTTCAAACTCGTGATAAATCTCCGGAACCGCCACCACATAGCCGTGCCCAGCCAGTTGCACCGCCGTGCGACGAATCGGTCCCGTCACCTGAAAGATCTCCGAATAGAGCACAATTCCGGGATACCGCCCCGGGGCTGCGGGTCGCAAAATATGGGTCCGCATCGGTCCTGTTGGTGTCAGCAGGTCAGTAAACTCGTGTTCGGCGACAATCATGACGTATCTGCGCTCCCGTCTCGACTCAAGGCAAAGCCAGTCTACCCTGCTTAACCTCACGCCTGGCAACGCAAGTCTTCCATTCGGTGTCTAATCGCCTGGCAACCCAGGAGAGAACGTGGCAAACGACAAAACCTACACCGCAGATCAGGTGGCCAGGGCTGCGCGCGAACTGCGCCAGGCCGCAGGCACCGACGAAGAGCAGTTCTCCACCGAACAAGTCGTCTCCATGCTCGGAGACGAGATTCGCCTGTTGCGCGAGCGCGGCTTCAACGACGAACGCATCGCCGGCTTCTTCTCCGCGTTCGACATCGACATCACGCCGGAAGAACTCCATAACTACGCGCAGGACGCCTAGCCTCTACGGCGTGTCCAGACCCTCGTCGAGGTCTTCGCCATACATTGGATACGGCACCGGCTCATTGCTCGTCGGGATCGTCTTCAACGTCGCCAGGTCCGCCTGCACCATAGCCCAGCGCCGAACGTTTTTCTTCGTCGTGATCGGCGC
This sequence comes from Terriglobales bacterium, assembly GCA_038230455.1. Classification (GTDB taxonomy): domain Bacteria; phylum Acidobacteriota; class Terriglobia; order Terriglobales; family Acidobacteriaceae; genus Granulicella. Next base: position 22,964 of record JBBRNF010000009.1, read on the forward strand.
ATCGGCGTTCGCGTAGTACGCCAGCACGTCCTCCTTGATTGCCGGAGGGATCGCCTGCGTCGGATTCAGAGCAATGCGATGCAGCAGATCGGCGTACGTGTCGTCCGTCAACGGGTACCCCCCCGGCTTCACCACCCGCCCCGTATCCAGATCGCGATTCGACAACGGATGCCGTGGATCGGCAGTCTGCCTTGGAATCGGCTGCTTGGCCGATTTTTTCTCCACCTGGGGCTGCCCCGGCGCGGGATCCGAGTGCTTGTCTGCCGCAGCCGCGCTAGCCGCTGTAGATACAGTCGCCGGAGGCGGCGTAAAACGCGCCAACAATCTCCGCAAAGCCGTAGCCGTATTCAACACGCTGTGCAGGTAGAGCGACTCGGTGTCGGCATTTGGCCCCTTCACGGACACCAGCTTGAGCGGCCCGATCTTCGGCAGAATAAACAGCAATCCCGCCAGCGAGTATGTCCCAATCCCAGCCCTGGTCCGGTATGCGTCCCAGTTGCCGTCGGCCGCGACCGCGGCCACCTCCTTGTCCATTTGCGCTACTTCTGGTGACGCCGGATCAGCCGGTTCATGCCTTCGATGCAGCAGCGTCACCGCATAGGCAATCCTCGGAATAAAGCTGCGCACCGCAAAGCGGTACCCACCAACATTGATGCGCCGTCCCCTTGCAGCGGAGAAATCTTCCGTAACCCCATAGGTCTGGTAGAACGCGAGCGCCAGCTGCCGCGTCGGAACCTCCAGCCCGATATGCTGCAGATACTTCGCGGGCGCCATCCGATGGTGAGAAATCTCATTGATGTCGAACGCAAACTCTGTCTGCACATGCTGGCGTTCGCCCTGGGCATAGTTCACGGTCTTGCCAAACTTCATGCCCAGCTTCGGAAATTCGACCGGAACGGCAAGATTGGTCGCGGTCGCGTGTCCAATGCTGTCTCCGATGTAGTGCGACAACGCGCCCACCGCGAACGCCAGCTCATCCGCGTTCCCGGCGTTACGAAAGAGGTTCACCACGAAATCCCCGGACCGCACATAATGCGTCAGGTTGGAAAATGCCGGATTGCCAAATGGATAGTACCCAATGTCCTGAATCACGCATCCGCCATACGCATACGCTCGCGCATGTTCCAGCTGCGCCGGCGTCAGTGTTGGATAACGGCTCAACAGCAGTGGCACGATGGAATCTTTCCACGTAAGGTCAATCAGCTGTTCGTGCGTCAGCAAGGAGTAAGCGCCAGCTGTGCGCTCACACGACAGCAAAAATAGACACGCTAGGGTAAGACATAGCCGTAGCCGTAACCGCGAAATAAATATCACCTATGCATAGTAGCGGAATTGGCGTGTTCAACGCCTCCGTTCTAATGCTCGTCAAACCCCGGCACGGCTCCGCAGGCCTTGACCATCGCCTTGTTCTTGCTTGGCGTCTGAGTTCCTATGTCTCCGGAAAGTTCGCCTAAACGCCGCGTCACCATCCTGCAACTTCCACGTCCGCACCGCAGGGCGTTGTGGCTGGGTCTGTTCGCCATCTCGGGCGAAAGCATCGCCGACCTGCTCACGCAGTTGGTCCCTCAAGATTGTCCTCGACAACGTCCTGGACCACAAGCAATCCAAGGGCTGGCTCAACCACACCATTCAATCGCTTGCCGGCACCGATCCCACGCACATCCTCATCTTGGCCTGCATCGCTGTGCTCTTGATTGCGGTGCTCAGTTCGCTCTGCACCTACGCTGAGAAATTCATCACCACCAGCGTCGGGCAATGGGTCACCCACGACCTTCGCGGTCGGCTGTACGCACAGGTCCAGCGCCTTTCGCTCACCTACCACGACCAGAACCAGACCGGAGACCTCATCAGCCGCGTCAGTTCCTCGGCGCGTCCATCCCCAGCCGCGGGCAGACCGCCAGCCCCGCGTCGAACGCCAGCCTCACGGCCGCCGATGACGCTGCGATCGATACGTTCCGCTCCAGGGTCAACGAGTACATCGCACAGAGAAATGACGCCCCCTCCATCACCGGCGTCCGTCAAACCGTCCATGTCGCCGAAATCGTGCAGCGCCGTCAGGCCCTGCGCGCCTCTATCCGCAAAACTCGCGCCAACGCAGCGCAAGGCGACATCTAGTCGGAAATTCAGGCGAACTGCGTTTCCACAATATCCGCAAATCTAACGACCTGGAAATTATCGGAATAGACACCGACAGGACCTTCATGGTCGTCGAGGTTGCAGGCGATCAGCTCTTTTTCCAAACCATCACCGGCCATGGTGAGACCGTAGACTCAGGGCAACTCGACCGGCAGGTAGCCGCAAAGTAAACCAGACTACTCCCCGCAATTCACGCTCGCGCGTCCCAGAAATTGCGCCGTCTGCCCCAGCTCTTCTTCAATGCGCAGCAACTGGTTATACTTCGCAATACGGTCTGTCCGGCTCGCTGACCCTGTCTTGATCTGCCCCGCGCCCGTCCCCACTGCCAGGTCCGCAATAAACGTATCTTCGGTCTCGCCCGAGCGGTGCGAAATGATCGACGTGTACCCATTCCGCCGCGCCAACTCGATCGCGTCAAGCGTCTCCGATAGCGTTCCAATCTGATTGACCTTCACCAGGATCGAGTTCGCCACACCCTCTTCAATGCCGCGCTGCAGTCGCTTCGAGTTCGTCACAAACAGATCGTCGCCAACCAGCTGCACCTTGCGCCCAATCTTGTCCGACAAAATCTTCCAGCCCGTCCAGTCGTCCTCGGCAAGACCATCTTCGATCGAAATAATCGGGTATTGCCGCACCCAGCTTTCCCAGTACGCCGCCATCTGCTCCGAGTTTTTCTCGCTCTTGTCAGACTTCTTGAACACGTACTTGCCGGTGTCCTTGTTATAAAACTCGCTGGCCGCCGGATCGAGCGCCAGCGCGATCTCTTCCCCTGCCTTGAAACCCGCCAGCTCAATCGCTTCCAGAATCACTTCCAGCGCTTCCACGTTCGACTTCAAGCTCGGCGCAAATCCGCCCTCGTCTCCCACCGCCGTGTTGTAGCCCTTCTTCTTCAGTACGCCCTTCAGCGTATGGAACACCTCCGTGCCCCAGCGCAGCGCGTCAGAAAACGTCTCCGCCCCCACCGGCATCACCATGAACTCCTGGAAGTCCACGTTATTGTCCGCATGGGCCCCGCCATTCAAAATGTTCATCATCGGCGTCGGCAGAACGCACGCATTCACCCCGCCCATATAGCGATAAAGTGGAACCCGCAGCGCCGTCGCCGAAGCCCGCGCACACGCCATAGAGACCGCCAGTATCGCATTCGCGCCTAGCCTGGCCTTGTTGTCGGTCCCGTCCAGCGAGATCATCGTCGCATCGATCAGCCGCTGATTCGCCGCATCCATTCCCACCAGTTCCGGCGCAATCACGCTCTCCACGTTCTCCACCGCCTGCAAAACGCCTTTGCCCAGGTAGTGTTCTTTGTCGCCATCGCGAAGTTCCACGGCCTCATGCTCGCCGGTCGACGCTCCGCTCGGCACCGCCGCCCGGCCCCGGGTTCCGTCCTCCAGAACCACATCGGCTTCGACGGTTGGGTTACCGCGGCTGTCAAGAATTTCGCGTGCCTGGATGGAAGCAATCTCTGTCATCGTTTTCCTCAATCGTTGTGAGCGCTCGTGCGCAGAAGGTCTTGTATCGGTAATCCTGTGCTGCAATCTCGCCGTCAGACTAGGCCGCCGGTCGACCGCAACCCGATGCCCGCCGGCACCCGCAATCATCTCCACAAGCTCTGCCATTTGCTCCGGTCCCACCGCACCTCATTCTAGCAAAGCACCATTCCTCACCCCCGCGAGAACAAAGACCGTTCCCAGCCCGCTCCGGCTACCTGCGGCATCACCAGCAACACCTTCGTTCCCCGCCCCGGGCGGCTCACCACCTCCACCACCGCCCCCTCGCCATACAGCACTTCCATGCGCTCGCGCACGTTCTTCATCCCTATTCCAGAACTCTCCCGCGCCAATCCTCCGGCGGGCGTCACTGGCGTCCGGCCCGGTTCCATCCCCACGCCATCATCTTCAATTTCCACAATCAGCCGCTCGCCTTCCAGCCAGCTTCGCAGCGTCACCGTCCCTCCCGAAATGCGCGGTTCCAGCCCATGCTTGATGCTGTTTTCAATCAACGGCTGCAGCAACATGCTCGGCACCACAATATCCAGCGTGTCCTCCGCGATCTCCTTCACCACCCGCAGCTTCTCGCCAAACCGCACCACCTCAATATCGAGATAGTCGTCCGTAAACGCCAGCTCTTCACTCAGCGGCACAAACGCCTCGCGGTCCTTAAGCAGCACCCGCAGTATGTTCGCCAGCTTCACGATCATCTCCCGCGCCAGCTCCGGCTTCGATCGGATCAGGGACGCAATCGAGTTCAAAGTGTTGAACAGAAAGTGCGGATTGATCTGTCGCTGCAACGCATCGAACCGCGCTTCCATCAGCAAGCGGCTCTGCTCCTCCAGCTTGCGGTCCAGCCGTATCGCATTCCATATCTTCAGCGGAATCCCCACCACCACCGGTGCGGAAGCGCAAATTGCCAGCTCCACCAGCCACGAATGCGAATACAGTTCAAAAAAATGCTTTGGCCGAAATCGTGACAGCATGCTCGTGCCGAACTGCACAGCCATGATCAGCACCAGCAGCAGCATCTGCCCATCCAGGTGCGGAGACTTCACCTTGCGCCGTAACCAGCGATAAATACTGAGATCGATCAGCGGCGAAAACGACCAGATCTCATCGGCCCGCAACATCCGCCCCGCCGTGCTGAAGATTGCGGCCACCAGCAGGTTCACCGGCAGCGCAAAGTACTCATGGTGCGACAGCGCCGGCAACGAGAGCACCACTGCCCCCACCGCCGCGGCCGCCGGCCCCATCACCAGGCTCAGCAAAATCGTCGCTTCAAACGACAGGTCCGCCGCCAGAAAGTTCGGCACCCGCACCCGTATCCAAACGCCCAGCATCAGCGGAACGCACACCATGGCGAGCAGCGTCAGCGTCTCCCGCCCGCTCCGCCGCGTCTCCAGCAGCAGCCGCTTGAATGTCACCGACCGCGCCAGCGAACTGGCCACGGCCGCCGCCACGCCAAGCTCTACCAACAGCGTAATAAGGATCAGATTATCGGTGGCCGGATGCACGACTTTACTCTACTCTGCGCTCCCGTTGAATCGAACCTGTGCCCCGCGAATCTATACTCCTGTTATGTCCTTCGACAGCATCATCAAAGTCGCCGACGCCGACTTCCCGACCCGCTGGGCTCACTTTCGCATTCTCGGCTTTGAAGGCATCCTCGACCACCCGGAGCCCGTTTCCGCCGACGACCAAGCACCCCAGAAGCGCGTCGAATCCGCCGTAGCTCTTGTCCTCGGTGACATCCACTCCGCGCCTCCCATCGTCCGCATCCACTCCCAATGCCTCACCGGAGACGTCTTCCACTCGCTGCGCTGCGACTGCCACGACCAACTTCATCTCGCCCTCGCGCGCATCGCCGACGAGGGCGCCGGCATCCTCCTGTATGAGCAGCAGGAAGGCCGCGGCATCGGCCTCATGGCCAAGCTGCGCGCCTACGAGCTGCAGGACGAAGGCCGCGATACCGTCGAGGCCAATCTCGAGTTAGGCTACCGCGCCGACCACCGCGAGTTCGAGCTTCCCGCTGAAATCCTCAAGCAACTCGGCGTCTCAGCCGTCCGCCTGATGACCAATAACCCGAAAAAGGTCGCCGCTGTCGAAGCCGCGGGCATCCTCGTGGTCGAACGAATCTCCGCCGCCATCCCCAGCGAGCCTACTTTCGAGCGCTATCTCCAGACCAAGCACGAAAAAATGGGCCACCTGGTCGGCTGACTTGGGTGCCGGAGCCTAAGGCCACGCACCGCATATCGGACCACTTCAGGCGTCAACGCGGTAAACTAAACCTGTGCAGAACCGCAGCCCCATCAAGTTCATCGTCGCCGCCGCTCTCATCTTCGGAGTCGTGGGCTGGCTCGCCGTCTCCGCCGCAGGCGACAGCAAAAGTTACTACGTCACCATTACCGAGCTCCAGCAAATGGGCAACAAAGCCTACACACGCCACCTCCGCGTAGCTGGCAACGTCCAGCCCGGCAGCATCAACCACGTCGGCACCAACGCCACCTTCACCTTGCTGGAACAGGGCAAGACCCTGCGCGTAACCTACCAGGGCATCGAGCCCCCACCCGACACCTTCAAGGACGACGCCCAGGCGCTCGCCATAGGAACCTACGGCCGCGACGGCGTCTTCCACGCCACCCAGCTCCAGGCCAAGTGCGCCAGCAAGTACGCTCCCCAGACCAACCCCGGTGCCACTCCCACCGGCAACGCAGCACCCCTCCGCACCACCGCCTCCGTCAGCCAGTAACGCTCCATGGAAGGGGATCACCCCCTGCCCGAGTCTCTTACTTCGTAGCACGTGATGCTTCGCGAAGTGCAGAAGCCGCGGTTGCAACGTCCGTGCTCACACCCCGCCCCCTTGCCACACCACAAACTTCACCTTCAAACGTCATAGCCCAAACAGGCTATAGATTTCTTTTGCCACCTGTGGCAAAGCAGACTACACTCGCTCCACCGCAAGAAGAGAGCCAGTTTCCGAAGCGAAAGTTTTCGCACTCGGAGACGATCTGATGGTTTGCCAACGGCCTGCCTCATCAGTTGCCGCCTTTTCATTTCGGCCCAGGAGAAGTCTATGAATCTACGTAAGGCGCTGAAACTCTTTGCCCGGCAAGCTGCCCGGCCCGCTCTCATCCTCGCCACTATGGCTGTTCTCACAGCTTCGCTCTCAGCCAGCGCCCAGGATTTCTCCGCTTCCGCCATCAAGCAAATGCAGGAAGTCGCGGCCATCAAGCACAGCCTCACGGCGGCTGAGAAAAAGATGTCCAGCAGCCTCGTTCTGCTGTCCCGCGCAGCCAACCACACCCTCCCCGCAGACCTCCTCCCGCTCGTCTCGGGTGCCCGTCTCGACGCCAAAGGCAATGCCATGGTCGAAGTCAACGGCTACATGACCTCCGCCCTGCTCTCGCATCCCGGCATGGCCGGCGTCGACAAGGTCAACGGCCAGATCCGGCAGGCTGATCTCGCCGCCGGTCGAGTCCGCGCCAGCGTCCATCCTCTGCAGCTTCTCAGTCTCGCCTCCAGCCCCGATGTCAAAAGCCTTCGCGAGCCCTCCGGAGCCACCACCAACATCGGCTCCCTCACCTCGCAGGGGTACGTGGCGCACGGTGCCAACAAGGTCATCGCCACCGGCGTCAAAGGTGCCGGCGTCCGCGTCGGCGTCCTTTCTGACAGCGCTTCCCCCGCCCGCGTGGCCGCCCTCATCGCCAGCGGCGATCTTCCGCCGGACGTAGTCGTTGTCCCCGGTCATGATGGCGTCGCACAGGGCGGCGAAGACGAAGGCACCGCGATGATGGAAATCGTTCACGACCTCGCTCCCGGTGCCAAGCTCTTCTTCGCCTCCGCCTTCGAAAGCGAAGCACAGTTCGCCGCCAACATCGTCACCCTCTCTGAGGTCTATCACTGCAACATCATCGTCGATGACGTCAGCTACTTCGACGAGGCCGCCTTCCAGGATGGAATTGTCGCCAAGGCAGTCAACACCGTCACCGCGGAAGGCGTCCTCTACTTCTCCTCCTCCGCCAACTCCGGCAATCTCACCTCCGGAACCTCCGGCACATGGGAAGGCGACTTCAATAATGGTGGCCCTGCCGCCGGATATCTCGCCGGCGTCGGCCTCATCCACAACTTCGCCCCCAGCGGAACCCAGCTTTTCGACCGTCTCTCGGGAGCCACCAACGTCATCAGCCTCAAGTGGTCTGACCCCCTCGGCGGCGCTGCGGACGATTACGACCTCTACATCCTGAACTCCACCGGCACATCGCTCATCGGATACTCCGGCAACACCCAGGATGGCACCCAGGATCCGGTCGAAATCGCCGGCACCAACGGCTCCTTCCCGGTCAACACCCGCGTCGTAGTTGCACTCTATGCGGGCGCCGCCCGCGCTCTCCACGTCGATACCAATCGCGGCCGTCTCACCATCGCCACCGCTGGCTCCACCTATGGTCACAACGCTGCCGCCAACACCTTCACCACCGCCGCAGTTTACTGGAACAGCGCCCACACCGGCCCCAGGCTCTTCGTCGGCGGAGCCGCCAACCCCATCGAAACCTTCAGCTCCGATGGTCCTCGCCAGATCTTCTTCCAGCCCAACGGCACTCCGATTACCCCTGGCAATTATCTCTTCGCAACCAACGGCGGCACCACCCTGGCCAAGCCCGACGCCTCCGCGGCGGACGGTGTCAGCACGGCCACGCCCCTCTTCAACCCCTTCTTCGGTACCTCGGCCGCCGCGCCTCACGCAGCCGCGATGGCCGCCCTCGTCAAGTCCGCCAACCCTTCCCTGACCAACGTCCAGATTCGCGCCATCCTCAAGGGCACAACGCTGGACATCATGGCCCCGGGCTGGGACCGCGACAGCGGCACCGGCATCGTCATGGCGCTTCCTGCCGTCCAGGCTGCCCACTAACGATGCGGCGGGGTGGCAGCGTCCCAGCCACCCCGCTAAGTCCCCTTCGCACAGCAACTCAGGAGAAAGATCATGAAACTTCGCACTCTGCTACTCACCTCCGCCTGCATCATGGCAACACTTGCCCCCGCGGCGCGCGCCATTCCCATCGCAGCCGTCAGCAGCTCCCTGCTGACCACCGACAGCACCCAGCTCGGCCGCCTCAGCCGCAACAACATCCCACAGACTTGGACCGGAGCCGAGCCTTTCCCGGGCACCGTCAACCCCGGCAGCACCTACTTCTACCGCACCTACGATTACAGCAGCGGTCTTTTTACCGGTGCGCCGTACGTTGAAATCACCACCTTCGAGCCCAACAACACCTTCGTCTATTTCTTCTCCGCCTACGCCGGTAGCTATGATCCCACCAACAAAGCCCTCAACTGGCTCGGCGACGCGGGCTTCAGCGGCAATTACCAGAACAACACAGGCGGCGACTTCCAGGTCATTCTTCCCGGCAACACCGACCTCATCCTCGTCGTCAACACCACCCTGGCCGCCAGGGGCGGCACCGGCACACCCTTCCAGTTCACTGTGGACGCTTACGCCGACACCAGCTACAACGACCCCACCCCCATCCCCGAACCCTCCACCTTCCTCACCCTCGGCACCGGCCTCCTCGCAGTAGCCGGTGCAGCCCGCCGCAAATTCAAGATGTAGGTCTAACCCTCGCTACTCAAGCCTCAATGGCCGCCCACCAGGGCGGCCATTGCCGTTGCGGACTCCGCGTTGGCTTTACTGTTTTAATAAGTACAGCGCCTGCCGCCGAAACGGAGTTCTCTGTGTCCACCGCAACACCCGCCATCCTCTCCACCGCCGACTTCCACGCCCGCGTCCTCAGCCTGTCTCCCCGCGTCGCCGTATTCGACTGCGACGGTACCCTCTGGTCCGGAGATGCCGGCTCCTCCTTCATGCACTGGAGCATCGACACCGGTCTTCTTTCGCCGCAGCAAACCGCCTGGCTCAACGCCCGCTACGCCGGATACAAGCTTGGCGAAGTGTCCGAGCTCGCCATCTGCGGCGAAATGGTGCAAGTCTATCGCGGCCTCGCCGTAGACGACCTGCGCGCTGCCGCCGCCAACTTCTTCCGCGACTTCGTCGAGCCCAACATCTTCCCCGAAATGCTCGCCCTCATCCGTGACCTCCAGCGCGACGGAGTCGACATCTGGGCCGTCAGCTCCACCAACGACTGGGTCATCGAAGAAGGCGTCCGCCGCTTCAACATCCCCGCCAATCGCGTTTTAGCCGCGCGCGTCGCCGCCGACAACGGCACCATCACCGACCGCCTCATCGACGTGCCCACCGACGAGGGCAAGGTGATCGCGCTCCGCAACGCCGGCATCCTTCACCCCGACGCCGTCTTCGGCAACTCCGTCCACGACGCCGCCATGCTCGCCATCGCGCGTCAGGCATTCCCGGTCAACCCAACGCCCGCCTTGTGCCAGCGCAGCACAACCGAGGGCTGGCCCGTGTACTACCCTGCGTCCGTCGCTCCGTTACCCCGGTAGGTTCCGATACCCGCGTCGAAAAGCTCTTCGTCGCCGTCTAAACTGACATCTACGTGAAAGAGCCGATTCGCAAGCTGGACCGCCGACGACCCCAACCCGCACCCCGGTCGCTGCGCCATGTCGCCGCCGCTCTCATCCTGCGCGACAGCCCCGCCGCGCCCGGCACCCGCGAAGTCTTCATCTGCCAGCGCCGCGCTGACCAGCCCATGGGCCTCAAATGGGAGTTTCCCGGCGGCAAAATCGAGCTCGGCGAAACCCCCCAGGGCGCCCTGCATCGCGAGCTTCAGGAAGAGCTTGGCATCGAAGCCATCATCGGGGACCGCATCGCCACCCTCCGCCACACCTACCGCAACGGCGGCGCCATCGAAATCCAGTTCTTTCGTGTCCTCAGCTTCTCAGGAAACATGCAAAATCGTATCTTCGAACAGATGCAGTGGAGCCCGCTCTCCGCACTCCCCGACTTCGATTTCCTCGCCGCCGACCTCACCCTCATCCGCGACCTCGCCGACGGCAAGCTGCTCTAACCTGCCAGTGCCCAATCTTCCCTAACCCGGCCGCAACGCCTGCCACACCATCACCGCCGACAAGCAAACCACAATGCCCGCCGTCGCCCACGCTACGACGTTGAACCAGCGGCCGTTCGTATACTTCCCCATCAGCGTCTTCTTATTGATCAGCCGCAGCATGAAGAACAGGATGAACGGCAGCAAAACGCCATTCAGTACCTGCGAAAGCACGCTCACCTTCATCATCGGAAAGCGCGGAACCAGCACCACCGCCGCGCCGCCCGCGATCAGCGCCGTATACAGCCAATAGAAAACCGGCGCCTGTTTGAAGCTGCGATCCAGCCCACTCTCAAATCCCAGACCCTCGCAAACCGTATAGGCCGTAGACAGCGGCAGAATCGACGCGGCAAAGAACGAAGCATTGAACAAACCCACCGCGAACAGAATATACGCATACTGATTCGCGATCGGCTTCATCGCTTCGGCCGCATCCGCAGGCACTGAGATGTTCCGCATCCCATGCGTATACAGCGTCGCCGCGCACACCACCACAATGAACCACGCCACAATATCCGTAAAGAAAGAGCCGACGATCACGTCCAGCCGCGATGCCTTGTACTGCTTCACCGTCACGCCTTTGTCCACAATCGACGCCTGCAGATAAAACTGCATCCACGGCGTAATCGTCGTTCCAATCACACCAATCGTCATGTACACGTAGTTGCGGTCGCGCCAGACCGCGCGTTCCGGCAACTTCACCGTCTCCACCAGCGCCTGGTGCCAGTCAGGCTGCGACATCACGCCCGCGATAATGTACGCGATATAGAAAACACTCGCGGCAAGGAAGATCTTCTCAACCCCCTTGTAGTCGCCCTTCACCACCAGCGCCCACACCGCCACCGCGCACAGCGGCACGCTGATGTACTTGCTGATGTGGAACAGTTGCAGCGCGCCCGCGATGCCAATAAACTCCGTCACCACGTTCGCGAAGTTCACCGCCACCAGTAACAGCATGATGATGAACGTCATCCGCAACCCGAACTCTTCGCGGATCAGATCGCTCAGACCCTTGCCCGTGACCACGCCCATGCGCGCGCACATTTCCTGCACGACGATCAGCGCCAGCGTAATCGGGATCATCGTCCACAGCAGCTTGTAGCCGTACTGCGCACCGGCCTGCGAGTAGGTCAGAATGCCGCCCGCATCGTTGTCCACATTCGCCGTAATGAAGCCCGGGCCAAGCACCGCCAGAAACAGCATGATGCTCATGCGCCAGCGTTTGAACCGGCTCATGAGGCCACTCCATGCCGCGCGGTTGGCTTGTCTTCCGCCTCAACCAGGCGCCCCAACCCATACATCCGCTCCACCTTCATGCGCCGCAAGCCCGCGCCATACAACGCTTCCCGCAATGCAACCGAATCTCGCCGCCCCCTCGTCACCATCGCCGGCAAGCAGCCATAGCCAACCCCCTTCGCGTAGTGGCCGTTGTAGGCCAGCTTTAGTCTCTGCATCGTCGCACCCATGGCTGCCTCTAGACTAACCGCTCCGGCTCAACCGGAGCGTCACAGCGGAGTCTGATGCTCCCAGGGCCCCATGGCCAGCCTCAGCACGTGAAAAGCGAAGTCGAAAACCAAGGAAAGCCGCAGATCAGGTCGCTACCCGCATCCTGTCCACCACCACTTGCAGCCGCTCGACGATGGCTGCCACCTGCGCGTCATTGTGGTAGCCGCTCTTTCGCGCGCGCTCGCATCCGGCCGCAGCAATGCGCGCCCGCGCCGCCTCATCCGGCAGATACCGCCGGATCTTTTCGACGCACTCCTCCAGGTCCGAAAAAAACACGGCTTCTTCATCCTCGACGAACCGCGCCGAGTGCCCTGCCGACCGTTCCGCCAGCAAAAACCCGCCGCACGCAGCAATCTCAAAGCTCTTGTGCGCAAACTCATCCTGGTTGGCGTGGGTCAGAAAGCTCAAATTGATCTTCGATCTCCAGATGCCCTCACGGTACCCGTCCAGGTAAAGTTCCCCGCCGGTGTAAAGCGCCCCCAGCGCTTCAGAATCAAGCCGCTTGGCCCATTGCCGGTCTCCCGACACCACCACCGGAACGCCATACTTCCGCCAAAGCTCCGTCAGAAACTTCGGCCGGTCATCATACGAAGTCCCGATGAACGAAACCCCACGATCCCGGTCCTTGTCCCCCCACCCCGCCGGCGGCGGAAAGTGTACGGTCGGCTCATATGCCGTCTGAATTTTGATGACGTCCTTCGCCCCCCGCTCCATATAGTCGGCGATGTTCTTATCCCGCTGCACCACGTGCAGATCGAAGTGCGGAATATCCTTCATGTACAACCGCCACCCCGGGTCCTTGCGCGTCCCAAACGGGTTGTCGATCATGTAGCTCACCGTCGCCACGCCCATCGCACGCAGTCGCTCAATCGTCTTCGGTTGCAGCCACAGTAGCTTGTCGGACCACAGGACGTCTGGCTTCTCACACTCCGCCGCGCTCAAAATGTCGCGATTGAACCGCTCAACCGCAGGTCCGGCCAACGCCCGATGAATCACCTTCCGCACCAGCGGGTTTGCCGATTCGTAAGGGTAAAAGTTCAGCGGCACGACATCATGCCCCAGCCGCGCCAACGCCCACGCACGATACTGCGACGAGTCGCGCGGTGATAGTCCAGCCACATACAGAATCTTCAGTGCCCGCATTCCCTATCTCTCACGCAGTTGCGCGATCACCTGCTCGGCGTGGATAGCGCCCACCACCTTGCCGTGCCGATCCACAATCGGCAGCGACCGCAGGTTGTACTTGTCAAACGTTTCCGCCACGTCCGAGTCCTTCGCATCCACCCCGCACGTTACGCGGTGGCTCTCCGTCAGCTCTGAAACCGCGCTCGACGGCCCCGCCATAATCAACCGCGCCAGCGGCACCACGCCTCTTAGGCGCTCGTTCGCATCCAGCAGATAGACCTCGGTGATGGTGTCCGGGTCCCCCTCGAAAGCTCTCAGCGCCTCCACCGTCTCCGCCACTGTCGCCGACTCCAACACCCCCACGTAGTCCGTCGTCATCCGTCCCGCAGCCGTGTTCTCGTCATGCTCCAGCAGTTCCTCAACGTCGTGCCGCTCGTCCGGCTCCATCTCTTCCAGGATCGCGTCAGACTCCGCGTCCGTCAGCTCACCCAGCAGGTCCGCCGCCGCCGCCGGGTCCATCTCCTCCACGATGTCCGCCGCCCGCTCAGAGTCCAACCCCTGCAGCAACTCCTTCTGCAACTTCAGCCCGACTTCCTCGAGCGTCTCCGCTGCCGTCTCCTCAGGCAGACTCGTAAAAATCGCCTCCCGCTCAGCCGGTGCCAGCTCTTCGAGGATCGCCGCAATGTCCGAAGGATGCAGCTTCGACAGCCGCTTCTGCTCGATCTTCAGCCGCACCCGCCGCGCCGGATCGCGCACGATCAGGTCTACGAACTCCCAGGGAATCGCCCGCGCCTGGAACTGATCGGAAAGACCATCCACTGCACTCACCGGCAACCCTTTCAGCAGCCGCCGCGATGCTCCGCGCAAACCCACTTCCACTGCCGCGATCCGCAGCCCCAACCCGCCTTCGCTCGCTTGCTCCCAAACGAGATCCACATCGTTCACACGGACAACCTTGTGCCCATCCACATCGATAATCTGCTGGTCCAGCAGGTCGCGCTCCAACAGCAGAAAATCCCCAATCTCTCCTGCCAACGCCGGAATCTCCGTAGTGCGCAGCTTCGAATCCCCCGCCACAGGCCGCTCCAGCCAATGGACCGGCAACGCGTAGTCCTGCATACGCCCGGCTTCGCGCCTGCGAAGAATCAGCGCCAGAACATGCGTTCCACCCAGCTGCACATCTACCGCAAACTCATGCACCCGCCCGCAGCTCTTCCCGGACCCATCGACCACCGGCATCCCAACCAGCGTCGACACACTGGTTGCCATGGAAGCAGGCGCATTGTCGAGCACAGCCATACCCCTAACCTATCCCATTCGAAAGCTTTGCGCTCATGGCAGAAGGGCGGCCGCCGCTCTACGCGATGACCGCCCCGTCCCCCCGTTACCGCTACATCGATTTACTTGCTGAAGTCCACCGTAGGCGCCGTCCCATTCGCCGGATTGCCCTTGTAATACTCGTCGCGATAATGGAACCCCGCCATGTTCGCCCAGATGCTCGCCGGGAATTGCTGCACATACACGTTGTAGCCCTTAAGCGCCGTGTTGTAACGCTCCCGAGAGATCGCGATCCGATTCTCCGTACCCGCCAGCTCGTCTTCCAACCGTATGAACTGCTCATTCCCCTTCAGGTTTGGGTACGCTTCCTGCAACCGCAGCAACGGGCTGATCGCCATCGTCAAATTCTGATTGGCTTGAATGCTGCTCGCCCGATTCGACCCCGCCGCAATCACACCCGCGCGCGCATTCGCAATGTTCGTCAGCACGGTCGATTCCTCCGACACATACCCCTTCACCGACGCCACAAGGTTAGGAATCAGGTCCATGCGCCGCTGCTGCGCTATGCTCACGTCCGAGTACTTCGTATCCACCTCAGCATTCAGCGCGACCAGATGATTCTTCGCGCCTATATAGCTTCCACCCGCAAATAACAGGACCACAACCAGCAGAACGACGACACCCAGTCCAACCCATCCAGCTTTCATTGCTTCATCCTTTCGCGTTCGCACGCTCAATTCAGCTTACGCCCTACCAATCACCGCCCGCACCGCCGCCACCCGAATCTCCGCCGCCAAATCCGCCAAACCCTCCGCCATCGCCTCCACCGCCAGAGTCGCTTCCACCTCCACCTCCACCGCCGCCGCCCCCGAACCCGCCACCATATCCTCGACCCCCGCCGCCCATCATGCTGCCCAGCAGGAACCACATCATCCCGCCGCCGCCGCCACCGCCGCCGCGCCCCCCACGTCCTCTGCCAAAAATCAGAAAAAGAATCACCACGAAGAAGATGATCCCGCCGATCCCCAGACCGCGCCCACTGCTTTGCCGCGCCGCCTGCCGGCGATACGTATGCGGAATCGGCGCCGTAAGTTCTACGCCCGCGTCCGCCGCAATCACCTTCGCAATCTGCTGCGTTCCAGCCAGAGCCGCGGCACCGTAAGCTCCGTCTCTCAACTGCGGAACCATACTCCGGCCAATATCACCGACCTTCGCATCGTTCAGTACTCCCTCCAGCCCCTTACCCACGTCGATCCAGCGCTTGTGCTCCTTGATGGCAAACAGCATCAGGATCCCGCGATCATCCGGCTTGGTTCCCACGCCCCACTTCTGCTGCAGCGCGTGCGTAAACTCGAACACGTCCGCCCCGCCCAGGTCGCTCACCGTGACGACCGCAATCTGCGCGTGTGCCTTGCGATCGACCTGAACGCACAGGTCTTCCATCTGCTGCTTGGAAGCCGCGTCCATCACATTGGCAAAATCGCTTACGTAACTCGTCGGCTTCGGCAGTTGCTCCACCGTCTCGGCGCGCAAACCCACGCACACTGAGAACCCAACCACCAACAGAACCAGCACCTTGCGCACGACGTTCACGACCATATCTTAGTCCTTCCCTCACCCGCACAAAGAAATCGGGCCTGCAGCCGTCGCCGCAAGCCCGCCGTTCTTTGCCATTCCCCGAAAGGAATCCGCATTTCTCCCTACTGTGCCGGATTGCAGGCAGCGTTGTGCTTCATCCCGCGCATCGCTCCATGGCTCTTGGCCAGACCATCCGCCATCGTGGTGTGCTGTCGAATCACGTCTCGTCCCTGGGTCACGGCGGCCTTCAGCTCAGTATCACGGGTGCTGGTCATCTCCGCGGTAAACTCCTTCAAGTCCTCGTGATGATCGGCCACCATCGCCTTCACATACGCCTTGTCAAAGTCCGTACCCGACATCCCATTCAGCCTGTCATACAACGCTTCATCTTTCGCGCTCAGAGACGTCGGCGGCGTCACACCCATGCGCTCCGCAATCGGCTTCATCTGATTGTTGATCGCCGTATGGTCGTCCACCATCTTCTGCCCAAAGCTCTTCACGTCCGGGCTGCTGGCTTTCTGGCTGGCAAGCTCACCCAGCTTCACCTCTGCCATGCCACCTTCGGAGGCCTTCTTCAAAAACATCTTGTCCTTCGACGCGGAGCCCTTCATCCCCGACGATTTGGAGCCTTCCGCACGGCAGTTTGTTTGCGCATCCTGCGCATATCCGGCGACGCTGAACGCGCTGGCGCCACAAAGTACGAGTGTCATAATTCCTTTAAATGCCATTTGCATCTCCTGGGGCCCGCTTACCGCATAGCCATCTAAGGAAATGCGATGCCGCCGTCTACTCGCGGTGTTGCCCCAGCCCAACCGATGTTTCAAACCGCAGCAACAATCCATTTGAGTTGCTTCAACCCCATCTCCATCGGCCAAAGCCGCACGTCCTATCCCACCCTCGGCCAGGGTCGCCAGCAGCCCACCGGCGTCGTTCCCCTGCAAGGAGTTATTCTTAACCCGAATGTCTACGAATCAGATCACTCTCTCCCCTCCTGTAGCCCGCCGCGATCCCAGAATCCTTGACATCCACGGCACCCAGCTTCACGACAACTACGCCTGGCTCCGCGACAAGGGCTCACCCGAGGTCACCGCCTACCTCGAAGCCGAGAACGCCTACACCGCCGCCGCCATGCAGGGCACCGCCGATCTGCAAACTACGCTTTACGACGAGATCCTCTCCCACATCAAGGAAGACGACGTCTCCGTCCCCTACCGTGACGGCGACTGGTGGTACCTCACCCGCACCGCCAAGGGCAGTCAATACGCCACCTACCTCCGCCGCCCCGCCGCCATCCCGGACGCGCCCGAAGAAGTTCTTCTCGACGTCAACCAGCTCGCCGCTGGCCAGCCCTTCCTGTCCCTCGGAGCCATCGGCGTCAGTCCCGACGGCCGTCTGCTCGCCTACTCCACCGACAACACCGGCTTCCGCCAGTACACGCTCCACATTCGCAACCTCAACACCGGCCAGGACCTCCCCGACACCGCCGAGCGCACCGGCTCCATCGCCTGGGCAGCCGATTCCACCACCCTGTTTTTCACCACCGAAGACGAGCAGACCAAACGCCACGACAAGCTCCATCGCCTCACGCTTGGCTCCACCTTGGTCGACGTATTCACCGAGCCCGACGAACGCTTCAACCTCGGCATAGGCCGCTCCAGCGACCGCCAGTACCTCTTCCTCGAATCCGGTAGCCACACCACCAACGAGGTCCATTTCCTCCCCTCCGCTACCCCCAAAGCCGCCTTTCAACTCATCGCCCCCCGCGTCGACGACGAAGAGTACCACCCCGACCACCGCGACGGTGCCTTCTACCTCCACACCAACCATCACGCCGAGCAGTTCCGCCTCATGCGCGCTCCAGTCCTCACTCCCGGGCGCGACCACTGGCAGGAAATCCTTGCCGAGCAGTCTTCCGCCCCGCTCGAAACCTTCGATCTGTTTCAAAACTTCCTCGTCGCCGCCTATCGTGAAGCCGGCCTGCCCGTCCTCCGCGTCTTCCACCTGGACGCCGCCGGCAACCTCACTACCTCCAACGACATTCGCTTCCCCGACCCCGCCTACGCGGCCTCCGGAGAAATCAACCGCGACTTCCACGCCTCCACCTACCGCTACGCCTATCAGTCACTCGTCCGCCCCGCCTCCGTCTTTGCGTACGACGTCGCCTCCCAGGCCTCCACGCTACTCAAGCAGCAGGAAGTCCCCGGCGGCTTCGACGCCACGCTCTACGCCTCCGAGCGCCTCTGGTTCACCGCCACCGACGGCACGAAAGTCCCCATCTCCCTCCTTTACCGCCGCGACACGTTCCACAAAAACGGCAAGTCGCCGCTCTACGTCTACGGCTACGGCTCTTATGGCTACGCGCTTCCACTCGGCTTCAGTCCAGCGCGCCTTTCCCTGCTCGATCGCGGCATCGTCATGGCCTACGCCCACACCCGCGGCGGCGGAGAGCTCGGCGATCCCTGGCACGACGCCGGCAAGATGATGCAAAAGCGCAACACCTTCACCGATTTCATCGAGGCCACCGAGTTCCTCCTGCGCGCGGGTTATGGCGACCCCAACCGCGTCGCCATCGAAGGTGGCAGCGCCGGCGGCCTCCTCATGGGAGCCGTCGTCAACCTGCGCCCCGACCTCTTCCGCGCCGTCCTCTCACACGTCCCTTTCGTCGATGTAATGAACACCATGCTGGACGCCACTCTCCCGCTCACCGTTGCGGAATACGAAGAGTGGGGCAATCCCAACGAGGCGGAAGCCTTCGCCTACATGCACAGTTACTCGCCCTACGAGAATCTGGACAACCTGGCCGCGCTTGAGCCCGGCACCATGCCCGCGATGCTCGTCAAGACCAGCCTCAACGACTCCCAGGTCATGTACTGGGAGCCCGCCAAGTACGTCGCCAAACTCCGCACCATCCAGACCAGCGCCGCACCCTTGTTGCTCCACATCAACATGGACGCCGGCCATGGCGGAGCCTCGGGCCGTTACGATTACTTGAAGGAAATTGCCTTCGACTACGCTTTTCTTCTCCGCGAATTGGGTGTATCTTAAGACTGTCGTAAGGAGGAAGCCATGCGAAAGATTACACGCGTGTAACTCACTACAATCTCAACGAAAAGGCTGTCAGCCCTTCAGGGCTGGCAGCCTTTTCTGCACCTCGGCATCATTGCGGAACGACTCGAAATCAGGGTCGATCTGCGCATTCTTCAAATATCCCGGCACGATCACAATCGCCCGCTCCACCGCCTCGATAGCCGCCAGTCTCCACTTCCGGTCCTTGGTCTCGGCGAACGCTTCCTCGTAGTAGTTGGCCAGGTTCCAGCTGGAATCGGCGACATCTACGTCGCCCTTCTGTCCGCCCGCCGTCTTATCCTTTACGAAAGCCTCAAGCACCTCGATAGAATCCGCCCTCTTGCCCAGCAGCTCGTCGAAAAGCCGCGCCAGCAGCACCGCCGCCTTGCGGTTCAATGGGTTCAGCTTCAGCTCTGCCCGCAGATTCTCCACGTACTTCAATGTCTGGTGCGTCGACTGGCTGCCCTTGACATCCAGATACGCGTACACCTCCGACGTAAGTTCCGACCGCGCCGCCGACTTCGCGTCCAGCATGGTGGTCTTGCCCGCCTTTACCGCCACGGCCGCCGCTACCTTTGCCTCTTCCGCCTTGCGCTCCAGCAACTCCCGCGTCAGCCGCTCCGCAACCGCAGGCAGCAGCCGGTTGCCCGCATACCCTGCAATAATCGACGTCCCCAGCAGCAGCAGCTGGTCCTCGAGCGGCACCTTGTTGACCGGCATACGCTTTGCCCAGAGCATCGCCAGCGCCGCTGCCCACGCCCCACCCGCTCCCGTAAAAGCATTCGCCGCGCAGAACCAGAGGCTCCACGGAAACTTCGCAGACGCCGCTTCATCCTCCGGCTTCGTGGCCGGGATCACCGGTGCGCCCGGCCCCTCGGCAATCGCTTTGGCTTCAGCCGCCGCTTTGGCCTCACCCGCCATCTCCGGCCGCACCGTCCGCAGGTAATCCGCAGTCCAGTAGAGCAGACCGCCCAGCATCCCGCCCACCGATACCGCCAGCACAATCCGCCAGTAGTCGCTCACGTTTCACCTCGGTCTCAGGTCCTAAGAACATCCGTCCAGATGAAGTCATTACCCTTGAACAAAAGAGGTTCGCCAAGACGCTTTCGAAGCGCATAGGCGAAACAGTCTCCGAAGTTCAACGTTGCAGGGTGCCGCCCCTTACCATAGCGCAAGATCGCTTCCCGAGCTGGAAACGCACGGCAGTCACAGCATAAATCTCAACACCAGCTAATCCGAGAAAAACATCGAGTTTGTTCAGGTCTTCCTGAACACCGCTGCGAGCGATCACCATGCTCAATTCCACATGATTGGCTGCCGAGATTCTGCGCGGATAAGATTCCATCCTTCGACGCTCAAGATCGTCGGCATCATCTTCGCCTATGAGTATGGCAGTGATCGAGGATGTATCGACCACCATCAGTCTGGCAAGCCGTTCTCGTCATAACCGACTACCTCGTCCGGCGTGCGCTGGTCAGTCGGATTCAAATGTGCCCGATAGCTTCGCTGTAAGTCTCGGGGCGCCCTCACGGCCGCCGCTCTCGTCTCGCCCGTCAGAGGTCCAGAACGCACGGCTTGTTCCTCTGCCCTCAACGCCTGAGAAATGACCTCATCGGCAGTCTTGCCAAGCGCCGCAGCTCGACGCTCAATCTGCTCAATCGTTGTCGGATTGTCGATCGTCAGCGCCATGCCGCAATTCTAAACCGTCGCCTCCACCAACCCGCCATCCCCTTCCCCCGGTGCCAGAAACAAATTCGTCTCCAACCCATGCTGCCGCGTATACAGGTCGAAGTACCGCCCCCGCATCTCATACAACTCCTCATGCGTCCCGCGCTCCGCGATCCTGCCCTGCTCCACCACCAATATCTGGTCCGCCCTTCGAATCGTCGACAACCGATGCGCGATCACGAACGTCGTCCGCCCCTGCATCAGGAAGCTCAACCCATGCTGAATCATCGCCTCCGACTCCGAGTCCAGCGAGCTCGTCGCCTCATCCAGAATCAGAATCCTGGGGTCCGCCAGAATCGCCCGGGCAATCGAAATTCTCTGCCGCTGCCCGCCTGACAACTTCACGCCGCGCTCCCCGACGATCGTCGTAAATCCCTCCGGAAACCGCAGCGCAAACTCATCCACGCGGGCAATCTCGCAAGCCCGTTCAAACTGCTCATCGGTCGCTTCCGGCCGCGAAAACATCACGTTCTCGCGAATCGAGCCGTCAAACAGAAACGTCTCCTGCAGCACCACCCCAAGCTGCTGCCGGTAGCTGCTCAGGCGCACATCCGCCAGGTCCATCCCATCCACCAGCACCTTGCCGCTCTGCGCCGTATGAAAAGCGCAAATCAGACTGATGATGGTCGACTTGCCCGATCCCGAAGACCCCACCAGCGCCGTCACCGTTCCCGGTTGCGCGTCGAAGCTGATGTCGTGCAACACCGGCTTGTCCGGCTCATACGCAAAGTTCACCTGGTCGAACGCCACCTCACCGCGGATGGTACCCAGCGCCATCGCCCGCGAAGGCTCCGAGTCCTCTTCCTGCTCCGACAGAATCTCCGTCGTGCGGTCGAGTCCCGCCAGAGCCTCCGTCAACTGCGTCCCAATCGACACCAGTTGCGCGATCGGCGCCACCAGAAAAGCCAGCAAAAAGGTAAACGTAAAGTAGGACCCCGGCGTCAGCCGCCCCAGCGCATGTTCATGCGCGCCCAGGTACATCACCAGCCCGCCCACCAGACCCAGCACCACGGTAGAAGAAAGCGTCATCACCGACTGCGCCGTCAGCGAGCTCACCACGTTCGCCAGCAACCGCTGCACCCCTGCCGCAAACACCTTCGCCTCGCTGGCTTCCGCGTGATACCCCTTCACCACACGCACGCCGCCCAGCGACTCAGTCAAGCGCCCCGTCACTTCCGCATTGATCTTGCCGCGCTCGCGAAAAATCGGCCGGATCGTCTTGAACGCCCGCTGCAGAATAAACCCGAACACCAGCAGGATGCAGAACGTCAGCAGCGTCATTCGCGTGTTGATCCGGATCAGCAACGCAAACGCAATCACCGCCGAAAGTATGCCGCCGACAAAGTCCACCACCCCGGTTCCGACCAGGTTGCGCACCCCTTCCACGTCGCTCATGATGCGCGCCACCAGCGTCCCCGTCCGGTTCTCGTCATAGAACGCCACCGGCAGCCGCCCAATATGAGCCTGCACCTTCGTCCGCAACTCCGAGATCAGCCTCTGCCCGCCCTTCGACAACATCTGCGTCAGCGCAAACGAAGTCACGCCCTGCACCAGCGTTGCCGCCACCACGGCTGCGATAATCCGAGGCAGCAGGCCCATGTCGCCATTCGGCGTCATCACCTTGTCCACCAGCGGCTTGAGCGAGAGCGGCAGCACAAACGATGCCCCGCGATTGATGATCATCAGCACAAAGCTGAACGCCAGCAGACCGCTCCGCGGCTTCACCAGCTTCCACACTTCCGGCATGATCTTCTTCAGCTTGGGCTTCGGCCGCGACTTGGTCAGATCTGCGCCGATTGCCCTACCCGTGCCGCGCGCCGGCCGGTCCGCCCGCATCCCGCCGCCCATACTCGATGTTCCGTAGCTTCCCATGTCTCTTCAGTGTACGTCCGACCATCGTGCTAAGCCGCAACCCGTCCCCGTCTCGCCGCAATAAACGACCGCACGCACAAACCCACAAACACCCCGCAGATCACGCCCATCGCCGCTTGCTCCTCCGTCGCCACCGGACGCGCCAGCGGTCCACCATGCGCCTTCAGATACGCCAGCACCGACATCACGGCACCCCCCAGAAAACCCAGCAGCCCCACCGTCACCGCAACGTGCATCCACAACATCCGCTTCTTCGCATCCTCCGTATTCGCCAGCACTCCGGCCAGGCACAGCACCAGACCAAACCCCGCCGGGATCAGCGACGTCGGATGCGCACTCCCCGTCGCCACAAACACCACGACACCCAGCACCACCAGTACAACCCCAAACCCAATCGTCAACTTCGCCATATCGCCCCCTTTCGCCAACTCAAACCGCCGCAGCCCGTACCTGCTTCAGCAACTCATCCGTCGTCCACTCATTGCTCGGATAATACGCAAACACCTTGCCATCCTTGCCCACCACCACGGTCGCCAGCGAGTGCATCACGTTCGCGCCCTCGCCCGTCACACCCAAATCAAACCACTGCTCTACCTTTGGCAAGTCTGCCAGCGCGGGAGCGGCAAAGTCCCAATGCCCAAAAGTCTCTTTCGTGTACTTACCCGTATACGCTCCCCCATAGCTCCGCAGCACCGGCGGCGTATCGTAGCTCGGATCGAAGCTGATGCTCAACAAATGCGTCTTCGCATACAGCCCCGGATCGACCGCCAGCGCCTTGTCCACCTCCGCGAAGTTGCGGCTCATCTTCGGACAGAACTCCGACATCGCGCACCTCGTATAGACAAACGTCAGCACCACCACCTTGCCGCGCATCTGGCTCAGCCGGATCTTCTTTCCACTCTGATTCAGCAGCGGATAATCCGGCACCGCATCGCCGACCGCCGGCACATGATACTGCACCTTCGGCACCGTATCCGGCTTCGCCTGCCCCACCACCACGATATGGTCGAGCCGCATATTCACCGGCCCCGCCGCATCCTGCTGCGCCAGCAGAGTCGCCGTAATCCGGTCGCCCGCATGTACCTCCGACACAATCCCCGGATCCTTCAACCGGTAGTCCATCGTCATCGCTTCCATGAACCCCGGAATCCTCTCGTGGTCCAGCAGCACCGCGCCCTTGGCCGCATCCGTACTCACCACGCGGCCCCGCACCGCGTACTCCCTGGCCGGTGCCAGCGTCTTTTTCGCCGGGCTGCACCCCGTAATACTCAAGCCGCTGATCAACAGCAGCAGCCCCGCTGCCCGTATTGCATTTCCTGGCTTCACCCCCCCATGATAGCCGCCGCCGATCCGGCATCGCGCAGCACCGTGCTAACATCGAACGCAATACTGTTCCTCGATCAGAGTCGACCACGTGCGGCGGCTACTGCGGGCTTGGAACAGAATGGCCTTTACCCTGATGCCCCACGGCGTCCCCGTTGAAGCTCCGCACCGTAACCTCTCGGAGCCGAGCCGTTGACGTCCCCCGCCTCACAGGTCGAAAACCAAACCCGACCAGCCGACCCCGGAAGTTCGTCCGGACGCGCCGCGCTCTCCCAAACTCTCGCCCCGTCCGCTTTGGCGTCTGTCTCCGCAGGTCCTGCCGCACCGTGGCTGTGTGCCGGGTTTCTCGTCACCGGTATGGGGACCGTCATGCTCGGCCCCATTCTTCCACTCCTGTCACACCAATGGCATCTTTCCGACCGTCAGGCCGGCTTTCTCCTCTTCGCCAAGTTCATCGGTGCCTTCCTCGGCGGTTCGACCGTCCCCAAACGCCTTCGCAACGGCATCCTCATCGGCCTGCTCGCCTCCTGCCTGGGCTTCATAGGCTTCGCACTTTCGTACGGACTCTACAGTGGAGCCTTCGCGCTCTTCATCGCCGGCATCGGCCTCGGCCAGATCATCGCTTCCACCAACATCCTCGCTGGCCGCCGCTACACCCACCGCACCGGCTCCGCGCTTTCCATCATCAACATCTTCTGGAGCCTCGGCGCGGTCCTTACCGGCGTCTTCGTCGCCGCTCTTCTGCCTCACTACTCGCTCAAGAGTCTTCTGATCGCCTTTGCGGCCGGTTTCGTCATCATCGCTCTCGGCGGAAGATTTCAGACCGTTCAACCCTCGGGAACCGCCCCCGAACTTCAGTCGCAGCCCCTCCCCCGCGAGGCCATCCTCAGCTTCGGAATCCTGCTCTTTCTCTACGGCGGCCTCGAAACCAGCCTGTCACAGTGGATCACCACCTTCGCCGCGCGTTATACCTCCGGCCAGGCTTTCGCCGGGCAGTCTGCCATCGTCGTCCTTTGGGCGTCGCTCACCGGCGGCCGCGTTCTCACCTCGCTCATCCTGCGCCGTTTTGCCGAGCGCAAGGTGCAGCGCATCGGTCTTTTTCTCTCCATGCTCCTTATACCCATGCTCGCAGCCTGCACCACCGCAATCTCACTCACCGTCTGCTGCGTCATGCTCGGCCTTAGTCTTTCCCCCTTCTTCCCCTCCACGTTCGCTCTACTCATCCAGCTCCGCCCCAGCGCCCGCGCCGCAGGCATGATCCTCGCAGTTTCAGGCATCGGTGCCGCCTTGCTCAGCTGGCTCACCGGCATCCTTTCCGACCACGCCGGCTCCCTCCGCGTTGCCATGGCCGTCCCCTTCGCTGCCGCCGTCGGCCTCCTCGCCGTCAGCTTCTGGACACCGAAAAAAGAAGTCGCCATTCCGTAGCGCTCCGTCCCGGATTCACCCACCCGGCGATCAACAACCAAACAATTTACCCTCTAACCCATGCCTGAGCTCCAGCAGAGCACGCCCGAAACACTGCAACAGGCCCTCGCCCATGGCGCGACCATCCTCGCCGCTACCGAGCGCGCCGCCCGCGACCTCAGCGCCCGCTTCGACCAGGCGCAGGTCGCCCTCGGCCGCGCAGCCTGGCAGCCAGCGCACGTCTACTCCTGGAACACCTGGCTGCAATCCCAATGGAGCGCCCTCATCACCGCCGGTGTCGAGCATCGCCTCCTCCTCAACCCCGCCCAGGAACACACCCTCTGGCGCGAAATCCTCTCCGCGTCCACCGATCCCGTCCCTCCTGGCTCCCTCGCCTCTTCTCTCGATTCCGCTCTCGACTCTCTCGCCGAGCTCGCCCAGACTGCCTGGGCCCTGGCCGCAAACTACGAAGCCACCGCAGACCTCCGGCGCTTCGCCATCACGCACGACTCGCGCGTCTTCGCCGCCTGGGCCGCAGCCTTCGCACGCCGCTGCCAGCAAAGAGACTACGTCTCCGCCGCCCAGCTTCCCGCCGCTCTCCTCGACCACCTCGCCGCCGGCAGCCTCGCGACCCCGCCCGCCCTCCTCCTCGCCGGCTTCGACGACGACACCCCCGCCCGCACCAGCCTCTTCACCGCATTGGAGACGCGCGGCTGCAGTCTCCATCGCATCGCTCTCCCACCACCGCCACATCCTTTCCGAGCCACCGTCCGCGCCGCCAATCTCCACGAAGAAACCCGCACGGCCGCCCGCTGGATTCGCCACTTCCTCGAAACTTCCGCTCCCCGCCTCACCCCGCGCGTAGCCCTCATCGTTCCCGGCCTTGAACAAGAACGCGCCAGCCTCGACCCCATCCTGCGCGAGATCCTCGCCCCCGAACTGGAGTCCATCGCCGCCGACCTCTCCTCCGCGCCCTACGCCTTCTCCACCTCAGCGCCACTCTCTGCCACCGCCATGGCCCGTACCGCGCTCGACCTGCTTGGCTGGGCCACCGGTCCGCTTCCCATCGACCGCATCTCCACGCTCGTGCTCTCGCCCTACCTGGGAACCATGGCCAGCCTTGGCGCGCGCGCTACCTTCGACGCCTTCACTCTGCGCCAAAGCCAAACACTTCGCCCCGAGCTCAACCTCGACCAATTCGCTCGCCTCGCCGCCCGGCACCCCGCCGTCTCTTCCATCTTTGCCCCGGTCGCCGTCCGCGCCCCCCGCCTCTCCGGCCCTCGCACCGTCAACGCCAGCTACGCCGACTGGACGCAGTTCGCCCGCGACCTCCTCCACGACGCCGCCTTCCCCGGCGACCGCCCCCTCAACGCGCAGGAGTTCAGCGACGCTCGCGCCTGGGATCGCGCTCTCGACACCGTCGCCACCCTCGACTTCACGGGCACCCGCGTCGACTTCGCCACCGCCCTCGCCGCTCTCGTCCGGCAGGTCCGCTCCTCCACCGCGCACGGCTCCAGCGACTCCATCGTGCAAGTCATAACCCCCGCCGAAGCCGCCGGCTCCACCTTCGACGCCATCGTTTTCCTCCGCGCCACCGACGCCAACTGGCCCACCCCCGATCGCCCCAATCCTCTACTCGGCTGGCCGCTCCAACACGACCGCAGCATGCCCGGCACCGACCCCGCGCTCTCCACCGCTCGCTCCGAAGCAGCCACCACCAACCTCCTCGCCTCCGCCCCGACCGCCCTCTTCTTCTACGCCGCGGAAGACGAAAACGGCCCGCAGCGCCTCTCGCCTGTCATCTCCAACCTGGCCCTGCCCGAACTCCCGGCACACGCACTCATCGCGCCCCCAGCCACCACCGCCCTTATCGACCTCGAAACCGTAGAAGACCTCGCACCGCTGCCTCCGCTACCCTCCACCCACGTCCGAGGAGGCGCCCGCGTCCTCCAGCTGCAAGCCGCCTGCGGCTTTCGCGCTTTCGCCGAGATACGCCTCTCCGCCACCGCCCCCGAGCCCGCCTCCCTGGGCCTGGACCTCCGCCAGACCGGCAACTTCGTCCACGAAGTTCTCGATCGCTTCTGGCGAGAGGTCCGCACCCAGGCCAGTCTCCGCGACCTTTCCACGACCGCCCGCACCGCCGCGCTCCAATCCGCCATCGACGCCACTTTCAGCCGTAAACTCACACCCGAAACCACCTGGGATGCCGCCTACATTGCCGTTCAGAAAGACCGGCTGCGCCATGTCCTCCTCCAGTGGCTCGACCGCGAACTCCTGCGCAGCCCCTTCACCGTCACCGCGCGCGAGCAGCAACAGCACATCGCCGTCGGCCCGCTCACCCTCCAGCTCCGCATGGACCGTGTCGACCAGGTAGAGGACGGTACCGTTCTCGTCGACTACAAGACCGGCAGCCGGTCCTCGCCCCGTGACTGGGAAGGCGACCGCCCCGACGATCCCCAGCTTCCCCTCTACGCGCTCCACCCCGACACCCGGAATCTGCAGGGCATCGTCTTCGCAAAAATTCGCCCCGGCAAGGACATGAAGTGGCTTGGCTACGCCGAGGACCCTGCCCTGATTCCCAAAGCCGCCCGCATGGAGCACGCCTCCCTGGCCGAGCAGGTCGAAGCCTGGCGCACCGTCCTCGTCCAACTCGCCCAGGACTTCCACGACGGCAAAGCCACCGTCGCCCCCAAGCAGTTCCCCTTCACCTGCACCCATTGCGCCCAGCGCCTGCTCTGCCGCCTCGACGTCGCCACTATGAACACCGAACCCGAGGAAGAGGAAGCGGAGACCGCCGATGCCGTCTAACCTCCTTCTGTTCTCCACCGGCGCCGACCCCGAAGTTGGGTGCCCCACCTCCGCAATCCCGGACGCCGCTGCCACGAACTCTGAGGCCCTTCCCCCCGACCACGAAGCCCGCGCCCGTGCCCTCGACACCCGCGCCTCCTTCCTCGTCGAAGCCCCCGCCGGCTCCGGCAAAACCGGCCTCCTCATGCAGCGCTTCCTCAAGCTGCTAGCCGACCCCGCCGTCTCCCAACCCGAAGAAGTCCTCGCCATCACCTTCACCCGCAAAGCCACCGCCGAACTCCGCGAAAGAGTCCTCGATCAGCTACAACGCGCCAGCGGCACCCACCAACCCACGACAGCCTTCGACGCCGCCTCCCGCACCTACGCCTCCGCCGCCCTCGCCCACAACGCCGCTCTCGACTGGAACCTCCTCGACCGCCCTCAGCGCCTCAACATCCGCACCATCGACTCCGTCTGCGCCGACATCGCCTCCACGCTCCCCTTGCTCTCCGGCAGTGGTGCGCCGCGAACTCCAAATCCCCACCCCGAACCCCTCTATCGCCTCGCCGCCCAACGCACCCTCCTTCAGCTCGGCGGCCCGGACACGGCCCTGAGCGCCGCCATCCGCGACATCCTCCTCCACCGCGACGCCTCCCTCGCCGATTGCGAAACCCTCCTCGCCCGCATGTTGGCCGCCCGCGAACAATGGGGCGAGCTCGTACCCCTCGGCGCTCAACTCGAAGACCACGCCCTCGACACCCAGGTCCGCCCCCGCCTCGAGGCCGCACTCCAACAGGTCGTCTGCGCCGGCCTCACCCGCGCCGCCAAAGCAATATCGCCAGACACGCTGGAAGCCCTGTCCTGGCTCGCCGCCCGGCTCGCCCACGAACCCGGCCACAAGGGCAAACCTTCGCCCCTGCTCATCTGCGCCGACAAGTCCACCCCACCCGAAACCCGGGCCGAGCACTTCGACCACTGGTGCGCCCTCATCGGCTTGCTGGTCACCCGCGCTGGCGACTGGCGTATCGGTTTCAACGTCGACCACGTCGGCCTCATCCTCTCGAAACAAGACAAAGCCCTCCTCCGGGAACTCATCGACGAAGTCCGCCACGACCACACGCTCCGCGAAGCCCTCTGCGCTGTCCGCTGCCTGCCGCCGACACGCTACCCGGACGCCCAGTGGGCGGTCGCCAAATCCCTCTTCCGCCTCCTCATCCGCGCCCTCGCCGAGCTCAAAGTCCTCTTCGCCGAGCGCCAGGAATGCGATTTCCCCGAACTCTCCATCGCGGCCAAAGAAGCCCTCCGCTCCGAAACCGGCCCCGCCGACCTCGCCACCGCCTCCGGCCACACCCTCCGCCACCTGCTGGTAGACGAAATGCAGGACACCTCTTCCAGCCAATACGAGCTCATCCAGATGCTCACCCAAAGCTGGGACGGCCACAGTCAGACCCTCTTCCTCGTCGGCGACCCCAAACAATCCATCTACCTCTTCCGTCAGGCACGCGTCGAACGCTTCCTCCGCGCCATGCAGGACAGGCGCCTTGGAGACATCCCGCTTGAAGTTCTCCAACTAAGCGCCAACTTCCGCTCCCAATCCTGTCTCGTAGCCAGTTTCAACCACACTTTCAGCGCTATTTTCCCCTCATCCGACAGCGAAATCTCAGGCCAGGCAGCCGACATCCCCTTCCTCCATGCCCACGCCATGCGCCAATCTACCCCCTGCAAGAACCTCAACTGGAACATCGATATTCTTCCTTATAACTATGATTCCAGACAAAATGATGCACTCGATCACAGACTCACCGAAGCCCGCCTCATCCGCCGCGTCATCGAATCCTGGCGCGACCGCCGCCTCCCCCCCGGCCGCACCGAGCCCTGGCGCATCGCCATCCTCGCCCGCGCCCGCCCCCACTTCAAACACATCCTCGCAGAACTCAACGGCCTCGACCCTATCCCCTTCCGTGCCATAGACATAGAGCCCCTCAGCGAGCGCCCGGAAGTGCTCGACGCTCTCGCCTTAACCCGTGCTCTGCTCCACCCCGCCGACCGTATAGCCTGGCTCGCGGTCCTGCACGCCCCCTGGTGCGGCCTGGGCCTCGCCGATCTCCTCACCCTTGCCGGAGACGGAGCCTCCGAAGCCGCCAACCAGGCCCTCCCCGATACATTCACATTGCGCCGCCAACTGCTGAGCCCAGGCAGTTTAAGCCTGTTCGATCGTGCATGGCCAGTCCTCCAGGCCGCCCTCCAGCAGCGTGGCCGCACACCCATTTCCGCCCTCGTGCAGCGCACCTGGATTTCGCTTGGCGCGGATCTCGTCCTTACTCCAACGCAACGCAACAATGTCAACCGTTACTTCATGGTTCTCGCAGAATCGAAAGATCAGCAAGACGATACCAACGTAGGACGGATCACGACAGCCGTAGATCGCCTCTATGCTGAGCCGCGTCCTTCCGACTCCGGAGCCTTTGTCGTCGACCTCAGCACCATCCATAAAGCCAAAGGCCTCGAGTGGGATGTTGTCCTGGTTCCAGCACTCGAACGAAAAGGCAGACCGAATGACCCCAACCTGTTGAATTGGCTGGAGTTAGACAGCCCAGACGCCGCGGCCGCACACATCATTCTCGCCCCGATTTACGGCAAAGGCAGCGATCCGGATCCGCTTTACAAGTGGCTTACCGGCGTTCGCAGCGCCCGCGACGCCGCCGAACGCAAGCGCCTCTTCTACGTCGCCTGCACTCGCGCCCGCGAGGAGCTTCACCTTTTCGCCGCGGCTACACTCAACAAAGCCGGCCAGCCCTCCGCGCAGCCCGACACCCTGCTTCAGGCAGCCTGGCCAGCCGCCTTGGCCCGCCTTACCCCAGCGTCCCCGGACACCGCTGACCGCCACGCCGAGATGTTTCGTAGTGCGCTCGACGAGGATTCCACCGCGTCCCTCCCCACCCTCGCGCTGGCCGCCAGTGCATCTGAGCCAGAAGCCGCACCCGGCGCCGGAGCTAGACCGCCGGTCCTCAAAAGAATTCCACTCTCACTGGACCGCGACGCTAGATTCGTCGCTGCGAATGTGACGAAACTTGCCTACGCTCCCGCCGACGCTCTCCGGCAGAGTCCGGCCTTCGACCGGCCCGAAGGTTCCTTTGCCGTGCGCGCTTTTGGGAATGTTGTTCATCGGTTTCTTCAACTTGTCTCCAATCGCCTCGAAGCAAATCCAGACTGCGGCGCCCTGCTCGCCGAACTCCCCTTGTGGCGCCCCCGCTTGACGGCCAGCCTGCGCTCCGAAGGCCTCGACCCGGCCGCGCTCGACCGCCTTGCCGAGAGATCACTCCGTGCGCTACAGCAAGCCCTCACCGACGAAACCGGCCGCTGGATACTCTCGCCGCACCCCGCCGCAACCAGCGAACAGGCGCTCCGCCTCGGAGCGGCGCTCTCTATGGAAATGCGGGTCGACCGCACATTCCTCGCAGGCCCCGATCCCCTCAGCACCGGGTCATCTCACCTCTGGATCGTCGACTTCAAAACCACCGAGCAGGGCTCCCGAACCGATGCCCTGTTTGCCCAACAAGAGAGAGCAAAGTATCAGTCACAGCTGGAGTCGTACGCCGCGCTGAATCGAGTTGTTCCCCCACCATCGTCCAGCATCCGGCTCGGTCTGTACTATCCGCTTGTACCTCGCCTTATCCACTGGCCGGAGGGTACGTAGGTCACCGAGCCTGGGGGTCCGACGCGCCATACCCGTGCGCCCCACCCGACTTCAAAGTTGCGCTGCAGATGGTATCCTCACGGGACACGGGAAGGAAGCGCAGAGGAGACCGTTTGCAGGAATCAGCCCAAGTCGTTCTCTGCGTCGACGACGAATTAGTCGGTCTGCA
This sequence comes from Terriglobales bacterium, assembly GCA_038230455.1. Taxonomy (GTDB): domain Bacteria; phylum Acidobacteriota; class Terriglobia; order Terriglobales; family Acidobacteriaceae; genus Granulicella. Next base: position 55,142 of record JBBRNF010000009.1, read on the forward strand.
GGTGCGCAAGCTTATTCTCGAACGATCCGGCTATATCGTCCTCACCGCGCTCGACGGACCCACCGGCCTGACTATCTTCCACAAGCAAAAGGTAGACGCCGTCATTCTCGACTACTCCATGCCCGGAATGCACGGCGGCGAAGTCGCAGCCAGAATGCGAGAATTAAAACCCAACGTTCCTATTCTTCTACTGTCCGCGTACGTCGGCCTTCCCACCGAAGTCACGCAGCTCGTCAACGTCTATATGACGAAAGGCGAGGGGGCCCCAGCGCTGCTCGAGAAACTGCACAGCCTTCTTCAAGTGCCAACCCTCCACTAGAGCCGACTGCCGGTATAACTTTGAATCTAAGCAAGTTCAATCAGATCCTCACGCAGACGCTCCTGCTTCCCGTGCTGGCCCTCGCTTTCGTGGCCGGCATCCTCGTATGGCAGGTACGGAATGCCGAGCGAACCGTCAGCGCCATTCAAGCGAGCGGTGAAAGCATCGCCGCAGCCACCCGCGCCGAAAAACTTATCGTGGACGAAGAGACGGGCCTGCGTGGCTACCAACTGACCTCCGATCCGCGTTTCTTGAAGCCGTATAGGGACGCAGCCCAACCGTTGCACGCCGAGTTGGACCTGCTGCGGCGAAACCTTATTGCCCACGGCGAAAGTACCCGCCCGGTGGAAGCCATGGAAGCGCGAGAGCAGCTCTGGCGCGTGAGCTTCGCCGATCAGGTCATTTCGACCATCGACGGAGGTGGAGATACCCGCGACACCACTCTCAATCTCGAAGGCCAAAAAAAATTGGATGACGTGCGGACCGGCATCAACGACATCGTGGATCGGGAGACTGCTTTGCGATCACAGGAGGTTGGCCGGTGGCGATTGCAGGTGCGTCGCACCATCGAGGCGTTGATTGTTCTCGCCCTCGCCTCCGGGATCTTCATCAGCGTCTTTTCCTTGCGCCAGCTCCACCGCGTGTCAGACGCATACCAGGGCACGCTCGACGGTCTTCGTCATCACGCACAGGCCACGTTCGACTCCGAAGAGCGCCTTCGCACGACCCTCACCTCGATCGGAGACGGCGTCATCGTCTGCGATCCCGGAGGCTGCGTCGAGCTCCTGAACAGCGTTGCGCAGGAGCTCACCGGCTGGACCCAGAACGACGCCTTCCGCCGTCCCCTGGAAGAGGTTTTCCATATCTTGAATGAAACCACTCGCGAGCAGATCGAGACCCCGGTGGCCATGGTCAAGCGGCTCAACCGCGTCGTCGGGCTGGCCAACCACACTGTCCTCGTCCGCAAGGACGGCACTGAGATCAATATCGACGACAGCGGAGCGCCCATTCACGACCGCAATGGTGCGCTCTCCGGCATCGTCATGGTCTTTCGCGATATAACACGTGAGCGCCGTGCTCAGAACGCCCTCCTTGCCACCGAAAAACTGGCCGTAGCCGGCCGCCTCGCCGCTACCATTGCGCACGAGATGCACAACCCCCTCGACTCCGTTTCGAACCTGCTCTACCTCTTGCGAGGCGAGAAAGACCCCAACACCGCCGAGCACTACCTCACGCTGGCCCAACAGGAACTCACTCGCATGGGCCAGGTCAGCCGCGCCATGCTCGGGCTCTATCGTGAAGCGAAGAACCCGGTAACTATCAACATCAAGGAGATGCTGGACGGCGTCATTGTCCTTCTCGAACGGCCCATTCAGCAGCGGCAGTTGACGATCGAAACCGCCATTCCGGACCACCTCGAAGTGCACGGCTTCCCCGCCGAGCTGCGCCAGGTTTTCACGAACCTGCTCGCCAACGCCGCAGAAGCGACCGCTTCTGGCGGAAAGCTGATCCTCGCCGCCCGCGCCACCTCCGTAAAGACGCTTTCCTCAGCCACCGCTCATCGCGGTGTCACCATCCAGGTCTGCGACACCGGCTCCGGTATCGAACCGGAAGCGCTCGAACACATCTTCGAGCCTTTCTTCACCACCAAGGGCGAGCTTGGCACCGGCCTTGGCTTGTGGTTCAGCCGTGGGATCGTGGATAAACATGGCGGCTCCATAGAGATCCACAGCAGCAGTAACCCAGAGGATCACGGCACTACGATCACCGTCTTCCTTCCGCATACCGGTCCTGCCACCACGCAGACCTGAGAATTACTGGAGACCGCGTACCAGCAGATCGGCTGCGCGCTGGCAAGCAGATCGGTCCACATCGTAGTGCGTCACCAACCGCACCTGGTCGCTCCCAATAGCACTGCAAAGCACTCCCGACGCCTTCATCCGCGCCACAAACTCGGCAGCCGCTCCTGCCCTCAGCGTGAACAACACGATGTTCGTTTGGACGCCAGCGAGATCGATGTCCACCCCTGCGCAACCCGCTACCGCTTCCGCCATCATCACGGCGTTGGCATGGTCCTCGTGCAAGCGCTCCGGCATGTCCTCGAGCGCGATCAAGCCTGCCGCCGCCAGCACTCCAGCCTGCCTCATGCCTCCCCCCAGCGCCTTGCGGTACACCCGCGCCCGCTCTATCACCGCGCGGCTACCCACCAGCATCGACCCCACCGGCGCGCCCAGACCCTTCGACAGGCAGAACATCACCGTATCGAACCCGCTGGTCAACTCCGCGACCGTTACGCCCAGCGCCACAGCCGCGTTAAAGACCCTCGCCCCATCGAGGTGCGTAGGCAGCCCGGCCTCCCGCGCACCCGCCCATATCTCTTGCAGAACGGCCACTGGGGTCACTGTCCCGCCCGCCATGTTATGCGAGTTCTCCAGCGTAATCAGCCCCGTCGCCGCGCGATAGTAGATCTTCGGCGCAATCGCCTTTGCGATGTCCCTCCAGGTCAAGATCCCGCGCTCGCCCGCAACCGTCCGCGGCACGCAACCGGAGTACGCCGCCACCATCGCCATCTCCCAATCCAGCACATGCGACCGCGCCTCGCAGATCACCTCCTGCCCGTGCTGCGTATGCAAACGGATGGCAATCTGGTTGCCCATCGTCCCGGTAGGCACAAAGATCGCCGCCTCGCGCCCAAACAGCTCCGCCGCACGCTCCTGTAGCCGGTTGACCGTAGGGTCCTCGCCGTAAACGTCATCTCCTACCTCCGCCGCCGCCATCGCCGCCCGCATTGCCGGCGTGGGCCTGGTTACTGTGTCACTTCGTAAATCAATCATCGACTGCCCCTCATCCTGTTTGTCATCCCCGCAGAGTATCGACTCATCTGCATGTCGTCCCCACACAACTCAATTGGTTTGTCTTCCCGCAGGGGATCTGCGTTGTCGCGCCTAGACCGCTACACCTTCCAGCAGCCTCCCAAACACTTCACTCGATACCATCCGCCCTCGCAGCGTCAACCGCCACCGCCCGTCATCGTCAGTCATCAACCCACCCTCGACCATCTCTCGCACCGCTCCGTTGCATGCCGCCACCCGCTGCGATCCAAACTCCGCCCGCAACGCCCCAACGTCAACGCCAGAAATCAACCGCAGCCCCAGAAAAATGCTTTCCTCAAACGCTTCGCATATCCCGACGCGCACCACGCCCCCACCCCAACTCGCCGCGCCGTAGTCCCGTAACTCCTCTGCATTTGCAAACCGCACGGCACCGTCACCCCGCCTCAACATCGAGTGCGCATCCAGCCCAAAGCCGAAGTAGGGTGCCCGCTCCCAGTATTTACGGTTATGTCTGGACTGATGCCCACCAGACTCATGCCCACCAGACTCATGCCAGCCAGACTCATGCCAGCCCACCCGTGCAAAGTTCGAAATCTCATACTGCTCGAACCCGCGCTCCGCCAGAAATCTGCAAGCCTGCTCATACAACACCGCCGAAATCTCATCGCTCGGCACCCCATGGGCATGAAACCGCCCACCTCCCGCCAGCACCTCCAGTCCCAGACGGGAGTCCTCGTCAACCTCCAGCATATACACGCTCAGATGCGTCAACCCCGCGCCAACCGCTGCCTCCAGAGACTTCTGCCAACTCGCCTCAGTCTGATACGGCAATCCCGCGATCAGGTCCGCGCCGACCTCCGGAATCCCCGCCGCGCGCAGCCGCGCAATCTCCGCCAGGCAGCTCGCACCCGTGTGCGTCCGACCTACCGCCTGGCTTTCTTTATCGACAAACGACTGAACTCCGAGTGAAACGCGGTTCACCCCCAGCCGCATTGCCGCGTCCAGCGCCTGGTCTGCAATCTGCCCTGGCGCGGCTTCGAGCGTAATCTCAGCCTCCGCGCTCACATCGAAGTTACGCCGCAGCGCCGCGAAAATCGCTTGCATCTGTGACGGCGTCAACAGGCTCGGCGTGCCTCCGCCGAAGTACACCGAATCGGCCAGCCGCGGCACGTCCGCCCCGAGCTTCTCCGCAATCACACCGGCTGCGTCGATCTCCGCGCACAGAGTCTCGACGTATCCCGCGATCCGCGCAGCCGTGGCCACCCCCGAGGCAAAGTTGCAAAAGCTGCACTTTGCCCGGCAGAACGGCACCGACACATAAATCCCAATCGACTCCACATCTTCATTCTTTCACGCACGCAGAACCCGAAACCCTCCTGCCCGCCGCCGCATCCAATCCCCGCACCTTCTAAAATAGTCACAATGGCCGAGAAACAGACCGACCCCGAAAAACCTAAGCCCAAGCCGGACGACGACGTTGTCGGCAAGGTCTACGACAGCCGCCTCATGCGCCGGCTGCTCGGCTACCTGTCGCCTTATAAGCTTCAGGCCGCGCTCTCCTGCGTTTGCATCCTTCTCAAATCTGCCAGCGACGTGTCCGGCCCCTACCTGGTCAAGGTCGCCGTCGATAGCTACATGTCCCCGGCCGAAAAGCTTTCCTGGCTCGGTCGCCACCTCAGCCGCGACCCCATCACCGGCATTACCCAGATCGGCGTGCTCTATCTCGGTGCCCTTTCGCTTACCTTCGCGCTCGAATTTCTCCAGACCTACATGATGCAGTGGACCGGCCAGAAGATCATGTTCGACCTGCGCTCGCAGATCTTCCGCCACATCCAGACCATGCATGTCGCCTTCTTTGACCGCAACCCCGTCGGCCGCCTCGTCACCCGCGTCACCTCCGATGTCGACGCCCTCAACGAGATGTTTACCTCCGGCGTGCTCGCCATCTTCGAGGACATCTTCACCCTCGCCTGGATCATCGGCATCATGCTCTGGATGAGCTGGCCTCTCGCCCTGCTCACCCTCTCGGTCATCCCGGCCATTCTCTATGCGACCAAGCTCTTCCGCGACCACGTCCGCGACAGCTACCGCCGCCAGCGCGCCGCCACCGCAAAAATAAACAGCTTCACGCAGGAGTACGTCTCCGGCATGAGCGTCGTCCAGCTCTTCAACCGCGAGAAGCGAGCCTTCGACGATTTCTCCGCCGTCAACCACGAGAACAAGCTCGCCTGGACCGACGCTATCTTCGCCTACGCGCTCTACTATCCCGTCGTCGAACTCCTCAGCTCCGTCGCCATCGCCCTCGTCATCTGGCGCGGCGGCATCAGCATCCTCCACGCCGCCACACAACTGGGTGCCCCATTCATGCCCAGCACTGGGGGCATGGGTGGGCCGCCACTGCGTTCCGCCGTCACCATCGGAATCCTCATCGCCTTCATCCAGTACGCCCAGCGCTTCTTCCGCCCCATCCAGGACCTCTCCGACAAATACAACATCCTCCAATCCGCCATGGCCGCCGCCGAGCGCGTCTTCAAACTTCTCGACACGCCTGCTGAAATCGTTGCCCCCTCAGCTCCGATCCTCGGGGACGGCTCTGGCTCGATCGAGTTTCGCAACGTCTGGTTCACCTACCAGAAACTCACGCCAGAGCAACAGGATTTTTTTGCGCGAAGCGCCGGAGGAACCAGTCGGTTTCAGCCTACGCAATCAGCCTCGGCTCAGAATGGGGCTGCCGCCCCGCGCCTCTCGCTAGCCGACAACCCCCTCCTCGCCGACATCGAATGGATTCTCCGCGACGTCTCTTTCACCATCCGCCCCGACGAGACCGCCGCCATCGTAGGCCACACCGGCGCCGGCAAAACCACCATTACCGCCCTCATGATGCGCTTCTACGACGTCCAGGCCGGCCAGGTCCTCGTCGACGGCGTAGACGTCCGCGACCTCGACCTCTTCACCCTCCGGCGCCGCTTCGGCGTCGTCCTGCAAGACCCCTTCCTCTTCTCGGGAACCATCGCCCAGAACATCCGCCTGGGCTCCGACTGGATCACCGATCAGGAAGTCGAAAACGCCGCCGAAGAAGTCAACGTCGCAGACTTCATCCGTACCCTCCCAACCGCCTTCGCCGAGCCTGTCTTGGAACGAGGATCCACACTCTCGACAGGTCAAAAGCAGCTCATTAGCTTCGCTCGCGCCCTTGCCCACCGGCCCGGCATCCTCATCCTCGACGAGGCCACCAGCTCGGTCGACACCAACACCGAGCAGCTCGTCACCTCCGCCCTCGCCCGGATGATCACCGGTCGCACCAGCGTGCTCATCGCCCATCGTCTCAGCACCATACAGCGTGCCGACACCATCCTGGTCATGCACAAGGGCAAGCTGCGCGAACAGGGCTCGCACCAGGAACTGCTCGCCGAACGCGGCCTCTACTACAAGCTTTACCAGCTCCAGTACAAAGACCAGGAAGTCAGCGTCGCCTGAACCGCATCCGCAACTCCGAAATCCCTATGCTTCGCGTCGCATCCATCGCCTTCCTCAATCCCGCGCCTCTGCTCTACGACTTCGAGCACAGCCCCCGCGCCGAAGAACTCCGCACCCGCTACACGGTTCACGCCACGTCGCCCGCGAATTGTGCGGCGGAGCTCCACGCCGGCACCGCCGACGTCGGACTCATCCCCATCGCCGCCCTCACGCCGGAGCAGGCCATCGTTCCCGGTTGCACCATCGCCTCGCTGCACGAAGTCCGCAGCATCCTCCTGCTGGTCAAGAACCCCCACGATCTATCCGCAACCGACGCCCTCCGCAACGTCCGCACCTTCGCCGCCGATGCCGCGTCGCGCAGTTCGCAAGCCTACGCCAACATTCTCTTCCGCCACTTCCTCGGCGTTCACCCCACCACGCACGAGGCACCCGCCGACCCCACCGCGATGCTCGCCATGGCCGACGCCGCGCTTCTCATCGGCGACCCCGCGCTACTCGCCCGCGAAGCCCGTGCCGCCATCGACACCGCGTCCGCAGCTCGGCTCCTTTGGCTCGATCTCGCCGCACTCTGGCGCGAGCACACCGGACTTCCCTGGGTTGCCGCCGTCTGGGCCGTCCGCCCAGAGGCCGTCACGGAACACGCCCAGCTCACCAACGATCTCAACGCTTCACGCGACGCCGGCCTCACCCACATCGAGCAACTAGTCACCGAGTGGACACCCCGCCTCGCCATCCCACCCACCACCATCCGCACGTATCTGACCCACAACATCCACTATCACCTAGACCCCGCCTGCCTGGAATCAATCCGCCTCTTTCGCCACCTTGCCGCGGGCATAGATCAACTGCCACCACTGACGCATTTGCGTATGCTCTGAGCACCCAAAAGCTTCCAGACAATGGTGCCGCTGTCACTTTTTATGGTCATTCGCGCACGAATCCGCGTCTCCGTACTACAGCTTCTTGAGACCGCTACGCCCCCGCCCGAAACTCCCGCACAATCCTCAAATACTGCCGCGCACTCTCCGTAATCTTCTCGGGCTTCCCTTCGGCCATCGCCTTCGTGTCCACCAGGTCCGCGCCGACTCCTAACGCAAACGCCCCAGCCTCCAGAAACTGCCTCGCCGTCGCCAACGACACCCCGCCCGTCGGTATCAATTCGACCTGCGGCAGCGGTGCCTTCAGCGAAGCGAGATACTTCGCCCCACCCATCGCGCTCGCTGGAAACACCTTGATCACGTCCGCGCCCGCCTGCCACGCCGTGATCACTTCAGTCGGCGTCAGCGCCCCCGGCAGCACAGCCACCGAGTACCGCTGACACATCTCCACCGTCTTCGCGTTGAACCCCGGACTCACCACAAACTGCGCTCCTTCAAGCATGCAGACACGCGCCGTCTCGGCGTCCAGCACTGTACCCGCGCCAACCAGGATGTCCGGACGCTCCTCGGCCAGCCGCCGAATCACGTGGATCGCACCCGGTACAGTCATCGTCACTTCCAGGCACGTCACCCCACCCGCCGCAATAGCTTCCGCAAGGTCGAGCGCCTGCGTTTCGCTCTCCGCACGCAGCACCGGCACCACGCCGATCTCCCGCATCCGTTGCAATACTTCCGTCTTCGTCAAAGCCATCCAGACCCTCGCCTTATTCACTATTCACTGCATTACCGCACGGTTCCCGCTCCGCCGCCGGCCATCAGCCGTTCCACCTCAGCCAGAGTTGCCATGGAGCTGTCACCGGCTGTCGTCATCGCCAGCGCACCATGGGCAACGCCGCAGTCCACAGCCCACTGCGGTCCTTTCCCCGCCAGCAGCCCGAAGATCACGCCTGATGCAAACGAGTCGCCGCCACCCACACGATCAAGAATCTCCAACTCATCAAAAGTCATTGCCTGAAACGCTTCCTCGTTGGCATAACAAAACGCGCCCCAGCCATTGCGATTCGCGGTCTTCGTCTTGCGAACGGTGCTCACAATCACCTTCAGATTCGAGAACTCGGCAATCACGCGTTGCGCCATCGGCGCAAAGCTCTCTAGCGTATGCCACACGGGCCCATGCGCCGCTTCGCCCAGCGTCGCGGCCACGTCGCCTTCGTGCCCAAACAGGACATCCACCAAGGGCAGCAACGACCGGTTCACCTCGACCGACCCAGCGCGCCCGCCGCGCGTCTTCCAAAGCGACGGCCGATAATTGCAATCAAAACTCACCATCGTTCCCGCACGGCGCGCGGCGACCATCGCCTCCCGCACCACAGCCGTCGAGTTGTCACTCAACGCCGCCATCACCCCACCCGTATGAAACCACCGCACGCCTTCTCCAGTGAAGATCGCATCCCAATTCACCTCGCCGGGCTTCAGTTGCGATATCGCCGTGGCCCCGCGGTCCATCATTCCCATGCCGCCGCGCACGCCGAACCCGCGCTCTAGAAAATAGATCCCATTGCGCGCCTCTCGCCCCACACCATCGAACTCACGCCAGATAAGGTGCGACAAGTCCACCCCGCCCTGCAGCATCAAATCCTCGACCAGCCTGCCCACCGGATTGTCCACCAGCGCAGTCACAATCGACGTCCGCAGCCCAAAACACCGCCTCAGACCACGTGCGACGTTGTACTCGCCGCCGCCCTCCCAGACGCGAAAATTGCGCGCACCTGCAATCCGCCCTTCGCCTGGATCGAAGCGCAGCATCACTTCGCCCAGGCTTAGCAGGTCCCACCTGCAGGCATGCTCGGCGCGCAGCGACAAACCGCCATAACCTCGGCTGCCAGACATGGTCACTCTACCGCAGCTCCGCGACAGGCACCGGATCCATGTCGTCGTAGCGTTGGTTCTCGCCACCCATGCCCCAGCAGAAGCCGTAGCTCTTCGTGCCGACGCCCGCATGAATGCTCCAGCCGGGCGACACCACAATTTCCTTATCGCTCATCAGCAGATGACGCGTTTCGTCTTTCGGCCCCATCAGGTGCACTACCCGATGAGCCGGGTCCACGTCGAAGTAGAAATACACTTCACTGCGCCGCATGTGCGTATGGGCAGGCATGGTGTTCCAATTCGACCCCGGCGCCAGCAGCGTAAAGCCCATGACCAACTGGCAGCTCCGAATCCCGTCAAGAAAAATAGCTTTGTAGATCGACCGTTTGTTGCACGTTTCCTCCGAACCGAGATGCACAGCGCCCGCCTGCAACTCCTGGAACGTGACACTCTTGGTCGGATACTCCGCGTGGGCTGGATAGCTGAGCAGGTAAAACGCCGATGGCGTATCCGCACCGTCGCTGGCGAATACGACCGACTTGCTCCCGCGCCCAACGTACAACACGTCCATCTTGCCCAGCGGGTACACCCTTCCATCCACCGTGACTGTGCCGCTCCCGCCGACGTTGAAAACGCCAAGTTCGCGCCGCTCGCAAAAGAAATCCGAACGCAGCTCCGGGTAGGTTTCAAGCGTCAGCGCCTCGCCCGTTGGCACCGCGCCCCCAAGCACTGTGCGATCCAGATCAACGTAACCCAGCGTGATCGCGCCCGGCTGGAACATCTCGGTCAGCAGAAAGGTCTCACGCAACTCTGCCGTCGTCATCCGCGGATACCGCACCGCATCGGCCATCTGTAGCAACTTCATTCGTCCCCCCGGCTCGTTCGTCCCCAGTATAGCGATCTCAATCCGCGGCTCTGGAAAATCGCCTTCAGATGTGGTTCACTTCCTCATGGTCCAGAATGAATCCCGCCGCAAGTTCCTGCGCACAGCTCCTCTCGCCGCCGTCGCTGTCACCCTTCCGCTTGCCGAGAAGAGCGTTTACGCGGCCACCGGCGCTCCACCGGCAACGCCGGAACCCTATAAAGTCTTCTCCGGCACCCTTCTCGCCGACGCAATCTCCAGGCTCCATGCCAAGCCCGGCAACGAGAATCTTTACGACTCCAAAGCCCTGCCCATCACCATGGTCCTCACCACCGAAGACAAAAAGAGCCAGGCCCAGTTCGAGTATCACGAAGGCCGCGACCACATCTTCCAGATCCTCGAAGGCACCACATCGTACGAGCTGGGCGGAACACCGAAAGCCCCGCGCAGCACAAAACCCGGCGAGTGGCTCGCTCCTGCATCGGACGGCGCCACCAGCGTCACGGTCAGCAAAGGGGACATGCTCTTGATCCCGCGCGGCACACCGCATAAGCGCAGCACCGCGGATAACGTCACCTTCCTCCTGATCTCCATCACCGGCGTCGACACGGCCTAGCCACGACCACTCACTTCGGCTGTGGCAGGAACACTTGCCACCCACAACGCCATCTCGGAAAGCCAGCGTGGCGCTGTATCTGAATCGCTTTGCCAGTCTCCTCACACGGCAGCGCCTGGCTCCGATAGGCACCGTTCCGTGTGAGAAAACCGACGTTTCCGTGCACCTATGGTCAACGGGGCCTCAGGGGCGGGCCTCGAAAACCAGGTTGAACGGCGTCTGCGTGGCGCGGCGGAAGCTGCCAAAACCGCCCGCGCGGACGACCTCACCAATCCTCTTTTCGCCCGCCTGAGCACCCAGCGCCGCTCCCACCTCCTGCGACATTGACGCGGGAACGCAGAGCATCGTCGACGCAGAGTAGAAAACGCGGCCGATCGGATTCATGTTGCCCTCCGTGGCATCCTCGGCAAACGGTTCAACAATCATCCAGGTGCCGTTTGGCTTGAGAGTCGAGTGCACATACGCCGCCGCACCGGTAGGATCGCCCATGTCATGCAGGCAGTCGAAGAAGGCGACAAGGTCGTAGTCTTTGCCGGGGTAGCTCTTGGCCGCGGCCACCGCAAAGTGCACGCGGTCAGCAACCCCTTCGCGCTGCGCTGCTGCCCGGGCAAGCTCAATAGAGCCCTCGTGATAGTCAAAACCGAAGACCTCCGACTGAGGATAGGCCTTCGCCATCAGGATGGCCGAGGCACCGAGACCGCAACCGATGTCCGCGATCTTCACGCCGGCTTGCAGCTTTGCTTCGACCCCGTCGAGCGCAGGGATCCAGCTGGAGGTCAGGTTCGCCATGTAGCCAGGACGAAAGAACCGCTCCGTGCCGTGGAACAGGTCATGGTGGTGCTCATGCCAACCAACACCCTTGCCGGTGCGGAAGGCATCCTCGATCATCGGCACGTCATGAAACATCGACGATATGACCTGAAACGCTCCCGGAAGAAACGCCGGGCTATTCTCGATCGCGAGCGCCAGCGCCTGCTCGGGCGGCAGCGTATACGTAGCCGCCGCTGCATCGTAGCTTACATAGCCGCTGGCGGCGTTCGCGTTAAGCCACTCGCGAACGTAGCGCTCGTTGGTGCCGGTCTTGGAGGCAAGTTCGGCGGGCGTGACAGGCTGCGAATCACCCATCGCCTTGTACAGCCCCAGGCGGTCGCCCAGCAGGATCAGTGCCGCGTGCATCGCCGCGCCCATATCCCCCACAGCCTTTCCCATGAAGGCTTCCAGTTTTGCCATATTGAGTGGTGCAACTACAACAGATGTAGACATCGAAGTTCTCCTTGGGCAGAATCCTAGTCCCTCGTTGTAAGGTTTCCAGCAGAGAAATGTCACTCGCCCGTAATTTCCTCCGTGCCGTTCTCCTGTGCTTTTCGTCCCATGCGATACCCTGTGCTTGTCATGGAAACTACGTATTCAAACTCTGCGCTTGACCTCTTTCGTCTCGATAACAAAGTCGCTTTGATCACAGGCGCCGCGAGCGGTCTGGGCGCGGCGATCGCGATCGCGCTGGCCCAGGCTGGGGCGTCCGTCGCCGTGCACGGCAACCGCCGTGCTGCCGACGAAACGGCCTCAGCAATCGGTGGACATGCTGCGGCGTTTCAGGCTGACCTCTCGCATACGGCGGGCGCGGAGTCGCTGTTCGGCCGCGTCAAGGAGCACTTCGGGCGCGTCGACATCCTCATCAATAACGCCGGCACAATCCACCGCGATGCCGCCGTGGACACCTCACTCGATAGCTGGCAACAGGTGTTGCAGGTGAACCTGACCAGCGTCTTTCAGCTATCGCAGCTGGCCGCGCGCGACATGATGGAGCGCGATGCGCCCGGTAAGATCGTCAACATCGCATCGCTACTCAGCTTCCAGGGTGGCATCCGGGTGCCTGCGTACGCGGCATCGAAGGGCGGCGTCGCCCAGCTGACGAAGGCGCTCGCAAACGAATGGGCGCCCAAAAACATTCAGGTCAACGCGATTGCGCCCGGCTACATCGCCACAAGCAACACGGAAGCCTTGCAGGCCGATGAGACTCGCAACCGCCAGATTCTCGAGCGTATCCCAGCCGGTCGCTGGGGCCAGCCACAGGACCTCGCCGGCGCGGCGCTTTTTCTAAGCTCTGCGGCCAGCAACTACGTGACCGGTACGGTGCTCACCGTCGATGGCGGATGGATGGGGCGGTAGGCGATCGCGATGAAACTCATCTTTCTCTACGGCCTTCCGGCGAGCGGCAAGTTGACGATCGCGCGGAAGCTCGCGGCTCTTACCGGCTACAAGCTGTTTCACAACCATCTTGTGGTGGACACGCTGCTGGCGGTCTTCGATTTCGGCTCGCAGCCATTCGTCGAATTGCGCGAAGAGATATGGCTCTCGGTGTTCGCGCATACGTGCAGAGCAGGTCTGCCGGGGCTGATCTTCACGTTTGCACCGGAGCAGACCGTGCGGGCCACGTTTGTCCCGGAGGCCGTGTCAACGGTCCGTGCGAGCGGCGACGAAATCGTCTTCGTCGAAATCACCTGCCCGCTGGACGAACTCAAGGCGCGATTGGCTGACGACTCGCGCCACAGGCACGGCAAGCTCACCTCAGTCGCGTTGTTTGAAGCGCTGTACGAGCAGGGAGCGTTTCGTCTCGAAGGAATGCCCGAGCCGCAATTGTCGCTCGATTCCAGTCGACTAAGCCCATCGGAAGCTGCCGCCCTGATCGCTCAATACCTGATCGATTAGTCGATTGAAATTTTACGCAGCAGCTTGAAGTCGCTCAACATCTTGCCGGTACCCAGCACCACGCTCGCCAGTGGGTCATCCGCAATAGACACCGGCAGGCCGGTCTCCTCGCGGATGCGCTTGTCAAGATTCTTGATCAACGCACCGCCCCCGGTCAGCACGATGCCGCGATCCGATATGTCAGCCGACAACTCCGGCGGCGTGCGCTCTAACGCCACGCGAATCGCGTTCATGATCGTCGCGATGCACTCCGCGAGAGCCTCGCGAATCTCAGAGTCTTCAATGGTGATGGTCTTGGGCACGCCTTCAATGAGGTTGCGTCCTTTGATCTCCATCGTGAGCGGACGGTCCAGCGGGTATGCCGAGCCAAGCTCGATCTTGATCTGCTCAGCCGTGCGCTCGCCTATCAGCAGGTTGTACTTGCGCTTCAGATAGGTTTGGACCGCGTCGTCCATCTGGTTGCCGGCCATGCGCACCGAGCGCGAGTAAACGATCCCGGCCAGCGAGATCACGGCAATATCGGTAGTTCCCCCGCCGATGTCGACCACCATGTTTCCGCCCGGCTCTGTAATCGGCAAACCCGCGCCAATAGCCGCCACCATCGCCTGCTCGACCAGATGCACTTCGCTGGCCTTGGCGCGGTAGGCAGAGTCCATTACGGCGCGCTTTTCCACTTGTGTAATCTCGCTGGGCACGCCGATAACGATGCGCGGATGCACCATGCGCTTGCGATTGTGAGCCTTCTGAATGAAGTAATTCAGCATCTTCTCGGTCTGCTTGAAGTCGGCGATGACGCCATCTTTCATAGGCTTGATCGCAATGATGTTGCCGGGAGTGCGGCCCAGCATTTCCTTGGCTTCCTTGCCAACCGCTTCGACCTCGCCCGTCACGCGGTTGACCGCAATGATGGACGGCTCGTTGACGATGATTCCTTTGCCATGCGCGAAGACGAGGGTATTGGCCGTGCCCAGATCGATAGCCAGATCACTGGAAAAGAGCGAGAAAATCGACCGCATGTTGCTGAAGCGCGGCGACCGCATCTGAAAATTGTTGGATGACATCGATTGGATCGTTCCCTGCTTGAAAATCTAAACTTCTGAAGTCGTGGGCGGAATGCCTGCCCCTTCATTGTACGGCCTATACACATCCGTCTGCGGAGTACACTGGCTAGGTGGATGTTTGCCATAGAACCGGCCATGCAAAATGACGCGGGCAGATGGGCGCGAGCGACTTCTCCGCAGCATTTAGCTTCCAAAAAGATCAGCCTCGTACGGAGAAACAGTTAGCAATGATTATTGGCGTACCGAAGGAAGTCAAAGACCACGAGAGCCGCGTAGGTGTCACACCGGCGGGAGTCAAAGCGCTCGTGGACGCGGGCCACAAGGTGCTGGTCGAAACCAACGCAGGCGCGTTGTCATCGTTTCCCGATGACGGGTATCAGTCCGTTGGGGCAGAAATTGTCGGCTCTGCGGCCCACGTCTGGGGCAACGCGGATATGGTCGTCAAGGTCAAGGAACCGGTGGAAAAGGAGTACGGCTTCTTTCGAGAAGGGCTGGTGCTCTTTACGTATCTGCACCTTGCTCCGATCCGCGGCCTGACGGACGCGCTGCTTTCCAAAAAAGTCACCGGCATCGCCTATGAAACCGTGAAGGATAGCGCCGGCACGCTTCCACTCCTGACGCCGATGTCAGAGGTCGCAGGGCGTCTTTCGGTGCAGGTTGGCGCAGCGTATCTTGAAAAGGAACATGGCGGTAGGGGCGTTCTACTGGGCGGCGTTCCAGGCGTCTCTCCCGGCAATGTCTGCATCATCGGGGGTGGCATCGTAGGCACCAACGCGGCAAAGATTGCGCTTGGCATGGGCGCCAAGGTTACCCTGGTTGACCTGAATCTGAATCGCCTGCGCGAGCTTGACGACATCTTCAGCGGCCGCGTCTTCACCCTCGCCTCGAACTCCTACAACGTCGAACGTGCGGCATCGGAAGCCGACCTGCTGATCGGCGGCGTGCTGATTCCGGGGGCCGCAGCACCCAAGATCGTCACGCGCGCCATGGTAGCGAAGATGAAGAAGGGTGCGGTCATCGTCGACGTCGCCATCGACCAGGGCGGCTGCATCGAAACCGCTCGCCCCACCACGCACTCCGACCCCAGCTACGTGGTCGACGGCGTGGTCCACTACTGTGTCACGAACATGCCGGCCGCCGTGCCCAACACCAGCACGCTCGCGCTCACCAATGCCACACTGCCCTACGTGCGCCAGCTCGCTACTCTCGGAGCGGCCGCCGCGATCAAAGCCAACCCCGGCATAGCGGAGGGCGTGAACACCTACAATGGCTCGCTAACCTACGGAGCCGTAGCCGAGGCCCAGCAGCGCGAGTTCACGCTGATCGCAAACCTGCTCTGATCGCTTCCCTGTCCCGGATTATGGAGCAGCCGGGAAACAGAACGCCGCGACGCATCCGCGCCTTTCGCGACGAACCGTCACCCGTATAGACTTGGGGCATGGGAACAGCTGGAGGCCGCCGCAGTCTGGTGATCACTCTGGGCGTGTGCCTGCTGTTCCTCTTCCTTGTGCTCGCCACGCTTAACGCGTTCAACCTGAAGTTCCTGAACCCGGCCTCCACCCCGCAGACCCTCGTTTTCATCGCGCTCTCAACAGTGGCCTTTCTGCTGTTCGTTGGCGTGCTGGTGCTGCTGGTCCGTAACGTGCTGAAGCTCTACGCCGACCAGCGTTCCCGTGTCCTCGGAACCCGTTTGCGTACGCGCATGTTGTGGGGCGCAGTGCTGGTTTCCGTGGTTCCGCTGGTGTTCATGTTCATGTTCAGCTATCTGCTGATGAACCGCGCGGTGGACCGCTGGTTTACGCAACCGGTCTCGCAAATGCGCGACGACGCAGACAACATGGCCGCCGAGTTGACGCATTATGCCGCCCTCAACGCACGCGCGGAAGCTGACTCGATTGTGAACGGATTGAACGGTCCGCCCGCAACCGCGAAGGAAACCCTGGCCGCTGCGTCCACCGAACTCCGGCGTCACCAGACCACGCTCCAGGGCGGCTTCGGGATTGTCTACCGGGATGGACACCCCATAGCCTCGATCAACGTGCCCCAGAGCAACGGACATCCGGCCCGGCTAAAGGTCAGCAGGCCTTCGGAAAACGCCAGCGACGACGAGCCTGCGGAGGACGCCGTAGAAGTTGTTCCCCTTCCCGGCCCCCAACAACTCTCCATTCTTAAAGCCGCCGAGCGCAACGACAGCTCCATTTTCAGCCTCGGCGCCACCGACTACACGCTCGCGACCTCGACAACCAAGCACGGCGGCCTGGTCGTTGTTGGGCTGCCCATACCCGCAGGCATCGCCGCCTCCATGCAGCGCCTGCACACCGCCCGCGAGGCCTATATGGCGCTGTTTCGCGAGCGCCGCGTGGTTCGTTACCTCTACACGTTCCTGCTGATGCTGACTACGGCGCTCGCACTGTTTGCCTGCTGCTGGCTCGCCCTCAATCTGTCCAAGCAGATCACGCGGCCTATCGAGACTCTCGCCGATGCCATGGAAGCCATCGCCGCCGGAGACTACGCCCGTCGCGTGCCTGAATCCGCCACCGAGGAGCTTGGCGAGCTCGCCGCCAGCTTCAACGCGATGGCCGCCGACCTGGAGTCTTCGCGCACGCTCGCGGAGCAATCTTCCGCGCAGCTTTCCGAGGCCAACACCGCCCTCCAGGCCCGCCGCACCGAGCTCGAAACCATCATCGAAACCATTCCCAACGGCGTCGTCACACTGTCGCCCGACGAGAACGTCGTCGTGGCAAACCGGGCGTTTTCGGAGCTGCTGGACCCTGGCGGGCAGAAGGCCTTCGTTGGGCTGCCCCTTGGCAGCCTCTTTCCACGCGAGATTACCGACACGCTCGACCGTCTGCTCCGGCGTTCGCACCGGATGGGTACGGCCTCCTCCGAGATGCAAATGTCCTCGAACGCCGGTCCAGTGCACCTTTCCGCTACCGTTGCGCTGCTGGAAAGTGCAGGACCGGCTTCGCGCAAGCACCTGGGCTACGTGCTTGTGCTCGAAAATGTGACCGAACTGCTTCGCGCGCAGAAACAGAGTGCCTGGAAGGAAGTCGCGCGCCGCGTGGCGCACGAGATCAAGAACCCGCTGACGCCCATCTCCCTCAACGCCGAACAGATCCGCCGCCACATAGACCGGCTCGGTCCGCTGCTTGTCGAGCATGGCGTCGAAAGCAACTCCCCTGCAGTGATCCGGCGTTCCAGCGAAGTAATCTCGGCTTCCGTTGAAACCATGCGCTCCCTCGTAGACCAGTTTTCGGCACTTGCTCAGTTTCCCAGCGCGCGCCCTCACCCCGCCGACATCAACACCATCGTCGAGAACTCGCTCGCGCTGTTCGCAGGCCGCATGCAGAACATCCGGGTGGTGCGCAAACTCGCGCCGAACCTGCCGCTGGTCCTTGCCGACCCCGAAACCCTCAAGCGCGCGCTTTCCAACCTGATCGACAATGCGGCCGAGGCCATGCACGACTCGTTGTTGCGGGAGCTGCATATCTCCTCTTGCCTGCTGGACTCCGGCATGGTCGAGGTCAGTCTCGCGGATACCGGGCCCGGATTGAACGACGAGATGCGCGAACGCCTCTTCCTCCCCTATTTCTCGACCAAGCAGCGCGGCACAGGCCTTGGACTCTCCATTGCGGCGCAGATCCTTCAGGAGCATCAAGGATCGATCCGGGCGGAGAAGAACGTGCCCGCTGGAGCCAAGTTCATCATGGAACTTCGTCCGGCATCGAACATGGATGGTGAGACTACGGATTCTTCACCGCTCACGCAGGGAGTGTCCGCTTGAACCACATCCTCATCGTCGATGACGAAGCCGACATCCGCGAATCGCTTGAGGCGATCCTTCGCGAAGAGGACTACGCTGTCACGACAGCGGGCACCGCCACCGAAGCTCTCGCACTGCTGCGTGATGCGCCGTATCAGGCCGTCCTCCTCGACATCTGGCTCCCCGATGGGGACGGCCTCGATCTACTTTCCAAGATCAAAGGTGATAACCCCGCGGAGCCGCTCGCGGACTCTCCCGAAGTCATCATGATTTCCGGCCACGGCACCATCGAAGCCGCCGTCCGCGCCACCAAGCTCGGCGCGTACGACTTCCTCGAAAAGCCGCTGTCGCTCGACCGCACCCTGCTCGTACTGCGTAACGCTATCAAGGCACACCGCCTTCGCGAGGACAACCAGGAGTTCGCCCGCCAGCTCGCGTCCAAGGGACCGGTCACCGGAACCTCCGTGCCCATGAAAGCTCTGCGCCAGCAGATTAAATTGATGGCCCCCACCAACGGCCGCGTGCTCATCTATGGCGAGTCGGGGACGGGCAAGGAGCTCATCGCGCGGACCATGCACGCGGAGTCGCTGCGCAGCGACCGTGTTTTCGTCGAACTCAACTGCGCCGCTATTCCCGAGGACTTCATCGAAACCGAGCTCTTCGGCTATCGCCACGGCGCCGGCGGCTCGAACCAGCCGGCCGAAAAGCGCGGCACCTTCGAGCGCGCCGACGGCGGCACACTGTTCCTCGATGAGGTCGGCGACATGAGCCTCAAGACCCAGGCCAAGGTGCTGCGCGCGCTCGATGAACAGCGCTTCTATCCCGTCGGCGCCAGCACCCCGGTCCACATCGATACCCGCGTTATCGCGGCCACCAACAAAGACCTCGAAGACGAGATCTCGCGCGGCAACTTCCGCGAAGACCTCTTTTACCGCCTCAACGTCATTCCGTTCTTCGTTCCTCCCCTGCGCGAGCGCAAGGAAGACATCCCGCTGCTGGTCAAGGAATTTCTTGCGGAGTTGGGCGCACAGTACGGCCGCCCCAGGGTCGAAATCTCGGATGCGGCCATCACGCAGCTCAAGAGTTACCACTGGCCCGGCAACGTCCGTGAGTTGCGCAACGTGGTTGAGCGCGTTCTGATCCTCAACCCCAAAGCCACGCGCCTCGAACCCAAACACCTGCCCATGCTGGTCCAGCGCACAGACGGCCTCAGCGGACGCGGCGCCAACCGCGAAGAGTTCGCCACGCTTCTCCAGGCCCGCGAGGCCTACGAGCGCGACTACATCCTCAAGGAACTCGACCGCACCCACGGCAACGTCTCCCGCGCTGCGGAAGCGCTCGGCCTCGAACGGTCACACCTTTATCGCAAGATGAAGACGCTGGGAATCAGTATCGGAGAGTGAGTGGACCTGGACGGCTGAAGACATACACGCCATGGACGATCTGGCCCTGAATCTTTTCTGAACCTCCCAGCAGCATGAGCGGAACTACACAGTGCGCCTCCCTTCTACAATGAACCGATGAAGTTGCTGCCCCAAGTCGATCTCGTCGGTGTCGGCCTCAACGCGACCGACACGCTCATCCCACTCAGCGCATTTCCGGAGCGTGGCTCAAAAACCGAGTACGCCGCCGAAATCGTCATGCCCGGCGGCCAGGTTGCGACCACCGTCGTCGCCTGCCAGACATGGGGCCTCAGCACGCGCTACGTCGGCAAAGTCGGCGATGACGATGCCGCCGCTCTGCACACCCGCGAGTTCCTCCGGACCGGCGTAGATCCTCGTCTGATCACCGTTCCCGGCGCCGCCAGCGCACGTTCGCTCATCCTCGTCGATGGACAAGGCGAACGCACCGTGCTCTGCCGCCGCGACGATCGCCTCACCCTTCAGCCCGCAGACCTCCAGCGAGAATGGATCGTCAACGCCCGCGTCCTCCACGTCGACGGACACGACACCGCCGCCGCAACCTGCGCCGCAGCCTGGGCGCGGGCCGCCGACATCCCCGTCGTCGCAGACCTCGACGAGACGTACCCCGGCGTCGACGCGCTCATCGAAAAAGTCGACCACCTCATCGTCAGCCGCGACTTCCCCCAACGCTTGACCGGGGAGCCTGGCCTCAAAGCCGCGCTCCGTCAGATTCAGGTCCGCTACGGGTGCAAGCTCACCGCTGCGACCCTCGGCCCCGACGGCGTTCTCGCCTGGGACGGCCAGCGCTTCCACCATGCGCCCGCCTACCAGATCCCGGTAGTCGACACCACCGGCGCCGGCGACATCTTCCACGCCGGATTCATCTTCGGCCTCCTGCAGGGTTGGCCCCTCGAGCGCCAACTCGATTTTTCCTGCGCCGCCGCAGCTATGAACTGCATGGCAGAAGGCGCGCGCGGCGCCATACGTACCGTAGAGGCGATCGAAGCGCTGATGGCGACGACCGATCGCTACGCCGCTCCGCGGGACCTGTCGTCGTTCGAATATGTAAAGGGCTAAGAAACCCTAAGCCTCAACTCGTAACCGCATCCCGCCTGGGGCAGCGAGCGTCGCATAGCTGAGTGCGCCCAGCAGCGTCACCGCACTGCACACCCCCAGGGCAATCGCGAACGATTGCGTGCGATCCAGAAGCCACCCCGTGACAATCGGCGCCGCCGAGGCGATCATGAAGCCCGCAAAGTTTTGCAAAGCGCCAAGCGAGGCCACATACCGCAGCGGACTCACCGTCTGCACATAGCCCCACCCCGACGTCCCGGCATAATGGATAAAGAAGAGCGCCAGGCTGATGCAGGCTACTGCCTGCGTAGTCGATTCGCTGCGCGCCACAACGAACGTACACGCCGCCGACGCCACCATGCCGGCGACAATATTTCTGCGATGCACCGTCGCCAGCGGCACGCCTCTGCTCGCCAGCAGGTCGGAAATCGCGCCGCTGCACAGCATACCCACCGCGCCGGCTAGAAACGGCAACGCGGCGACCCATCCGCTGCGCGCCAGCGAAAGATGCCGCTGCACCTGCAGGTACCCGGGCAGCCAGGCCACGTACAGCCAAACCGTATAGTTCACACCACCCCAACCCAGCATCATGCCCCAGACCGTCCGCTGGCGAATCAACGCTCGCCACGCTGCTTCTGGCGCGGTGGCGGCTGGCGCTTCCGCTTCGCGCCAGATGGTGTCCCGCTGCGACCGATGCAGCATGATCCACGCCCCAGCCACCACCAGCCCCGACACGCCGAGGATAACGAACATAGCCCGCCAGCCTCGGCTCAGCATAATCCACGTCAGCAGCGGCGGCGCTGCCGCAAGCCCAAGTGTTTGCGACGAACTCATCACCGCCATTGCCCGCCCGCGCGTGGCGTTGCTGAACCACTCCCGCGTGCTGCGCACCCCCGCCGGATAAAACGGGGCTTCTCCAGCGCCCAGCAGCACCCGCAAAAACACGAAGCTTGGAAACCCTCGCACCAGCCCCGTCATCATCTGCGCCGCAGACCACACGATCAGCCCCGCGCCCAGCACCGACCTGGTCCCCGCTCGATCCAGCAGGCCGATCAAGGGAAGCTGCGCGAAACCGTAGGCCAGCGAGAAGGCCGAGAGTAACCAGCCCATCTGCGTTCCGCTCAGGTGCATCTCCGCCCGCACGGTTGAGTTGGCGACCGAGAGTGACGCGCGATCCAGAAAGTTCACCACGCCAGCCGCGAACAGCAGGCTTAGCGTGATCGTCTGGTGCGCCTTCAAACTCCGTTGCCCGGCTACTTCCTTCATGCGTCGTCCCTCGATAGACCAGTCACGCTTCTGCGGACATTGTTGTGCGTGCCAGAAGTCTACCCTGCAAGCCCGCGACGGCTGCAGCGGCCACCGCAGAACCATCACCGCATCCGCGCTGATAGACTGGCCAGACCTCGGCCATCATCACTCACACTTCACCGGAGGTCCCGCGTGCATCCCGCTCCTCGACTGCTTCTCGCTCCGCTGCTGCTTCTCGCTGCGACGGCTCACCCCCAGAACCCTGCACTGCTCGATATATACAAAGACCTTCACTCGCACCCCGAACTCTCCCATTACGAAGAGCGCACTTCGTCCATACTCGCGACAGCTCTCCGCGCCTCGGGCTACAGCGTCACGGAGCACGTAGGGAAGTATCCCGACGGCAGCCAGGCCTTTGGAGTCGTAGGCATCCTCAAAAACGGCGCTGGCCCCACACTCCTTATCCGCGCCGATATGGATGCGCTTCCCATCGTCGAAGAAACCGGCCTTGCCTACGCCAGTCACATGGTGGCAAAGACAGCGAGCGGGCAATCCAGCGGTGTCATGCACGCCTGTGGACATGACGTTCACACCACCGTCCTCATCGGCACTGCCCGTGCTCTCGCCGCCGCAAAATCGCAGTGGCACGGCACGCTGATGCTCATCGGTCAGCCCTCCGAAGAAACCATCGACGGAGCAAAAGCCATGCTCGCCGACAATCTCTACCAGCGCTTCGGCCGGCCGGACAAGGTCATCGGGCTGCACGATACCAATGACCTGCCCGCAGGAAAGGTGGGCGTTGTGTCCGGCCCGGCCCTGGCTAGTTCCACCTCGATCGATGTCCTTATCCGCGGTATTGGCGGGCACGGCTCCGCCCCCCAACTGGGCCGCGACCCGATCACCCTCGCCGCTCTGTACATCACGCAGATCCAGACCATCGTCAGCCGCGAAGAAGACCCACAAGACCCGACCGTCGTCACCGTCGGAGCCATCCACGGCGGCACGAAGCGCAACATCATCCCCAACGAAGTGAAGCTTGAGCTCACCACCCGCAGCTTCTCGGACAAGAGCCGCCAGCTCGTTATCGACGGCTTGAATCAGATGGCAGCCGGCCTCACCGTGTCCGCCAACCTCCCCCCTGAACAGGCGGCGAGAGTCACGGTCCTCGAAAACGAGTCCACCCCGGTCATGTTCAACGACCCCGCCCTCATGACGCAGGTTCGAGCCACGCTCGTCAAAGCTCTCGGGCCCGCGCAGGTCGTCGATCAGCCACGCATCATGGGAAGCGAAGATGTCGGCATCTTCGGCCTCGACCGCACGATTCCAGTCGCTTTCCTTTGGCTCGGTGCTATGGATCCCGCAAAGTTTGCTGAGGCCCAAGCGCTTGGAAAACACCTCCCGGGCATGCACACCAGCCGTTTCGAGCCACTTCCCGAACCCACGCTTCAAACTGGCGTCACCTCGATGACTGCGGTCGCAATCGCGCTGCTAAAGTAGGTCACCATGCGCATTCTCATCCCCGGCGGCTCCGGCCAGGTCGGTACTATCCTTTCGCGGCACTTGCACAAAGCCGGCCATGAAATAACAGTTCTCTCCCGCCACCCCAAGGCCCATCCCGAACAGTCCTGGCGGACCCTCGCCTGGGACGGCGTCACGCCCGGCGCCTGGGCGCAGGAAATTCATCGCTCCGACGCCGTCATCCATCTCTCCGGGCGCTCGGTCAACTGCCGCTACACGCCCGAACATCGCCGCGAGATATTCGACTCCCGCGTCCAGCCCACTCTGTTGCTGGGCCGCCTCATCGCCGACTCTCCCACACCGCCCGCCATCTGGATGAACGCCAGCACCAGCACCTTTTACAAAAACTCCTTCGACCTGCCACAGGACGAGTTCACCGGCGAGTTGGGCGATCTGCCCTCCGAGCGCGGAACCCACGAACCCGCAAACCAGCCCGAAACCTGGAGGTTCTCCATCGACGTCGCCCATCAGTGGGAGGCCGCCCTCGCCGCCACTCCGACGCCACAAACTCGCAAAATCCGCCTGCGCACCTCGATGACCATGAGCCCCGATCGCGGTGGGGTCTTCTCCGTCTTCTCGAAGCTCGCGCGTCTCGGCCTGGGCGGAACACAGGGCTCAGGAAAGCAGTTCGTCTCGTGGATTCACGACGTGGACTACTGCCGCATCATCGACCTCCTCCTTGCCCATCCTGAAGTCGCCGACGAAACCGCCGGTGTGGTCAACTTCACCGCGCCCGAACCGCTCCCCAACCGCGAGTTCATGCGCATCCTCCGCCACGCCTGGGGCCAGCCCCTCGGTCTACCGGCCTTCGCCTGGATGCTCGAAATCGGGGCCGTGGCGATGCGCACGGAAACCGAACTCATCCTGAAGAGCCGTCGCGCCGTTCCCACGCTTTTGCTGAAGCACGGCTTCCAGTTCCAGTTCCCGACCTGGCCCGAAGCCGCGGCAGACCTCGTAGCCCGCTCGCGTGCCCAGGCCAGCTAGAAGGGATTAAGCGATCACAACAGCGCGCTTCGGAGAGAAGTTTCTCCTGTAGTAAGAAACCGTAAAAATGATCGCGGGCAATCCAACAATCGACGGCCACAACCAGACGTACCATTTGTTCCCCAACACCTGCACCAGCGTCACCGCGCTGAATGCGGACCACGCTGCGATGTAGCTGCCGATAAAGTTGCCAAGGTGCGTGTACCACCAGAACATCTTCTCCTTCGGCTTCCAGATGAAGCTCTTCAGTTGTACAAACGCCAGCCGCATCCCGATAAAGCCGAACACGATCGACACCACGCCGAGGCCCTGTACTGCCGCGGGCTTGAACGCACCGAACAGCGCAAGTGCAAGACTGGTGACGAACGTAAAAATGCCCGCCGCCCAGTCGATCGGCTTCGCACTGCCACCCGTGGGTAGACGTTTGAGCGCGAGAACTCGATAGCCGGAAAACGCCGAATAGAAGCTGAACACTGCCACCAGCGCCAGGAAAAGTACGGGCCGGAACAGCGCCATCGGCAGCGCAGTGGCCGCGACGATTCCCATGCACCACAGGTAGACCATCCCCCAGCGCTTATGCTGCTTGCCGCCTTTCGCTGTCACCAGCGCAACGGGGGCCAGCACAAACGAACCAAATCCCGCCGCAATATGCACCGCGAGAAACGCCCTCATCCACAACGGATCGTGATTCATCGCATCTCCTTGAACGTCTGTAAACACTCGTCGCACCACGCCAGCAGCCCGTGAGCTTCGGCCTTGCCATAGCGCACAGTC
Organism: Terriglobales bacterium; assembly: GCA_038230455.1. Lineage (GTDB taxonomy): Bacteria > Acidobacteriota > Terriglobia > Terriglobales > Acidobacteriaceae > Granulicella. The sequence goes on from JBBRNF010000009.1 coordinate 80,531, forward strand.
ATCAACCAGAAAGGCAGCCCCGGATGCCCCGGGTAAGCGGTCGAAATGGACGCTTCTATCCCATCGAACCGCACCAGGTCCTCTGCAATCCGCGCCCGCTTCTCCTCGACGAGCGCGCACAACTTGGACCTGTCGGCCTGATCGCCGAAAAACAGCTTCAGCAACAGCTCATTGCGGGGCACCTGCTCTACCGCCGGCATCGCTAGCCAGGCCCGCAGCCGCTCGTGGCCCGTGCTGGTCAGCCGGTAGACTTTGCGCTCGCGGCCACCGGTGCCCTCATCATCCGACACCTCAGCCAGGCCGTCTGCGACCATGCGCTTCAGCGCCGGATAGATCTGGCCGAAGCTCTCGCTCCAGAAATTGCCGATCGACCCCTCCACCATCTTTTTCAACTCATACCCTGTCTGCGGCCGCAGGCTGAGCAAACCGAGCAGCGAATCAGTCGTGGTCGTCCGGGAAATTGCATCCGCCCTCTTCATAGGTCTAATAGATATATCTAGCAGACCTATATGTCAAGAGGAAATCGTACTGATAAAATCACGCATGTGCCGGGTCCTACGCGACGCGATCCCGCCAACCCCGCCAGGTCCGGAAGGAAGCAACGGTAACGGGCCATCACGGGCGCAGTAGGGAAACCCGGTACACTTTCCCCTCCAACTCAAGCTTCCAAGGCAAATGCGGGGAATCTCCGCAAGCCCCGCCAGCACGTTCGTCTTTCACGCAGGACGCGGTAAGATGCTCTCTGTGGGCAACTACGTCATTGCTGCCTGGAGGGTCCCCCCGGTTTGAGTCTCACGTTGAAGCCGCGCCACAATGTCCGCGCCAAAATCTCAGCTGTTGGAGCCTACGTTCCACCCCGCCTGCTGACCAATGCGGACCTTGAAAGTCTCGTCGCAACCAACGACCAGTGGATCGTCGAGCGGACCGGCATTCGAGAGCGCCACATCGTCGACAAGGGCGTCGGAACCAGCGATCTCGCCGTAGAAGCTGCCCGCAAGTGCCTGGCCGCGCGCGGGATCGCACCCTCTGAAGTTGAAGTCATCATCGTCGCAACGGTCACGCCAGACATGATGTTCCCCGCGACCGCCTGCCTCGTGCAGGACAAGCTTGGCGCAACCGGCGCCTGGGGTTTTGACCTTTCGGCCGCGTGCTCCGGCTTCCCGTACGCTCTCCAGGTGGGCGCGAAACTGATCGAATCCGGTGCGCACAAGAAGGTGATGGTCATTGGCGCAGACGTGATGAGCTCCATCATCGACTACACCGACCGTGCCACCTGCATCATCTTCGGCGACGGTGCCGGTGCCGTGCTCCTCGAGCCCTGCGACGACACGATCGGCGAAGTCGGTTTGATCGACTACTGGCACGAAATCGATGGCTCGGGCGCGGTCTCGCTCAACATGCCGGCCGGCGGCAGCCTCCTCCCCGCCAGCGCCGAGACAGTCGCCAACGGCCAGCACTTCGTTCATCAGGAAGGCCAGGCCGTCTACAAGTTCGCCGTCCGCAAAATGGCCGAAGCGGCGGAAACCGTCCTTACCCGGAACGGTCTCACCGGCGCGGACCTCGGCTGCTTCATCCCCCACCAGGCCAATAAGCGCATCATCCTTTCCACCGCCGAGCGCCTCGGCATGCCGGAAGAATGCGTCATCATCAACATTGACCGGTTCGGAAATACCACAGCAGCAACGATTCCTCTGGCCATGAACACAGCAATCGAAGAAGGCAAAATCGAGAAGGGCGACCTGGTGCTGCTGGCCAGTGTAGGCGCCGGTTTCACGGTCGGCGCTACCCTGCTGCGCTGGGAAATCTAACGGCACCGGGCAGTTGCCGCAGCTCCGCCAGTGCTCGTTGCCCTCTTCTTAATACGGTCGCTGACCCCCCCATCTCTCCGCCCACAACCAGCCGCACCTAGCGTGGATCCACCACTCCCAGCGCCATCATCCCCAGCGCCGTGATGCTGGGCAGGAAGAAGTATTCCCCGCCCCGCAGCTCCACGAAGTTCGGCAGCCGCGTGCAGAAAAGCGGCGGGTTCGCTGGCGTTCGGTCACCCTGCACCACATACTTTTCCCCCGGTCCGTGCTCGGCCATCAGCAGGTCTTTTTCATTCCCGATGCGAGCATCGTTGCCATAGGAAATCCATTGCTGCTGAACAAACTCGAACTGCCGCGACAGGCTGGCATTGAGCGCCATGAAGATCACACCCCGGTCCACCTGGTCGCGTTCCTCGGCGTTGCAGCCGTCTTCCTCAAGGCAGAAAGGACCATAGGGCAAGCCACGCCTCGTAATCCGCCGCCGATTGATCAGCGCACCGTTGAAGCCGAATGCGTCACGCGGATTGACTCGCCGAATGTGGGCTCCCACCGGACAGCGCGCGCCATCAAGATCGTTGCCGAAGGTGAAGTTGGTGCTGCGCTGAGGGTCCTGCGCAATGGCAGGATCCGGAGCATCCGGCGAGAGCTCGACGGGGGTGCCGTCACGCCAGCGTCCGATGAACTTCGAAGCCAGCTTCTCCCGTGCGGCCGCGTCGCCTGCGCCGTAGCGCGCTCCCCACTCGTCCAGAAAAGCGCGGAATGTTCCCACGTTCTGGTGCAGCTTGCGGTACACCATGAAGGTTCCGTTACTCGCCAGCAGATGCGGCACCGGCGCGACCGGCAGCTCACCCGCTTCGTCGGCATACCCCAGCAGAAGCTCGCCGGTAGCCAGCGGTTGCCATGATCCATCCGCCATCAGCTTGCCCTGCCCCGGCTGCGTCGAGCGGCAGATGCCCGTATAGTCCGGGTTGCCAAAGCCATCCGTGTAGCCAAAATGTTCCTTCAGGGTCACCTTACCGTCGACAACAATAGCGGCGGCCTCCTGGCTGTCGAGCACCACGGCCCCATGCCCTTCTACCAGCGTCTGCAACTCAGACGCGCGTGCATGGAGAGCCTCCGGCGAAACGGCGTTGATACCCAGCCACGCATGCACCTCTCCGCTCTGCCAGACATCGTCCCAGCGTTCCGGCGCGTTCACACCTGTGTCGCCAAGTATGCCAGCGCGCAACTTCATACCTTCCTGAAACTCCACCGGAAAGCTGACCAGCGTGGCGAGCGGAAGATCGAGGTTCCTTAGACCGCGGTGCGTAAAGGCCAGATTGACCGTGCTCTGCGGCTTTCCGTTGTCCCAGCGCTGCCCGGTCGTAATCAGCGGAAGCAGCTGCCCGATCAGCGCGCGGGTCTGCTTCGCGCCACCGAACTGGAGCATGCAATATTGGGCGTAGGGCATGTTGTAGCCGCGCAGCACAAAGCCCTGGATATCGGTTTCATTCAACTTACTCATTTCGCCCACCCGTCTCGATTTCGCGCTTCGGTCGCGACCCTCCCGGCAGCGGCGGCGGCGTTGTCCTCAATGTTTCCGCAAGCCCCAAGAAGTCCTGCTGCACCGTCGCCGGGTCCATTCCCTGGTGTGCGACGATAAAGTCCGAGACCGCCCGCTGCGTGGCAAGTGCTTTCAACGTCTGTGTCACACTCTTATCGGTTACCGCTGCGAAGAAGAACGTGGTCGGCACCTGACACGCCTTCATAAACTTCACAAACGCCGCCAGGTCCGCAAGCCCTGGGTATCCAGCGCAGTGGCTCCAGATGGCATCCACCTCGGTGGGCGCATGCTGCGCCAGCGCCGTTACATAGGGTTCCAGATCCACATCGGTATTGGCTTCGAACACCAGGTACTTCGACTTCAGGTGCTCTTCGCGCGCCGGTGTACCCACAAAAATGACATCGTCCATTACGGCGAGCCTTGCCAGGTGTGTATAAGGCGCGATAGCAAAAGGGCTTGCGCCGCCGGTCGGCAGCGAAGCAAGATACCTGCGAATTTGCAGATCGTGCGACGGTGTAGCCCGTTCGTCGTCCCGGATAGGACAAAGCAGAGTCAATCCGTAAACGCTCCCGTTTTGATTCGCCATAGCTTGCTCCCTCGCTCCACTACCTGGAAAACAACCGGTCTAGAAAACAACCGGCGCTTCCCCTGCATCGCCCAGGTGGATTTGGATCGACAGAATAAACTGTAGGTAAGCCTCTCGGAATTGCTCCGGGCTCAGCTGCGATGTACGGTCGCTAAAATCGTCGAATGCGTGTTGAACAATGTGCGCGGACTTTGTATCGTTCGCCGTCGCTTCCGGATAAGCCGTAAAGTAGTAGTCCGTATCGAACTGCACCCCACCGATATATTCCTTGAACTTCGTAACCGGATTGGAACCCGGGAATTTCTCGCTCCATCGCCAGACCAGGTTCAGTTCCCTGCCCAGCACGGCGGCGAAGGCATCGATATATTGGTTCCACGTCCCGTTGAAGTTACTGAAAAAGAGCAGGTAGTCGTAGGTCAACGACTCGCGCCCGGCCGCCTGCCCCGTATAAGGAAAGCCGGTCCGAGGAAGCACGGCCCACCGCGCAAATTGAATGAAGGAAAGATCGATAAGTTTCTTCTGCATGGGCTTGATATGTTCCAACAGAAAAAACAAGATGCGCAAAAGGATAGTCTTCCACGGCCGCATCGGCGTGATGACGTTGAGTGCGTAAACCTTGCCGTTGATATTGCTCATGTCCCCCCAGGGCTGCAAGTCTTCGTCATCTCCCGTGAATGTCCATCCTGCCCGCATTTCAGAATCAGGCGCAAATCAGACGCGCTCGGCGGCCCTCGTCCCGCTATCAGGATCGTCTTCTAAGCCTTCAGCCCGGAAAGCTGACAGCGTTAGGCACCACGCCGTAAATGACGGGCAGGTAACCTCTTTCACCGGATGCAGAGTGCAGATTACGGTTCCGCTCTGTATAGTCCAAAAGCAAAGGCTGAGTCAAGAATCCCGCTGATCGATTGATATAGTGTTGTTGTACTCAGCACCCCAAGTCGAGGCGGTGTCCGCAGTACATGCTCGAGGACCTCATGCCAAATGCCATTTTCATCAGCTATCGACGGGATGACTCCGAGGGAGAAGCTGGCCGACTGTTCGATGACCTGAGCCGGGTTTTTGGCCCCGAAAACGTGTTCATGGACGTTGCAGGCATCAAGCCCGGTGCCGATTTTCGCAGGGTAATTGAAGAGGGTGTGGCGCAGTGTGGCGTTCTGCTCGCGGTAGTCGGCCCCATGTGGGCTGCGATTGCCAACGCTAACGGCGAGCGGCGGCTGCAGGATCCAAATGACTTCGTTGTGCTCGAAGTTGGCTCCGCGCTCCGCCGTAACGTACCCGTTATCCCGGTTCTGGTGCACGCTGCCCGCATGCCCTCCGCAGAGCAACTTCCCGCAGCGCTCAAAGACTTCTGCTATCGCAATAGTGTCGAGTTGGCCCATGCGCGCTGGAACTCTGACGTTCAACTGCTGATCGAAGCCCTGAAGGCCTATGTTGAACCATCCAGGAGCATCGATCGGCAGCCGGTGCACGCGACACTTCCCGTCCAGCTTCCCACCCCGCACCAGCCCGAAGCGGGCGTGTCGCCGAAGCGCAGCCGCAGTCGTTCCATCCTCCTATTTGCCCTCGGATTGGCTGGTCTTATCATCGCGGGCATATTGGCCTGGGCCTTCTGGCCAGGCGGAGAGCCCTCGCTGACTGGGGTGTGGGCCGACCCTTCTACTCGTCCGGGAAACAACCTTTCGCGCCTCGTTATCGCAGGGTCCGGCAACGACCTCTCCATGCACGCATTCGGGTCGTGCGAACCTGTCGAGTGCGACTGGGGTACCGAGTCGGCGACGGCAGGCGGCGACGGCGTCAACGCCATGTACACCATACCGGGGTCCAAGGTCAGTCGAACGGCGGTCATCACGGCAAAACGAGACGGCGAGAACCTGGATGTGTTGATCCATAACATCTTCATCGATTCGGAAGGGCAGCAGACGTCCACCCAGGTGCGGCGCTCATTTGTGCATCCATAAAAATCAGGGTAGCTCCTGCGAAATGCCCTCTATCTCCAGGCAAACTGGCGGGTGCAGAAACAAACCCACAGGGGCCAATCGTGCATCGAACCCGATACGCCCGCGATGGGCAAATCAAATGCACGAGGGCCCCTATGATTTTTGTGTACCTGTTCGGCGCATCAACCTTAGCCGCCGTAGCGGTGATCACCATCTACTCCTTACAATTGGTAAAAGAATGGGATCAAGCAGCGCCAAAGCAACGTGTTGCGTACGACATTCCCTCACGACTTGCAACCCGCAGCGCTCGAATGGCTTCCACGGAATCCAACCCCGCTTACTAACAACCGCGTTTACTAAAGTACCGACATCGATGGACGCAACGGGTGCGACACCTTCTGTCGCCCGTTGCGTCTCTTTCGCCCTTATTTGTTCTCCATCGGCTTCCGCGCGAAGTAAAACAAGCTGAAGCCGAGCAGCGCAAAGCACACCACACTCATCCAGTCCCTGTGCAGTGGGTTGTTCTCGGAGAAATGCGGGAACGTCTTGTCGAGGGCCTGGGTCGCCACCCCTAAGAGCCCCATAATGCCGCCTGAGGCGATCAGCCCGGAGGCGTATAAGCTGCCGGGTGAGACTTCGCTTTCGACGTCCGACGCCGGGCTCTGACCTGCCCTCTCCAGCGCTCTCTCCACAAACCAGCGCACCAGCCCGCCGCAAAAGATTGCCAGCGTGGTCCCGATCGAAAGATAGGCCCCGACCGCGAAGGTCAAAGATCGCACCCCCAGCAATTCAATTCCGATCACCAGAGCGACGCCCAGCAGTACCAGCCCCCAGGGCAGCTTGCGGCTCAGGATGCCGTTGATCACCGTGGCCATCAATCGCCCCTGCGGTGCGGCCGCCTTCTCGCTGCCTATTCCCTGCGTCCATTGGATTTCGATGGCGCCGGTCGCCGCGTTATATAGATACTTGCCGTCCTCGAGAATTGGCGACCCAATCGCATTCAACAGCGTGTACTTCCCCGCATCCGTGACTTCGCCGGCATCGGTCATCTCGGCCGCGCCGGCAACCCGCGCCTTGAGCTTGATGACATCGCGCTTGAACTGGCCTTGACTCTGCACCCCTTCCGGAAGCGCGCTCAGCGAGAGCGCCTTCGGCTGCGGCAGCCGCTGAAAGCTCTCCAGCCCCTTGTTCATCGCGTTCAACGTCGTGCCGATAGCGATCGTCGAGATTACTACGCCGATCATCACGGCCACCTGCTGCTTCCAGGGCGTCGCGCCCACCAGAAAGCCTGTTTTCAAGTCCTGCGCTGTGTCGCCCGCGTTCGAAGCCGCAATACACACCATGCCGCCGATGGTGATCGCCAGCGCGCCAAACGCCGGCGCCGTCCATCCCTTCACCAGAAAAATCGCCGCAGTCGCCATCAGCGTCGCGATCGTCATGCCGCTGACGGGGCTGGCGCTGGATCCAACAATGCCGACGATACGCGCGCTTACCGTCACGAACAGGAAGCCGAAGACCACCACCAACAGTGCTGCCGCCAGATTTGCCAATGCGCCAACCTGCGCTCCCGGCACCGGCTTGAACTGCAAAAACGCGAACATCAGCGCCACCAGAAGGACGCTGCCGCCCACGACCACGCTCATCGGCAGGTCGTGCTCCAGCCGCGACGGCTTTGCATCGGCCGTCTTGGTCTTGCCCATCTTGGAAAAGCCGGAGGTCAGCGCACCGATGATCGTCGGCGCAGTCCGCAGCAACGTGATCAAGCCACTCGCGGCAACCGCACCCGCGCCCATGGGCCGAACGTACGTCTTCCACAGGCCGCTGGGGTCCATCTGGTTGATAGGAATGGTCCCCGGGTACAGCGGCCCGGTCAGATGTTTGCCGAAGAACATGATTGCCGGCATCAGCACCAGCCAGCTGAACACGCCACCCGCCAACATGATCGCCGCAACGCGAATCCCGATGATATAGCCCACGCCCAGGTACTCCGGCGTCACGTCTGCCCGGATCGCGCTACCGCGAAGGATCTGTTGCCCATTCGGGTCGAAGTTCGGTTGCCAGTTCGGCGTAGCCGGAAACAGCCGCGTAAGGTTCTCGTTTTGAAACAGCGTATAAAGCCCACCCACCCCCAGTCCAAAAAACACGCGGCTGGCGAACGATCCGCCGCGCTCGCCTGCTTTCAGTACCTCCGCACACGCCGTACCTTCGGGGTAGGTCAGCGTCTCGTGCTCATCTACGATCAGTTGCCTCCGCAACGGAATCATGAACAGCACGCCCAGCCAGCCCCCAAACAACGCAAGCGCAAAAATCCGAAAACTCTCCAGGTCGAACCCCAGAAACACCAGCGCGGGCAGCGTGAAAATTACCCCCGAAGCGATCGATTGCCCCGCATTTCCGGTGGTTTGCACGATGTTGTTTTCAAGGATCGTTGCCTTGCCGAAGACGCGCAGGATCGAGATCGAAAGCACGGAGATCGGGATGCTCGCCGCGACCGTCAAACCGGCGCGCAACCCCACGTACACCGTCACCGCGCCAAACAGAATGCCAAACAGGCCGCCCAGCAACACCGCCCGGAACGAAAGCTCCTTCGGAGCTTCATGCGCAGGGACAAAGGGACGAAACGACGAGGGTGCAGCCATGCGGAAGTTCTCCGTTCGGTACGAATCAGATGCCTTGTGTTGCAGCCGAGTGTACCAACTCCGCGCAGCCCGTGCGTCCTGGCGGTCTATCCGGCGATCTTCATCGTCCGGCCGTACCGCGTCACAATCGCCAACCGCTCGCCGCCGAGAATTTTCTTCGCCTGTCCCCGCGCATGGCTGGCCCACGGGCCTGCCGGGTCGAGCCGCGCATACATCTCCCAATGCCTCAGCGCACGACGAGGCTCCGCGCGCCGCTCATACGCCAACGCAAGGTTATAGTGCGCATCCGCATACTGCGGAACCAGCGCCAACGCGCGCTCATACGCCTCGATGGCCTCGGGCAAGCGCTGCAACTCGTCCAGCACGTTGCCCAGGTCGAAGAACGCCAAAGCGTACTCCGAGTCCGACTCCGTAGCGCGACGATAAAAGCGCTCCGCAGCCGCAAAATCACGCTCGTTGTAGCAGATCGTTCCCAGATTGATGGCCGCCGGCGCGTGCTTTGGCTGCAAATCCAGGATGGCCAGGTACGTCTGTTTCGCTTCCGGCAGAGTCTCGGCGCGCTCTTCCAACCGCACTGCCCGCAAAAAAAGCTCCTGCGCTTCGCTGTTCAGCCTCGCCGGAGCCGCGCCGCGAGCACGCACCACAGCCATGCCCGTGGATGGCGCGAGTTCGAAATCGAACGCCATCTGCCCGGTCAAAGGGTCGACCAGCGCGCCCCATTGCCGAAACGAAACTCGCGATCCGCGCCGCACCGCAACCGACTCCAGCAACGGGTTCGCCATCCCCGACACCTTTTGCATCGCGTCCACCGACGCCCGGATACTGCGCACGGAAATCCGCGTTGCCGTCAGGTCCCGCAATTTACTCAACTGCACCAGTTGTTCGAAGGAATAATCTTCTGATGGCGAAACCAGCCCTGCACGCTGCCAGGAAGCCAGTTGTCGAGGAGGCACACTCAGTATGCGCAGAACGTCTTCCCGGCCGTATCTGTCCACGTCGCTCGTCCCTCAAGGTGTCGCAAGGCGAGTGCAGCCCGCTCTAGCAGCGAGTATGCGGGCCAAACATTGCAGATTCAAGACCCTGCGTGACGTTTCCGAAGATTTCAGTGGATATCGGGAACCAAACCATGTACAAACCCGGAAACCGCCCGCTTACTTCGACACCGCTCGCGGTACTCGTTCCGGAACCGGCGCCACCGCGGCGCTACAGTGCTTTGCCGCATCACACGCTCGGACCCCAAAATACACGTTGTCCTTCGAAATCGGCAGGGCAGCCGACAGCCCCGAACTCCCGTCCCTGAACTTCTCCGCATCCGCCGCATACTGCCAGTCCGCGGCGGCGGTCTCGCGCCACACAATCTCGTACCGAACCGCTCCCGAGAACGCCGCCGGCGCGTCCCACTTCAGAATCGTATTGTTGTCCAGATTCGTCGTCACCACCCGCACATTCTGCGGCGTTCCCGGCGATTTGGCCAGCGTCGCGAGCGTCGCCATATTTAGCCGCGCCACGTTGGCAATGTAGCTGAAGTCGTCAAACTTCAGTAGGTCGCCAAACTCCTTGCCGTTCTCGACGCGCACATGCTGGTGCTGATGATCGAAGTTCTCGCGCCACTCCGTAAAGCGCACCGCCGCGAAACCTTCGTCGGAGAAGCTCTTGTGATCGCCGCCACGCAGATAGCGGTCCAGCCGCAACTCCATTACGCCCGCAAGGCGTGGCTTCCCTGCGGCTCTCAAGTACGTGCGGTCGACATCCAGCACCTGCCGGGCAAGCTCACGCGAAGACGAGTCGTTGTCCATACCCAGCGTCAGCATCTGGCGAATCTGCTCCACCGGTGCGCCCGGCAGAATGCCTTGCGAAAAGATCCGCACCAGGGACTTGTTCTGCAGCGTGTCGCCCGGCGTGGTATCCCCGCCGACGATATCGTTATTCAGCACGCCCTCAAGTTGCCAGCCTTCTTTCTTGGCCAGCAGCGCCAGATGATGCGAGCCGTTCAGCCCCTGCTCTTCGCCCGCCACCGTCACGAAAACCAGCGTGGCCGGAAACTTCAGCTTGCTCAGCACGCGAGCGCTTTCCATCGACACCGCCGTTCCGCTCGAGTCGTCATTCGCGCCCGGCGCAAAGTCGTGGGTGTTCATCACGTCGGTCTCGCGTGTGTCGTAATGTCCCGTCACCAGGTACATGCGCTTGGCCGCCACCGGATCGCTCCCGCGCAGCACGGCATACACGTTGCGCAGCGGCGTCGGCTTCACGATGCGGGGCTTGCTGCCATTGAACCCCGCCTGCTGCGGCTCTTCGACAAACGCATCGACCTTCACTTCCAGGCAGCCGCCGCAGTCCTTGCTGTACATCTCAAACTGCGACTTGATCCAGTCCGAGGCGGCCAGAATCCCCGTCCCCGGCTTCAGATCGGTGTCTGTCGAAGAGATCGTGGTGCGATTGTTGAAGTCCACCAGACGCGAGATGTTCGCCTTGATCTTTTCCACCGATACCGCCTGCAACGCCCGCGCAATCTCCGGGTCCGGCGTCACTGCCCCGATCGGCGCGCCCACCGCCTTGTAGTCGACCCTTTCGGCGGGAGCCCCGGCATGTTTTTGCGCCGAAGCACACAAGGCACTGAGAGCAAGTGCAGCAACAACGATCCCGGGTTTCATACGGCTCCTTCACGCTTCAATACGCTTTCAACAATAAAACACAAGAGAAAGGGAGCGACGCTTCGAAAGGACGAAGCGCCATAAAGTATGGCCGCCAGGCAGCGTTAGAAGATGATCTTGCCAATGATCTGAAGTTGCCGCGACGATCCCAGATCGCCAACCGCAAACCGCGTCGACGAAATCAGGCCGAACGTAGACGAATTCGACGACGTTATCGGGTTCCCAAAGCTGGCATGGTTGAAGATGTCAAACGCGTCGGCCCTGATCTGCAGCTTCACCCGTTCGGTGATCCGGGTGTTCTTCTCGATAGAGAAGTCCGTGTCTGTGAAGCCCGGCCCCACCAGCGCATTGCGGCTCAGGTTTCCGAAACCCGTAGTCACATTCTGGAACGTGCACCCGGCCGTGACCGCCGCGCACGTTGCAGGATTGAACCACTGCACCGTAACGTTGCTTGGCCTGGTCTTCGTGTACTGCACCGGCTGCAGCAGGTTCGGATGCAGCACGCCGGATGTACCGGTAAACGTGGATGTCGTCGTAATGTTAAGCGGGTTGCCGGTCTGCCACTGCGTTATGCCTGAGAGCTGCCAGCCTTCAATCAAGCGATTGCCCTTGAATGGCAGCAGGTAGATCGCATTCAGACTGATACGGTGCCGCACATCGAAGTCCGAGGGCCCATAGTTCAGGTACGGTCGAGTCGCATCCTGCAACACCGTGCCGCTCAGCGAACCGGTATCCAGCGACTTCGAGTAGTTATAGTTCGAATTGAAGTTCAGACCGTTGCGAAACGCCTTGCGCGCAGTCACCCACATGGCGTTGTAGTTCGACATCCCGATCGACGACACCTGATTGATATTCACGCCGCTGATGTTCGCCCCCGGCGAAACCGGGCTGCCCGCGGCAATAGCCGTGAACGGACGAACACCGGCGGCATTGGGCTGGTTCACGTTCAGCGGCGTGCGCAGATGCTTGCCCACCGACCCGTAATAGCCAATGGACCCCACCAATCCAAATGGCAACTCCTGCTGCACGTTAAAGTTGAACGTCTCCGTATATGCGTTGCGCAGGTTGCGCTGCACACCCGTGATGCCGATACCCGCCGCGCCCGCTGACGTATACAGGCTCGCCAGCGGAATCGTCACCGCCGCGTTGCTGTACGTCACCCGCTTCGCGAAGGGAGGGTTCCCGTTTAGCCCGCTGACCACGTTCGTCTCCGGCTGGTCTGCCATGAAGCCATACGCTCCGCGCAACACCGTCTTCCCGGTCCCAAATGCGTCGTAGGCGAACCCGAGCCGTGGTTCGTAGTTGTAATTCTGCTGGTATGGGCTATTGCCATATCCGTTTGTCCCGACTTGATAGAGAGAAGAAGTCGGCAGGTCGAACACCACCAGGCGGTTGGACCCATCCCGCGGCGATCCGTTCCATTCGTAACGGAAGCCGAGCTCAAGCGTGAGTCGCGCGACAGGCTTCCATGCATCTTGCACGAATCCGCCCACCGCATTGACGTACAGGCGATTCGATGTGCGTGTCGGTGTGATAGTGAAGCTGTTGGCGCGACCGGTCTGGAAGTTCGCCACCGTGTTGAAGCCAATCGTGCCGGTATCCTGCGAAAAGTTGACGTTCAAAAAGCGCCGGAACTCTCCGCCGAATTTCACAGAGTGCTTTCCAACCGTCCACGTCGCCGTATCGGACAGGATACCCAGCGTATCGAAGCGTCCCTGCGGGAAGCCCGACGGCCCGCCAAAGTTCAGCCCGGTGCCCGTGATCGTGATCTGCGGAATCCCCGCCGGTCCGGTCGTTCCCGTTCCGAGGCCGAGGGTCGTGGGATCAGTCGTCACGTTAGGGTTGAAAGAGATGGCGATGCGATTGAAACCCAGCCGCGCTTCATTCACCAGCCTCGGCGTGATCACGTGGGTTTCGTTGATGGTCAGAATCTGGCGCGTAGCGGCGCGATTGTCGCCGAAACCCGCAACGCTGTTCCCCTGCAGCGTGGGTTCCGTGCGCTTATCCTTTTGCACGGCATAGAAGCCGTGGATTGTGTCTGTCGAGTGGAACGTATGGCTGATATCGACCGTCCCCTGGTCCGTCTTCACCGGCCCACCCGCAATGCCGACAAAGCGAGAGCCCGTCGAATCATTCGCCACCGGAATCAGCGCGAGCAGATTCTTCGAGACCGAATCGGTCACGGCAGCGCGTTGCGCATCCGTCAGCACACCGCTGTTAAGCGTCAGCCCTTGGGACTGCCGTAGACCCTCATAGCTGGCAAAGAAGAACGTGTGGTCTTTCCACACGGGCCCGCCCAGCGCCCCGCCAAAGTTGTGCCGCTTCAAAGGCGCAATCCGCGTACCCTTGGCATTGAAGTAGTTTCGTGCGTCCAACGCCTCATTGCGGATGTAGTCGAAACCTTCCCCATGCAGCGCATTCGTCCCGGAGCGCGTGCTCACGTTCACAATCGAACCGGACGACCGGCCATACTCCGCCGAAAACGTCTGGTTATTAATCTTGAACTCCGAGGTCGTATTGATCGACGGTTGAAACGTGATCTGGTTCTGCACCATGTCGTTCAGGTTCACACCGTTAATCTGAAAGTTGACCGAGTCCTCGCGATTACCCGCTGTCACAAAGCTGTTCGCCCCCAGACCACGGCTGGGTGCCGTCAGGGAACCTACCGCAGGCGCCACCACACCGCCCGGCGTCAAAACCGTCAGGTCCAGAAAATGCCGCCCATTCAACGGGACTTCCTGTACCGTCTGCCGATCGATGACTGTCCCGACCGTGATGGTTTCAGAATCGATCAGCGGCGCCGTGCTTTCCACCTGCACCGTCTCGCCCGCGCTCTCCAGCTTCATCGCGACATCGAGACCGGTCCGGGCATCTACCAGCAGCGTCAGTTTCTGCACAGTGAACGGACCAAAGCCGGTGGCGGTCACTCGAACCGAATAGTCGCTCGGCACCAGCGACGGCACAACGTACGAACCCGCACGGTCCGAAACCACCGTGCGATCCGCGCCTGTAGCAAGGTTATGCACCACGACCGACGCTCCCGGAAGGACAGCGCCCGTTGGATCGGTCACCGTGCCGGAAAGCGTCGCGGTCGATTGTGCGACGGTCAGCGCAGGAAAAAGGGCAACAACCAACGCGAGGGCAACGAATCGAAAATCGACAAGACGGCGCATGAGCGGAACCTCCGAAAAGCGAAATGCAGGACAACAGCACTGGGAAGATGGCTGATCGATCGTGTCGACGTTTGAGCTGAGCGGGCGGTACTCGAGTGGTCAAGCAGGGCTGCAAGCGAAGCAGAGCGGCGAACACGAAGAGTTGAGAAAGTAGGTACGTAAAACGCGACGGTTGAGTTCCGAACGCTGTACCTGGGTTGTTCTAGGCTTGTAGAACCGTAATATATCAGAATTTATTCCGCCGTTTGTCATCCGTTCGTGGTTCTTCAGCCGCTCCTCGCCATGCCGCTGCCCTTTCCTCCCGTTCGACCTTGCGCCGGGCAGGCGCTGCGCTCCCCTCCTCTCCCGGCCAGGTAATCGCTGCGCGCGACCGCGATAACCTCGCTAAGGGAGTGACGGGACTGGGAGAGTGACGGCAATGGGAGAGTGACGGCAAGGGCTCGGTACTGGTAGGGTACTGTGCTGAGCGCCAACCGGGATCGCAGTCCGCCTCTGCGAATCCGAGGCGGGCGCAGAAAGAGGACTATGCCGCACGTTGAAAAAGTGAACGCCGAAAATCTTACCCAGCAGGCCCACCTTTCCATCAAGCGCTACATCCTGCGTGGCAAGCTGCGCGGAGAGGACCGCCTGACCGAAGACTTCTTCGCGCAGGAACTCGGCATCAGCAAGGCCCCCGTCCGAGAGGCGCTAAATGCCCTCGAAGCCGAAGGTTTATTGAGTATTAAGCCACGAAAAGGCGCTTACCTGCACCACTTTTCGCCGATAGAAGTCGCCGACCTTTACGATTTGCGCGAGGCAATCGAAGTCTTCGCAGCACAAACCATGCTCATAACACCAGCTTTTACCGCGCAATTGGCCGCCAGCGTGCATCGCACCGCGTTTTACCTCAAAAACAACAAAAAAACCGAATATATCGACGAAGATATCGCCTTCCACCAGCTCATCGTCGCCGCCACCCAGAACCACGAGCTGCAGCGAGTCCACGCCAACATCCAGAGCAAGCTTTGGCTCTGCCGCTGCCAGACTTACCAGCTCACGTCCCCAGACACGCCAGACGCGCATCGCCAACTCTCCGACGCGATCGCCGCGCAGAACCGCGACCGAGCCGCCGAAGTCACCCGGCAACACATACGCTTCGTCAAGCTCTCCCTGCTTGAGCGCATGTCCTCCTCGTTTGCTGCGACAAATACGGAATCCAATACGCAGGCGTTTTCCGAGTAAACAGGAACGTGCCAACGAGAGGGGCGCAGCCTTGAGCTGCGCCCCTTCGCCGTTGTCAACCGCCCTACAGTGAGCTCATGTTGTGCAGGAACTCCTGATTGTTACGGGTTTTCCCGAGCTTGTCCGAGAGCAGCTCCATCGCTTCGACCGGCGAGAGCGGGTTGAGAACCTTACGCAGAATCCACGTCCGCTGCAGGTCTTCTTTCGGAATCAGCAGCTCTTCCTTACGCGTCCCGGAGCGTTGAATATCGATCGCCGGGAAAACTCGCTTATCGACCAGCTTGCGGTCGAGGATCACTTCCATGTTGCCGGTACCCTTGAACTCTTCAAAGATGACTTCGTCCATCCGCGAGCCCGTATCCACCAGCGCGGAAGCGATGATGGTGAGGCTGCCACCCTCCTCGATGTTGCGCGCCGCGCCGAAGAACCGCTTTGGACGCTGCAGCGCATTGGAGTCCACGCCGCCCGAGAGTACCTTGCCGCTGGGCGGAACAATGGTGTTGTAGGCACGTGCTAAACGAGTGATGGAATCAAGCAGAATGACCACGTCGCGCTTGTGCTCCACCAGGCGTTTGGCTTTTTCGATTACCATTTCCGCGACTTGAACGTGGCGCGCTGCCGGCTCGTCGAAGGTCGATGAAATCACCTCGCCCTTCACCGACCGCTGCATGTCCGTTACTTCTTCCGGACGCTCGTCAATCAGCAAAACGATCAGCACAATCTCAGGATGATTGGTGGTAATGCTGTTCGCAATCGACTGCATCAAAACGGTCTTGCCGGTGCGTGGCGGTGCAACAATCAGACCGCGCTGTCCCTTGCCGATAGGCGTTAGCAGGTCCATCACGCGACCAGATATAGCCTCGCGGACAGTCTCCATCCTTACTCGTTCCTGGGGATAAAGCGGGGTCAGGTTGTCGAACAGAATCTTGTTGCGCGTCTCTTCGGGAGATTCGAAGTTGATGGCCTCAATCTTCACCAGCGCAAAGTACTTCTCGCCCTCGTGTGGAGATCGCACGTTACCGCTGATGGTGTCGCCCGTCTTCAGATCGAACTTCCGGATCTGGCTGGGAGACACGTAAATGTCGTCCGGACCTGGCAGGTAGTTGTAGTCCGGCGAGCGCAGGAAGCCGTAGCCATCGGGCAAAATCTCCAGCACGCCTTCGGCGAAAATGTGGCCCTCTTTTTCGCTTTGCGCCTGAAGAATCTTGAAGATCAGGTCTTGCTTGCGCAGGCCGCTGGTGCCGGGAATCTCCAAACCGCGGGCGAGCTTACCCAGCTCCGCGATGCTTTTCTCTTTTAATTCTGAAATCGTCATGTGTTCCTGAAAGGTGAAGATGTGAGGGGGATGAGATGGAACGAGGCGGGAATGAGCGTCTGCTCAGCGCGACGGCCGTGCGAAACACGCAACTCGATGGGATGGGGTATTGCAGAGGTACGGAGAGTTGTTAGCGGAAGACTACAGGGGAACTTCGCAAAACACCAGAAAAAACAAACTGCCGCGCGGTTAAGCCGCGCGGCGTTCCGTCAGGGGATCGATACCTGCCTCTTCAGCCGCCGTATTCATCGGAATCGTATCCTTAAAACGGTCCAGCACTTCGTTGGTGGTGTCCTGTAACCGGGTGTTCGGCTTATGGAGCTTGCGCGTGGCCTTTGAGGCCAGTTGGCACAGCTTATAACGGTTGCTCACGTGCGTAAGTGCTCCAAAAATCAAATCTGAACGCATATATGGTTCTCCTTTTCAAAAAGCGAGGCATTCTCGGCCACTACTGCACGGCCGTTGAGGGCGAATCTCGCCACAGCCGGCAAACCCGCCGTCCTGTGCTTCACTCCTGTTAGACGCGCAGTCAAACCGCAACGACGCATCGACTTGTCCGCAAATCAAACGGGCTTCTCCAAGCTCTGTGCCTGTCGACGCCCAAAAATCGTTCAACAGACAACATTGAGAGCTCCAGCACTGGGAGAGTCTCAACAACTGTGCTCTTGGGAAGGTTGGCGACAGAGCCGCCAGGGAAACCATCTAGATATACAGCAAGGCACCTCGCCTGCAGCAAACAGCTCGGCACTTCATTTACTTTACGCGCACCGGAAACTCCGGTCAATACTTTTTTGCATAGGCTATATGAGTACGCTCCCGAAAACGGGATTTCCGTTCCGCGCTAACCGTCAAAACGTTCAAGCCCAGTAACTTCGATCCAGAGTCCGGTACTGGATAGCTTCTGCTATGTGTTTCACCGCAATCGTGGGTGCGGCCTCGAGGTCCGCGATCGTCCTTGCTACCTTCAATATCCGATCGTGGGCCCGTGCGCTCAATCCTTGCTGCAACATAGCCCGTTCTAGCAAGCGCTCTGCATCACTATTAAGTTCGCAATGAAGGCGAATCTGCTGGGTCGTCATTTGTGCGTTCGCAAACACCGCCCGGCTGGCGGCACGCGCAGACCCTTTGGTCCGCTCGCCGGCCTCGAGGAAACGGGCATGCTGCCGTTCACGCGCTGCCAGCACCCTGGCCCGAATTTCCTTCGATCCCTCCGCTGCGGTGCCGCTACGCAATTCCTTATACTGAACCGCCGGAACCTCTATGTGGATATCGATACGGTCCAGCAGCGGTCCACTCACCTTGGACACATACCGCTGGATCATGGGCGGCGTGCACACGCACTCGCGGCTTTTGTCGTTGAAGTAGCCACATGGGCACGGATTCATCGCCGCGGCCAGCATAAAACGCGCCGGAAACGTGAGGCTCATCGCGGCGCGGGCAATGGTAACGGTGCCATCTTCAAGCGGCTGCCGCATCACCTCTAGCACGTTGCGCGGGAACTCCGGCAGTTCGTCCAGAAATAGCAGCCCGTTGTGAGCCAGCGAAACCTCGCCCGGCCTCGGCATCATCCCGCCACCGATCAGTCCAGCGTCCGAGATCGTGTGGTGGGGCGAACGGAAGGGGCGCTGCGTCACCAGCCCCTGCTCCGCATCCAGCACGCCCGCAACCGAGTGTATCTTGGTCGTTTCCAGCGCTTCTTCAAACCGCAGCGGCGTCAAGATGGACGGAAGCCTCTTGGCGAGCATGGTCTTCCCGCTGCCCGGCGGGCCAATCATCAAAATATTGTGGCCGCCAGCGGCCGCCACCTCAAGCGCCCGCTTGGCAACATGTTGCCCGCGCACATCGCGAAAGTCCGCGTGATACTCCTGCGACTCAGCGAGCAGTACAGACGTGTCTACTACCAGTGGAACCGCCGTCATCGCACCGAATTCCGCTGAATTCAAAAGTTCGCGCACCTCTAACAGGCTCTTCACAGGGTAAACATTGACGCCCTGCACCACCGCGGCTTCGCGCGCATTTGCCGCCGGAATGACCAGGTTCCTGATGCCCGCAGCGCGCGCCGCAACGGCAATCGGCAACATGCCATGGACGGCCCGCAATGATCCATCCAGCCCAAGCTCGCCGACCAGCACAAAGTCGCTCGCACTCTTCAGACTCAAGCCGCCGTAGGCACCGAGGATCCCTATAGCAATGGGCAGGTCGAAGCCCGAACCCTCCTTCTTCAAATCGGCTGGCGCAAGATTGATCGTGATCCGCGTAGGAGGCAGGTCGAAGCCGGAGTTCTTGATCGCCGACCGCACACGGTCGCGGCTTTCGCGTACCGCGGCGTCCGGCAGACCCACCGTGCTGAAGGTCGCCTCGTCCCTCTCCTTTACATGCGAAAAGTCGATTTCGACGTCGATAATATGCGCATCGATCCCATACACTGCGGCGCTACGTGTTTTATAGAGCATGTCCCTGCCTGATGACGCGTAGAGGCCGTCCGAATCGATGGCACAGTGTCAGTAAAGTTCGATCAGTCTAGCATTCAGTACAATCTCGTCATTCGAATCAGGCCCACCGAACGTTGACAGGAGCCTCCATGCCTTTCCGTACCCTCATGCTCGCTATCGCTGCTTTCGCCAGCATCTTCACGCCTCCCGCGGCCTGTGCCCAGGACACGCCCACTACACCGCCGGTTTCGGCCGAAGCTACGCCGGCGGAGAATATCCAGCGTGCATGGACCCTGCTCACAGCCACGGCAAGGGACACCAAACACGTCGATGCTGCGATCCAGGCGCTGGCTGCGCTCGGTACCATGGGCTCGAACGAGCGGGCTGCCTCGCTTATTGCAGAAGCGCTCAAGGATCCGGAACGCGACATCCGCACTGCCGCAGTGCTGGCCGCAGGCCAGACGAAAAACCCTCGTCTCTTGCCGAAGCTACACTCCGCGCTCGACGACGCGGAACCGGACGTTGCCTTTGCCGCGGCCACGACACTCTGGAAAATGCGCGACCACAGCGGCGAAGACCTCCTGGTTGCCGTAGCGTCTGGCGAACGCCGCGCCACCGGAACGCTAATGCACACTGCACGTCACACCGCCGCTCGCGACCTGCACAGCCCCGCCACGCTGGCCAAAATCGGCGCGACCCAGGGTGCTTATTATTTGCTCGGCCCGTTTGGGATCGGCCTTTCGGCGGCCGAATACGCGCGCAAGAACGGCGGAGAGTCAGCTCGCGCCTCGTCTATCGATCTGCTTACCGAACTGCGTACGCCGGAGACGCACCAGACGCTGCTCGACGCTCTCGACGACAAAGATCCGGGCGTTCGTGCCGCCGCCGCCAAGGGTCTGGGCCAATGGAACGACCCCGCCACCGTCAGAGCTCTTGCGACGCTGTTGGATGATGCGAAACTGCCGGTGCGGCTGACCGGTGCGGCGGCCTTTCTCCGCTCCTCCGCCGCGGGCCGCAGGAGCGGCGCCAGGAAAGTGAACGCGTCGTAAGGCAAGGAGGCCAGGTGTTGATAAAGCCACTGCCACAACCGAATGCAACGACGTACCGCCGCCTTGCGCTCGCGCTGCCGGGTGCGATCGAGGGCTCGCACATGGGCGCGGCTGACTTCCGCGTGAACGGGCACATCTTCGCTGCGCTGGCGTACGTGGCCAAGGGGATGGGAACGTTGATGCTGACTACGGAGCAGCAGGCTGGCTTCCTCGCCGACGCTCCAGAATATTTTGTTCCCGCACCCGGAGGATGGGGCCGGAGCGGATCCACACTGGTACGTCTGGATGCGCCTGAAGGAGTTCTGGCGGGTGCGCTCGCGACGGCTTTTCATCAGGTGCTGGCCAGGCAGAGGGCGAAGAAAGGTGCGACCCGCAAAGCTCCGAAAAAGCGCCAGTTATGACCCATACATCGAGGGTCGCACACGAGGTTGCCGCGCCTTCGCGGTTTGTGCGCGCGTGGATTGGCCATTCGCAGCCGCGCCAACCGGGTTCTACGAAGCCTAGAATGGACCCGTGAACACCAGTCTGTTCGAACTCTTCAAGATCGGCATCGGCCCATCCAGTTCCCATACCGTCGGTCCCATGCGCGCCGCCCTTCGGTTTGTTCGGACAATCGCGAGACGCGGCGAGTTTGGCCACGCCATTACCGTCGATTTGTACGGCTCTCTCGCGCTCACCGGCATCGGACATGGCACGGACCGCGCCGTGATGATGGGCCTGCTCGAAGAGTCTCCAGACACGGTCAACATCGAAGGGATCGGCCTCCGCATCCAGCAGCTTCGGGATACGCGTCTGCTCGCGCTGCTTGGAATTCATACGGTGCGCTTCGATCCCGCGACCGACCTTCGCTTCCATCGCGACCAGATGTATCCGGACCCCGGCGCCGCAACGCACCCCAACGGCATGCGATTCAACTCACTCGACGCAGCCGGCGCAGTCACCTTCTCGCAGGTGTACTACTCCATCGGCGGTGGCTTCATCCTCTCGGCGGAGGAGTATGCCAACCCAGGTGACCTGAAGAAGCGCGAAGTTCCGTTCCCCTTTTCGAGCGCAGAAGAGTTGTTGCGCGTGGCGTCGGAACATCGGCTTTCGATCGCCGATCTGATTCTCGCCAACGAGGTGGCCCTGCTGAGTGACCCGACCATCCTGCGGCGCATCGATCGCGTTGTTTCTCCCCAACGGCCGGGCAACGAAACACCTCTCGCTACGGGCACTCTGACGCCCGAGCAGCAAGTCACGACTGCCATTTTGACGCTCTGGAAGGTGATGGAAGAGTCCATCGCAAAAGGCATTGCGACGGAAGGCACGCTGCCCGGAGGACTGAACGTGCGCCGTCGCGCCGCGGGGCTCGCGCGGCGGCTCGAACGCATGGACTCTGAAGGCCGCTTTCGCGACCCGCTCGCACCGATGGATTCCGTGACGTTGGTGGCGATGGCAGTGAATGAGGAAAACGCCGCTGGAGGCCGCGTGGTGACGGCTCCTACCAACGGCGCGGCGGGGGTGATACCCGCGATTGCGTACTTTTATCTGCATCATGGCTCGCACGCCTCGAGCGCGGAAGAGAAACAAGCCGGACTTCTGCGATACTTCCTGACCGCCGCCGCAATCGGGATCCTATACAAGGAAAATGCCAGCATTTCCGGCGCAGAGGTCGGCTGCCAGGGCGAAGTGGGTGTCGCCTGCTCCATGGCCGCCGGCGGCCTCGTCGCCGCGCTGGGCGGCGACAACGACGCTGTCGAACACGCCGCAGAGATCGCCATGGAGCACAATCTAGGGATGACCTGCGATCCCATCGGAGGGCTCGTTCAGATCCCCTGCATCGAGCGCAACGGCATGGGTGCGGTGAAAGCCGTCAACGCCGCACGCCTGGCGATGAACGATACAGGAACTCACAAGATCTCGCTCGATCAGGTCATTGAAACCATGTACCGGACGGGGATGGATATGCAGTCGCGGTATAAAGAGACGAGCCTCGCGGGTCTGGCACTGAATATCATCGAGTGCTGACCTGGATATCCGCTGCTGGCCAGTAGTTTTCTAACCACGCTATGACCTTTGACCACATCGCGGTACACGTCATCGACATCGACCTCAGCTCCGCTTTCTACGAGAAACTTCTCGGACTCGAACGCATCCCCGAGCCCTTCGAGGACGGCCTCCACGTCTGGCTGAGCATCGGGCCCACTCTGTCGTTGCACATTGTGGGTGGCGCAACTGAAAAAAGACCACACGACATCACCCATCACATGGCGTTGCGCACAGACTCGCTCACCGACCTGATGCTGCGACTCGACGCCGCCGGCGTTCTCTACCGCAACTTCGACGGCGACGGAAAGATAAACATCCGCCCCGACGGCGTTCGCCAGATCTATTTCCAGGACGCCGACGGCTACTGGATCGAAGTCAACGAAGCGAGCGGGCGAAGCTAACGCTCCAGCGCCAACGCCACCGAGTTCCCGCCCCCCAGGCACAACGCCGCCACACCCTTCTTGGCGTCCCTCCGCACCATCTCATGCAGCAGCGTCACGAGCACTCTCGCACCGCTCGCGCCGATGGGATGTCCAATCGCCACGGCCCCGCCGTTCACGTTCACCCGTGTCGCATCCAGGCCGAGCTCCTTCATGACGCCCAGCGCCTGCACGCTGAATGCCTCGTTCAGCTCAAACAGATCCACGTCCGGTATCTGCCAGCCCGCGCGCTCCAGCACCTTCTTCACACCGGTCACCGGAGCGAGCATCACCCACTTCGGGGCGACGCCACTGGTCGCCTGTGCGCGGATCGCAGCCATCGGAGCCAGTCCCAGCTCTCGCGCCTTGTCCGCCGACATCAACACCACCGCCGCGGCGGCATCGTTCACCCCGGGCGCGTTGCCTGCCGTCACTGTGCCACCCTCCTTCTTGAATGCCGGCTTCAACGCGGCGAGCGCTTCCGCGGATGCGTCCTCGCGAACGCTCTCGTCGCGCGTCACCATCACCGATGCTTTCTTTCCGCGAACTTCGACCGGCACCACCTCCGCATCGAAGCGGCCTTCGCGCCACGCGGCCGCGGCCTTCTGGTGCGAGGCGAGCGCATACGCATCCTGCTGCTCCCGCGTGATGGAATGCTTCTCCGCAACGAGTTCTCCCGTCATCCCCATGTGCCAGTCTTCGCAAGCGCACCACAGGCCGTCCTGCACCATGGAATCGACAGCCTTTGCGTCGCCCATGCGAAAGCCCTTGCGCCCCCCGGGGAGCAGGTATGGCGCATTCGACATCGACTCCATACCTCCCGCTACGGCGATCTCTGCATGGCCCTGGGCGATCGCCTGGGCCGCCAGCGCGACGGCCTTCAGTCCTGACCCGCAGACCATGTTGATCGTCAGCGCACTGACCGTATCGGCTAGACCGCCGCGCAGAGCCGCTTGCCGCGCGGGGTTCTGTCCGAGGCCGGCGGGCAGCACGCAGCCCATGATGCACTCGTCTATATCGGTGGGCGAAACGCCCGCACGTTCTACTGCGGCACGGACCGCGACGGCCCCAAGCTCCACAGCGGACAACTCCGACAGCGCTCCAAGAAACTTGCCCACCGGCGTCCGCGCCGCACTCACGATCACAACATCCCGCATCACATATCTCCTTAGGTAGCGTTGGCACTCGACGCGCCTTCGCTCGCTTATAACGCTACGCTCCCACACACATCATGCGCCAGCGGGCATCGTGCGACAGGAACGCGACTCGCAACGCGCTCACATCGGTAAAAATGATGGAGCGCAGTTCACTTTTTCTCTTGACTCTGCATCGCGCAAAAACTATACCTTCGTTAGTTGCTTCACACGCAGTGAGCAGCGTCGATGGTTGACATCGATTTGGGAGCGCAGGCAAACGCAACCAGGCAAAGCAGTACATACCCAAAGGCAACACACTCAGGGAGCGCATTTAGAGCGCTCCCTGAGGTGTTTTTAGCCAGTATCCATGCGCCCTTCGCGCACTGCTGCAAGCTCAAGAGGGTATGCTGTACAGCATGACTCGCCGCCGCTTCATCGCCGACACTACGGACGAAAACCGAGCATCGCTGTTAGGCGATCAGGCGGCGCATCTCGCCCGCGTGCTCCGCGCAGAGCCCGGACAAATCTTCGACGTAGTAGCAAACGGGTTTCTCCATCGGGCAGAAGTTGTCACGGTGTCCGAGCGCGAAGTCGTCTTCATCCTCCATGAAGAACTCGAAGGCGAAGCAGCCTTGCCCATCCATCTCCTGCTTGCCGTTTTCAAGTTCGATCATTTGGAGTGGGGCATCGAGAAGGCGACAGAGCTAGGTGCCGCACGCATTACGCCAGTGCTCGCTCGACGCACAGAGAAGCATCTCGCACACGCTGCCGGAAAGCGTGTGGAACGCTGGCGACGAATCGCGCTCGAAGCCTCCAAACAATCGCGCCGCACCGACATTCCAGACATCGACGACCCGCAGCCGCTCAAGGCCGCGCTTGCGCTTGTCGATGCTCCGCACAAATTGCTGTTGTCCGAAACAGAGCAGCACAACACACTCGCCGCCGCGCTCCAGGGCCATCGCTCGTTCACCGGCCCGGACGCAGAACACAACCGCGCTGTCGCGCTGGCAATCGGCCCTGAAGGTGGATGGACGCCCGAGGAGATGCTGCTGTTTACCGGAAACCGCTGGCAGCATGTAACGCTGGGTCCGCGCATCCTCCGGGCCGAAACCGCCACCATCGCCGCGCTGGCTATCTGCTCCGCCCTGCTCTAAGCGGCCAAGCAAAAACGCTCTGTCTTGCGTGCCCTGCAAACGAAAGCGGCCGGCAAAATGCCGGCCGCCCTCTGTTCTGTTTGTCGCTGACCTTAGCTGAAAATGTCCCGCACTTTGTCGAACAGCCCTCGCGATGTTGGCGTGTTCTCCATCGTCATCGTTTCGGCGAGCTGCTTCAGCAACTCCTTCTGCTGCTTGTTCAGCTTTGAGGGCGTCTGCACCCGCACTTCAACCACCAGGTCGCCCTTGCCGTGCTGGTTGAGGTGGGGCACACCCTTGCCACGCAGCTTGAACTCGCGTCCGCTCTGCGTGCCCTCAGGAACCTTCAGCGTTTCGGTGCCTTCGAGCGTCGCGATCTCAAGCTCTGTGCCCAGCGCGGCCTGCGGAAAGCTCACCGGGATGACGCAATGGAGATCGTCGCCGTCGCGCTCAAAGAACTTGTGCGCCTTTACCGACAGCACAACGTAGAAGTCGCCGGCCGGGCCGCCAAACTTACCAGCATCGCCCTCGCCGCTGTAGCGGATACGGGTGTTGTCTTCCACGCCTGCCGGAACCTTCACCGTAATCTTGTGCTCGCGCGTCACGCGGGCTTCTCCATGGCATGTTTTGCAGGGGTGACGCACGATGCTGCCTGTACCGCTGCAGACCGGACACGTCCGAGCCACAGAGAAGAAGCCCTGCTGCGACCGCACCTGGCCGCGACCGCCGCACTGCTGGCAGGTTTCGGGCTGCTTACCCTTCTCGGATCCTGTTCCGGAGCAGTCGTCACAAACTTCGGCACGGCGGATGCGGATTTCCTCTTCCTTGCCGAACACAGCCTCTTCAAACTCAAGCTGCATGTCGAACTTCAGGTCGCGTCCACGCTGCGCACGCGACGCGCGGCGCTGGCCGCCCATGTTGAACATCTCCCCGAACAGATCGCCGAAGATATCGCCGAGGTCGCCCTGGCCCTGAAACGGGTTGCCCTGGGCACTCGCCCCGCTCACGCCCGCATGGCCGTAGCGATCGTAGGCCGCTCGCTTATCGGGGTCGCTGAGGACCTGATAGGCCTCGCTGCAAGCCTTGAAGCGCTCTTCCGCCTCTGGATTGTTAGGGTTGCGGTCCGGGTGAAACTGCATCGCCAGCTTGCGGTATGCAGCTTTAAGTTCGCCATCGTCGGCTGTTCGCTCTACAGCCAGGACTTCGTAGTAGTCCGTCTTCATCGTTGCCGTCGCCATCCAACCTTCCCTTCAACTTATCTCAACCAGCCCGCTGCTAGGCCCGACCTGTCCGCTGTTGCTTGCGCCGTTTGCGGCCTATTCACTCACTTGAGCCGGGTTGACCGCGATACGCACCAAAGCCGGTCGCAGGAGCTTTTCCCGCAGTTTGTAGCCGCGGCGAATCTCTTCCAGCACTTCGTGGTCTGGATGTTCCACAGTTTCGATGCTGCCCAGAGCCTCATGGATTCGGGGGTCGAACTGCGCACCTACCGATTCAACGGCTTCCACCTTAAGCCCGCGCAGAGCCTCTTCCATCTGTTTCAGGATAAGTTCCACGCCAGTACGCAGCTGCTGTGCAGACCCATCGGCCTTCAGCGCCAGTTGGAAGTTATCCATCACGCTGAGAAACGGCTCCACGGCACCCTGCACGGCATAGTCGCGTGTGTCCTGGCGCTCCTTTGCTTCGCGCTTGCGAGCATTGTCAAACTCCGCCTGGAGGCGCGCCAGCCGGTCCCGCAACTGGTCGCCCTCGGCGCGCAGGGTCTCTATTTCGACCTGCGAAGGGTCTTCCAACGGCGCCCCAGTCTGCTCGTGCAGGCTCTCTGTTCCAGCCTCAAGATCCACCTGCGCGCCCTGTTCCGTCGCTTCATTCATCGTTTCCGTGTCCATAGCTTTTCCTCCCGGGTGGCCCATGCGCGACCAGCGCGTGAACGTATCGCGAACGCGTGTCATGGCATCTCCACTGCTTTCAACTTCCCCTTAATCTTACGTCGACCGTACTTCATTTTGCTTCGTTGATCCGGTCGAATACCTGTGCTACATAGCTCACTGCGTTCATGGTGTTCTCGTAATGCATGCGCGTGGAACCGATGACGCCGACAGTTCCCATCGCTTCTCCGTTCACCCGGGCGGGTGCTGCGATGAGCACAAGTCCAGCCATCTCGGGCGAATGTTCCTCCAGCTCAAAGACGACGCGTACCGAGTCCTGTTTCGAATCGATGTAAGCGTTCAACAACTCCACCATTCGCTGCTTCGCTTCTAGCGCCGCCAACATCTCCCGAAGCCGCTCTCTATCTTCCGGCAAGCCGACGAGATTGGCGACGCCCTCAACATAGACCGTCTGCCGCGGAGGAGCGGTGCCGGGAACCGTTCGCGTCCAAAGCTGATGCACCCCTTCTAGCAGGCGCTGATAGTCATTCCTTTCTCGTTCGATGCGCTGGGCAAGCTCCGCGCGTACGCGCTCCACGTTCCATCCGCGGAAGTTCTCGTTGAGGAAGTTGGCGGCGGTCTCCAGTTCAAGCAGCGAAAGGTCGCGGTCGAGCGCCAGCACCCGGTCGCGCACCATCCCGCTGCGGGTAACGATCACCGCCAACACCCGCCTTTCCGCCAGGCGGCTAAAGTGCACATGCTCCAGCAGGTCCGCCCCGGTTACGGCGCCAATGGCCACGCCGACCCCGCTCGAAAGCATCGCGAGAACATGCGAGGTGCGCTCCAGCAGCGCCTGCGTGCCTGCGACCCCCGCAAAGCCAGAGTCGATCTGCGAGTGGACCTGTGCGCGTGACAGCCCCGGCAGACGCGCTGCGGCACCTCCACTCAATTGCTCCACATACATCCGGAAAGCCTGCGCGGAGGGCACACGCCCGGCCGAGGTATGCGGCTGCTCCAGCAGACCCGCCTCGGCCAGCTCCGCCATCTCGTTGCGAATGGTGGCCGGACTCATGGCACTGCCCTCCAGCTGCGCGCGGGCGAGCGTGCCCGAACCCACGGGCTCTCCGGTAGCGATGTAGCTCTCCACAATCGCCGTCAAAATGGCTCGCTGCCGTGCCGTCACTCGAACTTCCATCGCTCCTCCTTCCCTGCTTTGATCGCCACTTACTGCCTATAAAATTTCCAGCACATCCTCGCTTTTCGCGCCAAGCTCGACCGCTCGCTCCTCCACCCTTTTCGCAATCGCCGCAAACTCCTGGGCGCGCTTCGAATCATTGCCCAGCGAAGCAGGCAGACCGCGGTCTCCACCCTCGCGTACCTTGGGGTCAAGATCGATCGACCCAAGGAACTCCAGCCCAAACTGTTTCGCCGTCTGCTCCGTGCCGCCAGCGCCAAACACATCCAGAACGCTGCCATCGGGCAATGTCATCTGCGACATGTTTTCGACCAAACCAATAATTTCAACATTCACCTGGTGGAACATCTCGAGCGCTTTGCGCGCGTCCTGGAGTGCGACGCTCGACCCGGTCGAGACAACGACCGCTCCGGTGAGCGGCACGGTCTGCACCAGCGAGATAACCACGTCCCCCGTACCCGGCGGCAGGTCGATGACCAGAAAGTCGAGCTGCCCCCACTCCACCTGCTGAAGAAATTGACGGATGATCTGGTGCAACATCGGGCCGCGCATCACCATAGGCTTGTCGCCTGGCGAGATCAGACCAACAGAGATGAACTTCACGCCATGCGCCGTCAGCGGCTCAATGCGATTGTCGCCAACGATGTTCGGCTGCCGCGACATGCCCAGCATCGTCGGCACGTTAGGACCGTAGATGTCCGCGTCGATCAAACCCACGCGATGACCCAGCTTCGCCAGGCTGACCGCGAGATTCACCGCAACCGTGGTTTTGCCCACGCCGCCTTTGCCGCTGCCTACCGCCACCACATACTGCACGCCGGGAAGCGCCTGCGGCCCCTGCGGCATTCCCTGTCCACCATGTCCCATGTCGTGCTCCTGATCCTCAATATGAATTGCTAGAAGTGCCATTCCGGCGCCGACAACGCCCGCAACTCCTTCTTTCGCAGCGTTTCCCCGGCGCGCATCTCGCGGCGCCGCAAAGCGTCGTCGAAGCGCCGCTTCTGATGCCCGGTTTCGGGGACCACCTGCGGCACTTCCAGGCGCTGCCCCGTTGCATCCATGGCGACGAACGTCAGATAAGCAGACGAAACGTGCCGCAGCTTCTGCTGGCGGACATCCTCTACCATCGCGCGCACGCCCACTTCCATGGACGTTTTAAACGCGCGATTGACGCTCGCTTTCAAGATGAGCAGTTCGCCGACTCGCACTGGAGCGACGAAATCCAGATGGTCCATGGACGCGGTCACCACGTACGTCCGCGCATGGCGACTCGCCGCCATAGCACCCACCAGGTCGATAAACTGCATCAGCCGACCGCCAAACAGCGTCCCCAGCGCATTCGAGTCAGCCGGAAAAATAGCTTCGGTCCGTTCCGATTGCGACTCCGAGACGGGTCGCCCCTGCAACTCAGTACTCATGTTTCCATTCTAATGGCCGCGTCCCGCCTTTGCGTTTCCCGCCCCGATCTGTGGCGGACGACGCCGCCTCAGTTCTCCGAAGGCATCTCCGCATGATCGACCACCACCACCCACACCGGCCCCCTGCCCGCCTTCAACTTCAGCCCCATCTGTTCCTGCACCGCGGTAAAAAGAGACGGCAAAGACTCGTCGCTATCGTTGGCCTGAGTCCCAGTCATGGGAGTCCAGTGCATCTCGAAGTCGTAATTCCCCTCGACGCCCGTCTTGTCCTCAACCGGTCGCTCCAGCACCAGCGCAAGTATTACTGGAATGAACGCCATCGGTGCATTCTCGCCCTGCACTTTGCCGGCGTCCATCGACATCGATCCATGATTAGGATCGGTCGATTGCGCAGCCTTCATGCGTACGCCACCCTTCGCCACGGTCAACTCGTACAGCGGCATCACCTTTTGCTCGTAATGCACTTTCAGATGGAAGCGGTCCTCCAGCAAGCGTTGCAACATCACCATGCGAAGAGTCGGTGTACGGCTGACCATCTGCCGCACCTCCACCATCATGGTCGCAGCTTCGGTCAGCGCCTTCAGCTTTGCGACATCCGCGGAGTCTACCTTCGCCCGGATGTCGAACAGCTGCGTTCCGGCCCATGCAGGAGCGCCTATGAGTTGCTGGTCCCTCAAATCGCCCAGGGAAAAGCCGTAAGCCTCCGCAATCAGCGATCGCAACGTCACATCGCGAGCCGTCAACCCGTCCGCCTCGTCATGGATACTGCGGCCCACCGTCCCACTCGCGACCTTGTGGATGGACACGACGTCATAGGACGGAATCCGGTCCAGATCCTTCCGCGGCGTGAAGCCTGCACTCTGTCCCAGCGCGACCGGCAATGCGCTCCAAACCGCGACCGCAACGTAGATAGCCAGGCGACCCATGCTCCCGAGTATCGCTTTTAACCCGGGCGCCTCGCAACGGATCATAAGTAGATTTGCAGTTTTCGGGGTCGCAACGAACAATGACCCCATGGACAAAATAGCGATGCTTAACGAAATCCTTACCCACAACCCCACCGACGCCTTCGCCCGCTACGGCCTGGCCATGGCTTACGCCGCCGACGGCCGCGAGCCCGATGCGCTCGCAGAGTTCGACCGAATCCTCGAGCAATCGCCCGACTATGTGCCCGCCTACCAGATGTCCGCCCAGCAGTTGCTGAAAATTGGCCGCACCGACGACGCCCGCGCGCGCCTGAAAGCCGGCCTCGCCGCCGCCGACCGCACCAGCAACGCCCACGCCGCCAGCGAAATGCAGGCTATGCTTGACGACCTCGCATAGCTGAGAATCGATACAATCCACTCATGTCGACGCTAAAGAAGAATGCCCTCCGATTAGGAAAACCTGCGAGCACCTCAAAACAGCGAACTAACTCGGCAAAGCGCATCCCCGCTGCAGTCATCACACAAATCACTCGTTTCGGTAAGAAGTACCAAGATCATCTTGAGAGCCGCCTCGCGGAACTTTCCGATGCTCCTTCTGAGGTGCGACCCTCTAACTACCGCAAACGCGCTTTTGACCATTACCAGCAGCTAGGCCAGATTGCCTGCGCGCATTGTGGGTTCGGTATTAGAGATGTACTGGAGATTGCTCATCTCGATTGCAATCGATCCAACAACGATATGGAGAACCTCGCAATTCTTTGTCCAAATTGCCACAAAATGCATGACTTAGACATGATCTCTACTGACACAATTAGGACGATGCGTGATCGGCCAAAAGTTGCCGTCTGGGCGAAACGAATGAAAGACGCGGGCAAGAAGGCCGCAGATACGCGGCTCAGTAATAACCAAAAGAAGCAGCGTCAGGTGGCGGCGGCTAAAGCCGTTATAACGCGAAGGAAGAACGTAGTAGCTTCGCGCTCATCAGACCGTTGATCTGTTGATCGGACTGCAACCCGCATCCGCACTGCCTACCCTGACATCTATACTTTTACCTATGCCGAAAACCGCCGCGCAGACCGCACTTCCCAGCACCCTGGGCCAGCTACGTTCCTCCGACTTCACCCCCGAACGCGTCTCGCGCTCCGTCAAAGACGAGCTCCGCGACAACCTCATCGTGCGTCTGCGCGAAAGCGCCAAAGACAACGCGCCCCTCTTCCCCGGCATTGTCGGCTACGACGACACGGTCATCCCCCAGCTCGTCAACGCCGTGCTCTCGCGGCACAACTTCATCCTGCTCGGCCTGCGTGGTCAGGCCAAGTCGCGCCTGCTGCGCGCGCTGACTACCCTGCTCGATCCGCAGGTGCCCTACGTCGCCGGCTCCGAACTCCGCGACAACCCCTACGCTCCGCTCTCGAAGTTCTCCCGCGATCTGATTGCCGAAAAGGGCGACGACACGCCTATCGCCTGGATGACGCCCATCGAGCGTTACGTTGAAAAGCTCGCCACGCCGGATGTCACGGTGGCCGACCTCATCGGCGATGTCGACCCCATCAAGGCCGCTCGCTCCGGCCACCAGCTCGGCTCCGAGCTCACCATCCACTACGGGCTTCTACCGCGTGCCAACCGCGGCATCTTCGCCATCAACGAGATTCCCGACCTCGCCGGCAAAATCCAGGTCGCGCTCTTCAACATCATGCAGGAAGGCGACGTGCAAATTAAGGGCTACCCCGTCCGGCTGGAGCTGGACGTGGCCATTGTCTTCTCCGCCAACCCCGAGGACTACACTGCCCGAGGCAAGATCGTTACGCCTCTCAAGGACCGCATAGGCTCCGAGATTCGCACACACTACCCGGATTCAGTGGACGAAGCCATCAGCATCACGGAGCAGGAGGCTTGGACCACCCGCACGTACGCTCCCGAAAACAACGCGATCCAGGGCATCCAGATTCCGCACTACATTCGCCAGATCGTCGAACAGATCGCCTTCGTCGCGCGCGAGGACAAGAAGGTCGACAAGCGCTCCGGCGTCTCGCAGCGCCTGCCCATCAGCACGATGGAGCTCGTAGTATCAAACGCCGAGCGCCGCGCCCTGCTGCACGGCGAGTCGCTCGTCGTTCCGCGCGTGGGTGACATCTTTGCCGCGCTGCCCGGTATCACTGGCAAGATCGAGCTCGAATATGAGGGCGAAATGCGCGGCCCGGACGTTGTTATTCGTGAGCTCATCCGCCAATCCGTCGCTACTATCTTCGACGGATACTTCGCGGCCACCAACACTCAGCAGATCGAGCAGTGGTTCAACCTCGGCGGCGCCGTAGAGCTCAACGACAAGCAGCCATCCACAACCGTTCTCGCGTCCCTCAAGGAAATCCAGGGCCTTTTCGACAAGCTTTCCCCGCTACATATAAACGCGAAGTCCCAGCCTGAGGTCGCCGTTTCCGCGGCGGAGTTTCTGCTCGAAGGCATGACGGCGCACAAACGCATCTCGCGCTCGGAAGAGCGAAAGTTTTCCGCTGGCGAAAAGAAGAAGCGCACCGACGACGCCACAGCCTACGCCGAAAAACTCCGCCAACGCGAACAGGAGCGCGAAGAAAATCCCGCCTTCAACCGCACCCGGCGAGGCTTCAACTAAGCTCGAAGATCAGGCTCGAAGATTTGCCAAAACCTCAGCCTTGCCCTCCCGGGGATGCTTTCGGGAAAGTGGGCTTGAGCCCCTGGGGGCATGCTTTCTACTAATGCCCACCATCCGTCAACACAGCGCCACCTTCGACGTCGCCGTCCTTACTCACCAGCACCGCCGACATCTCCAGCTCGTGGCCAAAGCCTTGCTGCCTATTGGCTGGCTATTCGCTCCTTCGCTACAAAAAGCGCGAGCAGCCGCCTGGTGAAGTCTGGCACTCTCAATAACAACTCAAAATCCCGTTTCGACTACCGTCGAGCAGGCCAAGGCTTTAGCCTTGGCGTGTGCCCGAACTTCCAGACATCACCGCCTACCTTACCGCGCTCACCCCGCGCGTCGTCGGCCAGCCCCTGGAACATCTCCGCATCGCGAGCCCGCTACTTCTCCACACCGCGGTACCCCGTATCGACTTCATCGAAGGCCGGCAGGTCCAATCGCTCCGCCGCATCGGTAAGCGCATCGTCTTCTGCTTTGACGACGAACTGTTTCTCGTTCTCCATCTGATGATTGCCGGACGTCTACATTGGCGAGCCTTGGAGCCTAAGAAGGGTCTACCCAAGCTCGGCGGGCGTAACAATCTCGCGGCGTTCGACTTCCCAACCGGCTCCCTCGTCCTCACCGAAGCCGGCACCAAACGCCGTGCATCACTGCACCTGGTGCAGGGCGAGCAGGCTCTCGAAGCCCTTGACCCCGGCGGCATCGACGTCCTCTCCGCCACCCCAGAAGCCCTCCGAGAAGCCCTCACCCAGCAAAACCGAACCCTCAAGCGTGCCCTGACCGACCCGCGCATCCTCTCCGGGATAGGCAATGCCTACTCAGACGAAATCCTTCACGCCGCGCAGCTTTCCCCTATCGCCCAGACCGGCAAGCTCACGCCCGACCAGTGGCAGCGCCTCTACACGGCGACTCGCGAGACGCTTGAACTCTGGATCGCTCGCTTCAACGCCGAAGCAGAGAAGGCTTTTCCAGAGAAGGTCACAGCCTTCCGCCCAGAGATGGCCGTTCATGGCCGCTTCAACCAGCCGTGCCCCCGCTGCGGCGCGCCCATCCAGCGCATCCGCTTCGCCGATAACGAGACCAACTACTGTCCCGTCTGTCAGACCGAAGGCAAGCTTCTCGCCGACCGCAGCCTCTCGCGCCTGCTCGGCAAGGACTGGCCGCGAACACTCGACGAACTGGAAGCCCTGAAGCGCAAATAGCAGCTACTCGACGACCCCGGCGGGCAGTCGCCTGTCTTTGTCCATATCGGAGACTTCTCCATCGTCACCCCCGGGCCGCGAACAGATCGGAAGTCAAGCTAAATCTTCTCTCTTGGACCGGCTCTTCGCATGAAACCATCTCATAACGCACCGGCTTCCACGGAAGTCAACCTTTCTGCGATGCTGTGTCACACCGGCATCCGATCATCGCCCGCCGCCTCATCGGCTTCATCCGCCAGATCGGAAGGGTTTCCGCCCTTCGGATTTCGCACTAACCAACCAACGCGATCCTCCGGGCGCGATATCCTAGAAGCAGTGCCTGTCACCGCCACATCTCCGGCCATTCACGCCCAGACTCGCAGCACTCTACTTGCGGACTACGCCGCGCTGTTTAAGCCCCGCGTCTCGAGCATGGTCGTTATCACGGCCGGAGCGGGTTTTTACCTCGGTTCGCTGCGCTCCGGCATAAGCCCTTTCCAGATCGGCCTGGTCCAGGCGCTTGCAGGGATAGCGGTCGTGACCGCCGGCTCCGCCGCGCTCAATCAGGCGCTCGAGCGCCGGACCGACAGATTGATGCCGCGCACGGCCTCCCGGCCCATGGCCGACGGACGGATCTCGCTGGTGCACGGCCTCCTGGTTGGTTTTCTCGCCACCTTCGCGGGCTCGCTGTACCTGGCCTATACAACCAACCTGCTCACCGGTATGCTGACGCTGCTCACGGCGGTTGGCTACGTCGCGATCTACACCCCTCTCAAGCGCCTCACGACACTCAATACCTTCGTCGGAGCCTTCCCCGGTGCGCTTCCCCCGCTGATCGGCTGGACCGCCGCACGCGGCCTCATCGAGTGGCCCGCGGTCGCGCTCTTCGCCATCCTCTTCGTCTGGCAGTTCCCACACTTTATGGCCATAGGCTGGCTCTACCGCGCCGACTACGCCGCTGCCGGAATTCGTGTTACCGCCACGCAGTCCGACACCCGCGATGCGGCTCGCTCCTCCGTCGTCCAGGCTCTTTTCTACGCTGTGCTGATGATTCCCGTCAGCCTCTGGCTCACGCCGCTCGGCACAACGGGCGTTCCGTACGCCATCGCAGCCGCTGCCCTTGGCCTCTGGTATCTCTTTGCGACCATCCGCTTCGCCCGCATACTGCGCGACCCCGAGTGCGCCGACAATCGAGCACACGCGCGCAATCTGCTAAAGGTGTCGGTTATGGTTCTTCCGCTGCTGATGCTGGCCATGATCCTGAACGCCAAGGGTCGCCTGTTCTTCTAGCGCTTTTCCCGATGCACAGAGTCCACATCCGGGTCGCGATAATAGAACGCCCGGAACCGCGACACGTTCGCCGCGCTGCGGCCCGGCGTAGTCAGACCGGAGAGGATCAGCAGCGCCTTGTTTCTGGTTCCATGCCGCACGCGCCGCAGAATGTAGCGGTCGATCACATCCTCGCCAACATTCCACGCCAGCCCGCCGATCGGTGTCATGAAGAAGTCCTGCATCCCCGTCTCGTTCGTCCGCACGCCATCGCGGTTGCGCCGGTAGTACAAAATACCCGTGTTGCCGATAGACGCCTCGCTCAGCGGCCCAACCTTCCACTGCGCACTATAGACCGCGGAGTAGGCCGTCGCGCGTAGCCTGCCCATCCAATACCGCCGCGTATTTTCATAGCTCAAGGCGCGTTGCTTGGGGTCGTTTTGTTCATACATGCTGTTGGTCACGGCACCCATCATCGGATGTCCGATATAGTCCACGCCGAAGGGATCATCGTCCTTCCAGCGCGACCAGCGATAGTTCTTTACGCACTGCGCATAATCGCCCCAGAATGACCCATGGGTAAGCGCGTCGCGCGTGTCTGAATCCATCCAGATATTCCCGCCATGCTGCGCCGACAGGAAGAAGAACGACTCACCCAGCAGCCGGGGCCAACTCACCCGGCACGCCTTGCCATGCAACTCCCCGTTTTCGCAAGCCGTATTCCGCTCCATTTCGCTTTGGAACTTCGCATTGCGCTCCGCCAGGGGTTTGCGTCCCCAAGACATCGCAGCGCCTGTCCGCTCCGGCTCACGCGTCTCAACGAGCAGCACGAAGGAGGGCGCATCGACAAGCTCCGGCCACGTACTGTCCGCCTTTTTCGTTGCGTCCCGTTCTGCCATCGCGGCGCGCGGCCAAGCGCCGAACACAGGCAGGACAACGAGCCATAGAGTCAACAAACGAAAACGTTTCAACAGGGGCCGGGGGCAAAGCAATGGTGACATCACAATGCCGTAATGGTACACCGGCATCCCTGCCGCGCGCCGAGCTTGCTCTACTCTCAGACCTGCCCTCGCAGACCCGAAACACTCACCCGCCGGCTTTCCCCCGCCCTGCTCGCCATACCCACGCGTGTGTTCCCCGCACAAGCGCTGCACGCCCAGACGTTCGCCAGAGAAAGCACTGGGCTTTCGCTATGCGCCCGAGCTCACGCCGCTATCCATCCGCCCCGCAACCAGTATTCGCACACGCGACCTACGCTCATCGGCTAAACTAGTAACCAGCATGTCCACCGTCGCCGCCGAGCCTGTAAACTACAGCACGCCTCCGTCCGTAATTGCCGCAATCATTGGCGTGAGCGCGGCCGCGTCGCTCTTTCTGGCCTGGCTCGTCTACTTCCATCAGCCCGCCGACGTTGCCGGAACGCACCTGGCATTCCTGCCCGCCTTGAACGCCGCCTTCAATACGCTCTGCACAGTCTTCCTGCTCCTCGGTTTCCGCTTCATCCGCGCGCGCCGCATCACGGCGCACCGCAACAGCATGTTCGCAGCTTTCCTTGTATCCAGCCTTTTTCTGGTCAGTTACATCGTCAACCACGCCCTGCATGGCGACATGCGCTTCTCCGGCCAGGGCCATGCGCTGCGGACAACCTACTTCGCGCTCCTCATCTCGCACATCGGCCTGAGCGTAATCGCGCTGCCGATGATCCTGATCACGTTCTTCCTTTCCCTCTCCGGGCGCTTCCCGGCGCACCGCAAACTTGCCCGCTTTACGTTCCCGGTCTGGCTTTATGTCTCGGTTACCGGCGTCGTCGTGTATATGATGCTCTCGAACTATCGATAGCCGGCGCTGACCGCAGGTCCCTTTGGGCCCACCGACGCAGTGAAGCAGCGCTCACCTTTGCCTTATTGACTCTTCGTTGTTTCCTGTTCACTTCTCATGCAGCCAGACACCCGCAAACTCGTCCGCACCGGCCTCATTATCTTCCTCACGGGAGCCGCCACCGCGGTACTTATGCTGACTGTCTTCGGCGGAGTGAGCAGGCAGGGTCCCCGCACCAACGCGGGTTGGCTGATGCTGATGCTGACCATGGGCTGCCTCCCGACCGGCACGCTGACGCTGTTGCTTGCATTTGCCAAGCTGCTGGGCGACCGTCGCCGCTGATTTCGCGGCGTTTGCGCTGATTTCCTCACTCGCGCTGT
The DNA here is from genome assembly GCA_038230455.1 of Terriglobales bacterium. GTDB lineage: Bacteria > Acidobacteriota > Terriglobia > Terriglobales > Acidobacteriaceae > Granulicella. The sequence goes on from JBBRNF010000009.1 coordinate 118,330, forward strand.
GGTCTGATGGCTGCCTCTGCTATCCTCACCATCAAACGGAGAGCAATCATGGCAAAAGGCGTCAACAAGGTATTTCTCCTTGGCAACGTAGGCAAGGACCCCGAAATCAGAACCACGGCAGGCGGCATGACCGTCGCCAGCTTCTCGCTCGCAACCGCCGATCGCGCCAAGGATCAGCAAGGCAACTGGGCAGACAAGACGGAATGGCACAACCTGGTCTGCTTTCAGCGCACCGCCGAAATTGTCCGCGACTACGTCAAGAAGGGCTCCCAGATCTTCGTCGAAGGCAAGATCCAGACCCGCTCCTGGGACGACAAAACCTCCGGCGAGAAAAAGTACAAGACCGAAATTCTAGTCAATGATCTTTCCCTCCTCGGCGGCAAGGGCGGCGGCGGCTCTGAAGGTGGCGAGCGCTCTTCCGGCACCTACTCCCGCTCCACCACCGCGCCGTACGGCGGAGGCGGTGCCGCACCCTCGCAGCCTGACTACGCCGACCAGGGCATCACCGACGAAGACATCCCGTTCTAACCTTCAGCACGTCCGCGACCCGGAGAACAGAACCGCACGTGGCCATGCGCCGACACACGACCATCCTCGCGCTCTTTGTCCCTACGCTGCTGCTGTTCTCCGGCTCCGTGCTGCCTGCGCAGCGGCACGGCGGTCGCTCTGCCCCTCCCACCCCGCAATTCATCCCGCCTCCCCCGCCGCTGGTCGCCGCCAGCAGTGGCCTGGGGGTCATTCAATTCGCGGCCGTCAACTACGGCGTGCCGGCACCGCAGTCGCTAACCCGGCAACTTCGTTTCGACGACGACCGTACTAGAGCCGCTGCCCTTTCCGCCGTGGGTGCTCCCAGCCAGTACCTGCAGCACGGTCACATTCCGTTCCCGCGCTCGCTGGATCTGGTACTGGCACCCCTCGGAAATACCGACGACATGGACGCTCTGCTGACCGTCGAACTGGACCAGCACATCATTACCGCCGTCCTTATACCCGTCGACGGCAACTGGCGGCGCATTGCCACGCTGACCTTCTCCACCCCATTCGATAACTCGAACACCACGCCCACCACCTGGCTTCGCACCGCCCGCTCGCTGGTGCAGACGGAACGTTATCGCGCCATCTTTCACGCGTCTTCCGGCTCACTTGCAACCATATCCAGCAACTTCACGGAGAACGAAGCCCAGTTGCGTGTCATCAATGGAAAAGCTGTAGTGACCCTCAGCTTCGAGTCCACCGTTCGCGACTGTACCGCCCTGCCTCCCGTGGGGCAGCCAGTTCCGCGAGGTGCCCCCAAGCCGAGCTGCGACTTGACTCAGCGCTGGTTCCAATCCGACCCAACTGACCCCACGCATCGCTTCGAACTCATCACCGGCAGCGGCCGCCTCATGGCCAAAGAGCTGCAGGATCCGCTCATATCTTCTCGAACGGTGCTTCTTTCTCATCTCCGCAACTTCGCCTGCCAGCCCTTCGTCTTCTCTGAAGCTACGCAGCACTATGAGCCTTCCGCGCCGAACGCCCCTTGCCGCAGCCGCTAGCCGTAACTCGGTAGAATAGCTTCCATGATCGACGAGCAGACTTTCCGCCGCGAATCCGACCGCGCTCTTGAGCGCCTCAAACAATCGCTTATTGCCGCGGAAGACGACATGGACAACCCCCTCTTTGAAACCGAAGAGAAAAACGGTGTCCTCAATGTCCTCTTTGAAGACGGCTCCGCCAAGTTCGTCTTCACCCCCAACACGCCTGTCGCGCAAATCTGGATCTCCGCACAGTCCACGTCGTTCAAACTCGACTGGATCCCCGAGCACAGCGCCTTCATCCTTCCGAAAACAGGCGAGGACCTTCGCGCCCTCACCGAGCGACTGCTGCGCGAACAGACCTCCGACCCGAACCTCACGCTCGCATGAGAACGCCATTGCTTTCGGTGGCAATCATCACGTTCAACGAAGAGAACAACCTTCCCCGCACTCTTGCCAGCGTGGCGTGGGCAGACGAAATCATCGTGGTCGATTCCGGCTCGACCGACCACACTTTGGAGATAGCGCGCTCGTTCAACGCCACGGTAATCGAGCGCCAATGGCCCGGCTTCGCCGCGCAGAAGAATTTCGCCATCGCTCAATGCACCGGCGAATGGGTCCTTACGCTTGACGCCGACGAAGAACTCTCACCGGAACTCCAGCAGCAAATCCGCACTCTGGTATCCACCCACCCGGCCGTCGACGCATTCTTTCTGCGCCGCCGCAATCTCTTCCTCAACCGTTGGATCAAGCGCGGCGGCTTTTACCCCGACGCCAAGCTTCGGCTCTTCCGCCGCACCGCTACACCGGCGCGCTTCATCTTCGAAGATCGCCCCGTCCACGAAACCATCTCCTTCCACGGGGCCGCCTCCACCCTTGATTTCGACCTCATCCACCACGCCTATCCCACGTTATCCGCCTACATCGAGCACATGAACCGCTACTCCAGCCTGGGCGCAGACCTCCTCACTGCCAATGGCCGCACCAGTGCCTCACCTCTCGCGTTTCTCGCCAACGTGCTGCTCGTCCCACAAGCCACCTTCCTCTGGAACTACATCTTCCGCCTCGGCTTCCTCGACGGCCGCGAAGGCCTGCTCCTGCATCTCTATCAGGCCGTCTACACCAGCTGGAAGTACGCGAAGGCCTGGGAACACGCGCGTTCTGCATGAAATTTTTAGCCGGCAGACCCCACTCCTGATACCCTTTCCCCAATCATGCAGCCTGTCCACGATTTCATCGCCAAAGACGGCTTCCGCCTCCGCGGAACCGCCATGTCGCGCATCGACGGCTTTTCCGACGTGGTCTTCGGCTTTGCGCTCACCCTTATCGTCGTTTCGCTCGAAGTGCCACACACCTACGACGAGCTGCACAAGGTCCTGGTGGGCTTCATTCCCTTTTTTATCTGTTTTGTCTTTCTCATCATGGTCTGGTGGTCGCATTTCCGCTTCTTCCGCCGCTACGGTCTGCACGACATCGGCACGATCCTGATCAACTGCAGTCTCCTGTTCACGGTGCTGTTTTACGTCTACCCGCTCAAGTTTCTCTTTACACTTGTCGCCGGCCAGTTCACGGGACACTCCGGGCCCGATGTCTTTACGTCCTGGCAGCAGGTCCGCGAGTTGATGGTTGTTTACGGCGCGGGCTTCGCCGCGACTTACTTCTGTGTCTCCGCACTCTACCTCAATGCCTGGCGCCAGCGCCTGAAGCTCCGCCTCAGCCCGCTCGAAACCACGCTGACTCTCACCTATTTCTGGGACGATTTTGGGGTAGCCTGTGTCGGCATCCTCTGCTGCATCGTGGCGGGCTTTTTACCGCCAGGCCAGGCCGGCAAGGCTGGCTGGTGCTTCTTTCTTATCGGCGCCTGGAAGACCATCCACGGGACCATCGCAGGCAAGCGTATACGCCTCGCGACGGCCTGCTGCGCGCCTGAGGACCTGCTCCCGCTCAACAACGCATGACGGCACACGGGGCACTCGCAACCGAAATCGCCCGGCCATGTCCTCCACTGCGGTAGACTGAAGTTCCATGGCATCAGATGCTTCAGCAAAACTGCAAATTATTCCCTTAGGCGGACTCGGCGAGTTCGGCATGAACTGTCTCGCCCTTCGCTTTGGCGATGACATCCTCGTCATTGACGCAGGCCTCATGTTCCCCGAAGAAGAACTCCTCGGCGTGGACATCGTCGTCCCCGACATCTCCTATCTTGTCGAGAATCGCCAATTCGTTCGAGGCATCGTCCTTACGCACGGTCATGAGGACCACATCGGCGGCCTGCCCTGGATTCTTTCCGAACTCAACGTGCCTGTCTACGGGACTGAGTTCACCCTCGCCTATGTCGAAGGCAAACTTGAAGAACACCGCCTGCTCGACGACGCCGAGTTGATCGAGATTCTCCCCGGCAAGCGTTTTACGCTCGGCCCGTTCAGTATCATGCCCATCCGGGTCACGCACTCGCTGGTCGATTGCGTCGCGCTCGCCGTTCATACGCCAGTCGGCATCGTCCTCCACACCGGCGACTTCAAGGTCGACCTCTCCAGCCCCGACGGCCACCCCTTCGACCTCCAGGCCTTTGCCGACCTGGGCAAACAGGGTGTCCTGTGCCTTCTGCAGGACTCCACCAATGTCGATCGCACCGGCTTCACGCCTGGCGAAAAGGCCGTGATCCCGCGCCTGGACGACATCTTCGCCGCCGCGCCCAAGAAGCTGTTCTTTTCCTGCTTTTCCTCCTCCATCCACCGGATCCGCGTCGCCATGGAACTGGCCGAGAAGCACGGCCGCAAGGTCGCCATTATCGGCCGGTCGCTCGATAACTCTACAGAAATCGCGCAGGATCTCGGCTATCTCGATCCGCCGCAGGGTCTCATCATCAACCCCTCGGCCATCCGCGATACGCCGGCGCACAAGCTTTGCATCATGATCTCCGGAACCCAGGGCGAGCCCATGTCCGCGCTCTCCCGCGCCGCAGTCGATAACCACAAATTCGCGAAGATCGATCCAGGCGACACCGTGCTGCTCTCGTCACGGGTCATTCCGGGCAATGAGAAAAAAATCTATCGCGTCATCGACCACCTCGAGCGTCGCGATGCGCGCGTGATCCATGATGACGGCACCAACGGCCTCATCCATGTATCCGGTCACGGCTCGCAGGAAGAGCTCCGCCTGATGATCAACCTCGTCAAGCCGAAGTTCTTCGTCCCCGTACACGGCGACTATCGCCACCTGAAGCGGCACGTCGAACTGGCGCTGGCCACGGGTGTCCCCGAGAAGGTTCTTCTGCTCGAGGACGGCGACATCCTGACCCTCGACGCCAACTCTGCCAACAAGACTGGTAAAGTCACCACCGGTCGCGTATGCATTGACAACAACTCCACCGCCGATGTCGTCGAAGACACCGTCATTCGCGACCGCAAGCACCTGGGCGAAGATGGCGTGTTCCTGCCCATCATCGCCATCAACAAGCGCACCGGACAGGTGGAAGGCCAGCCCGAAATTACCACTCGCGGCTTCGCAGCCGACGACCCCGACCTCCTGCGCAATGCCCGGGACATCGTATCCCGCACGCTTGAGCAATCGAGCGCAGAGGAGCGCCGCGACTACGGCGTGATGAAGGACAAAATTCGCGGAGACCTAAAGCGCTTCATCCAGAAGAACGCCAATCGCCGCCCGCTCATCATGCCCATCATCCTGGAGCTGTAGCGCGCATCTCGAACTTTGTTTCGGCGGCTTCGGGCCGCGGAGGTAGTGGATATGTCCTTCAAACACTGGTCGGCCTCCCGGCGAGCGTTCAGCCTCTCCGCGATTGCCTGTGCGCTATCCGCGTTTGCCCAAAGCCCCGTGACGGTCCTGACCGACAAGGGGCCCGTCGTCGGCGTTCCAACCGCAGACGTTAAAGTCGTCGCCTTCAAAGGCGTCCCATTTGCCGCGCCTCCGGTCGGCGGACTTCGCTGGCAGCCACCCCAGCCCGCGCTGGCGTGGGCCAAACCGCTTGACGCTTCCACCTTCGGCCATCGCTGCCTGCAGACTGAAACCTACAACGACATGAGCTTCCACGACTCCGGTGCTGCGGAGGATTGTCTCAACCTGAACGTCTGGACAACCGCCACTCCGCACGCCAAACTCCCCGTCATGGTTTGGATATACGGCGGGGGCTTTGTCGCAGGCGGCACCTCCGAAGGCAGGCAGGACGGACAATTCCTAGCCCATCGCAACGTCATTGTCGTCTCAATGAACTACCGCATGGGCATCTTCGGCTTCCTCGCACTCCCCGGTCTTAGCGCGGAGTCGCCGCACCACGCTTCCGGTAACTACGGCCTCATGGACCAGGTCGCCGCGCTGGCCTGGGTGCAGCGCAACATCGCACGCTTTGGTGGCGACCCGCACAACGTCACCCTCTTCGGCGAGTCAGCTGGCTCCGCTGCCGTCAGCACGCTCATGGCCTCGCCTCTGGCAAAGGGTCTTTTCCAGCGTGCCATCGGCGAAAGCGGGGGCGCATTCCGCAATGGGGGCGGGGGTTACCAGACGCTCAGCGAGCACGAAGCGCGCGATGCCGCCACCATGCAGCACACCTTCGGCACCGCAGACGTTAGCGAGCTCCGCAAACGCCCGGCAGACGACATCCTTCGCGCGGTTATCTCACCCATCGCCCTTCCCGGCGCAGTCGGGGGACGCCCTTCAGCTACTCGCGAACCGGCCCCGCGCTTCGGCCCCGGCGTAGATGGCTACTTCCTTCCGGAACCCGTTGAGGCTATTTACGCAGCCGGTAAGCAGGCACACATTCCGCTGCTGGCTGGCTGGAATGCCGACGAAGGCCGACCAGCCAGCTCCGCGAAAGCGCCGCTGACCGCCGCCTCCTTCCAGGCCCAGGCTGTGCAGGAGTACGGAGAAAAAGCGTCGGCCTTCCTTGCACTCTATCCCGCAACCGACGACGCCAAAGCCTTCCGGTCGGCGTCCGACTATGCTGGCGACCAGTTCATCGCCTTCTCCACCTGGCGCTGGCTCCAGGCACAGGCTCAGACCGGTGGCGCTCCCGTCTATCACTACGTCTTTGTGCTCGGCTCTCCCGGAGACCCCAACCACACCCGGGAGCAGGGTGCCTTTCACTCCGACGAGATCGAATACGTCTTCGGAGCCCAGGACTCTAGAGTCGGCGCAATCTGGCGACCCGAAGATCGCAGTCTCTCCGAGCAGATGATGGCTTACTGGACCAACTTCGCGCGCTCCGGCGACCCCAACGGAGCCGGCCTCCCGACGTGGCCGGTGTACGCTGGCTCTCAGTGGATGACCATGCAACTAAACGTGCCTAGCGAGGCGGCTCCAGACCCCCATCAGGCCCGCTATCTCTTCCTGAAAGACAACTTGTCGCCTGCACCCAGACCCTGAGCGTTCGTAGACTTCCGAACCGCTGCGCTCAGTGAGAATTTCTGTCACCGAACGTCCGGGTGGGCGTCAAATCACCAGCGAGGCGGTCAAAGATGCGTTGGTTGAGAAGCGTTGGTTTGGGCTTGGGCGTGTTGTTGGCTTTTGTGGGTTGCAGTGCGCAGCCTTCGGGGCCGCTGCCTGCGGCAAAGATAGATGAGGCCATTGCGAAAGTGCCTGGACGCGAGACGGCGGTGTTCGCCGGCGGATGCTTCTGGGGAACGCAGTCCGTGTTCCAGCGCGTCAAGGGAGTGCTGTCGACAGAGGCTGGGTATGCGGGAGGCGCCGCAGAAACGGCGACCTATCGACAGGTAACGACCGAAACCACCGGGCATGCCGAATCAGTAAAGGTCGAGTACGATCCCTCAGAGATCACCTATGGCAAGCTGTTGCAGATTTTCTTTTCCGTGCACGATCCCACCACGCTGAACCGGCAGGGGCCAGACAGAGGAACGTCCTATCGCTCGGCAATCTTCACGACGAATGAAGAGCAGCGCAAGGTAGCGGCGGCTTACATCGCGCAGGTCACAGAAGCGAAGGTGTTTGCCAGCCCGATTGTGACGCAGATTGAGATATCAAAAAAGTTTTACGACGCCGAGTCGTATCACCAGGATTATGCAACGCTGCATCCCGACGACGGGTACATCCTGATCTGCGACAAGCCCAAGATCGAGACGCTGAAGAAGAACTTTCCCGCACTGTTTGTGGAGTACCGGGCGAAGTAAGTCTTCGCCCGGTCAAAGCCACTTAGTAGCCGATCGTGAAGCGTCCGCGCATGTTGGCTGGATTTTCGAGTTCGTCTACCAGAGCGATCGCGTAGTCTTCCATAGAAATGCGGCTCTCGTTCTGGGCGTTGGCGATCAGATCGTCCTTGCCGAGTCGGAACTTACCGGTTCGCTCGCCGGGCTCGAAGTAGGCGGCGGGCGAGAAGTAAGTCCAGTCGATCGGGGCCTTGCGGAGGTCTTCGAGCACGATGTCGTGGGATTTTGCGATGGCCATCCAGGCTTCGGGCAGGTAGCCGCTGGCAATCAGCGTGACGCCGGGAGCGACGAAGAGGCTACCGGCACCGCCCACAACGATCAGGCGAGGGCCGCCGTGAGCCGCAATAGCGTCGGTCAGGCGCTGGGTGTCGGTGACGATCTGATCGGTGTCATCGGCTGGTGGCGCTATGGCGCTGACTACGGCGTCGGCACCGCTGATCGTTTTTTCGATTTTCTCGACATTGGAAAGATCATCCACGACGGAGGTGACGCCCGCAATCGTGTTGGGGTTTACACTGCGCGAGACGGCGACCACGGAATGGCCGCGGTCGAGGAGTTCTTTCTGGATCCGGCTGCCAGCGTTGCCGGTCGCTCCGTATAGCACTACATTCATGGGCTGTTTCCTCGGGTTGCTGTGGTGCAGATATCAAGATGAACGAAGGGGACGGACGACGCAATTTTGTTTGCCTGTTTGGTGTGGTGGCCCAGCAAGAAAACGAAGGCCGGAGTTTTGTCCGGCCTTCGTTGGCGCGCGATGAGCTTCAGCGAGTTGCTGAACTATTGACGGTGGCGGGGGGACCAGCGCAGGCCGCCTCCGAAGGTCTGGCGGTAGAACTCGCGTTGGACGGGGAAGTTCGGGCTTCCGTTGTAGAAGCCGAAGACCTCGTTGTTGAGGTTGAGTGCGTAGGCGACCGCGCTGAATCCTTTGGGAAGCTGGTAGGAGCCTTGCAGGTCGAGTTGCAGGTGGGAGTAGAAGTACTGGTCGCCGTTGGGCCCTTGGGGGCCGCCACCGCCTCCGCCGAGGGTGACGGGGCCGTTTTCGGAGGTGGAGTATTGGTAGGCGGCGATGTTGGCCTGGTTGTAGGTCATGCCGAGGCGGATGGAGAAGCCGCGCTTGTCGTAGGTTGGGCTTAAGTTGAAGCTGTTGGGGGCCTGGCCGATGAGCGCGGGGTTGGCACCTTCGGGGCCGCGGTTGGGTCCGCTGATCTGTCCCGGCTGCAGATCGGCGGAGGCGACGTAAGGGGGAAGGGTGGCGCGGGACTTGGTGTAGCCGTAGTTGGCCGAAACGCCGGTTCCGTTGAGGAAGCCGGGCAGGCGGGTGAAGTGCTGCTGGAAAGCAATCTCAAAGCCGTAGACGTAGGCGCTCCCGGCGTTGACCGTCTGGTTGAGGAAGTAGGGGAGGTTGTTACCCGTGAGTTCAATGTCAGCCGGGACCAGGGTCTGAGTGCCGACGATGGGGTCGCTCAGATTTTTGTAAAAGAACCCGGCCTGGAGCAGACCGCTGCTGGACAAGGTGTTCTCGTACAGCAGATCGATGTTGTCGGCATACTCGGCGCGGATGTTGGGATTGCCTTTGCTGACAGTGGTGCGGGCGCTGCCGCTGCTGGAGACGGTCTGAAAGGGGATAAGATCGCCGAACTGCGGGCGCGAGAGACCCCGTCCGTAGACCAGGCGGATGCCGGAAGAGGGCGTCACCGCATAACGAAGGGACGCGCTGGGGAGGACGTTGAGGTACGAGGCCTGCACGCGGATGGGCGTGGTGCCGATGGCGTTGGCGTTGCGTTGGCCGTTGTAGCCGAGGTTGTTTTCACCGGTGTTTTCAAAGCGGACGCCGAGGGTGAGGCGGAACTTCGCAAAATTGGTGGTGTCCATGAGGTAGCCGGCGGAGACCTTCTCGATCTGATTGAACGAGTTGCCGATAATCGCGGAGGACTGGCGCTGCGCGGCGAACGTGCTGATCTTGCTGTACTCGACGGTGGGGCCGAACTTGTAGTCGCCATTCAAGTAGTTGGGGTCGGTGAAGTCGCCGAGGAAGTTGGTCATGGCGAGCGAGGGGTCTTCGCTATTATTGGAAGCGGCGGTGGGGACGAAGTTGCGGGTGTCCTGGTTGACGAACTTGTGCTCGTTGCGGAAGCGGCCGCCGAACTCAAACGTGCTGGCGTGGCCGGCAAGACGGAAGGGCGTGACGAGCGAAGCGCCGAAGCCTAGATCGACCTCGGGGTTGTAGAAGTTTTGCACTCTCTGGCTGGTAAAGAAGTATCTGGTCGGGTCGAAGATGTTGGCGTTCTGGGCGTCGATGTGCGGCTCAAGAGGATTGGTGACGCTGAGGCTATAGCTGATGTTGTTGAGCGGGTTGGTGGCGGACCGGGGGGAGAAGGACGCGCTGGCGTAGCCATCGTCACGGGTGCGGCCGATGGAGGAATCGAGGTCCCAGGCGAGCAGCGCCTGGCCGAGGACGTGACGGCCCCCGAGTTGCAGGCCGCCGATATCCTGCACCGGACGGCGATGGACTGCGGAGAAGCTGACAGATCCGTCGACGTCGCCCTGGGTGGCCGACAGGAAAGTATTGATGGTGGGGCTGTAGATCCAATCGTCGCCAAAGTTGTTGAAGTGCGAGTACAGGCCCTTAAGGTAGATGCTGGAGTTGTCGTTGAAGCGGTAGTCGAGCGTGCCGGCGACGCCGCGACGATCGCGGAAGTAGCGGTAATCGCGGAGATCGTAAGCTCCAGCCACAGCGGGGCCGGGCTCGATGTCATTGATGCCTCGTCCATTCCAGTCGTACGACGCGCCGATGAGGATGCCGAGTTTGTGACCATCGAGGAAGCGTTTGCCGACGGTCCCGTCGAACTGGTAGTTCGCACGTCCGCCGATGATGGGGGTGTATCCGCCCAGAGCTTCGAGCGAAATGGTGGGGCGGTCTTCGGCGCTCTTGGTGCGCAGATCCACGGAGCCGCCGATGCCGTCGCCTTCCATATTGGCTTGCAGTGTCTTGTTGATCTGCACCGACTCGACCAGATCGGCAGGGATGAGGTCGAGCTTGATCTGGCGGTTGGTTTCGGGTGAGGCGATGGTTACGCCGTCGAGAGTGGTGTGGGTGAGGCGAGGCTCCGTGCCGCGAACCTTGACGTACTTGCCCTCGCCCTCGTCCCGCTCCAGCGTGACGCTGGGCAGACGGCCGATGGCGTCCGCCACGTTTGCGTTGGGGAGACTCGTGATCACATCGGCGGGCAGCACGTTGATGATGTTGTCGGCAGAGAATGTGCGATTGATGGCTTCCACTTCCCCGCCCTGACGCCCGGCATACACCTGAATGTCCTGGCGGGTCGAGGCGATGGACAGGGTGGCATCGACGCGGGAGAGCTGACTGGCCGAGACACTGGCTGGATGAGCGAAATCCTTAAAGCCAGTGTAGGAGATAGTCACAGTGTAGTTACCGGAGGGAACACCGAGGATCGTGAACTGCCCGGTGGGGCCAGAGAGGGCCGTAATGTTTCCAGGCGCGAGCGCGATGCGGGCGCCCTGCAAGGCTGCTCCCTGCGCGTCAGTGACAGTGCCGGTGACCGAACCGCGGCCTGTCTGAGCATGACCAACGAACATAACGTGCGAGAAAAGAACGAAGAGGGTGAGAAGAAAACGCCGAGAAAACATAGATTGAGGGTCCCCTGACTGCGGCCAAAATGAGTGTCGCGCCGGATTAACGCTAAGGAACTCTCATGAAGTTGCGGTGACGAGGACGTGACAGCTTTGTAAATGGGTATCGATCGAGGCTTTGACAAAGGTCGGCCGATTGGCGAAAAGGGGAGCTTGACCTGTCAGGCGAGTGGGGGGCCAGCGCGCGCGTAAACAGCAAAGGCCGGGATTTCTCCGGGCCTTTGCTGTTCGTGTTGAATTTGCGTTCGGTTTTATGCGGAAGCGGCGTCACTTTCGGCGGCGGAGGCAGCGGCTGCGGCCACCTCGTTTTCAATGGCCTTCGCGCGAGCTAGTTCGGCCATCTGCTGCTTCTTCAGTTCGGCGGAGTTCTGTCCGAGTTCGGCGGCCAGTTTCTCCGTCGTGAAGGTTTCTATGATGTCGCCCGCCTTAATCTCCTTGTAGCCGGCGAGATCGATACCGCACTCGACACCTGACCGGACTTCGGCGACGTCCTCCTTCACGCGCTTGAGTGAGGCGATCTTGCCCTTCCAGACCTCCTCGCCGTCGCGGAGCACCCGTACCTGTGCGTCGCGGCGTATGAGCCCGTCTGTGACGCGGCAGCCTGCGATCTGGCCCACCTTTGTGATCTTGAAGACCTGCAGGACTTCCGCGCGTCCAGCGTAATTCTCCTTGAAGACCGGGTCGAGCAGACCGTACATGGCCTTCTCCATCTCGTCCTGCAACTCGTAAATGATCGAGTGCATACGGACATCGACGTTCTCACGCGCGGCCAGGTCTTGCGCCTTTCGCTCGGGACGAACGTTGAAGCCGATGACGACTGCGTTCGAGGCAGAGGCCAGCAGGATGTCGGACTCGGTGATGGCACCGACGCCGGAGTGAAGGACCTTGACGCGCACCTTCTCGGTGGACATGCGGCCGAGCGAGTCGGCGAGCACTTCGACGGAACCCTGCACATCGCCCTTGAGGATGATGTTGAGGTCCTTGACGCCGGCCTGCTTGATCTGCTCGGAGAGACCTTCGAGCGAGACACGCGAGGTTTTGGCAAGGGTGGCTTCGCGCTCCTTCATCTTGCGGTACTGCGCAATGCCCTTGGCCTTGTCGCGGTCCGCCATCACCAGAAATGTGTCTCCAGCGTCGGGCATCGACTCCAGCCCGAGGATCTCGACAGGGGTTGAGGGACCGGCTTCCTTGATCTCGCGGCCACGATCGTCGAACATGGCGCGGACCTTGCCGAAGGTGTTGCCCACAACGTAACTGTCGCCAGCGCGCAGGGTACCGTTCTGCACGAGGATGGAGGCGACCGCACCGCGGCCACGATCAAGCTTGGCTTCGATTACGGTACCGACAGCGGGACGTTCGGGCTGCGACTTCTGCTCGTTGGTGTCGGCGATGTAGCAGATCATTTCCTCAAGGCCGTCGAGGTTGGTGCGCTTCTTGGCGGAGACCATGACGAACTCGGTGTCGCCTCCCATGGACGTTGCCTGCACGCCACGCGCGGCGAGCTGCTGCATGACCTTGTCCGGGTTGGCATCGGGTTTGTCGATCTTGTTGACAGCCACAATAATCGGGACTTTTGCGGCCTTTGCGTGGTCAATTGCCTCGATGGTCTGAGGCATGACGCCGTCGTCGGCTGCGACCACGATGACCACGATGTCGGTAACCTTGGCTCCACGAGCGCGCATGCGAGTGAAGGCCTCGTGACCGGGGGTATCGAGGAAGACGATCTCGCGTCCGAAGGCGGGCGAGTCGGGCTTGGTGATGCGAACCTTGTACGCGCCGATGTGCTGAGTGATGCCTCCAGCTTCTCCGCCGGCGACGTTAGTGGAACGGATCGCGTCCAGCAGCGACGTTTTACCGTGGTCGACATGTCCCATGATTGTGACGACCGGAGCGCGAACCACCTCGATCATGTTCGAAGTGTCTTCGAGGAAGCCTTCGATAGCCTCGTTTTCAAGCTGCTCTTCAACGGAGATGACCTGGGCGTCAGCGCCGAACTGGCGGGAGACGTCCTTGACCAGTTCGCCGTCGAGCGTCTGGTTGACGGTGACGAAAACACCGCGCATCAGCAATGTGGCGATGAGGTCCTTGCCGCGGATATCGAGCTTTTCGGCAAGGTCCTTTACGGAAATGCCTTCTGTAACGACGATGGTGCGAGTAATGGGAAGAGGCTGCTGGGGAACCTGCGCGCCACCGAAACGGCTCGGCGGAGCGAAGCCCTTCATCGGGCCTTCCTTCGTCTTTTCGTAGCGTTGGTTGCCGCGACGCTGGCCGGGACGGGCAGGACGCGGTGCGGATGGCGGTGCGCCGCCCTCTACCGGAGCGCCTCCAGGGCCGCCGGGGCGGGCTCCGAAGCCAGGACGGGCAGGAAAACCTGGACGTGCACCAGGAGTGAAGCCGGGGCGCGCGCCGGGGCCAGTACCGGGGCCACCGGGGAAGGTGCGGGTGGGGTGCATCGGACGGCGGGCGCCGGGTGCTCCCGGTGCTCCGCCAGGGCCGCTTGCAAAGCCGGGACGCGACCCCGGAGCACCGGACTGCCCCGGGCGGGGACGCTCGAAGATAGGCCGACGCGCCGGTCCGCCGGGGGGCGGTGGAGGAGCAAGGTAGGTTGGACGCGGGCCGGTCTGCGGCATGACAACGCGACGGGGCGCGGGAGCCGACGGCCCGGCGGGCACCGTGGCCACAGGCTCTGGGGCAGCAGCGACGACCGGTTCCGGCGCAACCACAGTGGCCACAGGAGTGACCGGCGCGGCTACGGCAGGTACGGGCGGCGGAGGAGGTACATTCGCGGCCTTGACGACGACAGGCGCGGTCGGCGCAGAACTGGCGATGGCCGGCGCTGCCGCGACCACTGGGGGACGGGCTACCACAACAGGCGGACGCACGGGAGCGGCCGTCACGTGTCCCTGGGGACGCGGCAGAGGAACGATTCGGCGCGGAGCAGGCGTCGCGGGGGGAGCCTGTGCTGGCGCGGCCGAAACTGTGGACGCAGCGGCCGGCTGCGCGGGCGCACTTGCTGTAACCGGCGGGGCGGCAGGGCGCGGAGCCGGAACGCTCGAGGGCGCGACGACTGCGGGGGGCGCGACGGCGGGCCGCGGTGGAGCATAGCGCGCAGCCTGTTCCGCCTGCTTACGTTCCAGGATGGCCTTGAGCGCATCGCCGGGCTTCGAAACGTTGGCCAGGTTGAAAGCTGGCTTGGACTCCTGCACCAGCCTGCTGGGCGCTGCCGTGCGGGTACCGCGAGCGAAGTAGGCTCGCACTTTCTCGGCCTCATCGTATTCGATGGAGCTGGAGTGCGTCTTAGGTTCGGTGACGCCTACCGCTTTGAGCGCGTCCAGAATGGGCTTGCTCTTGACTTCCAATTCACGTGCAAGATCGTTGATTCGAACTTTGCTCATCTATCCCTTTTGGCTCTGGCGTTTGCCGCCGGCCCTTTTTCCGCTTCCTTAGCCGCTTAGCTGGTCATAGCCGCTCCGCAGGAGAAAGAATGTAGCCGAAACCCATGATTCTGCAATTTCGGGTGATATCCAGTATCGCCTAAAACTGCCGCTTTTCGGGTGAAAATGGCAGTTTTAGGCAAATGTTGACACGATCCGTGGGGATTAGCCACGGTCGTGCCCGTCGCTGTCGATGGTTTCGTCAGATATCTCGCCGGTTTCGGCGACGAGTGTATCGAGGGTGTCGTTGTCGAGCTCGATGCCGGCTTCGCGGGCGTCGGCCTCGTCATTTGCGTCGTTGGAGGAGAGGCGATCTTCGGCCTCCGCGATGTCTTCGGTAGAGAAGTCGGTAACTTCTTCGACTTCGCCTGACTCTGCGGCCTGGGCAGCGAGAATCTCTTCGGGGGTCTTTGCCATGGAGTGCACCTCGTCGGGTTTTTCTGCTTCGGGTTTCTCTGCGGAGTCATCTGACGCCGGTTCGTTCATGTCGGGCTCATTGACCGTCGGCTCTTTAGGGGCCGGACGCTCTTCGCCCTCCTCATATTGGCCGAAGTAATGACGGACGGCCACGGAGATTTTGTCTACGGTCTTCTCGCCGATGCCAGGGACCTCTCCAAGCTCTTCTGCAGTCATGTCGGCGAGCGACTCGACTGTAGTGATGCCGGCGGCAATGAGCTTCTCCATGACGGACTCGCCGAGCTCTGTGACCTGTTCAATGGGGGTGGAGACACCGCCGCCCATGCCCTGCATCTGCTGCTCGACCTCCTGGCGCTTTTCTTCCTCGCTCTTGATGTCGATCTTCCATTGCAGCAGCTTCGCGGCAAGACGGACGTTCTGACCCTTCTTACCGATGGCGAGCGAAAGCTGGGTGTCATCGACGATGACTTCTATCTGCTTTTCGGCGAGGTCGGTGATGGACACGCGGGAGACCTTGGCGGGCTGAAGGGCCTTCTCTGCGAACGTCGTGATCTCTTCCGAGAACTCGATGATGTCGATCTTTTCGCCGCGCAGCTCGCGGATGATCGACTGGACGCGCATCCCCTTCATACCGACGCAGGCGCCTACAGGATCGACGTCTTTGTCACGCGAGACGACCGCAATCTTGGTGCGCTCACCGGCTTCGCGTGCGATCGCGCGGATCTGTACAGTCCCGTCGTAGATCTCGGGGACCTCCGACTGGAACAGCGACTGGACGAGTGCGGGCGCGGCGCGGGAAACGATCACCTGAGGACCCTTGGCAGCGCGATCGACGCGGAGAAGGACGACACGAACGCGTTCGCCCACGGCGAACTGCTCCAGCCGCGACTGCTCGCGCTTCGGCATACGGGCTTCGGCCTTGCCGAGGTCGAATATGACATCCATGGGTTCGAGGCGCTTGACGGTCGCGGTGAGGATTTCGCCGATACGGTCGCCGTACTCCTGGAAGACGGTATCCCGCTCGGCTTCACGAACCTTCTGAAAAATGACCTGCTTGGCCATTTGCGCGGCTATGCGGCCGAGGGGAGCCGTGTCCTTGTAAAAGCGCAGTTCACCGCCGACTTCAACTTCGGGTGCGAGTTCACGGGCCTGCTCAAGGGTCAGCTGGTTGGTCTCGTCATCGACCTGCTCAGGCAGCTCGACGACCGTCTTGTAGACGTAGGCGCGGAGCTCGCCACTTTCTGGATCGAGCTCGGCACGCATGTTTTCGGTGGTCTTGTAGAACTTGCGCGTGGCGAGGGCGATCGCGTCTTCGACGGCGGTGACGACGACAGCGGCGTCGATGCCTTTCTCGCGACTCAGGGCTTCGATCGATTGGTGTAGAGCACTTGCCATGGGTATCTCGCTTCCTGATTCTGGGTTCCTGGTTGTGAGTTGTGAGTTCTCGGTTTCACCAACGGCCGAGAACCCAAAACCGAGAATCGACTAGATTTCCGCTACCAGATTGGCCTTCTCGATGTTGCTGAGAGAGAGGTCCACGGTCTGGGTGTCGGCGTTTTTCTTGGCCTTGCCCTTCTGCTTGATGGCCGAAAGGTCAAGGGAAAGGGTTGTCCCGTCGAAGGCGGTGAGGCGGCCGGTGAAGTGGCGATTGCCTTCGACGGGCGTAAAGGTCTGAAGCTTGACGAGGCTGCCGCGAAAACGCTCGTAATCGGCTGCTTTGAGGAGCTTGCGTTCGAGGCCCGGGGACGATACTTCGAGCGTGTAGTCGGCGCCGGGAATGAGGTCTTCGATGTCGAGGAGGGTGCCGAAATCGGTGGCGAAGCCAGCGCAGTCTTCATGCGTGACCCCGGAGAGAAGCTCGACCGGAACCCCTTTGGGCAAATCGAGAGCCGCGTCGGTGGCGGCGGCTTCGGCAAGTTTCGCTCGCGCAGCGGCGTCTTTTTCAAGGAAGATGCGCAGGGAGCGATGTTTACCTCCGCCGGTGAATTCGAGGTCAACGAGGTCGAGGCCGTGCGAGGCGGCGACGCGTTGGGCAGAAGCGCGAATTGTGTCGAGTTCGAGGGCCATGAAGCGGTAAAAGGTGTTCAAAACGGCGGTCTTGCGCCGGTCTGGAGGGCTTATTTCAGAGCAAACAAAAAGTGGGCTGTCGCCCACTCCTCTCTTCCGCCACGTTGCCGGTTTGAACACGGCGTAAGACTGCGGCAGAACAAATTCGTCTGCTTTGGTAAGCATACTACCGGAGTGTCGGTGGAGCAAGCGCGACGGACGGGTGGGATACTGGCTGGATGGATCACATGGACCAGGTCCGCAATTGTCTTTGCCTGCACACCCGGAGGAGCGCGCGCGTGCTGACGCAGTTTTACGATGCGGCGATGCGTCCGTCCGGGCTGCGGGTGACCCAGTTCACACTGCTCTCCGGTATTGAAGAAATGCAGGCCGTGACGCAGCAGGCACTGGCGGATTTTATGGGCATGGACCGCACCACCCTGACCCGTAACCTTGCCGTTTTGATGGATGCAGGATTGGTGCAGATCGCTTCCGGAGAGAAAGACCGACGACAGAACCGGATCTCCCTGACCGCAGCAGGCCGGGACGCCGTCGCCAGGGCGGTGCCTTTGTGGAGAGCGGCGCAATTGGAGCTCGTGCATCGCCTCGAGGGGACGGAAAGTCGCCTAACGGCGGCTGAGACCTTGAAGGCGATGGATGCGCTGAGCGAGTTGGTGACGAAATAAGCGAATTCTTTTGCATCGCTTTTGCTAATAGGTGTATCTACACACATACGCGTAGATGCTGTTAGAAGAGCTCTCGCTGTGGAGGCTTCATCGTGACAGAACCTGGAACTCGCCGTATCCGGAATTACCTCTTATTTGCCGTCGCTGTCTGGTTTGTAGTCGTGGTTATGACAAGCGCCGCAGGATGGCTCGGCTCGCTGGATCCTCTGGCACCACCGCGCCTCGCCGCTTTGACCGTGGCGCTTCCGGCGCTCGTTTATTGGATCTCGAAGCCGTTGCGACGTTTTATCGCAGGCGTCGGCCTGCGCAATCTGACCATGATCCACGGACTTCGGATCGTAGCCGTGCCTTTGTTTTTCTGGTATGGCAGTCGCGGGCTTTTGCCGACGAAGTTTGTGGAACGCGCCGGATGGGGCGACTTGTTGGCGGGCGCGCTGGCTCTGGCTGCTGTCTTCGTGTGGAAACGGCGCGCGGGTTACTGGGTTGCGCACCTGTTCGGCATGGCCGACTTTTTCGTCGCGTTCGGGACAGCAATAGCGCTGACCCGCCATGACCCGATTGCGATGCATGCGGTCACGGGATTGCCCATGGCTTTGATTCCATTCTTCGCGGTTGGGCTTCTGGCAACGACGCATGTGATGTCGTATGACCTGTTGCTGCGCGGCGCGGCGGTGCAGTCCCAAGCTGGCGAAGTTTTTCCCTTAAGTTCAACGGAGACAATATGAGCACTGCAAAAACACCACTGACACCGCAGCAGATGTTGAATACGCCATGCACAACGGTGCTGGTGGAGTTGACAATCCGGGCCGGCATTGACCCGCAGCGAGTGATGCCGCACATGGCGGAGGAGGTGCGGGACACCGTGAAGCTCTATCTGGATGGGCACATTCTGCAGTGGTTCGCGTTGTGCGACAAGCCCGGTGTTGTGTTTCTGTTTGCGGCCCGGGATACGGAGACCGTCAACGCCTGGATGGCGGGACTGCCGCTGGTGCAGAATGAGTTGGTGGATCTGAAGTTTACGAAGCTGGGAGCACTGTCCCCTTTGCGGCTGTTGTTGAACGAGCCGAAGCCGCCCGCGCCGTAGGGCTCAGGCTCGGGTCCGACTTGATGCAGAAATGGAGCGGCATCTCATGGTCTACCCACCTCTTACGGCAGCGCATGTGAGCGCCAGCCCGTCGCGGATTTCCGCAACCCCGGCGGGGGTGTCTCAGCAGGCGGGCCCGCAGTTCGAGGTGGCTTCGGTCCGCGAGAACAGCAGCGACGAGAAGTCGGTCTCGAATTTTCCCCTGAACCCGGGACCGCAGTTTGGATTGAGTGGAGGGCTGCTGACGGCTCGCAACATGCTGTTGTTGCAGTATGTTGTGTTTGCCTACAAGCCGACGAGTTACCAAATACAGATTTTGCGGCAGGGCATGCCGGCGTGGACGCGCGATGCGCACTATGACATTGTGGCGAAAGCACCGGGCAACCCGACCAAGGACGAGATGCGGGCGATGATGCGGGCACTGCTCGAAGAACGGTTTGGTATGAGGGTGCACCACGAGAGCCGGGAAACCAACATCTTTGCGCTGGTGCTGGCCAGGCCGGGGAAGCTGGGACAGAAGCTGGTGCCGCATGCTGCGGACGATCCGGATTGCAAGAAGAAGCCGCTGCCGGTCACGCAGGCCGGGGGATATCCACACGAGTGCGGGACCGGAGCCATGATTGCTTCCAGTACCGCCGGATTGACGGCGGCCGGTGGGCAGAAGGTGGTCATGGACGAGTTCGTACTCGGGCTGACGAATCCATCCGAAGGGATCGACCGTCCGGTGTTGAACCGCACCGGGTTGAGCGGAGCCTATGATTTCGCGTTGGAGTGGGTGGCGGACTCCGGCGATTCGTCGGCAGTGGGGAGTACTGCGGGGCCTGGATTTCGCCAGGCTCTGCGGGAGCAGATGGGTCTGAAGCTGGTGCCGGAGAAGGCGCCGGTGGACGTGATCGTGGTGGATAAGGTGGAACGTCCGTCGGCGAATTGAGGCAGGCGAAGAGCGCTCGAGGACGCCTGCTATGGCGACGGTTCTACAATAAGAGCAGCCATGATTGATTCGAAGATGATAGAAGCGCTCACGTTCGATGACGTGCTGCTGGTTCCCGCGTACTCTGACGTTGTTCCCACACAGGTGAGCACGCAGACTCGGTTAACGAAAAGCATTACGCTGAATACGCCGTTGATGTCCGCGGCGATGGATACGGTTACAGAGTCGCGGTTGGCGATTGCGATGGCGCAGCAGGGCGGCCTGGGGGTCGTGCATCGCAACCTGACCATTGAGCAGCAGGCCGGTGAGATCGACAAGGTCAAACGGTCGGAGAGCGGGATGATCGTCGATCCCGTGACGATTGAGCCGGACAGGCCAATTTCAGACGCTCTCGACGTAATGCGGCGGTACAAGATTTCAGGCGTACCGGTTACCACCAACGGGCGGCTGGTGGGCATCCTTACCAATCGCGATCTGAGATTTGTTTCGCGCACGGATATTCCGATTCGCGACGTGATGACGAAGGAAAATCTGATTACAGTTCCGGTCGGAACGACGCTCGAACAAGCGGAAGAAATTCTGCATCAGCATCGAGTGGAGAAGCTGCTGGTGGTCAACGACGCGTATCAGCTCAAGGGGCTGATTACGGTCAAGGACATTCAGAAGAAGCTGAAGTATCCGAATGCCAGCAAGGACTCGCAGGGTCGGCTGCGGGTAGCTGGCGCGATTGGCGCGACGGGCGACTACCTGGAACGCGCAGCAGCGATGATCGAGGCCCGTGTGGATGCGCTGGCGATCGACTCGGCGCATGGCCACTCGTCGCGCGTGCTGGAAGCCGTGGCGGAGGTGAAGAAGGCATTTCCGCATATCGATCTGCTGGCCGGGAACGTGGCTACCTACGATGGCGCGATGGCACTGATCGATGCTGGCGCGGACGCGGTGAAGGTGGGGATTGGGCCGGGTTCGATCTGCACGACGCGCATGGTGACCGGGGCAGGTATGCCGCAGATTACGGCGATCTCGGAGGCCTATCGCGCGGCGAGTTCACGCGGTATTCCAATTATTGCGGATGGTGGCATCAAGTACTCGGGCGACGTGACGAAGGCGATTGCGGCGGGGGCGAGCGTGTGCATGATGGGCTCTCTCTTCGCGGGGGTGGATGAGAGCCCTGGGGAGACGATCCTGTACCAGGGACGGAGCTTCAAGGCGTACCGCGGGATGGGTAGTCTGAGCGCGATGGCGCAGGGATCGGGCGAACGGTACTTCCAGAGCAAGGAAGACCTCAGCGGGGAAGGCCGACGGACCGAGATTACTGCTCGCGAAGTGAGTGGCAATCGGCTGGCAAAGTTTGTACCGGAGGGCATCGAGGGCCGCGTGCCACACCGTGGTCCGCTGGAGGCGATGATTTTTCAACTCGTCGGCGGGCTAAGGTCGGGGATGGGGTACCTGGGGTGCGGGACGATCGAAGAACTGCAGACGAAGGCGAAGTTCATTCGGATATCAGGTGCCGGGCTAAGAGAGAGCCATGTGCATGACGTGGTGATTACGCGAGAAGCACCGAACTACCACGTGGAGGAGTAGCAAGTTGCAGCGAGATTTCTGCAACAAGCTTCTGCCGGTCTGCTTCAAGGCTAATGTCGGCCGGGATTGTGCAAACTCCCGGAAGTGAGCTCGCAGCTGCTGCCAAGCACTCTTCCTTACGGTCTAGACGAGCACTCGATTGTCAGCGGCAAGAAAGAGCTTGGCCAATTAGAAGCCGATATCTGACGCTTCGCCGGTGATCAGCACCGCGTTTCCGCTCCTACGCATCCTCGTCATCGTGGGAGCCCACGGGGAGCGCCTGTCGCCAGAGCGTGCATGGCGTCCATCATCCCGTTCGAAATCTTTGTGCGAAAGAGAATTCGATAGATCCAGGCTGCTGGGCCTCGAACCGTGATCCCATGCTCGATTCGGGTGCTGCTGCCTTGCGGTTTCAACAGGTGATTCGCTTCGAGAGTGGCGAAGGGAAGTTTGGAGACCTCAGTGTACGAGCGGTCCTGCTGCATCTCAGTGAGGATCCACGACATCGGAGGACCCGAGACAGGTATGTTTTCTCCCGTGGTTCCAACTTGAAAGGCGCCGTGCGTGACAACTTGTTTGACGAGGTGGTCCCACTTCGGAACATCTGGAGTATCAACGTACCAAGCCCAGACCTGTTCAGGAGTTGCCTCGGTCACTTCAGCCGCAGTCACGGACCACTCCGGCACGACGGCATAACCGATCATCAGTACGACAGCCAGGGACGCTACGAAGAGTAGGACACGTCGAATAAAACGAGGGGATTTCAGATCGGTTCTCCTGACTGCGGGAATGATGCTCTGTACGAAACGCCCATTTAGCAGACGAAACCGAATCGCCCTCGATCTGCTCGTCAAAGGTTAGGCCACGTCGGTCACGGATGGGCAAATGTCTTTGTAGTACTCAGTCCTGAAAAACAGTCTAGTCGTCACCTATGTGTTCTGCTCTTGCGATTCAGCTACGAGTCCGCGCTCCAGACCATCGCATCGAAGTGGTGGACGGGCAGGAAGCCATAGTCCGCGTAGAGGGTGCGGGCTTCGAGGTTGGCTTCTGTGACGGTGAGAGAGATGCCGCGGAAGTTGCGGCGGGCGAACTCCGCTACGCAGCGGTGGAGCAAAGCGCGACCGAGGCCGCGGCCTCGCATGGCGGGCGAGATGCATAGCTGCGTAATGTGGCCGATGTCCGCGCGGACCTTCGAGCAGAGCAGAAGTCCGTGCAGGCCACCGGTGCGTTGGTCGCGCAGGGCCCAGGAGTTGGACGTGTCGAAGATGCCGCAGCCAGGAAAACGGATGATGTTGTGCAGAAAGCGCAGCGACCCATCGAGGGTGCGGTACTGGTCGTTGATGCTGCTGTCGACGTGTCCCAGATAAGCGAGATGGATGAGCGCTCCGGCAGCGGCATAGATATCTTCGGTCCATGGGACGAGGCGCAGGCCTTCCGGCAACCGGGTTTCAGACCGCAGCGCTGCAGCGGACGGTGTGGGCAGGTCGCAGCCCATGAACAGCCGCGGAAAGGCGCGGAAGCCGCGGGAGAAGAACGGGCTGGTGAGCGCTTCAGACGGGAACATCAGCAGTTGCGATTCGATGCGGTCGACGCCCGGCGTGGCCTGCACCATCTCGATGAGGTGGTGGAGCAGCGTTTCGCAGATGGGGTTGTGGGAAGATTCGGCCTCGGAAAACGCGTAAACGTCGCCGATGACCGCTTTGTTGGCTTCATAGACGCAGAAGGCATAGCCAAGCACGCGGCCCTCGTACAGCGCGACGAAGCCAGGCAAAATACGGCCGTCGAGGTACTCAAGAAGCAGTTCGGTGGAGCGCTTGTAGTCCCATTGCAAGCGGGTGTTCCAACGTTGAGCTTCGTCTTCGAGCAGGGGGCGGAGCTGCGCGGCGCGAAAGTGGCGGAGGTCGAGAATTTCGAGTTGGGGGGAGGACGGCAAGTTAGAAGAGTAGCAAGGCGTGTGGTCTGCGCGGTAGCTGGGCGGTGATCAGCGGGCGTAGACCTTGTACACAGAAAGGCCCTGCCACTCATAAAGGAAGAGTGGGACGTAGACCCGGCCGTGGAGCAGGGCGTCCAGTGTGGGCGTTTCTCTGGTGGGAAGCACCAGAAGATGTTCTTCGTCGGGCACACCATCTTTGGCGTAGTGAACCAGCGCTTCGTCGCGATAGAAGGCAAGGCCATAGTCGAGGTCGCGGCGAATGTTCTGCACCGCAAGCACCGGGACCTCGGGCGCGCTCTGCTGAATCTGCCGGGCAAGCGGGCGGGCGGAGTAGTTCAGGTCCAGCAGATGGCCGTTCATCTCCAGCAAAAAGAAGAGCATCGTAGCTAACGGGACGAGAGTAATAGCGCGGATGCGTGCAATGCCGTATCGCTTGACGACGGCGTAAATCAGCAGGCCGGCGGCGATGCCGAAAACGGCCGCCCAGGCGATGGTTTTTGCGGGAGGAACGATCTTCTCGTAGATCATGTACTGCGGGCAGAGCAGAAGCACAAAGGTCAGGATGCCGGACATGGAAGCGTGCGTGATCAGCAGCCAGTTCGGGATTCCAATTCGGCGGATGCGGTTCAGGTAGTCGCCGGTGAGGATCGTAATGGGCGCGATCGACGGCAGAATGTAGCCGGGGAGTTTGGAGCCGGAGAGCGAAAAGAAGAGGATGGGAAAAACGGCCCAGAGAACGAGGAACTCAGGGAAACCGTCACCGGCGCGGGTGTGGCCAAGGTAGCGCTGCGGCTTGTGGCGGACTTTCCACTCCGCGATGGAGAGGTCGACGGCGTCGACCAGCGCTCGGATCGCAAGCGCGGTCCAGGGCATCAGTCCGAGGATGAGGACGACGATGTAGTAGTAGACGGGCTGGTGGTGCTGGAAGCGGTTGGTGGCGAAACGCTCGAGGTTATGTTCCAGGAAAAATTCGCGGTAGAAGCCGGGGTTGCTGCGCTGAACCGCTATGTACCACGGCAGCACCATGGCGAGGTAGAGCAGCACGCCGGGCAGCCAGATGGTGCGGCGGATCACGCTCCACTCGCGACGCAGGCCTACGAAAAGAAGGATGATCACGGCGGCCAGAAACGGAGCGACCGGGCCTTTCGCCAGCGTGGCGGCCGCGCCAAAAAAGTACAGATCGAAGAGCCAGAACTTTTTGCCGGTTTCATACCAGGCGTACCAGCCCAGCATGCCGATGCAGAACGGGGCCGCCAGTTGCATGTCTGTGGACGCGCCGCGCGCGAAGCCGAAGATGGCGATGCAGGAGACCGTGATCAGAGCGGCGTCGAGATGGCCGCCGGGGCGGAACCGTTTGAGGTGCAGAAATGCGAGCAGAACCAGGAAGGCAGCGCCCGATGAGGACGGCAGGCGTGCAGACCAGTCGGAGACGCCGAACTCCTTGAAGAAGCCCATCGCGCGCCAATAATACAGGGCCGGTTTTTCAAGCCAGGGCTGCCCATAGAGGATCGGCGTAACGGTGCCGCCGACGAGGCAAACGTAGGAAGCGTGGATGTCTGTTGGGCGAAGGCTGTGTGGCGTGACTTTGGCGTGGACTTCGTGGCAGTCCGCGGAGTGGGCGGCGAGCATTTCGCGGGCAATCTGGGCGTAGCGCGGTTCGTCCGCGCCGACCAGGCCAAGCTGTGCGCCGCCGAAATACGGAACGAGGCCGAAAAAGAGAAAATAGCCAGCCACGGCGACCAGGACAACGAACTCCCAAAGAGTGCAGCCGATCCCAGTGCGGAGGTTGTCACGCAGCCTTCCCAGCAATGATGGCGGGGCCGGTGCGAGGGGGTCGTGCATGGCGGCGGAATCGGGTTTGTTCGTTTCGATCAAGTTGCGCGCGTGGTCTCGGCGGAGCTGCTTTGCGGTCTTCTAGTAATGCTCAACGATGAAAAGGAAGGAAACTTCCTGGCAATCCCCCGTTGATGGTCTCAACCCTATGTGTGTCGGGGAACGATGTCAGGCTAACAGACTTTGTTCGCGAAGCTGCTCCAGAATACGGCTGCGAACGCTGTCGAGCGGCCCGGTTATCGTGCATCCGCTGGAGTTGCGATGGCCGCCGCCGCCAAACAT
This sequence comes from Terriglobales bacterium, assembly GCA_038230455.1. Taxonomy (GTDB): domain Bacteria; phylum Acidobacteriota; class Terriglobia; order Terriglobales; family Acidobacteriaceae; genus Granulicella. The sequence goes on from JBBRNF010000009.1 coordinate 143,877, forward strand.
TTCAGCCACGGCAGCAACGTCGATATCTTGTTTGCTACGGAGGCTCAGCCGAAACTGGCCACCGGGCATCTCGCGCAGAAAGACGGCCATCTCGATGCCGGCGATTGCGATGAGGTAGTTCACAATACCTTCCGAGTCTTCGAAGCTGGCACCTGCGCTCTCCATGTCTTCAAGCGTGATCCAGGCGCACGCGATGGGTGGCTCAACCTGGAGTGTGCGCAGGGCGGCGCCTAGAAGGCGAAACTTGCTGGCGGAGTTGGAGAAGTAGACGTCTTGCGCGATGCGGTTGGCGTCGGCTCCGCGCTGTACCAGGTGCTCTGCGAGCGCGAAGGTGGAGGCAACAGTTCCGGCGTAGGTAAAAGAGCCGGTATCGGTGAGCACGGCAGTGTAGAGGCAGGTCGCCATGGCAGGGGTAATTTCAACGCCGGAGGCCACGGCGAGGTCGTACACCATGGCGCCGACGGCGCAGGCTTTCACGTCGATCCAGTTGAAATGGGCGTAGGGCCGGCCGCTGACGTGATGATCGATGTTGATCGTGCAAGGTGCGGCCAGGTCGTCGAATTCTGCTTGAGTGAAGCCGCTGCGGTCCAGCGAGTCGCACTCGAGGAGGATGGTGGCGTCAGGAGGTGCGCAAGGCAAGGCGGAGACGATACGCTCAGCCCCGGGCAGGGAGCGGTAGATATGCGGGATGGGGTCTGCGAAGCCAACCGTGACCTGTTTGCCGAGGCCTTCGAGCAGATGCATCATGCCGAGCGAGGAGCCGATGGCGTCGCCGTCGGGGCGACAGTGCGAGGTGACGAAGAATGTCCTTCGTTCTTCGATGAGTTCAAGCAGGGACGATATGGGTTGGGCTACGTTCATTACTCTCAAGGGCAGATCGGTGAAAGGGACTATGAATAAGTCCGGAATGGCGTTACTTGATGGGAGCAATCCCGGCGGCGGCTTCTCTGGCGGAAACCTTCTTGTCGAGCTTGTCCTTGCGCTTCTTCATGCGACCCAGCAGTTCGTCCATGCGCGCGCCCATCTTTTCGGAGCGGTCGATAGCGAAGGTGATTTCAGGCACATGGCGAACACCCATGCGATAGCGGATTTCAGTGCGGATGAAAGCGCGTGCGGTCATCAGGCCTTCAAGCGTGCTCTCTTCGTCCTCGGCGTCACCGTTAACGGCGATGAAGACGCGCGCCGACTTCCCTCCCGGCGCGAGCACAACCTCCGTAACGTAACACGGAGCGATGCGAGGGTCGGAGAGTTCGCCTTCGAGCATGGCGGTTATCTCTTCGGCAAACGTGCTTACGACGCGGTTTCTGTGGTGGTCTCGGGCTCTGGTGACTGGCATGGCTAACAGTCAAGGATAACAAATTCTGGAACCGCTGCCGCATTGACGATCGCGGGTGTTAAAACGATGGAACTAAACGATCTCGGTCGCACCAGGGTCGGGGGTAACGGTGACATCGACTTCCAGGAAGGTGTCGATGATTTCACATCCGAGGTTGGCAGCGATGCGGCGTGCGGCATCTTCTACTTCGCGCAGTTGTCCGGTCAGGTAGGAGGTCGAGTTGGAAATGGCCACGACGCCGATGGTGGCGCGGTTGTAGACAACGATTTCGTCGAGCTCGGCCACGGAAATGTTGAAGCCATGGCGCAGTTTGTCCTTCAGCGAGCGGACGCATTGGCGGCGATCTTTCAGGGAGTGCGCGTGCTCGATAGCGAGCTCGATGGTAAGCGTGGCGATGGGCATGTCGAAACGGCCGGAAAGATTCGGCGATACTGGGCCGCCGATCCGATGATATATCTGGGACAGTGAATCGGGTAGCGGAAAGGGTTTCGATGGCAGGTTCGCGAAGACAATTTATTGCGCAGAGTTCGATAGGGTTGCTGGGCGCGGCGGTGAACCCGTTAGCAGTTCAGACACCGCAAACGCCTACACCAGGAGCGCCGACCGTGTTTGGCACAGCGCTACCGGTAGGTCCGGAGGTTTCGGTGGCGACGTTTGCCGAGGCCGAGAAGCTGGTGCAGGTGACGTTGACGCCAAAGGACCGCGCACAGGCGGCGGGAAACTGGTCGAAAGCGATGGCACCGGTGTATGAGCGGCGCGTTGGGCCGAGGAAGATCGCGCTGGCAGAGACAGAAGTTCCTGCGACGGTGTGGAATCCGCAGTTGCCGGGCACAAAGCTGTTTACTTCGAATGTGCTGGGGGCCGAGACTCTCGCCTCGGACCCACCACTGCCGAAGCGGGATGAAGACATCGCTTTCGCGCACGTGACGTTGCTTTCCCGTTGGATACGTTCGAAGCAGCTAACGTCCGAGCGGCTTACCAGGATTTACCTCGAGAGGTTAAAAAGATATCAACCTGCCCTGAATTGCACGATCACGTTGTGCGAAGAGCACGCGTTGCGGCAGGCGCGGGCCGCCGACGCGGAGACCGCGGCGGGCAAATATCGCGGGCCGCTGCATGGGATTCCGTGGGGCGCGAAAGACCTGCTGGATACTGCCGGCATCGCAACGACGTGGGGCGCGGAACCGTTTCGCGAGCGTGTGCCGACGGAAGACGCGACTGTGACGAGGCGGCTTAACCAGGCGGGCGCGGTGCTGGTCGCCAAGCTGAGCCTGGGGTCACTCGCGCTGAACGATGTGTGGTTCGGCGGGCAAACCAAGAATCCCTGGCTGCTGGAAGAGGGCGCGTCGGGCTCGAGCGCCGGGCCCGGGAGCGCGGTAGCGGCGGGGCTGGTGGCGTTTGCGATCGGGAGCGAGACCCAGGGGAGCATCATTTCGCCGAGCATGCGATGCGGCGTGACAGGGTTGCGACCAACGTTTGGACGCGTGCCACGCACCGGAGCGATGACGCTGAGCTGGAGCTGCGACAAGCTGGGACCGATGGCTCGGGGAGTGGAAGACACTCTGTTGGTGCTGAAGGCGATCCACGGTGCGGACCTGAAGAATGGGAAAGGGGATGTGGCTTGCGTCGATCGTCCGTTGCAGTTCGCTGGGCACAGCTCTCTTGACGTGGTTCCGAAGGGCTTGCGTGTCGGTTATATCAGCGCGTGGATGAAGGAGGCCACGGACGTCGACCGTGCGGCACTCGAAACTGTAAGGAAGCTGGGCATGGAGGCGGTTCCGGTGTCGCTACCGGATTGGCCCTACGACTCGCTGAACATCATCCTTTTTGCAGAAGCCGCTGCTGCATTTGAGGAGATTACGCTCGACCATCGGGTGGACCAACTGACGATGCAGGTGCCGGACGCGTGGCCTAATACGTTCCGGCAGTCACGCTTCCTGAGCGCTGTGGACTTTGTGCAGGCGGACCGCCTGCGCCGCAAGGTAGCGACGATGATTGCCGAGGTGATGGAAAAGGTGGACGTGCTGCTGGTTCCGTCGCTGCGAGACGAGCCGCTGGTCATCTTCAACTTCACCGGGCATCCTTCGCTGACGCTGCGGGCAGGGTATGTGGAGGTCAGCGAAGCTCGCAGCGACTGGGCGCCGGACCCGGCGCACCCGCTGCCAAAGTTTGCGACGCCGCGCAGGGTGCCACATGGCGTCACACTGATAGGCAGGCTCTTTGACGAAGACACGCTTGGACAGGTGGGGATGATGATGGAGAAGGCGTTCGGTGTGGCGGAAGAGCGGCCGAAGGGGTTCTAGCCAGTTCGGAAAACGATCGTGGATCAAATCGCAATGGCGTGCGTCTTACAATGGCATCCAACTCGAAGCAAGACACGAAGGAGTAAGAAAATGGCGATAACACCGGGAAAGCTGGCGGGGATGAAGGCCGTTTCCAATGAGCGTGGCGTAATCTCGGCAGCGGCGATAGACCAGCGCGGATCGCTGCAGAAGTCCTTGGCCAAGGAGCGCGGTGCTTCGGCCAATCGGCACGACCTCGAGGTTTTCAAGACACTGGTGACGGATGTGCTGACGCATCATGCTTCGGCAATCCTGCTCGACCCGGAGTATGGCCTGCCTGCCTCGCAGCACCGCAATGGCAAAGGTCTTTTGCTGGCCTACGAAAAGACCGGTTACGACGTGACAACACCGGGACGTCTACCCGATCTGCTGGACGTGTGGAGCGTACGCAGGCTGAAAGCCGCAGGCGCGGACTGCGTCAAGATTCTGCTGTACTACACGCCCTTCGACACACCCGAAGTGAACGACCTCAAACACGCATGGATCGAGCGCATCGGCGATGAGTGCGTGGCCCACGATATCCCGTTCTTCCTTGAATTTGTGGGTTATGACGCCGAGGGCGGCGACGAGAAGACGGTTGCGTATGCGCGCAAAAAGCCGTCCATCGTGGCGGGCGCAATGACGGAGTTTTCGAAGCCGCAGTACAACGTGGATGTGCTGAAGGTCGAAGTACCGATCGTGTTGGAGTTCGTGGAAGGGACCAAGGCGTATGCCGGCGAGAAGGCCTACACGCGAGTTGAGGCACTGGAACTGTTTCGCACAACCGCCGCGGTAACCAATAAGCCATTCATTTACCTGTCCGCAGGAGTTTCGAATCCGGTCTTTATCGAGACACTTGAGCTGGCGGGCGAGTCGGGCACCCCGTACAACGGCGTTCTTTGTGGCCGCGCGACCTGGAAAGACGGTATCCCGGTCTACGCGAAGCAGGGTGAACGGGCGTTTGAAGATTGGTTGAACACGGTAGGTGTGACAAACATCGAGAACGTGAATGCTGCGCTGAAGTCTGCTTCGCCCTGGTCCAGCAAAGTGGATGGTGCAGCGTAAATCCCAGGCGGAAACTCAAATGACAGCGTAGAGCGCGCTACGCTAGTTTTCGAAAGATCGTATCTTTGCGAGTCAGGACAACCGTTAATCTTTCCTGAGTTTTCACACAGGCAAAGGTTACCGGATGAACCCTTCTCGCAAGAGGCATAACTGAACTTATATATGCACTTAGCCCAACGGGCTTCGAACACGGCCACCAGACGATTCATCGCGCATTCATGCAGCGCCTGATTTGTTACAGAGCATTCATCATTGCAGGCAGGGTGGGACGCTAGCCTGCCTGTATATGAAACTCTTTCTCCGAAGACTATTGGCCGGTCTCGTATTCCTTTCGCCTGGAATGTATGGCGTCGCGCAGACGAGTACGTCGCGCGTTTCAGGAACCGTGACCGACACGACAGGCGCCGCAGTCCGTGCCGCCACTGTGACGGCGCATAACGAACAAACGGGCGAAGACCGCTCGGCCACAACGACAGACGAAGGCGCGTACGTTTTCTTTTCGCTGCAGCCGACCGTGTATACGTTCCGGGCTACGGCGAGCGGCTTCAACACAGCGCAGCTCAGCAAATTCTCGCTGAAGGTGGGTCAGGAGTTTGTATGGACGCCGACCCTCTCGGTTGCTTCGGACAACTCCACTGTCACGGTGAATGGTGATGATCTATCCACGCTCGATACCTCGAGCGCGCGTATCGGTGGAAACGTGGCGAGCCGCGAAGTGGAGGAACTGCCAATCAACGGCCGTCAGATTTCTCAGCTCTACCTGCTGGTGCCGGGCGCGACCAATGCCGGTACAGGCAACTTCGACAACATTCACTTCAGCGGCCGGTCGGTGGAACAGAACATTCTGCGTCTGGACGGGATTGAATCGACTTCCATCATCGACACGTCCCCGGGCAATCTGAACGGTGAGCTGACTTCGGTGTTCCGTCTGCAGCAATCGTTGGAAGCCGTGCAGGAGTTTCGCGTTGATTCGTCCAGCTATCCCCCGGAAATGGGTACGGGCACAGGCGGGCAGATCAGCTTCGTGACGAAGTCAGGGTCGAACAGGCCCCATGGTTCCGCGTTTGAATATATCCGTAACGACGTTTTCGATGCGCGTAACTATTTCAACCCGGCGCCGAGGAGCACCAAGTTCCGCTTGAATCAGTTTGGCGGTTCGTTCGGCGGCGCGCTGATCAAGGACAAGCTGTTTGCGTTCGCGTCGTATGAAGGCCTGCGGCAGGTGTATGTGCAGCCTTACACGCAGAGCACGCTCAGCAACTTCTCGCGCGCGGTGGTCAACGCGAACCCGTCAGCGGCAGCGCTGCAGTCACTGCTCGCGGCATATCCTTCTGAGCCCGGCAGTGCGGCTACCGAGAGCGCGAACCTCGATTCGAAGGGCTTGCCCGCTCCCATCCGCTCCGTGCAGGTGAGCGTCAACGGACAAAACCGCATTCAGGAAGACTTCGGGGACGTCCGCTTCGATTATCACTTCAACGATCGGTTCCAGGCTTATGCACGATACAACCGCGATCAGGGCACATCACGTCAGGTCCAGGACGCATCCCTGAGCGCCTTCGGGCAGGTCGAGGTTCCGCAGAACGGTGTACTTGCGCTAAACCAGGTGTGGTCTTCGCGGATCTTCAACGAGACAAAGTTCGGCTTCAACGGCATCAAGATGCGGGTGCAGGGCATTGCCGGGCCAAGCCCATCGGCAGACCTCAGCCGTTCGCGTGTAGCGATCGCCGGGTTAACCAATGTGGGCTCCCTCATTTCCCTGTCCAGTTCGTTCAATGGTGTGGGCGCTCCTTACACCGGACAGAGCTACTCCTACATCGATAACTTCTCCTACACCGCTGGCCGGCACAACATGAAGTTTGGTGTGGAGATTCGTCCTCTGGGTCTCTATAACGACCAGATCGGCGGCCAGACGTACACGTATAACGCGATCACCGACTTTACCGGTGACGTCTCCGCGCTGCAATACACAGCGGCGAGCCCGCTGACCGCTAACCGGCCTGCGAGCATTGCGTTCTTCGGCAATTTGAGCGACAAGAGTCCATTCACCGGCCTGAGCGGAAACGCGCATGTGAAGCAGGTCTACTATATCGGCTACGCACAGGATGAGTGGAAAGTGCTGCCCAACCTGACGGTCAACTACGGTCTGCGGTACGAGTATTACTCTCCGCTGCATGAGGATCGCAACAAGGACGTCGTGTTCAACATCGCCCAGGGGAACATCCTGCCAGGGTTTACGGGCGATTGGTACAAGAGTTCGCTGAAGAACCTGGGTCCGCGGCTAGGGATTACGTACGCACCCAACACGGGAACACTGAAGACGGTCATTCGTGCTGGCGGTGGCCTGTTCTACGGCCCGGGCCAGACGGAAGACCAGATCCAGCCTGAAGCCAACGATCGCGTTTCGAGAACGATTTCGGCCGGACCGACAACGCTGTATCCCATCGATCCGGTGGCTGTCACCGCCGCATATGACATCACCAGTCCGAACCTGCAATACCAGCCGCGCGCCTACACAGACAAATACACTGTGCCGGAGCGGGTGGGAACATACTCAGTCTCGATTGAGCAGGAGTTGCCTCTGAAGTTCCAGCTGATGGTGGGGTATGTTGGTTCGGCCGGGCGTAACTTGTTCCTGCGCTCGATCACCAACACCATCACGGGTGTTTTCCAGAATGCGACCACCGGTGCAGGCACTGCCATTCGTCAGTTCACCGTCGGCGGCGTTCCTACCACTTCTACGACTCCTGGCGCGGCGGGCACGAACCGCTTTGCCGAGATCGACTACAAGACCTCGGGCGGTATCGACAATTACAACTCGTTACAGACGACACTGCAGCGGCGCTTCGGCTCTGGCTTGTCGTTTGGCGCGCAGTACACCTTCGCGAAGGAGCTGGGCACGTCCAGCGGATCGAACGAAGCGACGACCGCGCAGAACCCGTTCGATCTGAACACCGAGTTCGGGCGTGGCACGTTCGACATTCGCAACTATGTGAACGCGACCGTGCTGTATGACCTTCCGGTTGGCCATGGCAAGCGCTATTCGCTGGGCGGGCCGTTGGACCTCCTGGTGGGCGGCTTCCAGATTGGCGCCGTGCTGAATGCGCGCAGCGGGGTCCCAATCGATGTCCTGATCACACGGCCCGACTTGGCGTACGTGGGAAATACAGGCACAGCAATTGCCGGCCAGGTGTTCAGCGGGCCAGTCGTCGCGGGCGGCGTTGTGCAGACAACCGCCGTTGTGAACGTACCGGGTGGTGGCAACACGCGTAACATTCGCCGGCCCAATGTTGTGACGGGTGTGAGCAGGTACCTCGACGCGCGCCGCCAGTTTATCAATCCGGCGGCATTCTCAGTGCCTCTACCCGGCACATTCGGCAACGCTCGCCGCAACGATACCACCGGACCTGGGCTGACGCAGTTCGACCTTACTCTCTCGAAGAAGATCAATATCTACGAGAAGGTAAATGCCGAGTTCAAGGCCGACGCCTACAACCTGTTCAACCATCCAAACTTTGCCAATCCTGGCACCGTTCGGCTCTCGCAGGGCATCCAGGGCGCTCCAGGAGCAGCCAACAGTCTGCAGCCAGGTGTACCGTTCCCCTCTGGCAACAACGCAACGGCTGGCTCAGCGTTCGGTGCGCTTAGCGGGACCGTCGGCAACCAGGTTGGTATCGGCACCAACCGGCAACTGCAACTCTCGATGCGCCTCAGCTTCTAAGCGCAAACGGGTTACGCCCAAGAGCCTCGACGCACACGTCGGGGCTCTTGTGCATTTGCCTACGCTCTGTGGACCATCCACGACGAAACCATAACCCTCGGCGCGCAGTGTACAATTTTCGTCATGGGACAGGAGATCGTTCAGCCGTTTTATGATCCGGCACGGTCGTACCTGGATAACTTTAAAGACGGCCCATTCGGCTTCTTCACTGACCCGTACGTCCACGCATCACTTGCGGCACCAGAAGCAGATTTCCTCGGCCATAAAGTGAATGAGCCATTCGGGATTCCTGCCGGACCTTTGCTCAATAGCCGATTTGTGATCGCCGCGCTCGATAAGGGTTTTGACCTCCCTGTCTACAAGACCGTGCGCACCAGAAAAGTAGAAAGTCATCCCTGGCCTAATGTGCTCGGCGTCCGGGTGGAAGGCGATCTGACCCTGGACAAGACCCGCCTGGTCGCAACCGAAGACTACAACGAGCCTTTGTCGATTACTAACTCATTCGGCGTACCTTCGTTTGACCCAGATGTCTGGCAGCCCGACATTAAAGCAGCAGTCGCGCACGAGCGGGACGGCCAGGTCGTCATAGCAAGTTACCAGGGAACAAAGTCAACGGACGGAAGCGTCGCTGGATACATCGCTGATTTCGTAATCGGAGCGCGATTACTGAAAGAGACAAGCGTAAAAGCAATCGAAGTCAATCTTAGTTGCCCGAACGAAGGTACTTCCAACCTGCTTTGCTATGACGTGCCCCGCGTCAGCAGAATTGTGGACGCTATAAAGCATGAAATAGGCAACTTGCCACTCATAGTTAAGCTTGCTTATTTTGTGGATAACGAACAGTTGACAGATTTGTTGAGGGCTATAGGACCCTCTATTTCTGCAACCTCGTCGATCAATACCATCGCGGCGGAAATCGTAGATGAAGCGGGTAAGCAGGCTCTTCCGGGCGAAGGTCGTCTCCGCAGCGGTGTTTGCGGCAGCGCTGTCAAGTGGGCCGGTCTCGATATGACGCGCAGACTTGCGCGGCTGCGCGATGATCTTGGACTAAGCTTTTCCATTATCGGCGTGGGCGGTGTTGGGAACTCCGATAGCTATCTTCAGTACCGCAGCGCGGGCGCCGACGCTGTCATGTCGGCAACCTCTGCCATGTGGAACCCACTGCTGGCCCTGGAGATCAAAAGGCGTACGCATGAGCTATGACATCGCGCAGGCGTTGATTGAAATAGGAGGTGTCGGGTTCAGCCTAGATGCGCCCGTTACGTTCAAAAGTGGTTTGATATCACCGGTCTACTGCGACAATCGAATTTTTCCGTTCTGGCCAGGACCCTGGGGGAAAGTCATCGCAGGTTTCGAACAGATGATTGGTGATGAAAACATTCCGGTGGATGTATTTGCCGGCATTGAGGCTGCGGGTATTCCCCACAGTGCAGCCCTGGGCTTCGCGACGAAATTGCCATCCGTATTCGTGCGCAAGCAGGTCAAGGAGCACGGAACGAAGCGGCGAGTCGAGGGCGGCGACGTTGCCGGCAAGCGCGTAGTGCTGGTGGAAGACCTGGTAACTTCGGGCATGAGCAGCTTGTCAGGCGTGCAGGCTCTGCGGACTGAAGGTGGCATCGTGGAAGACTGCCTCGCCATCGTCAGCTATCAATTGCCGGAAGTTGAGGCGAAGTTTATCGAGGCCGGTGTGCGCCTGCATGTACTGACTACGTTTGCGGAGGTGCTCGATGTCGCAACGTCAAAGGGCTTGCTGACCGCCGAACAGGTGTCCAGCGTACGTGAGTGGCTCGAGAATCCCCACGAATGGACGAAGAGGAATGGGTGGTGACAGTGGCAAACGGCGTTATTCTCACAAAATTCACCCGCCGGTCTGAAGCTGTCGATTCACTGTTATGCGTGGGTCTTGACAGTGATCTCAGCAAGTTGCCCTATGCGTTTCAGGATAAGGAGTTTCCACTATTTTCATTCAATCGATGGATTATCGATCGCACCGCAGCATACGCCGCGGCTTATAAGATTAACACAGCTTTTTATGAAGCTTGCGGCGCTCAGGGGTGGAATGAAATGCGTCTGACCTCCGAGTACCTCCGCGAGCACCATCCAGACATTGTTACGATCTGCGATGCAAAGCGCGCTGATATTGGAAATACGAATCATGGTTATGTGACTGCGATATTCGATTTGCTTGGTTTCGATGCAATCACTCTTCATCCGTATCTTGGCCGGGAAGCACTCGAGCCCTTCCTGGAGAGGAGCGACAAGGCTTGCATTGTGCTTTGCCGAACGTCTAATCGTGGATCTGGAGAACTGCAAGACTTGAAAGTCGAAGGGCGACCGCTTTGGCAGATCGTTGCTGAAAAGGTCGCTTCGGAGTGGAACGTCCACGACAATTGTATGTTGGTTGTTGGCGCAACCTATCCTGAGCAGATGCGGGAGATACGGTCGATGTTACCGACAATGACTTTTCTGGTACCTGGCGTTGGTGCGCAGGGAGGAGATGTCGAGATGGTCATGCGCGCCGGCCTTAATGCGGAAGGCGGTGGACTTATTATCAGTTCATCTCGCAGCATAATTTTTGCAGAAGACCCTGCCAAAGCGGCGAGTGAGCAGCGCGATGAGATCAATGCCGCTCGGAAGGTGGTCCATGCTGCGGATTGAGGGAAGGATCGTCAATCATGACGGAGAGTTCGATGGAGCCATCGAAATAAATACTGCCACAGGGCTGATCGAACATGTTGGGTCCATGCAGGGGCGTTCCGATCTCGATACAGACGGTTGTCTCATCTTTCCTGGCTTCGGCGATATTCATATTCACGCCCGCGAGGATGCGGGCGGTACGCAGACTTACAAGGAAGACTTTGTTTCGGCATCGCATGCGGCCATCCACGGCGGTGTGACGCACGTGGCGGATATGCCGAATAATCCGGTAGCTCCCATCGACGATGTGACTTACTCCGCCAAGCGTAAGCTCACGCACAAATCAGACGTACACGTCACGTTATATGCGGGAATAGGGCCGCTGAGCAGCCCACTCGTGGAGCATGTGCCTTACAAGGCCTTCATGGGACCATCGGTGGGAGATTTGTTCTTTACTTCGCAGGCTCAGCTGGAGACGGCGATAGCGAAGTATCGGGGTAAAAATGTGAGCTTCCATTGTGAGGACCCGGTCATTCTGGAAGCCAACAAGGATGCAGCCACACACGAGCAGAAACGTCCGGCGTCAGCAGAGATTTCAGCTACGGAATTTGCTCTCTATCTCATCGAAAAGTACGAGTTAGCCGGAAAATTGTGCCACTATTCGACGCGAGAGGGGCTCCCGACAATTCGGGCTGCGCGCGCGCGGGGCGTGCGAGTGACCTGTGAAGTCACGCCGCATCATCTGTTCTTCGACGAGTCCATGTTGACGCAAGAGAATCACCTTTCGTTGCAGATGAACCCTCCGCTACGAACCGCGCAGGACCGCCTGGCATTGCTGCAAGCTCTGCGCAACGGCGAAATCGATTATGTGGCCACCGATCACGCGCCGCATACGCTGGAGGAAAAGAGTAAAGGCGCAAGTGGCGTGCCTCACCTGGATACCTACGGAGCTTTTGCTACGTGGCTCATGGCGGAGCAGGGTTTTGCACCCACGGATATAGCGCGGATTTGCGCATACAATCCGGGTGTTTTTGTGCGCGAGTTTTTGGGTGAAGAATTCGGCAAGGGCTTTGGTGTTGTTGCGCCCGGTTATTTCGGTTCGCTGACCATTGTGGCTACGGATGCGCCATGGGAGGTGCGGCGAGAGTCGGTTCGCAGTAAATGTGGCTGGTCTCCTTTTGAGGGCTTTACGTTTCCGGGAAGTGTTCGGTATACCGTGTTGCAGGGCAGGTGTTTCGATCTGCGTAGGGGATGGTTTCGATGAGTAAGTTGCGCCACGCGATTAGTTCTCAACAGTTTCTCGGTGAGGATCTGTTAGACGAGTTATTATTTTCTGCGAAACGCCTGGAGCAGGATGACGCAGCCGGTAATCTGCCGCAAGCAATGCGTGGCAGAATACTTGCGACCTTGTTTTATGAACCCAGCACGCGGACCAGATTTTCCTTTGAAGCGGCGATGCAGAAGCTGGGCGGAAGCGTACTGACTGCGGAGAATGCCAAAGAGAGTTCGTCCGCAACGAAGGGCGAGACGCTCGCAGACACGGTCCGCGTCGTGAGCGGCTACGCTGATGCAATCGTCATTCGGCACTACCTTCAGGGAGCCGTTCAGGTCGCGGCGGACGCGTCGCCCGTGCCCGTCATCAACGCGGGCGATGGGATCGGAGAACATCCGACCCAGGCGCTGGCAGACATATTCACGATTCACAAAGAGCTGGGGCACCTGGATCAATTGAAGGTGACGATTGTCGGAGATCTTCTGAATGGTAGAACAATCCATTCACTGTTGCCTCTGCTTGGAATGAATGTCGGCATGGAAATCACGCTTGTTTCACCTCCACAATTAAGGCTTCCTGACAGCTATAAGAATCATCTTAATCAGCAAGGAGTTCGATATAGTGAAACTCATGAACTGACCGACGCCATAGCTGGGGCTGACGTCGTTTATGTGACTCGTGTGCAGCGAGAGCGCTTCGGCAGTGATGCGGAGTATGCGCAGGTGAAGGACGGATATGTCATCGATACGAAGCTCGCGGACAGTTTAAAAAGAAACGCAATTATTATGCACGCCCTTCCGAGGTTGAAAGAGATTTCTCCAGAGGTCGATGCGAATTATAGAGCGGCTTACTTTCGGCAAGCGAAGAATGCCCTGTACATGCGGATGGCTTTGCTCGAATATCTTTTGAGTGAGAGAAACGTGTGATGCGTAACGTCCGGTCCTCCACTACGCATGCGCCAACGTTTTGGAGGTTTGAAAGCTAGTCTGTTTGCCGTTGTACAGCCGCGAGTCCTCGCTATTTTCAATGAGCCAGCGCTACCGGTTTCTTCAGGTTCAGTTCTCCCGGCAACTCAACCTCCAGCAGATTGCGCTCCCAGACCGTCGTCCCCGCGCACGCAATCTCCGCCTTGCAATCGCATTTGCCGCAACGCACACGGTACGCGCAGCCCTTTTTGAGCGAAAGCTCCAGCGCACTTACTGCGAACTTTGCGGTGATCTTGAACTCGATCTTCGCCACCGATTTGCCATTTAATAGAATGTCAACCGAAGGCTCCAGCTCGTATTCGAATTCATGATCGGCCAGCCCGATATCGACTGTGCGGGCCGGGTCGTCCAGAGTTTCCTTCGCCGCCTTCGTCATTTCGCTGTATTTCGCCCACGCACCCGCGAAGATCCCCGCCAGATTTTCTCCTAGGAAGCCGCACACGTGTTCCGCCACCTGGTCTGAAAGACCCGTCCAGTGCGTTTGCTCCATCCATCCCGCAAACTGCCTTCGCTTGTCTTTCGCCGCAGCCAGAAGCATCTTCGCATCCATACTGTCCGCCAGCTCGTCTCGCGTTACTCCCAGAAAGTCGCTCAACGTCCGTCCATCGACACCTGTCTCGACATGGAGTCCCATGGTTGTTAGCCTTTCCTCGTTAGCGCAGGTTCCTCAGCCGTGTGAATCTCTGCAATACCCGCATGATCCTGCAACGCGATCTTGAAGCGCAGTGCGGGTCCCTGACCACCCGTCCTGATGTTGGCGGCCGGTCGCGTGGCAGCAAGAGTACACGCCGCAGGGGGAAGCACGATTCTGTGCCCGTGTGCCAACTTCCCGGCAATCCCAAGGACCGGTAAAACAACCAGTAAAACAACCGCCAGCCACACCCACCAGGGGGCCAGAGGAATCGCCGCGGCTATTCCATCCCATGCCCGGCGGACCCGCGTGGGCTGCGGCGGATCATATCCAATCAACACATCCACAGTGCTCCCCTCATCGACAACGGAACCTGCGGCAGGACTCTGCTGCACGACGAAGTGCGGGGCCTTCGTATCGCCGTTCAGGGCATACGAAGGCCTTGTCTGAAGGCCGAACGTCTTCAGGAGTATCCGGGCGCTTACCTCAGTGTCCCGTGCTACGTCCGGAACCACGACCGTCGGTGCCGACAAGTTGACGTCGACCTCCGATCCAGCCTCCACTTCGGTCCCGGCCACGGGCACCTCCGTTTTAACGAGCCAGGTTCCCGCACCCGTCCATGGCCCTATCCGCAACCCTGCGCTGGTAAGCGCGGCTTCAGCCTTCAGCCCAGTCATGGTCAGCACACTTGGCACAACGATCTTCGGCGGGATTTCCGGCGGCGGCGGCGGAACGTCTGGCTGCGGCGGAGCCCGCATCGTCACATCAACCACCGTGCCCGGAGGCACCTGCGCGCCCGCGGCGATCGACTGATCGCTCACCGTCGAGCCCTCCCCACTCACGCCCGACACGCCGCCATCCAGCAACGACGCATCCTGCAACTTGCGGATCGCTTCCGGCAAAGTCAGGCCAAACAGCGTAGGCACGATCACTGGTGGCAAGGCCATCGTCACCACCACCACCGTCCCCGGCCTCACAGAACTCCCCGCCGCTGGATACTGCTGTGCGACCACGCCCACATTGCTGCCTGTAAACCTTGCCCGCAGCCTTGCCGTTTCCAGGTATCGCGACGCCAAGGTGCGGCTCGCGCCGCGCAGGTCCGGAACAATCGCCATCTTCTGCTGCTCGGCCGTTGGCGGTGCCGCCAGCCCAGAGGCCAGCTGCTGGATAAACGTTGCGAACTTGGATGGCTTCGGCGCTTCGAGCGTCAGCAGCAACCGCGTGGATCCCGGAACAACCGGTGTATTCGCGACCGGGTTCTGCGAGGCCACCACACCATCGGTCGGCCCCTGTGAGTCAACCCCGGCAAACATCGTTCTTCGGCTGCCGGGAACCAGACCCGCCGTCGCCGACTGTACCTGCTGAAGTGTCTTCCCGTGAAAATCCGGAACCAGCACCGTGCGCGCCGCCATCATGTTGTACGTGGGTGCCGGAGCCCCTGCGGCTCCCTTCTGAGCGTTGGCCGCGGGCCCGCGTTGAAGCGCACCGCTAACCACCAACCCGAAGACCAGTAAGAAGCACCGTTTGCGAAGACCCATAGTCATTCCGTCAGCCACATCGCCGTTGTTGGCGTGGAGTCTACCACGGCGGCGGTTGCCGCATCTCCGGTTTCGGCCGTTCGTTTCACCGCACCAGTTGGCCCCAACGTCTGGCTCCGCCGCGGGTTTCAACATGTACAGCAGCCGTTCCTCGCAAGCACTTGTGGCATCATCGAAGCACCGACCAACTTTCCGGGAGCCTGACTCATGCAAAGAAGAGACTTCCTTATAGGGACCGGCGCCTCCGCCGGCCTCAGCGCCCTCGGTCTATCCGGTTGCCTGCCCCGAAAGCCTCTCACCGCATCCGCCCCTGCGCTTCCCTTCTACGACGCCGTCCCCCCGCTCGTCCCCATCCGAGCACACGAAGACCGCCTCTTCCGCATCACCGTCTGCCTCCGGCCCTTCCGCGCCGCCGGTCCGCGCATTGAGTCCGAAAAGGTCGGCGACAAACTCGTCATCCATAACTACGGCCACGGCGGCTCCGGCTGGTCTCTGTCCTGGGGCTCCAGCCGCCTGGCCGTAGAAAAAGCCCTTCATGACGGAGACAAGGATATTGCGGTCATTGGCTGCGGCGCCCTCGGCCTCACCTCGGCAATTACCGCGCAGCGCATGGGTGCGCGCGTAACCATCTATGCCAAAGAGCGGCCGCCCGAAGTCCGCTCCGCCCGCGCCACCGGCTCCTGGACACCGGACTCACGTGTTGCCCTCACCTCCCACGCCGCGCCGGGATTTGCGGACACCTGGGAGCGCATGGCCCGCACCTCCTGGAGCATGTACCAGTCCTTCCTCGGCGCCCCCGGAACCCCCATCGAGTACATGGACACTTATCTCCTCACCGATCGGGCCCCCGACGAGGCTCGCGCCGCGCAACGCGCCCCCGCCGCAGGCGCGCCTGACCTCCATCTAGACTTCGCCAGGTACGCCGACCGCATCGCCGACCTCACCCCCCGGCCCCAGGACCTCCCGCCCGGCTCGCACCCTTTTCCCACCGCCTACGCCCGCCGCGGCACCACCCTCGTCTTCAACGTAGCGGACTACTCCCGCCAGCTCTACGCCGACTTTCTCCTTGCCGGCGGCCGCATCGAAACCGCCGACTTCCACACCCCAGCCGAACTCGCCGCCCTGCCTCAGAAGACGCTCATATCCTGCACCGGCTACGGCTCCCGCGCGCTCTGGTCGGACGAGTCCATCACGCCCGTCCGTGGCCAGATCGGCTGGCTCATCCCCCAGCCCGACACCCACTACGCCATCTACTACAAGGGTCTCAACATGCTCGCCCGCCGTGACGGCATCGTCATGCAAACCAGCCCCGGCGGCGAGCAGTCCGGCTGGAACGACACCAACGAAATCCCCGACCGCGCCGAAGCCGAAGCCGGCGTCCATATCCTGCAGGAGCTGTACGCCCGCATGGCTTCTATGCCCCGCCGCACCTGACCCATCCAAAACGCCCCCATCGACTCGCAGCGTTATGATGGACAAACCATGCCCCGCGGATCGTTCAGGCCGGACTGCCTTACCTGCGTGGTGCGCGGCAATAACTGTTTCTGCCATCTTTCCCCCACTGCCCTCGAGTGCCTCCAGTCTCTCGGCCGTCCGATCCGACTCCTGCGCGGCGACCGTCTCATGGACGAAGGAGACGCCTCTGATCAGGTCTACCTAGTGTGCGCCGGCCAGCTCAAGCTCATGACATCCTCGTCCGACGGTCGCCTCCTCATCCTGCGCATCGCCCATCCCGGAGACGTTCTCGGGCTGGCCGCGGCTCTCCGCTCAACCTCCCAAAGCCTGAGCGTCGAAGCCCTTGAGACCTGTGAAGTCAAAGCCATCCCCCGCGAAGCATTCCTGGAGTTCGCCGATCGCTTCGGCGACGTGGCCCGCAACACTGCCATAGCCGCGGCCTCGGACTCCGATCACGCCCTGCTTAGCGCCCGCCGGCTCGCTCTTTCCGGCTCCGCCGCCGGTAAACTGGCCGCCGTCCTTCTCGAACTGGCTCCGGAAAACCCCACCGCGGTATTCTCCCTCCTGCTCACCCATGAAGAGATAGGCAGCATGGCCGGCCTCTCTCGCGAGACGGTCACCCGGCTGCTCATCCGTTTCCGCCGCGACGGCCTGGTCACCTCAGCCCGCGGCCGCATGACCCTGCAACAACCCGCCCGCCTCCAGGCTTTGGTGCACTAAATACCTGCCGGCGGCGCTGAGATCGCGTGGCAGTTGTGCGCCTCGATCATCACGCTGACCGTGACCGCAGAGTGCTCCGCCGGCGACGGCGCACCCGTCGTCCACTCTACTTACCGACGCATCATCGCCGTAGGCGGGTGAAGGTGGGAGATCGCTGCGCGCTCAAAGTCCGCGTTTCATGCTCCAGCATGGCCAGTACGATCAACGGTGGGCAACTGGCGTCACTCCCGTATCCGGGACAGTCTCCATGTCCATTGCACGACTTCGTTGCCCGCTTCTTGCCCGCGCAGTTCCCACAACTGCCCGTACAAACCTTGGCCTGGAGTATCTGCAAAGACATGCCACTCACCTCGGCCACCAGCATTCGCCTTCCCGACCCTGCGCGCTGTGACCGCCGTCACATCCCGCGTCACACTTCTGCAACGGAACCCAAAACATCGCACCCATGTCTGCGCAATTGCGAACCCCGCTTTGCAGGGGCCTGCCTTTGCCCTTCCCCCGCCCCGGCCCCTAAACTAAATCTCGTGAACCTCGACCACCTTCAATCCGCGATCCGCGATGCCAACCTCAACGGCTGGCTCTTCTACGACCACCACCATCGCGACCCCATCGCCTACCGCATCCTCGGCCTCGACGAAACATCCTTCGTCTCTCGCCGCTGGTACTACTTCGTTCCAGCCATCGGCGAACCGCAAAAGCTTGTCCACCGAATCGAGTCCGGCAAGCTCGACAGCCTCCCCGGCGCGAAACACCTTTACTCATCCTGGCAGGAGCTCGAGTCAACCCTCGAAGCCATGCTCACCGGCCACCAAAGCCTCGCCATGCAATACTCCCCGCGCAACGCCATCATGTACGTCTCCATGGTCGACGCCGGCACCGTCGAACTGATCCGCTCCTTCGGCAAAGACGTGCGCAGCTCCGCCGACCTCGTCAGCATCTTCGAGGCCGTCCTCACCGAAGACCAGATCGCCACACACTACGTCGCCCAGGAAAAGATTGACCGCATCCTCGCCGCCGGCTTCCGCCACATCGGCGACTCCGTCCGCGCCGGCACGTCCATCGGCGAGCACGACGTCGTTCAATACCTCCTCCGCAGCATCGCGCAGGAAGGTCTCTTCA
Organism: Terriglobales bacterium; assembly: GCA_038230455.1. Lineage (GTDB taxonomy): Bacteria > Acidobacteriota > Terriglobia > Terriglobales > Acidobacteriaceae > Granulicella. The sequence continues at coordinate 162,676 of JBBRNF010000009.1, forward strand.
CCGACCACGGCCCCAACTGCTCCGTCGGGCCAAACTCAGCGGACTCCCACTACGAGCCTACCCCCGCCTCCTCGCGCCTCATCCGACCCGGCGAGTTCGTCCTCATCGACATCTGGGCCAAGCTTGCCAACCGCCCCGACGCCATCTGGTACGACATCACCTGGACCGGCGTCGTCGACCGCTCACCCACCGACCGCGAAGGCCACATCTTCGCCACCGTCCGCGACGCCCGCGACGCCGCCATCGAGACCATAGAATCCGCCTACGCTGCGAACCAACCCATCGCCGGCTGGCAAGCCGACGACGCCTCCCGAAACGTCATTCGCGCCGCCGGCTTCGCAGACTTCTTCACCCACCGCACCGGTCACAATATCGCCACCGAGCTTCATGGCAACGGCGCCCACCTCGACAACCTCGAAACCCACGACGAACGCCTCATCCTCCCCAACACCTGCTTCTCCGTTGAACCGGGACTCTACTTCCCCGGCGAGTTCGGCGTCCGTAACGAGGTCAACATGATCACCCGCGGCGCCCGTGGCCCGGAGCAAGCCAAAGCAACCGTCTCCGGCCCCCGCCAAAATGAACTCCTCCGCATCTGAAACCGTTCAGCCATGACCGTTCAGGAAATGACCCGTTCAGGACATCAAGTACACGCTGCACAAAGTCCCACTCCCGCGCTACCGCCGAACCCGCACCGCAAACTGCACCACTCGCGGATCGGTCGTCGTGCTTGTGATACTCCCAAAGGCTGCGGCGCCAAACGATCCATTCGGCTGCGAAAATGCCGGTGTATTCGTCACGTCGAACATCTCCGCTCGAAACTCGACGTCCGTCTTCTCCCCGATAGCCGTATGCTTCACCAGCGCCGCATCAAGGTCGCGATACGCCGGCCCCCGCACCGGATTCCGCGAAGCATTCCCAAACGTGAACTGCGGAGCCGCCGCGAACGCCGCCGTGTTGAAGAAGTGCCGTGGCGTCCGCTGCTCAGGATCGAGCCCCGGGTTCGCGGTCAAATTCGGCCTCTGCAGCACAACGCCCGCGAAGCTGTTGTTGTTGGTCGCCTGCGTCACCGTCACCGGCATCCCACTCTGTAGCGTGACGATCGTGTTCACCGCCCACCCGCCAAGCATCGTGCTCGCCAGACCATGCCCGCGAAACTCAGGCAGGTCGTAGACCGCGCTGAACGTGAGCACGTTCGGCATGTCTCCATTCGACGAGTCCCGCTCGAGGTAAGGCCGGAACGTGTCCGCAGCGATCAGGGAAGAGCTGTTCGGCGACGACAGCACCGTAGACGAGAACACCGAGCTCGCATCGTCGATCAGCTTCGAGTGCGTATACCCGAACAGCAGGTACAGCCCACGCGTCAAACGCTGCTCCACCTTCGCCTCAATCGCGTTGTAGTTCGTCGTGCCTGAGTTATTGCGATACGTCGCCACATTCTGAAACCGCGGATATGGTTTGAGCAATTGAGCCGCCGCAATCGTCGGCGAATTCAAGGTACTCCCAACCGGCAGTTGCCCATAGTAGGGATTCGCCACCTTGCCCGTAAGCGCCGCAGGGTTGGTCAAACCCGCCGCAAGCTGCGCCGCCGTCAGCTGGTTCAGATTCGCGTCCGGCACGCCCACATGCACAATGTGCGAACCCACATACGTCACATCCACAGATAGGTTGTTCGTCAGCGCCCGCTGCAGTGCCACGTTCCATTGCTCCACATAGCCCGACCCCGCACGCCGGTTCACCGTATAGACGCTCTGCCCCAGCCCTGCATTGGGCGTCAGAGGAACCGCCGCCACCGTCGGCCCCTTGCTCAACTGGAACGCGGCCGCATAGCCGTCCTGGGTCCGCTGCTGCACGTTCTGGATGAACGGATATTGCGGCGTCGTAAACGGCGTAGTAATGCCACTCTGGTCGATAAACACAATCCCGAAGCCGCTGCGCAACACCGTCTTCTCATCCACCGCATACGCCAGCCCAAAACGCGGTGCCACGTTATCCCAGTGAAGCTCCCGCGCGCTCCGCGAGTTGCCATTCTGCCCCAGGTAGTCCAGTTGTTGCGTCGCCAGATTGAACACCGCGCCCTGGTCATGCGTCTCCGTCGAGGGCCGATGCAACGTCCAGCGCGCTCCCAGGTTCAGCGTCAGCTTCCGATGCACGCGCCAGTCGTCCTGTAGGAAGAACTCGTGAATATAGTCGCGCGGCCGGATCGTCCGCCTCTGCAGATCGATCAAAAACGTGTCCACCTGCCCCAGCAGAAAGCTCGCCAGCGCGTTGCCGCCCGTCGCGCCGTTCGCGCCCGTCGTATCCGTGCCCGTCGTCGTAAACGCGAACGATCCCGTCGGGTTCGGCGGCGAAATCGCATTCAGCTCATATCGCCGCAAATCCGCCCCCAACTTCAGCGCGTGCGCCCCGCGCGTCCACACCATCATGTCCACCAGTTCGCCCACGGAAGTCTGGTAGTCGGCCGACGTGCTCGCATTCGACCCCAGCTGCTGAAATCCCGTAAACGTAAACAACGGGAGCACATCATTGAAGGAAGCATTCACTGGTATCCCCGGCACCCCGAACGCGCCCGTCCCACCGCCCCCCAGCTGCGTTCCCACCTGTGCATTTCCGCGCCGCGTGTACCCCAGACGCGCATCGTTGCCCAGAGTCGGTGAAAACGTATGCGTCTCATTCAGCACAAATTGCTGCCCCAGCACATGGGTCAGCCCCGCCACATTCCCCGTCCCCAGCACGGACCCGCCGATCGCGCCCGACCCCTCCGGCAGCGGTGTCACTGGCTGCTCCACCTCCTGGTAATAGCTGTAGCGCGCAAACCCCCGGTCGCGTGCCCCGGCGCTCGCGTCCACACGAAAATCAAACTGGTTCTGATGGTCGTCGTCGTTTGCTGTACGCGTGTAGTTGTTCGCCGCTCCGCTGCTCGTTGGCAGCGGGATCCTCGCCAGTAACGCTACCGCCGCCGGGTCGAGCGGCGACGAAATCGTATCGTTTACAAACTCCGTGCGCGTCAACTTGCCACCCACAATCTGCGTCGACGCCGGGTCATAGATCTTCGCCACGCCGGAGAAGTTCCCGGCCCGCTCCGCCAGAGTCGGCACCGTTGAAATTCGCGTCACACCAATCCTCTGCTTCACCCCCTGGTAGTCGCCGAAGAAAAACAGTCTCTTCCGCAGCAACGGTCCGCCCAGCGTACCTCCGTATAGATTGCGCCGATACTCCGGCTTGCGCGCCGTGCCGTTCGCAAAGTAATTCCTGGCGTTCAGCGCTTCGTTGCGGAAAAACTCGAAGACGCTGCCATGCAACTCACTCTGCCCGCTCCGCGTCGCCACGTTCACCACGCCGCCGTTGAACCGCCCAAACTCCGCAGACACATTGTTCGCTTGAATCGTGAACTCCGCGATCCCATCCACGATCGGGAAAAATGCTACCTGGCCCGGCTCCGGTTGCAGCGCCGATATGCCATCGAACAGGTACTCGTTCGTTCTAGGCCGCCCACCGTTGATGCGCGGCAGCACCGTGCCCGGCGGCAGCGCCGTCCCCGGAGAAAGCTGTGCCAGTTGAATGAAGTTACGCGAGTTCAGCGGCAGCGCCACGACCGCCCTCCCCGGAATCGTCGTCGCGACATCGCTCGTCACCGCCTGCAGCAGCGGCGCGTCCGCGTACACGCGCACAGTTTCCGAGACCCCGCCTAATTTCAGCGTCAGGTCCAGCCTGACCGTCTCTCCAGTGGTCACCGTGATCCCATTGCGCTCCAGCCGTGCAAACCCCGTCTGCTCCACTATCAATCCGTACACGCCGGAGTTCAACTGTGTGTAGTCGTACTCTCCCGCACTGCTGGCCCGCGCGCTCACGCTCACGCCCGTCGCCACATTCGTCAGTGTCAGTGTCGTACCGGCCAGCGCGGCGCCGGAAGCATCCGTCACTCGCCCCTTCAACTCACCCAGTACCTGAGCATGGCCCACCTGCGCAAGCGCGAACAGAAACACTCCAGCCAGGACGCTTTTTCCGAGACCTGAAAACGCTCTAACCATCCTACGAATTTACACGATTCCATTCGTAGGTAGTGTTTACGTCGACCAATCGCCGGCAAAATCGCTTCCGTCAAAAGGTGGCTGCAATCGCAAGTCAGATCAACTCGATCATTACGTCTGTCGACTTCACCAGCGCGGCTGCCATCTGCCCCTTCTTCAGACCCAGTTCCCGGGCCGCGTCTGCCGTAATGATGCTGCTGATCCTCTGCTCACCGATCGCAATTTCCACCTGCGCCAGCAAGCCTTCGATCCGCACGTTCATAATCGTTCCCACTAGCTGGTTCCGCCCCGAAACGCGCCTGTACCGCTCCCGGGACTCGGCCTCCGGCTTCAACCGGTCTTTGTCCAGAAAAGGCTTCAGCGCAGCCTCCGTTATGCGATGGTGACCACCCGGCGTTGTCGCCGTCTTCAATTTGCCAGCCAGAATCCATTGCTTGATCGTCGGATAGCTGATGCCCAGCATCCGTGCCGCTTCACGAGGGTTGAGCATCGCCGCATTCTTCATCTCTCCATTTTGTCCTACTCCCCCGCAAAACGTAAAAAAGGCCGAGTCTCTCGACTCGGCCCCCTAGCGCCGCCCCGTTCTTGGACCTGGGAAGACCTGCTACGCGCGCGGCGCAAACCTCTTGCGAAGTGCCGCGCCAATCCCGAGCACACCGGTTCCAAGCAAAGCCAGGCTGGATGGTTCCGGAGTCGGTGCAGGTGCGCCGCCAATAAGTTCCTGCGGCTGCCCGGCGGTCCAGCCGGTCGTGTCGGACGTCGGCACGTACAACGTGAAGCCCGTGTACGTAAAGCCCGCAAAGCCCGGGCCCGAGCCTGCCGCCTGGGTCAAGGCCAACGCAGCCAGAGCCTGCGCATTTGCGGTGTAGCCGCTCTTGCCAGCCAATGCCGCGCTGTCCAGAATGCTCCAGGCCGCAAACTGATAGTCGCTGATGGAGTTGCCGTTATAGCCCGTCTTCAACTCATACAGCAGGATCGCCATCGCGCGACGGTCGATCGAAGCCTGAGAGTTGTCCAGGGGAATGGCGTTGGCGGTCACATTCCACGTCTCGCCCTGCGTGATCTGGCGGCTGAACTCGATGCACATCAGTGGAATGGTCGTCGTCGAGCCATTCAAGCTGAAGTTATAGGGGTAAATGTACTCACCATCAACAGCTACGCCCCCCGTCGAAACGAGAGTAAGGGTGTCTGCGGAAGCCGAGAGTGAAAATACTCCGAGGGTGGTGGCCAGGATCAGTGCAGCAGTGATGAGTTTCATGAATTTCCTCTTGACAGCGTAGTTAAGTCGCCGTTTGCAAGACCGAAATACTGTCCGATCAATCCTTGGCGACTCACGAGTTCAAGTATGCATGGATATTCAAAAGCACAGTAAAATCAATAGTTTTGTGATAGCTGTTACGGTCAGACTGTAAGTAACAACAAGGTAACCTCTTATTTAAACCCTAAGTTTTAATCTGAAGTACCAGATGACGGCGACGAAGGCCGTAAACGCCGCCAGGCAATCGCCTCCCCGCTTTCCACCCGCCGCGTGTATCCTCAACCAGACCGATGAAACGCATCCTCACAGCCACCGTTCTGATCGTCGGAGTCGTTGCTCTCGTGCTCTTCGGAGCGCCCTGGATGGTCACCATCCTCTCCGCCCTGGTAGCCGCCCTCGCCGCCTACGAGTACATTCAGCTCGCCGGCGCAGGCGGCAGTCCCGTCCCCATCTGGTGGATGGCCGCCTCCGTCGTGCTTTTCTTTCTCGTCGTCTACGACCGTCCGCAGGACACCATCACAGCGGTCTCCGCCGCCACGCTCATCCTGTTCGCCTGGAACGCCTTCAAGACGCCTCTGGACCGCGTACTCGGCGAAACCGCTGCCGGCCTCTTCGCTCTGCTTTACATCGCTTATCCGCTCACCCTCCTCCCCCGCATGGGCCGTGAAGAAGATGGTCCCGCCCTTCTGCTCTTCCTCTTCCTCTGCGTCTGGTCTGGAGACATCGCCGCGCTTTACATCGGCAAACGTTTCGGCCGTCGCAAGCTCGCCCCGCGTCTCTCTCCTAACAAGACCTGGGAAGGCGCCATCGCCTCCGTCGTCGCCTCCGTCATCTTCGGAATGGCCCTGGTGGGTGCAGGCGAGTACCTGTCGCGCCACGGCTCTAACTTCACCCGTCTCCACACCACCGAGCCCTGGTGGCAGTCCCTCCTCCTCGCCATCCTGCTCAACCTCGCCGCACAGCTCGGCGACCTCCTCGAGTCCGCCCTCAAACGCGGTGTCAACGTCAAAGATTCCGGCACCCTCCTCCCCGGCCACGGCGGAATCCTCGACCGCATCGACGCCCTCCTCCTCGCCGCCCCCGCCCTCTGGTTCGTCCTCGCCCTCCGCGAGTACTACTCCCTCAGCATCTTTTAAGGGTTCTCTGCGAAAATAGCTTGGTGAAGAAAATCGCCCTCCTCGGCTCTACCGGCTCTATCGGCCAGAGCACCCTAAGCATCTGCGAGTCATACCCCGACCGCTTCCTCCCCATTGCCTTCGCCGCCGGCACCAACCTCGACATCGCCTTCGCGCAGACCGCCCGCTGGCACCCTCAACTCGTCTCGCTTGCCACCGAAGGGCTCGCTGACGCCTTTCGAACCCGCCTGCACTCCGCGGGCATCAGCGGGGTAGAAGTCGTCCACGGCACCGCCGGCACCGTGCGGGTCGCCACCCACCCCGACGTCAATTTTGTCGTCTCAGCCATCGTCGGAGTCGCCGGCCTCGAAGCCACTTACGCGGCAGTACAGGCCGGCAAGACCGTCGGCCTGGCCAATAAGGAATGCCTCGTCGCCGCTGGCGATCTCATCCTCGCAGCGGCCCGCGAAAACAACGTCGCCCTTCTGCCCATCGACTCCGAACACAACGCCATCCACCAATGCCTCCGCGGCGGCACCGCCAACGAAGTGAAGCAAATCTGGCTCACGGCGTCGGGCGGCCCTTTCCGCAACACCCCCCTCGCGGACTTCGAGCACATCACACCCGCCCAAGCCCTCAAGCACCCCACCTGGGTCATGGGCAGGCGCATCACCGTAGACTCTGCCACCATGCTCAACAAGGGCCTCGAGATCATAGAGGCCTGCCGCCTCTTCAATCTCCCGCCATCGCAGGTCAGGGTCACCGTCCACCCTCAATCCACCATCCATTCGCTGGTCGAGTACGTCGACGGCTCCATCCTCGCGCAGATCTCCGTTACCGACATGCGCCTGCCTATCCTCTACGCCCTCGCTTACCCGGACCGCATCCCCAGCGACCTGACCTTCGATATGGCTGCCCTCTCCCGCCTCGACTTCCAGCCCCCCGACTTCGCCCGCTTCCCTTGCCTGCGCCTGGCCTATGAAGCCGCCGCAGCCAGCCAGGCGCATTGCATCGCCCTCAACGCCGCTGACGAAGTCGCCGTCGAAGCCTTCCTTGCCGGCCGCATCCCTTTCCTCGGCATCCCCCGTACAATAGAAGCTGTACTCGCGCTCACCCCGGCGCATGCGCCCGCGTCCATATCGTTGGTCCTTTCCGCCGACGAAGCCGCCCGCCACGCCGCACGCGAGCACATTGCCTCACTCACGTAACGCGCATTTCTAACGCGCCCCTTCCGCACCGCGCACAAAGGCCCGTCAACCACCCATGCACATCAGCGCTGAATTCTTCGCCACCGCCCTTGAGCTCCTCGTCGTCCTCGGCATCATGGTCCTCGTCCATGAGTTCGGCCACTTCGCCGCCGCCAAGCTCTCCGGCGTCCGCGTCGAAACCTTCTCCATCGGCTTTGGTCCCCGCCTCTTCGGCTTTCGTAGCGGAGGCACCGACTACCGCCTCTCGGTTCTTCCTCTCGGCGGCTACGTAAAAATGGCAGGCGACGTACCCGGCCAGGCCCCCAGCGGTGACCTCGGCGAGTTCAACGCCCACCCGCGCTGGCAGCGCGTCATCATCGCCCTCGCCGGCCCCACCGCCAATTTCATCCTCGCCTTCTTCCTTCTCCTCGGCCTTGCCCTCTTCCACAACGAGGTGGAAGTCTACCGCTACGGTGCTGCCGTCACCGACTACGTTCCCCAGACTTCGCCCGCGGCCGCGACCGGCCTTCGCTCCGGCGACGCCGTCGTCCACTACAACACCGTCGAAAATCCTACCTGGGAAGACATCAATGCGCAGTCTGTCCTGAACCTCAACCAGACCGTCCCGTTCTCGTTCGTGCACGACGGCAAGCGCACGGACACGTCGCTGCAAATCGCCGCCAAGGGCGGCCCGGAAAGCTTCGATCTCCGCAAACTCGGCCTGATTCCCCGCGAGCAGACTGAACCCATGCAGGTCGCGTCCGGCGAATCCTCGATCAGCCCCGGTATGCCGGGCCAGCTTGCAGGCCTCCGCCCCGGCGACACCCTCGTCTCTTTCAACGGCTTCACTCCCCACTCGGTGCCCGCGCTCAAGCCCTTCCTTCAGGACCAGGCCGGCAAGCCGCTCGCCGTGCAGGTCCTGCGCAATGGCCAGCCCGTCACCCTCAGCATCACACCCGCGCAGGTGGACACCCCCGACGGCAAGGCCTACCAGATCGGCTTCCAGGCCGCCGCTCCGCCCGTGCTGGTCAGCAATCTCTCGCTCGGCACGGGTATCGCACAGGCCGCGGCCCGCACCCTCAAGTATGGCGGCCTCATCGTGGACGTCATCAAGGGCATGTTCACCCACCACATTTCGGTCAAGTCTGTCGCCGGCCCCATCGGCATCGGCCAGCAGGTCCACCAGGCCTTCAACGTCCCCGGGTGGAACACCATCCTCGAGCTCATGGCCTTCATCTCGGTCAACCTCGGCATCTTCAACCTGCTGCCGATCCCCATCCTCGACGGCGGCATGATCCTCTTCCTCGCCATCGAAGCCGCCATGCGCCGTGACCTCAACCAGCAGGTAAAAGAACGCGTCTACCAGGTCGCCTTCGTCTGCCTCATCGCGTTCGCCGCCTTCGTCATCTTCAACGACATCACCCGCCTCACCCACGTCGCCAAACCCTGACATCCCTCCGGGTAGCTGGCGTCGCATAGTGTGCGGACTGGTTGTGCGGACTGGTTGTGCGGGACTGGTTGCGCGGGCTGGGCGTAACCGCTCAGTATCGCCAGCTCGTCAGGTCTGCTCCCTTCGGTGCTGTCTGCTCGATCCGTTTCAGGATGCGTGGTACGTAGAGGGTTTCGTAGTGCAGGCGACTGTAGGCGTTCGAAAGTTTCGGATCGCCGTTCCAGCAATGTTCCGCGCGAGGACCGTAGGCCACCTCGGCATGGGCCGGCGGATCGGCCTTTTGCAGAAAGTCCTCCAGCAAGTACACCGCGTCGTTCAGCATGTAGGTGTCATCGGAACCCACAAAGACGTGCAGCTTGCCTTCCAGCTTCGGCTGCAGATGCGGCCACTCCCGCTCTAGCTTCGCAGTCAGGTCGTAATGATCGTGCCAGTACTTCACGACACCTGGATCGATCACGCCCGTCTGCTTGTCGAAGATCGCCGCCGGATATCCATCCGGCCCGACGGGAGAGAAGACTGCCTGCCAGATGTCATACTGCTCGCCGGACCGGCCATGGTCCCCCAGGGCGGCCTCATACTGGTTTACGCCGCGCTGGGTGATTGTGGTGTGGCCCAGGTAGTCGCGCATGGCGGGCTGTTCGATCCGCTTGTTGGCGCCGGTCGTGAAGTACGCATTCTTCTCGCTATAAAGATCAATGTTCGTGAAGGCGTGGAAGTCTACCGGGTCCGGGCACGCGATGAAAGCGCCGTTGTAGTGGTCGGGGTAAAAGACCTGGGCCGCCATCGCCTCCCACCCTCCCGTGGAACCGCCATACAGGAACCGCGCCCATCCTTGCCCGATGGCGTGAAACTGCTTTTCCACCGCCGGCAGCAGCTCCGTTTCGATGGCCTCTCCATAAGGACCGAGGTTCGCCGAATCCACCGCATAGCTGTCGTCATAGAACGGATTCGCGGTCTGAATCTTCACCACCAGGAAGCGCGGAGAGTCCTTCGCAATCCAGCTCCTGTAGAACTTGTAAGCCTCCCCCTGCTGGATGCGGTTATACCCTGGAAGGTGAAATCGCTCCGAGTAATCAGGCTTCAAATCCGGGTCCGGAGGCGACGTGCGGAACTCCGCAAAGCCGTCGTTAAAGTGGTCTTCAAACAGCATCAGCGGGAACCGTGCGTCCGGATGCTTGTCGAACCCCGCAGGCACGAGCACCGTAGCCGAGAGAAACACCGGCCGCCCCCAGAACTTCGTCAAAAGCGCCGACGGAACGCGCAGCCGCCGGACAAACTCCGAATCCGGGATGGAAGCGATGGGAGCAATCACCTCGGTCAGCGTCACATCGACGTCGCGCGCAGGCTTGCCATTCGCGCCGATTGTAAGTTGAAGAGGCTTGCTGTAAAGATTGCCGGGCGCCAGGTTCCAGTGCTGGCCTTCCCCGCGATCCGGAGCAAGCTTCAAGGTCCGGCCGTCGCCCATATGAAAAGTCTCATACAGATTCAGCAATGCCTGCACCGTGTATGTGCCGGGCGGCAGTTCACTGACGCGTGCGTACGGATATCCATTCGCACTGTCGTCCACCGTCACTGTGCTCCCCGGCTTTGCGCCCTTGAGTGTCATGCCGAAGACGTTCTGCGATTTGGGCGTGTCGTCGATCTGCATGCGTGGCTCCGCACTGGAATCGTTCGATAGCAACAGCAGCAGCCGGCCATCCAGAGGCCCGGGCTCCGCTGCCCGCGTCCCACCGCTTTGGAGGGGCCGCGCCTCTGCGGGAATATGGACACGAAAGCTTTGGGCGCGCAGCGTACATCCGACAGCACAGATTGACGCAACCAGGACGCCAGCAGTTTGAGACAAACGTAGTCGTAGCATGTCAAGGAGTATAGAGCGCGTGCCCGAAGAGCCGAGGAGATACTGGTTCGCTGTCTGGTCGGCGCAGCCATCCCCCTGATCTGGAAACCAGCTTGAAGAGGCTCCGCTGCATCACCGCAGGTATCCTCGATATGTCCCGTAAAACCTATCGAACGGACCCCGGAACCCCATGCCACACATAGACGCCGTCTCCGTCAGTCCCCATCACGGCTTCTCCAAGCAGCCGCAGACCCGCATCCGCCTCATCGCCGGCGAAGGAGTGGAAGGAGACGCCCACCGCGGCGCCACCACCCAGCACCTCTATCTCAAGCGCCGCAACCCCGCCCATCCAAACCTCTGCCAGGTGCACCTCTTCGCGGGGGAGATGCTGGGAGAACTCGCCGCAAAAGGTTTCGACATCGTCCCCGGCGACCTGGGAGAGAACATCCTCACCAACGGCCTCGAACTCCTCTCGCTCCCGCTCGGCACCCGCCTGCACCTCGGCCCGGAAGCAGTTGTAGAGGTCACCGGCCTCCGCACCCCGTGCGTACAGATCGACCGTTTTCGCACAGGTCTCCTCCAGCACCTCTGGGGCGCACCGGACGCCACAGCCACGAAGACCCGCCGCGCTGGCATCATGACCATCGTCCTTCACTCCGGCGACGTCCGCCCAGGCGACCCCATCCGCCTCGAGCTTCCAGCCCCGCCCCACCTCCCGCTTGGCCCCGTCTAATCCCGCCTTTCGTCGGTCAATGCCGAAGGGAATCCGCGTTTGCTTTCGCTGTTGCAATCGCGCCTGTCAAAAGCTGACTCACCTCCCGATTCTTGGACGTCGCTTTCAGACACGTTTCGACGCGTTACGCTAGACACATGCGGCGCGATCCCATCCTTGTCCTCTGCGCCGCGCTCATTGCCACGGTCCCGCTGCTGCTCAACGGCGATTCCTGCGGCCACGACTTCGTCTTCCACACCCAATCCTGGCTCGACGCCGCCGAGCAGCTCCGCCACGGCACTCTCCTCCCGCACTGGACGTTCTCATCCGCCTACAACGCGGGCGAACCTCGCTTCCTCTTCTACCCCCCGCTCTCGTGGATGCTCGGTGCGACACTCACCCTCATCTTTCCCATTGCGTTGGTACCAACGCTCTATACGTTTCTCATCCTCTCGTTCGCAGGCCTGGCAATGCTTCGCCTCGCGCGCCACTTCGCGCCGCCGAACGCCGCCGTGTTCGCCGCCATCCTCTACGTCGCCAACCCGTACATGCTCTTCACCGCGTACGAGCGCAGCGCCTACGCCGAACTCCTCGCCGCCGCCTGGCTCCCGCTACTTCTGCTCGCCGCGCTCCGCCTGCGCCCCACCATCACCGGCATCGCCCTGCCCATAGCCCTGCTCTGGCTCACCAACGCCCCGGCCGCCGTCATGGGTTGCTACGTCCTTGCCTTCCTCTTCGCAACGCGCCTGATTTTCATCGCCAAATCGGGTGCCGAAAGACTTCATCTCGCCATAACCGCCACCGCCGGAACCGCCCTCGGCCTCGCACTCGGCACGTTTTACCTCATTCCCGCAGCCTATGAGCGGCGCTTCGTCCAGATCGCGATGGCTATCATTCCCGGCATGCGCTTTCAGGACAACTTCCTCTTCGGCCACACCGGCGACGGCCCCCACGACGCCGTCCTCCACACCGCCTCCCTCATCGCCATCACGCTACTCGCCCTCACCTTCGCTTCACTCGCTACACTCTGGCTCCGCTCACACCGAACCAGAGCCACGCACAATTTGCCAGCACTCAGCATCACGGCCCTTGCCCTCGCCATCGCCCTACTCGTCACCCCACTCTCCGCGCCGATTTGGGCGCACTTTCCGGACCTCGCCTTCCTTCAGTTCCCATGGCGCATCCTGGCGGTTCTCGCGGTGGTCCTTGCTCTGTCCTTGGCGGTCGCTCTCCTCAATCTGAACCGCCTCGCCGCACCCATTGCCCTCGCCATGGCCGCCGCACTCACCTTCGCCTCTATTCACAACTTTCGGCAGGGCTGCGAAGCCGAGGACCGCCTTGCCTTCCGCGCCCAGGCCTTTCGCGTCCACGCAGGCTTCGAGCCGACCGACGAGTACACACCAACCAGCGCTGACAACGACGCCCTGCGCTCCGACGACCCGCCCGTCTGGCTCTCTCCAGACCCCGCCGCAATTGCCCCAGGCTCCAAACCCAATCCAGCCGCTCAGCCCGCGACCGAGGGCGAAACAGCGGATCCGCGACCCGTAACCGCCAGCCTCCCTCCAACTCCCGTAGCCGCTCCCTTCACCGTCGCCATCGACGCGCCAAAATCCGAGTTCCTCATCCTCAACCTCCGCCAATATCCCTCGTGGCGCTTCCTCCTCAACGATCAGGTTGCCCAGGCCTATACCGAGGATCCCCGCGACGACGGCCTCACCGTTCTCGCCGTCCCCCGCGGGCACTCCACGCTGCAGATCGCTTGGCACCGCACGCTCGACCAACAGATCGGCATCGCTCTCAGCGTGTTTGCCGCGACCGCATACGTCGCCCTCATCCTCCGCACACGCTCGCGTAGAATCGAGGCTTGACCCTATGAGTATCGACGTAAATACCTTGCTCTCGACCGGAGTCGCACTGACCGACGCAGCGCTCGAGCGCCTGCTGCCTGCCGCCACCACCGAGCCCCACTCCATCCATCGCGCCATGCGCCATTCCACCTTCGCAGGCGGAAAAAGATTGCGCCCCATCCTCTGCATGGAAGCCGCCCGCGCCGTCGCGGGCACGCTGCCTGACGGTGCAGCCGATCTCGGCTCCGCCATCGAGATGTTGCACACCTACTCACTCATCCACGACGACCTGCCCGCGCTCGACAACGACGATCTCCGCCGCGGCCAGCCCACCTGCCACGTCGCCTTCGGCGAAGCCACCGCCATCCTCGCCGGAGACGCGCTCCAGACCCTCGCCTTCCACACCATCGCGCACCTTCCGGCACCGCCTGCGACCGTCGTCGCCATCCTCCGCGAAGTCGCCATTGCCGTCGGCACCGGCGTCGGTGCAGACCTTCCCGGCTCGCTCGCCCCCGGCATGATCGGCGGCCAGGTCATGGATTTAGAAGGCGGCGGCGCAAAGCCCACCGCAGAGCTCGTCGAACGCATCCACCGCGCCAAAACCGGCGCGCTCATCACCGTCAGCATCGTCGCTGGCAGTCTGCTCGGTCTCGGCACGAAACCGAAAGCTGCCCACCTCGCCGCCGACACCATCGCCCGCCTACGCACCTTCGGCGAGAAAGCCGGCCTCGCCTTCCAGATCGTCGACGACATCCTCGACATGACCCAGACCTCCGCCGAGCTCGGCAAGACCGCCGGCAAGGACGCCGCCGCCGACAAAGCCACATGGCCAGCCGTCTTCGGGGTCCCCCAATCGAAACACGATGCCGCTGAGCTCATCGCCGACGCCTTCGCCGCGCTCGAGCCCCTCGGCCAGGCCGCCACGCCGCTCAAGTCCCTCGCGCAGTACCTCGTCGACCGCACCCACTAGAACACCCCAGGACACCATGCGCTTTCGCCCTCGCCACTACGTTCTCATCGTCGTCATCCTCGCGCTCGGCGCCTGGAACTTCTCCCGTACGCGTCACGTCCAGCAGCAGCCTCCCCCGGCCTCGCCCACGCGCCCCATCGTCCCCGGCAACTCACCCGCGTGGCCTGTCTTCGATAGCGCCGCCGCCCTCCGCGACGCGCCAGACGACAAGTTCCAGCCCGCTCTCAAGACACTCGCCCAGACTCTCGACAGCAGCAACAAAGTCAATCTCTCTCCGCCAACTTCCAGGGAAGAGCTTACGGCCCTGAACGGTTGCCGCACGTGGCTGCTCTTCTACCGGCAGGAGCACCTGCACCCGTCGAACCGCCCCGGCTGGCTCGACCAGCTGCAGAACCACGTCAACTCCTGCGTGGCGCACCATCAGGACGTCGCGCTGTGACCGATGCCGACCTTCTCGAAGCCCTGCACGATTGTTATGACCCGGTCCTCAAGCGCAACATCGTCGAACTCAAGCTTGTCCGGTCCGCCACCCTACGCCAGGACTTACAAGCACCCGGCGCTACGATCCCCGGCATAGGCATGCGCTATACCGCCCATATCACCTTGACCGCACCCTCCGCTGACGAAGCCGCGACCGCACAACTCCAGGCGCAGATCGAAAACCGTCTCGCGGGTTTGCCCGCCATCACACGCACGCACATAAGTCTGCTCCCCCCAGTCTTCGCGATATTGCAATAAGTGAATGCCCGGCTCGGGCCCTTCGGATCTGGGCTGCGAGGCCGCAAAACATATGTCCACCAAGCGCCAAGCCGCGATTCATCCCTTCGACCAGCGCCACGGCACAAACACCTCGGGTCTGCTGCCAGCGAAGGTCATCGCCCGGGGCACAAGCGCGCCCTTCGACGAGCTCACCGCCTACTACGGCGTCGCTCCAAGCATCCTCGAAGGCATCGTCGATCACTGGCTGCAGCGCTGTTCGCCTTCCTATTCCATCGAGCGGTACACATTTCTCGACGTAGGCGCAGGCAAGGGCCGAGCCGTCCTGCTGGCCTCACAGTTCCCCTTCGCCGCCGTCGCAGGCATCGAGCTCAACCCAGGGCTCGCGCAGATCGCGCGCGCCAACATCCAACTCTGGATCACCGACTCCGCGACCACACCGCTCTCGCCCATCACCCTGCATCACGCGGACGCCACCATCCACCCGCTTCCGCTCACCCCCACGCTCGCGTTCCTTTTCCACCCATTCGAAACGCCGGTCCTGCGCCGCTTCCTGCAGCACGTGAAGCGGCACCTCACCGCTCACCCCAATGCCTTCGATCTCTTGTACGTCAATGCCGAGCACGGCTCTCTGCTCGACCATCATCCAGCGTTCGAGCGTCTCTGGGAGGGCCGGGTCGCCATGTCCACCGAAGACCACGTCGCCGACCTCGCCGCCATTGCGCAGCAGAAAGAGTACGGCTCCACGGGCGACGAACTCTGCTCCATCTATCGCTTCATCGAACGTAAGCCCTCTAAAGCGAAGCGTAATCCTCGCGGTAAGGCGTAAAGAAGTCCAGCACCTCGGAGTCGGCGAGCGCCCACGCCTGGTGCTCCACATTGCCTGCCACAATGAAGCTGTCCCCTGCCTTGGCTTCCACCTTGCCCCCGGGGTGCTCGAACACGATGTGGCCACTGATCACGAACACCATCTGTTCATGCGGATGGCTGTGCTTGGCGCCGACCCAGCCCTTTTGCATGCGATGCCGTACCAGCATCATGGACGGACTGTACGACATGACCTGACGCCGCAGACCCTGCTCAGGCACGGACATGATTTCGTCCCTGGACGCGATCACTTCGATTTCTTCTGCTGCCACATTTCCTCCTTCTGCTGCTCAAAACCTCAGCGCGCTCCGTTCAGCGGGACGCGGTTGTTCATCTGCGTGATCTCCGGTACGCTGCCGGACGACTCGATGCTGACACTGCCTCCGGTCAAATCGGCGTTGGATGGCAGTTTGAGAGTAACCGTTGCGGTCTTCGGCAAGAGGTCCGTCGGCGCGCGCAGTGGCGGCGTTGCAGTCTTTGCAACGACCTTTCCCACGCGATCGCGCACCACCACAGTAGCGGCTGGCGCATCCACAGCACCCACGCTGTGGACCGTGACCGACATGTTTGCCTTGCCCAGTTTGATGTCTTCACGGTCAAGGCCCAGGTCCGGGCGCGACCAGTAGGGCACGCCCTTCTTCACCAGCTTCAGATCCAGCACCGTGGTGGTCCGCGGAGCGAACGTGAAAGTCAGGTCGCGGCTTCGCTCAAAATCCCCGCTGCGAGTCTGGGTATTTTCCAACGGCGCATTCTCGGTTGCCTGAGTACTTTGCGCAATCTCCCAGGTGCCAGGGTCGATCTCCCACCCAGTCATGTGGGAACTGACCGGCTTGTCAGACAGGTTGTAAGCGATCACCTTGATGTGGTCCGGCGTGGCCTCAGGTACGAGAATGGCAACGCTTTGCTCGTTGGCCGGGGCGTCGAACGCCCAGCTGACGACGTTGCCCGGATAGATGCCGTTACGCATCAAAGCCACTCCGCCAAGACGTGCACGCTGTAGCTCGCCATTATTGAAATACACGCGGTCTATCCAGAGGCTGCCTTCGGTATTGATGAACTTACGCTCTTCGGCCGTCTGGATCTGCATCGTGTACAACTTCTCGAGAGCCCGCGTATTGCCAGTAAGCTGCCACTGGAAATGAAGGTTGGTTTCGCTCGCCACGCCAGCGTCCGAACGCTGGCTTGAGCTGCCCGAGTTGAGCAGCTCCTTGCCCCAGGTATCGCGCACGTCGAGCATATCCAGCGCGTCTGCATTGATGGCCCGTAGCGATGCCGGCGGGTCGTCAGCGAAGGGAGCGATGTACTTCTTGTCGCCCGTCCAGCGATACGCCGCCCAGAGCACGAACCAGGGGTCTTGACTGCCCGGAAGGTCTTCGTTGGTGTGGAAGTTGACCGTGTAGTGCAGGCGGTACTTGCCGTCGGGATCGATGTGGCGATGGGCGAGGAACCCGTCAGCGGTCTCTAACACCATCTTGCGTGTCTCGGGCGCTCCGTTGAAGTCCACCAGCGAAAGCGCCGGGTGGTAAACGAAGTAGCTTCGACTCTTGGCCCATCCCCAGACGCCGTTCTCCGCCATCTTTGTGCCACTGTAATAGCTGGAGCGAATCTGCCGCTGCCCGGCGGAGTTGATCCCCGTCAGCCACTGGAGCCTTCGCGAGGTTTCCATGGCACGCTCGATCTGCTTGGGGCTGCCGAAGTCGAGCACCATGGACTGCGCCAGCACGTTGAGCCCATCTTCATACGCGTGCAGTTCGTCGTATTGCGCGGTCGCAAGGCCATTGGTAAACATCTTCTGCCGGTACATCTCTTCCATGGTCTTCAAGACCGACGCCTTCAGCTTTGCCGGGTCGGCACCCATAAAGGCAAGGCCGGGCCACCAGTTGAGGAAGTCACTGTCGTCCGACAAACCACCGCCGAACTCGCCATTGGATATCTGGCGGTTGTCGACGTACCAGTTGATTTCGCGCTTCAACAAGCCAAGGTCCGTAACCTGCAGAAAAGCCCAGGCCGGCACGCCAGCCGGTGCAACTGGCGCGACAAAGGGTGGCCGGACCTGCTCGTGGTTCATCTCGTTCCAGTACTTGCGGCCGAGATCGTTTTCAGGGTCAACCCGCAGCAGATCCGTGATGTCCGCGTCGAAGCGATTGAACTCATTCAGCTTCCGCGAGTTCACCGACTCTTCCACCATATTCGCGTAATTGTCCCGAACCTGGGTCAGGCGGTCGGCAATGTGCTCCGGCAACGCGTCTTTCCAGGGCTTGAAAATGAGACGCAGATGCACGCCTTCGAGCGCGGCGGCGCTGAACTCCGGGCTGGCCGAGGCGATCGTAAGCCACAGGCTCTTGCCGTTTGGCAGAATGCGGTCGCGCGTGTCCAGCCACAGCGTGTGAGCCGCGCCCGGTTTGACCGAGAAGTTGACGTCCAGCAGGTCACGCATCGGCCACAACGGGTCTCTGATCGAGATCTCCATCGGAATATATGCGCCATGAGTGGGCTTCAGGTTGAGCCCGGGAAGGTCGATAGCGATGCCGTCCAGTCCAGCGTGCATGTTCTCCCATGTGTAAGAGGTGCCATGGCCGGTGTCGGCTTGAAGATCGCGAAAATCGGCTGGAATAAGGATGTGGGCAACCGGCATCGCAGCGGAGACCGCAGCCGGCGCATGATCGCGGGAACGGGCCGGAGCGCGAGTCGAACCCGTGGCCCCGGGCACCGCAACCAGCGTCGCGCGTTCGTCGGCCGGGAAGCGCCCTTCGATGAACTCAGTCAGCGGCGTCAGGGAAGGATTGTCGGACGGGCTGACGGCAGAAACACTGTAGAGCAACGTGGCAATACCAGCGGGTTCCGCTCCAGCATGGATGTTGTACGCGGCGAACTCCTGGATGGGCCACTCCTGCTCCACGTTGGTGAAGCGCACCTTCTCACCGGTAACCGGCTGCGCAACATCGTGCGTGGTGTGCTGCTGGCCTTTCGGCCGGTCAAAAAGCAGCCTCGCAAGTTGCGGAGAGGTGTCGTGCTGGTCAGGGTCGGCTATCGCGGCGGAATTGCCCGCCCCGGGAGTCAGAAGTTCAAGCTTGCCCCACGCCCCCCCTTCGAACTCCAGGTGATTCCACGGCTCATCAGGCAAATCAAACACCACGGACTTGCCAGACAACGAGTAGCAGTCCCAGTCCGGAAGCTGAAAGTAGTCGAACCGCCCAGTCAGGCGCGAGCGATTGTAGACGCCGGGCCAGGTCGTCTCGCGGATGCCGTCGGTTCCCTTCCACCACCATCGCTTCAGGTCGTATACGTCGTTGATCTGAACCTTCCGGATGGTTGTGGCCGGCGCTGGCAGAGGCGCAGGAAAGTCCGCCGGGCGGTTCCATCCATGGCGGAGCCACCAGTCGTCCCGCGCCGCTTTGCTGGTGAAACCGCCTTTTGCAGGCGCTGTCGTCTGCGGCGCTCCGTTCTTCGCCAGCGCACCGATATTTTCGTCGGAGAGTGCACTGTCATAAATGCGGAGCTCGTCCATATCGCCGCCACGGTCGTAGTTGTACGAAGCCTCGACGCCAGTAGGCCCGATGATGCGCGAGTGCGGGCCAAACTGGTCGAGCGCCGCATCAAAGACGCCAGTAGCGGGCTTGGTCGCGGCCAGTTTGCCATTCACATAGAAACGAATACCGGTCGTCTCGTCCCAGCTCAACGCAAGGTGAACCCATTCCTCTGGCTTGGGAAAGTTCGGCAGGGCGACCGAGACCCGGGTACGGCCGAGATTGATGTCGGTGACAAAAGCATCGAAGCCGTGGCCGTTGTAGTCGATTCGCAGCCAGACCATGTCCCAGCTCGAGTGGTCGCCATAGCCCACGCGGAAGACAGGAAATTCTGTCGCGTCCACGGGCGTGCGGGAACGCCAGAAGAAGCTGAGTGTGCCACGCTGCGCATAGATGTTGCCCGGCGCCCAATAGGACAGTAGTTGATCGTCCCCACACTGCAGAAAAGACCCCTTCGCGCCGCCCGGAACGATCTTCACGTCCTTCAGAAAGTTGGGGTCGGCCTTGCCGGCCGCGTAGTCGGCGCGGAAGCCGTGATCCCCCGAAAGATAAAACAGCAGGCCGGGCTCCCTGGAGGACACAGGCCCGTCCTGTGCGCACAGTGCGGCGGAGGTTAGAACTACCAACAGCAACGCGAACATTCGCTTGATCAACGGGTCTGCCCCCAGGAAAAGAACTCGGATACGCACAGACTAAAAACCTTCTGCGCCTGAAAAAGTCTGTCTGACAATATCTGCGCATTATTTGACAGGTCAGCCACAATAGGCAAGTTGGCCAAGCGGTTGTCGCTCCGGATTTCGTCTTCACGGCTTTATCTTGGCCGTGCACCCTCTGTCATCTGGAGGACATAGCAACGATGGCTCGAAGGTGCGCATTGGATTGTTCGGCGCAGGCCTGGAGGCGCTGGCAGCCGTTTGAAGGCCACGATACGCGCCTGAAACGCTATCTAAATCGCGTTTCATAACCCCTTGTCGGGCCGCGGCGGGAGGTTGTGAGCTTCGGTCTCGTCGATTCGCCGGAGCGGCCCGTTTCTAGAGGAATGGAAAGCTCAGGGCCCGGCGCATCACTGCGCCATCGGCTTAGGACATGTCGCTGCCAGGCTCGAAAAGCTTGCCAGCCCGTTGGGGATCGAGACGGTCGCAGTGGGGTAGACCGTGATTGCGGGACAATTGGCTTCATTTACGCCCGCAATCACGGTCTCCAATCGCTACTGCGGTTTCAGTACAGGCGCGGGCCGGGGCGCTTCGTCGGCCAGCGTCATCGGAGAACCATCCACCACCAGCGGCATCTGCTGAGCGCGCCCGTGAGAGTCATACGCCCGAACGATTCGCTGAACCAGCTGATGGCGCACCACATCGACATCTTCGAAGTGACAGAACTTGATGCCTTCGACGCCATCGAGCACGCTAAGCGCATCCAGCAAACCACTTTTCTTGGGATTCGGAAGGTCGATCTGAGACAGGTCACCCGTAATGACGGCCTTGGAGTCGTTGCCCAGTCGAGTCAGGAACATCTTCATTTGCTCGCAGGTAGTGTTCTGCGCCTCGTCCATGATGATGAACGCTTCGGAAAGCGTTCGGCCGCGCATAAAAGCCAGAGGCGCGATCTCAATCACATTGGTTTCCAGCATTTTGTCGACTTTGACGGGATCCAGGAGATCATAAAGCGCGTCATAAAGCGGGCGCATATAGGGGTCGACCTTCTCCTGTAGGCTGCCGGGCAGGAACCCCAGCCGTTCTCCCGCTTCGACAGCCGGACGAACCAGAATGATGCGCGAAACCTTCTTCGCCATCAGCGCACTGACCGCCATCGCTACCGCCAGATAAGTCTTTCCCGTGCCCGCCGGCCCAAAGCCGAACACCATGTCGCTGCCTTCGATCGCCTCGACGTACTTGCGCTGATTCGGCGACCGCGGCTGAACCATGCGTTTGACGCCCGCTGAGCGCTGCTTGCCGCTCTCCACCAGCCCGCGCAAATTTACCGAAGGGTCCGCCACAACCATCTTCAGCAATGCGTTCAGTTCGCCGTTGTGGGGGTGTACGCCAAGTTTTCGGAGATGCTCGAAATCGGCGAAGATGCCTTCGACCCGGGCCACATCGGGCGCCTGGCCCTCCACGTGGATGGAGTCGGATCGAAGATCGATCTGGACGTTCAGTTTGTCTTCCATCAGGCGAAGATTCTCGTCGCGCGTGCCGTACAGAGGCTCGATACCGGGCGTGAGATGCAGTGCTTTTTTTACCAAGGTTGGACCTGACCTCCGTCAGAAGCAGCTTTGAGTTTAGACGTTCGGGGGGAAACATCGATGCATGGCCGGCGCCCATCGCGACTCGCGACTTTCGACGCGGTGTGTGCGGCCATCGGGTTGGCGAGAGTTGCCAAATGAGTGACGATGTTGGCGAAAGCGTAACGTCCTGTGCCGGGTCGAGTCAAGTGAAGATTGTGCACCTGTGGGAATCTGGGACGGTAACTCTGCGGGCGTTCCCGTTTACACCAACCTGAGCGCAATGGGCCTCCCCACTCATCGGCGGACAAGGCAGGTCCCCGTTGTCAGGAAACCACGGCCACCCAGCATGGAATAATTGACAGGGAGGCTCCGTGCCCAGCTCACTGGTTCGTCAACCCGCGCCCGCAGAGATTGAGCTTGCTTACCACCGCGACGAGCTGAGTGGCATTCGCGGCCTGTTGGCGGAGCTTGAGTCGGAAGTGGCTGACTTGCGTATCCAATTGAGAGCATTTGAGGGTCGTTACCTTCGTCAGGTGGGCGTGCTGTACGCCGAACTCGACGACCTGGAAGCGCAGATCGCCGAGCGCGAAGCCGTCCTCTACGACTCCGACGCTGCACGGGCCCGCGCCGGGCACGCACGACAACGCGCCAATGCGACGCACGAGGCGGCGTACGGAGACGACAGCCACCCCGGGGAGATTGAGCCGTCTCCGGACCTCAAGCGACTGTTTCGCGACGTTGCCAAGCGCATTCATCCAGACTTTGCCAGCACCCCCGCAGATCAGCAGCACTTCACGCTTTTGATGGGCCGAGCGAACAAGGCATACGGGCGCGGGGATACGGACGCGCTGCAGCGCATTCTCGATGACTTCCAAGAGACTGACGAATCGACGCCCGGCGAAGACACCCAGGCCGATCTTGTCAGGGTGCGGCGTCAGATTCAACATGCGCGGCGCGATGTCGCAGCTTTGGAAGACGAACTTCTCACTCTCCCTGAAGGCGAGATCGCTCAGTTCCAGAAAGAAGCGGAAGCCGCGCAGCGCGAAGGTCGCGACCTGCTTGCGGAACTCGCCCTGACCCTCCGCGAGCGCATCGCTGCGGCGCAATACAGGTCTCAGTTTCTCGATCGGCAGATGTATGCACAAGGACGATAAGTTGGAGCTCCAACACGTTCCGCAGGCCAGCCGCCTGGGTCTCTCCGTCTCGCCAGCGCGGTCGGGGATCCTTGCGCGCGGTCGCCGAGACGCCGCCAAAACGCCGGCGGACACGCTCTTCAAAAGGGGCGTCCGGCACTACACAGGACGCGGCGCGGAGCAGGACCCGCAAGCGGCGGCCGCGCTCTTTCGTCAGGCAGCCGAACTCGGGCACACCGAAGCGCAGTACCGGCTGGCAATCCTCTACGCAGACGGGGAAGGCCTGCCCCGGGATGCAGCTCAGGCGGCGCTTTGGGACCGCAAAGCGGCGGAGCAGGGCCATGCGTACGCGCAAGCCAGCCTCGGATACCGGCTCTACACCGGGGACGGCGTCAAGCAGGACATCGGCGAAGCCTTTGCATGGACCGAAAAGGCTTCCGAACAGAATCTGGCCTGGGCACAGTGCAATCTTGCGATGATGTACGGCAAGGGCGAAGGTGTGCGGCGCGATGACCCCCAGGCTGTCCGGTGGTATCAACGCGCCGCAGCGCAGGGCTGGTCGGACGCCCAGTACGAGTTAGCCGCGCTGCTGTATCGCGGCCAGGGCGTCAAGCGCGACCCAATCGCGGCGGCGCTCTGGTTTACAAGGGCAGCAGAGCAGGGACACCCCGAAGCCCAGTTCCAGCTTGCCTACCTGTATGGCACCGGCCAGGGTGTGGCGGCGGACTACGTGCAGTCACGCTATTGGTGCCGAAAAGCCGCGGAGCAGGGACACGAACAGGCCCAGCGCGAACTCAAAAAGCGAGAGTACCGTGACCCCGGCACGCCGAGCGATAGCAGCACGCCACACCCGCAGCTGGATTCCCCGGCCCGCTTCCCTGATGGAGAGACGATATGACGAACTTCATTCAAATCACCCCCGTGATGCACGTCCGCGACCTCGACGCCACAGTCGCCTTCTTCACCGACATTCTAGGGTTTAAAGCGCACATTCATGCCCGCGATTACGCCTATGTGCATCGGGAAACCGCTGGCGTTCGCATCCTGCTCTCCGACATCGCGAAGACGAGAGCGGATAGCACTCCTTCCAATCGCCCTTTCGAGTGCTACATCGACGTTCGCGATCTCGATGCCCTGCTCGCAGAGCTGAAGACGAAGCTCGACACGCTGCCCCCGGACGACGTCATCGGACCCGCCAACCAGAGCTGGGGGCAACGGGAACTGATCGTTATCGCGCCGGACGGGAGCGCGATCGTCTTCGGCCAGGAGATTGCCTCAAACCATTGCCCTGACCCGCGGACATAAGGTATGCTCGAAGAGTTGCTTCCCTGCAATGTGCGCCCGTAGCTCAGCTGGATAGAGCGTTTGGCTACGAACCAAAAGGTCGGAGGTTCGACTCCTTCCGGGCGCACCAATTCCCTCCCCCCATCTCCTGCTAACCTTCATTTCGCCAGCTAACGCCTGCGTTCCTTTTTGGCGTATAGTCAAAGAGGACTTCATTGGTCGTATATGCAGGAGACGATGCAAATCACCGCCTTGAGCGACGCGAAGATCGGGAGCGCAGGCGTGCTGGAAAGCGTCGATCTGCCGGCCGACGTGAGCCATCACCTGGCCCACCTCGGCTTCCTGCCGGGGGCGAGCATCGAAGTTCTGCGGCGCGCTCCGGCCGGCGACCCGCGCGTGTATCGCGTTGACGGCGTGGATGTTGGGCTGCGCAATGAAACCGCGCGCCACATCTTCCTCAAGCTGGATGCCGTCGGCGGCAAGGTGGCAGCTTGAGCTGTCACGCGCCCACGCTCGAACCTCTCCAGGCAGCGCCCCCCGCCACTACCCCCACCGGCGCAAAGCGGATGCGCACAGTCGCGCTCATCGGACCACCCAATTGCGGCAAGTCCACGCTCTTCAACCGTCTCACCGGCATGCGGCAAAAAGTCGCCAATTACCCCGGTGTCACCGTCGAGCACCACTCCGGCAGGATGAAGAGCATCGGTCGTAGCGATCTCACGTTGATCGACCTTCCCGGCATTTACAGTCTCGCCACGTACTCCGAAGACGCAAGGGTTGCAGTTGATGTACTGACCGGCAAGATGCCCGGCGTGCCCGTCCCGGACTGTGTCCTGCTCGTGCTCGATGCGACGCACTTGAACCGCCAGTTGATGCTGGCCGCGCCCGTGTTCTCGATCGGCCTGCCCACGCTGGTGCTGCTCAATATGTCGGACCAGTTGGCCGCGCGAGGCGGCACAGTGGACACGCTGGCCCTGGCCCGCGAACTCGGCCACCCCGTCGCGCTGATCAGCGCCGCACAAGGCAAAGGCCTTGACGTTATTCCGGAGTTCCTGGAGCGCGAGGGCCGCCGCCCCGACGACGGTTCCCGGCCCGTGCAACTACCCGTGCTTCAAAGCGCTGCGTCCTGCCGTAGCTGGGCAACGCAAGTGACCGCCCGCACCCGCTTCCAGTCCCCGACCGCTTCGCTGTGGACACGTCGCCTGGACGCCGTCCTGCTACACCGTGTTTGGGGTCCGCTGGCCTTCCTGGCCGTGGTCTTCGCGGTGTTTCAGGTCGTCTTTTCCGTCGGCCAGCCCCTGAGCGACGGGCTGGGCACGCTGCTTACCGACCTCGGAGCAAGAACCGCGCTCGCCTTGCCAGACACCTGGATACGCGCGCTGGTGCGCGACGGCTTGTGGAACGGCGTGCAGTCGGTGCTGGTCTTCCTGCCCCAGATTCTGCTGCTCTTCCTGTTCATCGGCGTGCTCGAGGACTCGGGCTATCTCGCCCGCGCGGCACTCATTGCGGACCGCGTCATGCGTTCCATTGGCCTCAACGGAAAGGCCTTCATACCACTGCTCTCGGCCTACGCCTGCGCGGTGCCGGCCATCATGGCCACACGCACCATAGAAAACAAGCGCGAGCGCATTGCGACCATCCTTGTAGCGCCCTTCATGACCTGCTCGGCACGTCTGCCGATCTACACGCTGATTATCGCGGCCTTCATCCCGAACCAGAAGTTCCTCGGTGGCTTGATCGGCCTGCGTGCCCTGGTGATGCTGTCGCTGTACGCCCTGGGCTTCTCCGCGGCGCTGGTAACGGCGCGGTTGCTGAACTCGTCCGTGATGAAAGCGTCTCCGATGCCATTCATCCTCGAGCTGCCACAGTATCGTTGGCCTACGCCGCGATCGCTCACTCTGCGTATGTATGACCGCGCCAAGCTGTTCTTGAAGAAGGCCGGCACGGTGATTCTCGCTGTCACCTTTATCGTGTGGGGGCTGAGCGTTTTGCCGCTGCACGGGGCTGCTTTCTCCGACCTGACCAGCAGCGTCATGGGCCATCTCGGACATTGGATCGAACCGGTGCTGCGCCCGCTCGGCTTCAACTGGAAGATCGGCATCGGCCTGCTGAGTTCCGTCGTCGCCCGCGAGGTCATCGTCGGCACCCTGGGCACGCTATACGGCATGGACCCCGCGACGCATGCGGCGGGCCTACAGGGAGCGCTGCGGCATGACATGACCATCGGCGGCGCTATCGCGCTGGTTGTCTTCTTCGCGTTCGCGATGCAATGCACCTCAACGCTCGCCGTCGTGCGGCGCGAAACCAATAGCTGGAAGCTGCCAGCCATGCAATTCACTTACATGACGGTCGTTGCATACGTGGCGGCGCTCGTCACCAACCAGGTAATCACGCGGCTCTTCTAGTCAGCCTACCGCTCGCCCCAGCTGAGCTTCGACCGCAGCACATTGAACAATCCGTTCGGATGCAGACGCAACAGCTTTACTGTCTGCCGCGACTTGCGGCAATGGATGCGGTCGTCCAGCAGCAACTCGACTGCTTCCTGTCCGTCCACGGTCAGGTACGTCTCGTGCGGCACGACATCAATGGACATGCACACCTCCGCGTTGCCCGGCACGACAAACGGCCGGATGGTCAGCAGATGCGGGCAGATCGCAGTGATCACCATGGCGTCTACGTTCGGCATCAGGATAGGGCCAGCCGCTGCAAGCGTGTACGCGGTAGAGCCAGTGGGCGTCGAAACGATGACGCCATCGGCACGAAACCGTGCCACAAACTGCCCGTCGAGCTCAATGGTGAATTCACCCATTCGAGCAATCGCGCCCTTGGCCGCGACGACGTCATTGAGCGCTTCCCATTGGCGGAACAACCGGCCGTCGCGGTGCAGCTCCGCATGCATCAGGCTGCGGGTTTCGATGATCGCCGTCCCCGCCAGCCAGGCCGAAAGAGCATCGTATAAGTCCGCGAGCGGTGTCTCCGTCAGGAAACCGAGCGAGCCGAGATTGACCGCTAGAATCGGCGTCTCGGTCAACGCGAACGCGCGCGCCGCTGCCAGCAGCGTGCCATCCCCGCCCAGCATCACGACAAGGTCGGGACCGTGCTCCGGCATCTCCGCACGGTCCATACCTGCGCTTGAGTTCAGGTAGCTCGCACTCTCCATATCGAGCACCGTTTCGAACTGATGCTCCGCGAGCCAGCGCATAAGGTGCGAGAGGACCTGCTCCAGCTCATGCTTCTGAGGCTTCGAAATGATGGCAACTTTGGGCATTGTGTGTAGTGTAAACGCGAACAGGCTGGAGTTCCGGCTACAGATCCTGTTCGCCGAAGCTGGCGTGCAGAAGAAATTCGCGGTTGCCTTCCATGCCGAGGATCGGCGAGTCGATCAACGCGAGCGCTCGCCCGCCAAGATCGATTACCGCGGTTTCAACTCTGGAAACGGCCATCTGCTGCGCTTCAGGGTCGCGGACGATGCCGCCCTTGCCGACGTGCTCGCGGCCCGCTTCGAACTGAGGCTTCACCAGCACCACGGCGGCGCCGCACCACGGCTCGCCAGCCGGCGCGAGCGCCCGGACTACTGCCGGCAGAACAAGCGTAGCGGAGATGAAGCTGACATCCATTGCGAAAAAGCTGATTCTCGCGGGGCTCAGCGGAACCAGCGAACCGGGTTTGAGCAAGCGCGCATTGGTCCGCTCCAGCAGCGTCACGCGAGGGTCGACACGGAGCTTGTGGTGTATCTGTCCATACCCGGTATCCACCGCAAGAACGCTGCTCGCGCCATGCTGTAGCAGGCAATCGGTGAAGCCACCGGTCGACGCGCCGATGTCGGCGCACGCCACTTCCGCCACGTCAATGCCCCACATCTTGAGTGCGTGCTCCAGCTTGAGACCACCGCGACCAACGTATCGCAGGTCGTCTCCGGTCATGCGCAAATTCGCATCGGCGGCCACGGGCGTTCCGGGCTTATCGACGCGCTGCTCCTCCACCAGCACACGACCCGCGAGGATCAACGCCTGGGCGCGTTCACGAGAGGCCGCCAGGCCCCGCTCCACCAGAAGTTTATCCAGGCGCGTTTTCATGCTTGAACCTACAGGGTACAGCGTGCCGAAGTTCCGCCAGAATGGCGTACACTGACTGCGGCCGCACTGGAACGGACGAGGCAACTGCCGCACTCCAAGCAGAGAGCAAGATTCTCCCGGGATTTAAAATCTAATGGAACCAGAACTGCGTTCTATACATAGAGCAAAGGCGGAAGACAGTACGGCTACGCCGAATACCGCGCCCGACACGGCTTCAGCACAGATCGATGCCGATCTGCTGGAGAAGGTCCAGGGCGGGGATGGCCAGGCCATGGCCACGCTTTACGATCGTTATTCGAAGGTTGTGTACTCAGTTGCGCTGCGCGTCTTGCGGGATCCTGCCTCGGCCGAAGATATTTTGCAGGAGATCTTCATGCAGGTCTGGCGCAGCCCCGCGAAGTTCGTAGCCACCCGCGGGTCATTGGGCGGTTGGCTGGCCGTAGTCGCCCGCAACCGCTCGATCGATCGCTTGCGCCGCAAGCGGCCCACGGAGCAGGTGGAAGAGATGAACCTCGCAACGCCCGGCAATCTGGCGGACGAAGCCGAGCGCAACATTATGACCGAACGGGCCAGGGTAGTGATCCTGCAACTGCCCTATGAGCAGCGTAAAACGCTCGAAATGGCGTTTTTCGATGGCCTCACGCACTCTGAAATTGCAGAAATGACGGGCGACCCGCTGGGCACCGTCAAGACCAGAATCCGCAGCGCGCTGTTGACGCTGAGAAAGGCTTTCCAGGCATGAACCCGAACCCGATTTCTCAAGACGACTTGATCCTTTTCGCCCTCGACGACTTGACGCCTGCCGAAGCCTCCGAAGGGCTGCTCCACCTGCAGAGCAGCGAGTCCGCCCGCGAAGAACTCGCCCATATTTACAGCAGCCTCGCGACCTACGCGATGACCTCCGAAATGCGCGATCCGCCAGCGCTGGCACGAGAGCGCCTGATGGCGCAGGTCAGCCGGGAGCAAAAGTCCGCAAGTAAGGTCGTTGCGATGCAGCGACCTGCGGAGCAAACTCCGGCGCAGGACTTGGCGACTCGGGAACCCGCCCCGATGCCGCAAGCTGGACGGATCTTCGCGATCGAACAGGAGCCTGTGCAGCGCAGCGGAGTGGGGTTCCTCGGCTGGGCAGGATGGGCTATCGCTGCGGGCTGCGCGTTGGTAGCGGGCTTTGAATTTCGCCAGCATCAAAGCGTCCAGAATGAGATTTTTGCGCAGAGCGTGAAGCTCGATACGATGACCGCCCAGTCCGCACGCGCGCAGGAAGTCATGAAGCTGCTGACCGATGGCGGGGCCATGCAGGTCGCGCTGCACCTGCCCACCAGCGCCAGCCCCGAACCACCGAAGCCCGAAGGTCACGCCGCCTACATTGCGGATTCCGGCAAGCTGGTCTTCGTGGGTATGCACTTGAAGCCGCTGGAAATTTACAAAACCTACGAACTCTGGGTCATCCCCGCCGACGGGCAGGCACCCATTCCAGCCGGCATCTTCAAACCCGACGCCCGAGGCTTCGCCAGCGTTATTCTGCCCGAACTCCCGAAGGGCATCGCCGCGAAGACTTTCGGCGTCACCATTGAAGAGGATGGCGGTTCGAAAGCACCAACCTCGCCGATCGTTCTAGCCGGCTTGTAGCTAAAGTAGCTAAATAAGAATCGTAAAAAGGAGGGCCGCCCATCACAGGCGGCCCTCCTCTTTGAGCGCAACACAACGTGACTACGGCGCGCTCACTAGCACCCGGAGACCCAGTCCCTGCAAGGAGATGTGCGTCTGCACGGCGTCCGTGTCGGTCCGCAGTACGGTCATGAACTTGCTGTCGCCGGCAGTAATGTACACCTTGCCTGTTGGCGACGCGAGCGTGGCCGAGATGCTGTTTGGGTGGCCGTATACCAGCGTGGGGCTGGAGCTTTCGCTTTGCGTGGCCGCTGCCGTCGAAATCGCCGCAAGTGTCGCCGTCACCGTGTTCGTCTGAAGATTGACCACGCTGATCGAACCTTCGATTCCGGCGCCGATATTTCCAGCGTTCGCCACATAAGCACGGCTGCCATCCCGCAGCACCGACACCATGACCGGATTGATGCCGACGGGAACTGTCGCAACCACTGTTCCAAAGCCAGCTGCGTCGGTCGGGTTGGCGGCGTTGCAATTGGGATTGGTCACCGGCGTGACAACGTTGCAGAGCGGTATGCTGATGATGCTCAACGAGCCGGGCGTGCTGCCGTTGCCGGCGTTGACCACCACGATTTCCGAAAGCGCCGGCACGATCTCCGCCCAAACCGAGTTCACGCCCAGCGACCCGCTGGCAGGAATGGTCGGCGTCGTCAGGTCGAGCGCATTGGTGCGCACATTGATCACCGAAACATTGCCGGAGCCCTTGTTGACAATGTAAGCGCGATTGCCGTCCGCCGACATGACGCCGTAGACCGGGTTATTACCGACCGTCAGTGTGTTCGATATGGTCGGCAGGCTGGTCGTGGTTTCAACGGCCGCAGCCTGGCCGGCACCGCTGTTGGAGCTGCTAAGCGCATAGGCCCGAGGCGCGTTGTCTGCTCCGACCACGTAGCTGGGCACGGTGCCGCCGGGACTTGAAAGCTCCTGCAGAAGCGAAGGCCCGGTAGAACTGAGAGCGGCCACGGACGAGCGGCCCGTCTGCGGGATGAAAATTGTTGTGCCGGACCCCGTTCCCGCGATAGGCGAAATGCTCACGGGATTGGCACCAGCGAGCAGGGTCGTCTGTCCCACGTTGGCCGTCAGCAGGCCGATCGGATTAGACACGGCGAAGGTGTCCAGGGCGCCGGCTGCGTTCGTCACATACGCCGTGGAGCCATTGTTCCCAAGCGCAAAGTAGCTGGGATTAGGCTGAATGGAAGGGGTCGCAAGGATGGTGTCGCCGGAGAAGTCCACGATCGTGACCAGCCCGGGTAATCCCGGAGAAGGATTCGACACCGCAATGGCGAACTTGGTGGGCTGTCCCGCCGGGCCGACCGGGTTGATGGCGCTTACCACCGGGCGATACGAGTTGCCACAACCTACGCTTAATATTGCCGCAAACGTGGCTGCGGCCATCGCCGGCCATCCACCCCGCTGCATCGCGCGCCGTGCCTGAAGTGCTGCCTGCTGCCCTCTGAATGACTTGCCTGTTCGGTGCAAAAGTTCTCCCGCGACAAGCCGCTGTTCGCCTGGCTGCCGACATCTGATTGTAAACGAATCCTGCATGGATAAAGCCCGCTTCGAAGCTGATAGGGATAAGGTGCCAGGGATATGATCGGGATTTGGAAGGGACGCAGGGATATAGACGCATGAATGAACCAGATGTACTTTCCCATATGCTCGGCGCCCCAGGCCGCGAGCCGCGGACCATCGCAGTCGTCGGACTCAGCGACAACCCCCTGAAGCCAAGCTTCTATGTGTCCGAGTACATGCAGCAACAGGGCTTTCGCATCCTGCCCGTCAACCCAGCCCTCACCTCCGTTCTCGGCGAAACGTGTTACCCCTCCCTCGGCCAATTGCCAGTGAAACCCGATGTGGTCAACGTATTCCGGCTCCCCAAGTTCCTCCCGGGAATCGTGGACGAAATGCTTGCGCTGGGGCTGCCCAATCTGTGGGTACAGCAAGGCATCGTCCACAGCGAAGCGGCCGGACGCGCCGAGGCCGCAGGCATCCAGGTCGTGATGGACCGCTGCATCATGGTCGAGCACCGCCTTTTGCGCTCGCGACTTACAATGTTTCCATGAAGCCTTCTGCTCGACGTGCTTGCGGGTATGCCGGACCTTTGCTGCTGGTGTTGCTAAGCGTATTATCCGGACGTTCTGCGTCAGCGCAGATTCGGGAAGTCGGCGACGGCGGGGCTGGTCCCTACAAGGCCGAACACCTGACGGTCGAACTTGTCACACTCGCCCCGCAAATCGCCAGCGGCGGCCAATTGCAGATCGGTCTCTCGTTCACGCTGGAAGAGCATTGGCACGTGTACTGGGTAAATGCGGGCGACTCCGGAGAACCGCCCGTCATTAAGTGGGCTCTACCCAAAGGCATCTCAGCCGGCCCGCTCCAGTACCCTGCCCCGCAGCGTTTGCCGCTGGGGCCGTTCATGGACTTCGGGTACGAAGACCAGGTCACCTTTCCTATCACGCTCTCAGCCGTGCCTAAAACCAAGCCAGGCAAGGTGCATCTGGACGCGCACGTGAACTGGCTAGTCTGCAGCAGCCAGTGCTTTCCCGGCAAGGCGCACCTCGGCATCGACTTGAACGTCGCTCCCGGCCCATTGCCCGATCCGCCCCTGGTCGGAGCCCTTGGTGCGGCGATCAAGAGCCTGCCCACGCCCCTGCCCGAGACTATGTCCGCCAGCGCCGTCGGCGACGCGAAACATATCGTCTTCACCCTAAAGACCGGCGGCAGCGAAGAGGACATCGAGCTCTATCCGTTCGATCCGGAAGTAATTGCCAATGCCGCAGACCAGGCCGTGCAGTCTCTCCCAGACGGCGTGAGCGTAACCCTGAAGCGCGCGGATGACAGCCCCGCGCTCCCCAGGCAACTGCACGCACTCATCAAACTCAGCGACACGCAGATCTATGACGTGACCGCGCCGCTGGTCGCGGGCGTTGTGCCCGGTGCAGCAGTTACGCCCAAGCTCGCCGGGCAGAGTGAAGCGACCGGCATCACGCTGGTCAGCGCCATCGGCCTTGCCTTCGTCGGCGGGATTCTACTGAACCTGATGCCCTGCGTCTTCCCCGTGCTCTTCCTGAAGGGGCTGGCGCTCGTCAACGCCTCTGGAGCCGAACGCAAACATCAGCGGGCCCACGGCCTTGTCTACACACTCGGCATCCTGGTCTCCTTCTGGGCGGTCGTTGGCGTTCTCCTGGTGCTGCGCGCGGGGGGCTCGCAGTTCGGCTGGGGATTCCAGTTGCAATCGCCGGCGTTCGTGGCAGTGCTGGCCTCGCTGCTGTTCTTCTTTGCGCTGTCACTGGCCGGGCTGTTCGATGTCGGCCTGACGCTCACCAGCGCAGGCGGCTCGCTCGCGCAGAAGCAGGGTTACGCTGGCAGCTTTTTCACCGGCGTATTGGCCACCGTCGTAGCGACACCCTGCACCGCGCCGCTGATGGGTGCGGCCATTGGGTTCGCTCTGGCGCAGTCGTCCATAGTCGCGTTCGGAGTCTTCACCGCGTTGGCGCTGGGGCTTGCCCTGCCGTACCTGGTCTTGAGCTGGCAGCCTGCCTGGACCGCGATCCTGCCTCGTCCCGGTGCCTGGATGGAAGTGCTCAAGCAGCTCACGGCGGTACCCCTGTTCGCCACCGCAATATGGCTGGCATGGGTGTACGGCTCGCTTTTCGCGAAAGACGGCATCGACCGCGTGGCGTGGCTGCTGGCCTGCTTCCTCGCGTTGGCCATCGCTGGCTGGACGCTGGGACGCTGGCCTGCGAAGTGGGGCTCGACAGCCGCCGCCGTGCTGCTGATTGCGCTCGGCCTCGCCCTGACTCTGCGGCAACCCAAGGCCGAAGTCGAGAAGTGGACGCCCTACACCACCGCCAGCCTTGATGCCGCACGCGCTTCCGGTCACCCCGTCTTTGTCGACTTCACCGCCGCGTGGTGCCTCAGCTGCAAGGTCAACGAAGGCGCCGTGCTGAAGTCCGAGGAGGTGCTGAAACAGTTTGCCGATTCCAAAGTCGTTCTGCTGAAAGCCGACTGGACACAGCACGACGACTTCATCACCCAACAACTGGCGGCGCTGGGGCGCAGCGGTGTACCGACGTACGTCATCTATCCGCCGGGCAAAAACTCCAATCCGGACGTGCTGCCCGAACTGCTGACGAAAAGCATTGTGCTGAAGGCGCTCGAGAAAGACGTGAAGCTCGGCACGAACTAGCTAGCCTTGCTTCAGCTTCGCAATCTCTTCCATCCGCTGCGCCAGCAGCCGCTCCCGGCCCTCGCTCGTCGGCTGGTAGTATTTCCGGTCGCGCAGGTTCTCAGGCAGGCACTCCATCGCCGCGACCTTGCCCTCCACATCATGCGCGTACTGGTAGCCCTTGCCGTAGTCGAGCTCCTTCATCAGCTTCGTCGGAGCGTTCCGCAGGTGCAGCGGCACAGGCTGGGCGGGCATCGATTCAATGTCCGCCCGCACTGCCCCATACGCCGTATAAAGCGCATTCGACTTCGGAGCCAGCGCTAGGTAAACCACCGCCTGCGCCAGCGCCAGTTCGCCCTCCGGAGACCCCAGGAAGTGCATCGCATCGCGCGCAGAAAGACACAGATTCAGCGCCTCGGGTGCGGCCAGGCCAATGTCCTCGACTGCCATCCGCACCACGCGCCGCGCGACATACATCGGGTCCTCGCCTGCCACCAGCATCCTCCCCAGCCAGTAGAGCGCCGCATCGGCGTCGGAGTTGCGCACGCTCTTGTGCAACGCGGAGATGATGTCGTAGTGCTGCTCGCCCTTCTTGTCGTAAAGCAGGGTGCGTTGCTGTAAAGCTTCCGCCGCAATTGCTTTCGAGAGCACAGTCTCACCGCGACCCTCGGCCAACCGCGCCGCCGAGTCCAGCGCGTTCAGCGCATTGCGAGCGTCGCCGCTCGAGTAGGACGCGATAACCTCCAGCGCACCATCCTCGGTCATCAGGTGCATGCCTCCGAGCCCCCGTTCGTCGTCGCTCAAGGCCCGCGTAAGCAGTGCGATGATGTCCTCCTGCTCCAGCGCGCGCAGCGTATACACGCGGCAGCGGGAAAGAAGCGCGGCATTGATTTCGAACGATGGATTTTCGGTCGTCGCTCCAATCAGGCGAATGGTTCCGCGTTCCACATAGGGCAGAAACGCGTCCTGCTGCGCCTTGTTGAAGCGGTGGATCTCGTCGATGAACAGGATTGTCCGCGATCCAAAGCCCGCTGCCTTCTCGGCCTCGACCATCACCTGCTTGATCTCCTTGATGCCGGACATCACCGCCGAAAACTCGATAAACGTGGCCTGCGTCTGGGCAGCGATGATCTTTGCGAGGGTAGTCTTGCCTACACCGGGCGGACCCCAGAAGATCAGCGAAGCCGCGTCATCGCGCTCAATCTGCAAACGCAGCGGCTTGCCCTGCCCAAGCAGATGCTGCTGCCCGAAGAACTCATCCAGAGTCCGCGGCCTCATGCGCTCGGCCAGCGGCGCATTGCGGCGTATGGACTCTTCCGCGGACCGAAAATCGGGCGCGAAGAGGCTCATGCCGTGCCCTCGGCTTGCCGCACGAGGTTCTGCCGCATCGCCTCGTACATCAACGTCGATCCCGCGATCGCCGCGTTCAGCGACTCGACCGCGCAGGGAATGTGAATGCGCCTGTCCGCCAGCGCCAGTGCGGTCGCGGACAACCCCGCACCCTCGTTGCCGACTATCAGAGCGCACGGCGCAAGCAGGCTCGTCTCCATCACCGCCGATCCCTCGTTCGACTGCACCACAGCCGCCAGCAGCCGGTACCCAAACTGGGCCAGAAAGCCCTTTACTCCAGACAACGGCGCGCGAACGACCGGCACGCGAAACACCGATCCCGCCGACGCCCGCACCGCCTTCGGGTTCCAGCGATTCACGGTCTCCGGCGTCACGAAAACCTGGCGTACACCGAATGCCTCTGCCGAACGCAGCAGACTGCCCAGGTTGCCCGGGTCCTGCAGGGACTCGATCACGAGCACCACGCTCGGCGTCTTCTCGAAATCCAGCGCGGCGAGCTCCGGGATGCGCACCATCGCAGCCAAGCCTTGCGGGGAGGCCGTCGGTACCGCACTGGCGAAGACGTCCTCCGTAAGCATCGCCCAGTTCGCCGCCTCAAGCCCGGCCAACGCCGGCCGCTTGAGCACATCGGCAGCTCCTTCGCGCACAAACACTGTATCGAAGCTCACGCCGGAGCGCATGGCCTCGACGATCAGGTTCTCGCCTTCGATAGCCAGCAAATCCCCAGGCTCCGACGCATCTCCGCCCGCAGCAGCCCGCAAAGCCTTCACGCGGGCGTTGGTACGGCTCGTAATCGCTGGAGGAAGGATCATGCGCTCTTCGAGTTTACGCTGCGGTGAACCCACGAACCTCGCGGCACAACGTGCTATAAGCGATAGAGCTATGAACGCCGAAATCCTCCGCATCGATCCCGACGATCCCGAACCCGCGCTCATCGACCGCGTAGTCGAGTGCCTCAACTCCGGCAACGTCGCCGCGCTGCCCACCGACACCTTCTACGGCCTCGCCGTCGACCCCGTGAACCTGCACGCTGTCGACCGCATTTATGAACTCAAAACCCGTGCCCGGCACAAGCCCCTCTCGCTGTTGATCGCCGATGTCGCGCAAGCCTACGAGCTCGCCCGTGGCATCGACAACGCCTTCGATTGCCTGGCAGAGCGGTTCTGGCCCGGGCCGCTGACCATCATCGTCAAAGCCGGCAGCAAACTGCCGCTGCGCGTCACCGCTAACACCGGCAACGTCGCCCTGCGCGTGCCGGAAACAGCCATCTGCCGGGCCGTTGTGAAAAAATTGGGGCTGCCCATCACGGCCACTTCCGCCAACCTGCGCGGCGCGGCAGAATGCACCTTTGCTCGCTCCGTTCTCGAGCAATTCGGCGACAAGATTCCCCTTATCGTGGATGGCGGGCCCACCACGCGCTCCACGGCCACCACCATCGTCGACCTCAGCGGCGGCCCTAACTCCTGGATGATCATCCGCGAAGGCGCCATCCCCACCCACGAGATCGCTCTGGCCCTGCAAAACTAGCCAAACCTCGTTCCGCTTGGAATCCTGCGCGTTCCGGTTCATACTGGAGCATCCATACGCACACATGAGCAGCGCCGAACTCACACTCGACGACACTGGACACGCCGTGGTTCGCCCACGCCGCCGCCACCTGCTGCTCAAGTTCCTGGCGCTGGTGCTGCTCATCGCGGCAGCGTGGTTCCTTTGGGTACACCATCAGATCGAAGCATTTGCCAATCGTGACGACGCCCGGCCAGCGGACGCCATCGCCGTGTTCGGTGCGGCGGAGTACCGCGGGAGGCCATCGCCCGTGCTGCACGCGCGCCTTGACAAAGCAGTGTCGCTCTACCGGATGCAGATCGCGCCCACCGTCATTACGCTGGGCGGAGGCGCCGATAAGGACTCCGGCAAAACCGAAGGCGGCGTAGGACGCGACTACCTGCTGGCCAATGGAATACCCTTCGCCAACATCATCGCAGAGACGCACTCTACAGACACGGAGCAGCAGGTCGCGCGGCTCGCGCAGATAGCCCGCGAAAACAATTTTCAACACATCGTCGTCGTCAGCGACGGCACCCACCTCTTCCGCATCGCAGAGCTTTGTCATCGCGAAGGGATGGATGTCTACACCTCGCCCCGCGCGCGCTTCGGCAACATCGAAGACTACGACGCAGCGAAACGAATGCTGCACGAAATGCTGAGCTACACATCTCTGCGGCTCGACCTGCACATCAGCTGGCTGCACCGCTGGCTGGAAGATAAAGCAGATTAGGCTGGCTTCCGCGCCACCACGATGCGAAGCGGCGGAAAGGTCGAGAGCACATTACCCCACTGCCTCCGCACACCGAAACCAGAGTGGCGCAACTGGTCCGCGTACTCGCCCGTTAGCTTATAGTCTGAAATCAGCGCGACACCGCCGGGTTTCGTAACCCGTGCAATCTCGGCGACGGCCTTCTGCCGGGTCGGCTTGTCGTAAATGTTATGCAGGCAGAGGTTGGAAACGATGACGTCGAAGCTGCCATCCGCGAACGGCATGTTCTGCGCGCCTTCGCTGACCAGCGTACAACGGTCGCAGATGCCTTCAATCTCCAGATTGCGCTGGGTGGCGGGCTCGGAGTTGCCGCCCATGTCTTCGTTCGACCAGATGTCCATGCCCGTTGCGTGACCTCCAGTAGTCAATCGCTTGGCCGCACCGGCCAGCAGCAGGCCCCGCCCGCAGCCTACGTCGAGCACCTGCTCGTCTCCACGCCAAGCGTGAAGGGCCAGCATCGTATCGCGATGCGAAAACTTTCCGACCTTGACATAAAAGAGCATCAGTAACGCCCCGGTCAGCATGCCGCCGCCCATCCACCCCAGGGACTGATGCCACGCGATCTCCACATTGCCGAGGCGCAATATCGTCGGAGTCACGAAGATCAATGCGACCGCAAGCGCTCCGAATAGAAACAAATTCCGCAGTACTTTCGGCGCGTCGATGCCGTAGTCGGTACGTTGCTGGGGTGTGGTTGCGGGCTTCGCCATGCTGTCCATCTCCTCAAGCGAGGATCTCACCGCGAAAATGAGGATCTCACCGCGGCCCTCGCCCGCACGGAGTGAATCTTCACCCCGCTAAGATCATCCTACTCGTCTTCTTCGACTACGGCAGCAGGCACGCCACCTTCGCGACGCAGCTTCAAATAGCCCCGAATAAACGGCTCCAGGTAGCCGTCGAGCACCTTGTCTACATCTCCAACTTCGACGCGCGTGCGCAGATCTTTCGCCATCCGATAAGGCTGCAATACATAACTCCGAATTTGCGATCCGAAGTTGATCTCCAACTTGGTGTCTTCCAGCTTGCGGCTGATCGCTTTCTTCTTGTCCAGCTCATACTCGTACAACCGCGACCGCAGCATTTTCATCGCTTTCTCTTTGTTCTTGTGCTGCGATCGTTCATTCTGGCAACCGGCAACAATGCCTGTCGGCAAATGCGTGATGCGCACAGCGGAGTCGGTGGTGTTCACGTGCTGCCCGCCCTTTCCGCCCGATCGGTACGTATCGATCCGCAAGTCGTCCGGCTTGATGTCGATCACAATGGAATCGTCAATTTCCGGCGACACAAAGACGCTCGCAAAGCTCGTGTGCCTGCGCTTGGCCTGATCGAACGGAGAGATGCGTACCAATCGATGTACGCCTGTCTCTCCGCCCAGCAGGCCGAACGCAAAGTCACCTGTAATCGTGAATGTAGCCGACTTGATACCTGCCTCGTCGCCATCCTGAATTTCATTGATCTCGGTCTTGAACCCCTGCCGCTCTGCCCACCGCAGGTACATGCGCATCAGCATCTCGGCCCAGTCCTGCGACTCCGTGCCGCCCGCCCCCGGGTGCACCGTCACGATAGCGTTCAGCGTGTCATTTTCCTCAGACAACATTGTCCGGGATTCCAGCGCTTCCGAGAACTCGACCAGCGAATCAATCTCGCGCTTCAGGTCCGGCTCAACCGACGCCTCGCCCTCCCGCATCAATTCAAAGTAGGCCTCAATGTCATTACCGCGCCGCGCAAGTTCGGCGTCATCGGTAAGTTGATGCTCCAGCCTCTTGCGCTCCCGCATGAGCGGTTGCGACTTCGCAGCATCGGCCCACACGCTCGGATCGCCGATCTTCTCTTCTACAACGGCCAATTCTTTCTTCAGGCGGGGCGAGTCAAAGATACCCCCGCAGCTCGCGAACTTTCTCACGGACTGGGGAGTAATCGAATTCCAAATCATTCAACATGGTCCTAGTGTACTTCCCTTCGCTGCACGAAACCTAACCCCATCAGCAACGCCCAAGCTCCCACGCAAACCCACGCAAACCAGTCGCCATGCCGTGTATAGAAGGTCGTATCACTGCGGTAGTTGAACGGGAACGCAAACGCCTCACGCACATGCCGCGGCGTCGTAAACACCCCGCGACCATGAGGATCGATGGCCGCGGTGACCCCCGTATTCGTATCGCGCAGTATCCAGCGCCGGTTCTCGATTGCCCTCATGCGCGCCATATCCAGGTGCTGCCACGGAGCACCTGTATCTCCATACCATCCATCGTCGGAAATATTGACCAGAACCTCCGCTCCATTCTTTGCGAATTCCCGCACTTCGTCGCCGAATATCGACTCATAGCAGATGAACACGCCGAACCCATGGCCGCCGGTACTGAATATTTTGTGCTCCGTACCAGCGTCCATCCGGCCTACGCCAGCCACCAGTTTTCCCGCAAAAAAGAAGAGCTCTTTATACGGAACATACTCACCCCAGGGAACGCGGTGAATCTTGTCATATCTTCCAACGTAGTCGCCGCGGCGATCGAATATCGACGCGGACCCAAATTCGCGATAGCCACCTTCCGCGCTCTGGTCAAAGTCCAAACCCACACTGCCCGCAATCACCGTCGTATTGGTGGAACGCGCCAGTTCACTAAGTTCACCGCGAAATACGGGATCGGAGGATACGAAGTCGGCCGGCGCTTCGGGCCACACGACAAAATCCGGCTTTGAAACCAGAGGAGCGCCAGCGCTTATCCATCGTGCATGCTCACTCAACGCTCTAAACACTTTGAATTTCTGTGCGGCACTTAGTGCCTCGACATCTCGGCCCGTCGCACCGACCGCCAGATTTTCCTGCAGCAACGTCGCTTGGTGA
Organism: Terriglobales bacterium; assembly: GCA_038230455.1. GTDB lineage: Bacteria > Acidobacteriota > Terriglobia > Terriglobales > Acidobacteriaceae > Granulicella. The sequence continues at coordinate 203,256 of JBBRNF010000009.1, forward strand.
GTGGCGGAATCTGCTGCTACCGGCAATCGCCCGCCAGCCCAGACCAACGCAACCAGACATATCGCCGAAATACTCAGCGGCCAGCGGGCGCGCGGCTTCGGATCCACCCAGGCCGCGGCAAAAAGACTATTCACGACCACAATCGCAAAACTTAGAATCATGACGCCGGCCACGGGTGCCAGACGCGTCAACAGCAAGTTATCAACCTCAGCGTAGCCAAGCAGATCCCAGGGAAATCCCGTTACACGCGCGCGCGCCAGCTCCAGGGCTACCCATAGAAAAGGAACCCCCAGCAGCGTTTGCCTGTTGCCCGCCCACTTACGCGAAAGTCCCACCAGCCAGGCAAACACAGCGTGGTAGAGCCCAAGGTACAAGCTGAACAACACCAATATCCCCAGCGCAACAGGCTTCGGCAGCCCCCCATAGAGGTACATGGTCTGATAGATCCAATAACAATTCAGCAGATACCAAAGCACTCCGGAGCTATATCCCAGGACCGCTGCTTGAAGCGGCCGAAGCGAACGCCCGGCGCGGTCCTCGCCCAGCAAAGCGAGAAGAAGCGGAAGCAGGGCAATCCAGCAAAATCCTCTTCGCCAGGCCGGCACCGGCCCTCCAATCGCAAAAGGAAGGGCCTGCAATACTCCGGATACTGCCGCGAGGGTCCATAAACGGTACGGAATAGCACGCATCTCGCCTGAGTCTAGCAGCAGCATCGCTAAGACAGACAGCGCCTCAAGGGTCCTCAGGTAGTCCTATCCATGCCGGATCGCTCCACAGGGGTGCTGGCTAAGACTAAGTCAGCTTTAGCGATCTGGAAATAGGCCAGTTAGTTTGCTCTTCTTATCTTGACTGTGTATCGTTTCAAGTGTGAGTTAGAAACTTATACGGTTAGCTAAAAAATACCCTCACCAGTTTCACGGAGACAACATGGACGTTCGACGTATTCTTTCCGATATCGATGCGGAGATTGCGAAGCTTCAGGGAATTAGAGCTTCTCTGAGTGGGCTCGCCACTTCATCCGCCGTAAGTGCGGCCACAAAGACTGGCCGTCGTGGCCGGCCAAAGGGCAGCAAGAACACCCCCAAATCGGTGCAAGCGGCCAAGACCGCCGCTCCCGCAAAAGCCACCAAACGGAAATTGAGCCCGGAAGGACGCAAGGCCATTGCGGATGCCATGAAGCGCCGCTGGGCGGAGCGCCGCAAGGAAGCCGGCAAGTAAAGCAGTCGAAGCGCAGGAAGGGCCGCCCTTGAGCGGCCCTTCCTGCGTTACCTTCTTCCACGTCATCGCACGGCGATAACCTCCCGGATGTTGTCTTTCCCCAAAAAAAATCGAACGCTGGCATATCCCTTGAGAAGGTTTTCTATCTGCCTGGTCTGGTAGCTCTTCTGAAACGGGAACATCCCTGACGCGAGCAGCAGTAGTTGATCGCAGTCGGTGAGCTGGTAGCGCGCGAACGGCATCTGAGGAGCCGGTGCGGCGCCATGGAAGAAAGCTAGAAGTCTGCCTTTCGCCCGCAGCACCTTGTGTAACTTCTCAAACAGTGCTGGCACCAGCTCCGGCGGTAAATAGTCGGCGGTATCCCACACCAGCACCACGTCGAAATCCCGGCCGGAAAAATTCAGGTTGGCTTCCACAAACCCGGCTACATCAAATTCCGCCGGCGCTCCTTCTTCCGGCGATTTGCGCCACTCCGGCCGCGCCGCGTCAGCAACCACGTTCGCCATATATACGCTGTGGCCCATGCTGGTCAGGTAATTAATATTGTGCGAAGAAGTCGCTCCGAAATCCAGCACACGCAAAGACTCGTTTTCCTTCAGGTAGGCCAACGTGTCTCGCCACCCGCTCGAATGGCGCGGCGGACGATCCGTTCTCTTCGGTCCCGTTGCTTTGTCGTCCCTGCGAAAAAGGCTCACACCAGCTCCTAATGTCCTCTGCTCTAAGCTTTCGCGTCGGCGAACAATGGAGCATTACGTTTTGCCGAATTCTTTGGTTCCGGCACCTCTTCGCCTGCGCGCGATGGATCTATCTGTCCGCGAAACGCCGCATTCTCTTCAATCGTGAAGCTGCCCGCATAAATATTTCCCTGCACCACGCAAGTCGCTCGGAGGTCCACCCGGCCGGGCGCACGAACGTCGCCCTCGATGCGGCCGAAGATGACCACCTCCTTGGCACCTACGTCGCCCCGCACCCGCGCCGCCGGTCCGATCGTAAGCCTCGCGCCGGGCAGGCGTATCGTGCCTTCCAGCTCACCGTCGACGACCAGATCCTCGCTACCGGAAAGGTCACCCACTATCTTTACCGACTTACCGATCATTGCTGTTCCTTCCCCTGCGCTCATCGTTTGCAATCTCCCTGCTGGCCCACTAAGGTCAAACTAAGCTGGTTGCACATCTAGCCGAAACTATACGCAAGCAACCATCGCAAAACAAACACCGGCGCGCCCTGACGTTGCGTCTAAGAATTGGGAGGTTCGTTCGGTGAAGCTTCGTCCACCTGCTGCGCTGCAACGCACCATGCGGTTTGTCTTGCCCCTCGCAGCTTGGCTCTCCTGCGCAGCAGCGGGCAACGCGCAGGCAATGAACACCGTATCCTCCTTTGAGAGGACAACTCCGCAAGCCTGGGCGATCGCAGCCGCAAACAATGAGCAGCGCATCATCGCCGACGACGGCAGCTTCCCTCTCCGCTATAGAATGCGCAAGGTCGACGCCAAGAGCGACATAACGCGCGACATCATTGAAACTCGCCAGGGAACCGTCGCCCGTCTCGTCCAGCGCGATGGCCAGCCCCTCACCGCGGAACAGGATAAAGACGAGCGCAGCCGTCTTACCGGTCTGCTCGATTCACCCAGCGATTTCATCAAGCATCACAAGCGCGACAACGCCGCCCGCAATTATTCGATCCAACTCGTGCAGCAGATGCCGGAAGCCATGACCTACACCTTCGCTCCCGGCCAGCCGCAGCGGCCAAACTTCGCAGGTCCGCAAGTCGTACTCGACTTCCTGCCAAACCCCCAGTACAAGCCGCCCAGCCTCGTTTGCCAGGTGCTTACCGGCCTTCAGGGCCGCATCTGGATCGACCGCGCCAGCAAGCAGATTCTGCGCGTCGAAGGCAGCGTCATCCGGCCGGTAGACATCGGCTGGGGCATGCTCGCGCGCGTCTATCCTGGTGGTACAGTCGAGCTCGAGCAAGCCAATGCGGGCGGCGACCGCTGGACTTTTGCCCACCTCCGCGAGAACGTCACGATTCGGGAAATGATGGTCAAAACCGTGCAGCAGCACACTGTCATGGACGCGGCCGACTTTCAACTTCTCCCGGCACCAGTCGACTACCAGCATGCCATTCGAATGCTTCTCGACACGCCGCTCCAACTCCGCTGACCAACGTGCTTACAGCGAAACTGCCCCGCCAGCCTTCAGGGTTTGTCTCCGTACCGTCAAGCTGTCAATACGCTCCGCAAGTACTTCAAACCCACGCCCCGGCGTCTTCGGCACGACGATCTCACCACTGGCGCTCACGGTTACCTCCGGCTCGATGATGTCTTTCGCCCAATAGCGTTGCGACGCCGACACGTCCCCCGGCAGCGAGAAATTCGGCAGCGACGATAACGCGATGTTATGCGCCCGTCCAACACCCGTCTCCAGCATCCCGCCGCACCACACTGGCACGCCGTACTCGACCGCAACATCGTGCACCGCGATCGCCTCCGTAAATCCACCCACGCGTCCCACTTTGATGTTCAGGATGCGCCCACTGCCAAGTTCCAGCGCCGCCCGCGCATCCCGCCGGTTACGGATGCACTCATCCAGACAGATCGCCGTCTTGATGCGCTTCTGCAACGCGGCATGGAAGTAGAAGTCGTCATACCACATCGGCTGCTCGATCATCAGCAGGTTGAAGCGGTCCCAGGTCGCAATCCGGTCCGCATCCTCCATGCGATACGCTGAGTTCGCGTCGCAGCTCAGCAGAATATCCGGCCAGCGCTCCCGCACCGCTGCGAAAATCGCTTCATCCCAGCCCGGCTTGCACTTCAGCTTGATGCGTTGATAACCCGCCGAAACCTCCGTCTCAATCTTCTCCATCAGCTTCGCTGGCGTCGCCTGTATGCCGATCGAAACACCGCACGGAATCGTCTCGCGCGTTCCCCCCAGCAACCTGCTCAGGCTCACACCCTGCCGCAGAGCATCCATCTCCCACACCGCATTCTCGAGCGCCGCCTTCGCCATTCGATGACCGCGCACCTGCTCAAACAGCGGAGGACAGTCGCGCCCCGACTCCACCTCCACGCCGAGCAACCGTGGAGCAAGCTCCGTCTCGGTAATGTGCCACGCCGTGTCAACCATCTCGTCGGAAAAGTACGGGTGCTCCCCCGCCACGCACTCGCCCCACGCGGACATGCCCGCACACTCCAGCTCAACCAGCAGAATGCGCCGCCCGGTCGTCACTCCAAAGCTCGTCTCAAACGGATGCGCCAGCGGCATATTCACTTCGCGCATATGGATCGCTTCAATCTTCATTCCCTGCCCTCTCTAGCAACCGCTACTGCGCGCCGCAACGCTGCCCGCGCCAGCAGCCTCGTGGAATCAAGCGTCGGCAGCGGAGAATTTGTGTCATTCATCAGGAGCGGGATCTCCGTGCAGCCAAGCACGACCGCCTGACAGCCCGCCGCCTTCATCCGCTTCATCGCCATCTGAAACGTCCGAACCGCCTCCGGCTTGAACACGCCATAGACCAGCTCATTCATGATGATCAGGTTGATGCCATTACGCTCCTCCACCGTGGGAAGCACGTATTCGATCGCGTTCGCCGCGAGCTTCTCAGGGTACACGCTGCTTTCCACCAGCCACTGCGTGCCCGTCAAGCCGACCTTGCGAAATCCCCGCCTGCTCGCCTCCGCTGCCACCACCTCCGAAATGTGAAGCCAGGGCAGAGGAGAGCGCGGCTGTACATACGACATGGCCTGGTGAACTGTATTGTCCGGACAAAGCAGGAAGCGCGCGCCGATCTTGGCCAGTTTGTTCGCCGACGAAAGCATCAGCTCACCGACACCGTCCCAATCACCGCGGTCAATGCACTTCATGTACTCGGCCAGCGAGTGCGTATGCATCGATACCTCCGGATGATCGTGCTCGCCCATCATCTCCGAGCCTTCCACGCAGATGGTTCGGTAGCACAGCGCCGCCCCCTCCGCCGAGCAGCCGACAATCCCAATGTGTTGCGCCATCACGTGCTCAAGCATTTCCGCCTCCGTCCACTCTCTTCAGTACGCCAGCGCTTCATCCCACTCGCCCAGCACAAAACGTCCATCGCCATGCGCCGTGCGCTCATATCCCACCACGACCAGCCCCCGCGCAAACGCCGACTCCAGCGCCGTGGCGTTTCGATCCTGCACCGCCAGCGCCTTGCCGCGCGTCTCCTCGGCGGCCTTCCACTCCGATATCTCGATTGGCACATCCACCTGCTCGACCGTGTGCCCACCAGGTGCCTCGCCCGCCAGCACCCGCGTCACCCGTTCCGACTTCAGCCACCACTCCGCCACAATTCGGTCCGTCGGCAAGCCCCCATGCAGTGGCGAGGTCGAAGGCCCGTAGAAGTTCCGTGCATATCGCCGGGAAATCGCGCCCAGCCTGGCGAAGTTCAGATAGGAGTTTTTGATCTCCAGCGGATCGAACGTCCATTCCATCAACTCGATCCCTCGCGCCAGCGCATCGTCTCTCTGCGCCAGCTTCAGCCTTCGCCCTACCCCCGCGTCGCGCCACTCAGGCAACACCGCCAGGTGGTGCGAGTGCAGATACGCATGACCGTTCCGCACCCCGGGCAAAGACATCGCGTAGCCCACCAGCGTCTCTCCGTCGAACGCACCCAGCACCTGCCCGCCGATATGCGCAGCTAGCAGGAACACCTTTTGCGTCATCATGGCGGAAAGGTCATAGCCCCACACCGCATCCTGCAACGCCACGCAGCGGTCAAACTGCTCCGGCTGTGTCAACGCCTCGATCCGAATCCCGCTCAATCTTCCGCTCCTTCCGCCAGCTTGGCTTCTGTCCACAAAGCCTCTAACTCCTCGGGCGACCTCAGCAGCAGACCCTTGCGGCCTCCCGCAGCCGTTTCCATCGCCCCAAACCGCGCCCGGAACTTCGCATTGCTCCGCCGCAGCGCCGACTCGGCATCGACCTGCAAATGCCGCCCCAGGTTGATCGCCGTAAACAGCAGGTCGCCAAACTCCGCTTCCACATTGGCGCTGTGTTTCGCTTCCACCTCGACCATCAACTCGGCGATTTCTTCGTCCATCTTCGCGAACAGTCCGGAGCTGTCCGGCCAGTCGAACCCCACCTTCGCCGCCTTCGATCCCAGCTTGTGCGCCTCCATCGTTGCCGGCATCGACCGCGGAACTTCGTCCAACAAACCCTCGGCTGCGCCACCGGAAGCCACAGCCGCCCTCTCCTCCACCTTAATCTGCTCCCAGTTCCGCAGCACCGCATCGGGCGTCGTCGCTACCGCGTCAGCAAAAATATGCGGATGCCGCCGCACCAGCTTCGCATTCAGATTCTCCGCCACGTCGCCTATATCGAAGTACCCCGCGTCCGCCGCCATCTGCGCATAGAACAGCACTTGCAGCAACAGGTCGCCCAGCTCGTCCTTCAGGTCCGGCCACGCGCGCCGTTCTATTGCGTCAAAGACCTCGTACGTCTCCTCCAGCGTGTGTTTCTTGATCGAGTCGAACGTCTGCGCCTGGTCCCACGGACATCCCCCCGGCCCGCGCAGCCTCGCCATAATGGCAACCGCCTCCGTCAGCGCGTCCGCCACACGCGCATCCGGCGTCATCACTTTCCCTTCATCCTGTGACATGCGTCCATGCTATCGCGTGTCGCAACTCTCTTCTCCGCTGTGCTACATTCCTCTCCAGACGGCCACAAACCCATGCCCACCGCCCCCCAACCCGCGACTCCACAACCCGCGACTCCACAACCCGCCCAGCCCCGCCGCCGCTTCCGCGCTCGCTGGCTGCTGCTGGCCGTGCCTTACGCCGCCCTCTGCTTCCCTCAGCTCTACGCGCGTAACACCCCCGTGCTGTTCGGCTTCCCGTTCTTCTACTGGTATCAGTTTGTCTGGGTCGTGCTCACATCGCTCCTGCTTCTGGTTTACTACCGCCTGAACGCGTCGGCCAGGTAGCAGGCTGTGCATCCTCGAAGCCCGCAAGCCGTCTAATCTGGTAGCTGCGCCCTGCAGCGGCTCAGCCGATGGACCTCCTCGCCAAAATTCGAACCCTGCCCACCGGGCCGGGCTGCTACCTCTACAAGAACGCCGAAGGCGTCGTCATCTACGTCGGCAAGGCGAAAAATCTGCGTTCGCGGGTGCGCTCTTACTTCCTCGCCGCCAACCAGATCGCCAACGCCAAGACCGGCTCCCTCATGCGAGAGGCGGTCGATCTCGAATACATCACCGTCGCCAACGAGCGCGAAGCGCTTGCCCTTGAAAACAACCTGATCAAGCAGCGCAAGCCACGTTTCAATATCCTCCTGCGCGACGACAAAACCTACCCTTACATCAAACTCACGCTGCAGGACCGCCACCCCAAAGTCTTCGTGACTCGCCGCTTGCGCAAAGATGGCGGTGCCTATTTCGGCCCCTATTTCCCGGGCAATCTTGCGCATCGCCTGGTAGACGTCATCCACCGCAGCTTCCTCATCCCCAGTTGCAAGGTCGACCTCAATCGCTACCATCCCCGCGCCTGCCTGCAGTACTACATCAAGCGCTGTCTCGGTCCCTGCGTGGAAGACCTCATCTCCACCGACGAATACCGCCAGGCCATTCGCGACGTGCAGCTCTTCCTAGAAGGCAATTGCGGTGAGCTCGAGAAGCGCCTCACCGCCCGCATGGAAGCCGCCGCCGAGAACATGCAGTTCGAGCATGCCGCCCGGCTCCGCGACCAGCTCGTCACCGTCCATCAATCCCAGGACCGCCAGCGCATCGCCTCGTCCGATGACGAGGACGCCGACGTCTTCGGCTTCCACTACGAAAAAGACATGCTCGCCGTCAACCTCTTCCATATGCGCTCCGGCAAGATCGTCGACCGCCGCGACATGTTCTGGGAAGACCTTTGGGAGTTCGACGCCGCCAACAACCCATACATGGTCGCCGAAACGACCGAAGACGAAGCCGATCAAGACACCCTCGCCGCGGATTCCATTGCCGATCTCGTTGCCGACACCACCCTCGAGCCCGACCCCCGAGTCCCCGCCCCGGAAGTCGCCGCCGACTCCGACGTCTCCGACCAGCACTCCGTCCTCTCCACCCCCTTCGAACCCGATCCACCCAACAGCCAACCACCAACCACCAACCACTCTTTTTCACCCGCCGTCTTCTTCTCCGCGCTGCTGAAGCAGATTTACCTGGACCAGAGCTACGTCCCCCGGCACATTTACGTCCCGGTCGACTTCCCCGACCGCGCTCTCCTCGCCGATGCCCTCCGCGAATTGAGCGGTCACAAAATCGAAATCGCCGCGCCCCAGCGCGGAGACAAGCGCTCCCTGGTTGACCTCGTCTGCCAGAACGCGAAGCAGTCCTACGACCAGCGTTTCAGAGTGATGCAGCCCACCATCCGCAACATGCAGGCAGCGCTCCAGGACGCCCTCACCCTCGCCGAGCCGCCCGAGCGCATCGAGTGCTTCGACATTTCGCACATCCAGGGCGCCGAAACCGTAGCCTCCATGGTCGTCTGGGAAAAGGGCGCCATGAAGAAAGCCGACTACCGCAAGTTCCAGGTCAAGACCGTCTCAGGTGTCGACGACTTCGCCTCCATGCGTGAGATCATCCACCGCCGCTACAAGAAACTCAGCGACAACAAGCAGCCTATGCCGTCGCTCATCCTCATCGACGGAGGCCTGGGTCAGCTCCACGCGGCCGCCGACGCCCTCACCGAAATCGGCCTCACCACCCAGCCGCTGGCCTCCATCGCCAAACGGGAAGAAATCATCTACGTTCACGGCCAGGAGGACGACCCCATCGTCCTCGATCGCCGCTCGCCCGTCCTGCACGTCATCCAGAAGATACGCGACGAAAGCCACCGCTTCGCAGTCACCTACCACCGCAAGCGCCGCCAGATGCGCGACCGCGAATCTGAGCTCGACAACATCCCCGGCGTTGGCGCCATCACGCGCCAGCGCCTGCTCGAACACTTCGGCAGCGTCCGTGCCCTCAAACAGGCCGCCCAATCGAATCCAGATGCCCTGCTCGCGGTCACCAACAAGGTAACCGCGGAAAAGATGCGGCTCTACTTTGCCGAACAGCATCCAGCGCCAGCGAACGATCTCATTTCCATCGCTCCGGCAATCTAAACAAAGCAGCGGCTACGACTACGCGACGCCCAGACCCTCCACCGAAAACCCTCGTCTATAGCCACATATCGACCTATAGACACCTGCGACATCACGACAGTTCACCCGTCGGAAATGTATCCTGCTCTTCCCTCTGCTCTGCAGATCGGAATGGTAGGCTAAGTTACACCTTTTCGGGGTCCAACATGACGCGTTTCACTGCCGCACTGTTTCTTCTTGGGACGGGGGTCAGTCTCCAGGCCGCCGCTCAAACGCCGTGTACCGGCCTCGCCTGCCAGCAGGTGTCCTGCCCCGGAAGTACCACGACCACCATCAGTGGCACAGTCTACGCGCCCAACGGAATCGATCCCCTGCCCAACATTACCGTCTACATTCCCAATGCCGCCGTAGACCCGTTCCCTCCGAATCCCTCGCCAGCGCAGTGCCAGGCCCCCGGAACACCGCCGCTTGGCTCACCGCTGGTCGGCACAACCACTGGCGTAGATGGCAAGTTCATCCTCACCAATGTCCCGGTCGGCGCGAACATTCCCCTGGTCATCCAATCCGGACGCTGGCGCCGGCAGCTCGTCATCCCTGGCACAACCGGCTGCGCCGACACACCTTTCGACACCCGCTTCCCGCGCAATCAGAGTGAAGGCGACATCCCCAAAATTGCCGTCGCCACCGGCTCCGTCGACCAGGTCGAGTGCGTCATCCGCAAGGTTGGCGTAGACGACACCGAGTTCACCAACCCCGGCGGAACTGGCCGGATCAACCTCTTCCAGGGCGACGGCGGCACCGGCCGGAACATAGGCAGCGGTGGCGCCTTGATTGACAACGCCACACCCGTCGAGTCCGTCTTGATGGGCGACAGCACCGTGCTCGGTCAATACGACGTTTTGATGCTGCCGTGCGAAGGTGGTGCCTACAGCCGCCCAGCCGGCCAGCTCGGCAACCTCGTCCAGTTCGCCAACAATGGTGGCCGCGTCTATTCCAGTCACTTCGCCTACTCCTGGATGGTCAATAACCCGCCCTTCGACACGGTCGTCAAATGGAACCCGAACCAGTCGCAGCAGAACAGCGGCACGGCTACGGTCGACACTACCTTTTCCGAAGGCCGCATCCTCTCGCAATGGCTGGGCATCGTCGGTGCCTCGGTCGCCCCCGGCCAAATGGCGATCTCCACCATCCGGCACGACTTCAACGGCGTCAACCCGCCCACCCAGTCCTGGCTCACCCTCAACAATGCGCTCAACGGCGATCCGAAGCCCGTCATGCAGTTCGTCTTCGATACCCCGGTGGCGGCCAAGACCAACCAGTGCGGCCGCGTTCTTTTCAACGAGTATCACGTCGAAAACACGGGCGTTCCTCCCGGCACCACCTTCCCCAACGAGTGCTCAACCGCTGCCATGACCCCGCAGGAGAAGCTGCTCGAATTCAGCCTGTTCGAGCTGACCGACGACGGCACCCAACCTACTCTCACCCCCGTCACCCAGGACTTCGGCTCCGTTCCCGTCGGCTTTGGCAGCGCCCCGCAGACCTTCACCTTCACCAACAACTCAACCTTCGCGCTCATTGCCAACGTTTCCCCGGCAAGCGGCGACTTCAAGGTAGTCTCCACCAACTGCGGTCAGCTCGTCGGTGGCGCAAGCTGCACCATCAGCGTCACCTTCACACCCACCGCGCTCGGCCCCCGCACCGGCCTGCTCTCGGTCAGCGCAGGCGCTCAGACCATCACGTCCTCTCTCACCGGAACCGGCGTTCCCGCCCTCACCTCTTCGGTTACGTCCCTCACCTTCGGCAGCGTGGACGTCGGCGCGACCTCCAGCCAGACAATCACGCTCACCAGCAGCGCTCCGGCCGCCATCCCGTTTCCCGGCGTCATCACCACCGGCGACTACAGCGCAACCACGACCTGCGGCGCAACCGTTCCAGCGCTCGGCACCTGCACCGTGACCGTCACCTTCAAACCCACCACCACGGGCTCGCGCCCCGGTACACTTTCGGCCGCTGCGGCAGGCACCGCCTATGCCAACCTCGCCGTTACACTCACCGGCAACGGAATTGACTTTACGCTCAGCCTGTCCCCCGCCAGCGGCTCCACCGTCGCCGGCTACGGCTCCTCGACCACCGCAACCATCACCCCCCTGGCCGGCTTCGCAGCGCCCGTGACGCTATCCTGCACCACCAACGCCGTGGCGTCCACCTGCCTCCCCGTGCAAGCCATCCTCACGCCCTCCGCTGCCATCAGCACACCCATCACGATTACCACCATCTCCAAGTACACCGTAATCGGCTACGGCGGGTTCGCGACGGGCCTGCTTGCGCTTGCCGCCTTCAGCAGCACGCTGTTGCTCTTCTTCGGACGCAAACGCGCAAGTGCGCTGGCACGGTACAGTCTCGCATTCTGCCTGCTAACCGCCTCGAGCTTCCTGCTCTCCGGCTGCACCGGCAAACTCCCCGCCCTGAACCCCTCCTACACCGCTCCCGGCGATTACACCTACACCGTCACGGCGACCGACGGATTCCTCGTCCACACCGCCACCTACTCCCTGCACGTCACAGCCAGGTAGCTTCGTTCCAGCACAAGTTTCGCGCTGCAGGCGCGATCGACTCCTCCAGAGCGGCAATCGAATTCTTCCGCATCTTCCGCATCTTCCGCATCTTTCGGATGCGCGCGCTGAATCCAGCCCTCACCCACAACTCAGGAACCTGTCCCACTCCAATTTCTCGCCGGCTCTAATCAAACCGAAACTTTCTGCCGATAGCAACGGTGCGTGCGCTCGAGCGCGCCTACCCTTCTCTCTCAGGAAAGCCCACGGTGATGAAAAAGCAATCGAAAGAAATGATGAGCTGGTCTCTTGTTAGCATCCTCGGGGTCGCGGCGTTCTATTCGCTTTCGATCGGGATCAAAGGTGCGCTGACCTCCAGCAGAGACCTCCAGTGGGCAGGAGCCTATCTCATCCGCCAAAACATCAATCCCTGGCAACAGGCCGCCATTGAAGGTCCGCAAGGCATCCATCATCTCGCCTCCCCCAATTATCTGCAGCAGATTTACATCTTTCTGCTCCCTATCTCCAATCTCAGCTTTCAGCACGCCGCCGCGGTCTGGTGCGGATTCAACATCCTGCTTTCGGTGGCCTCCCTCTATCTCCTGCAGAAGCTCTTCAATCTTTCGCGACCTGTCTCCCTTGCGATGCTTTTTCTTCTCTGGATCAGTACGCCCTTCCGCTCCACCCTCGAGCTTGGTCAGGTCGGCGTTGTAGAACTTTTTCTGCTCTGCCTGGTCTTTTCCACCAATAACTCAACCATCCGCGGCATCGCGCTCGGCGTCAGCTTTTCGGCCTACACCTTTGCGCCCGTCACACTGAGCCTGCTCTGGTTTCGCCGCAACATCCGTACGCTGGCCATTGCAGCCACTGTGCCGCTCTTCGGCCTCGGTATGACCTGGGGCATGCTGGGCGGCTCTTTGCGCGAGGTGGCCACCGCTCCCTTTACCATGACCGGCCCCATACTCTCGGCCGGCATGGCAGACCTGACAAGCTGCATCGGCGCCGCGCTCTCTATCTGGCTGCCGTCGCTTCGCTCCGGCAGCATGGTCGCCCAGCTGGCCGGACTTCTGCTGGCCGGCGTCTACGGCTCCTATCTCAACCGCCACCGACTCACCATCGGCGCGCAACTGACACTGGTCGCGCTCGCCAGCTTGTTTACGACCCAGCATCAAGCCTACGACTTCGTCTTCCTCATCGTGCCCCTCTGCTACGCCGCCTCCAAACGTGGCGCAGCCGTGCGCTACATCGCCGTTCCCGCCATCGCAGCGTTCTGGTTTCTGGAAAAGCTCTTTCCTCAACTCCCGCCCGAAACAGCGCCCACGCTCTCGCAGTGGACCAGTCTTGCCGCAGCAACCTGTCTGCTGGGAACGCTGCTTGTCTATCTCACCTCGGCCATCATCCGCATCGAGCGCAACTACGACCGCCGCACCAAAAAGAGAGGAGCGCCGGACCGGCGCTCCTCCCTCCGCACTCAGCCGATGGGCATCCTCCGCCCCCAGCCTGTTTCCGCTACCCTTACGCCCGCCGGCTGAAACGCGCAGACTCCATGCGCTCCATTCGATCCGCCACAATCAGCCAGTAAAGCGCCGTGAACCAATCCGCTCCCTCGCGCATAAAGTTGCGCAGAAACGTGCGCTTCGCTCTGCCAGCTTCAACCCTCGAAAGCTCCATCGATAGATCCTGCATCTCCGCCACTCACCTTTCCTTCCGAGTACTGCAACAACGAAGGGAACATCGGCAATTATGGTCTTGTGGTGCGGCGACGTAGCTTTGTGAGGCAATTATTTCTGCCAGCTACTCCCTATTCAGGAAACCTCATGCATCCATCCCCATTTCGATTCGTCCCTCACCACTTCTGTAAGCTGCCTTAGTGCCGTGGAAAGCGCCGCATCGGGTTCAGTCGAAAACTGATGCCCGCGCTCACGCCGTACGGCTTCAAGTTGCCAAACGTGAACTGCGGCCATTCCTGGTATTCGAAATCGATGGCCCGCAAGCTGATCCTGTCGTTCACGACGTAGTCCACCCCCGCGCCCGGAGCCAGCGCCAGGTACGTTCCGCGGCCGTAGTGAAATGGAAAGTCCATCTGACCCACGCCCGCCAGAAACTTCACATAGGGCCGGAACGAGTTTGGCAGCAGGTACACATGCAGGCCCCCCAGGTACGTGGTCTGCGTCACGCTTTCGTCCGTGCGCATACGCAGATAGCGACCCTCGCCCTCAAAGCCATAGCGCCACTGCGGATGCACGTCGACGAACGTGAATCCACCGCCCAGCACCCGCTTGCCATAGTCTGACTGCACCAGCGAGTAACCGCCGCCCACCATAAGGTTGCTTCCCGGACCCGTGGCCGTCGGCAGCGCCTGCGCTCCCGCTCCACGACTCGATAACGCAAGCGCTAACAGGCCCAATCCGCACAGAAATTGCTTTGCGCTTGTCATGTCCGCCCTTACTCCGTGACCGTCAGAGTCATGTTCTGCGAAGAGCTCGCGCCCGTCCCGGTACCGGTCGCAGAGATCTTGAAGCTGTACGTTCCAGCCGGCGTTCCGTTGATCTGCAACCCCTGGCAGCCCGTCGCCGAAAGCATCGCACCCATGCCAAGCATCAACGCAAGCGCAGTCAGCGCTGGCAGACTCCGTCCTTTACGCCGCATCAGGAATCCTGCGACCAGGGCGCCCGGGAGGAAACAAAACAACACGCCCGTTCCCTGCCCGTGAGTGTCCCGCGCCAGCCCGCCGGCACCGAGCGGATGGCCCGTATCGATGGTCAGTTGCACTGTCTTCACGCCATCCGGCGGCAGCTTCATCTGCGTGTTGTTGAACGTGCAGGTAGCCGCAAACGGCAGACCCAGGCAGCCAAACTGCATCGTGTCCGCAAAGCCCTTTACCGACGTAATCGTCACGTCCACAGTGGAGTGCTGCTTGCTTGGCACGCTCACGCTGTTCGGGTTGAGCGACATCGTGAACTGCGTCGCCACGCCTCCGCTCACCGACGTGACCGGAGAGTCGGAGTTCGCATAGGCCGCATCGCCGCCGTAGCTCGCCACTACCGTCTGCGTGCCGGACGGAACGAAGATCGTCAGCGTTGCCACCCCCGTCGCATCCACGCCGACACTGCCCAGCACATTGGTGCCGCTCGCGAACGTTACCTTGCCGGTCGGCGTAGCCGGTCCGTTCCAGCGCACCACAGCGATCAGAGTCACCTGCTGCGTGTTGGTGGCGCTGGTGAGACTGGCAGTAAGCGTCGTGTTGGTCGCCCGCAGCGAGATCCCTTGCGTCAGGGTCGCGGAAGCGCTGGCAAAGTTCAGGCCATCACCCGCATAGGCCGCAACAATAGGGTGATTGCCCGCGCTGAACTGCGGCACGGAGATCGCCGCGTTGCCCTGGGCGTCCACCTGCGCCGAGCCCAGCTGCGTACTGCCGTCCGTGAACGTCACGCTGCCTGTCGCCGCGCCTGCTCCTGCGTTGCGCACCGAAGCAGTCAGCGTCACCGCACTCAGCGTACTCGCCGGGTTCGCGCTCGAAGCCAGTGCCACGGACGTAATCTGTTTCACCACAACCGTCAGCGGAACCGACGTAGAAGGGCTCGTGCCGCTATCGCCCGAGTAGTTGACGACAATGCTGTGGGGTCCGGGAACCAGCGTCGACAGGGTCAATACCGCTGCGCCGCTGCCGTTCACCAGCGTCGTGCCCAGCGATGTACCGCCATCCACAAACGTCGCCGTTCCAGTCGCGGTCGCACCATTGGTCGTGATCGCCGCCGTCAGCGTCAGCGGAGCTCCATAGACGGCCGGGTTGGCGCTCGCACTCAGAGCTATCTGCGTCGTTGCACTCTGTACCGTCTCAATCAGCACCGTCGACGTAACAGAAGAAAAGTTCGCGTCGCCCGGGTACCTGGACGTAATCGAGTGCGAGCCTACCGGCAGCGAGCTGGTCGCAAAACTCGCGGCACCCGCCGCATCGAGCGCCCCAGTCCCGATCACGTTCGCTCCATCGAGGAACGTCACCAGCCCGCTCGGAATCAGCGACGCGGCGCCCGGCAGCCGCGCCGTCAAGACCACGCCAGTCCCGGCTGTCGCAGGGTTCACGCTGGAGCTCAGCGCAATCGGTGAAGCCTGCACGATCTTCTGGTTCAACACGGTCGAGGTGGAGCCCGCATGATTCGCGTCGCCCGCGTAAGTCGCCGTCAAAGCGTGCGGGCCAAAGCTCAAAGTGCTGAAGGCGAACGAGGCCACTCCCGCCGCGCTCACCGTCGCCGATCCCAGCGCCGTTGCACCGTCGCTCAGACTGACCGTGCCGGTCACATTGGCGCTGCTGCTGGCCACCGTAGCCGCGATCGTCACGGTCTGTCCGAGGATCTGCGGGTTCAGGCTGCTCCCCAGCGCCGTCGTCGAAGCCGCTTTCTGCACCACAACCGTCAGCACGTTGGAGTCGCTCGGCAGGTAATTCGCGTCGCCGCCATAGGTCGCAACAAGAAGATGTGTGCCCAGTGTCAGGCTCGAAGTCGACAGCGTGTGCCCGCCCTTCGCCGCAACCGCAGCGGTGGCAACGACCACGCCACCCTCATGCAGCGTGATCAGGCCCGAAGGCACCGGTCCGTTGGCCGAAAGCGGATAACGCGAAACTGATGCTCTCCGCCAGCGCCGCCGAATCGCTCGCAACATAGCTGCTGTCGCCCGTATAGCTCGCGGTGGCAGCCGCGCTGCCAACCGGCAGCGCGCTTACGCTCAAAGTCGCCAGACCCGACGCGCCTACCGCTGCCGTACCCAGCACGGTCGCGCCATTCTTGAAAATCACCTGCCCTGTCACTGCCCCGTTGGCAGTGGCTCCTGCAGCCGCGCTTACCGTTGCTGTAAATACGATCGCGCTTCCCGCGCTCGCCGCGGCCGTGCTCGAGGTCAGCACCGTGGCCGTAGGAATCTGATGAATCGTTTCCAGCAGCGCCGTCGACGCGCTGGCCGCGTTATCCAGGTCCCCGACATACGAACCCGACACCAGGTGGCTGCCCGGATTCAGCGTCGCCAACGTCAGCGTCGCCACGCCCGATCCATTCACTATGCCCGTACCCAGCAATGTCGTGCCTTCCACGAACTGCATGGTACCCGTAGGCGCCGGCCCATTGCTGCTCACCACGTTGGCCGTGAACGTCACCGCAATGCCATAGTTCACAGCCGCATTGCTCGTGGCCAGGGTCGTCAGCGTAGTCGCGAGCGAAACCACTTCGCTCACCACGTTCGACGTGCTGGGCGCATTGCTCGCATCGCCCGCGTACTGCGCGGATAGGCTATGCGTTCCCGCGCTCAGCTGCGTCGTCGAAACACTCGCCGCACCCGCTGTCAGGTTGGCGCTGCCCAGCACGGTGGCTCCGTCATAGAAAGTCACCGATCCGGTCGGCACGCCCGACACCGCCGAAGCCGCCACCGTCAACAGCACCGTCGACTTCGCAATCGCTGGATTCGGCGTCGCGGTCAACGCCACCAGCGCCGTCTGCTGCACCACCTCGGTCAGCACGACAGAGTCGCTGGCTGCATTGTTGGGGTCGCCCGCATAGCTCGCCACCACCACGTGCGACCCCAGACTCAGCCCTGCCGTCACGCAGATTGCCACACCCGCGGCATCCAGCGGCACCGCATTGCACAGCACGGTCGCGCCGTCGAAAAACGTCACCGGCCCGCCACGATGCAGATCCAGACTGGTGACCGTTGCAGTAAACGTGACACTCGCGTTCAGCAACGCGGGATTCGCGCTCGATACCAGCGCCGTCACGGTAGGTTCCACCGTCAGGCTCGGCCCTGCAAGGCTGATGATAGCGGGGCTGTTGCCCGCGTTCGAGTTCAGCGTCACCGAACCCCGCACCGTATTGCCAACGACAGTCGGCGCGAACTCCACGCCCAGCTTGCAAATTGCGTCGGGAACCATCGTGCCTGCGGCGCAGGTCGTGGTCACCGGGTCAAGCGCGGCCTCCACCAGCGCTGGCGCTGCCAGCAAAAGATCCGCATTGCCATCATTCTCGAAGCTCTCCGGTTGCGGATCCGAGATCTTGGTTACCCGAATGGCCGCGAACTTGAACGCTATGCTGGTCGCGCTAATCCGCCGCACCCGGTTATGAAACAGGTCCGCGACAAAAAGGTTTCCCTGCGTGTCGAAGAACAGCGCGTACGGCCCATAAATACCCGCATTGTCCGCCGGCCCCGTATCGCCGCTGAACGTCTCGAGACCGGTGCCTGCGATCGTATCGATAAAGCCCGTGGAAACGGTCACCTTACGCACGCGGTTGTTGCCCGTATCCGCAATATAGAGATTGCCAGCCGGGTCGAAGGTGATGGCTGCGGGCGCATTCAGTTGTGCCAGAGTGGCCGGCCCTCCGTCGCCGCCAAACAGTCTCGCGCCGTTGCCAGCCACCGTCGAAATGATTCCCGATGTGTCCACGCGGCGAATGCGATTGTTGCCCATGTCAGCGATATAAAGCGCGCCATCCACGCCCACAGAAAGGCCCCACGGAGAGTTCAGCAGTGCGGACGTTGCAGCAAGCCCGTCACCGTTGTAGCCGGCCGTCCCGGTACCCGCGTAGGTGCTGATCTGCCCCGTCGCAGCGTCCACTTTGCGCACCACATTGTTGTCCGTATCGCCGATGTACAGATTGCCCGCGGCGTCGAACGCCAGCCCTTGCGGCAGCGAGAGTTTGCCCGCTGTCGCCGCTCCGCCGTCGCCGGTATACCCTTCGACGCCGCTAGTTCCCGCCACTGTCGTGATCACGCCCGACACAGCATCCACGCGCCGCACCGCGTTGCTATTCGTATCGGCAAAGAATATATTGCCCGCCCCATCCATCGTCAGTCCGGAAGGAGTGTTGATCGAGGCCTGCGTTGCGGGGCCACCGTCACCCGAGAAAGCAGGAATGCCGTTGCCCACCACCGTAAAGATCGCCCCCGTTACCGCGTCCACGCGCCGAATGCGATTGTTGCTCGAATCCGAGAGGAACAGATTTCCGACCGCATCGACAAAAACCGCTGTCGGAAGAAATATAGGAGCCTGCGTAGCGAGCACGCCGTCGCCATGGAACGTCCAAGCCCCGTTGCCAGCCACGGTATCGATGCGGCCGGGTTTCAGCACCCCCAGCGACCCAAGCGCGTTGCCCACCAGCAGCGTGCTTCCCAGCAAACCGCCGTTTCCATCGGTCAGCACCACGGCGCCATGACGAATCCCCGGCGACTTAGGTGCGAACGTGACCGCAACCGTGCAATTCTGCCCCGGCGAGTAGCTCGCACCCGCTGCGCAGCTTCCGCCAACCACCGCAAAATCCACGCCCGCGATGCCCTGCGTAACCACCTGCGGTGCCTGTGCAACCCCACTCCCCGTTATCGCAACCGCGACCATCATCGACGCCGAAGTCTGGCCTACAGCAGTCGTTCCGGGCACCGCCACCGGAGACTGTAAGCCGCCAACGCTTGCCGTCGCCGTCATCGTGACAGCGAAGATCAGCAATAGAAGTTGCAGCAGAGGATTCGGAAGGCAGGTGGACAGAAGTCCACGTGCGCCTCCGCGGCGGAACGGTGCGAAGCTGACCCGGTAGCTCAAGAAGACTCCAGTAAGGGAAACGTAGTCGGAATATGCAGAATGTTGACCTGACAGTACGAAAGTCAGAGTGACGCAGCTATTCCTCTTTCGAGCGACAGAACGACCCGGCCGGCGGCCGTTATATACACTGCGTGGCAAAAACAAATCGGCGAACACACTCCCATACTTATCGGCCAAACTCAGCTTCCGGCGAGCCCCGCGCCGCACAAGCCTAAAATCAAACCATGCAGCGGATTTATCTCGACGCCAACGCCACCACCCCGGTCCTTGCGGAAGTGGTGGACGCGATGCGCCCATATTGGAACGAGAGCTTCGGCAATCCCAGCTCCGCGCACTTCTCCGGCCAGCGCACGCGCTCCGCCGTCGAACGCGCCCGCGCCTCGATGGCTTCTCTACTCAACTGCCAGACGAAGGAAATCGTGTTCACCTCCGGCGGAACCGAAAGCGACAACCTCGCGCTCGCCGGCGTCCTCCAGCCGTATTTAGATCGCGGCGAACCCGCCCACCTCATCACCTCCAGCATCGAGCACCACGCCGTGCTCTACGCCGCCGAGTCGCTCGAAAAGCGCGGCATCGAAGTCACCTATCTGGCCCCCACGCCCAACGGCATCATCGACCCCCGCGCCCTCGCAGCCGCCCTTCGCCCGCATACCCGGCTCGTCTCCATCATGCTGGCCAATAATGAAACCGGCGCCATCCAGCCGGTCGGCGAACTGGCTCGCATCGCCAAAGCGCACAACCCCGCGCTCCTTTTCCATACTGACGCCGTCCAGGCCGCCGGCAAACTTCCGCTCGATCTCGCCGGCGAGCTTCGCGACATCGACCTGCTGGCTATCTCCGGCCACAAGATGTACGCACCCCAGGGCACCGGCATTCTGTTCGTCCGCAAAGGTGTGCCGCTCGCACCGCTTTTCCACGGCGGTCCCCACGAGCGCCAGCGCCGCGCCGGAACTGAAAACGTCCCGGGCATCGTCGCTCTCGGCCGCGCCGCCGATCTGGCTCTGAAATGGCTCGCGACCGATGGCCCGGGAACCATACACTCTCTCCGCGACCGCCTCGAAGCCGCTCTACTCGCAGCGATTCCTGGTACAGGCGTGAATGCTCAGGACGCACCGCGAATGGCCAACACTACCAACCTCCGCATCGCAGGCATCGACGCGGAATCGCTCCTCATCGCACTCGACGTCAAGGGCATCTCCGCCAGCTTCGGTGCCGCCTGCCAGTCCGGCGCCACCGAGCCCTCCCACGTCCTCACCCCGATGGGCCTCACCCCCGCCGAAGCCCGCAGCTCGATCCGGCTCTCGCTTTCACGCCTCACCACCGCCGAAGAAATCCATCGCGCCATCGAGATCATCCCCCTAGCCGTCGACCGCTTGCGCTCACTGCACTAGCCTCCCAGTTAGCTGGATTCCACAATCCAGCGCCGCAAGTCGCCCCGCGCCATCGTTCGACTTGCCGGCCTGGGCAATCTATCCTGCAAATGTCTACTCGACGCACCTCGGCCGCAAACACACTCGACGCACCCGGCCGAAAACACACTCGACGCACCCGGCCGCAAACACACGTCAAGCTGTCTACCCAAACTTTTCGCGCTGAAGGCGCGAGTTAAACTAGCCTGGGCCAACGGCCCAGGTCCCAGCCTGCCAGTACCCGGGCGGGCTGAAGGCCCGCGTTATAAATGCCGCCCTAACAACATCATCAGCGCACATTTTTGAGCAGGGTTCAGGGGCCCCGCCCAGCGCCAACGAAAACCGCGCCAGGCCCCGTCCCTGCCCTATTCGTCGACTTCAACAAAATAGGTCGTCGCCTTACAGGTACCAGGGAATATTCACCACCACAATCCTCTGATTCCCCTTCAACAGCAGCAGCAACTTCAGCAACTGCACACGCTGATTGTGCAGCAGATTTTCCCACCAGTGGCGCACCACCAGTTCCGGCAGCAGCACCGCAACCTTACGCCCGGGATTGTCATCCTCCAGCTTCAAAACGTAGTCCATAAGTGGCGAAAGGACAGTTCGAAAATTACTCTTCACGGTCACCAGCTCCGGAACCGCGGCATTGTGCTCGCGCACCGGAGTCAGCACAAACTTCTCCCAGACCTGACCCAGCGCATCCGCGTCATCCGAATCCACATGGACCACCTTGACCTCATTGCTCATCGTCATCCCGAACCGCATCGCCTTCTCGGTAATCTTGTCCCAACGCGCCATCGGGATCACGACGATAGGCTGCTCAAGACCCGTCAAACGCAGCGGTGTCGGGTCTTCCGTCTCCCGCTTCACGCGCGTGTAATGACGCTTCACCATCACCATAATCAGGATCAGAAAAGGCACCAGGATCGTTGTCACCCACGCGCCCGCCATGAACTTTGCCACCAACAGGACCAGCAGTGTAACGCCCGTGGCTGCCGCGCCCAGACCATTGAAAAACATCTTGGTCCGCCGGTGAGGCGCTTCCTTGTGCGTAATCCAGTGCTTCACCATCCCGGCTTGACTCAAGGTAAACGCGAGAAACGCACCGATCGCATACAGCGGAATCAGCTTGTCCGTGACGCCGTTGAACAGGATCAGGATCAGGGCCGTGAAACCTGTCAGTGCGTAGATCCCATGCGAAAACAGCAGGCGACGTCCCCGCAGCAGAAAGACGTGAGGTAAATAATCCTTGCTCGCGATCGCGCGCGCAATAGCCGGAAACCCCACAAACGCCGTATTCGCGCTGAACGAGAGAGCCGCCAGTACGCTGCCCATCGTGATGTAGTACGCCGTATGACGGCCAAAGACGGCGGCAACCTCGAGCGACAGAACGCTCTGGTACCTGTGCCCTTCGGGATCCATCGCGGTCACGCCGTACGCCCTCGCCACGTACGACAAACCGTACAAAAGCACAATCAACAGAAAAATGATGACCGTCAGTGTGCGATTCGCGTTCTTGGATCGAGGTTCGCGGAACGCTGTGGTCCCATTCGAAACTGCTTCCACCCCCGTCATCGCGGCGCATCCGCTCGCAAAAGTCTTCAACAGCAGCCAAAGCGTCAGATACTGCACCGTGCGCGGAATCGCCGTCGGCAAGGTGTCGAGCGGCACAGGATGCCCACCCGCCAGCAACGACCGGTACGTCCCCACAACAATGGTCGACAGAAGCATGCCCACAAACATGAAGGTCGGCAACATGAAAGCGAAACCAGACTCCCTTACTCCTCTCATGTTCACAATCGCGATAATCGCAAGGATGACCAGACAGATCAGCAGTTGATGACGATGCAGGGACGGACCCATTTCGGTTCCCTGAAACGCGCTCACCAGAGCCGTGACCCCGGCCGAAAGTCCCACCGCCGCCGTCAGAATGTAGTCGATCATCAACGCGGCCGCGGCCAGCAGCCCCGGCCCAACCCCCAGATTTTCGCTCGCAACGGTATACGATCCGCCGCCATTCGGATACGCGGAAATGGTCTGCCGATAGCTGAGAAAAATAATGACCAGCAGCGACAGAATTGCGGTAAACACTGGGAGCAAATAGTGCTGCACACCGTAATAGCCCAGCGGAATCAGCAACGTCATGGCCGCTTCCGGTCCGTACGCTGCGCTCGTCAAACCATCCAACCCGAAAATCGGGATCCCTGCCGCTACGCCAATATGTGCATGTTGCTCATCGCTGGTCGCGAGCGGTTTACCAAAGAGAACGTCAAAGAAACTCATGTGCTGCGAAGGCCTCAGGCGCAAAAAGCACCATTAAAGAGCTTACGCCTAAGCTGTCAAATGCACACGGTTAAATTCCACCCCACTTCAACGGCTTTCCTGCTCATCCGGTTGACGCCCCTTGAACTCGGAACAGCAAACCGGCCCGGAGGGCTTGAATTCCATGAACTCCACCCTGGTCAGGTCCGGGTCGTAGAGGTTCAACTGTATTTTGCCGTCCCGCCCCATCTGAGTCTTGCTACAGTTGGGTCCGCTGCACCCATTCCGCTCCAACCCGGCAACCGCGTCGCTCATCTGCCGTACACCCAGCGAGAAATGGTTCATCACCCCCCGCTGCCGGGCCCCGGCATCCGCCTTGCCGTTCAGCATGTACTCCACCCAATCCGTTCCGTCCGGAACCTGCATGGCCACATAGTCGGTATTCGCGTCGGTCTGGCCCCCATACCAGTACAGCCGAAAGCCCAGCAGGTCCCGATAAAAGGCGTCCTCCGCTCCCCGATCATGCACCACAAACCCGGCATGGATGATCCGTTTCGAGGTCGCCTCTTCTGACAGCTCCAGCTTCTCCGCGCCCTTGCCTTGCTGCACAAATCCGATCAGGTTGCCCTCCGGATCGCGCACCGTAAACGCGCCTTCATGCAGCGCCGAAACAAGGGCAACCTTGTGCTGCACCAGGTACTTCTGCATCTGCGCCGCGTTGCGCGTGGCAAACGCCACCTCTGGCAAACGGGTCTCCGGCGGCGGTGCAGGCAGCGCCTCCACTTCAAGCCACTGCAGGCGGTTGACCCCGTAACGGGCCACGCCCTGCTTATCCAGCACCTCGTGGAAGCCCAGCGTCTTGCCATAAAACGCCTTCGAAGCCGCGGCGTCCGCGCTGTACATGCGCACGAAGGCGATGCCGGTGATAGCAGGACGTTCCTGCGCCTGCGCCGCGCCCAGAGAAAGAATCGCCAGTCCACCTAACGCTAATCTGCTCGTAACTCTCATCCCGACAATCTAGACACTTGACGCACGCACGGTCAACCACTCTCCGGCTTCCGGCCATCTCGCAGTAAACTAGCGCCATGTCCAATCTCGCCAGCGTTCCCCTCACCACTCTCTCCGGCGCTCCCACCTCGCTCGCCGACTATTCCGGCAAAGTACTCCTCATCGTGAACGTCGCCTCCAAGTGTGGCCTCACCCCGCAATACACCGCGCTCGAGGCCCTCTACCAGCAGTTCAAAGACAAGGGTTTCGCCATCCTCGGCTTTCCGGCCAACGACTTCGCCGGCCAGGAACCCGGCACCGAACAGGAAATCGCCAAATTCTGCTCCACCGAATATCCGGTCACATTTCCGCTCTTTTCGAAGATTGCCGTTACCGGAGCCGACCAGCACCCCCTGTACCGCGAACTGACCTCCGCCATGCCGCAGCACGAGTCCGACGCCGGCGACGACTTCCGCGGAAACCTGGACAACTACCTCAGCAGCCAGAATCTCCCGCCCACACTCCCGCTGCCCGACGTCCTTTGGAACTTCGAGAAGTTCCTGGTCGGCAAAGACGGCACGGCTGTCGCCCGCTTCGCTCCCAACCTGCCGCCCAACGATCCGCGCATCGTCTCCGCCATCGAATCCGCGCTCGCCGCCTGACTCGCTCTACCGCGCTGCCGGGCTTACCGGCTCGGCAGCGTCTTTCCTCTGCGTCTGCCGAGACGACTGGCACGTCGTCATGCCTGCAAGCCGCGTCGAACCGGGCGCCGTCTCCCGCGTAAAGTTGTAGCTCCGCACGGTGTAGCACGTCCCCGCGCCCGGCTTCACGACAAACACCGCGTCAGGCTGTGAAGTCAATCGGACCGCCGCCGCCCCGTCCTTCGCCCCGCCCATCTGCTCGCCCTTCTGCGGCGCCGCCTGAAACGCCCGGGCCTGCAGCACCACGTTTGGCTCTTCCGCAGGCTTGTTCGCCACCGGCGCGGTCTGGAGAAACGATGGCGCTCCTCTGCCCGCTGCAGGTGTCCGAGCCTGTGCAGCCGCCTGCTGCGCCGACCCACTCTGCACACCCGCGCCCAACAGCACGCCCACAGCAACATACCCTAAGCTCATCATGACAACCCTCCTTGCGACGACGACCTTGCGACGGATTATAGCCCTCACCATCAACGTCCGCTGCGTCTTCCTTCCACCGCTCAGCGTATCCTTCCCATACCCCCGTTCGAGAGGATCCAACCCCTGATGCTTCGAAGCACACTCCTGCTTTCTACCCTTGCCCTCCCATTCGCCGCGCAGGCCCAGCAACCCATCCGCATCACCGCAGACCTTTCCGAGGTCGCCCGCAAGCTCTACCACGCCGACATCGACATCCCCGTAAAGCCCGGCCACCTCGCCCTCACCATGCCCAAGTGGATCCCCGGCACCCACGCGCCCAACGGCCCCATTGCCGACCTCACCGGCCTATACATCACCATCAATGGCAAACCCCTGCCATGGCGCCGCGACGACATCGACATGTTCGAGTTCCACATGGACGTGCCCGCCGGCGCAACCACGCTCCACGTCCACATCGACTCCGCCGTCGCCGGCCGCGCTTCTGAAAAAATCGCCGCGTTCGAGTGGGAAAAGTTGCTCATGTACCCTGCCCACATCGCTACCGCGAAAATCCCCATCCAGCCAACCGTGATCGTCCCCGCAGGCTGGGGCATCGGCACCGCGCTCACCCCGCCGCCCGGTTACGATCCCAACGCCAAAGTCGGCGGCTCCACCGAATTCGGCCTCACCAACGTCGAGCAGCTCGAAGACTCACCCGTCATCGCTGGCGAATACTTCCACGAGTTCGCGCTCGCCCCCGACGTCACGCCCAGGCACTACATCGACGTCGTCTCCGACGACCCCGCCGACTCCAACCTCCGCCCCGCCGTGCTCGCCGAACTCAACAACCTCGTCCACGAAACCGGCGAAGCCTACGCCTCGCGCCATTACAACGTCTATCACTTCCTGCTTACGCTCTCGGACATCACCGGCGGCCAGGGTCTCGAGCACGGCCAGTCCTCCGACAACGGTGTCGGCGAGCTCGGCTTCGCTGACGACCGCCACCAGATGGGCAACGCCGACCTGCTCGCCCACGAGTTCACCCACTCCTGGAACGGCAAATACCGCCGCCCCGACAAGCTCTACCAGCCGGACTTCGCCACCCCTCAGCAGGGCGAGTTGCTCTGGGTCTACGAAGGCATGACGCAGTACATGGGCAACGTCCTCGCCGCGCGCTCCGGCCTTGAAACTCAGGCCACCTACCGCGACAAGCTCGCCGCCTCCGCCGCCAACCTCGACACCAAGACCGGCCGCAACTGGCGTCCCACCGACGACACCGCCATCGCCTCCAGCATCAGCCGCCGTCCCGGCCCCGCCTGGGCCGCCGCCAAGCGCGGACAGGACTACTACCAGGAAGGCGAGCTCATGTGGCTCGACGCCGACACCCTCATCCGCAAGCTCACCGACAACAAGAAAACCCTCACCGACTTCCAGCACATCTTCCTCGGCAAGGGCGGCAACACCGGCCCTTCCATCGCACCCTATGACCGCCCCGAGTTGATCCGCGACCTCAACGACGTCGTCAAGTACGACTGGGCCACCTTCCTCCACGAGCGTATCGACAACATCAATCCCCGCGCCGACGTCGAAGGCATCGAACGCGGCGGGTACAAGCTCGCCTACGTCGACCAGCCCTCCACACAGGAGCGCGCTACGGCCGGTGCACGCGGCCCTGCCGGCGCTAACGTCTGGTACTCCATCGGCCTCCGCCTCGGCGCGGACAACACCATCATCGACGTCCGCCAGGGCAGCGCCGCCGACAAAGCCAAGCTCGCTCCCGGCCAGAAGATCATCGCGATCAACGGCCGCGTCGCCACCTCGGACGGTCTGCGCGCCGCCATCAAGGCGGCCAAAGGCTCCACCGACCCCATTCACCTCATCACCCAGTCCGAAAGCTACATCCGCATGGCCGACGTCGATTACCACGACGGCGAACGCTACCCCGTGCTGCAACGCATCGAGGGCACGCCCGCCGTGCTCGACGACATCACCCGGCCGCTCTCCTCGCTAACCGTGCTTCCAAAAACCGAGGGCGGAGACTCAGACCGTCCCCGCGGCCCCCGGCCAGCACCTTCCATCTAAACCCCGGGGCCTGCGTACATCGCAGGCCCTTCGCTTTCGCGGAGCCTCCCATGCAAACATTCCCCTTCGTCCTCCTTGCCGCTTTCGCGATCAACGCTGGCGCGCAACAAGCCCCCGGCACGACCACCGCTGCTCCCGAACGCAGAGCCGCCGCACCGGCCCCCACCTACACCGGCGTCCCCGGCAACTACGTCGCGCCCAACTTCCGCTTCGGCACCGGCGAAACGCTCCCCGCGCTCAAACTCCACTACCTCACCCTCGGCACCCCCCACCGCAATGCCGCCGGTAAAACCGACAACGCCGTCCTTCTGCTGCACGGCACCGGAGGCAACGCCCACACCCTCTTCGTGCCGCAATTCTCCTCCGTGCTCTTCGGCCCCGGCCAGCCACTCGACATCACTCAATACTTCCTCATCTTCCCCGACGACATCGGCCAGGGCGAAGCCTCCAAGCCCTCCGACGGCCTGCACATGAAGTTCCCGCAGTACGACTACGACGACATGGTGCGCTCCCAGCACCAGATGTTGCTCGAAGGCTTGAACGTCGATCATCTGCGCCTCATTCTCGGCACCTCCATGGGCTGTATGCAGGCGTTCGTGTGGGGCGAAACCTACCCCGGCTTCGCCGACGCGCTCATGCCCCTCGCCTGCAACGCCGTCCCGCTCGCCGGCCGCAACCGCATGACCCGCTACATGGCCATCGACGCCATCAAGCACGACCCTGCCTGGAACAACGGCGAGTACACCACCCAGCCCCAGCAAGGCCTGCGCACCGCCAACGAAATGCTCCTCATCATGGGCTCCGTCCCGCTGCAGATGCAGAAGCTCTACCCCACCCGCCAGGCCGCAGAAAAATACGTCGACACCTACCTCGAACGCACCATGAAAGTCACTGACGCCAACGACCTTATCTATTACGTCAATGCTTCGCGTAATTACGACCCCAGCAAATCGCTCGCAAAGATCACCGTGCCCGTCACCTGGATCAACTCCGCCGACGACTTCATCAACCCACCCGAGCTAGGCCTCGCCCAGCAGCAGGTCAAAGAGATGCCCAACGCAAAGTTCATCCTCATCCCCATCTCAGACGCCACCCGCGGTCACGGCACCCACACCCAGGCAGCGATCTGGAAAGACCACTTGATCGAGTTGCTTCAGCGCTCCAAGCCAAAGCAGTAACGATCTGCAGCAAAGTGTATTGCACCTTTTCCTTCTCTTTGTCATTCCCGCAGGGAATCTGCGTCTCCGCGCCCGGCACATCGAGCGGAAGCGCCGCACCTGAACAGCAGGACACTGCAGAGGGCCAAAAGCCCCAAAACATAACAGCCTCGGCCGAAGCCCCAGGTAACCTCACCCACGAACCCAAGGGCTGAAAGCCCGAAGCATACCGCGCCGAACTGCGTCTACGCCGACAACCGCGCGACCGCCTCCACCACTACCGGATGCGCCTCGGTCGCGCGGTCACTCCCCACCACCGACTCCATCGCCCGCCCCACCAGCAACAACAATGGCGCCGGCCCACACTCCAACTCCGCGAACCCCGCCAACCGGCACGCCGCATGCGTCTGCCTCGGCGTCGCCGCATGCGACACCGCACAGCACGGCATATCCGCCGCCACACCCGCCTCGGCCAACTCACGCGCAATCCGCGCCGTGTCCCGCCCCGGCATGTAAATAACCAGCGTCGCGTCCTCGGGAAGCTCACCACTCCACACCGGTGTTTCATCCTTCGATGCCGCATGATGCCCGGTGCAGAAGATCAGCTTCGACGCGCTTTTCCTATCCGTCAGCGGCAACTCCAGCGCCGCTCCCGCCGCCAGCGCCGCCGTCACTCCCGGCACAATCACCAACGGAATCCCCGCCGCCCGCAGCGCCGCAATCTCTTCTCCCGCCCGTCCAAACACCAGAGGATCGCCCGACTTCAACCGCACCACCACCTGCCCCGCCCGCGCCGACTCCACCAGCAGCAGATGAATCCCCGCCTGCGTAATGCGCGGCCTCCCACACCGCTTCCCCACGCTCGTCACCAGCGCCCGCTCACTCACCAGCGCCAGCACCGCATCCGGCACCAGGTCATCGTGGAACACCACATCAGCCTGCTCCAGCAGCCGCAGCGCGCGCACCGTCAGCAACTCCGGATCGCCCGGCCCCGCCCCCACCAGGTAGACGGTGCCCGGCTGTACCCGCGTCATGACTTGTCTCCTGCCAGCACAAACCCCTGCTCCCGTGCATGCTCCCGCGCCCGCATCCGCGACGGGCACTGGTCGTACCCGCACACCTCGCGCTGCGCCAGCTCATGCAACAGCATCTTGCGCTCTTCCCCAATCGGCTCCACCGCCGTCACCTCACGCCGCAACCGCCCCAACTCCATCAACCAATCGCCCAGGTCCAGCGGCAGTTGCGCATTCAACTCCTTCCGCAACCGCTGCGCCAGCGCCGGACTCTCCCCCGCCGTCGAAATCGCAATCTGCAGCTCACCCCGCCGCACCACGCTCGGAAAGTAATAGTCGCAATAAGGCGGATCATCCACCGCGTTGCACAGAATATCCGCCGCCGACGCCTCCGCAAACACCGCGCGGTTCACCGCCGCCGTCGCCGTCCCCGCCACCACCAGGAACGCCCCCGCCAGGTCGCCCGCCGCGTACTCCCGCTGATGCCAAGTCAACTGACCCGACGCAGCCCACTCCTGTACCCGCGGCAGCGCCTCCGGCGCAATCACAGTCACGCGCGCTTCCGCCGTCAACAAACTTTCAATCTTCGACTCCGCAATATTCCCCGCACCCACCACCAGGCAGGGCTTATTGGCAAGCTTCAGGAAGATAGGAAACAGGCTCATCGCTATCCCACGCTCGCCGGCACACGTCCCGGAGCCGGATCGCGCTCCACCGCCGCCACCACCGCCCCCGCCAACTGCGCCCGCAACTCCTCATCCGTAGTCCGCCCAAAGTACGCCCGCAGATTCTCTCCCTCCGTCCGCGTCGCAAGATACCCGCGCAGCAGCCGCTCGATTGCCTCCGGGCAATCTTCCGCCGCCGCGCGATACCCAATCTGCCGCGCAATCTTCGCGTGTTCACCCACTGCCCCGCCGACGCAGAAGTAGAACGCATCAACCGACACGCCGTCCTTCTTGATCTTCTTGCCCTCGAGCCCGATGTCCGCGATCCAGCTCTGTCCGCAGCTATTGGTGCAGCCCGTCACATGCAGCTTCAACTGCTGGTCGAACCCCGGCAGCCGCTCCTCCATTTCGCCCACCAGCCACTTTGCAAAACCCTTGGTCTCCGCAATTGCCAGCTTGCAGAACTCGGTCCCCGTGCACGCCACCGCACCGCGATAAAACACCGTAGGCTCCACCTGCAGCCCCAGCGCGGCGATCTTCGCCACCAGTTCCTGCACCTGCTCGTTGCGAATATTCACCAGCACGATATTCTGCCCAATCGTCGCGCGCAGATGCCCATCGCCATACTCTTCCGCCAGCGCCGCCAGCGCATGAAGCTGCTCCGGACTCAGCCGCCCATTCAACACCGTCGCCCCGACAGAGCTCAGCCCCGGCTGCTTCTGCGCGCGCACCCCCACGTGATCGCGATACACATCGTCCACGACCGCCCCTTCGTCCGCCGCATCGAACTTGCAGCCCAGCTTCTCTTCAATCGCCGCCAACATCGACTCAGCCGTCCACCCATGCTTCATGAACAGGTATTTGATCCGAGCCCGCGTCCGATTCTCCCTCAGCGCCTCCTGCTCGCGAAAAATCTCGCAGACAGCCTTCACCGCGTCATACGCTTTGTCCTGCGGCACAAACGCATTCAGCCTCACCGCCAGATGCGGCTCCGTAGAGAGCCCCCCGCCCACTCGCAGACTGTAGCCAATCTCCTCCACACCATCCTTCACGCGCTTCAGCGCCGTCAGCGCCACGTCATTGATCTCCGGATACGTGCACCACAGCGGGCATCCCGTCACCGAAATCTTGAACTTGCGCGGCAGGTTATAAAATTCCGGATTCGCCGTCAGCTTCTCCGCAATCTCCACCGCCAGCGGCGAAGCGTCGATCAGCTCATGCCCATCCAGCCCCGCCAGTGGACACCCCGTCACGTTGCGCACCACATCGCCACACGCGCCTTTCGGCGAGAGCCCAATCGCCGTCAGCGCCTCCACCACCTCCGGCAGAGACTCGATCGTCAGCCAGTGCAGCTGAATATTCTGCCGCGTCGTAATGTCCGCCACGCCCCGCGCATACTTGCCCGTAATCTCCGCAATCGTATGCAACTGATGCGACGTCA
This sequence comes from Terriglobales bacterium, assembly GCA_038230455.1. GTDB lineage: Bacteria > Acidobacteriota > Terriglobia > Terriglobales > Acidobacteriaceae > Granulicella. The sequence goes on from JBBRNF010000009.1 coordinate 234,808, forward strand.
GCAGCCCATTCGGCAGCCCGATCCGCATCATGAAGTACTCGCTGGCCTTACCCTCGCCGCCCACGCCGCCGGTCACGCCTACGCCGTCGCCCTGCGTATACACGCCCCACCACTTAAAGTACGTCCCGGTCCACTCCGGCAGCACGCTCCCGCGCCCCTGCCGCGCAAACTCGCGCACCTCGTCCCACGCCGTCCAAGGGTTCTTCTCGCGCTTCAGCCGTTCGACCTTCTGCGCCTTGGTCTCTTTCGCTGCCGCTTCTTTCGGCGCACTTGCCGCAGCCGGAATGGGTAGATCGCTCAAAATCTTGTCTCCGTTTCAAAAAGGAAAGGCCCACGACCTGCGTGGGCACTCGATGAAGCGTTGCGTTGCGCTCAGGCTTGTGAGCAGACAGCAGCAGCGCATCCGTCAGCGCCAACCGGAGGACAACACCCTGCGACCGTGCCGAAAAGGCTCACCCTTCCAGCGTAATAGCCGCGGTTGTCCAGGTCAAGAAACGCACCAAATCCAACGACCCGGAACCCCTCCAGGCCGACCCAGAGCATTCGCCCACCCGAGCGTTTGCAAACAGCTCAGCTTTGGTTGGTTCCGAGATGCCAACTTCCCCGTACCTTTATGCCAGACTTAACGATACGGAGGAAGCGATGGCCAACAGCCAGCCAGTCACTTGTCAAATCCGGTACACGCTCAATCTTGCCCAACTTGGCGCGTTTGAAAGCTACGCGCGCACTTGGATGTCCCTTATCGAACAGTACGGTGGCATCCATCATGGATATTTCATCCCGAGGGTAAACCCAGACGAAGTAGGACCGAGCTTCCCGGGCCTCGGCTACGATGGCCTAACAGAGGTCGCCATCGCGATGTTCACGTTTCCCAATGAAGAGAGTTACCGGTTCTACCGCAAAGAGGTTGCAACGGACCCGGAGTGTATAACGGCCGCTGCTCTGGTGCGAGAGTCTGGCTGCTTCATCCGATACGAACGCCTCTTTCTGCAGCCTGTGACAAGGGCAGCTCGCGCCGCTGACTGACGACATGCCGACATATCGTTACTGACTCGTGCTCGATGAGTGAATCGACGATTTGGCGCTTATTGAGAAGTGCCGAAAATCACTTGTCCTATCTGCCGACTACTCGTCCAAATGAACCCGTCCGCGAGGCGTGGCTCAAGCGCATGACGCTTCAATTGTTTACAATTTGGACAATGAAGTCACGTGCACCTTTTGCTCTTCTCGCGTTTGTCACGTGCCTGCTAACGGCAGGCTATGCATCAGCTACGGACTTGGTTGATTTCACAATCGTGGGCCGCGCTCAATTCTCGGTACCCGCCGATTGGAATGTA
>JBBRNF010000010.1:0-218137 GCA_038230455.1 Terriglobales bacterium
GCGACGGCGGCGACGGTGAGAGTGACTGCAGCTGACGTAGACATAAGGAAAGAAGCGCTGCCACCGTAGACAGCCGTAATGGAATGGCTGCCGGCAGCCAGCGTGGTGGTCGAAAGGGTCGCGACGCCGCTGGCGTTGAGACTCCCGGTCCCGATAGCCTGGCGACAAAGGTGCCCTCATGTTCTATGCTTGGCGCCAATCAGTGAAGGAATTGCCATACGATGCAGTGCGGTCCCAGGCACCACTGTCAGCGGAGATGCATGGCGACGGAACTCTGATGTACCCAGTGCGTGTGAATCGCCCCGTGATTCATCATTTCGTCAACCACTTAGCACGTCACCGCCATGAGTAGGTTTCAACCCTTAGCCCAAGCCTAATGTCCGCCAGTTTGAGGTCCACTTCGTTTTTTTGTGAAAATATCGCCCAGTTTCCTGAGAGAATCTCCCACTCCTTGTGCTGGAAAAGCGCTCGTGCGCAGCTCGAGAAAATTCATGCTGAATTCGCGTGTCGTGCGGATTTGCTGACTGGGCAAAATTTCAAGTTGGTCAATCGTAACGGCATAGGTGAACAATGTCCCTAGGGCGGAGTTTCCGGGACGGTACCGGATCACTTGGAAGGTAGCGCTGCGGGTCTCGCCGGGCTGAAGAATAAATTGTGGGTCTGCGCTTGACCTTGTGGTGAGCCCGATTCCCTGGGCGCTCAAATCATGGCTGCCCGTGTGACCCCATGAATAGCTGTTGCCGAGGTTGTCCAAAGCAGTCGACGTACCCGATGCATAGGCGAGGATAATAGGCTGGCTGGAGAGGTTCCTGAACTTTACGTCCACGCGAAGGACATGGTCCTTGAAATTTCCCACCGAGCTCGCCGAGACTTGCGCAATCGTTGCCACGACCGGGCCTGAGCTATAGCAGCGAGGAGTCGCTCCGCAGGCATCGGGCGAAGCGGTTACGGGAGCGGATTGAGTGGCGTTATACGGTGCAACGGGGGGTTGTGCAGCTTCTGTCCGGGAGGCGCCCCCCATGAGGGAATTGGGTCGCGGAGCCAGGCCGTTCGTCAATTGTGCAAATCGAACTTCGTGTTCGCGTCCCAACCGAAGTTGGCTTGCCCCGACGCGATCGATTTCGCGAAGCGTCATGCTGATTTGAAACGACGTGCCGTAGACGATGTTGTGTTCCATTGCCAGCAGCATCTCCACCCGAGCATCTCCGGATTCCCCGGGCGCGAGTGTGAACTTGGTGTCCACGGCAGACGAAGATGTAATCACACCAAGACCGCGAATGCTGTTGGGGCTATCGATGACATAACGGTTTCCCTGATCGTCGATCGCTAATCCCGAACCCTGCTCAACGCCTAACGTCAGACCTCGGTTGAGCTTGTTCGTGATGCGCAGATTTGCTGTAATGATCTTGAACCGCCCTGCAGCGCTGGTGCGAAAGTCATTGATCGTCGCAGAGAAGCTATTGCTTTCGTAGCATGCCGCTCCAGCTTGGCAGATCGTAGGCGCAGCTGACTGCGTTGTGCCACTAGAAGTCTGAGCAGCCGAGCGCGCCGTGTCCCGAGTCGACGACGCGGAAGCATTCCGCTGCAAATTCGCGAGCGCCTGGGCAAGTGCACTACGTGGCCAGCCTCTCATCCTCTCCATCGCATCGTGCGGAATCACAACGGTGCGATCATGCTCCGCCCAGGCACGGACGATGGTCTCTTTGTGGCGAAGGAAAACCTCGATCGTGTCGTTGTCCACATCGACGAGGAGAATTGCTTCTTCCACACCGCCCTCGTGCGGTGCATTGCCTTCGGTGTGAAGTATGCCGTTGCTCTTCATCAGCTCGGAGGCGGGATTCATGTTCGCGATCAGGCTCCTGTACTCCAGCCCGAGCAGTGCTGTCAGTCTCTTCTGCAGTGGCTGAGACTTCCATAGATCGTAAGGCTCTTGTCCCACATGTTTTCGAAGATACTCAAGCGGCTTCCCTGGTGCGTTCTGGTTCGGCTGTGCGCAGGCCTTCCCGGACGCTGTGAGTGGAAGCGAAAACATCAAGGCCAACATGAGTTGCCCGCTACGCGCCGAAAAAGTTCGTACGATCATCTTTCGCTCCTTGGGGTACACAGAAATTTTTCGCAAAATAAAATTAGCGACATGTCCAGCTCAAGCGCGACGCAGCAGCGTTTTCCGTGCAGCGGACGCAGCGAAATACAAGCTGGCCGCCAGCGAGAGATAGGTTCCAATGCCGATGGAAATCGTGCTCAGAATCTCCCGACTGGCTTGTTCCGCCATGTCTTGAAACATTCCTCCGGAAACATTCGAGCCCAAAAGAGAATGCACGCTGTTGCGAACCATCCAAGCAACGATCAGAATGAACAGTAGCGGCAAAAACCCGCGAGAGAAGCGCGCCTGTCGCTCCAGAAGTATGAAACAAACGGTCCAGCAAACGCGACGATTGCCATGAAGCCATACAATCCGGTGCTCCCTGCGCCGCGACTTCCCTGCAGGGCTGCCTCGAGTGGACTGCTGGAGTTGAGCAAACCCAACACCTGCCAAAAGGTGAAATCCAATTTGCCCAGGGGCGTTTGGATCGCGACGGCGGATAATAAAAACCAGCCAAGAAGCAATATCACGGTCGCGATCAATGTCCATAAACCAAACCTTGCCACGGCTCCGGCACCAAGTTTGCCTGTCCTTTCACGGGCGGCAGCCAAAGCAAGTTCGGCCTGTTCTCTGGCAATCTGCGAATCCGAAATGCTCGAAATCCCGACCACGTCCCCGTCGCCGCTCAGCTCTACATCGACGCTCATGCCGATTGCCGGAGGAACTTCTGACTTCCAGATACCTTCCAACGTGAACGGATATTGCTGCCCGGCTGCTACTATCAGGCCCGAACCGGCAGACGTATCGCGTAGAATCGTCCCTCGCACCATGTGAGCTCTCTCCTCCACTTGCACAGTGTCTGAATCTTGGCGGCAGCCGCGAAATATGTCCTGTTGAAAGTCTAAAGAACTCCAAAGACCGGTAACCCATGTCATTGCAACGCGATTCGCGCGGTCCCGGCCGCATATGGACTTTCGGCGAGTTCGAATACGATGAACTCCGTCTCCAACTGAGTTCTCGGAAGGCTCTTGTCGAACTCGAGATGAAGCCTTTGGAGATCCTCCGGCAGCTCCTCTTGCGCAACGGGGAAGTGGTTACTAAACAGGAGTTGCTGGATGCAGTCTGGCCAGGTCTGCTGGTGGTGGACGGTTCGATAGCCACGGCAGTTTCCAAGCTGCGCAAAGCGCTCAACGACCAGGACGCGCGAATCGTGGTCACTATAGCTCGGGTCGGATATCGTCTTGCCGTTCCTGTCGAGAGTCGCTCCGAAGGTTTCGCAACCAGCTCCGATTCGGCGCAGCACCATGAGTTCAAAGCGCGTTCCGGTCAGCCGCTCTCGGACGCCAGACGAAAGCCCCTCAGTATTGGCTGGCAGTTCGCGCTGGCTGCCGCAGCCTTGGTTGCTGCCGCTTTAATCGACTTTGGCCTGGTCAGGCACCGGTCCAATCGCCCGCTGCCTCGTGCGCACTCGGTCGCCGTTTTGCCGTTTCAGAACGCAGGGAGCGATCCCGATCTCGACTTCCTCAGCGTGGCCCTGGCCGACGAAGTCACGACGGAGCTCAGCAACATCCGATCCCTTTCAGTTCGACCGTTCACGACGACAAGCAAGTTCTCCGCATCGGCTTCCGATCCGCAGAAAGCCGGAGGCGCTTTGAATGTAGCGAGCATCGTGACGGGACATTTTCTCAAAGAAGGAGGGCAATTCCGCATAACGTTAGAAGCGATCAACGTCGGCGACAATCGCATCCTGTGGCGCGACACGTTGACAGTCCCAGCCGGAAACATGATTGCAATGCGCAATGAACTGGTTGAGCGAACTCGGGGAGATCTCGCAGCGGTACTCGGTGTTCCGCGCTCACTCTCAGGCACGGAAACCCGGCCCCTCAACAATGAAGCCTACGATCTTTATCTGCGTAGTCTCTCGTTCGCCTCCGATCCTGAGCCGAGCAGGCAGGCTAGCGCGATGCTGGAGAAATCCGTTGCGCTTGATCCGACGTTTGCGCCTGCATGGCTGATGTTGAGCAAACGTTATTACGTCGAAAGCCGTTACGCAGGGGGCAGCAATGAAGCCATGTCGCGGTTCGAAGCTGCCTTGGAGCGATCTCGATCACTCGATCCCAACTATATCGCCGCAAGTGCGGGTCTGATCGCATATCACACTGAGCAAGGTAAGTTGACCAAGGCCCTTCAGGAGGCTCAGGACCTTGTGCGCCGCCGCCCCGACAGCGCGGACGCGCATTACTCGCTCAGTTATGCGCTTCGCTATGCAGGGCTTCTGGAGAAGGCGGCGACCCATTGCGACATCGCTTTACTTTTGGATCCCCACACGAAATCTTCCGGATTGCGATCCTGTGCCGTCGTCTTCATACTTGGCGGCAATTACGCGCGGGCAATGGACTACTTGCGTCTGGATTCCGAAGGTTCAGCCTTCCGAAAGGCTCTCTCACTGCACATATTTTTGCGCGCAGGCAAGGTGACGGAAGCTATGCGCGTAGGCCCCTCCGGCATTCCACAATGGCGAAGCTTTGACATGCTGCTGGCGTGCGCCGAACACCGCTCAGCTTCGGATATCGCGAGCCTGGCAGAAGGCGTGAAACCGGCAGATGATCCTGAAACCAATTATTTTGCAGCGTCCCATTTCGCCTATTGCGGCAACAGTAGCGCGGCGCTTGGTTTGCTGAGGCAATCTATTCGAGGCGGCTATTGCTCCTATCCCGCCTTGGACGTAGATCCCTTCTTTTCCAGACTCAGAGACACTGCCGAATTCGCCGAATCCCGCAAATCCGCAATCAGATGTCAGGCAAAGCTTCTTGTGGAAGCTGGTGCCGCTCGACCTATGCGACGATAAGATCGTTTGCTAGTCGACGCGTAAGACTGCGACCGGGGTGAAACGACGGGCGCTGCACTCGTCGAAATTAATTAGTACCGACACATTGAATTGTGGTGAGCAATTCCGCTAGTGTAGTCGAATTTGTATCTGTCAATACCTCGCCGATGTAGGCGGATCCTCTTACAACCACAAGCGCTATTAATTCTAAAAAGCCTGTCGACTTCAAGATTTCAACGACTTATCGAAAATCCTGCGATCTGCTTCGGGAGCAGGTGAGTCACCCTTCGTAGGTCCCTTGTATCAGCGCGTCTCTTCACCGAAGTTGTGGTTCTGTGTAGTTCTGCGAGGAACCACGAGGCTTTGACAGCTACAGTTTTGACTACAGGCTCAACTCAGTCCAATGGCAGTCGCTGCAACGGTGGTAATTTCAGTCGCTTAGTGTCATCGCAGAAAGGGTAGGGCATCTGCTGTGAGAGCAGGTGGTCCAGCCAAATCCGGACGCTGCGGCTGGCGCTGGACTGGTCGCTTTCAGTAAGATGGATCTCAGGATGCGGTCGGCAATGACAATCCTAGTTGCCGCCCTAATCAGAAGCGGCGATGGATGAGTGCATTGGCCTGAACTAAATATTTGATAGTCAGGCACCTGAACGAGATACCCGTTTCCGGTCCGTATGGAATTCGAGATTGACGAAACCAAGACGTGGCTGAGTCAGTCTGATCACTTAGTCAAGCAGGAGTGAATAACCTCTCAGGCATCTATCCTCGCGGATTCGGCATATGGAATGCTGATTGCCCGCACTGCTGAGATAAAGCCCGTGGCAATAACGGCAACTCTAATTGAATCCAACAGGAACCACCGTTTGATAAGGGCGGCTGTCTGTGTGTCAGAGAATGCTGCCCTGTGGTGCGCTACCTGATAGATCGTGTTGATGAGTGGCCAGAAGAGCGTGGGCGTCGCAAGCCAGATAAGTACAAACGCACCAACTGACATCCAAAGCCATCGACGATAGTTGCGCTCAGTCTTCCATCCACTCCAGAGTGCTCCCACTATCCCTACTAGAAGCAAGGCGCTGAGTGGTTGAAAAAATTCCCCACGATCGATTGGCCAGTTTTTCCCATAAGGATGAAAGATGAGGGATGCAGGCGCGTCTGCCCCCATGCACGCTCAAGGACGAGGAGATCGAAGATCTTTGCGCCTAGGCCGATCCCCCAAAAAATTACCGAGCACCAAAGAAACGCACGCGTCAGCCTTTTGCGCATTATCAGCCCCAATTAGGGGTTTGAACAGCTACAAGGAGCCTAAACGAACTCCCCGAGGTTGCACGCAAACCGATATGTTAATTTGTCTATTGAGCGCGCGCCCTTCGAGCTTACGAAGTCCACACCAAAGGTTCAAAGATTCATTCAAAACGGCAGACAGAAAACTATTTTGTGGCTGCAATTTGTTTGATTCGAGTGTGGAGTTGGTCCAGGTCCTGTTTTGAGAGGTAGTGTCCATCGGCTATAACTCCTGCGATCTCGCGGGTGTTCGCGATGTTGTCTAGAGGGTTGGCTCTGAGAAGAACGAGATCGGCGATCCTGCCTGTCTGGACGGCGCCAAAGTCGCCGAGCCTGTTGTAGAACTTTGCTGGATTGAGGGTGGCGGTCTGCAAGGCTTCGAGTGGGGTAAAGCCTGCCGCTACAAAGCGCTGCAGTTCAAGATGGAGACTGATGCCGGGAACGACATCGACTCCCGCGGGTGTGTCGGTGCCGGCCAGAAATGGCACATTCGCAGCGTGCAGCCTTCTAACGATATCGAGTTCGTGAACGACGAACTTCTCACGAACCGCAATAGGGTCGGTGTCGAGGGATTTGAGGATGCCCTTCTGAGATGCGGGCCACTGCTTCGTTACCCAGGTGTGAGCAGCGTATTCGAGATCCGGGTCTTTGGTGTAGTCGATAGCATCCACGAGCCACTGGCCACGCTCCCAGAAGAGGGTGGGACACTGCCAGACTTGGTTCTTCGCTAGAAGCAGAATGATGCCAGCTTCGCGGGCCGGTTCGTAGCTCTCAAGAAACATTGCGGGAGTCTTCGTGCCGATGAGATATTTGTCCTCATCGGGGGAACTGGCCTCGAAGATACCGATGAGGTGCTCGAATGTGCGCTGGCCAGCGGACACGGCCTCGGAGGCGCGAATGGCGTCGGGTACGTGACCCTCGAATTCAATACCTACCTTTTTCGCCTCTGCGGCGATGGCGATGTAGGCTTTGCGAGGAACACCGGACTGAACCTTGATGAAGTCAACTCCTCGGCTCTTAAGCATGTCCACGGCGTTGCGTCCGTCTTCAGCTGTAGCGATGGGAATGGCTGCTTTGTAGTGGGACCTGGGACCGTCGAGCATGGGGCCCGAGACAACCATGCGCGGTCCGAAGAGGCGGTGCGCAGCCACGTCATCGCGGGCCTGGAGGACGGAGTCAAGAGTGCTGCCCATGTCGCGGATGCCGGTGACACCGTTGGCGAGGAAAAGCGGAAGGATAAGATCGGTGCCGGCGGCGGCGGTGCCATCGAAGTAGACGTGGGTATGCATATCCCAGAGGCCGGGAATAAGGTACTGGCCGTTAGCATCAACGATCTGGCCTGCCTTTGGATTGACTTGGGTAGAGTGAAAGATGCTGGCGATGCGATTGCCGTTGATAACCACTGTGGTGTCGGGCTGGGTTTTGCCGTTGGTGACGTCGATGAGCGTTGCGTGCGTGATGGTGAGGGTTTGCGCCTTTGCACAGGGCACCAGAAGGGGCAGCAAGAGAAGGAACTTTTGGAGGATCGGCACAGAGTTATAGTACCGCTCGGATGACGGGCTGTTTAGGGATAACCGATACGAACGGGTCACTTCCTATTTGCCGACGATCCACTCGGAACCCAGAAGCGCGAGCAATACGGCTCAACGAGTGACTCGGCCTGTTCGCACCAAATCGAAAAGTGTCAAGAGTGGATCCGCGAGCGAGACCACTCGTAAGATTCGGTTCGAACGAAAGGTTTGAACCAGCCCATAACCAATTTCCGTCCGGGAGCGGAGAGGTATTTCGGAGGCCTGGAGATCGAACTTACCGGATCGCGGCTTCGCTCGGCAGAAAGAGTGTAAAGACGGTTCCGCTTCGGCCTTCACGCTGGCTGCTATGAACTCTCAGGGAACCGCCATGGCGATCGATGATCTCGCTACTGATCCACAGACCGAGACCGCTTCCTCTGGCGCCTTTCGTCGTGAAAAACGCCTCGTAAATCTTCTTCGTGACTACAGCACTCATCCCGGGCCCGGTATCGGCGACGGTCAGCACAAGTCCGCGTCGGCCGGTCTTCCAGTTCGTGGCTTCGCGACTGCGCAGGAGCAAGCGGCCCCCATTGCCGTGCATTGCGTCGATCGCATTCCCCACCACGTTACTGAGCACCTGGCGAATCTCCCCCTCAAACATCTCACGGGCTGTGAAGCCCGATGACGTGATTCGATCTCTATGCCAGCATTCAAGATACGTCCTTGATAGAGAGAAAGCGTGTCGGTTACGAGTCTTTCGCCGAGCACCGCGCTTGGATCGGTAGGTTGCCGGTAAAAACGGAGGGTTTGGCTCGTGATGTTGGAGACCCGGCGAAGTTCTTGTTCAGCCGTGACAAGATAGCTGCGCACATCCTGGAAGTCGTCGCTGCGGAGTGCTAGATAGAGCAGGTTGGTCACGGATTCAAGAGGATTATTGATCTCGTGCGCGATCGAACTGGCTAAACGCCCAACTGGGCACTCCAGCCAGTCTTGCCGGATTGTCGAACCATATAGAAAGCAGTCCGAGCGCGGCGAGAACAAATGTAGTCAGACTGATACCTTGTCGGGACCAAAATGCGACGCGATTCTTTGCGTCCCCCGATGTCAGATGACTAAGCCTCCGCAGACCTTTGCCGAGCACATACAGTAAGAGCAGGAAGACGATGGAAAAGAGCAATTTTCTTCCGTTTTGAGCATCGACGCCAAGCAGTCGAATACCGAAGACTTCCAGGTTGTGGGACGGTCCAACAAACTGAACATAATGATCAGGCATTCTTGTGAGATGCGGCCTTGTGCTTCTTGTCCTGACCCAGCCCAAAAATCATCGCTGCATCGCGGATACGCACCCTAACCGTTTCAAGTTGAATTCGATCGACAAGCCAACTGAGAATAAGAGCTACCTTCTGAAGCCTCTCAAAATTCACCCGACGCTGGACCCCATGCGGATGAGCCGCTTCGTAGTCGCTGGCAATAGGTGCATCCTCTTAGTAGGCCAGCAACTATTGAAGCTGTCGCAGGTAAGCGACGAGACTGCGGAGTTCTACGCCGTTGAACTGGGTTAGGTTCGGCATCTTCGCTTCGGGCTTCAGTGATTGCGCATGCGTCACCCACGCCTCAAGATAGGCATCGTTATTTGGAAAAGAATTCGATGCGATGTATTGTCGGCTGCCAATGTGTGTCAAGTCCGGGGCAACATGGCCACCCGCGAGGGTGCCACGTATCTGGTGACACATGGAGCACGGACCTGCGAGGAAGAGCTGCTGACCTAACATGGCTTGTTGCGTCGTTGGCTCTGCACCGGGCTTCCGTTGGGCTTCCAGCCACGCGTCATAGACCACCGGATCATCGGCTACTACAAGGATGCGCATATGAGCGTGCTGAGCCCCGCAGAACTCCGCACACTGGCCCTGATAGTTGCCGGGTTGGCTTGCCTCCACACGCAGGAAGTTCGGATGTCCCGGGATCAGGTCTACCTTGCCGTGCAGAGCAGGCACCCAGAACGAATGCATGACATCCGCGGTCTCAAGTTCGATATTGATGGCGCGACCGGTAGGGATGTGGATCTCATTGGCAGTCGTAAACTGACCTTCCAGAGGTCCGTTAAGGTATTGCACTTCCCACCACCACTGATGACCGACGATGCGGATATCGGGCTTTGATGCCTCAGCAAGCGTGGCGTTTGACATCCCGCCGTGCATGCCGCCACGCATTCCGTGAATCGGGAATTCGGCCAGGAGCTGAAGCCCCAGAACGAAGAGCACGGTAAGGATAAAGAGCGGTATTGCCAGGCCACCGATAGCGATCCATCCCTGACCGCCGCCAAGATCGATTGGCATATGTTCGGCCAGGTTGCCACGACGCCTCTTAGCAGCAACAACCAGCAGCACCCACATGATTACGGTTACCGCCAGGAACGTCACGGTCATCAGCCAAGACAAACTGGCGATGCGTTCAGAAGCTGGCCCATGTGCATTCTGAATGGACTGCACAGAAGCACAGCCGACGAGCGGCAGGAGTAGGGTGAGCGCGATGTATTTTTCCAAACGCATACAAACCCTTTCCTAATGCGAAGGCCCTGGGGGCGTGTTCAAGGCAGCGGGAGCGGAGGGCTTGTAGAAGTCGCCGCTGGGAATGACCTCTTCGGCCGGCATTCTTGGTGCATTCGGTTCCAGCGGCGTGTTCATCGATTTTATGTAAGCGATCAGCTTCCACATCTGGTCTTCCGGGATTTTGTTGCCCCAGGCCGGCATCCCTTTCGAGCGACCGTGGATAAGTGTGTCCAGCATCTGAGCATCACTGTTGCCGTAAATCCAGGTCTCGTCCCGCAGGCTGGGACCCATTCCTCCGCCCCCATGCACACTGTGACACCCGGAGCAGTTGTACGAGGCAAACAGCCGCTGACCTTCCTGAATGGCGACGACATCCTTCAGGTAAGGATCAAGAGTCTGGTTAGCGACGGTGACGCCGCCGGGAATGGGGCCAACATTTGTGGATTGCGGAAACGCTGCCTCGTTCGCCACCGAGTTTACCTGGGGCCTTTGGCAGCTGGTCAATCCCAGGCCCACTATCACCAGCGAGAAGGCACCTGCAATAAGACGTGGGCTATAGAGAGAAGACATAGAGAGCGCCTCCCGGAAGCGTCAGTTTCTTGATGCCTTTGGCTGCGTTCATTGCGCCTAGACCTGCATCCGGAGCATCCGCTGAGAGTGAGGGAAAGGCCGTTGCACCCAGCGCGCCTCCCACACCGGAATAGATCGCGATGTACTGTTTACCGTCCGCACCCAGGAAGGTCATTGGATTTCCAACAATGCCCGAGCCAAGCTTGAACTGCCACAACAGCTTGCCGCTGCGTGCATCGATGGCCCTGAACCAGCCGTCCAGCGTGCCGTTGAAAACGATGTCGCCACCGGTCGCCAGCACACCGCTGTACTCGGGCAACGCTCCGCTATTCAGCGACCAGGCCTGCCTGGCATGCGCGACATCCCACCCGATCAGCGCACCGGGAGCCTCGCCCTTTGGGATAAAGTTCAAAACGTCCGCACCAAGGTAGGGAGTTCCCGCGATGTAGTTAACTTCGCTCCCTTGATAATCCATGCAGATGTGGGTGGCGGGTATGTAGAGCATGCCGGTACGAGGTGAGAACGCTGTCGGAAAGATGCTCTTACCTCCAACATTCGCCGGGCAGATTCCTTTGATGTTCTTACCGCTATGCGTCTCCTTGTTCTCAACCAGGTTCGGAATACCGGTCTTTAGGTCGTACCCTCTCGACCACGTGACGGGCACGAATGGCTCCGCTGACAGCAGTTCGCCCGTCTCGCGATCCATCACCATCACATAGCCCGTCTTGCCGGAGTTGATGAGCAGCTTGCGCATACGCCCGGCCCAGGGCATATCGATCAGTACATTCTCGGCCATCTGGTCGTAGTCCCAGCCGGAGTGGGGCACCACCTGGTAGGCCCACTTTGCCATACCTGTATCCGGGTTGCGGGCAAAAATTGTGATCGCCCACTTGTTATCGCCAGGGCGCTGATCTTCGTTCCAAGGACCTGGATTCCCGCTACCGTAGTAGATGAGGTTCAGCCCAGGGTCGTAGGAAATCCATCCCCATACTGTGCCGCCACCTAGCTTCCACTGGTCTGGCCCCCAGCTCTTAATGCCCAGATTCTGCCCTTGATCTTTTTTGTAGAACGGCTTGAAGTCCGCGCCGAAGCGCATGTCTGCGTCCGAGCCGGTCGTGGAGGCCTGCCACATAATCTTGCCCGTTTGCAGATTCAGCGCGGTAATCCTGCCCCGCGCTCCTAACTCTCCACCGCTGATGCCGACGATGACCGTGTTGCGAATGATGACTGGCGCCATCGTCTCGGTTTCAGCCAGCTTGAGGTCGCCGACCTGCGTCTCCCAGATCTTTTTCCCGGTGGTCGCATCGACCGCGTAGGTGTGTGCGTCCAGCGTGTTGTAGACGATCTTTCCTTCTGCGAAGCTTGCGCCGCGATTCACGGTGTCGCAGCATGCAATTCCTTCTGCACGGTTATCATTGTGCGGACTGAAGACCCACCTCTGCGGCAAGCCGGGCTTGGTGATGTCGAGCGCGATCAGGTTATTGGGAAACGGCGTCACCATGTAAAGGGTGCCATTGACCACCAGCGGCTGACCCTCGTGTCCATGCGGAATCCCGGTTTCCTGGGTTGCAACAAGGTGCAGATTTTGCACATTCTGCGTATTGATCTTGTCCAACGGACTATAGCGCAGGTTGCCATAATCTCCTGCGGGCATCGTCCACTGCCCGTCCGCAAGCGGCGCGACCGGGTGGATTCCAGGCAGCGAACCGGGAGGAGGATCGACGCTCTCCTGGCCTGCTGCAGGCAAGCCCGTAAGGGCGACCATGAGCGCGAGGCACCCGATGCTGGGAAAAAAGGATCGTACGGTGTTCGGCATGTTTATTCTGCTGTTCATTTATGCTTCCTTCTAGCGCAAGGTGTACAGATAGGCCGCGATGTCGTGGGCTTGTGATTCGTCTATTCCGAGATTGGGCATAGCTGTTTTTGGCTCGATGGCTTGGGGATTGCTGATCCAGCGGACGAGATTCTCAGGAGAATTTGGCAGTTCTCCGGCTACGATCGTGCGTCGTCCGAAAGCGGTAAGCGGAGGCCCAACCGTACCCCGGGCGGTATAGATCCCAGGGATCGAATGGCACGCGCCGCACCCGTAGCTCTGTACCAGCACCCTGCCGTGCACCGGATCACCACTCATGCGCACCTCGTAATTTTCGGTCTGCTGACCGCCAGTGCATCCCACCAACCCGCAGGCGAGGAGTGTGCCGACAACCGTTATGCTCATGGAGGTCCGCATCAATGAGTCCTCAGACACATCTGGATTAGGAAGAGTGGAAGACACAGCCAGATGATGCCGAAACTAAGCGTAAAGCTTATAAAGACACCGGCCTGCGACATGAATTCGCGGCGCTCGCGTCCTTCCGCTTCGAGAAAGCCTCTCGCACCGGAAAGCTTGCGCCAAGCGCGATACGACGAAAGACCGGTAAGTACCGCAAGGCAGAACAACAGGGCTGTTATAAAGAAGTACAACGCATGCGCCCCCGAATGAACACTGGGACCGCCGAACTGCTCCTCGTTCAGGCACGCCCGCCACGTGATCAGAGCATCAGCTATGCCTAGCCCCAGCCACGCAACAGCGGTCAAGGCAAGTTGCAGCCAAAGCCTTCGGTTGGACACACTTTCGCTCTCTACACTCGATTCGTCGTATTCGCGTTCAGTTGTCATATCAGCGCCCTAAAACCTGGAAGTGTGGAATCACATAGAGCAGGAGGACGACGAATATCCAGATCGCGTCAACGAAATGCCAATAAAGCGTCACCACGTGGAAAGGTCGGTGCGGGGGAAACTTCGAAGGCCCATAAGTCGGCAAAATTCCCAAATAGCAAAGCATCAGGATTCCCACCAGGACGTGCGCTGCGTGGAAGCTGACGATCGTGTAGAAGATCGACCCATAAGAATCTGAAAAAGGGGTAAGCGTCTTCCAGTGGTCCTTGTATTCGAATGCTTGAATGACCAGAAATCCGACGCCCATGGCTACTGTCACAAAGACGGAAATACGGGCGAGCACGAAGCGCTGCTGTTTGACCATGCGTTCGCCGAACATCATCACAAAGCTGCTGCTGATCAGCACCGAAAGCATAATCAAAGCGAGCGTGAGCTTTGGCGGCGTATCGATGGCCCAACGGTCCTTGTCGTTGCCGAGGAAATAGTAGCTGGCAAAGAAGCAGACGAACAAAGCTGCTTCTGTGACAATCACGGTCCAGACTGCGTAGGTTCCGCGATTGAGTTCAATCGGCCACTCACGAGTGTGAGAAGCGCCGGGCTTCTCCGGAGGCCTGGCAAGGGAGATATCCGAGGTCATAGCTCCCCCTTGATCGGCCGCGGCCAGAGCCAGAAGCAACCGAGCACAAACGTGGCGACTAGCCCCGCCAGACAAATCCAAAGAAGCTGAAACACCAAAGCAAGGAAAAACCCGAAGAGTGCCAGAGCGAGGAAGAGCGGAATCAACGTTTCGCTCGGCATGGTGGCCGCGGAAACCGGCAGCGCGTCCAGCAACGTCGTTGTAAGTGCCAAGCGTGCATGTGAGAGCAAACGGATGTTGTCCGGATCCGCGGCTTCGTCGTGGTCGTCCCATAGAGGATGCCGCGTGGTCACCGTAGGGATATGCTTCACCTCGTAATCAGGCGGAGGTGAGTTGGTCGCCCATTCCAACCCGTCTGAGTTCCAGGGGTTGTCACCGGCGAGTGGCCCGAAGCGGAGGCTATAGAAGAGATTAATGATCGACAGAAGAATACCGATACCAAGCACGAACGCCCCAAAAGTCATCAGTTCGTTCATGGGCTGCAAGCCAAGGTTGGCGTTATAGGTATAGATCCTGCGCGGCATCCCCATCAGCCCGACAATATGCATAGGGAAAAATCCCAGATTGAAGCCGATAAACATCACCCAGAAGCTCCACTTGCCGAGCCGCTCGTTCATCATCCGACCTGTCATTTTTGGCAGCCAGTAATAGAGGCCTGCGAACACAGGAAACACGTTGGCCCCGATAAGCACATAGTGGATGTGTGCGACCACGTAATACGAGTTATGCATTTGCCAATCGACTGGGATGACCCCCGTGACCACGCCGCTCAGGCCGCCAATGACCAGTAGCGCAATCGATCCGACCGCATAGAGCATCGACGTGGTAAGGACGGGCCGACCCTTCCAGATGGTGGCGATCCAGGCAAACACCGTCACCGTGGTGAATAGCGAAATGGTCATACTGCCCGCGCTGAAGAAGCTCATCGCCAGGTCTGACATGCCTACCGTGAACATGTGGTGCAGCCACACACTGAATCCCACCAGGCCGGTTAGCACGGTAGAGAACGCAACGTAGGTGTAGCCCACGATCGGCCGCCTTGAGAATACCGGGATAATGAGCGACACCATTCCCGTCGCCGGAAGGAAGATGATGTACACCCACGGGTGCCCGAAAAACCAGAATAGTTGCTGCCACAGCAGCGGATTACCCCCGCTCGCAACGCCGAAGAAGTGCAGTCCCCAGCGCCGCTCTAACTCCAGGAAGATACAAGCCACTGTCAACGCCGGCATCGCAAACAGAATGACGCAAGAGATCGTCAGCGTGCTGTAAAGGAATAACGGCATCTTGCTGATTGCCATGCCGGGTGCGCGAAAACGAAGGATGGTGACGATAAAGTTGGCCGCACCTCCCGTCGTGGAAATTGTCAGGAAGATCAACGCAAGTGCGTAGAAATCCATTCCGTGGGTGGGGGAGTAAACGATGTTCGTGTAAGGCATGTAGGAAAACCAACCCGCATGCGGGGCCTGGCCCATCATCGGTGCAATGTAGAGGAAGATGCCCGAGAAAAGATACGACCAGTAGGTAAATGAATTCATGCGGGGGAACGCGATGTCCCGCGCCCCGATCATCAGCGGGACCAGGTACACGGAAAAGCCCGTCAGGATGGGTGCCGCATACCAGAAAATCATCGTGATGCCATGCATGGAGAAGATCTGGTCGTACATCTCAGGCGTGATCAACGATTGATCTGCTCTGGACAGTTGGATCCGCATAATGAGCGCTTCTACGCCGCCGATGATCAGGAACACCATCGCAGTGACGAGATAGCGCAGGCCGAGATCCTTGTGATCGACCGAAGCAAACCAACCGTAAACGCTCTTTGGGGTCTCCCAAAGTTCGGTCAGACGTTGCTCCACATCATCCCTACTCATAAACTCTCCAAGGCTTTTTAGAGGCGAGTTAATCAATACATCCTAGCGGCTTGGACGCGTCGAGTAGGGCGGCGGTTGCCGTCGGGCTGTACTCAAATGCCGGGATTGCGTTATCCGACCTCATAGCTGCACTAGAATCCCGGCGTTCGAAGTTGCGGATGTACTCTAATCCCTCCATGCATCGTGGCCGCTCAATCCGGTGCTCCGTTCGACTGCACCTCAGACCCTAGTGCAGGAAGTCGGCTGCGCACGGTTTATCTCCTAGGGGTTAAGTTGTCTCGCAACGGCTACTTTTTGCGCTCGGTGCGATGCTGACCGGCCACCTGGATGTCATTATTGATGGAGAATGCCCCGGGGGTCATATTAGCCTGCATGGCGGCGACGTTTGCGTCGGTCTCGTTGTCGACGACGCCGGTGAGGGTGACGTGTCCGTTATCCACGATGATGTGGATAGCGTGATAGCCCAGCGGTGGATCTTGGGTGATGCCGCCCGCCTCCAAGGCAACGGAAGGGAAGCGTCCGAAGCCGACGGGGCTTCCGGTGTAACGGCGGAGCAGCGGTTGGCTGTAGATGCGGCGGTAGACCCCGATGCGGATGCGATCGTCATTCGGAGAGTCAGGAAGAACCTTAATCTGGTTATCGACGGAGTCGACGCCCGGGATTCCCTTGACTGCGTTCTGTGCCTCGGATTTTAGGATAGGACGCGAGGCATAACCATTGAGGATGATGGTGCGTCCCTGCATGCCGAAGCTGAGGGAGTCGAAGACGTCATAATTGGAAAGGCTAAGGAGCTTCTGACGGACCTCCCGGACGATGCGCATAGCGTCCTGCCCCGACCACGTATTGGGATTGTTTTGTTGCTCGGCATCGTTCGGTTGCTGGCTGTTCTGTTTATGGTTCTGGGCGTGGCCGGCGAAAGGAAGAAGAAGCAAGTAGCGCACAGGCCGGAGAGAAGGAATCTATTTCGCATTCTGATAATCCTCCGAGTTGCGTGAACTTGCACTCATTTTCGTAGGATGCGGTTCATGCCAACAACGTGGCATCTCAGACGGATAGAATGCTTGCGATCTAATTACGATCAACTCACGATCAACCAGTCGCACTGCAAAACGGCCATCATCTATGCAGACGACAACAGAACATCCTCGACAAACGTCTCCAGCAAAGCGGCACCCTCGCTCCTCCCCCCCTTTGGTTGGCCCGAAACTCAAGCCCGGGCGGTCGTGGCATACGAACGGGCATCCGTTCCATGCATCCAAGCAACTGATAGCTGCGCTGCGCCATGACCCATAGCCTTCATCTTTCGTCGCATAGATGGTTTGTCGCCGTGTTTCTCTTCAGCGCGGCGATCGTGCTCTCCAGCGCGTTACATTGGCTCATCTTCCGCGTTCTGCGCCGTAACTCCGCCGAAGATGGCGCTCCCGGCTGGGGCATCCAGACCCACCTCGGGCGGCCCAGCCGCGCCATCTTCCTCCTCGCCTGCAGCCTACCCGTCTTGCCCCTGATTCCAGCCCTCCCCCCAACATCGAGGTCACGCTCCGCCACATCATCGTGATGGCCCTCGTACTCTCCATAGGCTGGTTCTTGATCGGCTGCGTCTATGTGTTCCAGGACTTCCTGCTGCGCAAGTACGACCTTAAAGCGACTGACAACATTAACGCCCGCCGCATCCACACCCAGTTCCAGGTCTTTCGCCGCATCCTCATCGGCTTTGTCTTCATCATCACTGCGGGTGCTCTGCTGTGGACCTTCAACGATCCCCGTCTCTGGCACTACGGTTCCGGCCTGCTCGCCTCGGCCGGCCTTGCCTCCCTGCTGCTCGCATCAGCTGCGAAATCAAGTGTTTCCAACCTCCTCGCCGGAATCCAGATCGCCTTCACCGAACCCATTCGCATCGACGATGTCGTGGTCATCAAGGGCGAATGGGGCAAAATCGAGGAGATCACCTCCTCCTACGTGGTCGTCAAAATATGGGACCTTCGTCGGCTCCTAGTCCCCCTCAGCTATTTCATCGAGAACCCCATCGAAAACTGGACTCGTGCCAGTTCCCAGATTCTCGGCAGTTCCTTCCTCTACGTCGACTATTCTGTCCCCGTAGAAGAACTCCGGCAGCAGCTCAACCGCGTCGTCAAAGCCGACCCCAACTGGGACGGCGAAGTCCTCGGCCTCCAGGTCACGAACCTCAGCGAGAAGACCATGGAACTACGCTGCCTCATGAGTTCGGCCGACTCGAGCAGAAACTTCGACCTCCGCTGCAACGTCCGCGAGGCCATGACGGAGTACATCCAGCAGCGTCACCCCACGGCCTTCCCCACAACCCGATTCGCCGCCCCGACAGATTCGGCTGAAACGCCACTTGCGCGGCAGTCTGAGTTTGTTAGGACGAGCGAAGAGGGCGCAGATAAGTGTGGTTAGCGGCTAATCTCGCTGCAGCGGATATTTGTGCTGGCAGCAGCATTCAGGCGGCACTGCTTGGCAATCCGTACACGTATCCGAATCGAACTCGAGATCCGTCAGTCCCGGCTTCCCCACGCCTGTCCTTGATGTGGGCTGTATTCGTCGAGTATTCTGCGACACATTTCAATCAGCAGTTTCGGATCCGTGCTTCCGCACACAAATTCAGCATCCGAAATCTGTGTCGGCGTTTCAAGCATTTTGACGAGATAGAGAATCTTCGCGGCGGACCAACGCTTCCTAATCAATTCCGCCAATTCGCGCTGCTTCTTGTCAACCAAACTGTGACCGATCACAGCAAGTTCTACCGGAGGAGCGGGTGGTATTTTTTCGATGTCAACGTCGCTAGAAGCGGCCACCACCTCGCGGCCCATTAGAGCGAGAACAAGGCTCCGGGTGTGGAGCAGTTGGTAATCGTGACCGCAGATGAGGATGGTACCTGGCATGGAGACCCCCTAACTCTACGCAAGATCTACCGCAGGATACGGCTATGCGGTTTGTTTTTACAAGCGATTACAGCTCTTTTCTTATACGAGTCCGATTGCGCCAAATGGCGCTTAGATCCTGTACCTCATATTGCGATCCCAACTACAACACTGGCGATTCGTGAAGGTTATAAGCATCCAGCGCAATCTGCCGGGTGGCAGGAGTTACCAGAAATGAGTGTCACACACCACTGGCGTCGTCTTTCCATTTGCTACGGCCACTTCGATCTGCCGCAACAGATTCACGACTTGCTCAGGCTGGTACTTCTTGCCTCGTCCCATATGCTCTCCTTGTCCAGTGTCTCTCTTATCCACTGGCACATTTCAAGCCGGGCACTCCGGCACCATGCGGAGTTCAAAGCCGTATACAAGGATGTCGCAGTTCCGAGGCTCTGATGGACGTGATGGAGTTCCGTTAACTCAGCGTGAACCTTGAGGTGGCCAAGATCTTGGGACTGCCTGACCGATTTGCTGGTCTCCCTAATGCCCCCGGATTGCCAGTGCCCAGGAATACGCCCGTACGCAAGCTTAAAGGCCAACACGAATTCCGGCCCAGATGGTGCGAGTTGGATAAGGCGAAGCCAGCGTGAGGTTCACGAAGCTGACAAGCTCTTTGGACCAGCTCTCAATGAGACGCAAGCGAAGTCACAGCCCAGTCATGGCGACGCACAAGACCCGCAATTCGTCGTTTCCAATAATGCCTGTCGATCCGGTTGGAGACGGTGTGTTCTGGGCCGCCGGCGATTCAATCAGAGTGCCATTCATTGGCCGCGCGCCCTCTAACTGGAATCGGCGTTCATGGAACGCTAGTGCTCTAGGTCTCCTCGATACCGTAGCGGATAGTGTAGCGAGTCTCGGTTTAGATGGAGTTGTATTCGGGAGTCTCCCGACGACGTAAGTGCTTCAAAGCAGACGTGTGTCCTAACCGGTGCAACCCAGTCTACGCTGCGGGCCTATTCTTTGGGAGCAGAGGCTCGGGAGTTCGAATCTCTCCGCCCCGACCATTACAACTGAAGCAGACGCAGGCGACTGGCGCATCTGCTTTTTTTTTGCGCTGACTGTAGGCGTTTTTTAAAGGTAAGAACCTCACAGATCAGCCAAAATCACTTCATTCCTCGAAACCTTCGGCCCCAACCTGGCTGGGGAGCGAAAGATAATTGGGAACACGTTAACCTTTGCGGACGTGGGCATTACTTCACGCACTCCGCGATCTTTGGGACCATGACCTACCGGCGCATGATCGAGGACCTTGATCAGCAGGTCGGCCGCGTCCTCGATGCACTGCAAGCCGGCGGGATGGCCGACAACACCAGCGTGATCTTCACCAGCGACAACGGCGGCGAGCGATTTGCCGATACCTGGCCCTTCACAGGCCTTGTTGAAGAAGTGTCGATACAAACGCACGATCAGGTTAGGAGTCACGCGCCCACGGCGAAGAGGGGGTCGTTCTGATGGATGGCCAAAGAAGACACGATAAAGAGAATCGTGCCTTCGTCAGGGCTGAGCGCAGTCTGCAGCACTTGACCTTCCCAGTCCTTGACGCATCCTATTTCCTGACCGGCACGAACAGTCTCTCCGACCGCTACCTGTGGATACCAGAAGCCATCATGGTCACTGCGCAGCCAGAGAAACTGCTTCAGCAGCGTGAACGGAGCTGGCGCCGGAGCGGAGCCGGGGATCATTTCGAGATGAAGCATCAGGCGCCGAAGTCCATTGGTGTGGTCGGCAACCTGTTCCGCCGTCCAGATGCCCTGCCCGCCGGATTCGGTGAGGATGGACGGAATACCGGCGCGGGACGCGGCGGAAATAGTGGATCCGGGAGATTCACTGGCGACCAGATAAGGAATGCCAAAGACTTTCGCCATCTCAAGTGAGGTTACGTCCACCTGCTCGTTGCCGGAACGGAAAAAGATGGTGAACGGGAGGAGGGCCTCGATCAGGTCGCCGCCATGCAGGTCGACATAGTAATCCGCTTGCGAGATCACGTTGCGGAAGACCCAGTCGGCGATCTGCTCGGAAGCGGTCCCGCCCGCGTCGCCAGGAAAGACCCGGTTTGGATTCTTCCCGTCCAGAGGACACACATAAATCGAACGAGCAGCCAGCCCCGGCAGGTTGACCACCGGCACCACGATAACCCGTCCGCGCAAGCCTGTGGCATTGAGCGTCTGCCCCAGGTCCAGCGCCGCCGCGATGCTGGCGTATTCGGCGGCATGGATCCCACCCGTGACCACCAGGGTGGGGCCGGCCTCCTCTCCGTTGATGAGCCACAGAGGGAGCCTGTAAGGCTGACCCTGCACTGGAAATTCAACGACACCGTAGCGCTTTTCTCCCATGCCCGCTGCGAGTGAACCTACCTCTAACGACTTATCTGACATATTTTCTCCCCAGAGCTAAAAATAACAAACGGTGTTGGTCGAGTCTGCAACGACGCTTCAGGAGGTCGGTTCTGGATCCGGAGTCCTGCTTCGGAGAGGGTGCACCGGTATCGATCTAGCCGCGCTCCAGCCGATTTTCCAGCTCGACGGAAGCAGGCGGCACCAACAAGCCGCGCCGCGCAAGCCAGCCCGAGCGTAGTTTCAGATAGCCCAGTCCAAGCGAGTTGGTGATCAGCGTCGTGACGATCAGCTTGGTGGCGAAAGCCTTTGGATTGGCCACATCGACAATGGGATAGGTCGAAATCACCAAGCTGAAGACGGTGGCGCAGAAGCCGACGCCGGCGACCCACTTCAGCCACCTGGGGAATTGTCTGCGCAGTGCCGCAAGGCCAGCGATCGGGACGGCGAACATGGCAAGATAAGCGAGCGCGTAGCTGGCGGTGCTGGCGTTCGTCATAAGTTGGAAGGCCTCCTGCGCCCGGACTCCGAGGCCGGCCAGGAACTCGACGAAGAAGACGAGAACGGCCGCGCAGACGATGGAGTTGACGGGGGTGCGGCGCGCTGGATCGAGCCGGGTGAACCACTCAGGGACGAGATGGTCCCATCCGACTGCCATCGGCAGACGAGTCAGGGCAGTGAAGGTGAAGCTGGTTGCGCCAAGCAGACGGAGTTGCAGCAGCAAAATTGCCCCCATCGCAAGGAGTCCGCCTAAGCCACCGGGCCCCAGGGCGAGGCGCAGCGTCTGGGGAATAGGTGCGATGAGATCGATGGCGGGCGCGCGTCCGCGGAACGCCAGCACGGAGGCGGTTCCCAGGATGAACATGGCGCAGATGACGGGTGAGGCGATCCAGACGGAGCGGCCGATGTTGCGAGCAGGGTGGCGAGTCTCACCGGCGAGGATAGCGACATACTCCAGGCCGCAGAGCGCCCCGAAGAGCATCTGGCCAAACAGCGCCAGAGTATGCAGGTTGACGACGGGCATGGCGATTGCGAGACCATCGTGACTGATCGGGTTGGCTGCCGGGTGGTGAAGCAGAGCCCATACAGGCAGCCCGAAGAGCATCGCGTAGAGCGCCATCACTGCGATGCCGCCGAAATTTTGGATCCATTTGCCGACGCCCAGCCCGCGCACGGCGGCGGTTGCGATTGCCGCGATGATCGAGCCGATGATGGCAAGCGAGGCAAGGCGACTCTCCGGTATCCAGGCCGCGCGTTGGCCTACCAGGTAAGCGATGCCGGTAGGCACTTCGTACAAGATGACGGCTGCGTTCATAACGCCGTAGATGAGCAGATTCCAGGCAGTAAGGAAGCCGAGGGTGCTGCCGAAGGCCTTGTGCGCCCAAACGTAGAGTCCGCCTTCGAGCGGCATCTCGCGGTTGAGGCAGATGACGACGGCGGCCATGGGCAAGAAAAAGAGCAACATGGCGGCAACCCACGTAACTGCCTGGCCGCGCCCCAGACCAGCGGCGACGCCGACCCAGCCGCCACCCACCACATAAAGAATCTGGGCCAGGACCAGGTCACGCAGCCCCAACTGCCGCCGCAGAACCTGAGCGGGTGGCCTTGCGAGGTCGCCGCTTGACATGATGTGAGGATTCTCGCATGGAATCTCAGGACCCGTCTCACCAACGCAGCTTACCGGCTCTACGAATATCCCTCAATGCTCTTTCCTGTACCTGACCGACCCACTGTATCCTTGTCTCTTCACCGTTCAGCACAGGAGAAATTGCCTTGCGTTTGAGCTTCTCCGGCATTGCACTCTGGCTCGCCGCCTCGTTCGCTCTCGCGCAAGCCCCCGCAGGTTCGCCGTCGTTCCCCTTGGAAGAGACAACCATCGCAGCGACGCAGGCGGCCCTTCGCTCCGGTAAAGTCACCTGCCGTCAACTCGTGGAGCGGTACCTTGCACGCATCCGCGCCTACGACCAGAGGACCCGGCTGAACACCGTGGTTGTCCTTAATCCGCAAGCACTTGCGGACGCGGACCGTCTGGATCGCGATTTCGCTCGCACCCACGCATTGCTGCCACTGGAGGGGATCGTCCTTGTTGTGAAGGACAACTACGACACGCGTGGGCTACAGACGACCGGTGGCTCGCTCGCGCTCAAAGGCTTCGCACCCAGACAGGACGCTTTCATGGTGAAGCGGCTTCGCGACGCAGGTGCAATCATCCTCTTCAAATCCAATATGGCGGAGTGGGCTTTCTCGCCGGTAGTCACGGAGAGTTCCATCGCAGGCGTCACGCGCAATCCCTACGACCTCACCCGCGTCCCAGCCGGCTCGAGCGGCGGCACCGCCGCAGCGGTAGCCGCCAATCTCGCGGAGGCAGGGATTGGTACGGATACCGGTGACTCCATCCGTGGTCCCGCGTCCCACAACGATCTTGTCGGCATCCGGCCAACCATCGGCCTCACCTCGCGCGACGGGATTATTCCTCTGAATATTGCAGCAGATGTAGGTGGCCCACTGGCCCGGACCGTCGCCGACGCTGCCGCGATGCTCACCGTGCTTGCTGGCTACGATCCCGCCGACCCGGTTACGCAACTTTCGATCGGCCACACGCAGGACTACACCCGCGACCTCAACCGAAACGCCCTTCGCGGTGCTCGCATCGGAGTACTGCGCCGCTACATCGACACCGCTACCACCGACCCCGAGATCAAAGCGCTCATCGAACGTGCCATCGCCGATCTTACGGCTCAGGGCGCGACCATCGTCGATCCCTTCGATATACCTGACTACGGCAAGCTCACCGACGAGATCGGCTGCGGCAACTTCCAGGCCGACGTGAACCATTGGTTTGCCACCTACGGCGCCGACGCACCTGTCCATTCACTCCGGCAGGTGGTGGACTCCGGCCTCTACTTGCCGTACATCGAGAAGAGAATCAAGCACGCGGTCGATCCCAAACAGGAGCAAGGGCCACACGCCTGCCCAAGCCCGATCCCCGATACCTGGCACGACCAGCCAAAGTCCGCTCTTCGTCAAGCGCTCCTTTCCGCAATGGATGCCCGGCACATCGATGCCATTCTCTATCCAACCTGGTCCAAACCGCCGCGCCTGGTCGGCGATCTCACATCTGCCGCCGGCGATAACAACCAGGTTCTCTCGCCCATGACGGGCTTGCCTGCCATCACTGTGCCCATGGGTTTCACGCATGGATCGCTGCCGGCCGGCCTGCAACTGCTGGGTCGGGCCTGGTCTGAAGGACAACTCTTCGGCTATGCCTACGCTTACGAACAAGCGACCGGTCATCGCAAACCGCCGGCCGGGTTCGGTCCACTCAACTAACCTCGCGCCCACTCGCACCGGAGTCCTTATGCCCAGCCGCAAGCTGAACCTCATCCTAGTTGCTCTGTTTCTCACCGCCGCGCTGGGTTTACACGCTCAACAAGCCAGCCCCCTCCATCCCGAACGGCACGAATTCATCCTCAAAAACTTCAAGACGGAATCCGGCGTCGTCCTCCCCGAGGCCCGCGTTGTCTATGGCACCTACGGCAAACTCGACGCCGACGCGTCCAATGCCATCCTCCTTCCTTCGCACTACATGGCCGAGCTACACGGCTATGAGTGGCTGATGAAGACACCCGAGTATCCGAACGGTGCACTCGATCCCGATCAACTATTTCTTGTCACCACGGAACTGTTTGGCAACGGTCGCTCCTCGTCTCCCAGCAACACACCCGAGCCATTCCACGGTCCCCGGTTTCCGGTGATGACCATTCGCGACAACGTCAATGCAGTGCATCAGCTGTTGACCGAGCAACTGCACATTCAGCACCTGCGTGCCGTAATCGGCTTCTCCATGGGGGCGCAGCAGGCATTGCAGTGGCCCGTCAGCTATCCGAAGTTCATGGACCGGATCGTCGCCACCTCTGGCACCGCAAAGACGTACGGCCAGGGCATCGTTCGCAACGAAGGCCAGATCACCGCCATCACCGCCGACTGTACCTTCAATCATGGCGACTACACCGCCGAGCCCGTCAATGGAATTGAGACCTTCTCGATCATGTGGACCGGCTGGCTCTACTCGCAGCAGTGGTGGCGCGACGAGCTCTGGCGCCGTCCAGATCGTCCCGGCCTGACGCTGCAGCAGGTCATCGACGACTACCGCCACCACTTCATCGACGGAGCAGACGCCAATGACCTCATCCTGCAGCTCCGCACCTGGGAGTCCAACGACGTAGGTGCAACTGCCGGCTTCGCTGGCGATGAAAAAAAAGCCCTGGCCTCGATTCAGGTGCCTGTTCTCTATATGCCCTCGGCCACGGACCTGTACTTTCCGGTCGGTGATGCGCGTTTTGAGTCCCAGTTCATGCGCCACGTCACGCTCATGCCCATCCCTTCACTTTGGGGGCATCCAGCGGGCGCTGGCGCCAGTCCCAGCGACAAGGAATTCCTCAACAGGAACATCGCAGCTTTTCTGAAAGGAGAGCACCTGGCCGGTGAAACCATCTCCTCAAAAAAGTAATCCTCTTGCGGGTATTCCGACCTGAACTCTGCGACTTGCGCTGTCCGGGACGTATCTCTAGTTACAAAAGGAGATCCGCACTATCCCAAAAGCAAGCCGCTTCGATCAGATCAGTGGTCCAGAAGTTCTGCACTTTGAGAATGTCCCCGAGCGGCAGCCCGGCTCCGGTGAAGTCCGCCTCGACGTACTGGCCGGCCAGAACAATGATGGCTTGTGTGAGTCGATCTTCGTCTTCGCGACGTGTCGGTCTATAACGCTGCGTGCCGCGTGGCCGCTTCACCACACGGCACGCCCAGCGCTTGCTCATCCCGTGCTGCGGATGGGCATGACCCACAGCACCGCGCCGTCGCTCAGGGCTTGGCAACCGCCGTACTCTTTGCGCCAACGGTGGTATGTCTGCTCCGTAATCAGCGCTTCCTTGCAGGCTTGACCCGTGGTCTTGCCGTTCGCGATGGATACTTATACTTCCCGCAACAGGTTCACCACCTGCACAGGCGTATGACGCTTCCTCGCCGTAACCAGCGCCTTGTACCAGGTTTCTATGATGACAACTGGTACAAATCAAGCCGGGCGACCACACGGCAAGTAATGTTCGCTATGAGCATTGCTCGGAATGCTTTAGTGCGTGGTTGCAGGACTCTTCTTAGACAACGCAAGGTTGAGAGCCAGAACGTTGACACGCGGCTCACCAAGGAGACCAAATTGCCGGGGCTGTATATGCTGCGCAATCAAACTCTCCACTACGTCTTCCTGCATGTGACGCTCCTGAGCTATACGGGGTGCTTGATACAGAGCTGCAGCGGGACTGATGTCGGGGTCCAACCCTGATGCGGACGCGGTCACCAGATCGACAGGGACTGCCGCTCCGTTGGACTGACTTTTGACACTGGCTGCGACGCGGTCGATCAAAGCCTTGTTTGTAGGCGCATAGTTGGAACCCGAGGAAGCCGAAGCATCGTATCCCGTGCCGGCAGCCGAAGGACGGCTATGGAAGTAGCCGGGTCCCGTAAAGGGCTGGCCGATGATGGCGGAACCTATGGTCTCGCCGTTCTGAACGATGAGCTGACCGTTGGCCTTGTCGTGCATGGTGAGTTGGGCAAGGGCCGTGATGGCAAGGGGGTAGCCGATGCCGAGAAGCAAGGCCGTAATAACGGTGTACAGGCAGGCGGTAATGATGAGTTTCACGTAAGTCTCCAATGTCTAATCAGTTATGCGAGGTGCAGAGCGACGATCAGCATGTCCAGCAGCTTGATCCCGACGAACGGCACGATGATGCCACCAAAGCCATAGACGACCAGGTTGCGCTGAAGAAGAGCGGCAGCCGACATGGGCTTGTAGCCGACGCCCCGCAACGCCAGCGGAATCAGGCCGACGATAACCAAAGCGTTGAAGATCACCGCTGAAAGCACGGCGGACTCCGCGTTGTGCAGATGCATGATGTTCAACGCGTTCAATACCGGGAAGACGCCAGCGAACATGGCCGGGATGATGGCGAAGTACTTGGCGATGTCGTTCGAGATGGAGAACGTGGTCAAAGCTCCCCGCGTCATCAAAAGCTGCTTGCCAATGGCGACGATCTCGATCAGCTTGGTGGGGTTAGAGTCCAGATCCACCATGTTGCCGGCTTCTTTCGCAGCCTGGGTGCCTGAGTTCATCGCTACGCCTACATCGGCTTGCGCGAGCGCGGGTGCGTCGTTGGTGCCGTCGCCCGTCATGGCAACGAGCTTGCCTTCGGCCTGCTCACGCTTGATGAGGTCCATCTTGTCCTTGGGTTTGGCCTCGGCAAGGAAGTCATCGACACCGGCTTCGCGGGCGATGGCCGCTGCGGTAAGCGGGTTGTCGCCTGTGATCATGATGGTACGAATGCCCATGGCGCGGAGCTGCTCGAAGCGCTCCTTCATGCCGCCCTTGACGACATCCTTGAGGTAGATGACGCCCATGGCTCGACCATTTTCAGCGACGACGAGAGGCGTTCCACCCTTGCGGGCGATCTCTTCGACGTTGGCGCGGACAGCATCGGGCATAGGAGCGCCCAGGTCGATAAGGTAGCGCGCGATGGCGTCCACCGCACCCTTACGGATGGAGCGGCCGTCGACTTCAATTCCGCTCATACGCGTGGTTGCGGAGAATGGAATGAACTCTGCATGCAACTGGCCGAGCTCGCGTCCGCGGAGGTTGAATTGTTCCTTCGCGAGAACGACGATGGACCGTCCTTCGGGAGTCTCATCGGAGAGCGACGAGAGCTGGGAAGCGTCTGCAAGCTGTTCGGCGGTGACACCGGGCGCGGGTATGAACTCTGCCGCCTGACGGTTGCCGATAGTGATGGTTCCTGTCTTGTCCAGCAACAGCGTGTTCACGTCCCCGGCGGCTTCGACAGCACGACCGGAGGTGGCGAGGACGTTGTGTTGAACGAGGCGGTCCATACCTGCAATACCGATGGCCGAAAGCAACCCGCCGATCGTCGTCGGGATGAGGCAGACGAGCAGCGAAATGAGAACGAACACCGTCTGCGGAGCGCCGGAGTATTTCGCAAAGGGTTGGAGCGTAACTACCGCTAACAGGAAGATGATCGTGAGACCGGATAGCAGGATATTCAGTGCGATCTCGTTTGGCGTTTTCTGCCGCTCTGCTCCTTCTACGAGCGCAATCATGCGATCGAGGAAGGTTTCGCCGGGGTTGGCTGTGATGCGCACGGAGATGATGTCAGAGAGCACGCGCGTGCCGCCGGTTACGGCAGAGCGGTCGCCGCCGGCTTCGCGGATTACGGGCGCAGACTCGCCTGTGATAGCGGACTCATCCACGGACGCTACGCCTTCGATGACTTCTCCGTCGCCGGGCACCATCTGTCCCGCGCTGACGCGGACCACATCACCTACATGCAGTTGCGAGCTAGGGACCTCTTCTACGGTACCGGACTTGCCGACGAGGTAGGCGGTCGTTTCTGACTTGGCCAGGCGCAGCGCATCAGCCTGAGCTTTGCCGCGCCCTTCCGCCATGGCTTCCGCGAAGTTCGCAAACAACACTGTGAACCAGAGCCAGATGGTGATTTGGACATTGAACCGGAAGTTGCCGGTGTGCATCGCCATGTTGACGATGAGAAGCACTGTCGTGAGGACACTGCCCAGCTCTACAACGAACATCACCGGGTTCTTCATCATCTCGCGTGGGTTTAGTTTGACCAACGCGTCCACGGAGGCACGGCGCATGATTTTCGGGTCAAACAACGAGCGACGTTTCGCTTGCATAGACATAATCGTTTCTCTTTCTGAGCTAGAAGAGCTGGCCAGCCCGCATCAGTAGGTGCTCCAGCACGGGGCCGAGTGCGAGTACGGGGAAAAATGTGAGTGCACCGACGATGAGAATCACTCCTGTCAGCAACACCGTGAACAACGGCGTGGTGACTGGGAACGTTCCGGCAGACGAAGGAACAATTTTCTTTCCCGCTAGATTGCCTGCAATTGCCAACATGGGGATGATCATCATGAAGCGACCGAAGAACATGGCGGCAGCAAGGGAGTAGTTGTACCAATGCGTGTTGGCGCTCAATCCGGCGAAGGCCGAGCCGTTGTTGCCAGTGGCCGAGGTATAGGCGTAGAGAATCTCACTCAAACCGTGCGGCCCGTGATTGCTGAGACTGCTAAGACCGAGGTTCGGCATGAGAACGGCGATGGATGCGAAGCCGAGGATAAGCAACGGGAAGATGAGAAGGTAGAGCATAGCCATCTGTACGTCGAACGACTCGATCTTCTTACCTAGATACTCCGGCGTTCGGCCGACCATCAGGCCGGCGATGAAGACGGCCATCACGACGAACACCAACATGCCGTAGAGACCCGCACCGACGCCGCCAAAGACGACCTCGCCGAGCAGGATATTGACCATTGGCACCATGCCGCCCAGCGGCGTGAAGCTGTCATGCATGCTGTTTACAGCGCCGCAGCTCGCATCGGTGGTGACGGTGGCGAAGAGTGCTGAGTTGGCAATGCCGAAGCGGACTTCTTTGCCTTCCATATTGCCGCCGGACTGGGTTTGGGTCACCCGTGCGTCTACGTTATGGAGGAGTGGATTGCCCTGCGATTCTGCCCAGTACGCCGTGAAGGTTCCTGCACACCACAGCACCACCATGGCGGCGAGAACCGCCCAGCCGTGCTTGGGCGAATGGACCATTTTGCCCAACGTGATGCAAAGCCCCGCAGGAATCAAAAAGATGGACAACATCTGAAGGAAGTTCGTAAAGGGCGTCGGGTTTTCGAACGGATGCGCGCTGTTGGCGTTGAAGAAGCCGCCGCCGTTGGTGCCAAGCATCTTGATGGCTTCCTGAGATGCGACCGGGCCCTGGGCGATGGTCTGTGTCGTAACGGTAGAAGTCTTTCCGTCGGTACCTGTCACTGTCTGTGGTTCGACGATCTTCACCGTGTCATACGGGCGCAGGTTTTGCACCACGCCCTGGGAGACCAGAGCGAGTGAGTACACGATCGAGATAGGCAGGAGGACCCATAGCGTTCCACGGGTGAGATCGACCCAGAAGTTGCCAAGGGTCTTCATCTCGCGGCGAGCGATTCCACGAACGAACGCAATCGCCAGTGCCAGGCCAACTGCTGCCGACCAGAAGTTATGTGTGGACAGCCCGAGCATCTGGGTCAGGTAGCTCATCGTGGATTCTGGCGTGTAGGCCTGCCAGTTGGTGTTGGTCGTGAAGGAGATCGCCGTGTTCAACGCGATCGAGGATTCGACTCCGGGCAGGTGCTGAGGATTCCACGGCAGATAGGCCTGTAGCCGCTCAACGACGTACGTCAGCAGCAGCGTAGCTGCGCTGAAGACAAGCATCGCCACGGCATATTGTGTCCAGCGCATCTCCTGGTCCGGATCGACGCCAGTGACGCGATAGAGCAGGCGCTCGCACGGGCCGACCACTGGATCGAGGAATGTTTTACGGCGTTCGAACACTGCCGTCATATAGCTGCCCATGGGCCTGGCTAGAAAAAGCACAGCCGCAATGAACAGAGCGATTTGAAGCCAACCGTTCTGAGTCATGGTTAGAATTTCTCCGGCCGTAAAAGGGCATAAACGAGATAGATCATCAATAGGGCAGAGAGGGCGAGCAGGATCGCGTCGAGGATCATGGACGGCCTCCCTTCAGCCGGTCACAGCCGTGGGCGTACACCACGGCAAGACCGAAGAGAAGAGCGAGGGCAACAACAGCTACGACATCAAGCATGCGTTCATCTCCTTTACCAACTGCCTTGCTTGGTTCCCCACCAGTACATGAGACCCAGCGTGGCGGTCGTCTGTGCGTGGAGAAGAAAAGCGTCGGCATCGCTAAGAAAAAACTTTTGATTCGACCAGTCGCGACGGTACTCGGCGCGGGCAATGAAACCGGGTGCAAAGGTGTGATCGAGGATGAAGGCTGTTTCCTTGAGGGCCTGTGTCTTGCCGCTGAAGAGTCCACCGCGATCGTCAAAGTATTCCGCGCGTGCGCCGATGTTCCAGTTGCGTGGCAAAGCGTACTTTGCCGTGAAGCCTCCGATGGCGACGCGCTGTGGTTGTTGCTGGCTCACCGTGCGATTCAGCACGTAGTCAGCTTCTCCGATGAGGGTGAGCTTCGGAGTTGCCTGCCAGGTGGCATAGGTGTCGAAGATATGCTCACGTCCACTCGGGGCTGGCGAGATGTTCGTCGTGGGCAAACCAGGCTGGGTCGGCGAGGTTGGGGCACCTGGATTCAGGGTCGGCTGGACGTCGCGCGCCTCCTGCCCAAAGTAGTAGTTCACATTCCACGTGAGCCTGGTGGTCGGCTTCAGTGTGAAGATGAAAGCCTGCGACTTGAAGCCATTGAGGTCTTCCGTATCGTTCGCGCCATTGACCAGCCAGTACGCCACATTGACCTTCGGTGTGACGTTGTAGGTCGCACGCAGCCCCATGTGATAGAACGGCAGGTAGTTGAAGCTGTATGCGCGGGAGTAGGCAATCTGGTCCTTGCTGTAGTTGCCTTCGTTGCCGAGAGAACTTGAAAACTTACCGAAGTCCAGCTGCAGGCCAGAACCGAGGGGCGCTAAGTACGAGCCGTATGCCTGGAAGAGATTGCGCCATACCTGCGGGCGCTGTTCGTTGGCGCCAGAACCCTGCAGAGTTTCCGTGGCTTGACCGAACTGTAGGTCGACGCGGCCGCCGAAGCGGCTTTCGCTGGTGGGGAGGTGCTCCACAACAAGGTTGACCTGGTTCAGGTTAAAGCTGTTGCTTGTCACGTCGTAAGCGCGCAGTAGGTTGACTCGACCTACGGGCCCGTTGAAGTTGTAACCGTAGTAGCCGTCTATGCCGAAGTTGATTGTTGTCCCGCGAAAGAACGAGAGTGTCTGCGCATCCTCAGGAGTGAGCACCGGGATTGCGGCAGCGGCTGCAGTTGGTTTGGCGGTGATAGGGGTACCGGCGGGATTCGCCGGTACTTCCGTTGTGGACGAGAGGCCGCGCGGAACGACGTGGTGACCTTCCATCTCTAAGCGTTCAAGACGATCGGAGATGGTCTTGATTTCCTGGCGGAGTTGGCGAATTTCTGCGTCGTGATCGACGCCCGTTTCAGTTGGGGTGACTACCGGGGCCTGAGCTGCGAGTGCGGCTGCTAAACCAAACACTGTCAAGCTCGGAAACCATGTAATTGGGGACTTCATGTTTTCCTCCACACCCATTTAAGGGGTCGAGGCCGTAGAAAGTCCGTATGGTTTCCGTAAAGAAGTCGTAAAAACGTACCGCTACTCTGGGACTCCGGATGTGCCTTCCGGCACGAGGCGATATCCAATCCAAGGCTCGCTTTGGATATAGCTGATCCCATTCCCGCGGTCCAGCTTCTTACGAAGCTGACCCACCAAAACCCGAATGTACTCTGGCTGCGACTCTCCGGCCGGGCCCCAGATATGGTGCAGCAGAGACTTATGCGTCATCACCCGGCCGGCATTTCTCAGAAGGATCACCAGCAGTTCAAACTCCTTCGGTGTGAGGTGGAGTTCTGCTCCGCGCACAATCGCTTTGTGAGCCGCAAGGTAGATGGAGAAATCGCCCTCGGTGATGTCATCTGTGCTTGTGGAATCGGATGCGTTGCGCCGCAACTGTGCACGCACGCGCGCTAGCAGCTCCAACATACTGAATGGCTTTGTGAGGTAATCATCTGCACCCTCATCCAAAGCGGTGACCTTCATGCTGTCGCCGTCGCGTACGCTAAGGACGATGATCGGCGTTGCAGCAACTCGCCGGACTGCCTGCGTCAACTCAAGACCGTTCATTTCGGGCATCGAGAGATCAGTAATGATCAGATCTGGCGGCTCTGCCTCGAACTTCTGGAATGCCTCCAAACCGTTCTTTGCGATGTCTACGGCGTATCCGCTGCTTTGCAACGAAGCGCGAAGCATACGGGTAATCTGCCGTTCGTCGTCTACCACGAGAATGCGCTTCAAGGTTTGCCCTGCGTCACGATATGCAGATCCACGTGAGGCGCCTCTGCCATAAACTTTTGCAACGCATAGTAGTACAGGTAGGAACGCAATCCATTTGTTGCGGAGCGTCCCACGATGGCCTGCGTGATCCGATGTTCACGGATGTAGGCTGAGGTTGTCCGCGCTGTATCCCCGGCGGGAAGAGTAACGATCTGTGCGCCGAGATGGGTGGCAAACGACAGGCTGCTTTCCAGCATCTGCCGCCGTTCTTCGTCGCTGTCATCCTTGTTCGTAACATGTAGCACGTAAAATTCCGCATCGAGAGCTTCCGCCAATCTGGCCCCCCGGGCGATCAGGTCGCGCGCCTGTGGACCGGCGCTGATGCAGACCGCTACTTTCTCTGCAATCGCCCAATGCGCTCCCAGCCGTTTCCGTTTGACGTATTCGTCCAGCGTGCGATCCACCGCACGCGTGACGCGCTGGAGCGCCATCTCGCGGAGGGCAATCAGGTTGCCCCGCCTGAAGAAGTTTGCCAACGAACGCTCGATCCGCTCCGCCGGATAGATATCTCCGCGCTGCATGCGGGTAACAAGCGCTTCCGGCGTCACATCGCTGATAACGATTTCGTCCGCCCGGTCCAGCACCCAGTCCGGCACCTGCTCGCGAACTGTGACGCCGGTCAGTGCTTGAACTCGCGGAGTCAGACTTTCAACGTGCTGGATGTTGATGGTGCTGAGGACGTCAATCTTGTTTTCCAGAAGCAGAAGCACATCTTCATAACGCTTTTCAAAGCGACTTCCTTCAATGTTCGTGTGTGCAAGTTCATCGACAAGCACAACCTGGGGCACCCGGGAGAGAATGGCATCAACGTCCATCTCCGAAAAAAAAGTGCCCTTATACTCGACGGTACGGCGTGGAACCTCTTCCAGCCTGGCGGCAAGTTCCGCGGTGCCTGTCCGTCCATGGGTTTCAACGATGCCCACGACGACATCCTCGCCGCGACCGCGCCGTCGGATACCCTCGCT
The DNA here is from genome assembly GCA_038230455.1 of Terriglobales bacterium. Classification (GTDB taxonomy): domain Bacteria; phylum Acidobacteriota; class Terriglobia; order Terriglobales; family Acidobacteriaceae; genus Granulicella. Next base: position 34,219 of record JBBRNF010000010.1, read on the forward strand.
GAGCATACTGAAGGTCTTTCCGACCCCGGGAGCGTAACCGAGGAATACCTTGAAGCGTCCGCGCACCTTCTCGGTTTGACTGGCGTGCAGCCAATCCTCGGGTGACTTTCGCCCGGATTCGTAGGCTTTCGGCAAGCTGTAGAATCGCCTCCATGAACTCACGACGCTTAGTGACGGCGACTTATTTGCTATCGACCTTTGGCGCGCTAGCAGCGATTGTACTCACTTTCCGTCGTTGGCTTCACGTAAATCCGACGACGGTTGCGTTGACTCTGGTGCTCTTCGTTTTACTGATTGCGGCGCGGCTGAGCCTTCGGTACGCCGTGGCGGCCTCCATCGCAGCCACGGCCTGCTATAACTACTTCTTTCTCCCCCCTGTGGGCACGTTCACCATTGCCGATCCGCAGAATTGGCTGACTCTTTTTGCATTCCTCGCCACGAGCGTTGTCGGTAGTCGTCTGTCGCAAACGGCCCGCGAGGAGGCTGATCAGGCAAATGCACGACAACGGGAGCTTGAAGTTCTCTTCGCGCTGAGTCGTGAATTGCTGCAAACGGACAATGTCGCCGATCTCATCGATGCTTTGCCAACACTGATCAACGCAGCTGCCCGGGCGCAGCGTTCCACAATGTATCTGCTCGACGGAGACCGGGTGTACGAGACGGGAGAACAGCGGTCATCTGCTGAGGAACTGTCGAACTTCCGTGTGCTTGCGTTGAGTTTGTCAGCCCCTGAAACTTTATCGAATGGAAAGGTTCACATCCCCTTACGCGCGGGTGTCCGGCCAAGGGGTCTCCTCCGGCTGAATGGTGTACGCCTTTCGAAAGATACCCTGCAGGCAATTGGGGGCCTGGCCTCCATTGCTCTGGATCGAGCCCAGGCTTTGGAAGATGTCGCACGCAGCGAGGCCAACAAGGAAAGCGAGCGGCTTCGCAACCTCATGCTTGATTCCATCACCCATGAGCTACGCACTCCTCTGACCTCCATAAAGGGTGCGACGGGAACGTTGCTCTCCATGGGCAACATCACCGCCGAAGACCGCCGGGAGCTGTTGACGATCATCGACGAGGAGGCCGATCGACTCAATCATTTGATCGGTCAGGCGGTTGAGATGGCGCAGATTGAGGCCAAAGAAGTACACATGTCCTTCGCGCCGGTGGATATTCGAAATGTGGTTGCGGAAGCTCTAGAGAGTTGCGCCTGGATTTCAACCACACATCCTGTAACGATGAGTATCGCGGAGTTGCCCGCAGTGAACGCAGACCGGGTCATGATCGCGAAGGTCGTATGCAACCTGCTTGAAAACGCCGCGAAGTACTCTGAACCGAATTCCCCAATCCTTGTCTCCGCGGAACTGAAAAATGACTATGTCATCACGAGTGTTGCCGATCGTGGCGTCGGGATAGAAGCGTCCGAACAGAGCCTCATTTTTGACAGGCTGTACCGTTCGCGGGCCCATAGTCAACAGAAACCAGGAACCGGGATGGGGCTACCGATTAGCCGAGCCATCATAGACTCTCATCACGGAAAACTGACCGTCACAAGCCAGGTACACCACGGCTCTGTCTTCAGTTTCAGTCTCCCGACCGCACCCAGGCATTGAGTCAACGCCTCGTGAGCTGCGACATGAGTAGCATTCCATGCGCTTGGTCTGCGGCTACGATCGGCTGCCATAGCGGTGGCGACCGGGTAATAGAAGGACTCCGGTGGACTCAGGCCTTTTTTCAAGAGCGACTCTCTTTGGAGAAAACGATGGCCGCATTTGGACTCTCAAAGTGGCATTCGGAGTGCGTGACCGAAGGGAGACGCCGCAATCCTATGTCACGCGAGCTTCCTCTGGGCGGGCTTCCCATTCACTATGAAAGCCTTCTGTTGAAGGAAGGCGAGCTGCCCACACGCTCTATTCTCTGCGTCGCGGCTGACCTCTTACTATTGAGGGCGGCTGCATCGAGTGGCAATCGCAGGAACTGCAGGCGAAGCGAATGTGGAAGCATCTCGGCACCGAGCTGCATGAAGTGCTCTTTGAATCCGAGTTGGCTCGCTCGAATGAAGTGCCTGGCGCCACGAGCAGTCGCATCCGTGCAAATTGGCTTGGGCGCCCCATCCCAAGGATCGGGCTATGTCGAGCATCTTCGTCTTACAGTGGCGCCCTGGAGGCTTCCAATCCGGCGCTTGCGGTGGGCCGGTTTGTGAACGCCACCGATGCGCTGATATGGATTGACTGGAGTGGCCCTTACAACGTAGGCGTGCTGAGCCGACCAGTCATGCCCGACTTCATCGGAATGGCGATTCACGAGGTGGTCGAATGGCCCTAACCACAGCAGGGAAGTTGCTCGATAGCGCCACATTTACTGTGCTCGTGCCAACCGTGCTGGTCGCCAGGGCCAAGTCAACAACGGGAATTGTAAGTCCTTCCGCATATCAATCAGGGCCGCTTGGCGCGTCGATCACGACCGTCGGACTTTCTGCTGACGTTGTTTGGTATGAGAGATCTGTGGGTTCACGGCGACGGTCTGCCGATGAATGCCGCCCCCCCCGCCGCACTACGTGGCGCGCGGCTCCGACGGCTTGCTCCCTCATTCCATCTACAAGGGATTGTGTATGGTTTGCCTGGGAGTCTCAATCGTTGCGGGTTCAGCCAGCGGCTTTTTGCTCATCTCTCCGGTTGCGATGCTCGGGATTCCAAGGAAAGGGGCCACGTATTATGAAGGCACTTCTCTGGCTGGATCAGCAGTATTGAAATCACACCGAGGCAGCACTTGAGGGTCACCGCTATGACGACGTGGACGCAAAACTACGATCCCACAGGGTACTGGTGGCTGTCGGCGATCATCGCAGCGGTTCCGATGCTGGTGCTATTCAGCCTGCTTGTTGGCTTTCGCATGAGGCCCCATATCGCGGCGCTTCTGAGCGGTGTCACAGCAGTTGTGGTTGCTGTCGTTGCGTTTCACATGCCACCGGTGTTGGCATCCGTGAGCTTCGCCTATGGTGTCGCCTACGGTCTATTGAAGATTGCATGGATTGTGGTTGCCGCTGTCTATCTCTATGACGTGTCGGTTTACACCGGCCAATTTGAAATCCTCAAAGCCTCGGTCGCCAACGTGACGCCTGACCAACGCATTCAGTTGCTTCTTGTAGCATTCTGCTTCGGCGCATTTCTGGAAGGAGCAGCGGGGTTCGGAACGCCGGTTGCCATCGCCGGAGCCTTGCTCATCGGCCTTGGCTTCAAGCCCATGCAAGCCGCCATGCTCAATCTTATTGCCAATACCGCGCCGGTCGCCTTCGGTGCCATTGGTGCACCTATACACGCTCTTACCGCGGTCTCCGGTCTGCCGGAGTCGGACCTGAGCGCAATGATTGGCCGCATCCTTCCTTTTATGTCTGTTCTGGTGCCGATCTGGCTGGTGCGCACGATGGTGGGGTGGAGCGAGACGATGGAGGTGATGCCCGCCATCCTGGTGGTAGGGATTTCGTTCGCTGGCACACAGTTCTACTGGTCCAATTACCGAGACAGCAACTTGGTCGACATCATTGCCGGCATCGTGTCACTCCTGGTTACGGCAATCTTTCTCCGTTTCTGGCAGCCGAAGAAAATCTGGCGCTGCGATCCAAACGAGCCTGTCAGCGAAGGAAATGCTTACAGCGCTGTCCAGGTTGCGCGGGCGTGGATGCCGTTTGTCGTCCTTTCGGTTTTCGTTTTGCTATGGGGTCTGCCGTCGGTCAAGACCGCTTTGAATCACGCAACCACACCTTCCTTTCAGGAGGGCGGTTGGAGCGTGCCGTATCTGCACAAGGCAGTGTTTCGCAGCCCGCCCGTGGTGATGAAGCCGGTTGCGGAAGCAGCGAAGTTTGACCTGAATTGGCTTTCCGCGACCGGCTCAGGCTGTTTTCTTGCAGCAATCATTTCCGGGTTGTTGCTGGGTCTGAAGCCGAACCTGCTTGTGAGCATCTTCGTAACCACGGTTCAGAAGATGCGCTTCGCCGTGATCGCGATTATATGCATGCTCGGGTTGGGGTTCGTGACTCGATATGCCGGTCTGGATGCTGTCCTTGGGCTGGCATTCACGCGGACGGGATGGCTCTATCCGTTCTTTGGAACCTTTCTGGGATGGCTCGGTGTGGCGCTCACCGGCAGCGATACGTCAGCCAACACTCTGTTTGGCAGTCTTCAACGCATCACAGGCGAACAGCTTCATATCGACCCGGTGCTGATGTGCGCGGCGAACAGCGCCGGAGGGGTGATGGGAAAGATGGTCGACGCCCAATCCATCTGCATTGCAACGGCGGCGACAGATCAACTCGGCAGCGAAGGAAAGATTTTGAAGCTGGTGTTCTGGCATTCGATTGCGCTTTGTTCGCTGGTGGGCCTCATTGTGATGGCCTACGCGCACATATTTCATCACGCGGTGCCGCATGGTCTGACTTTCATGAAGTAATTACGTCCGCTGGGAGGCAGATGTGTTCGGACTGAGGCGAGAGATGCCACGTCTTCGATCTCTGGAGCCCATCACGGCTACGCGGCCTAAAAAGTGAGAAGACGATCGAAAAAAGCGCGATAGCGCCGGAATGCCTGACGGAGTTCTTCTGTGTTGACATCCTCTCCGCGATCCCACTGCTTCTCGAGTTGCTCACGTTCGTTGGCAAACTGCTCGGCGATGCGCTTGACCACGTTTGCTACGAGACTATCCGCGTGCTCGACGGCTTGACGGGGTTCGTCGACGAAAGAGGTCTGGACCTCATCCCAGCGCGAACGGAAATTATGAAGTTCGTCTTCGGGGAACAGGGGGGTGGACTCCTGCTTGACGGGGACGGGTGCAGCCATTGGCGCGGCGGACTGCTCATAATCAGGCTCCGCTGCCGCCGGCGGAGGAGTGATGATGGCGGCATGGGCCTGTGGGGGTGTCTGGTGGGTTTCTGGCTCGCCAATTATGGTGTTGCGGCCCGGATTGACGATGTCTGCGGTGCTAAATGTGTCGTCGTTAGACTGTACGCTCATGACTTACTCCTGTCTTGGTTTCAAGCAGCTCGTCGAAGAGCGAGCGGTAATGGACCATGGCCTGGCGGAGGTCTTCCGTGCTGGACTGGCCTTTGCTGTGGCGGGCGGAGATGTCACGGGCGGCCCGGTAATTAGAAACGACGTTTGGATAGCTTACGGAGATGTCGGCCGCGCGCTGCTCGAAGTCGGTCATTGGGTAACCGCGGGCGGTCATGACTTCGTTGACGAGGCGGTCAGCATCAGTGACGGCTACCGCTGGGTCGTCGACGAAACGGCGTTGTACGACAGCCCAATCATTGACGAAGCGTTCGCGGTTGGGCGCGGAGAGGGATTGGATGGAGAGTTTGTGAACCCGGGCTTCACGCTGGGCGAGGTCTGCTTCCGCCAGGGCGGGATTGCCGTGCTGCTCAACGGCACGATCGTATTCGGTGCCGAAATGCTCCTTGAGGTTCTGGCTTTTGCGCTTGCGCGACAGCACAATCGCGAAAACGATCATGATGACAGCGACAACCGCAACCGCAACGATGATGAGAGTTCTGTTATCCATGAATCTGCACCCCTGCGGAACTAGGATGCACGGAAAGGATGGCGCGATTTCTATTTGAGGAGAATCAAGCGTCTTCTATTTGAGGAGAATCAAGCGTCGCGCAAAGACTCTTCCACACGAGGCGTTCCAAGAATGACTCGTGTGGGCGAGGTGAGTTGCCTCGCGTTTCCGGGACTCGCCTCTGTCTCGCATGATGCGCCACTCAATAACGGATGGACCGTGCCGTATCAGCATAACGGCTGTGTCAGCACTTCACCGCCGCGTCACCGTCGCGAACGGATGAATACGGCAGTATATTCGTCGCCCGACCCTGTGGCGGTCAGTCGCACCGTGTACCCCTTCCCTGGGCTAAACTTCTGGCCGCTCTGCAAACTCGCCCCTGTGTCGATAACGGCCTTCTCACTGATATGAAATTTTACAGTTCCAGCTTTAAGGGTCTTCACAGTCAGGATGCGGCTGTGCTTATCGAAGGCGGTAACAGTTCCGTTGAACTTTTGGAATGTGTCCTTGCCTAGATCCTTGATCGCGACAGCGGTTCGATCATCACCAAACCCGTAATAGTAGACGACCACAAAGGCGTCAAGCTGGGTATAGGCGCTGGCGTCGACTGCATCTCCTCGGAGGTCGTTGTCGAAGCTGAGCGGAACGCGTTTAGACGATGTCTTGAAGTGGGCCTTTGAACCGTCTTCGAGGTCCACGTCAATGCTTTTCGATGCTGGATTGATTGTTTTGACTATTCCGCTGACAGCGTGCACGACCATCTGGCCGGATGCGGTTTGGGTGCCGAACGCGACGAGTCCGGCGAGAAGTATCGATGGGAGGCAATTCTTGAGCATATGGCACCTCTGGGTTACGCCCCGAAGCGGACCTAGGAGCGTAGGCGTTTAAATATAATATCGCATCACGACATTAAAAGAAATTGAGAATGCGAGCACGTTCGCCGGGAGGTGGGCGGCGGAGTTGCGAATCCCTGTTCAGGCCACGATGGTGCCATTTCTGCTTCGACGTGTTCTCAAGGCAGAGCCCGCCTGATCGTGTCCGGAGCAATGGACTGCCTGCTATTCAATGGAGGAATGTCAGCGCCAAAGTTCTGCTAACTAATTCGTTAGTTGCTCGTCTTACATGTAGACGATTGTGCCACCCAAACGCTCCAATACGTTGACCGAAGCCGAACTGAGGCTGATGCGCCTGCTGTGGAAATGCGGCGAATGTTCGGTGCAGGACCTGGTTGTGGCGCTCCCCGAAGAAGCGCGTCTGGCCTATACTTCCGTGCTCACGACCATTCGGATTCTGGAGACCAAGGGATACGTTATTCATCGCCAGACTGGGCGCGCGTTTCTTTACACAGCTGTGATTGCAGAAGAAGATGCCCAGCAAACGGAAGTGCGCCACGTAATCAGCCGCTTCTTTGGTGATAGCCGTGAACGCCTGATGCTTTCCCTGATTGGAGATGCGGAAGTGACAACCCGCGAGTTGGAATCGTTGAAACGCCTTATCGCCAGGGCGGAAGCTGCGGAAAAGCAGAAGAGCGGGGGGGCAGGGGAATGATGTCAGCGCTGGTTCACTTTTCTCCCTTGTTCACTGGTGCCTTCGTCGCGGGTCTGTGGCAGGGTTTGGTGATTGCGCTCATGGCAGCGGCGCTTTGCAGGCTGCTGCCGCACGCCTCGCCAAGCCTGCGCCACGGCATGCTGCTCGCCTTGTTTGCCAGCGCCCTCATCTTGCCCTGGATTGCGCTTACGGGAGCGCCAGGCGGAGAGGCGGCTGAAGGCCTTCAGATCACACCGTGGATTTCGGACTTCGTTGCCCTCCTGTGGCTAAGTTTCGCTGCAATTCGCGCTATTCAGCTTTACCTTGCGTGGCGTCATCTGTGTGGGGTTCGACGTCGTTCAACCCCCATCGAAGTTCAGGGACTGGCAGAACTTCAGGGGGGCCGCCGTTCTGTGGTGCTGTGCAGTTCCGTGGAGGTCGACTCGCCGTCGATTCTTGGCTTCGGTACACCAAGGCTCTTATTACCGGATTGGATGGTGCCGCAGTTGTCTGAGATGGATATGCAGCAGATTGCGCTGCATGAGTGCGAACATCTGCGGCGGGGGGACGATTGGACGAATTTCCTGCTTCAGGTCGGGATTATGCTGGCCCCTTTGAATCCAGCGCTGCTGTGGATCAACAGTCGGATTCGCTTGCAGCGTGAACTCGCAGTGGACGCGGCTGTTGTCGCACAGACTTCGCAACCAATTTCCTATGCAAACTGCCTTACGCGGTTCGCTGAGCAGAGGAGACAACGTGGTCGCGTGCGGTTAGCGCTCGCTGCGCTTGGGCGCCGCTCAGAGCTCATAGAGCGTGTTCAGATCCTGCTTAGCCGACCATCGTTCTGGACAGGGCCTCAATCTGCGTGGGCCGCCGGTACAGCTTCAGTCGCGCTGCTTACGCTTGGGATCGCGATGGCGCGTGCGCCTCACTTCGTACATGTTGGCCGTCTCGATCGCGAAATACAAACGAGCCAGCTGCCTGCCACTGACGTGCCGCCTGCCGCTGTTGTACCGGTGGGTGCTTCCGGAGCACCGTTCGTAACTTCCGCAGCACGAATGGTCCCGACAGCCTTCCATGTTGAATCCCGCCAGTCCAGAGGCTTTCCTGCGACGCGGTTGGACTTGACGGAACAAAAGGCTCACTCATCCGCCTATCGTCGGGCGGCACTGAAGCACCCGAGAAGCGGGGCGCCTGACCGGGCACGTGCACCAAACCCAACTCAGCGGCGCGGTGTGACCTCACTGCGTAAGGCGAATCAGAACGACGTTGCGAACGTTCGTCTGATGACTGTCAAGTTCTACGCCCCCTACGTCGCCCTGCCAACGTCGAACGGCTGGATCTTTATCGAGCTGTAACTCACCTGAACAATTCCAAGAGGATCAATATGCCAAATTCAACTAATAGATTAGTTGCAACGATAGGAAAGAGCGGTCTTCTCGCCACTGCAAGCCTGGCGGCTCTCGTTGCTTTCGGTTCGGCGATGTATTTTCATGCTTCTGGGGTCCATGCCAGTTCGATCTCGGCATCGGCTCTGGATGACCAGAGCGTGTCTTCCCTGAGCGCGCTGGACCGTGATATGGAGACGTTGGCCGCACGTGTCACACCTGCTGTGGTGAACGTAGCCGTAACCAGCATGGGGAGCAGCAAAGATGACGAGGGACAGACAGAGCAACAGATGGACCCGCAGGAGCTTCCGCCGCAGCTGCGCCAGTTTTTCGGCGGCATCGACGGCCCGCGTGGCGGCAGGCAGCCGCAACAGGAGCTTCGCCGTGGCGTTGGATCTGGAGTGATCATTTCACCGGATGGCTATATCGTCACCAACAACCATGTCGTCGAAGGCGCGACGCAGATTAAAGTGACGCTGCACGATCGCCGCGTGCTGGCAGGCAAGGTGGTTGGAACCGATAAGCTAACCGACATAGCCGTGGTGAAGGTGGCCGCGCATGATTTGCCGGCAATTTCCTGGGGAGACAGCAGCAAGCTCCAGCCGGGGCAAACTGTCCTGGCCTTCGGTAGTCCCTTCGGCGTGCTGCAGTTCAGCGTCACGCGTGGCATCGTCAGCGCGGTGAATCGTGCCGCACCCTTTTCCTCCGATGCACGCACGCCCGGCGGCCTGATCCAGACCGACGCGGCTGTGAACCCGGGTAATAGCGGAGGCCCGCTGGTCAACGTTCATGGAGAGCTTGTCGGCATCAACCAGATGATCGCGACGAACAGCGGGAGTTTTGCGGGAGCAAGTTTTGCCATTCCTTCCTCTACCGCGAAAGCGATCGCAATGCAGATCATCCAGACCGGCGCCGCACACCATGGCTACCTCGGCATCAGCATGAATGATGTGACGCCGGAGAATGCGCAGTTCTTCAATTTGAAAGACGCTCTGGGGGCGATCGTGGCGCAGGTGTCTCCGGGATCTCCGGCAGCGAACGCTGGGCTCAAGAATGGCGATGTCATTACGAGCTTGAACGGACGTCTGGTAGAGAATGGCGGTGCGTTGCAGGTCGACGTGGCGCAGATGACCCCGGGAACAAAGGCGAGCCTCGGGATCCTTCGCAACGGCGCAGCGCAAACAGTGACTGTAGCGCTGGGCGAGTACCAGAACGACGCCCAGGTAGCGAGCAGCAAGGGGGGCGGCGCGGGGCAGGCGAACGGCGGAAAGCTCGGTCTCGCCATGAACGATCTTACGCCAGATATCCGGCAACGGATGAACATCCCCGACAACGTAAAGGGCGCAGCCATCGTACAGGTGCGGCCTGGCAGTCCGGCTGAGGACGCGGGTCTTCAACCGGGAGACGTGATTCTGGAAGTGAATCGCAAGGCTACATCGTCCGCAAGTGACGTGGTCAGCGGCATCAAGGGAGTACCTAGCGGCAAGGAAGTGCTTTTGCTGGTATGGGCCAACGGCGGAGCCAGCTACCGTGTGGTGAATCCCAACGAGGGTTGATCTTCATCTGAATTCGTCACGTATCCGAGGTCCTTCGTTTCATACGGAGGACCTCGATCTACGTTTGATCTGAGGCAAGAATTCGGGTTCTGGGATATCCGCAGACACACGATGGAACGGTGGTCTACTTTCGGGCGTTTACCAACCCGGCCGCCGGGACATAATCTGCTATGAAGGTGCCAGGCAATTCGGTGCTACTCGCGGTGGAGAGATTTCCAGATGGCCGTGAGACCGATTTGACTTCGATTTTACTGCTGTGTGTAGCTGTGTGCGCCTCGTGATGGAGGAAGAAATAAGCAGCAATGAGGATGACTATAATCGCCACCACGAAAAGCCCGACGATCAATTTGAAGTTAGGTTTGTTTGGTGGAAGTTGTTCGATATCCATGCTGATTGGATGCCTCAACCTTGTAATCAGCAATAGGGCCTGTCGAATATTTCATCTGGATAGTTCCGCGCCGCCCAGCCGGTCGTTGGCCGGTACATGCGTCCGGCGAGAGGGACCTGTCGCCTCTCGTATCGTCGTACCAAGGAAGACACCGTGCAAATCCGGACCGGATGGAATTTTTGGCGGGCCACAGGTCTAGAGTATGGTTCGCCAACGAAGAGCTTAGGCCGTTGGTTTGAGGAACACAGTTTCGTCATATGCTACGCTGAAGCGGGATGGTGACCATGGAGAACACGCTTCATCGACCAAGGATGCGTTTAATCTTCGGCGGCGTGCTGTGTTCTTTGGTTTTCTTTTTCTCGGTGGCTGCGAAAATTGCGATGCCCCAGCCAGGCGTAGCAACCAAGCCGATTGCGTCTCTAAAGATGCAGCGGAAGATCTCTGAGCTTTCCTTGCCGGCGACTTCGCTCATTGTTGCCGCCGTTGCACTTTTGTTATTTTCGGTCGGAAGGATATTTCCCGCTCAAAACCTGGCAAAGTTTTCTTTGGTGATTGAGCCGCAAGCACCTTCATTTCAGTGCTGGTTCTCACCGTATTTATCTGTACGCCCCCCGCCCGTTATTTAAGACTTCGCTGCCTCCCAGGCGGATTCTGCGTCTGGAATTGTGCCACGTGAGCACGGTTGTCGATTCGAATAGCGAGTTGCCCTCATGAATATGTGCCAGGCTTCGCGCACGCGGCTCCTCAGGAGCTCGGCGTCAGCTCTCCTTTTCGCCCTTACCGCTGCTGGGTGTCATCGATCCAGCGACAATGACAAGGTCGCAACGACAAGCCCACCTTCCGCTGCCGTGACTGTTGCGAATCGCGCTCCGCTCAGCAATACTCTGGTCGTCGCGGGTGTGTTTCTTCCATTTCAGGAGGTAGAACTTCATGCGAAGGTCGCAGGCTACATCAAGCACATCAGCGTCGACATCGGCGACAAGGTACGTGCGGGCCAACTCCTCGCAATCCTGGACGTCCCAGAGATCACCGCTCAAGTTCAGGGCGCCGATGCAGGTGTTCGTCAGACGCAGGAGCAGATTACGCGCGCGAAGAGTGAAGTGCTTCGTGCCCAGGCAACCTATGATGCTGTCCGCTCTGCGGCGCAGCGGCTCCAGCAGGCGTCGGACGCCAGGCCAGGACTGATCGCTCAGCAGGAACTCGACGACGCGCTTGCCAGAGATCGCGCGGGAGCGGCGCAGGTGGACGCGGCCAAGTCGGCATACTCAGCAGCGCAAGAACAACTCGGCATATCTAGGGCTGACCGGCAACACTTCTCATCGATGGCCGACTACTCTCGCATCACAGCGCCCTTTACTGGCACCGTGACATGGCGCTACGCCGACACTGGATCGCTCATCCAGGCGGGGACGTCGAATGCGGGATCGATGCCTGTCGTAAAAGTGGCAGAAATTGATGTCCTGAGGTTGCGTCTTCCCGTACCCGAATCTCTTGCAGCCTTTGTCAAGATTGGTGATTCGGCAACCATTCGAGTTGGAGCCACGGGCCGAACCTTTACCGGGACAGTGTCGCGCAACACGGGAGCTTTGGATTCCTCTACTCGTTCCATGCAGGTTGAGATTGATGTGCCGAACGGCGATGGAAAGCTTAGTCCCGGTATGTATGCGGATGTAACGCTCAATATCCAGCGGTCCGGCGATGCTTTAGTTGTTCCTGTACAGGCGGTCGATCGCAGTGGAAGCCAACCGTTCGTCCTGTTGGTGGACAGCTCCAATCGCGTTCAGCAACGCGCAGTCCAGATCGGTGTGGCAACGGCGACCCACGTGGAAATCCTCGGCGGCATTCATCAGGGGGACCTTGTGATCGTGGCCAATCTTGCCAGCTTTCAATCGGGCGAGGTGATTACGCCAAAACGTACGTCGATGGGGATGTCGAACTTCTCTAACGGAGAGGAGCAGTAATGTCTGGATTCTCCATACGCTACCCCTTCTTCATCATCATGCTTTGCATGGTGGTCGCGGTCGTCGGTGTCACGACCGTTGCGCGAATGCCGGTGGATCTCTTCCCGGACATCAATATTCCCGTGGTTGTGGTGGCTACGTTCTACAACGGAATGCCGCCGCAGCAAATCGAATCAAACATCACGAATCCGTTTGAACGCTTTTTCACTTTAGGCAGTGGTGTCGACCATATTGAGTCGCGTTCTCTCACGGGTGTTAGCTTGATTCGCATCTACTTTCAGCCTGGAACAAATGCCGATGCAGCCGTCACCTCCATCTCGAATCTGGCCCTCGCTCAGTTGCGCCGGTTGCCATCTGGAACGCTCCCACCGGTTGTACTGAAGTTCGACGCTTCGAGCCTGCCCGTTTGTCTCATTACTTTGAAGGGCCAGGGACTCGACGAAACGCAGCTGCACGACCTTGCTCAGTTCAATGTTCGCAACCAACTCGCCAGCGTGCCGGGTGCTTCCGTTCCACAACCTTTCGGGGGGAAGTACCGGCAAATTCAGATTTATGTCGATCCGCTAAAGCTGGAGGCCAATCAACTCAGCCCCATGGATGTCGTTCGTTCTGTGAACCAGGCGAATGCAATTCTTCCAGCCGGTGATGTGCGCATCGGTCCGAGAGACTTCAACATCTACACCAACTCACAGTTTCCGACGACGGATCAAATTGATCGCCTGCCACTGAAGACTGCGGCGAATGGTCAACTGCTCGTCGGCGATATCGGACAAGCCAGGGACGCTGCCGCGATCCAAACCAATGTAGTGCGCGTGGATGGTCAACATTCCGTCTATCTACCGATCCTCAAACAAGGAGGAGGAAGTAATACGATCGCGGTAGTAGACGGCATTCGGGAAGCTACTGGGCATCTCCTCGACATACCGAAGAATCTCGTAACGAAAGTTGTTTTCGATCAGTCGGCGTTTGTGAAGACTGCAATCTCAAACCTCGGCAGCGAAGGTGGCATCGGTCTCGCGCTGACCGCGGTCATGATTCTCATCTTCCTTGGGAGCATGCGCGCGACACTTGCTGTCATGCTGTCGATTCCCTTGTCTGCCCTTGCGGCCTTTCTTGTCCTGAATCTCATGGGACAGACCATCAACTCGATGGTGCTCGGCGGACTGGCCCTGGCATTCTCTCGATTGATCGACAACTCCGTCGTCGTGCTCGAAAACATTTACCGGCATCTTGAGATGGGCGCGTCACCCGCAGAGGCTGCGGAAAAGGGCGGAAGAGAAGTCGCGTTGCCGGTGCTCGCTGCGACCTTTACAACAGCTATCGTCTTCTTCCCGGTGATCTTTCTATACGGCGTCAGCCGATTCCTGTTCACAGCTCTGGCGCTGTCGGTTGTACTGTCTCTCTTTGCTTCGTACGCCATTGCGCTGACCGTCGTCCCTTTGTTTTGTGCGCGGTTCATTCGCAACGCGCACAACGAAGCTGCTCATCATCCTGGCCGCAACCCATTCGAGCGGTTCGTACGCTGGTTCAACAGGCGCTACGATCGCATGCTTATGCACTATGACGTCTCGGTAAGGAAGAGTCTTCTCCGCCCGATTTCCGTAGTGCTCGGCGTCCTTGGAGTCTTCCTCCTGAGCTTGGGTCTGTTTCCGTTCATGGGCCTCTCGTTCTTTCCACGCACCGACCCCGGCCAGTTCGTCATCAACGTGAAAGCCCCGAGTGGCACGCGCATTGAGTTGACCGACCAGTACATTGCCCGCGTCGAGCAGGATATCCGCTCAGTTGTCCCGCCGCGCGACCTCGGAATGATCGTCTCCAACATCGGCATCACGCCCGACTTTTCAGCGATCTACACCAGCAACTCGGGCCAGCATACGGCCTTCGTTCAGGTCAGTCTGAATGAGGGCCATAAGACTAGCAGCTTTATTTACATGAACCTGGTGCGAAGCAAGCTCCGCGACGACCTGCCCGAGCTATCCACCTACTTTCAGACGGGCGGTCTGGTCGACGCGGTGGTGAATCTTGGGCTCCCCGCGCCAATCGACATCCAGGTCGGCGGCAACAACATGAAGGAGGCCTTTGCGACCGCAACGAAACTAGCCGACAGCATCAAGAAGTTGAACAGTGTCAGTGATGTTTTGATTCCTCAGGATATCGACTATCCGGGTCTTCAACTGAACGTCAACCGTGAAATGGCAGGAAAACTGGGGCTGAACTCCAGTGAAATTGTGGACAACGTCATCACCGCGCTGACCAGCAACGGCATGATTGCGCCAAGCTACTACGTTGATCCGAAAAGCGGAAACAACTATCTCCTGACTGTCCAGTTCCCAGAAAATCAGGTGAAATCCATCACCGACTTCCAACAAATCCCGATCCGCTCGAAGGATGGAACGCAGACGACCAATCTTGGCGCGGTAACGGATATCAAAACGATCAACACGCCGACGGAAGTTGACCACTACCAGCTGCGGCGAGTCATCGATGTCTACGTCTCCCCATCGGGCCAGGATCTGGGTGGCTTGGCTCAACGCGTGGATCGCGTCATCAAGGACGCGAATGTTCCACCAGATCTCAAAGTAACCATGCGAGGATCTGTTGAAGGAATGCGGAAGTCGTTTTCGAGCTTCGGAATCGGATTGATTCTTTCAATTATCCTTGTCTATCTGGTCCTTATGGCGCAGTTTGCGTCCTTCATTGATCCGCTCATCATTCTGTTGGCGATACCGCCGGGTATCAGCGGCGTCATCGTGTTTCTTCTCTTGACCGGAACGACGTTGAACGTCATGTCGCTGATGGGGATCGTCATGATGTCCGGCATTGTGGTCTCTAACTCCATCCTCATCGTGGAGTTCACTCGAAGCCTGCGTCGAGAGGGAATGCCGGTCCAGGAGGCTGTAGCCATGGCCTGTAGAGTTCGCCTTCGCCCCGTGCTGATGACCTCGCTCGCGACCATTCTGGGGATGGTCCCCATGGCCCTGGCGGTCGAGGCTGGAAGTGAGCAGTATGCTCCATTGGCACGCGCGATCATCGGTGGCTTAACCGTCTCGGTTCTCATCACTGTATATGTCGTTCCGGCCGCCTACCTGTGGGTCCATCGGCATGAAGAGACTCGAACTCCGGTTTTGGCGAAGGGAGACGCATAAATGAGAAACGTCATTTTCAGAATGCTCGTCCTGTCGCTGGCGATCACAAGTTCAGCCACGGGGCAATCGACCGTTATCGGTAATTCTCTGGCAAGCGCGCAAACCCTTACGCTCGGCCAGGCGGAGCAACTGGCGATCAGAAACAACCCTCGAGTCACTGTGTCCCGCCTGCTCGCACTGGCAGCGGGTCAGCAAGTCCGGGAAGTAAAATCCATCGAACTCCCGTCGATCGCTGCGAACCTGACGGCGGTCGATTCGCACGCGGGAAGCCGAATCACCGCGGGAGCGCTTAATAATCCCATCGTCTACGAACGAGCCGCGGGTGGCCTTACGGTAAGTCAGTTGATCACCGATTTCGGACGAACGCATCATCTCGTCAGCAGTGCGGGCCAGCGCGAGAAAGCGCAGCAGAGTGCTCAGGCGGCCACTTCCGCTGACGTGATTCTGGCGGTGGACCAAACGTTCTACAGAGCGCTTGGCAGCCAGGAGGTCCTGAAGGTGGCACAGCAAACCGTTGCCGCTCGCCAGATAACAAGTGAACAGATCAATGCGCTCACTGGGGCAAAGTTAAAATCAAGTCTCGACCTGAGCTTTGCCAACGTTAATCTGTCTGAAGCGAGGCTTCTGTTGCTGGATGCTCGGAACGCTGAAGCTGACGCGATGGCGACGCTCAACGCGCTGCTCGGCGAGGAGCGCGAGATTAACTACGCGCTGGTTGACGAAACACCGCCAGCACCATTGTCGCCACCCGAAGATGCGGAGCCGTTAGTTACGCAAGCTTTCTTGTCTCGCCCGGATTTGATGTCACTCAATCAAGACCTCGCAGCTGCCAGGGAGTTCAGTGCAGCCGAGCACGATCTAAAAATGCCCACCATACAGGCGCTCGGAACCGTGGGCGGTACGCCGGTGCGCCCCGATTCGATCAGTTCGTCCTGGTACGGCGCTATTGGCGCGAATTTGAGCATCCCCATCTTCAACGGATTTCTAAATTCTGCGAGGGCGAAAGAAGCAGACTTGCGCGCGAGTGCCGCAGAGCAGAAAGTTCAGCAGCTTCGCCAAAGCATCGCCAGAGATGTCAGGACCACAGTTCTCCGCGCTCAATTGAACTTCCAACGGATTGCCGTAACGCAGCAGCTCCTCGATCAGGCAAACTCCGGGTTCGACTTGGCCCAGACCCGATACAAGTTCGGCCTCTCATCCATCGTGGAACTCAGTCAGGCACAACTCGCCCAGACGGAGGCACAGATCGATTTCGCGACGGCACGGTACTCGTATCTGGGATCCCTTTCGATTTTGCGTTTCCAGACGGGGCAGTAGAGGCCGTACCTAACCTAAATGTCAGGAACGCACCGCGACTCAAGATGGGCCAGGTGCAATAGCGAAGGTTTGAATCACATATTTTCAGGCAGCAAGATCGTAGCGACGATGCAAGTCGCCGAGCCTGGGATTGATACCACTCTGGAACTGGCTCATGTATGCGCGCCACAAGGTGTTTTTCTGTTAACGCAAAATGCGTTCGGTCCTCGTGGCACGCACCGGATCCATTCCCGTCCCGAGGTGATTTTGGGAACTCAAATTTACCTGATGGGAACGCCTTAAACGCGGTGAACGGAGATGCCGAGTTGACGATACGGTTCAAGCGTGTCGTCCCCGATGTCCGTATCCGTCACTATCACATCTACGTCGGTAAATGGTGCGATCACCCAACTCGCTACAACGCCAAATTTGCTGCTGTCGGCTACTAGAATTTTGCGACGAGCATGCTGAACCATAACCCGATTCAGCTCTGCTTCGGCGGAGTTGTAGCAGGTAAGACCATGGCTGAGATCGGCGCCGTCCACCCCGATAAACAGTGTGTCCACAATCACCTTTTTTACATAGTCGATCGCGGTTGGGCCAACCAAGGAAAACCAAGTGCCGCGGAGATTCCCACCGGTGACGAAGACTTCGATATCTTTGCGATTACACAATTCCATCGCGACGTTCACTGTGTTCGTCACGACAGTGAGTCTCTTGTCCATCGGCAGACAGCGTACTGTTTCGTTGGTGGTCGTGCCGGCAGTCATTCCAATGACATCACCATCGTTTACCAGTGACGCTGCGAATTTTGCAATCCTGCGTTTTTCATCGGCACGGCTTTCGATTTGCTGCTGAAAGGAGCGGTCCGAGCGAAAGGGTTCATACAAAAGCGGCTCGAGCGGCTCTGCGCCGCCATGCACCCGGCGAAGCATGCCGCGACTGTCCATATCTTCCAGGTCGCGCCGAACTGTGTGGACGGATACGCCAAGTTCCTGACAAAGAGTTTCCACTTCTGCACGGCCGGTCTCGCGTACGCGCCGCAGAATCGCAGCGAATCGAAGCTCCTGCTTCTGCCGTTTCTCCTTCGGAACTGTTGTCATCGTGCCGATATCATATCTCCTCAGTGTTTTACAGTGGACGCTTGCACGGTGACGTCGCGCCGCGAAGTCGTTGGGTGGTCCTGTTGATCGCCCGGGGTCTCGACCGCTCTAAGCGAGTAGGCTCCTGGGATAGTAGGTGCTTTTAGATGCATAGTGTAGGACTGTGCTCCTAGGGCGGTCAATGAGAAGGGTACCTCGGTTGCCTCTATCTCCTTGCTTTCCGCCGAGACGAATGAGAGGCGCAAGGCGCCAGACCGCGGACGATCTTCGTCGTTGATGAGGGTAACGGTGTAATCGCGTGGATCGCCAGACACGAGGGTAGGCTGCCAAAAGTTGAGGTATACCCCGAGAGGGTTGAAGGCCTGCTCCATAGCCCTCAGGAAATGCGGTTCCAACTCGAGCGTCTTCACATCACGAAAGTGATCCGAGGTGAATGCCTTCGGATCGCTCGCGGTGAGATAAACGAAGTGAAGGACCCCAGCGTAACGCCGGTACGCTCGCCAGAACTCTGTCTCTCCTCCCAACAGGTATGCCTGCGTGGTGAAACGGGTCTCGGCGGTGCTGTGCTCGCCCAGAAGCTTCGGATAGAGTTTCTGGGTCAATAACGTAGGTGTGCCGTCCCGGTTCAGCCATAGCCATCCATACTCGTTCAGGATCATGGCGTGCGCGGTCTTGCTGGTCACCGAGCTTGACGGAGGTCCGAGCAGCGATTCGAGATCGGTCATCTTGAAATTGTTGTGACTCTCCTTCTCCGAGACGTCGGCCATGGCTGTTGCAAGCCAGAGGTACGGATGGTCCTCAACGGGGTCGTCCGGACCGGAAGGAGCGTTGTAACTATTTTCCCATGGCCGGTTGGAGAGATCGAGCGAACGGACGGCCGGAATAATCCTGTTCGTGAACTCGGGCAGCAGGGACTCATTGGTAGCATCCCAGATTGCAACGCTGGGGTGGTTCCAGTTGTCGCGCATCCATTCCTTGTATTCCGTAATCATCTCTGCCGTATCGTAATGCGCCTGGAAGTCCGTCCAGGTGGGGTGTCCGGTCCAGACCATGTACTCGTTCTGAATGAGCAGGCCACTTTCATCCGCAATCTCGAGCCAGCGATCGGGCACGGGACCGATGCAAAACCGGAAGGTGTTCCAATGCAGCTTTTTGGGAATCTCAACGAGCAATTTGTGAACCCATGCTTCGTCCCATGGTCGTGTGCCAACGTCGGGGTCTTCGAAAAAACGGTGTAGCGTGATGTTGGAACCTCGCAGGAAGTAGGGTCGCCCGTTTAGATAGGCCCGCTGCGTCGCCGTATCAAACCGGAACTCGCGCATGCCGAATCGCGTGTCGACATGGTCGCCCGAGGTACTGGTCTTCACCTCATAGAGGAAAGGGTCGTCCGGGTTCCAGAGGTGTGGATGGGTCAAGCGAACGGTCTGTCTCACGGAGATGCTGCTGGCTGCCGGCACCTCAACCCGCGTGAAGACCAACGGTGCGGCCGGGTGTCCTGACTTACGCTCCGTAACAGCCTGCTTTAGATGGGTCACGACCACATGGTCCGTGTAATTACGGACTTCCGTTTCTACAAGGATGCTGGAGGTTGCAAGCTGCGGAGCCACCTGCACTGTCGAAATCACAGGATTGTCCACCATCTGAAGACTGACGTTGTCATAAATGCCGGGTGTCCAGCGGTTTTTCTCGAAATCTGTTCCTTGCGAGACATCGGCTGGAAGCACGCCTGGCGTGGCTCCGATGCGAATCACAAGTTCATTCGGCGCGTTCCACCGAATGGCTCGCGTTACGTCGAAGTAGGCCGCCGTAAAACAAGGGGCGTGTTCCCCAATCCGCTCGCCGTTCAGGTATGCCACAGCGCCAAATTGAGCCTTTCCAATCTTAAGAATAGCGACGGCACGTTTTCCTCCAACAGGGAAGGTGGTGCGATACCAGAAATAATTGCGTCGCTGATGCGACACGCCGCGAGCGTCTCCAAGCGCCTCGTACTCCGCCCGCGGAAAGGTTCCTTGCCGTACGAGGTTGGAGAGAAGCTGGCGGGTCTGATACTGATCCACATCCGGGAATGCTGGGATCGCGGAATGGGTCAGCCCGGGCACTGGCACTTTGTGCCCAAACGTTTGCGGCCGGTCGTCGGGGCCGATGCTCTCGTCGACATCCCACGATCCGTTGAGGGAAAGCGTCGTCCGTTGCGCCTGCTGGGACCAGCCCGGAAGCGAAACGAAGACCAAACCGCTCAATAAAAGTCCGAAGAGTGCCTTGAAAGAGTGCATTCGAGTGTTCTCCCTGAGTTGTGTCTAGTCTGTGGTTCGAATCTATGGTTCGAAGCTGTGCCAAAGATCCGAGAATCGCTGAGGCTGCGCTACCCACTCCACCGCTTCGGGATGGGTGCGATATTGCGTGTAGATGGCTTCTTTCGGATCGAGGCCCAACTCCGGGTAGCTGCGGCTACTTCGTACCTGCATCGAGCTTTGTGTGTAGCGCGTATTGGCGACCCAACCGATCCCACCATCGTCCTCAACAACAGGGAAATGCGCCAGGCCTCCATGCGCCCGAATGCCGGTGTAATCGAAGCCATACTGACGGTCGCACCAGGCACCGAATATCATTCGCCTGTCTACATCGCCGTTGATGACCGCGTGCGCCCAGCCGGGCGGCACGACGACCTTTTCTCCGGGCCCGGCAGTGATGGCCATGCAGCGGCCGGGGTCGTCCGAGGTAGATTCCTGGGCGTAGATCAACGCGGTTCCCTCCCAGATCTCAAACAGCTCGGGAGTCGAGTATCCATTGTGCGGTGCGATCGCATGCACATGCCCCTGGCTGCGTACAGGCTCTCTGCCGAGGCGGCCGGCAGCGTAAGCCACCACGCCAAACAGCAGGTAACGAGCTTCCAAATCGGCTTCGTTTTCCTCGCGACGAACATCCATCGCGATCGAGTAGACGACCTCCGGTCCACTACACTGGGTGTCCAGCAAACTGGACCGAATTGCGTCCAGGAAACGATATTCCGGTCTTGGCCCGCGCACGCCCGGACCGTAGTGGAAGTCGAGCGTGGATGGATCCACGCTCAGATCCAGGCCTCTGTCTTGAAAGCTCATCGGTCGCCAATTTCATGGTCCGTGCGAACGTAAGCCTTGATCGTCGCCAGCGGCTTCCCGGTTTGCTTTGTGGGACTGATTCGGTAGGCGCCTACTGCAGCTGGCACGATGAAGGTTTCGGCGTAGTGCACCACAAAGGGCTCAAAACGATGTTCCGGGCTTTCCACCACAGCCTCCTCCCCCTCCACCAGATTAAGAACATGGACGGTTCCGTTGGTATTGTGCAGCACCGGTTTGGTAAACCAGTGACGGCGGGTTTCGATGAACTCGAGCGCATGGAGGCCTGTGGCTTCTTCGCGCCAACCATCTCCCTCTGCAACGGGACGAACCTGATCTATCAGGTTTTTTGCCACCCATGTGCGCGTACGGTCCCACTGGATATTTTCGACTCCCCTATCGAGGTGGATCGGGCGAGGCATGCCATCAAGGCCGACCCGCCCCCAGTCCCAAAGCTTGAACGTAAAGATGTAAGGTGTTGCGCTAATCTCCAGTACCATGCTGTTCTTTCCAGAGCAGTGAATCGTTCCTGCTGGGATGGAAAAGTGGCGATGCTTGTGTGCGGGCCAGGCATTTACATACTTCTCTGCCGCGAAGGCCGGTCCATCGGCCTGCGCTGCCGTGAGCTCGCAAACCATCTCCGTTCGATTGACCCCCTCTTTCAATCCAAGGAAGACCTGTGCGCCTGGTTCGGCATCCAGCAGGTAATAGCTTTCGTCCTGCGTATACGACATACCGAAGTGAGCGGCCATATACGTGGGCGTGGGATGCACCTGTAGAGACAAGTTTCCGCCTTCGAACGTGTCCAGCAGGTCGAAACGAATCGGGAACTCCGCGCCGAAGCGACGCACGACATCATTTCCGAGCAAGGTGACCGGAAATTCATGAACCAGCGTGGAGGCGGGCAGCTCCAACACCCTGTCGCCGAAACCGAAACGGAGGCTATTTTCCTCTGGTACACAATCGAAACACCAGGCGAAGTTGGGCGGCGCACCTGGAAGGTCAAAGTTGCGTCGCATCCACTGACCGCCCCACGGACCGGGATCGAAGAACGGCACGACTCGGAACGGCCTTCGCGTAGCGCTGGCCAGCGCCGCGCGATAATCTTCGCCCGAGACAAGCATCGGATGCCCAGGCAAATTGTTGTCGACGAACGAGTCGAAATGTTCGAACAGCCGGTGGCGCTCCGCATCGGCTGCACGCCAATCGACGAAGTAGGATCGTTTGTAAAGATTCGCCGGCGAAGCGTGCTGGTTATTTGCGCCGAGGTTACCGCTCCGGTGCGACCGTTGGCGCCGTTGTATCTCCCACCGCGCGACGTCACAGTACACCAAATGGTCCCACGTCGCAGCGACATAGGCCGCGCCCGCACCGTAGACGAGAACACTCCCCTGGGCAAGGTTAATGTCGGCGCGCAGCTTACCGATCTTCACTGAATCGAAGAACTGGCTCAGCTCCCACGGATGCATCTTTCCAAAGACTGGATCGTCTCCGAGGAAGGGACTGAGCAGCAGATCCAGCTCCGTGGAAGCCAGAAGAGCATCCTCAGCGCAAATTACGGTGTGCCATGCCAGGCTGGCGAGGCCTGTCCGCAACTCAGCGAGATCAACTCCCGGGTAGCATTCCACCACCACGACCGACCGACAGTCGCTGCTTGCGAGAGATTCCAGGGTGGCGGCCACAGCATCCCATCCCGGACGGCATTTATCGCCGTTCTCCGAGAACTGAATGAGGGGATTCTTATCGTAGGAGGACTGTCGTTTCATGCATTTCTCCGCAGCAGGGGCAGTGCACCGAACAGGGCGGCCGAGCTGCCTAGAATGGACGGAACGAGCGCTACGTGGTCGTCCCCGGTCCAGGCGTGAGCGGCGATGTGCGCGCGAATCCTGGGCAGGATTGCCTCGTGGCGCAGCATGACTCCGCCGCCAAAAACGAGGACCTGCGGGTCGTAGGCATGGATAAGCGAAACCGCCAGCGCCGACCATATGGTGACACATCGTTCCAGTAATTCTTCAGCGAAGAGATCGCCTGCATCGACTGCGGCGAATAGGCCTTTAAAGTCAATTCGTCCGGGTTGACCCGCCAGCATACTGGCAGCGAAGCCCTTCTGCGCGCGTGCAACGCTGTCCAGCGCCACGGTGGAGGACTCTGCTTCGGCACAGCCGCGGTTTCCGCACGTACAGAGGCGGCCGTTCCAGTCCACGCCGATATGTCCGGCCAGCGAACCCGCACGCTGGCCGCGGGACTGTAGCAGCTTACCGCCCAGCATGACCGCTCCTCCTACCCCGGTGCCTACGGTGACCAGCGCGACATCGTCGTACCCTCTGGCTGCGCCGGCAGCGTGTTCGCCCAACAGAGCGAGACGGGCGTCATTCTCGATCTCGAATGGCAGACCAAACGTAAGCTTGCACCAGCGCTTCAGGTCAAAACGTACCGCATCGCTGTACTTTCCGTTTGCGGCGACAACCATCCCGGAGCGGTCGACGAGCGCGCAAATTCCCATCGCGAGACCGCAGAGTGAATCGAGCGGGACGCCGCAGCGCCCAGCGATAGCCGGAATATTTCTTTCGAGATGCGGCAAGACCGCCATCAGTGAAGCGTCATCGACCGCGATCCGCTCCGACGCGAGGAGACGATCGCCTTGGACGATGCCGTATTCCACATGCGATCCACCAATATCGACGGCAGCTGCCAGGTTATTCACGCTTGCGGGACCACTTGAATCACCCCGTCACGACGGATAACCCGCAAACTGAAATTCCGGTCGTCCAGGGCAGCGTAATCATGTCCAGCGTCACTCGGCCAGCAGGCTAGAAATGTAAGAGGGACATTCCCGGTGTTGACCACGCGATGCGCCATTCGGCCGGGTATGTAGTGTGTGCTGCCCATCCGCATCGGCTCGCCCCACCCGTGCCGTTTTTCGTCCATGAGCACCAACATTCCCTCTCCAGCGATGGTGGTGTAGATTTCCGCCCGGTCGCGCACCACGTGAAAGTGACCCCGCGTCATGAAGAACTCGCCGTCGATCTCGCCCGGATATACCGTCGAGGTGCCCCAGAACAAGCCTCCCTCGGTCCCATCCACGACAGGTTTCCAATACTGCGTCTCATACACCTTGACGGTGGGATCCATCTCAGCGCGCGAAGATTCGTTCGCAAATACATGCGCCAGCTGGCCGACGGTTTTGGACGCGGATTCAATGCGCTCGTTCGCGCTAAGTCGACCAGTCCAGAAGTCTGTCACTACGGTATCCATGCTGGGTTGCGCTCCCTTTCGATTGTCTGTGCTCCAGACTAACTCGCCCTTCTCACTTCGTGCAACTATTTTGCTCGTTTATATCAAATTAATGCAGATTGTTGTCTAGAAAAGGGTATAAAGGTCATACGCAGCTGGTATCGCTGGATAGCGCTCCGCTGCGACTGGCTTCTAGGACCGAAATTGTTTAACCCTTTTTGCGATGCAATCGACACGTTCCATCTACCGGATTTTTGTCATTGGCGCGACGGCAGGATTGCTGTTTGGCTTTGATACGACTGTCGTGAATGGCGCTCTATTGACTCTGCGCGCGCACTTCGGCCTTTCGGAAGTGCAGCTGGAATTTGCAGCCAGCAGCATTTTGTACGGCTGCCTGCTGGGGGCAATAGTTGCAGGGGTAAGCAGTGATCGCCTCGGCCGGCGTTCCGTTCTGCGCCTCAGCGGAGTTTTGTTTGTACTTTCGGCGATTCTGACAGCGATAGCCGGGAACTTCGTCGAGTTTATGCTAGCCCGTGTGCTGGGTGGGGTGGGAATTGGGCTTGCCTCCACCATCGCTCCGCTGTACCTCGCGGAGGTGTCGCCCAAGCAGAGGCGTGGCAGTGTAGTTACGCTGAATCAGATCGCTATCGTTACGGGAATTCTTGTTGCCTACTCGACCAATTGGGCGCTGGCGTTCGTTGGCACCTCCGCATAGCGATATATGTTCTGCTCGGCTGCCATCCCCGCAGCTGCGCTCATCGTCGGACTCCGCTTCGTTCCGGAGAGTCCTCGCTGGCTGATCGAGAAGGGCCGCGCCGCCGAAGCCGATGCGGCTTTGCGCTGCTTTGGCGAGAAGCATCGGGCCGAACAACTTGCAGAAATCCAGGAGACGATCGTAAGGGAAAGGGAACCGACTGGCTGGTTACGACGGTTCCGGCGTCCTATCATCCTCGCTATCGGCATTGCCGCATTGCAGCAGATGAGTGGCATCAACACCGTGCTGTATTACGGGTCAATCCTTTTTGTGACACACGGCAACAGCGGAAGCGAGGGGCGAGCCTTCGCAGCGAATGTGCTGCTGGGAATCACCAATCTGGTGTTCACAGTGGTTGCCCTCTTTATTCTGGACAGGGTGGGTCGCAGGTACCTCCTCGCCTGTTCGGCGGGCGTGATGCTGGCGGCATTGCTGCTGCTCGTATTCCTTTTTAGTCAGCGGCATACCTCCTTTCCGCTGCTCGTAGGCGGAACCATGCTGTA
The DNA here is from genome assembly GCA_038230455.1 of Terriglobales bacterium. Taxonomy (GTDB): domain Bacteria; phylum Acidobacteriota; class Terriglobia; order Terriglobales; family Acidobacteriaceae; genus Granulicella. The sequence continues at coordinate 59,711 of JBBRNF010000010.1, forward strand.
CATAGCCGCCTTTGCGACGGGGCTAGGCCCGGGAGTCTGGGTGTACCTCGCGGAGATCTTTCCCACCTCTGTCCGTGGCCGAGCCATGTCCATTGCGACGACGGCCCTGTGGGCAACCTGCATTCTCGTGTCGAACTCGTTCTTGACACTGCTGAAACGCCTCGGACCCGCCATGACATTCGGCTTGTATGCGGTCGTTTGCCTCGTCGCTGTGATTTTGTTTCTTAGCCTGCCGGAGACGAGAGGCCGGTCGCTGGAGGAGATTGAACAGTTTTGGAAACCCGACCTTACCCCTCGCGACGAGATTCGCAGCCTGACATAGGCAGCCGGACCGGGCAGCTTTGTTCGGTCTCTTAAGAACAACTTCCGACGTAAGCAAATGCTTCAGCGGGTCGCCGTGAGCGTAAGCGTGAGCCATTTAGCGCTCGTTAAGAGCCCATCCAAGCCTTATTTTGCTCAGTACACTCTCTTACCTGCCAATTTTCCGAAAAAAGTCTTGACAGACGTGAGAAGAAAAGAGCTTAATAATGCTCGGATTCAACTTTTTGAAGCGCCTGTTTGCCCATAGTGGCCCAAATGGAGCGTCGCAAGGCGATTTTGGCAGCTGGAAGACCACATTACTGCAGTTCATTTTGGAGGCATTATGAAGAGAGTCGCTTTACTGCTGCTGATTCTAATAAGCGTTGGAAGAGCAAGCCTGGCTCAGAATGCAAGTTCCGGTCATATTACCGGCACTGTCACCGACGCACAGCGAGCCGTTATCCCGGGGGCGTCCGTGACGGTGACCAACGTGGATACCGTTGTATCGAGGGCACTTACGACAAATCGCGACGGTATCTATGACGCGGTCTCGGTGCTAGTTGGTCGCTACAACGTTACCTTCGCCTTCCCAAATTTCAACACCGTGCAAAAGACCGGTGTGGATGTAACGTTGACCGGCGTCACACTTGACGCGCAGCTGACAGTAGGCACGGATAAGCAGGAAGTAACCGTCAGCGCGGAAAGCCCGCTGCTCAAAACGGAGAGTTCAGAACAATCGACCACTCTTGAAGCGCAAACCATCTCTCAACTCCCCGATGTGGGGCAGGACTGGGCCAATTTCACGAAGGTGCTTGCTGGCGCCGCCGGCTCCGGCCAAGGTGTGGCGGTGAATGGGACGCTGCCGTTTTACGGTAGCTATCAGGCAGATGGCGCGAATACTCAAGCCCCGCACAGCGCCAACGTCACGACTGGCGTTCTGGAGACAGTCGCGGAAGTCCAGATCCAAACCTCGACCTTCTCTGCGCAAACCGGAACCGGCGGCGCGACCTTCAATCAGATCAGCAAGGGCGGCACGAACACATTTCACGGCGCCGTATACGAATACAACGAGAACGAATATTTCAGCTCCCGCAATTACTTCACCCAGGGTGGCAGAAAACCAGTGCTGCGCTACAACAACTTTGGCGGAGCAATTGGCGGACCGGTGCTAAGAAAGAAGCTGTTCTTTTACTTCAATGCCGACAAAATTCTGAGCAACTCTCCCAGCCCGTACAGCAATGTTTATCCGACCGCCGCGGAGAGGACCGGGGACTTCAGTGCGAATCCGAAGCTGATCTATGATCCACTGACTTATGATCCTGCGACCGGCGCGCGCCAGCAATTCTCGTGCAACGGGAAGCTCAATGTAATCTGCCCAAACAGGATCGATGCGGTTGCGGCAAAAATCAATGCGTTTTTCCCAGTACCGAACCTCGCGAATACTCCCGAAGCTAACAACACGCAAGGCTCGTTGACCCAGTCAAGCCCCTACCTGCGATACTTCGGGCGGATGGACTACAACCTGACATCCAACAATCGCCTTACCTTCTCTACCGCGCAGGGTCAACAAGATAACATCTATCCGGCGGTCGCTTGCCCGTTGAACTGCCAGGGAGGATTTATTGGATACTTCAACCTGCAAGCGACGGATTCCTGGACTATAAGCTCAAACCTCGTGAATGAGTTCCGGTACGGTTACTCGCGGTATAACTCCACCTTTGCACCCGAGACATTCGGCCGCGGCTATCCCGCGCAGATTGGGCTTACATACGCAAAAGGTGACTCCTTTCCCACTATCAACATTAGCGGCCAGTCCGGGCTTGCGCCTGGTACGTTCGCGAGCTACATCCAGAACAGCTTTGATCCTTCCGATGTTGTCACTCTCATTCGAGGAAAGCACATTCTTCATTTCGGGGGAGAACTGCTGCGCAGTCAGGACAACTCGACTCCATGGGGCGCGACCGATATAGGCAGTTTCAACTTTACCGGCAGCTACACGCAACAGTTCCCGAACGGTGCGCCGGCTGGGACCCCGAATGCACCCAGCGGCTACGGCTATGCCGACTTCCTGCTGGGAGATGTGCAAGGTTATGGGGCCAGCAACAAGGCCCGCGTGGGACTCCGCAACTGGCAGCCCCAGGTATTCATCCAGGACGATATAAAGGTGAATCCTCGCCTGACCCTGAATGCCGGCATACGCTACCAAATCCAGACCGGATGGAAAGAGGCTCGCAACCGCGTCGGCACATTTGATCCAACGCTGTTAAATCCGGCGACGCAGACTCCCGGGGCTATTCGCTTCGGTGGCCCCCTGGAAGCGAACGTTTACAACATCGTTCTTCCCCGAGTGGGCTTCGCGTGGAAATCTTCGCGAGACGGTAAAAGAGTCATTCGCGGCGGTTATGGACTTGCTGCATATAACTGGAGCATTGATACGTATGTGGGAGGCACCGAGGGATTTGGGGCCTTCAGTCAGGGATCGGCCACAGCGGTCAACAACATCAACCCAGTTTTTCTTCTCTCTGCCGCGAATCCTCAAACCAACTACAGTGCTGCTTCGACTTCCCCCTCCGCATACAATAATCAGGGTGTCCCTTTCACGCCCTACAAAACACCCATCGCCAAGAACAACCAGTGGAACTTGAGCATCGAGCAGGAAGTGCGGGGAGGACTTGTTCTGGAGGCTGCCTATGTCGGCAGCCACGCCTACAACCTTTCCTTTCCTGTCGATCTGAATCAGGCTCCCGCGAGCCGCCAGGCTGCATCCGCTGCCACCACCGGGAATGCGAACTCGTTCCGTCCTTTTCCACAATTTACTTCGATCCAAGGGAACAGTTTTAATGCGAACTCCAACTACAGCGCCCTGCAACTCTCCGCGAATAAGCGTCTGAGCCATGGGCTTAGCATGAATGTGAACTATACCTGGTCGAAACTCCTGGACCAGCAGGACTCCTCGGGCTGGGGCGGCAGAGATGGCGGTCAGATCGCCCAGGACTTCTCTAAGCCTTCCGCGAACTATGCGCGTTCCAACTTCGATATACGGCACATGTTCAAGGGTTACACGTTGTATCAACTGCCTATCGGCAAGGGACGAATGTTCCTCAACAACAATGCTTTTTTGGATGCAGTGATAGGGGGATGGCAAGCGTCTTCCATTTTTGTGCTGGAGTCTGGGACGCCGTTTACTCCATTGATCGGCGGATCAAACAACAGCGGGGCACTGGCTGGTAACTGGTTTCCCAATCTGATCGGCAACCCTGATCTTTCGAATCGCAGCGTGTCGAGGTACTTCAATACTGCAGCTTATGCGATTCCTGCGGCCGGCACGTACGGTAACGTACGCCGCAACTCGCTACAGGGGCCGGGGCTCATCGGCGTGGATGGCTCTCTGGCTAAGACATTTTCGCTGAGTACCATCGGCGAATTGTTCGAATTACAGGTGAAGTTTGATGCGCAGAACATCCTAAATCATCCTAACTTCGCCAATCCGAATCCGAACATCGATCAGGGTAATGGAGGCACGATCACTTCCACCACGGGGAGCTATAACTCAACGAATAACAGCTTCGGACCCCGCGTTGTTCAACTGGGGGCAAGGCTCTCGTTCTGAGTGTTTTGCGGAGTAAAGGAAGCGGCCTGGCCGCTTTCTTTACTCCCCTTGACTTGCGCGCGTTCTGACAGCGGACGGACCGCAAAACTTGCGCAAATGAGGTTCACTTCTTCTTGGAGGACGGTCCGTACTCCAATGGCACCAAAACACCGCCCTGTTTGAGTCGGTAAAAACGATCGACCACGACGCCGTTAAAAGTCTGTTTCGTGCCGTTGGGCCAAGCGACCTCAATTTGATCGATCGTTTGCGCGCCCGCAAGTCCGAAATGCAGGCGCAGGTCGCTTTGGGAGAGATAACTCCCCCCGCTGCGAACTTCGCCTACTTGCTTGAGAGAACCTGAAGTCACGCGCAGTCGCGCATTTAGGGCGAGCCTATTTACAGCTGTCCCTTCGAGCGAAACACTTATCCAATGGTGAGCAGGATTTGGGCGAGCTTCGAGGATCATAGGGCCACCCACTAGATTCTCTACTACGATGTCAAGCCGCCCCGTGTTGAATAAGTCGCCGACGGCAACACCGCGGCTCACCTGGGGTATGTGGAGAGCCGCACCAGATTCTCGGCTCACATCTTCGAAAGTGCCGTCGTGCCGGTTGCGGAACACCAACTTTGGCTCGCGATACATTGTTCCAGTATTAGTCCCGTCCACCTGTGGGTACACATGACCATTTACTAAAATAATGTCCTGCCAGCCTGAGTTGTCAAGATCGAGAAACGCGTCGCCCCAACCAACGAAAGGCACCGTTGACCGCGCACCACCTGCTGCTCGGGAGACATCGGTGAAGGCAAGATTACCCTCATTTCGGAAGAGGCCAGCATACTCATCGCTGAAATGAGATACGAGGATGCTAAATTGTCCCTTGTTTCCGATGTCTCCCAGCGCGACCCCCATATTCGCCTGTTCCAAGCCATCGTCGCTAACCGCTACACCTGCTTCGTACGCAATATCTTTGAAATGTCCGTCACCTTCGTTGTGGTAAAGAAAATTTGGTTCGCCGTCATTGGCTACGAACAGATCGAGTTTGCCATCCCCGTCGAAGTCCGACCAGACCGCGCCCATACCGAAGTAGCCGTGTGGGTCATCGACCCCTGCCTGTTTCGCCGACTCAGTGAACGTGCCGTCTCCATTATTCCGATACAGCGAATCTGGCGAGCCTGCAAGTCCACGCGGCCCACACTGGACTGCCATCTCCTTATATTGGCAAGTTTTCGATGAACCGAAACGCGGCAGATCGTTCAAATTCAGTTTGACGTAGTGTGCCACAAAGAGATCGACATTACCGTCACCGTCGTAATCACCAAACGTTACTCCGGTGGCCCAACCCCTGTCTTTGTCCAAACCGCTCGCCCTAGTCACATCGGTGAACGTGCTATTGCCATTATTGCGATAAAGAACGACACCTCCGAAGCAGCTCACCACGAGATCCGGCTTACCGTCATTATTGTAGTCTCCCACCGCAGCGCCCATTGCCCAGCATGGATTGGAAACGCCAGCGGCTTCCGCAAAATCGGTGAACGTGCCATCGTGGTTATTATGATAAAGGGCGGATGGTGCAGACTTGCCTTGCAGCGCCATCGCGACCGACGGTGCGTTGGTCATAAATATATCGAGCCAGCCGTCACCATCAAAATCCAGCAGGGCAACTCCGCCACTCATGGATTCGATGATGTACTTGGCCTCCGGGCTCGATAGATGCGTAAAGTGAATCCCCGTCGATGAAGTAATGTCATCCAATTGGACTGGGCTGGTCTTCAAGGCAACGACCTTCTTTTGAATCGACTGCCCGCTTCCAGCTATCGCTGCGCAGATGGCTAGTCCCATCAACCCATCTCGAATGTAGCTCTGATTAGGACGTAGCACCAACTTACTTAGCCTCCGCCGTTGCCGCGGGCTCTTCGCGCGGAGTGCTCTGACGCATCTCCTTATAGATTGCCCGCATCTTTTCTTTAATCTGCTTGTAGCGCTGGTAGGCAGCAAGTTCGCGCCGCGCGTCTTCAGGACGATTCAATCTTCGATAAACGTTACTCAGGCGATAATGTGCCAAGGTGTTAGTCTGGTCGGCCGCAAGAACTTGTTCAAGCATAGGTGCTGCTGATATAAAGTCTCCGTTCTCGGCATCCACATGAGCAAGTCCTATTTGTGCGTCGGCCAGGTGCGGGTCGATCGCAAGAGCCTGCCGATAGAAAGTTGTGGCCGCTGCGAGATTGCCTCCATCGCTAACCAGATCGCCCAAGGCCGCAGCCGAGCGCGCATCGTGCGAATCCTGCGCAAGAGCCTGGCGGTATTGTGACGCCGCTTCCGCTCGCAGGGTCGGATTGTCCGAACTGCGCAATGCCTCCGCGAGTTCATAATGCACCCCGGGCAGATGCGGGTCGAGCTCCGCCGCCTTGCGCAGGTTGGCGACCGCCGCTGGTATGTCGCGTGCCTCTTCAAGCTGGTGGGCCATAGCCTGACGCATCTGCGCGGAATCAGGTGCGGCCAAGGAAAGCGATAGCAGCGCGTCACCTGCCTGATCTGTCGCGATACGGTACGCGGTGTATAGGACACGGGGGTCTGTGGGCGCAACCTGACGCAAGAGAGCGATGGTCGCGGCGGCCTTATCCAGATCCTGCGCAAACGCGTCCAACTCTACGAGAGCAAGACCGGCCTGCACGCGGATTGCCGGCTCGCTCAGCCGAGGTACGGATGCCTCCAGATCAATGCGCGCCTCCTCACGCTGGCCAAGGATCTTCTCGGCAAGCCCAAGAAGAGCCTGGATTTTACTGAGATCAGACTTTTGCGTGACCGCCTGGCGGAGGTAGTGCGCAGCTTCTGGGTAGTCTCCGCGAAAGAAAAGAAGGACACCGAGATTTGCTTGGGCATCCAGGTTTGAGGGGTCACTCTCAAGTACGGCACGCAGCTCAGGAATCGCCAAATCAGGTTTCTTCTGTGCTAGCAGACGATTCGCGCGTTCCTCGTGGCTTTGTGCGTTTGCTGGTACAGACTGTGACCAAACACAGGTTGCGAAAAATCCACAAAGCAGCGTAGGGCAGACCGACAGAAGCGCCATTCGTTCGAACCTGCCGACCTTAGACACTGTAAGCATCTGACCTCATGATAACAGCGTACCGGGCATCATTCGGGGCTGCATAAAATCAACATACCATCGCTCTCGCATCGGCCAAAGGCGTCCTAGCTCAGACTTTTGATAAGCTATGCGGTGCCTCGGTCGGCTACGATTACCACAACCTCAGTTCAATCTGTGACGCCGTCTTCTCTGAAATCCGATTTCGTTGTGGCGGAGGCAGTGCCGTTTTCCGGATTTGTCCGATCCGAGCGTCACTACGTGTAACACCTTCACCGATCTGAAGTATGTTGGTCATGCAGAAAGCCGTTGGACGAAAACTCTGGCCCAGCGTTTGAAGTGGATTAATAAATCGACCAGCGCAATGCACGCGCAAACTGATGTGCGTCATTGGACCGCCTCGGTCACTACAAAGTCGTTCCGCCGCCATTGTAGAGCACTCGGCGCACAGACCAATGAGCCGGGCGCGTCCGGCACAAGGAATGACCTTACAGGTGACGCGAATCTGCTGGCTGATAAACTGAGGAACCAAGTGTGCGCAATCGCGGAGGTCGCAAAGGCCGTGACAATGGGAGATTTAACGTAATCAATCCAGGTGGATGCCTTTGCCCAAGTATTGAAACTGAACGCGTTGATTACAGGATGGTCGCTTCCAACTGGACCGATCGCTTCAGAGCAGCCCAAGAGGCTCTGCCCTCGTCTGTTGACGGGAATAGGCTGAGGCTTCTCTGAAAAGCTCGTTTGTACTAAGATTCTTCTACCTTAGCGAATAGATATTATGGGCAGCCCAACAGATCTAAAAGAAGTCCAGAGCAAATCGATATGAGAGACCGCGAGATCGTCTGCACAATCCCTGGGTATGAACCAAATAAGTGGAGGACCTTAGCGTTCTTCGGCTTTTTGGCACTGTCCTTATTGCCCTTGGTTCCGTACGAGGCAAACGCCCAGCGCGGCGCGATCACGCTGCCGCGCAATCTTTCCGAAATTACCAAGGCGGCGGATCGAATCATCCAGGGTAAAGTGGTGTCTGCAAAAGTTGAGGCCCACCCTGACTACAGCAATCTGAAGACTCTGTTAGTCACTTTGCAGGTAGACGATGTCCTGAAAGGCGCGCTCGTCAAAACGTTTACGTTTCGGGAATTCATCTGGGATGTTCGCGACATTTCCGATGCCGCTGGATATCGTGCAGGGGATGAAGTTGTCCTGTTCCTGAACCGTCCCACGTCGCTGGGATTAGTCTCTCCGGTTGCCCTGGAGCAAGGACGTTTCCGCGTGATGAAGGACAGGACGGGCATCTACCAAGCTGTGAATGGAAGCGGCAATGCAGACCTATTCAAGAACCTGAACGAGTCCGGGGCCCTGGATGTGTCGAAACTCTCGTCTCCGTCGCAATCGGCCTTGCGTGGATTCAAGGCCGGCATGATTCCACTCAGCGCACTCAAAGAATCGACGAGAGAGTTGCTGCGAACTTCGGTGAAGAGCCGATGAAACTGACAAAATTCAAAATACTCACCGGTCTTCTGCTGTTCTGCTCGATAGGCGCTCATGCCGGCGGCCCTCTCCTGGTCGGGAGTCCAACGTTTGGGGTGGACGGTCAACCCTTCGTCTGGGATAACACCAGTTCTATCCAGTATCGAACTGATAGTGGAAGATTAGGCAGCATGGATAACGCCACTGCAAACGCGCACGTAGCGAAAGCGTTTGCTGCGTGGACACAGATTCCCACCACTGCACTCTCGGTCCAGAATGCAGGTACGATTCTCGGAGTTGCAAATGGTCATGTTGCTACTGTGTCCGATTTCAATAACGTCCTTGGGTCTTGTAACAGCGGCACCCAGAGTCCTGTCATTTACGACGCGAATGGCAGTCTTTTCTCCCAACTTGTCGGCGACGCCTCGGTCGTGGGATTCACATCCCCATGCAGTCTTTCGCCCAGCGGTCACATCCTGAGTTCCCTCATTGTCTTCAACGGCGGTGCCGGACTGTCGGACGCTCAACAGGATAACGTAATGTTGCATGAGACAGGGCATTTTTTCGGACTGGATCACTCTCTCCCGGGAACCGATCCATGCGGCACCAGTCTGGAGGACATCGCCGCTTTACCGATTATGTACTTCACCCTGGCGACACAGACGGCTTTATCCCAGGACGATAAAGCGTGGATATCCATGCTCTATCCATCCTCTTCCTTCAACTCCGTGTACGGCATCATTTCGGGACAAGTCTTTTTCTCTGACGGTCAGAGTGGAGCGCAGGACGTTCTAGTTTCTGCTCACCCTTTGAGTGTCGGATCAGTTACAGGGGACAACCGGTCGATCGCGATTTCAAGTATCTCGGGGTATCGTTTCACAGGTAATCCAGGCCAGCCGTACACAGCCGACTATCTAGCCTGCACACCAGCTTCAAGTTGCCCGCACGGTTTTTATGGAAACAACGTAGATGGCAGTCAATTCGGATCTCGAACACCAACTCTGATTGGATGGTACGAAATTCCAGTCCCTGCCGGCTCTTACTCAATTCAGATCAGCGGTCTGCTCGACGGAGGAGTGATTGGACCAAACAATCCCATCATCCCGTTACCGGGCCCGGGAGAATATTGGAACGCTCACGAATCCGCTACCGATGCCGACTTTTCGACCATTGCTTGCACCAATCCAAGTACACCCGATGCCGTTGTCGTGCACGCTGGCACCCCAACCAACGGTATCAATATCATTATGAATGGAACAGCGCCGACGTTTGACATCTTTGAATCTCTACTGAGCCCTGCGTCAAATGGTCCACGTTCTTTCCTCATGTATGCCTCGGCCAACGGTAAGGGGCCGCACTTCGCGGGCGCCGAATGAAGAAACTAAGCCAAGCATTCGCTATCTGTGCGCTGATTTTGCCCAATTTGCTGATTGGCTGCGGTGGGGGCACCAGCGGTGGTGGTTCCAGCGGCGGAGGATCTGGCGGCACACCTCCGCCCATCCCGCTTGCGATTGCGACACCCTCGATCCCCCTTGGGGTGGCCGGTGCACCCTATTCCATCCAACTCACAGCAAACAACGGGGCTGGGGCATTAACTTGGACCGCTGTTTCAAACACTTCGTCCATCATGCCGGTCGGACTCACTTTGAGCACCGGCGGTTTACTCAGTGGAGTTCCTGCCGCCTCTACCTGTGGACCGGCGCTCACCGTGACAGTGACGGACTCGAGTATCCCCGCCCAGAGTGCATCTGCGACCTTCCATCCCAATATTGCTGGCTTTAGCGTGCTATTGCGGAGTGCGCAAGTCAAGGTTTTTTACAACGACGTGATCGAGTTTGACTGTTCGACAAGCCCGGTTTCATGGTCCCTGGTCTCTGGAGCATTGCCCCCGGGTCTACAGCTACAGCCATTTCCGGGAGTTACAACTCAGCTCAACTTTCCAGGGATCCCCGCCGTCGCCGGCAACTACGATTTCGCGGTTCGAGCCACTGATGCCAGCAATCGAACTGCACAACAGGTTGCGTCCATTACTGTTTTGCCACCGGTCCTGACCATCACAGACACCTACATGCAACTGGCCACCGTGAATCAGCCGTTTGATCATCTGCTTACAACAAATGGAGGAACGCCGCCGTACGGTTTCACGGTGAGCTCTGGAGCAATTCCTCCAGGCCTGCAAGTGAATGCGTCTACCGGAGAAGTATCTGGGACTCCTACCACGGCCGGCGTCTACCAGTTCAGTATCAGGGCAGCCGATTCGACCACGCCGTCTGCCTTTACAGTCACCAAGACATACCTGCTTGTCGTGGTAGCCACTGCGTTGCCGAAACGTAATGATTCGATTGCGAACGCGACGCCCCTCTTCGCCGGAACTTACGTCGTTTCGCTGAGTCCCTACACAAATGCAGCAGGAAATGCCGCACCCGATCAGGACTTCTATTCGCTCACTGTCAATGGAGGTGACATCTATGAAATAGGTGTAACGGCCTCGAGCAACGAATCGCTATCTCCGTCAATTAAGAATATGCCCATGATCTCTTCCATAGATCCGGTGGTCGAAATTCTGGACGGCACAGGAACAAGATTGACCAGCTGTAACGATCCGATTGCCGGCGCCGCCCCTCCTGGCGCGCCATACAAAAAGGGAAGTAAGACTTTTTCCGATGCTTGCGTGGATCACGGAGGAAACGGAGACACCGGAGAGTCATATCTTGATGTTCAGATCGGTCCCGGTTCAAATCAGAAAATTTACGTCCACATTTTCGACTTCCTGGGCCGGGCACGTCCGGATTTCGTCTATACGCTCGTCATCACAAAGAAGAATTGATTTTGAATGCCTCGTACTGCCGATCTTAGTACCAGCAAGAGTGGTCGGTGTTCGGAATGTCACCGGCTTTGGGAATTCTGTGCCATCTGAAATGTTTCTCTCATGCGCATGATCCGGATCGCATTGCGGCGAGGCAAGGTCTCAAGATGGCACTGTATTCGATTCTGTCATTGCAAGAACTCCACAGATGTAGGCGTTTCCTTCGATTTCCCCTAATTCCGCTGGTTCTAAAAGGCCTGCTTGCTTCGTGTTTTCAATGATTGAGACAAAGATGCAGGAGCTGTTTTGGGAGCAGAGGGTCGGGAGTTTGAATCTCTCCGCCCTGACTATCACAACTCATTGAACAATTTGAATTGAGTTCTGACGCAATGAGCCGGAGCGCGAGTATTGTGTTCTCTATGCGTCTACGCCCCGTTTTTTTCTCCGTATCAATCTTTGTCGCATCACTGCCTGCGCTGACCCAGATACCCAATAGTCTGAGTGCCAAAGAAAGTGCGCAGGGTTGGCGTATGCTCTTCGACGGAAAGACGGCGTCAGGCTGGCGCAGCACGCACGGTCCAGATTTCCCGGCTACAGGATGGGAGGTAAAAGACGGACTGCTTTGCGTTACCGAGCACGGAGGTGAGGAGGGTGGGAACGCAGGCGATATTGTCACCACCAGGAAGTATGCCGATTTCGAACTCTCCGTTGACTTTCGCATCACTTCGGGAGCCAACTCTGGCATTAAGTACTTCGTCGATCTCGCTTTTGCCCCGGGGCATGAAGGCCACGGCTCCAATGTGGGCTTTGAGTACCAGATTCTGGACGACGCGGTACATCCCGATGCAAGGAAAGGCCGGGACGGCAACCGTACTGTAGCGTCCTTGTACGACCTGATCCCCGCAGCGGCGAACAAGCCGATCAAGCCCGTGGGCCAGTGGAACACTGCGCGGATCGTGGTGAGCGGGACACACGGCGAACACTGGCTTGGCGGCGTCAAGGTGTTGGAGTACGACCGCGCCACCCCGCAGTTCCGGGAACTGGTTGCCGCCAGCAAGTTCCATGTCTATCCTCATTTCGGCGAATCCAGCGATGGCTACCTTCTACTCCAAGACCACGGATTTCCTGTCTGCTTTCGCAACATCAAGATCCGGGAACTTCCATCCAAGCCATCCAAGTGAGCGGATGCACGGGCTTTTGGCCAACTCAATTGTCACCCTCGTCCTTAAAGATATTGTAAACACTGTCTTTTGTTAGACGTACGCTTCACGTTGCATTAGATGCAGTGCAACATCCAGTTGCGTGCAAGACCGTATAAGGCGAAGATAAGGCGAAGAAGTGCCGTCTTATATGTCTTCTGCCAGTGCCGTACGTTTACAAGTGGAGTCTGCTCTCGCGCATCGGATTCCTGGTGCGCTTACCCCGTTGCCGCGCCTGGTTCGCTCAAGTTCGAGTGTGGGCATCTGTGCGGTGGACGAACTGCTGCATGGTGGACTTCCTGTCGGGGCAATCACAGAGATGATTGGGCCGGAGTCGTCGGGGCGGACTTCGCTTTCGCTCTCGTTTCTGGCGCGTATGACGCAGGCTGGGCGGGTGTGTGCGTGGGTAGATGTTTCCGGTACGCTGAACCCCGTATCGGTCGCAGCGGCGGGGGTTGATTTGACCCGGCTGCTTTGGGTGCGGTGCGGAGTCAAGGATCTTCACCTCGGTTTGCCTGGACGTCACAACTTCACGATATCGCGGGCGTATCTGAAGCCACCTCCAATTAAAAAGGGGCTGCATGGAGGTGGCTGCGGATCGCACCCGCGTCATGAAGCGAAAGGTATGCCGGCTGCCGTGGGTGGATTTCTGGCAGCTGAGAAAGCTGCGTCGCACGGTACAGAGTCGAGATCTATTGCGAAACGAGAACGTCCGGAAACAGAGCCGGCGTCGCCGCTTTCTTTTTCGAGGCGGCCGGGGGTGGGGACGAACTCCTGGTCACGGTTAGAGCAGGCTCTGCGTGTGACGGACCTGCTGCTGCAGGCCGGGGGCTTCAGCTCCATCGTTCTGGACATGGGGGGTCTGAGGCCGGAGTTTTATTCGCGAGTGCCGCTTGCGACCTGGTTTCGATACCAGAAGGCGGCGGAACGCAGCCAGGCGAGCATTCTGCTGTTGACGCAGCATGACTGTGCGAAGAGCAGTGCGGAGCTTGTTCTTCGGTTCGAAGCGGTGAATGAGCTTGAGCAAGCGGTTGGGAACACTCTGGAGAACGAAGCGACGGTGTTTTCTGGCATCGAGTACAGGGTGGAGGCAGTTCGGCAGAGATTTAGTGTGTCGCAGAGCAATGTCGTTACTCTGCGCAAACCTCCGCAACGAGCGAACAGCGCGCGTTGGGAGAGCCGAATGACGTGGGCAGGTTGCCGTTGACCGGGCCGGCGGAGTTGTACGCCTGCTTGTATGCGAGGGAGTTTGCTGCGCAGTCTCTTTGCCGTCTTCGGCCGGATTTGCAGGGCAGGGCGTTTGCGGTGATAGAAGGCGAGGCTCCGCGCCAGCAGGTCTGCTCGTTGAATGCAAAGGCCCGCATCGTGGGCGTGGTACGCGGCATGACGAGGGTGGAGCTGGAGACAATACCTTCCGTGGCAGCGCTGTCCAGATCGTTGCGAGAGGAGGCTTCGACGAAGGCCATTCTGGTGGAATGTGCCGGTGGATTTTCACCACGCGTTGAGGCTGGAGAGGAGGCGGGCGCGTTCTTTTGTGTGGTCGATATTGCCGGGACCGAGCGGCTGTTTGGAAGTGCGGAGGTGGTGGCGGCGGCGTTGCGGGAACGGATGAAAGCGATCGGAGTCGTGGGGACGGTGGCGGTGAGCAGCAACTTCTACACGGCGATTTGTGTGGCCCGCGGAACGGCCAGAACGCGCCCGCTGATGGTTGCGAGAGGGGAGGAGGCGGCTATGCTTTCGACGCTGCCTGTGTCGCTTTTGAATTTATCTGCGCGTCATGCGGAGACGTTTTCGTTGTGGGGAATCCGTACGCTGGGGGCTCTTGCTGCACTGCCGGAGGAAGCGCTGATCGCTCGTATAGGACAGGAAGCAAAGCGGCTCAGGCAGATGGCGCAGGGCGTGCTTCCGCATCTGTTTCGGCCAGTTGAGGGAGTGTTCAAGCTGGCGGAGCATAGAGAGCTTGAATATCCGGAAGACAACCTTGAATCGCTGCTGTTTTGTGTGAATGTGATGCTGGAACACATCCTTGTTCGGGCGCTGAACCGGGCGCTGGCGCTGGCTTCTGTGACGCTTGCGCTGAAGCTGGAGGGTGGGGGGCTTCACACGCGGACTGTGAAGCCTGCGTTGCCAAATGCGGATAAGCAGATCTGGATCAAGCTGATCCACCTTGACCTGGAGGCGCACCCTCCAGGGGCGCAGATCGTGGCCGTTTCCTTGACTGCGGAACCGGGCAACATGAGCAAGGTGCAGCTCGGATTGTTCTCTTCGCAGCTACCGGAATCGGCGCGGCTGGATGTGACGCTGGCACGCATCCAGGCCATTGTGGGGGAGGACAATGCAGGGCGCGTGGTGCTGAAGGATACGCATCGCCAGGACGGATTTCATATGGAGAGATTCGTGGTTCCGACGGGAGAGGTTGCGGTGCGTTCCGCGAGCCATACGGTGACGGCTATGCGGCAACTTCGGCCGGAGGAAAGCATAGACGTACAGCTGCGGAATGGACATCCTGCAACATTTTTGTTTCGCGCGAAGCAGTACAGGGTGACGCGGGCTTACGGTCCGTGGTTCACGAGCGGAGAGTGGTGGAACGGGAGCCAGTGGGACGTACATCAATGGGACATTATTGCCCACGCTGGGGACGAAATGTTGTTTTGCTGTGTTGCTCGCGACCTGGTGCGAGCGGCGTGGATGATGGTGGGGATCTATGACTGAAGGCTATGTAGAGCTTCATGCGGCGAGCGCGTTCAGTTTTCTGGAGGGAGCCTCGCAACCGGAGAAATTGGTGGAGCGCGCGGTGGAACTGGAGATGCTGGCGATGGCGCTGCTAGATCGCAATGGGGTGTATGGGTCGGCGCGATTTCATACCAGCGCGAAGAGAAACAAGGTGCGCGCGCATGTGGGCGCGGAGATTGCGGTGCTTGGGTCGGGTTCGCGGTTGTCCCCGGCGGTGTGGCTGCCGCACCAGCATGTTGCGGAGCCGGTTCGCTTGCCCCTGCTGTGCGAGTCTCGCGCTGGGTATCAGAACTTGAGCCAGATGACGACACGCTTCAAGATGCGGGAGAAGACCAAGGGGGAAGGCGCGGCAACGTGGGACGACGTGCGGGAGTACGCATCTGGCCTGGTCTGTCTGACGGGAGGCGACGAAGGGCCGCTCTCCGCAGCGCTGGCGAGCGGCGGCGAGGCGGCGGGACGTGATGTGGTGGAACGTCTGGTGGAGGTGTTTGGGAAAGACCGTGTTTACGTGGAGGTGCAGCGGCACCATGAACGCGAGCAGGAGTGGAGGAACCAGGCAGCGATACGGATTGCGCGTTCTTTGCGCCTGCCGGTGCTGGCTACCAACGGGGTTCGTTATGCAGGTGCGTACGACCGCGAAGTGCTGGATCTGTTTACGTGCATTCGGCATCATGTGGAGCTTGACCAGGCGGGCAGGCTGCTGGCGGTGAATGGGCAACGGCACTTGAAGCCGGGGCATGAAATGTCTCGATTGTTTTGCGATGTGAAGGGCGCGGTTGAAAACACGGTCGAACTTTCTTCTCGACTGATGTTCGAGCTGAACGAAATGGGATACGAGTTTCCGCGCTATCCGGTGCCGGATGGCGAGAGTATGGACAGCTTTCTGCAAAAGCGGGTGTCGGAAGGCGTGATGCGGCGGTATGGGCCAAAGGGAGATCGTGGCTTGCTCGAACGGGCCCGGAAGCAGGTGGAACATGAGCTGGCCTTGATTGCGAAGCTGGGGTTCGCCGGTTATTTTCTGATCGTGTGGGACATTGTGGAGTTTTGTAAGCGCAATGGCATTTTGATCCAGGGACGAGGCAGTGCGGCGAACTCGGCAGTTTGTTATGCGCTGGAGATTACGGCCATCGATCCGGTAGGCATGGAGCTGCTGTTTGAGCGATTTCTGAGCGAAAGTCGGGGAGAGTGGCCGGATATTGACCTTGACCTGCCTTCCGAGGACAAGCGTGAACAGGCGATTCAGTACGTGTATCAACGTTATGGCGAGCTGGGAGCAGCGATGACGGCCAACGTGATTACGTATCGGGGGAAGTCCGCGGCGCGCGAAGTTGGCAAGGTGCTGGGGTTCGACCAGGAATCGCTGGCAAGATTGACGAGCCTAGTGAGTCATTTTGAGTGGCGCGGACCGACGGATACGATGGCGCACTCGTTTCAGAATGCTGGCTTCGATATCGAGAATCCGCGTATCGCCAAGTATCTGGAGCTGTGCATGAGGGTTCAGGATTTGCCGCGCCACCTGGGGCAACATTCGGGCGGCATGGTGATATGCCAGGGACAACTGAACCACGTGGTGCCGCTGGAACGGGCTTCGATGCCGGGGAGAACGGTCGTGCAATGGGACAAGGAAGACTGCGCGAACCTGGGAATCATCAAAGTCGATCTTCTAGGGCTGGGCATGATGGCGGTGATCAAGGATTGCCTGGAACTGATCCCGGAGCACTATGGTCATAGCGTGGATCTGGCCCAGTTGCCGCAAGACCCTGAGGTGTACAGAACGCTGCAGCAGGCCGATACGGTGGGGATGTTTCAAGTGGAGAGCCGCGCGCAGATGGCATCGCTTCCACGCAATCATCCTGAGAAGTTCTACGACATCGTGGTGCAGGTGGCGATTATTCGTCCGGGCCCCATTGTGGGTAAGACGATGCACCCTTATATGCGGCGCCGTCAGAAAAGAGAGGCGGTGACTTATCCTCACCCTTCGCTGGTGCCGGTGTTGGAACGGACGCTTGGAGTGCCTTTATTTCAAGAGCAGTTATTGCGTATTGCGATGACGGTGGGAAATTTTTCCGGAGCGGAGGCAGAGGAGCTTCGACGGGCGGTAGGCATGCGCCGGTCGTGGGAGCGGATGAAGAATCTGGAAGGCCGGCTGAGAGAGGGAATGACGGCGAACGGGCTCGATCATAAAGCGCAGGAGATGATTATCGAGAATATTAGTTCGTTTGCTTTATATGGATTTCCTGAGTCTCATGCGGCTAGTTTTGCATTGATTGCATACGCTTCGGCTTACTTCAAAGTGAAGTATCTGGCGGCTTTTACGTGCGCGATTCTTAACAATCAGCCTATGGGCTTTTATTCCGCGGCTGTGCTGGTAAAAGACGCACAACGGCATGGACTTCGGGTGAGGCCGATCGACATCCAGGTTTCAGGGTGGGCCTGCAGTATCGAGCATGAACCTGAAGGATCACTTAGCTTGCGGCTGGGCCTGACGTATGCGCGGGGGTTGCGCAAGTTTGCGGGACAAGCCTTGATGAGGTCACGGGGCGCAGGCGGACGGTTCCGTTCGGCGGACGATCTTGCGATCCGGGTGCCAGAGCTGAATCGGAAAGAGTTGACGTTGCTTGCCAGCATAGGGGCCTTGAATGATCTGGACGGCATTGATCATCGCCGCGACGCACTGTGGGAAGTAGAACGTGCAGGACGGTTGGAGGGGCCTCTGCTGACGCAGAACCGGGAAGCGCTGAACTCGGGCAAAGAGCCGCTGCCGCTGGTGCAATTCGATACCGAGGAACGTCTGGTTGCGGACTATGCGGGCACGAGCTTGACGGTGGGAAGGCACCCAATGTTCTATCGGCGGGAAGAGTTGCGGAGGCAGAAGGTATTGTCTGCCATGGAGTTGCGGGGGTGCAGGGATGGGCAATTTGTGCGGGCGGCGGGATGCGTGATCGCGCGCCAGCGCCCAGGGACGGCTATGGGTTTCATTTTTATTTCGATGGAAGACGAGACTGGGATAGCGAATGTGATTGTTACGCCGGATCTTTACGATCGGCAGCGGCTGGTTGTGACGCGCAGCAGGTTTCTTCTAGTGGAAGGCAAATTGCAGAATCAGGACGGAGTAATCCATGTGAAGGCCTCTCGACTGGTGCCGCTTTCGGAAGGCGCGCTTGAGATGTCATCGCATGACTTCCACTAGCTTTTTCGGGTCGCCGCGTGAAAGACGTTTGTCAGGCGTGAGTGCGTGTTCAGCGTGCAAATGCTAGTCTTTCTATGGCCACGGGGAGCCGATATTGAACCAAGTGACGCAACCGATTGATGTGGCCCCGGTCAACGACGCTTTGACCGTCGACGTCAACATGGACGACTACCGTGAGTTTCAATCGCTGGCGGAGTCGATTCCGAACCTGGCATGGATGGCCAGGAAAGACGGCTGGATCTTCTGGTACAACCAGCGCTGGTATCAGTACACGGGAACGACCCCTGAGGAAATGGAAGGTTGGGGGTGGCAGAGCGTTCACGATCCGGCGGTGCTGCCGAATGTGATGGCGCGCTGGCAGATGTCGATCGAGAAGGCTGAGTCGTTTGAGATGAAGTTTCCTTTGAAGGGGGCGGACGGAACCTTCAGGATGTTTCTGACGAGAGTCCTCCCGGTCAAAGATGCCAGCGGCGAGGTCCTGCGCTGGTTCGGTACCAACACCGATATAAGCAATGAACATGCAGCAGTCGTTGCGCTGCTCAGCAGCGAGCAGCGTTTTCGTACGGCCACGCAAACCGTGGACGGGCTGCTCTGGACTAACAATGCGCAAGGACAAATGGAGGGCGAGCAGCCTGGGTGGTCCGAGTTTACGGGTCAGACGGAGAACGAGTATCTCGGGTACGGGTGGGTAACCGCGCTGCACCCTGATGATGCACAGGCCACCATCGACGAGTGGGAAGCTGCGGTGAAAGAGCATCGCCTGTTTCGAACCGAACATAGAGTGAGGCGGCGAGACGGGATGTACAGGCTCTTTTCGGTTAGAGCCCTGCCGGTGAGAAACGAGGATGGGACGGTGCGGGAGTGGGTGGGTGTCCACACTGACATCACGGAAGATCGCGAGCGGCAGCAGACCTTGCGGGATACCGTAACGGCACTTCGCCAGCAGCAGGAGTTGGTGGATGCAGCGCAACGTTTGAACGATGCGGGCTTCTGGCGGTTTCAACCGTCGAACAGCGGCTTATATCTGAGCCCCGGCAGCCGGCACCTGCTGGGTTTGCCGCTTACGGGAGAGATTTCTATGGAAGAGGCACGTACCGCCGTGCATCCTGACGATCTCGCCCGCTCTGGGGCTGCGATGCAGCAGGCTCTACGGGGTGGCGAGTATCGGCTGGAGTTTCGCGTTGTGCTGTCTTCGGGTGAGAACCGCTGGCTGTTGAGCGTGGCGCGCATGGTGGAATTAGGTGGTGAAGATCGATACCTGGTCGGCATGCACCTGGACATTACAACCCAGAAGCGGAGCGCGGAGGCTCTGATGCGGACCGAGAAGCTGGCTGTGGCGGGCCGGCTTGCAGCCACGATTGCCCATGAGATTAACAACCCGCTGGAAGCTGTGACGAACCTGTTGTATCTGCTGCAAAGTACGGCACTGGACCGAGACCAGCAAGCGTACTGCGCTTTGATGGCCGATGAACTGCGCCGGGTGGGTGAAATTACTACCCATACGCTGCGCTTCCATCGCCAGACGACCCGGCCAGCGCACATCAGGGTGGAGGATCTGCTGGAGTCCGTGCTCGCACTGTTTGGCGGTCGACTGCGGAATGCGAGCGTCGAGGTGGAGTGTCGTTTTCGGAAGACGCGCGAGGTGTTTGGGTATGACGGCGAACTTCGCCAGGTGATCGCGAACCTGGTTGGGAACGCGGTCGATGCGATGAGCGGCGGCCCAATCAGGCCGCGGCGGCTGCTGCTGCGCGCACGGGAAGAAACGCGTGGTGGCCGGGCCGGGGTAGTAGTGACCGTTGCGGATACCGGGCCGGGGATTGCGACGGCCACGCTCCAGCATATCTTCGATCCGTTTTTTACGACGAAAGGAGAGTTCGGGACCGGGCTCGGCCTTTGGGTGACCACCGAAATTGTGAACAAGCATGGCGGAACGTTGCAGGTGCGCAGTTACTGCGGGGTTGAGAAGAGTGGAACGGTTTTCCGCGTGTTTCTTCCGCAGAACGGTATGTAGAACGGCATTCGGGAAGAGCCACAGGCGCACTTCTGAATTAGGAACTTCGTTGAGCGAGCGTGAGGGTTCAGGCGTACTTGCGTAGCACTCCGAGTACTTTGCCCTGGATCGTGACGTTGGAAGCCGGTACGTAGATGGGGGCCATTTCCATGTTGGAAGGCTGGAGCCGGATGAGATTGCCCTCACGGTAGAAGCGCTTGAGGGTAGCGTCTGTGCCGTCGACCAGGGCGACGACAATCTCGCCTTCGCGTGCGACGCGGGTCCGCTCGACCAGGACGTAGTCGCCGGAAACAATGTGCTCGTCGCGCATGGAATCGCCCCGAACCTCGAGGGCGAAGACCTCGCGGGTGCCGATGATGTCTCCGAGGGAGATGCTTTCGGCAGTCTCAATGGCCTCAACGGGTTTGCCGGCGGCGATGCGGCCGAGCAGCGGCAGGCGGTCGTAAGGTTTACGTGCGGAGCGCTGTGGAATGACATCGATCGAGCGGCTGCGGTTGTGGGCGCGTTGCAACATGCCTTTATTCTGCAGGTTGGTGACGTGCTTGTGGACCGTAGCCAGAGAGTTCAACCCGAGGCCTGCAGCAATCTCTTCATAGGAAGGCGAATAGCCATTCCTGGTGGTGAAGCTGGAGAGAAAGTCGATGACTTCTTTTTGCCGCCGCGTGATCGCCATGTGAGGATTGTAGCGAATAAAAAGCGAACTGCAACAGTATATTTCTGTGTATCTGCGAGGAGCGGCAAAGGCGGGTGAGAACCTGCGGGTCCACCCGATGCGGGTTGTGAACGGAAACTCATTTTCAGCCGATAAGAGCGTCGTGCGAACAACGCCTGGCGAAGATCCACAACGGGGCCGCCGGGCCCGGGGAAGAGGCCTGCATGAGAGTGTTAGTGGTCGAGGACGATCGAGTACTGGGGCTGTTTTTACAGAAGGGCCTGATAGCGGAAGGGCACCAGGTGGATTGGGTAGGGGATGGGGAATCGGCACTTATAAAGGCTGAATCGGAACGGCCGGATTTGATCGTGCTCGACCTGGGGCTACCGCGGCTGGACGGCAAAGAGGTGCTGACGGAGGTAAAAGCGAAGTTTGCCGCAACGTCGGTGCTGGTGTTGAGTGGACGGAGCGATGTCCAAGAGCGTGTTGCGTGTCTCGACGGCGGTGCGGAGGATTACGTACTGAAGCCGTTCAGCCTGCATGAATTGATCGCGCGCTGCGGCGTGATTCTACGCCGCAAGGCGCATGTGGCTGAAGCCGTGTTGCGCCATGGTGAGTTGGAGATCAATCGTGTAGACCGGTCGGTGCGGCGCTCCGGACGGGAGATCGAGTTGACGGCTAAAGAGTATGCATTGTTGGAGTTCCTGATGCTGCGCCACGGCGCAAGCTGCTCGAGGCGTGAGCTGCTGCAAGGGGTGTGGCACATGTCGACGGAAGCGACGACCAACATCGTGGATGTTTACGTGAACTATCTGCGGAAGAAGCTGGCGGCGGCCCATCCCGACGGAGCAGCGAGTTCTGCTGTGATCGAGACCGTGCGGGGGACGGGGTATCGTCTGTGCGCGGAATGCGCGTTGAAGCCTCAGGCGCGGGGAATCCATGGCGCGGAGGCGTACGCGCTCGCCACGGCTGTCGCGTGATGGGGAGTTCGAGTTCTACGGCAGAGCGCGAAGCGGTGAACGTGCGGCGTGTGGTGATCGCCAGCAGCGATGCGGGGTTGCGGCAGCGCCTGAAGGGCAGCCTGAGCGGGATGCGCTGGCAGGTGTATGAAGCCGTGGGCGGCGCGGACGCGATGGCACAACTGGACGACGTGCGTCCGGAAGCGCTGGTGCTGGACAACTGGCTGCCGGACCTTGAAGTCAGCGGATTTGTAGCCCAGGTGCTGGCGAGTTTTCCGGGGCTTGAATTGCTTCAGGTGGATGGGTCGCCGATTGTGGGTGGGGTAAGGAGTCCGCGGCGACACGAGTTGCTGCATGCGCTGCGAGAAGGACAGGAGACTCTGGGGGCTGGAGCGGTCGACTTCGGCGAAATTGTGGAGTATCGCAAGCGGCCGGTGGAGGGGTTGCAGTTGGGCGCATCGTCCTCGCTGGATCGGCTGCCGGGAATGGTGGGACAGACGCCCGCGATGCTGGAGCTGGCAAGGATGGTGCGGCTGGTTGCGCCGACTTCGGCTACGGTTTTGATTGAGGGCGAAACAGGGACCGGCAAGGAGCTTGTGGCGAAGGCTGTACACCGGTTGAGTTTGCGCCAGGCAAAGCCATTCACTGTGCTGAACTGCGCAGCCATTCCCGAGGCGCTGCTCGAAGCGGAGCTCTTTGGGCATACGCGAGGCGCGTTCACGGGCGCCGTGCAGTCGCGGACGGGGCGGATTGAGGCGGCGGACGGCGGGACGCTTTTTCTGGACGAGATAGGCGAGATGCCGCTGGCGTTGCAGGCCAAGATGCTGCGATTTCTAGAGTGCGGTGAGTTGCAGCGCGTGGGCGACAACGAGATCACGCGCGTGGATGTGCGTGTGGTCGCGGCAACGCACCAGGCGCTGGAGCGGCGGGCAACGGAAGGCACGTTCCGGCTGGACCTTTACCATCGGCTGGCTGTGTTTCCGGTTGAGGTGCCTGCGCTGCGGGAGAGGATTGCAGACTTGCCGCGGCTGGCCGAATTTCTGCTGCAGGAGATGGCGGGGAACCTGCCTCGGAAGCGGATTTCGGCCGCGGCGCTCGAACGGTTGGAGCGGCATGACTGGCCAGGGAATGTGCGCGAGCTGATTCATGTTTTGAAGCGCGGCGCGATTCTGTCCGGTGGGTCGGCGGAGATCGATGTGGATGAGATACGGATCCGCATGACGCGGCGCTAGCGGCGGGTTGGAAAGCAGCTAGCAAAGGCTGTGCGATTTCAGGCCGTCCACGCGGCTCGCCGGGCTCAGCCCTCTTGAACAATTTCCGGCAAATGCAGGCCTTCGGCGTGGGCTGGTAGGTGTCGCGCCGTTGGCGCTGGCGGTTCTAGCTGCCGGCCCGCGGGCGCTGTCAGGAGCACCCGTTTATTCGGTTGGGATGAGCGAACACTTAGGTCGCGCTTGATTTGGATTAAGCGGCTCTTTTGTGAGTGAGCGAAGTCGGCACACTGCGGAATTGAGTACGGCAATCGTGTTGTTTCGATGCAGCGAATGTGCTGTATTGAAGCACCTTTGAGCGATGTGGAGGGGCTTCTGTGCGGCTTCTAATCGCGAGTGATGTGGCTTCGGCTGCTCTCGTGCTTTCTGTACCGGTGTACGAAGCGCGGCAACATGGCGCCGAGTCAATCCCCGAAAGCGAGACAGCCGCCATGACCGAAGCACAAGAGATGTGGACCGCAACCGATGAGATTCCAGCCGCGTTGATCAATCCGGATGAAGATTGGAACCAGGTGCCGGTTGAAGCAGTTGTCGCGAGAGTGCCGCCGCTGGACCCGAGGGAACGCGAACGGTTGCTGGTGGAGCATCTTCCAACGGTGCGATTCATAGCGCGGAAGATTCACGCGCGGTTGCCGCAGCATGTCGAGCTGGATGACCTGGTATCGGCGGGCATGGTGGGGCTGATCGATGCGTTCAGCAAGTTCGACCATAGCAAGCAGGTGCAGTTCAAGAGCTATGCGCAGTTTCGTGTGCGGGGCGCGATTCTAGATTCTTTGCGCAGTTTGGATTGGAGTCCGCGAGAACTTCGGCGGAAAGGTCGTGAGATCGAAGAGGCAATCTGCACGTTGACTCATCGGCTGGGTCGCGCGCCGGGCGACGAGGAGATTGCGGCAGAGATGAAGATCAGTTTGAGCGAGTATCAGACCCTGCTGGGTGACCTGAAAGGGCTGGAGGTCGGCAGCCTGCATGTGGAGCGGACGGAGGACTCGGGCGATGAGGAGTTGTCGTATGTTCCGGGCTCGCCGGAGGAGGACCCGCTGTTCCTGTGCATGAAAGGCGAAATGAAGCAGCGGCTGGCGGACGCAATTGACGATTTGCCAGAACGCGAGCGGCTGGTGTTGACGTTGTATTACTTCGAGGAACTGACGATGAAGGAGATCGGATTGACGCTGGGTGTGGTGGAGTCGCGGGTGTCGCAGATTCACTCTTCGGCGGTGGTGCGGTTGCGCGCGGCGTTGGGCGCGTTGAAGCCGCAGAGCAGGAAAGTGTCGCGGCAAGGCGGGGTGATGGCGCAGGCGGGAATATGAGCGAAATCTCATGAGAGCGAACCGAGAACTGGCGCGGAATGGAACGGAGGTAAGAGGATTCTAAAGTCGTTTGAAGGGCCGTCGATAAGGGTTGTAGAGGACGGAACAATGACGACATTCATGGAAGTGGCGATGGCCGGTTGCAGGAAAAGTGGACTTCGAGACGGCGCTGGGTGTTGTGCGGGCGGCTCGGCGGCAGTGTGCGGAGCGAAGTGCGGCGGCGTTGTATTGCCGGCCGACTCGCCTGAGCAGATGCGCTGCGCGCGGCTGGCGCGGATCAAGGCGGAGATCGAAGACGGCAGCTATTCTGTGAGCTCGCGTGACGTGGCCGAGGCCCTGATGCATCATATGCTGGCAAGCTGAAGGTGATCGGAGCTTGGGGGGTTGCTCCGTGGCCTGGTTTGCGGGAGGATGGATGCATGAGCGATTGGGTGAAGTTGACGGCGCAGGATGGGCACGAGCTTTCGGCGTATGTGGTGCGACCGGAGGGCGAGGCGATCGGCGCATTGGTGCTGGTTCAGGAGATTTTCGGTGTCAACGCGCATATTCGCAGCGTCTGTGACAGCTATGCGAAGGACGGGTTTGTGGTGGTGGCACCGGCGCTTTTCGACCGCTTTGAGCAGGGGCTGGAGTTGAAATATGAGGGTGAGGATCAGAAAAAGGCGTTCGAGTTGTACGCGCAATTGAAGGCGGAGACGACGCTGATGGACGTGGCCGCGGCCTACGACCTGCTGCGCAAGGAAGATAAAGGGATCGGCGTCGTTGGCTACTGCTATGGGGGGTTGACGAGCTGGCTGACGGCTACTCGCGGCGAAGAGTACAAGATGCAGCCGAGTTGTTGCGTTGGATACTATGCGGGTGGGGTAGGGAAGTTTGCGGGCGAAGAGCCGTCGTGCCCGGTGATGTTGCATTTTGGAGCGGACGACAGCCATATTGGGCAGGACCAGGTGGACGCCGTGCGGCAGGCGCATCCGGAAGTGCAAATTTTTGTGTATGAGGGCGCGGGGCACGCGTTCAACCGAGATGTCGACCCCGCGAGCTATCGTGCGGACGCGGCGAAGCTGGCGCGGAAACGGACGGTTGAATTTTTGAAGGCGAATGTTGCTTGAGAGGCTGGGGATGCTGACGCTCGGGCGCCATACTGTCAAAACTCTGAACTTGCTAGAACTGTATTAGGTAGTGCCGGGATCGACGCTTCCGGTGTGCTTTGGATAGACGGTAGACTTCTCGTATGTTTACCAAGTTGGAAAGCGCGCTCGGCACAATCCGATTTGTATGGTGGTTCCCGATATGCGTTGCGGGATGTAGCGCTTTAGTTCTCTTTCCGCTGAATATGTCGAGCTCGGACTCTTGAGCGTTCTTTTACGTACTAGTTACAGTTCCTTCGGTCTTTCTCCTCCTAGCCATCACTTATCACAACAATCGAGGGCGACCGCGTATCGAAGTCCTGTCGACTCTTGCCGTCTTCGTTGTATTCACGGCTTTTTTGTTTACACGCTTCCTCGATACCAGAGACGCTGTCCGTTAGTTCTTCTGTGGGCCTTTTTTGAAGTCTGAGGTAATTGCCCAACCGGACACCACACCAATATCACTCAAGCACATTGAGTGGGAGGGTTGGGGCTTTGCCGGTAGTGACACGACTGTCTACCTGATTTTTGATCCGAAGGATTCTTTGGCCCCTTCGGCGAACACGCGGATAACTGGCAAGGTTGGCCCGTTAGCTTGTGAGGTTTACCGTGTTAGGCGGCGAGAGAAGGAATGATACACGGTGCAGTTCTACACAAACACCACGTGGGATGACTGCGGCGACCCGTAGAGTACTCGGTCGGCAATCACAGACAGACACACTCAGTTCAACAAGTACCGTGTTGAATCAAGCGATTGGGGACTCCGTGCGGATAAAAAGTCACTAGTAGCGAACGAGCAGAACTGATGCTGAGCTAATGCGAAGCAGCAAGTCGTCGCCTACACTGGGGATTCTGGGCTGCGGATGAAGCTACGCAGCTTTGACCTCAGCCAGCAGGTCCGGATGGCGTTCCAGGACTTTGAGCAGCTTGATCAGGGCGAGAGGAGGTTTGGTTTTGCCATTCTCGTAGCGTGAGAACGCATTCACGCCGCCGCCGAAAATCTCTGCGGCTTCCCGCTGATCGAGGGATAGCTTCTTGCGTACGCTCACGATGAATTCGGGGTCAACGATAGATGCATTCACCTGCTTGTTGAAGTCCAGCATCATCGTGCTGGTACGAGCCGATTCCTCTCCATTCAGGATGGTCTCTCCGCAGGCCGGGCAGAAATCTCCAAGAACCGCCGGGATGATCGTGGTCTCGCCCTTGTACGTGTAAGGGATATCGCGAGTGTCATGCACGAGGTTTGCTTTTGCACAGATTGGACACTTCATTGTCATAGCTCCTTGAAGGACACGATGAGTACATCGTCGATAACGGTTAGCTTTAGGTAGGCCGCGCCGACAGGAGTGGAGGGACGATACACGTCCTGCCAAACTCGATGATTAGCGTGCGTCGTCATGGACTTGTAAAAGTCTTGAGGAGTCAACGCAAGGACGGTGGCGATGATGCCCTGAAAGTCAAGCCCTATCGCCGCACCGCCTGCGAGCGCAGAGAACGTAGAACGAATCTTTCCTTCTTCGATCAGCGCCCTGACTCGTGAAAGCGAACAGTGAGGGGAACGCTTCTCCATGCCCCTATAGTAACCTATTTGGTTAGTTTTGGATCTCCTGACTTCATTACTTCGTGCCTTGCTGGTTGCCGCGCAGCTTGTAACTTGGGCAGCTTGGAAGTGCAGTTCCGGGCGGCGGCGGAAACGGTCTACGGAGGGTGGGTGCGGCTGCCTTTGCGTGCTAGACTTAATCGGACACTGAGAGAAGTGGACTAGAGAAAACGAAACAGGAGTACGTATCTGCCGTGTTGGCATCCGCAAAGAAAACTGACATCATCACAAAATTCCGTACGCATGAATCGGACACGGGTAGCCCCGAGGTTCAGATCGCGATTTTGAGCGAGCGTATTGGCGAGTTGACCGAGCACTTCAAGATGCACAAGAAGGATCATGGCTCCCGCCGCGGCCTTTTGATGCTGGTCAGCAAGCGCCGCCGTCTTCTGGATTACCTCAAGAAGACTGACTCCGACCGCTACCGCGACGTGATCGCCAAGCTGGGTATTCGCAAGTAGTTGCGGGTGCTTCGGCCTGGGCGTGTACGTGCGCTGCTACAGATTCACCGAGGAAAAACCGTTGGACCCTCAAACTATTGAGGTTCGAGCTGGAGCGGCTTCGACTGCATCCGCTGGTCCTTCATACCCTACAGCGACCCACCGCACGCCGCGCCAACTAAACGCCGCGCATCGCAGCCTTGACCCCGCCCGGAACGACTTCGGCGGGGTCGTTGACTTTGCGGGCGTGTCCAGACCATAGAGACAAATCCGATTAGAGACAAATCGAAAAGACGAGAGAAGAAGAGGAAACAACTATGAAACAAGACATTACGATCCAACTTGCCGGGGGCAAGGAGATCAAATTTGAGACCGGCCGCATGGCCAAGCAGGCGCCCGGCGCCGCTTACACGACCAGCGGCGACAATGCCGTGCTGGCCACCGCAACTGCTTCGCCTGACCCCAAGGAAGGCATCGACTTCTTCCCGCTGACCGTGGAGTACCGCGAGTTTACGTACGCCGGTGGACGCATCCCCGGAGGTTTCATCAAGCGTGAAGGACGACCGAGCGAGAAGGAAATCCTGACTTCACGGCAGATCGACCGCCCGATTCGTCCGTTGTTTCCGGAGGCTTTCCGGAACGAGACGCAGGTTGTGGCGTTTGTGTACTCGGCGGACAAGGAAAACGACCCTGACGTGCTGGGAATCAATGGGGCAAGCTGCGCGCTGGCGTTGTCGGACATCCCGTTCCACGGGCCCGTGGGCGCCATTCGCGTCGGCTACATCGGAGAGCCGGGAGCGGAACAGTACATCGTGAACCCGACCTACACCGAGCGCCTGACCAGCCTGCTGAACATCATGGTGGTCGGCACCAAGGACGGCATCGTAATGGTGGAGTCCGGGTCGAAGGAAGTATCGGAAGAAATCGTGGTTGGAGCGATTGAGTTTGCGCATGTGGAGATCAAGAAGATCTGCGCGGGCATTGAAGACCTGGTCGTGCGTGCGGGCAAGACCAAGCGCACGGTGCCGGAGCTCGAGAACGACACCGAGTATCTGCATGCGCTGACCGCAAAGGTTGGCGACAAGTTGAAGGACGCGCTGAACACGGAGAAGCATCCGAAGTTCGAGAGCTATGCGCTGGTGAAAGAGATCAAGGACGGCCTCAAGAAGGAGCTGCCGGCGGATGACTCTTCGGCTCCCAAGAAGCTTTCGAAGTACTACGAGAAACTGCGTGAAAACATCTTCCGTGAGCAGGTTTTGAACGAGCGCATCCGTCCGGATCATCGGGCGTTCGACCAGATTCGCGAGATCACGATTGAGACCGGCGTTCTGCCGCGTGTTCACGGCTCTTCGCTGTTCACGCGCGGCGAGACTCAGGCGCTGGTTTCGGTCACGCTAGGCACGACCGACGATGCGCAGCGCATGGAAAGCTATGTGGGCGAGCAGAAGCGCAAGTTCATGCTGCATTACAACTTTCCGCCATTCTCCGTGGGTGAGGTTGGGCGCATGACGGGTGTGGGCAGGCGCGAGATCGGCCACGGGGCGTTAGCCTGGAGGGCCATTGAGGCGGTGCTGCCGGGTGAAGATGAGTCGCCTTACACGCTGCGCGTGGTGTCGGACATTCTGGAGTCGAACGGCTCGTCGTCGATGGCGACGGTTTGCGGCGCTTCGCTGTCGTTGATGGCGGCGGGTATACCGCTGAAGGGGTCGGTTGCCGGTGTGGCTATGGGCCTGGTGAAGGAAGGCGATAACTACGCCGTCCTGACTGACATTGCAGGCGCCGAGGATCACTACGGCGATATGGACTTCAAGGTGGCCGGAACGCGCAAGGGCATCACGGCGCTGCAGATGGACATCAAGATCATGGGCATCACGCCGCAGATCATGCGGGAGGCGTTGGAGCAGGCGCGGGTTGGCCGACTCTTTCTGCTGGACAAGATGGACGCTGTGCAGTCGGGTGCGAGTGCGGAGAAGTCGCAATTTGCTCCGCGCATTCACACGATCCAGATTCCTACCGACAAGATCCGCGACCTGATTGGACCGGGCGGAAAGATCATTCGCGGCATTGTGGACGCGACCGGCGTCAAGATCGATGTGGACGATACGGGCCGGGTGAATGTGGCTTCGAGCGATGCCGATGGCCTGGCGCGCGCGATCCAGATGATCTCGGACATTACGGCTGTGCCGGAAGTTGGCAAGACGTACCTGGGCAAGGTTGTGCGGTTGGCGGAGTTCGGCGCGTTCGTCGAGATCTTCCCCGGCACCGATGGCTTGTTGCACGTGTCCGAGATCGCGGAACATCGCGTGAAGGAAGTGAAGGACGAGCTTCGCGAAGGCGACCAGGTGCTGGTGAAGGTGCTGGCGATCGAAGGCAACCGGGTGAAGCTGAGCCGCAAGGCTGTGCTGCGCGAGCAGCGCGCCAAGCTCGGTCTGCCGGAGGTTCCGGAGAGCAACGAGGGTGGCGGCGGTGGTGGTCGTGAGCGGTCTGATCGCCCTGAGCGTTCTGAGCGGGGAGACCGTGATCGCGGACCGCGTCCTGAGCGGACCGAGCGTGCGGCGCGTCCTGAGCCACCTAAGCATGAAGAGACGATCGTGGTCGAAGGCGGAGACGACTTCGATGACGATGATGAAGTGGACGGAGACGATGGTGAGGACGTAGTTGTCGAAGGCAATGGCGCGGCAGCGGCCGGTGCTGGAGCACCGG
This sequence comes from Terriglobales bacterium, assembly GCA_038230455.1. GTDB lineage: Bacteria > Acidobacteriota > Terriglobia > Terriglobales > Acidobacteriaceae > Granulicella. Next base: position 90,148 of record JBBRNF010000010.1, read on the forward strand.
CTGCTGCCGGTCCTGGCGGGCAGCGTCGTGGCCGTCGGCGTCGCGGCGGTCGTCGTCCTGGTCAGGGTGGTGGTGGAGCGGCGCCTGCGGGCGGCGGTTCCGCCAGCTAGTACCTGCTAAGGATGAATCCTACGGAAGCCGCGCCTGGTGCGCGGCTTCCGTCGTTTGCGAGGGGGGAGTTGCTTGGTTCGCATGGGTAGCGCGTGGGTAGATGGGGCGGCATTCGGACTGCTGTGTCTGCTGGCGTCGAGCCGATGGATGCTTGCGGATACGTGGCCGTCGATGGGGTCTACGCTCGGTTCGGAGACGTGGGCCTGCGGTGTCGGGGCGGTTGCGTGCGCGACGATCGTCGCGGCGCGAAACCGTTCGGCCACGGGATGGCATGAAGCGTGGAAAGCGTTGCTTGTTGGTGCGGGTCTGCTGGCCCTACCGGCGTGTGGGGCGGCCCTTCGCGGAGTGGCGGGTGAGCCGCTAAATCGAACTGCGGCGCTGTGCTTTGTTCCGGTGATGGTGGCCGTGCTGAGCGGGATCGCGGATGATGGTCCGTCGCCTGAATGGTGGCCGGGGCTGGCCGGGCTGGGTGGGGCGTTGCTAATATTTCCGTTGACGCTGCCGTCCAGCGTCGCAGGCTATGCAGGCTTGCTGTTGCCGGGGTCCGGCGTGGCGGTGGCTTGTGTGTTCGGGCGACGATTGCAGTCTGGCGCGCCCTGGACCCCCATGTGGCTGCTGGCGGGCGGGGCGGGTGGGTTGGCGGTCCTCGAGGCCGGGCGGAGGGTAGCAGGTGGGGCGTCCGGGCAGAACTTCTCTCCGTGGGCGGTCGTACTGGACGCTCTGGTGGCGGGGTTGACGGTGTTTTTAGTGTCGCGGGTGAGCGGACTCCGATATGCGTCGCGATACTTCGCGGTCCCTTTGTTGACGATTTTGGAGGGTCTCGCACTGGGGGTGTCGGGTTTGACGCTTCGGTTGGGTATTGGTCTGCTGTTGCTGGCCGCCGCGGTGGTTGCGGTTTGGAGGGCGCGCCTGGCGGGCGAGGGTACGACGCTCGGGCTTGCCTGAGACTACGAATCGACAAGGGTTCCTGGGGCTGTTGCGGCAGGATGGCGGGGCGTTACACTCGGGTTCATGGCGGCTTCGATGTACATCGTGGTCCAGGGCGAGGACCCGGGCTATGACATCTTCGTGAATGGGCGGGCGCTGGCGCGCAATGAAGACGCGGTGGAGAAGCTGGCGTTGAAGTTGGGGTTGCGTCCGCTGATCGAGTTCTTTTCTGCGGACGAGAACCTGATGGTGCTGCTGGTGGAAGGTGGGGCCGGAGATGCGGAGTTGTTGAAGCAGTTGCCACCACCGCAGTGGTATCGCGGAGAAGATGGGTTGGCGACTGTAACGGGGCTGATCGAAGGCTTGCAGGAAGAGCCGCAGCAACTGGGTTCAGAAGGCGTACTGGTGCTGGAGGAGCTGCGTGAGTATGCCGTGGTTCTGGCGAAGACGGCAGAGCGTGGGTTGCGGTGGCATATGGCGGTGAGTTTCCGCTGACTAATGGACGGCGAGGCTGCCGTCGAAGTCCACGACCAGGGCATCGCCTGAGACCTGCATGGAGTGGATGCGGAGCTGGTCGAGCTTCATTTCGTAGCCAGTGCTTGTGGCGGAGTTGGCGAGCAGCTTTTTGAGGATATCGCCCATATTGACGGTCATTTTCTGGGGCAATTTGCGGCTCAGGAAGGGTATGAGGAAAAGATTGAGTTCCTTCGATGTGCTGAGGTTCTCTATGCGGGCATCGCGGAAGCCGATGTTTTCTCCCTGGGCATCGGGAAGGACGGATACGTCGGCCTCGGGGGCGAGGCTGAGTCCGAGGCAAGTGCCCCGCACGCTGGTGCCGAGCCTGGAGTGAGTGTGAACGTGGATCACCAGGCGGTCCTGGACGAAGGTGACTTTTGGCTGGTCGACGTAGACGAAACAGGCGGAATGGTCATCTCCGCGGATGTAATAGCGGCCCTGCGGCCCGGTAAAGAGTTGCGCTGCGAGGGTTCGCTCGAGGGCCTGGGCCGAGATTTTCAGCTCAACCGCGTTCGCGGCAACCGTAGCTGCGAAGAAGGTGACGATCAGGATGGAGCTTCGGAGAGACGCCATGCGTTCAGGAGCCATTCGTTCAGGATAAGCCGAGCGCCGTAAACGGCAGCTCTGGTGCGGCGCTGCAATTAGTTTGGAGGAGTGGCGTTAGGTCCGAGGCCGAGCTTAATGAGGGCGCGTGAGTCGGGAACGTTTTTGGTCTGCCAGCCGTTGTCGGATTGCAGCTTTTGCATGGCGGCCATGCTGGTAGAGTCCCATTGGCCAGAGGCTTCGCCGGAGAGATAACCGGACTTGATGAGGGCAGTCTGGATCTGGGTGGCACGGGCGGTGTCCATCGGGGCGCGTGAAGCGACCTTGACCGCGCTGCTCTTGCTGCGGGAGGACGACTTCCGGCGGTTGCTGGTGCGGCTGGAGACGCGCTTGATGGTTGCGTGGGCCGGCTTGGCTACCGTGCTTTTGTGTTTTGCCGGAGCGGCGATTGAGGGCAGGGTAGTGCAGAGGAGGACAAGGGGGAGGGTGCAAAGGGAAATGAGTCGCATCGAACGGTCATACCTCACGAGAGATGAGACGGCGGTAAAGGGCCCGTCGTCTTCTGAGTCTGCGCCAAATGCGAACCTGGCGTTGACAGAAGAGATACCACAAGTTTACCCCGTGGCAACGGAAAGGGCGCAAGCTGGAATGCCTGCGCCCCTATTGTTGCAGTTGTCTGGAATTACGGCAGGGTGCCGCCGACGTAGGAATTGCCGCCCCCGGGGCGCGTGTCGTGGACCACGAAGACTACGTCTTCGCCGGACTTGAGGGCGGAGACGATGGCGCGATAGCTGCTCTCGTCGGTGACGGGTTGGCGGTTGATTTCGACGATGACGCTGCCTTTTACGAGGCCAATTTCATCGGCGAAAGAGCCTGTGCGTACGCTGGTGACGGCGACTCCGCCCTTGATGCCGAGCTTGGAGATGGCGGCACCCGGAACGGCGGCCACGGTGATACCAAGCTTATTTTGACCGGCGTCCGATTCCTGAGGAGCGAAGTTGCTGTCGTCGGCATTACCAGCGAGGTCCGAGTAGGTCTTTGCGCGGTCGCCGATGACGACGTTGGCGGTGTTCTGCTTGCCGCCACGGAGGTAGCCAAGCTTGACGGTGTCACCGACCTTGCGGGCGGAGATGTCGGCTACCAGGTCATCGCCATTCTTGATGGCGCGTCCGTCGAGAGAGACGATGACGTCGCCCGTCTGGATGCCAGCCTTCGACGCGCCGCCACCCGGGACGATGGAGTTGACGAGAACGCCGCCGTTGGCGAAGCCGTAGATGCGTCCGACTGCCGAGGACTGGGCCGCCTGGAACTGGATTCCGATGGACCCGCGCGTGACCTTGTGGTCCGGTCCGATGAGCATGTTGTAGACGTTGATGATGATGTTCGCGGGCATGGCGAAACCGACGCCCTGGGAGCCCATGGACTGGGTGTAGATGGCGGTGTTCATGCCGACGACGGAGCCGGACATATCTACGAGCGGACCGCCGGAGTTGCCGGGGTTGATGGCGGCGTCGGTCTGGATGAACTTCTGGAACTGGTTGGCGGCAACGCCGCTGGGGGAGGGCTCGTCGATGGAGCGGTTCTTGGCGGAGATGATGCCGGCAGAGACGGTTTGCGACAGGCCGAAGGGACTGCCGATAGCGAGTACCCAGTCGCCTACCTGGGTACCTTCGGAGTTGCCGAGTTTGACGGTGGGCAGGGGCTCGCGAGTATCGATTTTGATGACTGCGATGTCAGTGTCCTTGTCGACGCCGATGACCTTGGCGGGGCGGCCCTGGTCGGTGGAGCCTTCGGGATCGGTGGAGAGCTTGACGTAGATTTTGTCGGCCTTGTCGACGACGTGGTTGTTGGTGATGATGTAGCCGCGGGGGTCGACGATGAAGCCGGAGCCCAGGGCGCGGCGCTCGCCGCCGGAGGGGTCTTCGCCGTCCTGGCCGCCGTTACCGCCGCCGAAGAAGCGGTTGAAGAAGTCCTGCATGTCGCCGGGGTCGCCCTGCTCGCCGTTAGGCTGCTGGGGGACAGGGCCGCGCTGGCCACGGCGGCCGCGCGGGGTGGCCGACTGCTTGGGCAGGGACTCGGTGTTGATGTTTACGACCGCTGGCCCGATCTGTTTGGCGATCTGGGCGAAGCCGTTGGAAAGCGTAACAGGGTTGGGAATGGTGAGGGGTCGAGCGTCTGAAGAGTTGACCTGCTGGCCTTCCTTACCGCTGACGTTGCTGGTGAGGACCGAACCGGCGAGGATGCCGACGGAGAGCACCGAGAGAAGGAGGAAGGTTGTAGCAAGACCGCTGCTGCGGAGCTTGTTCCACAGGCTGCGTGAGAAGGAGGGATTCGGTGAAGCCGATGTAGTCATCGATGTAGTGTCCTCGTTCGATTTGTTCGCCGCCGCTCAAAGCGTGCGGGAGATTTTGGTTGCTGCCCTCTGTGGATACATGTACTTGAAAGCAACAGCTTGCCAGTTCTTAGACGCGGGGTCCGGCTAAATGTCTTCGGCAATTGGATGCAGGCTGTGCGGTGCCGGGGCGGGCCACAGTTCCGTAAATAGGATACCGCCGAGGATGAAGGCTGCGCCAAGGAGTGCGCGGATACCGAGATGTTCATGCAGGACGAGCAGGGACGTCAGCCAGGCGAAGACGGGTTCGAGCGTAAAAATGAGCGCTGTGTGGGTGGGGGAAAGGTGTTGCTGGGCCCAGCTCTGGATGGTGAATGCGGCGGCCGTGGCAAGGATGCTGGTGATGGCGAGGGCGAACACGAGGCGCGGAGTGGCGTGCAGATACGGGCGGCCTCCGATGGGGAGGGTAACGAGCATGAGCAGGGCAGCCACGCCGATCTGAACTGTGCCCAGGGTGCGCGCGCTGGTCAGGCGGGCAGCGTGGCCGATGGTGAGAAGGTGGGCGGCAAAGGCGACCGCACAACCGAGGACCAGGACTTCTCCGAGACCGATGCCGGAGAACAGCGAGCGGGTGTCGCCAGCGGGGATGGTGAGGAGGACGAGACCGATGAAAGCGATCAAAGCACCAAACAAGCCGCTCCAGCGGGCGGGGGGCATTCCAGCGGGTCGCGCGCCGGGAATGAGTGTGAGCAGGGGGACGATGACGACGACGAGACCGGTGATGAAGCCCGCTTTCGAGGCGGCCGTGAGGGCTAGACCGGCGGTCTGGAACTGATACCCGAGGCCGAGGAAGATGCCGGCCATGGAGGCGTATCGGAGGTCTCGGCGAGAAGCCGCACGCAGGGGGCGGAAGTTGGCCGCGGCCAGAACGGCAAAGGCAAGAATCATGCGGAGCAGGTTGAAGAGCAGGGGGGATGTGTCCGTGAGTGCGGACTTGACCAGCGCAAACGTTGTTCCCCAAATAAGGACCACGGCGAGCAGAAGGAGGTGCGCGGCGCGGGTTTGGGTGGGTGTCGTCATGGGTGTTGGTGCGGGCGGAAACGCAGATTTGCTGGAGGGAACGACAATCAAGAACACGCAGATCCCCGTCGGGAACTACAACAGCTGCGATAAGAGGCTATGGGTCAGTCGCCATCGGGGACGTGGCGGTAGGTCGCTGGGACAGTGGCGACGCCTGGGGCCGTGTAGACGGTTTCGCCCGCGACGATGGTGCGGAGGACTTTGGTTGCGAGAAGGTCCTGCGGGGTCGCGGTGGTGATGTCGCGGTCGAGGATGGCGATGTCGGCGAAGAAGCCGGGTTCGAGGCGGCCCTTCTGAGTCTCCATTTTTTCGGCAAAAGCGGAGCCTTGGGTGTAGGCGTAGATGGCTTCGGCGATGGTGAGTTTTTGTTCGGGGTGGAAGGTTTGGGTGGCGGCTTCATTCTGGCGGGTGATGGCGGAATAAAGGCCGCGGAAGGGGCTGATGGATTCGACGGGGTAGTCGGTGCCGAAGGCGAGGGTGACGTGATGGTCGAGGAAGGACTTCCAACCGTAGGCGTAGTTGCTGCGCTCGGGGCCGAGCCGGGCTGCAGCCCAGGCCATGTCGGTGAGCAGGTGCGAGGGCTGCATGGAGGCGATGATGTGGAGCTTGGCGAAGCGGTCGAAGTCGGCGGGGAGGAGGACCTGCGCGTGCTCGATGCGGTAGCGGGAGGTGTCCGTCACGGAAATGTGAGCATGTGTGCTGGACTCAAGCTGCGGAAGAATGGATTGCAGAGCATTCATACGCTCGACCTTTGCTACGTCGAACGCGGTAAGCGCCATCGAATTGGCGCGGTCGCCGATGGCGTGGAAGCCGATTTGGAAACCGGCTGCTGCGCGTTCCGCGGCCAGCTTGTTTAGAGCTTTCTGGTCGTAGCGGGGGAGGCCGGAGTTCTTTGGGTCGTCGGTGTAGGGGGCGGCGAGGGCCGCGGTCCTTGAACCGAGCGAGCCGTCCATGAAGCCTTTGAGCATGCCGGTGTGGAGCATCGGGTCGGTGGCGGGGTGGTGGTCGCGGTGGGCTCTGAGGGTTTCGATGGGGTCGCCGAAGGTGAGCCACTCGGAGACTCGGACGTGGAGTTGATGGCTTTGCTCCAAGGCTTCGAGCGCGAGGAAGTCGTCCCAGTCGGAGAAGTCCTGGACGGAGGTTACGCCGTGGGCGAGGGCGTCGTTGAGGGATAGCAGAAGCGCGCGGCGTCGGGTGGCGGCGTCTGGCTTGGGAATGTGGGATTGGATCAGGGTGAGGGCAGCGCGCTCGCGGATGATGCCGGTGGGCTGGCCGTTGGGGCCGAGATCGATCTGGGAGCCTTGCGGAGCGGCTGTTTTGGCAGTGATGCCGGCGGCGGTGAGGGCGGCGGTGTTCACGATGGCGATGTGGCCGTCGGTGCGCTCGAGGTAGGCAGGATGGGAGCCGGTGACGGCGTCAAGGTCTTCTTTTGTGGGGAGTGTCGCGGAGGTCCACTTGGTGTGGTCCCAGCCGCCGCCGGTGATCCAGGCGTCGGGGGAAAGCGTGACGGCGTAGGTCTTGATTTTGGCCTGCATGGCGGCCAGGGATGGGATGTTGTCGAGATCGACGGTGAGGTGCTGCTGACCGGCGAAGGCGATGTGGGTGTGTGCGTCGTTGAAGCCGGGGAGGGCGAAGGCTCCGTGGAGGTCGACCTTGCTGGTGTGGGCGGTGGCAAGCGGCAAGATCTCAGCGTCGGTTCCGGCAGCGGTGATCTTGCCGGCGGTGACGGCGAGCGCGGAGACGCGCGCCGACGTGGGCGAATTGTCGTCGGCGCGGAGGTGGGCGCCGGTGAGGATGTTGCCGTGGAAGTAGATGGTGTCTGGAGCGGGCTTTGATTGCGCGGATTGCGCGGAGGCACACGTCGCTGCAAGTAGGAGCGGAAGAAAGATGTGGGGCTTCACGGCTGCGAGTGTATCAAGGTTGCTTGCTGGCGACGAGGGTGCAGACGTCGAGCAGAAGCAGGAGGATGCGGCGAAGGGCAAGTTCGCGGCCGGTGGGGTCGTACCACTCGTGGAGGGTGTGGATGCCTCCGGCCGTTCCACCCGCACCGATAGCGAGCGCGGGGATGCCACGCGAGAGGGGCAGATTGGCGTCCGTGGAGCCTATGCGGGATTCCGTTGCAATGCCGAGGTGGCGGTCAGTGGCAAGGAGGCTCGACCACAGCGGCGAATTTGCGGGGAGGGCGGCGGCGGGGCGGTCGCCGATGCGGTCAATCTGGAGCGTGAGGCGGTTGTGGGGGGCAAAACGTTCGTGAGCGTCTTTGACTACGGTGCGAATGGTGAGCAGGGCTTCGGCTTCGGTGAGGAGCAGGATTTCGGCAGAGACGGAGCGAATGTCGATGTCTGCGGTGGCAGACGCGGGTATGGAATTGACGGACGTTCCGCCGGAGATAGTTCCGGCCTGCAGGGTAGTCCGGGGCGTGGTCGGGAGAGGCACGCGTGAGAGCGCAGCGAGCGCTTCGGCAAGGAGAAATATCGGGTTGGGCTGGGCGGCGTCGGCCCAGGAATGCCCTCCGGGTCCGGAAAGCGTGAGGCGGAGGCGGCGGCTGCCTAGTCCACGATCGACGACCGTGGCGTTGCCGCTGCCTTCGAGGGCGATGGCGGCGGCGATGGTGTTTTGACCGGAGAAGATGTGGCGCATCCCACGCAGGTCGCCGGGACCTTCTTCGCCCACGTTCGCGGCGAAGAGAATTTGGCAGGGTGGTTTCAGATCCGCGTATTGCAGAGCCGCCGCGATGGCGAGCAGGGCCGTAAGGCCGGCGGCGTTGTCACAGGCGCCAGGGGCGAGGATGCGGGGACCGTCTTCGCGGGGGGTGCAGTCCGTGGTCGAGGGGAAGACGGTGTCAAGGTGGGCGGAAAGGAGGACGGAGGGGATTGTTTCCGCAGGGGTGATCCCATGTCCCAGAGGCGGGAGATCGGGCACGCTGTCTTGCGGAATAGCTGGCAAGGTGGCGAGAGCGTTGCCTTCGCTGTCCAGGTGAACGTTGGACAGGCCGAGGTCGCGGAAGCGGGAGAGGAACCAGGCGGCGCGGGCGGCTTCGGCAAACGGCGGCGCCGGGATGGCGATCATCTGGAGCTGCCATTGGCGCAGTTGGAGCTCGTGCAGGTGCAGCCAGTGGAAGGCTCGGTGGAGTCGGCGGTCGGAGGCCAGGGTCGTGATGCGGCTTAGGTTCATGGCTGGGCCTCTGCGTGGCTCGGGGGATATTCGACGGAGACAAGGAAGAGGCCGCTGGCGGGGGCGGTGGGGCCGGCATCGGAGCGGTCACGGGACGCGACGATGCGATCGATCGCGTCGGGGGTGAGGGCACCGCGACCGACCTCGACCAGCGTGCCGACGATGTTGCGGACCATGTGGTGGAGGAAGCCGTTTCCGGTGATGCGATAAACGATGGTGTGGGCTTCGCTTGAGAGCGTGGACGCGAAGACGGTGCGAACGGTGCTCAGGGGTTCGGCCTCAGGGTTCCCCCGGGTAGATCGGTCTGGGTCGGCAGCGGCGAAGGAGGCGAAATCGTGTTCGCCGAGTATGCAGGATGCGGCGTCGTGCATCGCGCGGAGGTCGAGCGGCCAGCGGCAATCCCAGACGAACGGGGCAAGGAAGGGCGGGCAGATGTGCTGAGACGTTTGTGTCCCCCACTCATCACGATGAAGCGCGGATGAAGGGTCCACCACCGCGGTTTCGCTGCGCTGGAAGATGCGGTATTCGTAGGTCTTGCGGAGAGCGGAGTGGCGGGCGTGGAAGTCGGGGGCAACATGTTCGGCAGCCAGGACGCGGATGCTGGACGGAAGCACGGAGTTGAGCGCTCTGAGCAGGTTCGTGGGCGGGATCGGGGCAACGAGGGGAAAGGAGGCGGTCTGCGCGAGGGCGTGGACGCCGGCGTCGGTGCGGCCTGAGCCTTGCGGCAAGACCGTCTCGCCGGTGACGCGATGGAGGGCTTCGGCGAGCGTTCCCTGAACGGTGCGGAGCGCGGGCTGCACCTGCCAGCCATGAAAGCCGGTGCCGTCGTAGCTGAGCGTTAGCTTCCACTGGGTCACAGAAGGCACACTACCACGCCATGCGACTTAGAGACGGTGCATCGGCTCGCTTCCAGTCCCGCGAGCGGCCCGTGGGCATTGCTATACTTAGATATCGAAAACGTTGATGGGCAAGCCCGGAACTAAAGGTAAGCGTCAGCCGTATCTAGTGCAGAAGCGAATGGTGTCCAAGGGTGTATCACGCCTCTTCTGGGAGTTCGCCTGCAAATAAAGATGAGACGTTTCGCGCCTGACGCAATCTGGTAATGAGAGCAAGTTGGAGAAACCGACCGTGACATTGAAGCAAATGCAGGCAGCGGCGTGCGCCGTTCTGGTGATGATGAGCGGCATGCAGCCGGGGCTGGCGCAGCAGTCAACGACGGGGCCGGCGCCGTCGCAGACGCCGGGCGCAGCGCAACAGACGCAAGTAAGCCCGACGACTCAGCAGGGCGTGCAGAATGACACCACGGGAACACCGGGGTTGCCCCAGGCACCTCAGCCCAAGCTCACGGAGCCGCTCTATTTGCGGCCGACCACGGTGGATTACACGGACTCTCACCACTTTTTCAAGAATCCGCTGAAGCTATACGAGCCCAAGGAGTACCCGCAGCCCCGGCTTGGCAACACGCCTCGGCTCGACAATCTGCTGCGCGACGGGAAGATTTACCTGAGCCTGGCAGATGCCGTGACGCTGGCGCTTGAAAACAACTACGACATAGCGATTGCGCGGATTAATCTGGATATTGCCGATACAGATATCCTGCGTGCGAAGGCGGGTTCGACGCTGCGAGGTGTTTCGACCGGCATTGTGGCAGGCACGCTGGGGGGTTCGACGACGACCATCACGGGCGGCGGTGGACCAGGTGGAACGGCGAGCGGAACGGGCGGTTCGGGTACTGGGTCGTCAGGCCTGGTCTTGAGCACGAACGGCGGCGGTCCGCTTCCGGAAAATCTGGATCCGTTTCTGACCGGAACCCTGGAGTATGAGCGCGCGACGAACCAGAGCGCGAGCACCGTTTCCCCGACCGCAACGCAAGGAGTTTTCACTGGCAACTTTGCTTATCAGCAGGGATTTGCCACGGGAACCGCATTGAGCGTCGGGTTCAACAACAGCCGCCAAACGACCACAAACAACTTCACGGCGTTTACGCCTTCGACCAACACGACGCTCCGTGCGACAGCGACTCAGCATCTGCTGCAGGGCTGCTGCATTTCGCTGAACCATCGATTCATCGTGCAGGCAAAGAATGACCGCCGAATCACGGACTCGGCTTTCCGGCAGCAGGTGATCTATACCGTGACGCAGGTGGAAAACATCTACTGGGCGCTGGTGTCGGCGTATGAGGATGAGCAGTCAAAGACGCGGGCGTTGCAGCAGTCTACCCAATTGACGGCGGACAATCGCAAGCAGCTGGAGATAGGCACGCTGGCACCGCTGGATGTGGTGAATTCGGACTCCGCGGTGGCGACGGATAAACAGGCGCTCATCTCCTCGCAGTCGAACCTGGAGTATCAGCAGTTGCTCATGAAGCAAGCGATTGCGCGGAACCTGAACGATCCTCAACTGGCCAATGCGCCGGTGGTGCCGACCGACCGTGTGGGGCTGGACCGGCTGCCCGAAGAAGACATGCAGGTAGAAGACCTGGTGCGCCAGGCTTACACCAACAATCCTCAGATCGAGCAGGCGTCGCTAGCGATGGAGAACAACAAGATCACCATCAAGGCAGAGCGCAATGGCTTGCTTCCGGTGATCGATGCGTTTGGCTTCTATGGAACGCAGGCGCTGGGCGGAACGCAGAACCCGAACGCGATCGTTTTTGGCAACACCGGAACGCCCGCCGGGCCGACTACGGTTCCGACCGGGTATGGTGGAGTTTTGCAGAATTTGTTTGCAGCAAATAATCCGGATTACGGTGTGGGTGTGTCGCTGAACATACCTCTTCGCAACCGGACGGCGCAGGCTGACCAGGCTCGCTCGCAGATGGAGTATCGCCAGACGCAGATGCGGTTGCAGCAGCTGTACACGCAGATTCGAATTCAGGTGATCAACGCTCAGTATGCCTTGACCAATGATCGGGCGCAGGTGCAGGCGGCGAATTCGGCGAACGATTTCGCGGCGCAGAGCCTCGATGCCGAACAGAAGAAATACCGATTGGGTGCGTCGACTACGGCCAACGTGCTTCAGCAGCAGCGTAACCTGGCGGTGGCGGTGAACAACCAGATTTCGGCTACGGCGGCGTATGCGCGCGACCGGGCTTCGCTATCGCAGATCCTTTCGAACACGCTGGATCGATACGGCATCAGCCTGAACGATGCAGCGTCTGGAACGGTCGCACAGGCCCCGACCATTCCGGGGTTGACGGCGCCGACTGCGCCGGCTCCGCCGAAGCCGTTGACGGATGCGCCCGCTCCGCTGCCGCAGTAAGTCGGGCATCAAGGGTTAGGGAGTAGTGATAACAAGGCGGGGTCGTGGCGTGCATGCGCCGCGGCCCTTTTGTTTGGTGGCCGCGAGCTGCGATAGGGTTAGAGGGATTGGAGTTTTCCGGATGAGTGAGGTGGATGGGAATGGTCTGGGCAAGGCGGCGTCGGCGTATCTAAGGTCGGCGCGGCATCAGCCGATCCAGTGGAACGAGTGGGGTGCAGAGGCTTTCGCGAAGGCTGCGGCGGAGGACAAGCCGGTGCTGCTGGATATCGGAGCGGTTTGGTGTCACTGGTGTCACGTGATGGACCGCGAAAGCTATGAGTCGGCTGCAACAGCCAAAATCATCAACGAGCACTACATACCCGTGAAGGTGGACCGTGACGAACGGCCGGATGTAGATACCCGTTACCAGGCGGCGGTGGCGGCAATCAGCGGACAAGGCGGGTGGCCATTGACGGCGTTCCTTACCCCGGACGGCAGGCCATTCTTTGGGGGAACTTATTTTCCGCCGGAAGACCGTTATGGCCGTCCGGGTTTTCCGCGCGTGCTGCTGACGATGGCGGAGGCTTTTCGCACCAAGCGCGATGAGGTGAACGAGTCTGCGAGCAGCGTGATTGCGGCGATCGAGCATAGCGAAAGCTTCTCCGGGCACGCGGGGGAGCTGGGACCGGAGCTTGTCGAGAAGCTGGTTGGGGCGGCTGTGAAGCAGTTCGATGGGCGCAATGGAGGGTTTGGCTCGGAGCCCAAGTTTCCGCATTCGGGAGCGATTGAGCTTTTGCTCGATGCGGCGTCCAGGCCGGGAACGGAGTCGGCGCGTGCGCGACTGGTAGCGGAGGTGACGCTGCGGAAGATGGCGCAGGGTGGTATTTGCGACCAGCTTGCGGGTGGATTTCACCGCTATTCGGTCGATGAGCGGTGGATTGTGCCGCATTTTGAAAAGCTGGCATACGACAACAGCGAGCTGTTGAAGAACTATGTTCATGCCTTTCAAAGCTTCCACGAGCCGCAGTTTGCGCGCGTGGCGAAGGAGATTCTGCGCTGGATGGAGGAGTGCCTGAGCGATCGTGAAAACGGTGGGTTCTATGCGTCTCAGGATGCGGACGACTCGCTGGATGACGACGGCGATTACTTCACGTGGACGCGCGATGAGGCGAAGGCGGTGCTGACGGCGGAGGAGTTTGCAGTGGCCTCGAAGGTACTCAATATTCGCGAACTGGGCGACATGCACCACAACTCCGCAAAGAATGTCCTGCATGTGGTGGAACGGCCGGGTGCGGGGGAGGAGGAGGTGTTGGAGCGCGCGAAGGGCAAGTTGTACGCTGCGCGATTGGTGCGCAAGACACCATTTGTAGACAAGACGATGTACACGGGCTGGAATGCGATGTGCATTTCGGCATATCTGGTGGCGGGGCGTGGTCTGGGTGCGGCGGCGGAGACGGCGTTTGCGGTGAAGTCATTGGAGCGGGTGTTGGATTCGGCTTGGGATCAGAACGTGGGGCTCTGGCACGTGGTGGCGTATGGAGACAGCGTTGTTCCACGAGACCGGGTGGCGGGCGTGCTCGAGGACTATGCCTTCCTGGGCAATGCTTGTCTCGATGCGTGGGAGGCGACCGGTGAGTTGCGCTACTACATGGTCGGCAAGGCGTTGACGGACACGATGGTGGCGCGGTTCTATGATGCGGTGGACGGAGGTTTCTTCGACACCGAGCAGGGGGTGGGTGCGGCGGCGGCGATTGGAGCGCTGGGTGCGCGGCGCAAGCCGTTGCAGGATGCGCCGGTGCCCGCGGGGAATCCGGTGGCCGCGACCTTGCTGCTGCGTTTGGAAGCCTTGAGTGGCGACCGCGAGTATGGGGTGAAGGCGGAAGAAACGCTCAAGGTTTTTGCGGGTATCGTGGAGCATTTCGGGCTGTACGCCGCGAGTTATGGGCTGGCGCTGGCGCTGGCGGTGCGTGGGCCAGTGCAGGTGTGCGTGGTGGGCGAGGATGCGGTGGCAAAAGAGCTCGAAGCGATTGCGCTGGGTGGGTTTGTGGTGAACAAGAGTGTGGTGCGGTTGCGGCGGGAGCAGCTGGATATGCTGCCGCCTGCGCTGGCCCAGACGCTGCATGGATTACCGGAAGCGGAGGACAGTTTTGCGGTGGTGTGCAGGGAGAAGAGCTGCCTGCCGCCGCTGCGTGATGGCGATGCTTTGGCAACGGCCTTGCAGGGTCTCGGTCCCCGGTTGTGGGTTTGAAGGTGGTTGACGGGCCGCACGTGCGCTGAGAACGGACAACGAAGACTCAGAAACAACAATCCAGAACTACGCTGCAGGCGGTGCAGTGGGGTCTGGGTGCGAAACGATGAGGGTGCTGGTCGCGGTGCCAAATGGGATGTGCTCGCGTTCGAAGGTTTGCAGGATCCGGCGGCGGAGTTCGCGCAGGACGCCGTCGCGCTGGTTGGCGCGGACGCGGATGTTGACCATGTAGTTCACTTCGCGGCCGTTGATGCGGTCGACGCCGAGCACGTTGGGGGCTTCGATAATGACCTGTTTGAAGGCTTCGTCTTCGCGGAGACCGGCGGCGAGTTGGCCGAGGACGGCAATGACGCGGTCGGGTTCTGCGGAGGCGTCGACGCTGATGGTGAGTGAGGCCACGGAGAAGTCGCGAGACAGGTTGGAGACGGTGGCGATCTGGCTGTTGGGTACGATGTAGACGGTACCGTCGCCGTCGCGCAGGGTGGTGCAACGGAGGGTGACGTCTTCGACAGTGCCCTGGAGACCGGCGACCTTGACGGTGTCGCCTACGTTGAACTGGTCTTCGATGAGGATGAAAATGCCGTTAAGAATGTCCTTGAAGATGGACTGCGCGCCGAAGCTTATACCTAGTCCGATAACCCCGGCGGACGCGATGAAGGGGCCCAGTGGGACGCCGACTGCGCCGAGAAACTGGATGACGATGTAGGCGATGATAAGGCCGTAGGCGGAGGCGCGGATGATGCCGGCGACGGTGCGGAGCTGGGCGGCGCGCTGAGAGTTGCCGACCAGGCGGTCGGCGCGGCGGCGCAACCGGGCAACGAAGAAGATCGTGATCCGCTGCAGAACAAATGCGATGAGCAGCGCGCCAGCGACTTTAGGCAAGCCGTGTTGGAGGAAGGCGATGAGGTCATCGTGCCAGCCGCTCTCGAGGCGGAGCAGCGTGTGTTCGTCTTGTGGCAGAGGGTTCGAAAGGGGCATGATGGGGTGGTTCGATTCGTGGATCAGCTTCAGGCGAGCATAAGATCAGGTTAAGGATAGCTGATGCATGTTCTTACAAGCAGGGCTAAAGACCCGGGGTTCGCAGTCCGGCGCGCGTACTCCGGGATATGATGCCGGGACACGGGGTTGAGGGATGTGGAAGAGGCGATCCACGGGACACGTCTGGCCTAGCTGAAGGCTGTTGAACGGCAGCACAAGCGCCGGGCGCATGCCAGGAAGCTGGTGTAGCTGACAGCGGCTCTAAACGCTGACGCGGTTAGGACTGGCGGACTTTCATCAGGACGCGTCTAACCAGTGATGTGAGGTTGAGAAGCTGGCCCACAAGGTAAGAGCTCGGACGAAAGACTGGCGAAGTAGAAGGTGAGCAGGGCGGAGGTTTTGTGATGCGATTGACCTGGGTATCGATAGGTGTTTGTGCGTTGCTGGTGGTGGGCGGGCTGCGGTCGCAGCAGAGCCGGGATGCGCAGCGGTCCGTGCCGCCCAATACCGCCAACTTCCCGTCGATTAATCCTGACCGCCGCGATTCTCGAGACCCGCGCGAGCCCGATTCGCCGAGTCCATTGGCCGCCATTCAGGAAGCGCAACGAACGAAAGCGATTGCCAACGATCGGCAGAAGCGCATTGTGGACGACACGGCGAAGCTTCTTCAGCTGGCGACCGAATTGAAGAGCGCTGTGGACAAGACGACGAAGGATCAGCTGTCGCTGGACGTGATTCGCAAGGCGGATGAGATTGAAAAGCTGGCGCACGATGTGAAGCAGCGAATGAGAAGCTGATCGCAGTGGAAGAGCAGATTTCAAGGTAGCGCAAGGGCGGCTGCGGTGTTGAGTAGCGGTTCGGCCATTCCATGGACGTTGGTGGCAGAGATGCCCAGGGCGTAGATGGTTTGTGCGGCGGTGGCGTTGGGATGGGAGGCGCGGAAGAGAGCGGCCGCTCCGGCGGTGAGTGGAGCGGAGGCACTGGTGCCCATGGCTTGCACATAGGATGAGGGACCCAGGTGGAAGCACGCCGACGCGGAGCAAGCGCCGCGCACCCAACCATTTTCGGCCGTGTCGCTGATGTTGGGGTAGCTGCCTCCCGGTGCGGCGATGGCGTTAATGATGGGGCCGGAGTTGTTGGATCCGTGGTTGCTGTAGAAGGCACGGGTCACGGGGCCGGGATGACAGGCAGCGCCGGGGCTGCGGTCTTCCGCGCAAGCGGGATTGGTGGAGGCGACAACTGCGAGTACGTCTCTGGCCTGGGCGGGCAGTTCGAGCAAGCGACCGCCGGAAAGGTCGAGGCCGTCGTTGCCGGCGGCTGCGATGACGACGACTCCAGCGGCGGAAGCAGCGTGGGTCGCTCGGTCGAAGAGGGTCTTCCAGCCGGCACCGTCGGCAGTGTTGAGGTCGATGATCGAGCCTAGAGAGAGGGAGATGATATCGGCTCTGTTCGTGACAGCGTCGTCGATACCCTGAAGGACCCAGCTCAGCAGGCCGGCGGTCTGGCCGCCGAGACAGCGCTGCGCGAGGTCGCGGTTGTCACCTAGTGGCATGCGTTCGAGGACTTTGATATTGAGCAGGGCGGCGTTGGGGGCGACGCCTATGACGCCACCTGTGCCGGGGCCGGCGGCTCCGGCTGCCAGAGAAGCGGTCCATGTGCCATGGCCGTCCTGATCCTGAGGGGAACCGTCGTCGCAGAGGCTGGGTAGGGCAGTCTGGTCGACTTCGGAGACATTGAGGGCGAGGTTGGGGGTGATGTCGGGGTGGTTGCGGTCGACGCCGCTGTCCAGGATCGCAATCCGAACGCCTGCGCCGGTGGTGCGCGTCCAGGGGCCGGGAGTGCTGGCGTCGCCATAGCCGCCTGCCTGGACGACGGCCCAGCCCTGCGGTGAGTGGTAAAGCTCGTCGTCCGGTGTCCCTGTGCTGCCTCCGGGACCGCCGCCGATTGGGCGAGGGGGCGAGATGCCGGTGGTGGAGACGGGATGTCCTTCGACGAAGCGGTCTCGAAGGACGAATTCGGCCCCGGGCTGAGCGGAGAGACGGGCGAAGGTGGCGTCGTCGTCTTCGCCGGTGGTCTGGACGATCGAGACGTGCAGGCCGGAGAGTATGGGGCCCCTCTCGGTGTCGCCTGAGGGGCCGGGATCGCTGGAGACGACGAGAAAACGGCCCGGGACGATACCGCTGGCGCCGTTGCCGGTGCGCAGTGCGGGCGTGGCGGTGTGAGAAAGTTGGATGAGGTCCGGACGAGTGGCCATGGGTCCGCAGCCGCACAGGAAGAGCAGAAGTAACAGCGCGGCGGGCAGGAATGCGGCGGCGGCCAGTTTTAGCGGGTACGGATAGCGTGTCTGTTCCAGCATGGGCCCCTTGGCGGTCAGGACGTTGCATCGGCGGGGCGGAAAGGGGAGCAAAGGCGCTGTCGCAATAGTAGACAGAAGTAAAGTTTCTGCGGATTTATGGCCGCTGGAAATCGCCTACTGGTGCATCGTGGGTCCGGCGTGATACGAGTAGAATCCTTGGAGAGCGGGGTCGGCAGGCTAGACAGCAAGGAGACGAACGCGTTGGCGCAGAAACAGTCAGGAAACACGATAGCTCTGCGGCAAGCGCGCGCGGACGACCGGACGAGCGGCCGTCCCGTGGCCGGGGGGCTGTCCGCGGCACAGCTGATCGAGTTCTATCGGCTGATGTACCTCTCGCGGCGAACGGACGACCGCGAGATTCTGCTAAAGCGGCAGCAAAAGATTTTCTTTCAGGTCTCGTGTGCCGGCCATGAGGCCCTGCTCGTGGCGGCGGGTTTGGCACTCAAGCCGGGCTACGATTGGTTTTTTCCGTACTATCGCGACCGCGCGTTGTGCCTGGCATTGGGGAACACGGTAGAGGAGCAACTGCTGCAAGCGGTCGGCGCGGCGGATGATCCTGCCAGCGGCGGGCGGCAAATGCCTTCGCACTGGACAAGCAAGCGTCTGAATATCGTTTCGCCGTCTTCTTCGACGGCGACGCAGTGCCTTCATGCGGTGGGCTGCGCGGAGGCGGGGCGGTACTTTGCGCAGCATCCGGAAGCCGCACGGAAGGTCGATGGAGATTATCGCGAGTTCAAAGAGGTGCGATTCCAGGGCGATGAGGTGACGTATGTTTCGATCGGCGAGGGCTCGACAAGCCAGGGCGAGTTCTGGGAGTCGCTGAATACGGCGTCGAACAGCAAGCTGCCGGTGCTGTATGTCATTGAGGACAATGGATACGCAATTTCGACGCCGGTGGAGGCGAATACCCCGGGCGGGAACATTTCGCGGCTGATTGCGAATTTTCCGAACTTCCACTTTGCGGAAGTCGATGGTACGGACGCTGTCGCAAGCTATGAGGCGATGGTGGAGGCCGTGGCGTATTGCCGCGCGGGCAATGGCCCCGCAGTGGTGCATGGTCATGTGACGAGGCCGTATTCGCACTCGCTTTCCGACGATGAGCGGTTGTACCGCAGCGAAGAGGAGTTGCAGGCCGATGCGCTGCGTGACCCGATCTCCAGGATGCAGATGTGGTTGCTGCGCGAGGGGCTGCTGGATGCGGCTGGCATCAACGAGCTGGAGCGTCGGGTGGACGAAGAGGTCCAGCGGGCGAGCGACCGGGCGCTGGAGGCGGTGCTGCCAAAGGCGGAGACGATTCTGCGGCATGTCTATTCGGAGGATCTGAAGCCGACGGATGTGCGGTACGCGACGGCGGTGGAGGCGACGGCTGACCCGAACGAGCGGACGATGCTGGACCTGATCAACAACTGCCTGCGCGACGAGATGGCCCGCGATGAGCGGGTGGTCGTTTTCGGCGAAGACGTGGCCGACGCTACGCGCGATAAGGAGTTGCGGGCGGGAAAGATGAAGGGCAAGGGTGGCGTCTTCAAGGTGACGCACGGGTTACAAAAGGAGTTCGGCAACGACCGGGTGTGGAACTCGCCGCTGGCCGAGGCGAACATAGTGGGCCGGGCTGTTGGAATGGCCGTACGAGGCATGAAGCCGGTCGTGGAGATACAGTTTTTCGACTATATCTGGCCGGCGATGCACCAGCTGAGGAACGAGCTGGCTCTGATGCGCTGGCGGTCCAATGGAGCCTTCAATTGCCCGCTGGTGGTGCGCGTTCCGACGGGCGGCTATCTGACGGGCGGCTCGATTTATCACTCGCAGTCCGGGGAGAGCATCTTTACGCACACGCCGGGGGTACGGGTGGTGATGCCTTCAAACGCGCTGGATGCGATTGGACTGCTGCGGACGGCAATTCGTTGCGACGACCCGGTAATGTTCCTCGAACACAAGCGGCTGTACCGCGAGACTTTCGGACGCGCGGCGTACCCGGGGCCGAACTATTCGATTCCGTTTGGCAAGGCGAGCGTAGTGAAGCCGGGGAAAGACTTGTCGGTGATTACGTACGGGGCGGTTGTGCCGCGCGCGTTGCAGGCGGCGCAGAGGATGCAGCGCGAGCATGGCGTGGATGTCGAGGTAATGGATTTGCGATCGCTTTCTCCGTACGACTGGGAAGCGATTGCGGAGTCCGTGCGCAAGACCAGTAAGGTGATTGTGGCGCATGAGGACATGCTGAGCTGGGGCTACGGGGCGGAGATTGCGGCGCGGATTGGCGACGAACTGTTCCATGACCTGGATGCGCCGGTGCGGCGGGTAGGGGCGATGGATACGTTTGTGGCGTATCAGCCAGTGCTGGAAGACGTAATTCTGCCGCAGGCGGAGCAGCTTTTCAAAGCGATGGCGGACCTCGCAGCGTTCTGAAATAAACGGTTTGGCGAGATGGTGCAGAGCGCAACTGATGGTGCGGGCTCGTGTTCCTATGGGTGCAAGCAGGCGGGCCGGTGGGGCTGGCACGGTGCGAAGGAGCTCGGCATGGCGAAGCGGATGAGTTTTGTGCGGTTAGTGCAGGATGCGGGGACAGCGTTGGTTTCCGCGTCGCTTTGCACGTTGATGGTCGCGATGCCCGTGGCCGCGGAAGAACCTGTGGCGAAGCGGGGCGTGCCGGTACCACCTCAGAAGTTGACCGAAGAGCAGAAGGCATTGCATGCGCTGAGCCGGTTTACGTTCGGCGCACGGCCGGGCGATGTGCAGGCCGTGGAAGCGATGGGGCTGCACGCGTGGTTTGAGCGCCAATTGAATCCGCAGAGCATTGATGACTCGAACTTGAATGCAATGCTGATGCGCTACCCGGCGATGCAGCTGAGCCAGGAGGCGCTGTTGCGGCGGTTTCCGCCTCCGGTGGTCTTTCGGCGTATGGAGAAGACGAATGCGTCGCTGCCGAGCGACCCTGTTGAACATGCCATTTATGCCAATGGGATCGCGAATTACGCGAAAAAGCTGGCTGGCGCTGAGGAGGCGAAGACCGCGCAGGCGGCGGCGGGTGAAGGCGAAGCTGTGACCCCTGCCATGGACGGGACCGGAGCCCCGGCGATGAACGCTAACTCGATAGGCGCGGGCGCCGTTAAGACACGCAAGCGTGGGCCGGTTGCCGAGTACACGGGTGAGGACACCGCTGCGATCCTCGCGCTTGCGCCGGATGCGCGCATGGCTAAGATTCTGGCAATGCCGCCGGATCAGAGCGAGGCGTTTCGCAAGAGTCTGTCAGGGCGGGAGCGTGCGCAGTTGGCGGACGGGCTGAGTCCCGCGCAGGCTGAGGTGCTGGTGGCGTTGAACGGCCCCGTGCGTGTGGTGGCTGGGGAAGCTCTGGCGACTCGACTGTTACGGGACGTTTACAGCGATAGACAGTTGGAAGCGGTGATGACCGATTTCTGGCTCAACCATTTCAATGTCTACGTCCGCAAGAACCAGAACGAACCTTATCTGTTGCCTTCTTATGAACGAGATACGATCCGGCCCCATGCGCTGGGCAAATTTGAAGACCTGCTGGTGGCGACGGCGAAGAGCCCGGCGATGTTGATGTATCTGGACAACTGGCAGAGCATCGGGCCGGACTCGCAGGCGGCTCAGCGCGGGAAGCGGTTCGGCCAAATGGCTCCGAACTCGCAGCTGGCAAAGTTGATGCCGAAGGGGATCAACGAGAATTATGCGCGCGAACTGATTGAGCTGCACACCTATGGAGTGCAGTGTGAGGTGAGCATGGACCACCCGGCGAGCAAGCTGGCTCCCTGGTGCGGCGCAGGTTATACACAGACCGACGTGACAAATGTCGCGAAAGTGCTCACCGGATGGACGATCGATCGGCCGTACGCTGGCGGCGGAGGCGGCTACCGGTTTGAGGAGAACCGCCACGAGGACGGATCGAAGCAGGTGTTGGGTAAGACGATCAAGCCGGGCGGCGAGAGTGAAGGGCTTGAGGTGCTGCACATGCTGGCTACCAGCCCCGCGACGGCGCACTTCCTTTCGCATAAGCTGGCGGTGCGGTTTGTCAGCGATACGCCTCCGGCGGCGCTCGAAGACCGGATGGCGAAAACGTTTGTCGCCAGCGGCGGCGACATCAAGGCGGTGTTGCGGACCATGTTCGATGCGCCGGAGTTCTGGACGCCCGCGGTATATAGAGCGAAGGTGAAGACGCCGATCGAGTTTGTGGTGTCGGCGTTGCGCGCCAGCGACGCGGCGGTGGCGAACCCCCTGCCGCTGGTGCAGGCAATGGACCGGTTGGGCATGCCGCTGTACGGGATGCAGACTCCGAATGGTTATGCGTGGAACGCGGAGCCGTGGGTAAGCACAACGGCACTGGTGTCGCGCATGAACTTTGCGCTGGTGATGAGCGGCGGGCTCTTGCCGGGTACGCGGGCGGATTGGCCAAAGTTACTCGGACAGGCTGCGGTGGCGAATTCTGAGGTTCCTTCCCCGGTGACGGAGGCGCGGCTGGAGACGCTGATTCTGGGGCAAGCTGCAGGGGATAGAACGCGCGCCGCGGTACTCGACCAGGCGGCCAGGCCGGGGCAGGCGCAGGAGGCTCAGAGGAACCTTGCGTTGGGTGCGGCTGACAATGGAGCCGGTGACATGATGCTCGCCGCGGGAGGTAAGGGCAAGGGCAAACGGGCGTATGGGGGCGGCGGAGCTTCGATGACCGATATGGCTTCGAATTCAGGCAATGACGGGCCGGTTCCAACCATGGCGGGCCTGCTGCTGGGATCGCCAGATTTTCAGCGACGGTAGCGTTCACGGGCGCCTGACGTGCAACTTTGACCCTTGATTAGCGTTGATTAGCGTTGTTACAGATGGGCGGTCGGCCGCCCTTCACATCAGGAGAGATGGCTATGGGAACGAGATGGAATTCGGATACAAGCGACTGGGGCTGCGACATGCAGGGGCGCGATCTCGCGCGGCGGGCGGTGACGCGGCGCGGCTTTATGAAGGGCGGAGCGCTGGCGCTGGTAGGAACATCGGTAATCCCTTCGTTTCTGACGCGGTCCGTTATGGCGGAGGTAACGACGGCAGCGGCCCGTAAGAAGAAGCTGGTAGTGCTGTTTCAGCGCGGCGCCTGCGATGGGCTGAACGTGGTGGTGCCGTATCAGGAGAAGAACTACTACGCCTTACGTCCTACCATTGCAATCCAGCCGGAACAGGTGTTGGATTTGAATGGGCAGTTCGGTCTGCACCCGGCCATGGCGGCGTTCAAGCCCTTGTACGACCAGGGGCATCTCGCGATCGTCCACGCCGCAGGCTCGCCTGACACGACGCGTTCGCACTTCGACGCACAGGATTACATGGAGAGCGGAACGCCGGGCATGAAGGCAACCACCGATGGCTGGCTGAACCGCGCCTTGCTGGATGAGAAGCTGACCGGGAAGGCTTCGGCTTTCCGTGCGGTGGCGTTGGGTACGCAGGTGCCGCGGACGCTGCAGGGCAAGCTGCCAGCCATTGCGATTGCCAATCTGGGAGACTTCTCAGTCGGCGGCCGCGGGCCGACGACCTCGCCGATTTCAAACGCGTTTCAGGCGATGTACGACCAGAGCTCGGATGCGGTGCTGCATGGGACAGGGCAGGAGACCTTTGAAGCTGTGAAGATGCTGAAGTCGGCCGATCCGGCTCACTATCAGCCGGCAGCGGGGGTGAGCTATCCGACCACGACATTTGGCAACAGCCTGAAGCAGATTGCGCAGTTGATGAAGGCCAATCTCGGTGTTGAGGCGGCCTTCTCAGACATTGGCGGCTGGGATACCCATCAAAACCAGGGTAGCGTAAATGGTCAGCTTGCCAACCGTCTGAAAGAGTTTTCAGAATCGATTGCAGCGTTCTGGAAAGATATGGGCGACGACGCGGAGAACATCACGCTGGTGACGATGTCTGAGTTCGGGCGGACGGCGCGGCAGAACGGAACAGGCGGAACCGACCACGGTCATGCCAACGTGATGTTTGTGCTGGGCGGCTCGGTGAAGGGCGGTAAGGTGTACGGCAAGTGGCCAGGACTCGCGAACGAGCAGTTGAACGAGGGACGCGATCTTGCGGTCACGACGGACTTTCGCAACGTGCTCGGTGAGGCCGCATACAGGACCCTGGGCGCGCGCGATATGGACCTGGTGTTTCCCGGCGCGAAGGTGAATGCTGCGAACTTTCCAGGTCTTCTCAGATCCACCTAAACTTTGTCTGGGGCCGGTCGATAAGAGAAATACGGAGCGAGGCAACTCCTTCCCGCCCTTCGGTTAATTTGTCGCATTGTGCAGAACTTTTGCTCTGCCCTTACGTCTGAAGGAGTGTAGTCAGTAAGTGCCGGACCGGTTCTCCCCCACAGGTTTCGGTTTCCCCTATCCGCAGCAAACCCTCCCACCTATTCGCAGGGCCTCCAGAGTACCGGAGGCCCTCGCTTCTTGTGGTTTGCGAGGTCACTTGTGCGTGTTGTAGTCGTCCAGAAAGCGCTTGATGCTGCGGTCGAGTGAAGGGTCATCCCTCCGGGGGAGTTCAACGGTGATCTTGGGGTCAGCGGCGTTGCGAACGGCAGACAGAATTGAAGTGCTGCCGTACGAGAAGATAAGCTTTGGCGACCGTGACGAATGGAGCGGGTCGGCCAGTGGAAACGTCTCGCGGAAGAGTAGGCGAACGGGGACGAGGGCGGTGCGCTGGTCCTGGCGAACCCGGTCGAGCAGGTCGCCGTCCGGTGCGTCCAGGATGAGGGCAGGACATTCGATGTTTGCGGTCGCGCAGAAGTGGAGCGCCAGAGGTGCTCCGAGGCCTTCGGCGAATACGACGAGAGAAGATGGGTTCACGGCGCGCATGGAGTGCAGAAAGTCCCATGCTGAGTGGGTATCTTGCTCCATCGTTTGCTGCGATGGGTGCTTTCCGCCGCTTGTCCCATAGCCTCGGTAGTCGAAGAGGAAGACGTTGAGGTGGGCGTCGTGGAGGATGGCGGCCTGGGGTAGCGCGTCGGCCATGGTGCCGTCGCCGCTGTGGAAGACGAGGGCGGTTCGGGCGCTCGTGGTGTCGGAGGGAATCCACCAACCGGTGAGCTGGGGTGTGCCGGAGGCGTCGACGCCGAAGCGGACGGCCTCGAAGGGGAGGTGAACGGATTCCGGCGTGGCGGCGACGGTGCGCGAGGGATGGAGCGCGAACTGCCATTGGCCCTGGTAGAAAAGAAGCGAGAGCGTCAAGTAGCCGAAGAGCAGAGCGACGGCGAGGGTGATGGCGCCCGCCTTGAGGAGCCAGCGCGGGTCGACAACTTCGTGGACGATGGCTGGGGAAGCGACTTTGGGTTTGGGATTGGCCATGCTGAACTCCAGCATCTCACGGGCGATACTAACGGGAGAGGTTGGCATGGCGGAGTGGGTAAGGTTGTGTTCGGTGATGGAAGCTCCGGCGCCGGGCGAGGTGAGGGAGACCGAGGTGTAGGGGATTGCGGTCTGCCTGGCGAATATGGACGGCAGGCTGGCCGCACTGGATAACTGGTGCCCGCATCGTCGCGGGCCGCTGGGTCAGGGGTGGATTGAAGGCAACGCGGTGGTGTGTCCGTGGCATTCGTGGGCGTTCGACGTCGACAGCGGATACGCGGTGCCGCCGGATCGCGGACATGTCGATGTTCTGCCGTTACGTTTAGAGGGCGACGATGTGCTCGTGGACATAGGCTGATGTCGTTTTGCAGAAAACCTAAGCTGGAATGTGATGCTCTTACCGGTCTGCGGCTGAGCGTCGAAGCCATCTGGAGAGATCATCATGCTGAAACGTTCCCTTTTGCTTATTCTTGCGGGCCTTGCCCTAGTCGGAAGCGTGGTTCCGGCGGACGCGCAGCGCCATCGGCGACGGCACCCGCACCGGCACTGCTGGTACCGGCACGGGCACCGCATCTGCCGTGTGCGCTAGGTTAAAGGTGTCTGCTTGTAAGTGACTCTTCGGGAAGCCTGGTCCTGGTGGGGCTTCCCGTGGGTGGGTAGTGTCTCGCCTGATAGAATCTTAGAAATCGGCTCTCGAAGCGGTTCTTCTGGAGAGACAATGCAAGCAGTTCTGGCGCTCGAAGACGGGCGCATTTTTCGGGGTATAGCGTTTGGCGCGATCGTCGAACGTGTTGGCGAAGTGGTGTTCAATACTTCGCTCACCGGCTATCAGGAGATCTTTACCGATCCCTCTTATGCCGGTCAGATTGTCGTTCTGACCAATCCACATATAGGCAATTATGGGACTTCGCCGAGTGACGCGGAGGCTTCGCGGCCGTACATTGAGGGGCTTGTGACGCGGGAGTTTTCGCCGGTTAGTTCGAACTGGCGTTCGACTGAGGTTGCGGACGAGTATCTGGAACGCAGCGGTGTGCCCGTGATTGCGGAGATCGATACGCGGGCGGTGGTGCGGCATCTGCGCGCCAATGGCGTCATGCGCGGGGTGATTTCGACGGCGGTTGCGGATGTAGACGCGCTGGTGAAGAGGGCGCTTGCTCACAAAAAGATGGATGGGACGGACCTGGCTTCGGTGGTGAGCACCAAGGTTTCGTACACCTGGGACGCCAGCGAGACCAGGAACCAGACGGGCGATAAGTTGTTGCCGAGTGCCGATGCGAACGCCACGAAAGACACGCTGCACGTGGTGGCGTACGACTACGGGATCAAGGAAAATATTCTGCGGATGCTGAGCCGCGAGAACTGCCGCGTGACCGTGGTTCCAGCGAGGACCTCGGCGGCGGATGTGCTGGCGATGGAGCCGGATGGGGTGTTCTTTTCGAACGGGCCGGGTGATCCTGAGCCGCTCGATTATGCGATTGAGAACGTGCGCGAACTGCAGGGCCAGAAGCCGATGTTCGGGATTTGTCTCGGACACCAGCTGTTTGGGTTGGCGCTAGGCGGCAAGACTTACAAGCTGAAGTTTGGACATCATGGCGGGAACCATCCGATCAAGAATCTTGAGACAGGCAAGGTGGAGATCACCGCGCAGAACCATAACTTCAATGTCGATCCGGCTTCGCTGCCTGACGATGTTGCGGTGACGCATGTGAATCTGAACGACGATACGCTGGCGGGGTTGAAGCACAAGACCGACCCGATGTTCAGCGTGCAGTATCACCCGGAGGCTAGTCCGGGGCCGCATGATTCGCATTATCTCTTCAGGGATTTTCGGAAGATGATGGAAGAGTGGAAGAAGTGAGCGAGAGGCGGAGCTTTTACGTCTACGCGCTCAAGAATCCCTTAATTAGTCCGGCGATGCCTTTTTACATCGGCAAGGGTACAGGCATCAGAGCTTGGGAACATGAACTAGTTACAGACACATCTTCAAAGGGCAAAAAGATTTCGGAGATTCACGCTGCGGGCAAGAAGGTTCTAGTTACTCCTCTTGTCGAGGGTTTAACTGAACTCGAGGCTCTTCGCATAGAAGCCGAAATGATAAGTGCGTTTGGAACTGAGAGTACAGGCGGCGTTCTGACGAATGCTGTCACACCGAACCTGAATCCGCTAAAGAGTCGATCTCGAAATATAAATGTTCCAAGCGGAACCGCAGAGAAAGCGCAGATGGCACTTGAGCTTCCTAAAAGCGCTGTGATGGAACTCGCGATCGCCAACGAAGAAGGCGTAACCAACTCTGATGTGGCCCATTGCTTAGGCTTGCAGAGCGACTATCTGAGCGGTTCTAAGGATTATCTCAGTTGGAGTCTGCTCGGTCTTCTAATGCGTGACGGTCGAATGATAAGAGCTGAAAAGAAAAAACATAAGGCGCAGGTGCGATAGCAATGCCGCGTAGAAATGACATAGCAAAGATTCTGGTGATCGGCTCGGGGCCGATTGTTATTGGACAGTCGGCGGAGTTCGACTACTCCGGCACGCAGGCTTGTAAGGCGCTCAAGGCTGAGGGGTATGAGGTTGTGCTGGTGAACTCGAACCCGGCCAGCATCATGACCGATCCTGACGTCGCGGACCGGACTTACATTGAGCCGTTGACACCAGCGTATCTGGAAGAGATTCTGCGAGTCGAGAGCGAAATGATGGATGACGCGGAGGAGACGCTGATTCCCAGCGGGAATGACCACAAGAAAAGCAAAGGCAAGTTTGCGGTGCTACCGACCGTTGGTGGGCAGACGGCGTTGAATCTTGCGGTGGATCTTGCGGATGCTGGGGTGCTGGATCGGCTGGGAATTGAGCTGATTGGCGCGAAGCTGGAGGCGATCAAGAAGGCGGAAGACCGGTTGTTGTTCAAGGATGCGATGAACAAGATCGGCCTGGACATGCCGAAGTCCGCGTTGATTAACAACATTCGTGACGGCCTGGAGTATGCGACGAAGCTTGGCTTTCCTGTGGTCATTCGGCCGAGTTTTACGCTGGGCGGGTCGGGCGGTGGGATTGCGTACAACCGCGAAGAGTTGATGGAGATACTTTCGCGCGGGCTCGATCTTTCGCCGGTTCATGAGTGTCTGCTGGAAGAGTCGGTGCTGGGGTGGAAGGAGTATGAGTTAGAGGTGGTGCGCGATCTGAAGGACAACGTAGTGATCATCTGTTCGATCGAGAACTT
Source organism: Terriglobales bacterium (assembly GCA_038230455.1). Taxonomy (GTDB): domain Bacteria; phylum Acidobacteriota; class Terriglobia; order Terriglobales; family Acidobacteriaceae; genus Granulicella. The sequence continues at coordinate 118,180 of JBBRNF010000010.1, forward strand.
CGATCCGATGGGGGTTCATACGGGCGATTCGATCACCGTCGCCCCGGCGCAGACGCTGACCGACCGCGAGTATCAGTGCATGAGAGACGCGGCGATTGCGGTCATTCGCGAAATCGGCGTCGAGACCGGGGGCAGCAATGTGCAGTTCGCGGTGAACCCGCAGAACGGACGCATGACGGTGATCGAGATGAACCCGCGTGTGTCCCGCAGTTCGGCGCTGGCGAGTAAGGCGACGGGGTTTCCGATCGCGAAGATTGCGGCGCGGCTGGCGGTGGGCTACACGCTCGATGAATTGCAGAATGACATAACGAAAGCCACGCCAGCTTGCTTTGAACCAACGATCGACTACGTGGTGGTGAAGATTCCGAAGTGGCAGTTTGAGAAATTCCCGGGTGCGAACGAAACGCTGTCTCCGCAGATGAAGTCGGTGGGCGAGGTGATGGCGATTGGACGGACCTTCAAGGAAGCGCTGATGAAGGCTGTGCGCTCGCTTGAAACGGGCAAGAAGGGCACCAACGACAACATCGATCCGAGACGGCTTATACAACGGCTCGTGACGCCACATCCGGAGCGGTTGGCGTATCTGCGGTATGCGTTCGATATCGGTAAGACGGTGCGCGAAGTGGCGCAGATGACGGGGATGGACCCCTGGTTCCTGCACCAGATGAAGCAGATCTCGGATGAGTTGAAGTCGGTTTCCGAGATATCGCCGGAGAGCATCGATGCGGATGCCCTGCTGCATGCCAAGCGTATGGGGCTTTCCGATGAGCGGCTGGCGGCGGCATGGAAGCTGGACGGCGGCGCCGGCACCAAAACTGTTGGTGCGTTGCGCAAGAAGCTAGGCGTCAAGCCGGTCTTCAAAATGGTGGATACGTGCGCGGGCGAGTTTGAGAGCTTCACGCCTTACCTTTACTCCTGTTACGACGAGGAGGACGAGGCGGCGCCTACGGCGAACAAGAAGGTCATCATTCTCGGCTCCGGGCCGAACCGTATCGGGCAGGGAATCGAGTTCGATTACTGCTGCTGTCATGCGGCGTTCGCGCTGCGTGAGGACGGGTTCGAAACCATCATGGTGAACTGCAATCCGGAGACGGTATCGACCGACTATGACACCAGCGACCGGCTGTACTTCGAACCTTTGACGCTCGAAGATGTGCTGGCGGTGTATGAGCATGAGGCATCCGGTGGCGCGGAGATCGGGATGATTGTGCAGTTTGGCGGGCAGACTCCGTTGAACCTGAGCCTGCCGCTGAAGGCGGCGGGGGTGCCGATCATAGGGACTTCGCCGGAGTCGATCGATCTTGCGGAGGATCGAAAGCGGTTTGGGAAATTGATTACGGAGCTCGATATTCCGCAGCCTCCGGGCGCGCTGGCGACGAGCGTGGAAGAAGCGCTCGCGGGTGCGCGGCGGGTGCAGTATCCGGTGCTGGTCAGGCCATCGTATGTGCTGGGCGGTCGCGCGATGGTGATCTGCTACGACGATGCCGAAGTGGTGAAGTATATGAGCTCGGCCATCGAGTACTCGCAGGAGCGGCCGGTGCTGATCGACCACTTTCTGGAAGACGCGCAGGAAGTCGATGTGGACGCGCTGTGCGATGGCAAGGACGTAATCATCGCGGGCATCATGCAACATATCGAGGAGGCAGGCGTTCATTCGGGCGATTCGTCTTGCGTGCTGCCGGCGGTGGATTTAGCGCCGGAGGTACTGGAAACGATCCGTGTGTACACGCGCAAACTGGCGCTGGCGTTGAATGTGATCGGGCTGTGCAATTTGCAGTTTGCGATTCAGCGCGGCAAGGTGTTTGTGATCGAGGTTAATCCTCGCGCATCGCGGACGGTTCCGTATGTGTCGAAGGCCACAGGGGTGCAACTGGCAAAGGTGGCCGCGCGGTTGATGACCGGGCGGACGCTGAAGGAGTTGCTGCCGGAAGAGCTTGCGAGCGGCAAGGATCTGGGAACGGGCGACCACTTCTTTGTGAAGTCGCCAGTATTTCCTTGGGGCAAGTTTCAGGGCGTGGACCCGGTGCTGGGGCCGGAGATGAAGTCGACCGGCGAAGTGATGGGCGTTGCCGACAACTTTGGCGAGGCGTTCGCGAAGGCGCAGACCGCGGCGGGACTGCATCTGCCGCTCGAAGGCACGGTGTTCCTGAGCGTGAACGATCGGGACAAGGATGCTGTTGTGCCGCTGGCGCGACGGTTCGTGGATCTTGGCTTCCGGCTTGTCGCGACGCACGGTTCAGCGACTGTGATGGAGAACGCGGGGCTGCAGGTGGAGCGCGTTTACAAGGTGAATGAAGGTCGGCCGAACGTCGTGGACCTGATCAAAGGGGAGCGTATTCAACTGATTATCAACACGCCGCAAGGGAAGGAACGCGTGTTCGACGACCAGGCTATACGCGGGGCGGCGGTGCTGGCGAGGGTGCCGACGATCACGACGCTGGCTGCAGCGCGGGCTGCGGTCGAAGGAATTGAGTCGCTGCAGAATGGGACGTTGCGGGTGCAGGACCTGCAGTCGCTTCATGCCCGGAGACTGGCTCTCGCATAGCGCCGCTCTGGGGCGCAGGCATAGGATGGGACTACGTATGTTGCTTGATGGAATTTTTGTTTCGCTGACCACTCCTTTTTACCGCGACGGCGGACTCTATGTCCGTAAGGTCGAGCATAACGTCGACCGCTTCTCGAAGACACCGGCTGCCGGATTGATTGCGCTGAGCACCAATGGCGAAGCCAGCGCGCTCTCCGACCAGGAAACGATCGAGCTTCTGCATGCCGTGGCTGAGACGGCTGCGAAAGAGAAGGTGCTGGTCACGGGCGTTTCGCGGGACAGCGTGCGATTGTCCTTGAGCGTTTCCGAAGCTGCTGCTGCAGAGGGTTTTGACGCGGTGCTGGCCCATGCTCCGGGCGGGTGGAAGAGGTCGGCCGAGGAGACGCTGGTCTACTTTCGCGCGCTGGCGGATGGCTCGCCGCTGCCGGTGATCCTGAGCAGCGGCAGTGGGGTTTCAGCGCTGGCGCTGGAGTGGATTGCGGAGTTGGCGGCGCACCCGAATGTGATTGGATTGATCGATGCTGATCTGACGGTTACGAGGTTCAAAGCGATTGCGGCAGCGACGTCTGACGTGACGCATGATGTGACGGTAACGCAGGTCTTTGCGGCGGTTACGGCGCGGATGCTGCGGGTTGAGAACACAGGTGCGGCCACGTTTGTTTCGGCGGAGATGTTGGGAAGCGGGGGAGCGGCGGTGGCTGTGGCGCCTCCGCAGCCCGCGCTGAAGACGCGCACGAAGCGGGTGGGTTTTCAGGTGCTTCCGGGAGGCAGCGGGGACGTGCTGCCGCTGCTTCAGGCTGGCGCGACGGGTGCGGTTCCCGCTCTGGCGGCGTGCGCTCCGCAGGCGTGCCATGAAGTGTACGCAGCCTGGAAGGACGGCGACGAGAAGCTGGCAGTCGAGAAGGCCGAGCGGATTGCGGCGGCTTCCACGCTGCTCGCAGACGAGCTGGGAGTCGCGGGCTTGAAGTACGGGTGCGACCTGAACGGTTACTATGGCGGTGCGCCACGGTTGCCGCGATTGCCTCTCGATGGAGCGGGGCGGGCGCGGGTAGAATCGGCGCTGCGGGAACTGCGCAACTAAAGATCCTGGCAGGCTGCGTTCCCCTGTCTTAGCGGGCGGCTGGCCGGTTGCGGGGCACGATGGGTACGCCGAGGGCGTTGAGGCGGCTTCGAGCCTGCGCCGATTCCGGCGAGTTGGGAAAGCGCTGGATGAGCGAGCGAAGTTCACGGACGCCAGCGTCGTTCTGCTTCATGGCGACCAGGGCGTCGGCTTTGTGCAAATGAGCGGCGGGGATCTTGGCGTTGTCGGGGTAGTGCTCGAGCAGGCGGTCGTAGTCCTTGATGGCGATGGCGGGTTTGCCCGTCTTGTTGTTGATCTCGCCGAGGTAGAAGTAGGCGTTGCCGGAGAGATTATCGTCGGGAAACTGCTGGATGATGTCGGCGAACTCGGAGGCGGCGACGGGGTATTTGCCGGCCATGTAGTCGCCCAGGGCGGAGCGGTAAAGCTCATCAGACGACGCGCCGGAGGCGCCGGAGGCGGCTGGGGCGCCGCGGGGTGCGCGGGTAACCGGTGCCGGGCCCTGCGAGGAAGCCATATCAGTGGGGCCGTTATTGCCTGTAGCAGCGGGTCCAGTGGCCGGGGGTGGCCCGGTGGAGGGCAGGTTCTGGAGCGCGGCGTTCGTGGATTGCTGCTGACCTTCTATGTTCTGGAGGGCCTTGTCCATCCTGGCCATACGGGCCTTGAGCTCGTCGAGCGAATCGTTGAGAGACTGCACCTGGCCGGAGAGCTGGTCGGACTTTGCGCCTGCGGCCTCCTGTTGCGTGGTGATGTGCTGCTGCAGGTTGCCGACGCTGAGGGACATCCGGTTGACGGAGTCGGCGGTTTGCTGGACGAGGTCTTTGAGCACGCCCATGCGCTCGTCGTTCGATTGCTGGAGGCGAGCGACGGCTTCCTGCAGCTGCTGGACCTGGGTCTGGAGTTGGATCATCTCCTTGCTGACCGCGTGGGCGGGGAGAGTCAAGGCGGTCGTGAGGAACAGCGTAGATAAGGTGAGGCGGCGGATGGTAAGCATGGCAGACTCCTGTGACTCTCGCCCGGTGAGTATGCCGGGCCTCCAGCCCTCGTCCTTCAGCTGGCTTTTACCTGGGCCATTCAGCCCAGGGCGGTATGTGGCGCCGGTGGCGATGATTGCGCCGTCGTCATCCGCCGCTGGGCGGGACACGGGCAATCCGTTTAGCGGTCGATCGAGAACTGGGCGCGCCGGTTTTCCTGCCAGCAGGTTTCGTTTTCCTCGGAACAGAATTGACGTTCCTTGCCGTAGCTCACGACGCGGACGCGGGAGGCCGGAACGCCGGCGCTGATGAGGGCGGTTCGGGCGGCGTTGGCGCGGTTTTCACCGAGGGTGATGTTGTACTCGGCGGAGCCGCGGTCGTCGCAATAGCCGCCAATGAGGACCTTGATCGCAGGATGCGCGGCGAGATACCGGGCGGCACCGAGAGCGGCGGATTGCGCATCGGGGCGGAGGTCGAAGCTGTCGTAGTCGAAGAAAATGTCCTGCACGTTCTGGTGGAAGGCGGCATCGGTGCCCATGTCGCCGCCGGCTCCGGCGTTGGGGTCGGTCGCGGTGGTGGGAACCTGTGGGACGCGGACGGTGACGCGCACGTTAGCTTCCACGGTGCCACCGTCGCCCTTGGCGGTGAGGTGGAAGTTGGTGGAGTTGGAGGGTGAGACAGTCTGGGTTCCGTTGACGGGGACCTGGCCGACGCCCTCGATGTTGACGCTGGTCGCATTGGTCGTGCGCCAGTTGAGCACGACGGACTGGCCTAGATCGATGGCGAGCGGGTCGGCGGTGAGGCTGGCGGTGGGCGCGGGCTGCGTGCTGTCGGGTGCGCCCCCGAGGCCTGTGCCAGCAGTGCTGGCCGGCTTTTTGTGGCAGCCGGCGGCAAGCGTGAGGGCTGCAGTGAGTGCGGCTACTTTCCATCCGGTCGAGAGCTTGTAGTTGCTTGTCATTTTCGTTCCTCTTGAGTCCGCCTCAGGTTCCGGCTGGTCATGTGAAGTGCGCGGCGAGTAGTTTTCAGTTTACTTCCAGCTCCAGTTGGGCATGTCGGCCCCCGAACCTGAGAGGGCACGTTTTTGTGTGCCGTCGGCGAGCATGGTCATGATGCGCGATCCACTGGCGAAGGCGATGTGGCGGCCGTCCGGCGACCATGTCGGGAAGTCGCACCGGCCTGCATCGTGGGTGAGCTGAATCCATCGCTTGGTGGTGATCTCCATGACGTAGATGTCCTGTCCGCCGGGAGCGCCCGGGCCGTACTTGCGGTTCCAGGCGAAGGCGAGGAACTGGCCGTTGGGCGACCAGGAAGGAGAGGTGGCATAGCCTCCGTCGGTCATGCGCTGTACCCCGGAGCCGTCGGCGTCCATGATGTAGAGCTGAGGCAGGCCGGTGCGGCCACTGATCCAGGCCAGCTGTGCTCCGGTCTTGGGGTTCCAGACCGGTGAAACGTCGGGCCCACGAAAGCTGGTGACGCGGCGGGCGATGTTGCCGTCGGCGTCGGATGTCCAGATTTCCGGGTCTCCGGTGCGGGAGGAGGAGAAGGCGAGCTGGCGACCGGTGGGCGACCACGCGGGGGACAGGTTGGTGCCGCCCGCTGCCGGGAAGTTAATCATGCGGTTGAGCAGGAGCGAGAAAACCTTGATCTGGAAGCCTTCGCGGCCGAGCGCGCTGAAGGCGAGGCGGGAGTTGTCCGGCGAGATGCGCGGCGAAAGTGAGACCGTACCGAGATGGGTGAGCGCATGCTGATTGGCTCCGTCATAGTCCATCTGCCAGATTTCTTTGGTCTGGCCGGATTGTCTGACGTAGAAGATTTTGGTCTCGGCGATGCCGGAGACGCCGCCGCCGAGTCGGGAAATTATTTCGTCGGCGAAACGGTGCGCGATCTGGCGGGCCTGATCTTCGGAGGCCTCTTCGTTATATTGCTTGGCGAAGACCTGCGGGTATTGGGCGTTCTTGGCGTCGTCGAGATAGCCGTTGACAACGAGGCGGCTACCCTGCGTGGCGAGGTTGCCGAAGGCGACCATGGCTGCGCTGGAGGGAGGGGCGGACCACTCGGGGAGGCGGATTTCGGACGGAGAGCCGGGTGCGGATTGGGGAATCTGGGACTTGGAGACGATGTCGAAGATGCCGGCGGCATTCAGATCGGCGAAAAGCGTGCTGTCGAAGGTACGCTTGTAGCTGCCGGCGTTGGCGTCCTGCGACTGGGGCTTGAAGTCGGCGACGGCGATGCGGATGCGCTCGGCGCCGCTGCTCGTTTCGAGATGGAACCAGTCCTGGGCGTGGGTGAGTGGTGCAACGAGGCAGAGGGCCGTTGTGACTAAGAGCTTTGAGAGGAGGGCGCTTTGCGGACTTCGCATCATGTTCCGTCTTTGCATCATGGTTAGGATAGACGCTTTCGAGCTGTGTATCGCGAAGCGCTAAGGCGTGTGGTAATCAAACTTGTACTCAATGGTGATGTGGTCGCCTTCGGGCAGAGGGCCAAAGCTGTCGATGCGTTGGATGGCGCGCAGGGCGGCGTTGTCCAGCGATTGCGAGCCGCTCCGGGTTTCGATGCGGAGGTTGGCGGGCGTGCCGTCGCGCTGGATGTCGAAGAGCAGGGTGACGCTCTTGTCCTGGGAGGCGCGCGGGTCGGGTTCCTGCGTGTAGTAGTTCTGAGTGACTGTGCTGCCGACGATGCGAAGGTAGTAGGCGTAACGATTGCCAAAAGCGCGGTTCTGTACGGTAACGGTGGCGGTCCCGTTCTTGGCTTGCGAGACGGACTGGGGGAGTTGGGTGGAGGCGTCGCCGCTGCGGGCTTTGGGGGTGTCGGGGACGGGTTGGGGGTGTTTGGGGGGAGCGGCGGTTTCGATGGGTGCGGCCTTAGGCGGCGTCCGCGTCGGGACCTTGGCTTTGATCAGTAGATCTTCGGGGCGAGGCGGAGGAGCGGTCTTTTCTTTCGGCGGCGTTTCGGGGGCTTTGGTCACGTTGTCGGAGGTGAGGACAGCTTTGGGCGTGGGCGGAGCTTTGGTGGGCAGAGGGATGGCGGCGACCATGGAGGCTTGAATGGCACCGATGGAGGCCTGCTTGTCGCCCCATGGGTTTTTCGCCGAGGGATGGAGGAAGGTGATCGCGATGAGCGCGGCGGCTATCGCGATGTGCAGAACGACAGCTCCGGCCAGGCCGCTGCCAAGCGGCTGCTGCGTTGGCGCGGGATGGGTCTGGCTGGACATGCGTGACTTAGCGAGAGAGTGGCTGGGTGACGATGCTGATGTTGGTGATCCCGGCTTGTTTGACGGCGTCCATGACGGAGGCGAAGGCACCGAAGGGAACCTTCTCGTCGGCGCGTATGTAGAGCACTCGGCGAGCGCCGCGCGGCGTAGGGCCTAGAAGGCGGGCCAAGGCGTTGATGTTGACCGGCTTGTCTGTATTGCCAGTTGCGCCGCCCGCGTTGAGGAAGACGTTCTGGTCTTTGTCGATGGTGATGACGGTACGCTCTTCGGTGAGCTGGTTGACGGAACGGGTATGGGGTACGGCGACTTCGACGCCGGACTGGAGCACGGGCGCGGTGAGCATGAAGATGAGCAGCAGCACGAGCACGACGTCGACCAGCGGCGTGACGTTGATGTCGGCGAGCGCGGTCTGAGTGCGTCCGCGGCTGTTGGTGTAGGCCACGGCTAGAAGGCCCTCCGGCGAGGTTCGTCGGGCGCTGTCGGAGGGGCGACTGTTGTGACGAGTGCGGCGTTTTCGATGGCGTTGAGGAGTTCGCGACCGAAGTCGTCCATGCGCGCGCCGAACTCGCGGACGCGGGCGGTGAGCTGGTTGTATCCGACCAGGGCGGGGACCGCGACGACGAGGCCGGCGGCGGTGGTGATGAGAGCTTCCGAAATGCCGGGCGCTACTGCGCGCAGGGTGGCCGCGCCGGCGGTTCCGAGGCCGTGGAAGGCGTCGATAATCCCCATGACGGTGCCGAAGAGGCCGACATAGGTGGCGCCCTGGGCGATGGTGGCGAGCCACGTCATGCGGGCTTCCATCTGGGTGAGGGACTCGGAGGAAGCGGTCTGGGCAGCGCGCTCGAGAGCTTGCGGGTTGGGCGGTGTGCCACGGCCGCCGGACTGGCGCTGGTACTCGTCGTGAATCTCGTGGAAGACGGAGACGAGTGGGCTGGGGCGAAACTGGTCGGCGACGGCGGCGATTTCGGAGAGGCGGCCTGATTTGCGAAAGGCGCGGACGAAAGCGGTGCTGCGGGATTGTGCGGCGCGGAACTGCTTCCATTTGGAGATCATGATGGACCAGGAAAAGATACTGGCCAGCAAAAGGATGACGAGGACCGTCATGGCGGTGGGGCCGCTGTTGTGCAGCATATCTGCCAGCGCACCGCCGTGCGGCGGGGGGAGGGTGGCGGCGCCGGCTGCGGAGTCGGATTCCTGAAGCAGAATAAGGGCGAGGGGGAGGAAAGTCATGCCGAGGATAGTTTACGTCGGGGATGGGTGGGTCAGGGCATCTGCGGGAGTACCTCGGGAGCTCGGGTGAGTAGAAGCCATGTCCGAAAGGCCGGGGTGCCGGCACCTAGACTCTTACGAGGGGTGCGCTGTTTGTTCGCCCGTTGCAATTGGCTTTGCTATGCTCTGGGTGAAGCTCGCGAGGGTGAGATGCTGCTGGAGTTGCGCGCGGAGAATTATGCGGTCATCGATCACGCGGTCGCGGAGTTTGGCGCGGGGCTGAACCTGCTGACGGGGGAAACAGGCGCGGGCAAGTCAATCCTGATTGATGCGCTGGTGCTGCTGCTGGGGGGCAAGGCGTCGAGCGATCTGGTGCGGTTTGGTGCGGAGAAGGCTGTGCTGGGGTGCGTTTTCGAGGCAACTCCGGGCGCTGAGGAGATCCTGGAGCGCAACGGGATCGACGGCGAAGGGGATGAAATCCTGCTGCGGCGCGAGATTTCATCGAGCGGCAAGGGGCGGGTTTTCATCAACAACCAGCCGGCGACGGTGGGGGTTCTGCGGCAACTGGCGCCGGAGCTGGCGCTGGTACATGCGCAGTCCGAAACGATGACGGCGTTCGATCAAACGCAGCAGCGATTGTTGCTGGATCGGTTTGGCGTTCTTTCCACAGAGGCGGTGGGGGCGGCTTTCGCCGAATGGAAGCGACTGGGGGGCGAGATCGAAGAGTTGCAGGGAGCGGAGCAGGACCGGTTACGGCGAGCTGACCTGTGGAGCTTCCAAGCGAGGGAGATCGAGGCGGCGGACCTGACGGACGCGGAAGAAGACGTTCGGCTGGAAACGGAAAAGCGGGTTCTGGCGAACTCCGAAAAGCTGTTTGCGTCGGCGACGGCGGCGCAGGAGCTGTTGTACGAAGGGGAGACTTCTGCGGAGTCGTTGTTAGGCGCGGCACTGCGACAGGTGGAGGAGCTGGCCCGGTTCGACGGACAGTTTGCGGAGACGGCGGGGCAGTTGCGCTCGGCGAAGGCGGCGGTGGAGGATGCGTCCGCGACGCTGCGGCAGTTTGCGGGGAATATTACGGCGTCACCCGAGCGGCTGGGTGAGATCGAGGAACGATTGGTGGCGCTCGATCGTGTGAAGCGCAAGTACGGGGCGACGCTGGGCGAGGTGATGGCCTTTGGGGTGGACGTGGCGCAGAAGTTGTCGGACCTGGAGAATCGGGATGCGCGGCTGGCGGAGTTGCAAGCCGCGTTAGCGGCTGCGGGGAGCGCATACCGGCGCGCGGCACGGTCGCTGACGGAGGACCGTGAGGAGTCGGCGCGGAAGCTGGCGAAAATCGCGGAGCGGCAGATCAATGAGCTCGCAATGCAGACGCGGTTTCTGGTTGCGGTGACAGCTCACGAACAGGAAGATGCGTGGACGGCGGCGGGCTGGGACGCCGTGGCCTGCACGATTGCGACCAATCCCGGTGAGCCGCTGAAGCCGTTGACGGAGATTGCTTCGGGCGGTGAGATGTCGCGGGTGATGCTGGCGCTGAAGGTGTCGGTGGAAGAAGGCGCGGCGGCGGGTGGAGGGAAGCGGAAGCGCGCGGCGCTGCCGCGGACGCTGGTGTTCGACGAGATTGACATAGGCATCGGCGGGCGGGCCGCCGAGGCTGTGGGGCAAAAGCTGCGGGCGCTTTCCCGTGCGCAGCAGGTGCTGTGCATTACGCATCTGCCGCAGATTGCGGCTTTCGCGGACCAGCATTTTCTGATCGAGAAGACGGAGAAGCGAGGGCGAACACAGACGGGCGTGCGGCTGATGCAGAGCGGGGAACGGGTCGAGGAGATTGCCCGGATGTTGTCCGGGGCAAGCCTGACGGAGACGTCTTTGCGTCATGCGGAGCAGATGTTGGCCGGCAGTAGAGGCTGAAGCAACGCGCGAGGGTTGGATCGGCTCTAACCGAGCGAACACACAAGGAGCAAGCCATGGCTGAAGCAAAGAAGTGCGGACACGAAATGTGTACCTGCGTCTGTACGGACGGGAAGAAGTTTTGCTCGCAGGTCTGTGAAGACGCGGCGGGTACGCAAACGCTTTCCTGTGACTGTCCGCATACGGAGTGTGGCGGAAGGTTGTAACGGCAGCGTTCTCCGGAGGCGGCGGCCAGTGGTACGCTGGGTTGTCGCCTTGGGTTCGTTGATTGCACCGTCGATGGTTCAAAGCGACCACGGCGCCCGGGCAAACCGCGTATACTCGTTGAGTGAGTACCCTTACCCTTGACCCTACCGATGTAAGCCAGTCTGCAACCGGACAGGCAGCAAAGCGTGTCCTCCTGCTGAAGCCTCGGGGCTTTTGTGCGGGTGTGGTTCGCGCGATCGATATTGTGCAGATTGCGCTGGATACCTTCGGCGCTCCGATCTACGTGCGCAAGGAAATAGTCCATAACAGCTATGTAGTGAACGATCTAGCGCAGAAGGGTGCAATCTTTGTCAATGAACTCGACGAGGTGCCGGAAGGCGCGCGCGTCATCTACTCCGCGCACGGGGTTTCGCCGGCGGTACGGGAGCGGGCGAAAGAGCGTGGATTGAAGGTGATCGATGCGACCTGTCCGCTGGTGACTAAGGTGCATGTAGAGGCGATCAAGTTTGCCAAGCAGGGCTATTCGCTGGTGCTGGTGGGGCATCGGGACCATGAGGAAGTGGAAGGCACGCAGGGCGAAGCGCCGGACGTGACCCAGGTGGTGTCGACGGTGGAAGAAGTTGCCGCCCTGGTGGTGCCTGATCCGAACAAGGTGGCGTACTTGACGCAGACGACGCTGTCGCTGGACGAAGCGCGTTACATGATCGAGGCGCTGAAGAAGAAGTTTCCGAGCATTGTTGGACCGCACGCGCAGGACATCTGCTATGCGACGGAGAACCGTCAGACGGCGGTCAAGAACGTGGCGCACGGTGCGGATGTGGTGCTGGTTGTGGGGTCGCGGAACAGTTCCAACTCGAATCGTCTGGTCGAGGTTTCGCAGAACCTGGGCACGAATTCCTATCTGATCGACAAGGCCGAGGACATTCGACCGGAGTGGATCGAGAGCGTTAACACTGTCGCCATTACTGCTGGCGCGTCGGCGCCCGAAGTTCTGGTGCAGGATGTGGTGCGCTATCTGCAGGGCAAGGGCTATGGGTCGGTCGAAGAAATTGAAGTGATGCCGGAGAATGTGCGGTTTGGCTTGCCGCCCGAGATCATCAAGGCGATTGGATCGACTCCTGTCGCGCAGCCTCGGGCCTAGGGCGTACGAAACGCGTACCGCTGCTTCGAAGCAAACCGGAGTGGCAGCAGGATTTTAGCAGCCGCATGAACGCATCTTCATCCAATCCGCAAAAGCAGGGAGCCGCGCAGGCCGTGGCCCCGGCCCAACCGCGCTTTGGGCGCATGGATCTGGGTCTTGATCATGTGATCGCCGGCATCAAGAAGTCCGTGGACTGGCTGCTGGCCGAGCAATCTGACGAAGGCTACTGGTGTGGCGAACTCGAAGCGGACGTAATGCTCGAGGCCGACTACATTTTCATGCACACGCTGCTGGGGACGGGCGATCGCGGAAAGATGGAGCGGGCGATCAATGAAATTCTGCGCCATCAGAATGACGACGGCGGATGGAGCCTGTATCCGGGTGGGCCTTCCAATGTGAACTACGGCGTGAAGTGCTATCTGGCGCTGAAGCTCATGGGTTGGAGCGCGGAGCATCCGCTGCTGGTAAAGGCACGGGGAAATGTGCTTTCGCTCGGCGGCGTGATTCAGTGCAACACGTTTACGAAGATTTATCTGTGTGCGCTGGGTCAGTACGACTACGACGCGGTGCCCGCCGTTCCGCCGGAGATAGTGCTGTTTCCGGACTGGTTCTACTTCAATGTTTACGAGATCAGTGCGTGGTCGCGGGCGATCCTCGTGCCGCTCTCGATCATCTACGCGAAGAAGCCGTTCAAGAAGATACCGGCGGAACAGGGCATCGAAGAGCTGTTTGTGGGCGGTCGGAAGAATGCGAACCTGCACCTGCGCTGGGACTCCAAGCACCCCTTCTCGTGGCGAAACTTCTTCCTGTTTACAGATCGGCTGGCGCACTGGGCGGAGCGAATTCATATCAGGCCTCTGCGCAAGATGGCTCTGAAGAAGGCCGAGCGGTGGATGCTGGACCACTTCGAGCGGTCCGACGGTCTGGGCGCAATCTATCCGGCCATGCTTAACGCGATCGTGGCGCTGTTTACACTCGGCTATTCGCCGGACGATCCACAAGTCATCCGCGCGATGGACGAGTTCGAAAAGCTGGGTATTGACAATCCTGAGGGCGAGCCGGGATACGCCGTGCCGACGTTCCGTATGCAGCCGTGCTTTTCTCCGGTCTGGGATACGGCTCAGGTGTTGTCGACGCTGGGTGAGGTCGGGCTGGGCAGGCACGACCCGCGGCTGGTGAAGGCTGCGAACTGGCTGCTGAGCAAGGAGATTCGTTACCAGGGCGACTGGTCGCACAACGTGAAGTGTCCGGATGCGAGCTGCTGGTGCTTCTTCTTCAACAACGATCATCAGCCGGATGTGGACGATACGGGCGAGGTGCTGCTGGCGCTGAAGGCGGTGGATAATCCTCGCGAGCGTTATCAGCATGAGGTGACGCAGCGCGCTGTGGCGTGGGTATTTGCGATGCAGTGCAAGAACGGCGGATGGGCATCGTTCGACAAGGACAACACCAAGAAGATCTTTGAGTCGATTCCGTTCGCGGATCACAACGCGATGATCGATCCGCCGACGGTGGACATCACCGGACGCATTCTGGAAATGCTGGCGGCGTACGGTTACACCCGTCGCGACAAGCGCGTGAAAAAGGCTGTCGAGTTTATCCTCAAAGAGCAGGAGCCGGATGGAAGCTGGTTCGGGCGTTGGGGTGTGAATTATCTGTACGGCACGTTTCTGGTGTTGCGCGGTCTGCAGGCGATGGACTATTCCTACCTTGAACCATCGGTACAGCAGGCTGCCGAGTGGATTCGCATGGTGCAGAATCCTGACGGCGGATGGGGAGAGACCTGCGGAACGTATGACGACCCGGACCAGCGCGGCATTGGGCCGTCGACGCCGTCGCAGACCGCCTGGGCGCTGCTGGGACTGCTGGCCGCGAACGATACGCGCTCGGATTCGGTAGCCAAGGGAATTCGTTGGTTGATCACGAAGCAACATGGTGACGGGTCCTGGGATGAGCTCGCGCCGGGGCGAAATGGCGAGAGCTACTACACGGGGACGGGTTTTCCGCGAGTTTTCTACCTGGGATATCACCTGTATAAGCAGTATTTTCCGCTGCTTGCTCTGACGACGTACAAGAAGGCTATGGAGCAGGGCGACTAGGTTGAGGAATTGCTGCGCGTCCCTGAATGGTCAGCAGGCTTCTCGGTAAGGATCACGGATGTGGTGATCGTCCTTCGTGTTACCTTAGCCGACCGATAATGCGCCCGCCGAGCGAAACGGGAAATTCGATTCTCGAGCTAACCATTCTCCAATTTGGCCTGGATGTCTGCATATGCCGTTCTGATAAGGCAGCGCAGTGCTGCTGCGTCTGTGGCGGCTCCCGGCTTTAGCTTCACGTGGCGCATGAACTTGCCTGAGCCTTCCAGCAAGCGGCCCGGATCTGCCAGTCCCGCGCCCTGAAAGAACCCCACATTTACATGCGACGAGAGTACGTTGACATAGCCGAAGGGAGCATCGCCGAGACACGCAACCGGACAGCCGTCATGCAGAATCTCGCGGACTTCGTCGCCACAATTTCGCATTACCTCAAACCAAAACTCCGCCAGTGCGCCAAGTTCACCCTTATGGCCATCCATCCAGGCATCGATGGCCGGATCGTGTGCAAGAGCGCCGGCGAATCGCAGTATTTTCATATCTGGTAGCCTCTCGCGCCAACTCGAGGCATGCTAACAGGTGAAGTCGCAGGGCCGAATCCTTGTGAGAGACGCTGCGACAGCTGAGAGAGTAGCGTGGCTATCGTCCAGAAAGCTCCGGTGCGCACTCGCGCAGGTACCCTTTTATGCCGTTACGCGCGATGCGTTTGATAAAATACCTCCATGGCCGTTCCTGTCTCTCAAGCGTGGACTGTAGCAAGTTATGTGATCAAGCAGAAGCTTTCCGGGCGCAAGCGGTATCCGCTGGTGCTGATGCTGGAGCCCCTGTTTCGCTGCAACCTGGCGTGCGCGGGATGCGGAAAGATTCAGTATCCGGCGCACATCCTGAAGGCCGAGCTGACGCCGGAGCAGTGCTTCGAGGCGGTCGAGCAATGCGGCACGCCGATGGTGGCGATTCCGGGCGGCGAGCCGCTGCTGCATCCCCGCATGCCGGAGATCGTGGCTGGCCTGGTGGCGCGCAAGAAGTATGTGTACATGTGCACGAACGCGCTGCTGCTGAAAGAGAAGCTGCACCTGTTTACCCCTTCGAAGTACCTCTCGTTTTCGGTGCATGTGGATGGCGAGCGCGAGCATCACGACTTTGGCGTGTGCCGCGAGGGTGGGTACGATATTGCGATGAGTGGCATCAAGGCGGCCGTGGACGCGGGGTTTCGCGTGACCACGAATACGACGCTGTTCGATGGCGCTGATCCGAACTCGGTGCGGCGGCATTTTGACCAGATGATGGACGCGGGCGTCGAGAGCATGATGGTATCGCCCGGTTACACGTACGACAAGGCTCCGGACCAGCAGCATTTTCTCGGCAGGGCGAAGTCGCGGAAGCTGTTCCGGTCGATTTTGTCGAACCGGAAAAGCACATGGAAGTTCAATGCCTCTCCGATGTTCATGGAGTTCCTGATGGGGCATAAAGAGCTGACGTGTACGCCATGGGGGATGCCTACGTACTCGATCTTCGGCTGGCAGAAGCCGTGCTATTTGTTGCAGGATGGCTACGCTGACACCTTCCAGGAGTTGATGGACGCGGTGGAGTGGGCGAACTATGGCACCGAATCCGGCAACCCCAGATGCGCGAACTGCATGGTGCATTCCGGCTACGAGGCAAGCGGCGTGAACTATACGTTCGGCTCGATGACGGGCCTTCTGCAGACGGCGAAGGCTTTGTTCATGGGCAAGTACGACGACGCAGGCGCGCAAAAGATGCTGAACGAGTGGAAGCCGGAAGGGCATGGTCCGCTGGTGCAGATTGGCTCGCCAGCCACGCCGGTGGTGGTGACGACTTCGGTGAACGACTCAAACCTGACCAGCGTTGCGGGAGATTAGCCATGGCGACTTTGCAGCAGGAGCATTTGAAGGTCGAGCAGTTGCAGCAGGTGAATCCGGACGAACTGGAGCACGCGGCGGGACGTGAGCGCGAGAATCTGGAAGGGTCTATCCCAACGCTCGCGACCGAAGCTGACGTCCGCGACGCGCTGGAGAAGGCGTTTGATTATCGCGGAGACATCACCGTGACGTTGAAGGATGGCTCGGCCGTCGAGGGGTATCTGTATGACCGGTGGACGGGCAAGACGCTGGAGGATTCGGTGATCCGGCTGATGCCGACGCCAAAGCCGGGAGAGCCGCATGTGCGCGTGAATATTGCTTATGCCGATGTGGCGGGGCTCAAGTTCAGCGGGCGGGATACGGCAGCGGGAAAGACGTTTGACGCGTGGGTCAAGAAGTACTGGGAGAAGAAGGCGGCGGGGGAGAAGAATATCCAGATTGAGGCGGAGAAGCTAGACTAGTCGCCCATGAATCTATTCCTGACTGGCGCGACGGGCTTCGTGGGTTCGCACGTCGCGCTTCTGGCAGCCGGGCAAGGGGCAAGTCTTCGTTGCCTGGCACGGCCCACTTCGATCCTGACGCATCTTCCAAAGCAAGCTACAGTTATACCCGGCGATCTGCGTCGGCCTGAGAGTTACAGGGCCGCGCTGCGGGGTTGCGATGCGGTGATCCACGTGGCCGCGGATTATCGACTGTGGGTGCCTGATCCCGCCGACATGTACGAGGCCAACGTTGGCGGCACGCGGGAGTTGCTCCGGCTTGCGCGAGAGGCGGGCGTGCCGAGGGTGGTGTATACGTCGAGCGTGGCGACGATGGGATTCAAGACGGACGGGACGGTCGTCGATGAAGATACTCCGGTGGGCGAGCAGGACATGATCGGCCACTACAAGCGGTCCAAGTGGCTGGCGGAGCGGGAGGCGCTTGCGGCTGCTCGCGCGGGACAGGATGTGGTGATTCTGAACCCAACGACTCCGATCGGTGCATGGGATACGAAGCCGACGCCAACGGGGCGGATCGTAGTGGACTTTCTGAACGGTAACTTTCCGGCGTACGTGGATACCGGGTTGAACCTGGTGGATGTGCGCGAGATTGCGCGAGCGCATCTGCTCGCGTTGACGCGCGGTGTGGCGGGGGAACGATACATTCTAGGGGGCGAGAACCTGACCCTGAAGCAAATATTGGACCGTCTGGCGGGGATTACGGGACTGGCCTCCCCGAAGCACAAGGTGCCGCATACGGTGGCGATGGCGTATGCATTTTTAGAAGAGATGATTACAGGGAAGTTGCGCGGCAAGGAGCCTCGAGCGACGGTCGAGGCGGTGCGCATGGGTAAAAAGATGATGTTTGCGAGCTCAGCGAAAGCGGAGCGGGAGCTGGGGTTTGAGGTGAGACCGGTTGAGGACGCGTTACGCTCGGCAGTGGATTGGTTTGTGGCGAATGGGTACGCCCCGCCGCCGCCGGTGCGCGCGTGATTGCCATCATTGCGGCTCTGCCGCGCGAGGTTGCCGGGCTCGTACATGGGTGGACGGTGCATCAGGAGCAGCGGCATCGTGGTGTTTTTGCATGGCGCCGTGGTCAGGCGGTCGTGGTTGCAGCGGGGATGGGTGGAAATCGCGCGGCGCTGGCTGTAGAAGCGGCTTTCAAGATGGGCGAGTGCTCTCAGTTGATCTCGGCGGGGCTGGCTGGGGCCTGCGATCCGGCGATTGCGGTGGGTAGTGTGCTCGAGGCAAGCAAGGTGGTGGACGTTCGGACCGGGGAGCGTTTTTCAACGACCGCCGCAAGGGGCAGCGTACTGGCGACGGCCGATTCGATTGCGAGTGTGCGCGAAAAGGGGCGGCTGTTCGCCGCGTACGGCGCGGCATTGGTCGATATGGAAGCGGCGACGGTGGGGAGGTTGGCGCGGGCTCACGGGTTGCCATTCCGGGCAATAAAGGGTGTGTCGGATGGTTGGAACTTTGAGCTGGCTTCGTTGGGGAACTTTGCGACGAAGCATGGTCATTTCAATACCCCCGCGTTTGCGCTTCATACAGCCGTTCGACCGCATATGTGGGGGAAAACGATGCGGCTTGGCCGGGATTCGCACAGAGCGCTGCGAGCACTGCAGCAGAGGCTTCAAGAGGAGCTGGGGGTGTAGGCCCTGGGTCAGCGGCAAACGTCGGCGCCGACTTGAGCGGATTGTAGCCGCGCTCGTCTGCAGCATCCAACTGGGACGAGGTTGACCATGGCTTGGTTTGCTGTGCTGGTGGCTGTTCTGGGTGGGGCGGCAAATCCGCTGCAAAGTGCGACGAATGCTGAATTGAACAAGCGGCTGGACCAGCCGATCTGGGCATGCCTGCTGGTTTACGCCACGGGCCTGATTGGTTTGCTGTTGGTGATGGCCGCGATGCGGCAAGCGTTCCCTGCGGGACGGGCGAGTGGGGTTCCGTGGTGGGCTTGGACAGGCGGCGTGATCAGCATAGGGTCCACCATGGCGGGGCTGACGATGGCGCAGAAGCTGGGGTCGGGCTTGTTTACGGCCGCGAACCTGACGGCGGCCGTTGTCATGTCGGTCGCGCTGGACCATTTTGGGCTACTCGGGATGCGGCAGCATACGGCTTCGCCGGGGCGGTTGGCGGGATGTGCGCTGTTGATCGCTGGAGTGTGGCTGGTAGCGAAGAGCTAGGGTCCTGCGTAGAGAAGTCGCAGCGAGCGTGAGCTACTTGACACCATTAGCAGGGTTCCAACTGCCCTGGAGTTTGCGTACATAAAGCATCTGGCCCGTGTGGTAAGCGTTGTGCGTGCTGATGTTGGCGATGGTGGGGGCGACGTTGGCGAGCCGATCCTCCGGCATGGTCTCGACTAGCTTCTCGATGTCTGCCATGACGTGATCGAGGCGTTGCACGATGTCGGCCCAGGAAGTGGTGTCGAAGTTGTTGAAGGTTTCGTCGTTGTTGCCGTTGAAGGGCGCTGGTTTACCGCTGCGCAACTTTGCCAGCGCCAGCTCGTTCCAGAAGACAAGGTGGGTTGCCAGCATGCCGACCGAGTGGTTGGCGCCGGGGTCCTTACTGCCCGCCGCGTTGGACGGAATCCAGCGCGCCTGCTCGGCAGAGAGGCCGGCAACGGCTGCATTGGCTGGAGTGAACCAATTGGCCTTGTCGTGGGAGGAGTGTAACTGCGCCAGAAGTGCGGAGCGCAGGGTTGCGGGTTGGGCATTCCTGGCGGGTGCGGTCTGCGCATGAAGCGGCGCGAGCGCGAGGGCGAAGGCAAGCAGCGGCGGGCAAACAAAATGGATGCGGCACATGGCGGGAATTGTACCGCTGCTGCGCGTGCCTGGCATCCACTAAACTTGATTTTGTGACGAATTTGATGATTCCTTCCAGAATGCAGGCTGCGGTGTACAGGGGCGTCGATGATGTGCGGACCGAAGCGGTGACGGTGCCGGAGATCAGCGCGGGCGAGGTGCTGGTGCGGATCGATGCATGCGGCATCTGCGGCACGGACCTGAAGAAGATTCATACAGGATCGCACTCGGCGCCGCGGGTGTTTGGGCATGAGATGGCGGGGACTATCGCTGCTGTCGGTGAAGGCGTGTACGGGTTTGCGGTGGGCGACCGCGTGATGGCGTTCCATCATATTCCGTGTGGAAAGTGCTTCTATTGCCGCAAACAAACGTTCGCGCAGTGCGAGACGTACAAGAAGGTCGGTACAACTGCGGGTGTGGGCGAGCCTGCGGGTGGCGGGTTCGCGGAGTATATCCGGGTGATGGATTGGATCGTCGGCGATGGGGTGACGCCAGCCGGGTTGATCCGAGTGCCCGACGATATTCCATTCGAGCAGGCGGCGTTTATTGAGCCGGTGAATACGTGCTTCAAGGCGATCAAGCTGCTGGCGCTCGAGCCGGACGATACGGTGCTGGTGATTGGGCAGGGGAGTATCGGGATACTGCTGGCGGCGCTGGCGCAGCAGACCGGAGCCACGGTGCTGACTTCAGATCTTTATCCAGAGCGTCATGCGATTGCGGCGAAGTTCGGGCTGGAGCATCCGATCGTATCTTCGGGGCCGGACGCTCGTGCGGATGTTGTTGGCGCGGCAAAGGCTGCAACGGAAGGCAGGGGTGCGGATGTTGCCTTGGTGGCGGTCGGCGCGGATGCGTTAATTGCGACGGCGATGGATGCTATTCGACCCGGCGGGCGGGTCATGTTGTTCGCCAGCACTCAGCATGGGACGGCACCGTTTGATCCGGCGGCGGTGTGCATGGACGAGAAAACGCTGATGGGGTCGTACTCGGCTTCGGTGGCGATTCAGCAGGAGGGGATCGATCTCGTGTTTGAGGGCTATCGGTCGGGGAAGATGGATTTGACGCAATTGATCTCGCACCGGTTTTCGCTGGACGAGGCGGCGGAGGCCTTGCGATTGGCGTCGAACCCGGTGGCGGATTCGATGAAGATTGTGCTGAAAGCTAAAGGCATGGATCAGGAATGAGAAGTAAGTCTCAGCGATAACGGCGCAGCAGCAGTGCGCCGCCGGTGAAGACGGCCACGCCAGAGATCGCCAGGAGTTCGATGGCGTGGCGGTAGGCAGCTTGAACTTCGGGTGGGGTAGATTGCATGTTGTCGCGACATTGGGCGCAACCCTGAGCGTGGCCGTGCGCGGCGGGAAAAAGCAGGCCCAGGGCTAAAGCGGATCTCGTCAGAAGTCGGTTGTGCCGCGGGCTAAAGGCCGGTGGCACTCCGGCCTCGCGTCGTGGCCTTGGAGCCAATGCATCTGCTACAACTGCAGCTCCGCACCGGAGCCAGCAAGCAGATGGCTTCGCTGCAACATCGGAACCAGCTTTGCGCAGCTTCACTGGAAGAACTCGAGCAGGACGAACAGGAAGATCCAGAGCGCGCCCATGGCGTGCCAGTACCAGACGGTGGTGTCCACCCAGATCTGGCGGCTGGCGAACACGCGCGAGGTACGGAGAGCGGTGAGTGCGGCGATCAGCGCGGTCAAGCCAAGGAACAGATGCAGCGCGTGGGTGACGGTGATGAGGTAGAAGAAGTGGCTGCTCGGGTTCGAGCGGAAGAAGACGTGTTGCGCAGCGAGCTGCTGCCAGGCGATCCACTGACCGACCAGGAAGACGATGCCCAGCGTCAGGGTGAGCGAAAGCCAAAGCGCGGCCCGGCGGGAGGTGGGCTTGCCAAGGCCGATCCACTCGTCCATCGCATCGTGGACGCGGAACATGCTGCGACGGGCAATCTCGGCCGTGACCGAGCTAAACAAGAGCACGGCGGTGTTGAGCAGCAGGATGCGGGGGATGCTGGTGGGCATCCACTCGTGAACCCAGTCGCCGTGCGCTGTGAAGTGGCCGTTGGCTTTGGTGACGAAGAAGGCGCTGATGAGAGCGATAAAGAACATCAGGTCGCCGGCCAGCGCGGACGCGAGACCGATGCGGGACTGGACGAGACGCTCGCGTGGGCCACGCGCACCGACGGGGCGGTCGTTCCAGTTGTCTCCATCGCCGGAGCCGCCGGTACGTTTGTCGGTGGGCGGGCGGCGGCCGGAGCCGTGGTCGCCCTCGCCGGGGTCGCCCGAACGGTCACCGGGACGCTCGGTATGGTGGCGCGGATCAAGCTGTGGCGGCGTGAAGACGGTAGGCATAGTAAATCCCCTTCGTCGAGCTTGTAGATTCGAGCTTACTCTGGTTGTTCTGGTTGCGTGAGCGGCTGCCATTGCGGATAACAATTTTGTCCATCAAGTGAATATTCAGATGGTCCCCTGTGGACAATGAGCGGGACTGACGCAGTGGAAGGCGCTTCCGGGGCCCACTCCATGGTGGTCGCGTCCCATGGGTTCGATGCGGAAGGAAAGGGAGACCGGAGCGTAATGCAGAGATTCAGGAGGAAAGGTAGCTGCGCTGCCGCAAGGAAAATTGCGGCGAAGGTGATGATGCGCTGCAAGGGCATGGTGGACGCGAGAAGCGTGCCCGCGGGACCGGCTATGCCGGTAAATTGGGCATAGTGCCGAGGCTCTCCAGCAAGTCCGGTGAGATGCATCGGAAGGAAAGTGGCGTACGCGCCGACGAGTGTGGCGAAGAAGTGAGTACGGCCCAGGGTTTCATTGAGCGTGCGATCGGCGAGGAGTGGAAACCAGTAGTATGTCGCCAGGAAGAGGCCGAAGACTCCGGCCATGGCCATGATGAGATGGAAGTGGGCGACGACGAAGAAGGTGTTGTGGAGGTATTGATCGAGGATCGGCTGGGCCAGGATGGGGCCGGTCAGACCCCCGGCTACGAAGAGCGAGACGAAGCCGAGGGCGAAAAGCATGGCGCTGGTAAGTCGCGGGCGCGAGCCCCAGATTGTAGCGAGCCAGCTTAGAACTTCGGCCGAGGCGGGGAGTGCGATGGCCATGGTGGAGATGGCGAATGCCGACCCGGCGAATGGGCTCAGGCCAGCGACGAACATGTGGTGGCCCCAGACCAGAATGCCCAGCAGGCCGATGAGCAGCGTCACCGCGATCATCAGGCGGTAGGCGAAGACGCGGCGGCGGGCAAAGTTGGCCAGCACCATGGAAGTGAGGCCGATGCCCGGCAGGATGGCGATGTAGACCTCGGGGTGGCCGAAGAACCAGAAGAGATGCAGCCAGAGCAGCGGTGAGCCATCCGTTGTGGTGCGGATGAGTACGCCGTTGACCACTAGAGTTGCGGGGAGAAAGAACCCGGTTTGCAGATGGCGGTCGCAGAAGAGGAGAAGCAGGGCAGCGAGCAGGACGGCGAAAGCGGGAAGCGAGAGCAGCGCGGCCGTGAACCATCCCCAGACAGTGAGCGGGAGGCGATGCCAGACCATGCCATCGCAGCGCAGGCAGAGGATGGTCGTGAGCATATTAACCGCGGCGATGCAGGAGGCGAGCGCAAAGAGCGCAATGCTGAGCAACCAGACGTCCATGCCAAGCGCCTGGCCAGGGCCGGAGGCGGCGATGGCAGACATTGGGGGGTAGGACGTCCAGCCGGAGATAGCAGTCCCGCCGGGAACGAAGGGGCTTGCTAGAAGGGTAAGAAGTGCAAGCGCGGTGAGCGCGAAGGCGGCCGCGTTGAAACGAGGGAAGGCGGTGCGGCGGCTGCCGATCTGGGCGGGGAGGATGAGGTTGCCGAAGCCCCAGAGCGGCGCCACCGTGAGCACGAAGAAGAGCATCAGCGTGCCGTGGAGGGTGACAGCTCCCAGGTATTCCTCCGGAAGAACAGGGCCATGGAGTGGAAGCCGCCAGTCGGGCCAGGCCAGGTGGAGCCGCATGACCAGCGACAGGAGCAGGCCGGCGAGGAGAGCGGTCGCGGAGAGGGCGAGGTAGGCGAAGCCGATCGTGCGGTGGTGGGTGAGTCGAGGATGGGGGGCGGCAGAACGCTGGGTTGGGGAGTCGGAACCCGGGGCAGCCAAGTTGCGCGGTGGGTTCATGGTGTAGCACCCATGGCGGGCATACGGTGCCGGGCAACCCAGGCGTCGAAGTCGCTTTGAGAAAGGACGCGAAGCGTAGCCGCCATGCGGTAGTGTCCGGAGCCGCAGAGTTGGGTGCACAGTATGGCGTAGTCACCGGGCGCAGTCGGGGTGAAGTGGATGTGGATGGTCTGGCCGGGGACGGCGTTCTGCTTGAGGCGCATGTCGGGGACGCTGAAGCCGTGGATAACGTCCTGGGCGCGAAGGCGGAGGTCGACCTGGCGGGCGGCGGGCAGGACCAGTTGGCTGCTGATGAAGTCGTCACGACCGCTGTCGTCGGTAGGATCGCGGCCCAGCGGGTTACCTTCGCCGGGGGCGATGAGTTCGGGCTTGACTGCTCCGAAGATGGCGTCGGGACCGGGGTAGCGGAAGTACCAGACGAACTGCATACCGGTGACTTCCACTTGCAGCGCGGAGGGGTCTGCGCCGGTATATCGAGCAGCCTGCCAGAGGGTTTCGGCCCGAGCTGCCAGAACGGTGAAGAGCAGGGCGAGGGTGGCGATGGGCAGGTACTCGATGGTGCGCTGGCGTCGGGGCGGAGTGCGCGTGCGCCTCTTGGCGAGGCCGATGAAAACGAGGACGTGAGCGAGTGCAAGAAGAGCGAGGACGATCCAAAGATTGAGCAGAAGATGCTGGTCGAGCGCAGGACCGTGGAGGGAGGCGTCCAAGGGGAGATGCCAGAGGCGATGGGCGAGTGTGGGCGCCTGGGGCATGATGAGATTGTAGAGGCCGGAGCGGAGTTGGCGGCTGCGGTGCTCCGCTCATCGCGCAGAATTCTCCGCCGTGAAGGAAGCTAACGGCGGACCGGCGCGGACGATACGCGCGTGCCCGGCGCGGACTGCATGCGGCTCTTAGCGGGGCTGCCGGGCGTTCGTGACCATGTCGAGGAAGAGTTGATGGACGCGGAGATCGTGGCCCAGCTCGGGGTGAAAAGTGGCAGCGAGGAGATGGCCCTGGCGGACGAGAGTGGGGTCATTATCGCGGCGGGCAAGGACTTCGACTCCAGGGCCGCTGCGAGAGATGCGGGGGGCGCGGATATAGACGGTTTCGAGCGGTCCTCCGGGGAGTGTGGTGGTTGCGGCGAGAATAGCGGAATCGTTCTGGCGGCCGTAGAAGTTGCGAGCCACGTCGATATCCATGACGGCGAGCGAAGGTTGGGGTGGGTTGGAGACTTCAGTAGCGAGCAGGATGGCACCTGCGCAGGTGCCAAAGGTGGGTTTGGCGACCGTGAAGCTGCGAAGTGCTTCGAAAAAGCCGGAGCGCTCGAGGTGTTTGAGGAACGTGGTGGACTCGCCGCCGGGGATGATCAAGCCGTCAAGTCCGGCGAGTTGTTGCGGCTTGCGAACCAGGACGGTGATCGCGCCCAGCTTGCGCAGCATGGCGGCGTGGGCCTCAAAAGCGCCCTGGAGGGCGAGAACGCCGATAGTCGGGATCGATTCCATTACCTCAGCTTATCGGGTGGCGGCTGGTGGGCAAAAGCTCGCCGAAGCGTAGGAGATTGTGGTCAGGATCACTGATCATGAATTCCAGAGTTCCCCATTCGCGCTCCTCAAGCGGGGAAAGGATAGGTACGCCGGCGTTCCGGAAAGCCTCTTCGAGCGCTTTTGCTGTCCCTGGGTTCAGGCGAAAGTAGACGCCACTGGGGCTTTGGTGGCCGAGATCGGGTGCTTGACGAAGGTGCATTTCGAGGCCGTCCCGATGCGCAAAGGCGTAGTCCTGGGCTCCGGTGTAGAGCACAATCGTAAAGCCCAGGCTGCGATAGAAATCTGCGGCCGCATTCATGGAATGGACCGGCAGAATGGGAACAATGCTGCTGAGCGCAGGCATAAGGCGCTACCAGCCGCGATTCTGCATCATGTCTTCTTCCGCTATGCTGCCGACTGCGAGGCCCTTCATAGCACCCATGCAGTCTTCACTGGCTTCCGCGATGAGGGCTGGGTCGTTGAAGTGGGTGGCGGCGAGGACGATGGCGCGGGCGCGGGACTCGGCTTCTGCGCGTTCTTCCGGGGACTTGAAATCTCCGGCTTTGACGCCGAAGAGCTTGGCGTCATCGTCACTGAAGGTGCCGACTTCGAGGCGGATGTTGCCTTCCTTCATGAAAATGCCGGAGCCTACGAAGACGGTTTCGGCACCTAGCTGCATCATGAGGGCGGCGTCTGCCGGGGTGGCGATGCCACCGGCGGAGAAGTTTGGAACAGGGAGTTTGCCGGTCCTGGCGACGCCGACGACAAGCTCATAGGGGGCTCGCAGGTTCTTGGCGGCGGCGTAGAGTTCCTGGTCAGAGAGCACGGTGAGGGCCCTGATTTCGGAGAGGATCTGGCGCATGTGGCGGACGGCGTGGATGACGTCGCCGGTGCCTGGCTCGCCCTTGGTGCGGATCAAGGCAGCGCCTTCGGCGATGCGGCGGAGAGCTTCCCCAAGGTCTTTTGCCCCGCAAACAAAGGGTGTTTTGAAGGCGTGTTTGTCGATGTGATGGAGTTCGTCGGCGGGAGTGAGGACTTCGGACTCGTCGATGAAGTCGACGGCGAGGTGTTCGAGGACCTGCGCTTCGGCGAAGTGGCCGATGCGCGCTTTGGCCATGACGGGAATGGAGACGGCCTTCTGGATGGCCTTGATCATGCCGGGGTGGGACATGCGGGCGACGCCGCCCTGGGCGCGGATCATGGCGGGCACACGTTCGAGGGCCATGACGGCGATAGCGCCGGATTTCTCAGCAATGACGGCTTGATCGACGTCCATGACGTCCATGATGACGCCGCCTTTGAGCATTTCGGCGAGGCCAGTCTTGAGGCGAAGAGCGGAGGTGGAGTTGGTGTTGGACGGTGTCATGGAGGTCTCCGGACAGGGGCCGTTGTGTGATATCGATTTGCCCCGGAACAGAAGTTTATCAGCAACGCGAGCGTTGGCGCGTTCGTTATCCGCCCCGCGTTCGTCTAACAAAAACAGGCCTCACACGCTGGTTTTGAAACGGCATTTAGAGGCTGATTGCGGCTGCGAGACACGGTTTAGTGGATGTCGCTATTCTTGCAGGTGCAGCGACAGGGAGAAGGGAAGTTCATGCGCAAGTGGATGCTCGGATTCTGGATGGGTTTGACGGTGGCGCTGGCGACCGGAGCAGGGGTGGGACAGGCGCGCTCGCAGGAGGCAAACGGTGTCGCGCGGGAGACGCTGGCGAACGGCCTGCGCGTCGTCATCGTTCGCAACACGCTGGCGCCGGTAGTTACCGTGGAGATGAACTTCATGGTGGGCGGCAATGAGACGCCGGTGCGATTTCCCGGAAGCGCTCATGCTCTCGAGCACATGGCGTTTCGCGGCTGCGAGGGCATGACGGCGGACCAGACGTCGGCTATCTACGCACAGCTTGGAGGCCAGAACAACGCGGATACGCAGCAGAACATTACGCAGTTCTATGCGACCGTTCCGGCGGCAGACATCAACGTGGCGCTGCAGGCGCAGGCGGCGTGCCTGCGGGGTGTGGATGTGGCCGCGGCGGAGTGGGCGCAGGAGAAGGGCGCAATCGTTCAGGAGGTGCAGCGCGATCTTTCGAACCCAACGTACAAGTTCATCAGCCGGTTGAACGAGGACATGTTCGCGGGGACGCCTTATGCGCACGATCCCCTGGGGACGAGGGCGTCGTTTGAAGCGACGACGGCAGAGAGCCTGTCGAACTTTTACAAGCAGTGGTACACGCCGGGGAACGCGATCCTGGTGATCGTGGGCGATGTGGACGCGGCGGCGACGCTGACGAAGGTGAAGGAGTTGTTTGGCGGGATCAAGGATCATCCTTTACCGGCGCGGCCGGAGGTGAAGCTGGGAGCGTTGAAGCAGGAGACGTTCACGCTCAACAGCAATTTGCCGTATGTGCTGGGTTTTATCGCGTACCGGCTGCCGGGTACGGAGTCGCGGGACTACGCAGCGGTGCAGATTCTGGGTGATGTGCTGGGCAGTCAGCGTGGCGATCTGTATGCGATGGTGCCGGCGGGCAAGGCGCTGGAGACGGGTTTCGGCGTGGCCGAAAGCTATCCGAAGGCGAGCGTGGGGTATGGCGTGGTGGCGCTGCCGGCCGGGGCGGATGCGACGAAGGCGATCGCCGAGATGCGGACAATTGTGGCGAACTATGCGGCGAAGGGCGTGCCGGAAGACCTGGTGGTAGCGGCCAAGCGGAGCGAGGTGGCGCAGGCGGAGTTTGAACGGAACTCTATTCCGGGTCTGGCGGAGGTATGGTCGAGCGCGCTGGCGGCGGAGGGCAGGAAGTCTCCGGATGAGGATGTGGAGGCGCTCAAGAAGGTGACGCTGGCGGATGTGAATCGCGTGGCGAAGATGTACCTGGCGGAAGCGAATTCGATTACTGCAATTTTGAAGCCCGTGCCGAGTGGAGAGGCCGTTTCGGCCAAGGGCTTCGGCGGTGCGGAGCAGTTGACGCAGGCGCCGACCAAGCCGGTAGTGTTGCCGGTGTGGGCGGGGGCGTCGTTGCAAGGGCTGAAGGTGCCTGTGGCAAGCGGCGCGCCGAGCGACGTGACGCTGGCGAATGGGATTCGGCTGATTGTGAAGACGGACCGGACGAGCAAGACGATTTCGGTGGTGGGCGGGGTGCGGCACAATTCGGACCTGCAAGCTCCGGCGGGCAAGGAAGGCGTTTCGGAGGTGCTGGAAGGGCTGTATTCGTACGGGACGCAGACGCTGGACCGGCTGGCGTTTCAGAAGGCTCTGGACGATATTGCGGCGAGCGAGAGCGCGGGATTCAGCTTCTCGCTGCGGGTGCTGCGCGAAGACTTTGCGCGGGGTATGGAGCTGCTGGCGGACAACGAGCTGCATCCGGCGCTGCCGGCGGAGGCCTTTGCCGTGGTGAAGCAGCAGACGACGGAGTTTACTGCGGGTTCGATGGTGAGTCCGGGGTACAAGACGGCGAAGGCGCTGGAGGTGGGGCTGTTGCCGAAGTCCGATCCAGGATTGCGGGAGACGACACCGGCAACGCTCGCGAAGATTGAGTTGGCGGACGTGAAGGCGTATCACGCGGCAAATATCCGGCCGGACCTGACGACGATTGTGGTGATCGGGGATGTGACGCCAGCGGAGGCGCGGACGGTGGTCGAAAAGAGTTTTGGGGACTGGAAGGCTGTGGGACCCAAGCCGGAGACGACGCTGCCTGCGGTGGTGGCGAACAAGGCTTCCGCAGCGAATGTGGCGGACTCGGAGGCGGTGCAGGATTCGGTGACGCTGTCCGAGCAGTTGGAGCTGAATCGCTTCGATGCGGACTATTATCCGTTGCAGTTAGGGAACCATGTGCTGGGCGGGGGCTTCTATGCGACGCGGTTGTATCACGATCTGCGGCAGGTGGCGGGGTATGTGTATACGGTCGATGTCGGCATGCAGGCGGGCAAGACTCGAACGCGCTACGAGGTGACGTATGGGTGCGATCCGCAGAATGTGTCGAAGGCGCGCGCGATGATTCAGCGCGACCTGGGGCAGATGCGGACGGTGCCGGTGAGCGCGGAGGAGTTGCACCAGGCGAAGGCGTTGCTGCTGCGGCAACTGCCGTTGTCGGAGGCGAGCCAGAATGCGGTAGCGGGTGGTCTGCTGGCGCGCGCGCAGATCGGATTGCCGCTGGATGAGCCATTCCGGGCGGCATCGAAATACGCTGCGTTGACGGCGGACGAGGTGATGGCGGCGTTCGCGCGGAAGGTGCGGCCGGAAGATTTCGTGCAGGTGGTGCGGGGACCGGCTCCGCACTAAGGGGAAGGCGAAGTGGTCGTGGTTGTGGCGGGCTACAACGCGGTCCTTCTGTCGTAACGCGGGCTTTTCTGTCGCAACGCGCGCTGGCCCCCCGGGCTTCGCCCAGGTTGGGGGCCTTTGGGCCTCGAGGGAGAAGGACTCCCCAGGTTGCCGTTGGTTCGATTTTGGGCCTGCGAGAATGGGGTTTAGTTTGCGTAAACAATTTGATGGGCAACTGGGTCTAAGCTAATTAGAACTCTGAATGGCCGGCTCGCGGAGCGCGCGTTGGAAGTTTGGAGGGCTCCGAGCGCGGGTAGCCCTGGCGCAGGAGACTGCAAAACTGAGCGGAACAGGTGCCCATGCTTCGTCTTCGACCCGTTTTATTGTGCGCAGCAACCTTGCTATTGTCTGGCCTGAGTGCGGGGGCCGCGGTGTCGCCACAGCGGATCGTGCGGCCGATCGACTCGTCGGATGTAGCTGAGGTTCCGGGCAATGTGCCTGCGGCTGCTCGACGAGCCGTAGATATGGGCGCGGTTGCGGCGGGCATGCAGTTGACGGAGCTTTCGCTGCGCTTCAGTATGACGGCGACACAGCAGGCGGGGCTGACCCAGTTGCTGGCGGACCAGCAGAACCCGGCTTCGGCACGTTATCACCAGTGGTTGACGCCGGAGCAGTTCGGCGCGCAGTTCGGGCTGGCCGCGGCGGATTTGCAGAAGGTTTCGAGCTGGCTGACGGCACAGGGATTTACGGTGACGCAGGTGGCACGGGGCGGCACGTTTATCCAGTTTTCGGGCACGGCGGGGCAGGCGGCGAATGCGTTTCATACCCAGCTTCACCGTGTGACGCTGGGCGGCGAATCGCACGTGACGAACCTGACGGAGCCTGCACTGCCGGCGGCGATTGCGGTGGTGACGAATTCGATCACGGGGCTGCACGACTTCAAGCTGAAGCCGCATCATCGCGAGTGGGCGATGCCGGACGAAGCTGGAAGGGACGAAGCTGGAATGCCAGACGCAGCGCCTGGCGCGCCGGTGACTTCGCCCTTGTACACGTCGGCGGCGAGTGGAAATCACTTTGTGGCGCCGGGGGATTTTTACACGATTTATGACGAGAACGCGGCGCTGACGGGCGGCATCGACGGTGCGGGCGTGACGATTGCGGTCGCGGGACAGACGGACATTCCGCTGGCGCAGGTTGCGGCGTTTCGGGCCACGGCGGGTTTGTCTGCGACGGCGCCGACGGTGCAGCTGTACGGCACCGATCCGGGAACGGTGTCGCTTGATCTGCTGGAGGCGTTGCTGGACGTTGAGTGGTCAGGAGCGACTGCGCCAGGAGCGACGATTCTCTATGTGAACTCGAAAAACGTCATTGATGGCTCGTTGACGCAGGCGATCGACAACAACCTTGCGCCGATCGTTTCCCTGAGCTACGGGCTGTGCGAATCGGCTGTGAGCGCGGCGAACCTGGACTACTACAACGGCTTGATGCAGATGGCCAACGCGCAAGGGCAGACTGTCATTGCGGCGTCGGGCGACTCTGGCGCGACGGACTGCGACTACCAGGTTGCGACGGCGACGCAGGGACTCTCGGCGGACTTTCCGGCGGTGCTGCCGAGCGTGACGGGCGTGGGTGGAACGATGTTCGTGGAGGGCTCCGGTACGTATTGGGGACCGAACAATGGGACGGTGGCGACGGCGCTCACCTACATTCCGGAAATGGCCTGGAACGAGGACAGCAATGGAAGTCTCAGCTCAGGCGGCGGCGGGTCGAGCACGTTTTTTCTGAAGCCATACTGGCAGGTTGGGGCGGGAGTTCCGGCGGACTCTGCGCGCGATGTTCCGGACATTTCGCTGAACGCGGCGTCTTCGCACGACGGCTATCTGGTGTGCAGTTCCGGGTACTGTGTGGATGGCTGGAAGAACACGGCGGGGCTGCACGATGTTGTGGGTGGAACGTCGGTCGGGACGCCGGCGTTTGCGGGAATTCTGGCACTGGTGGAGCAGAAGATCGGGGGCCGGGTGGGCAACGCCAATCCGACGCTGTATGCCCTGGCCAACAGCACGTACGGGTTGAGCGTTTTTCATGATGTAACGACCGGAACCAATGCGAGCCCATGCAATGCGGGCACGGTCGGGTGTCCGGCGGGAGGGACGATCGGTTATGGGGCGGACGTCGGCTATGACCGCGCGACCGGTCTGGGAACGCTTGACGTGTTCAACCTGGTGAACAGCTGGGCGCTGGTGACGCCGCTGCTGTCGACGACGGGGGCGGCGGTGTCGGCGACGACTCTGACGGGTGCGCCGACGGCGAATGTGGTGCAGGGAACAAACATCAACCTGACGGCGGCGGTGGCCGCGGGGACGGCAGGGGTGACGGCTGTGCCGACGGGTGCGGTGCAGTTCCTGGTGGATAGCGTGGCGGTTGGGCCGGCGGTGGCGCTGGCCGGGGGCGGAGCCGGGCTGGTGCTGGATACGAAGACTGTGGCACCGGGGGCGCATACGGTCTCCGCGGCGTACACGGGTGATGCGACGTTCGTGGGTTCGATTGGCACGCTGGCGGTGACGGTTGTCAGCTCCGGTGTGCCGGACTTTACCGTAGTACCGGCTGTGACGTCGTTGACGGTGAGCGCGGGGGGAAGCGCGTCCACGGTCGTGACCGTGAACGGGCTGAACAGCTTTGCGGGGACAGTTACGGTGACGGCGACGACTTCGTCCGCGAACTTTACGGCGTCGGTGAGTCCTGCGACGGTGACATTGAGTAATACCAAGACGGTAGGAACGACGACGTTGACGGTTGGAGCGGTGCGCGCGGGCGCGGTGGGAGCGCCTTCGGCGGCGGTGCGACCGTTGCGGACGCCGTGGTATGGCGCAGGATCGGGTGTCGCGGTTGCGGGCCTGCTGATGCTGGTGCTGCCGCGACGCAGGAAGTTTGTTGGTGCTCTGGTGGCGGTGCTGTCGGTGGGGATGCTGGCGGCTGTGGGCTGCGGTTCCGGGGGAAGCGCAGGGAATCCGGCGCCCCTGCAGAGTGCGAACTCGCCTTCGGGAACGTATACGGTCACGATTACGGCTGTGGGGACTTCAGGGGCTACCGCCGTGACACATACGGCAACAGTTACGGTGATCGTTCCGTAGGGATGGTGAGGTGGAGGGTTTAGCGCGGGCCTCCAGCCCGCCCCGGCACGGGCGGTGGGAAACCTGGGCCGCTGGGCCGCTGACCCTGTCTGACTCGCGCCTTTAGCGCGAAATGCGGAGCGTGAGTGCAGTTAGTTATGGCGGCGGTGACGGGGATCGTTCCGTAGCGCGTGGAGGAGTGCAAACGCAGATTCCCTTCGGGAATGACAAAGAGGATTGTCCTCTGTGCTGGCTCTGGGTTTGGGGATACTGCTCTAGTCGAGCGCGCCCAGGGTGGTGGTGTCGGTGCGGGGAGCGATGGTGTTGGTGGCGGGAAGGTACTGCATATTGGAGGGCTGATCGGCGATGGCGGTGGGCAGGCGGGCAGCTATGCCGTGGAGCCGGGGTCCGGGTCGATAGGTTTTCGGGTCAAAAGGTGTGGGTCCGGTGTAGAGGCTGGCTGGAGCGGTGCCTGGTTTTCCATCGCGCGCCCAGATCATGTGGCCGTTGCCCGGGTGGCAGTTGCCGTATGGGTCGCAGGTGGCGGCCTCGGCGGGAGTGGCGCCGCCCTGGTAGGTGTCCTGGGTAGCGCGGTTGGGCAGGGCGTATCCGGGCGCCATCCAGTTGGAGTTTACGACGATCTGAGACCAGAAGGCCCGCGTCCAGAGGTACTGGCCAGGGGCGGCCGTGGCGAAGATGTTGTTCACGCTTTGTACGGAGGGGAACTCGTAGGAGTTGCCCTGGTCGGGGGCTGAGACGTCGAAGATCGGCTTGACTGCTTTGGCGGTGTGCTCCAGGTGGGTGTTGTTCCAGTAGAAGAGCGTACCGCCGCGGCGGTCGAAGCGGGGGCCGGCGGCGGTTTGCTGATCGTATCCGTAGTGGACGAAGCCTGAGCCTGATCCGGCGTCGTCGATGACGTTGCCGTAGATGTAGTCGGAGTGATAGGCCTCGAAGCTGGCGGCGACCTGGTTGGGCGAGAGGGAGTCGGAGTTGGCTCCGCCGTGCGGGGTGTTGCAGTCGGTCTTGGCGCCGCCGCCATGGTAGGCGACCGCGAACTGGAAGGGGATGACGGAGCAGGCGAAGGCTTGGGGTTCGACCATGTCGAAAGAGCGAGCTGTGGTGGGGAGTTGCGAGATGTAGTTCCAGCGCAGGAAGTTGAGGATGGAGCGCGACTTGATGATGTTGCCGGGGACGCCGGGCATGGCTTCGCCGAAGTAGTTGAACTGGACGACGAGGCCGATGGCCTGGAGGTACATGGCGTGTTGGCGATCGCTGTGGGGGGCGCCCCATTGGTGAATGTAGTTGCCCTGCACTGTGAGGTCGTAGACGATGCCGCCTTCGGGAGTTTGAGAGTTGGCGAAGACGGCTTGTCCGCAGGACTCGAGGTCGTTGCCGCGGAGGAAGATGCCGCGGCCAGTCTGGACGCGGATGCAGGCGGCAGCCTTGTCGTATCTGGAGGCGCCTTCGCCACGGAGCCGGGAGAAGGGGATGGTGGGGTTGACGTTGCGGATGTGCAGACCTTCGATGACGATGTTCTGGTTGCTGTCGGGGTCGGGGTCGAACTTGTGCATGCCGTCGTAGAGCATGATGAGTCCGAGGGATTCGAGGGAACCTCCGCCGGCCCAGTCGCCGTCGGGGCGCGCTCTGGCTTCGGTGCCGTCGATGATGGGCTTGGCGCCATGCGCGTCGGGGACGCCGCAGATCCTGATTGGCTCGGTGGCATTGCCGCTAGCGGAGAGTGCTATGCGCTGGTGGTATTCGGTGGGGTTCGTGCCGGTTGTGTCGTCGTTGAAGACGCGTACGGTGTCGCCGCCCTTGAGGCCGTTCCAGAAGATTGCGTTGAGGTTGGGGTAGTGGCGTTCCGGGCCGACGTCGTAGACCTTTCCACGACCGGTTGCCGTGCAATCGACGGCTTCGGTGTGGTCGCCGTTGGGGGCAGGGAGATCATGCGGCGTGACGGAGATGGTGGTGGAGGACTTTTTGCGAGGGTCGGCGACGCTGGTTGCGGTCAGGATGTAAGTGCCGGGCGCGGTGGCGGAGAATATGGCGTGGCGATTGCCGGCACCACCGGTGAGAGCGCCGGCGTTGCCGGGGTTGGTGGTGATGGCCCAGGTGACGGCGGTGTTGACGCTGCCACGGAGGTCGCTTTGGATGACGGCTACCTGGCGCTTGTAGAGGACTGTGCTGAAGGGAAAGGTCTTCAGGGTAACGGTGGGGGCGCACACCGGGATGACCAGCGATGCGCTACGCGAGGGATCGGCTGCACTGGTGGCGGTGATGGTGCAGCTGACGGGGGAGCTGAAGTTGGGAACCTCGGGCGTCGGCGTCGCGGTGGCGAACTTGCAAGAGCCGCCGGTGGCGGGAGCGGTGACGGTCTGGGGCGAGGCCGCGGTGGTGGGAGAGGCGAGGGTGCATCCGCCGGTGGCGGTCCACTTCACCTGGAGGTTGGGTGTGCCCTGGACGTTGGCGTAGACCGAGCGCACGGAGCCGGGGATGGCGGCCTGGTCAGCGAACTGCTGGGTAATTGTTACCTGTCCCAGAGCAGGCGTGCAGAGTGCCAGAACGATCCATCTCTTCATGGTCATAGCTTAACGCAAGGGGCGGAGCGGCGTTCGAACGGTTGCCGGCTACGGGACGGCAGGGGGGTAATTGAGCGCGTGGCCCTGGGCGGACTGACGGAGGCGACGAGACTTGGAGTGCGCGAGCGAAGGCTTTTCGACGAAAAACCACGAGAGCGCCGCCGCTGTGGCAACGGTGAGGATGGTTATGAGCAGCGCGGCATAGGGGTGGGTGTTGAATATGCCTGTTGAAACCATGAGCTGAACGATGGGGTAGTGCATGATGTAGGTTCCGTAGGAGAAGTCTCCCCAGCGGGTGGGGCCTTTGATCTGTGGCAGAAGGAGCGACGCACCCAGGGTCAGGGCCGCGATGGGCGCGGGACGCAACGCGAACCATCCTGTCCAGCTGTATGCGGCGTAGCAGACGGCCGAGCCGAGCATGAACAACCAACCGTGTTTCTTGAAGAAGTCGAGATGGTAGTAGATCAGCGCTCCGACCATGAAGAAAGAGAGTTGGCCGGGAAGCTGGAGGGTCCACTTTTCATGATTTGGCAACGCAACGCGGAAATAGACGGAAAGGGCAAAGAGGACAACGAGAACGGCATCGCGCTGCAGGCGGCGGCAAAGCCATACGATGAGCGGGACCGCGACATAGAACATGACCTCGATCTTGATGGTCCAGAGCGCGCCGTTCATGGCGTTGTTGCCCGGGTTGCCGTCGAAGACGCCGGGGATGTTGGGTTGCAGGAAGTTTGCGAAGGTGAGGTTGGCGATGAGGAATCGCCCGACCTGGAAGTGTCCCATCGAAAAAGCGATGGCCAGGCAGAAGAGGGTGGAAAGCCAATAGCCGGGAAGGATGCGCCAGGCGCGGTTGGTGAAGTACTCGCGCAGAGAGGCGCAGCGTTCGTAGCTGGCAAAGATGAGGAAGCCGGAGATGGCGAAGAAGCCCTCGACCGCCATGCGCGCGCTGATGAGATGGGTGACGCGCCAGAGCGCCGGGCTCTGGCTGAGATCGTAGGCGTGGACGAAGACGACGATAACGGCGAGCAGAAGACGGACGATATCGAAGTTGTTCTTGCGCATGGAGACGGGCTATCCGGAACGATGAAGTAGAAGCGTGAAAAAACGATGCGGTTGAGAGGTCGGCTGGCGAACAGGGTCAGCAGGCGGCCAGGGTCAGGATACGCAGGCTAGGAAATGGATGCAATAACCCGAACGGTACTCAAGCGCTGGCAGGGGTCACGAAGGTGACTGCCGCCACGTACGCGCGTTTGAGGTTTGCGGGAAGTCTGTCTCCGATGGGGGTCAGCCGTTCACGGTCGGAGGAGTCGAGACCCTGGAGCAGTTTGACAAGGAGCAGATAGGTCGGCACGGCGGCTGCAATGGCGGCGACTACACCGTACCAGCCGGGGATGGAACGATCGATGAAGAACGCTATGGCGGCCATGACGATTCCGGCGAAGAAGAGGCGCAACGCAGTTGCCGTTGGGAAACTGTAGTGGAACAGGGCACTGGCTTGTTGCCAGACGAGGACGATGCCGAACGTCTGCGATAGACCGTTGCCCCAGGCTGCACCGACCGCCCCGTAGCGCGGGATCAGATACCAGTCCAACGCGATATTGACAACGCCAGTGAGGGTCAGCCAGACGAGGAGACGTTTCTGGCGATCGGCGGCTTTCATCAGCACTTCCGAGATTTCCTGGAAGGCACGGGGCATGGACAGGAGCGCCGCGATGATGACGACGGGGACGGCTCCGGCATATTTGGGACCGTAGGCCAGACCGATTGCTCCCTTGGTAATGGCGGCCGCGCCGAGATGGACCGGGAAGACGACCAGCAGGAGATAACGGCAGGCGTTGCGTACGATGTTGTTGATGCGGGCAGGGTCGCGTGTGGACTCGACCATGAGGGTGATGCCGGTGGCGGCGCCGAACGTGCGCGGGATCAGCAGGAGATTGTTGGCGAGACCAAAACTGACGGAGTAGAACGCGATCTGTTCGAGGCTTGAGAAGTATTTGAGGAACATGATCTCGGAGCGGTCCCAGACGACGGACATGATGAGTTGGACGCCGATGGCTTGAATGCAGTAGTCGCGAATGCGCCGGGCGACCTCCGAGGGCAATGGGGCCAGCGGGAGTGTACGTAGTTTGGCGTTGAGTGGGACGCTGCGCAGAACGACTTCGACACTGCGTCCGATGAGGGTGGCGGACGCTACGCCGACCAGGTCCCAATGGAAGTGGATGGTGAGCAGGATGACGATGCCGTATGCGGCGATGTAGCCGAAGGCGCTGAGCGTGTTTTTAGAAACGTCCTCAAAGGCCTGGTTCGCCTGGGCAGGAACCCAGGACATGACTCCGGGGGTGACGGCAAGAATCAGCAGCGAGGACATGATGCGGAACTTGGGGTCGCCGAAAAGCCACACGGCGGCGAGCCCGAGGACGGTGATTGCCACAGCCCCCGCCAACTGATAACGGAATGCCAGGCGATACACCGCACGGGCTATGCCGGGCTGGTCGAGAGCAAGAAACTCGGCCATGTATTTGCGGGTCGCGCTGGCCAGACCGGTGCCGCTGGTGCGGGTAATGGTCAAGACGAAGAAGTTTATGTAGCTGAAGTAGCCGAGTTTTTCAGGACCAAGGTATCTCGCGACGGCAATCGACGTACCTAGAAAGACGACTGCTTCGAGCACGGTCTCCAAGCCGAACCAGAAGGAGTTATGAAGGATCCGTGAGGCCGCAGATCGTACGGTGGACGCCATGCGATGAAATTACCCTCTCGAGCGCAATGCTCTGATTTTATTGGTTTCGAAATGGCCGAGGATCGACGGTACACAACTATTGTGGAAATTGTTGGTTGCTATCTAGAGTGGGCCCCGAGGGTTGAAGTACGGATGGTTCGGCTGGGGCTCTGCTGGCCGCGTTCTTAAGGGTCTGATCGAGCACCGCGAACAGTTCATTGGACACCTCTGTCCAGCTTCTGCTGAGTCTGGCGGACATGTCGTTGGCGTCCCATGTTTCCATCAGTACATCGTCGAGAGCGCGGGCCAGAGCGTCGACATTGCGGGGCGGGACCATTCGACCGCACGTGTCGTTCATGAGTTCCGGGATGCCGCCCACGTTGGTGGCCACGACGGGGCGGCCAGCGGCTAGCGCCTCGATAACGACATTCGGGCAACCCTCGTTGTAGCTCGGAAGGGCGACCAGGTCCGATGCCGCCATCCAACCTGCGACCTGGCCACTGGGGCATGCGGGGACGATGGTCACGTGACGCGCCATATTATGGTCGGCTACTGTTTTGAGAAGGAGTTCGCGGTCGGAACCGTCTCCGATGATGTAGCAGCGCAATTTACGACGCTGAGGCGCGAGCTGGGCCACAGCCTCGATAAGTTCGACGAGGCCTTTGCGCACGTCGAGACGACCGACGTAGACCACAATGTCGGCATCCTGCTCGAGCGCGAGCGATTCCCGTGCGTGCGCCCGGTCTTGAGGATGAAACACGGCGGTGTCGCAGCCGTTGAGCTTTGCGCTGGAACGGGCGGGGTCTGCGCCGAGCAGGCGGGCGGTCTCGCAGAGGTCCTGACTGACTGTACTGACGAAATCGGCATCGCGGAGGGTGTTGCGCACGAGGCGGCGGCAAAGCGCGTCCGGAATGCGATTCAAGTCGGAACCAACAGCTGTGACGACGACGGGGACTTTCAGGGCCTTGGCTATGCGGACGGCGGCGTAGCCGTCGGGATAGACAAAGTAGCTGAGGACGATGTCTGGC
Organism: Terriglobales bacterium; assembly: GCA_038230455.1. GTDB lineage: Bacteria > Acidobacteriota > Terriglobia > Terriglobales > Acidobacteriaceae > Granulicella. The sequence goes on from JBBRNF010000010.1 coordinate 157,016, forward strand.
GCGAAGCTGCGCACATACGGCAGCAGCCGCCGGGCTATCGCAAAGCCATTGAGAGGACGGGATATGAGCGGCATGACGGAGTAGGGGATATAGGTGGCGTCAATGCCTTCGGGCGACCAGCTGCGATCGAGCGGCGCCTTACGTCCGCTGCGGGGGGTGAGAAAAGATGGATATGTTGCCTCCGGATAGAAGACATGCATATCGCAGCGCGTCGCAAGCACGCGAAGCGTCTGGTAGGCGGAGTGGCCGAGCCAGCGTTCCTGCGAGTTGGGGAATTGCTTGGTTACGACGGCGACTCTCACCGTGAACCTCCGGTCGCGCCAATTGGATTCGAAACGGGCGAGTGGATGATAGCATCAACGGCCTGGAACATCCCGAACGCGCTTGCCCAATGCAGTTCGAGATTTCGCTGCTGTGCCGCCTGATGGATCCAGCGGAACATGGGAGCGAGCGTGCCTTCGTTGCTGTCGGTGCCTAGCAGGGCTGCGGCGTTGTCTTCGCGGGCGCTGTGGCCGTAGAGTTTGAGGAAGATGTCGTCGCCAATGCGTGGCGCGAGATCGAGCCAGCGCTGGACGCGATAGGGCGTGGGGGGATCATATACGGCTAGTTCGCCCGTCTCGATGCGGGGCATGAGCCGGCCTTTGTAGCGCAGACCGGTGGGGCCGGTCACCATCAGCAAATCTCCCCGGGTTCCGCCGCCGACGGTGGCTTCGATTCCGTGATCAAAGCCTCGCGGTCTGGCTGGGTCGCCGGTCGTCCAGTAGATTTTGTTGAGGATGCGGGACTGGGTGGGGGAGGGCAGCGACGGCATGGTGAAGTCCGCATAGCAGCCGAGGTCACGCAGAAGCTGGAGCTCGCCCTGCACGCCGCAACCGAAGCCCGTGGGGTGCGAGTTGTCGAGCGCCCAGTTGCCGTGGATGAAGCCGAAGACGCGGCGGCCGTTGTGGTCATGGAGCAGCCCGTGATCCTCGCGCAGGGTGCGCAGGAAGGCGGTCATTTTCTCGACGAAACCGGCCGCGGTCTCGTTGAAGTGGTGAATGTGGACTTCGACGTCGGTGGTGCCGGTGCGGGTCAGCTCGGCGAGTGCATTGAGGAGGTCGCGCTGGTACTCCTCCTGCGGATAGAAGAAGGTGAAGCAGGGGGGCTTGCCTGCGGCGTCTTTCGGGGCGTTCGCGGCGATGTGAGGCCAGCGCCTCTGCCAGACGCCAACGCGCTGGTGGGCGACCTTCAGGGTCGCGTTTCCGTGGGGCTCATAATGGTCAGTGTGTGCAACCCAAAGCCGCTTTGGTTTGCCAGCAGACCTGGCTCGGTCTGCACGATCGCGTAGATAGGCGGGCAGCCAGAGGTTTGCGTTCTTCGGAAACTTCACGAAAGTCCTTTAATCGGTTTGCGGCGGCCCAAATTTTGGGAAATTACCGGGGTATGACGATGGTATCCCACTTTACCGATACCTTCGAATCCCCCAACGGTGATATCCAAGGAATACCGAAGTTGAGATAAAGTTGCATAGATTGTGCCGGTTTCTTGAAATTTATGAAGATCGTTCATGCTGTGTACAGTCTGGAGATGGGCGGGGCGGAGGTGCTGGTGAGTCAGCTCTGCCGAATCCAGAGGGCGCTGGGGCATGATGTTTCGGTGTGTGCCTACTCGTGTCTCGGGCCGGTCGGGGAAGGGTTGCGGGCGGAAGGTTTTGAGGTGCGCGTGCTGGGCGAGGCGGCTCCCACGGAGACGATGCGCCGGTATTACCGTATGTTCCGAGCGATGAAACCGGATGTCGTGCATTGTCATAATGTGGCGCCGACGCTGCAGGCCGGTCCAAGCGCTCGGCTGGCAGGAGTGAAGCGCGTTGTGTCTACGCGGCACAGCCTGGTCGCTCGTCCGTACGATACGGCTGGAGAGATCAAGTTCAATTTTGCGGCGCTGTTCTGCGATTGGGTGGCCGGCATCTGTGAGGTGACTTGCGAGAACCTGCGCGGCACCCCACTGGCGCGGCGCAGCAAGATTGTGCGGGTCTACAACGGATCGACCGCCGTGGAGCGCGTGGCGGGGAACGGGCTCGAGAAACGCGGTTTCACGCTGGTCTTTATCGGGCGGCTGGCGGGGGTGAAGAACCTGGGGACGCTGATCCGGGCGGTGGCACTGGCTCGGGCGAAGGTGGCGGAGCTGGAATTCTGGGTGGTCGGGGATGGGCCGGTGCGCGGAGAACTGGAGGCCCTGGCTCGCGAGCTGGGGGTGGAGGATCGCGTGCGCTTCTGGGGGCAGCGGCTGGATACGGCCAAGTTTTTCAGCGCGGCCGACTTGTTCGTCATGTCTTCCGTGTCGGAGGGTTTGCCGATGTCGCTGCTGCAGGCGATGTCCATTGGCGTGCCGGCGGTGGTGACGGACGTGGGTGGGATGGCCGAAGTGGTGAAGCTGGCAGGGTGCGGGCTGCTGGCGCCGGTGGGGGACGCGGCGGGCATGGCAGAGGCTATCGTGCGGCTGCGGGAAGATGACGCGTTGCGGGAAGGGTTCTCGCGCAACGCGGTAGCCGCGTATCAGCAGCGATTTACGCTGGGGGCAATGAGTGCAGCGTATCTGGCGCTGTATGAGGGGAAGACGCCGGAGCGGCCGTAGGCGACCAGATCTTCCACAGCGGACCGGGGGTGAAGAGGAAGGTGTAGAGGCCAACGACGGCGGCGGCGTTGAGGACCAGGAGCGCACCGGCGGGAGACGCGATGCGGCCGAGCACCGGAATGCTGACCCTGAGCGATAGGGCAGCCAGCGTCCAGAACGCGACCTGAAGTATCGCGAAGAGGAAGAATGGCAGCGAGAGCCCGCTGAGGGCAGCTGAGGTTGCAAACAGCAGAAGGAAGAAGTAGGGCACGACCAGCCGCAGCAGTTTGTGAGAGACGAGTTGAAAAAGCACGCGGTTTTTTGGGGTGAGGAGCCAGGGTGCGAGTTCGATGAGCTGGAAGTTGCCTGCCAGGGTGCGAACCTTGCGTTGGAACTCTCCCGAGGCCTGGGCGGGCCAGGTGTCGGTGACGAAGGCGCGGCGGTCGATGACGCTGCGATAGCCTTTTGCGATGACGGACAGGGGCTGAAACATGTCGTCGAGAATGACGCCGGGCGGGGCGGCGGATGCCGCGGCGCGGCGGACTGCGTAGAAGCCACCGTAGACGCCAACGGGTGAGTCCCAGGCGGCTTCGCAGTTGCGGATCCACTGCTCGTAGCGCCAATATATGCCACTGACCGCGGTGGCGGTGGCGTCGTGGCCGGCCGTGTTGAGGAGGAGCTCGCCGGCTACGCAACCGACTTTCGGATCGGCGAAGTTGCTCAGGATAGCGTCGAGCGCGCCAGGTTCGATACGCGGGCGGACGTCGACGAACAGGAGGATTTCACCGGTCGCCGCAGCGATGCCGTGGTTGAGGGCGGCCGCCTTGCCGCCTTGCTCGTCTACGACGACGGCGTGAAGCCGGGGGTCGGTAGCGGCGGCCAGGATCGCGGGGGTTGCGTCGGTGGAGCCGTCGGAGACGACAATGATTTCGTGGACGAGATGAGCGTCCAGCGCCAGCAGGTGCGCCAGTTGCGCAGGCAACATGGCGGCGCCGTTGTGGACTGCCATGACGATGCTGAGGGGTGACGGTGCCGAGGTCGCGGGCCAGGGGGCACGCAGCCAGGGACGCGGACGCAGACGCGCAAGCAATGCTATGGCGAGCGGGTAGCCCGCGTAGGTGTAGAGGATGATTGCCAGGGAGAGCCAGAAGAGGAGCGTCATTGCGCGCCCCGGCGGCGGATGATGGTCTTGATGGTTTCAAACATGATGAAAAGATCGAGACCGAGAGACATGTGCTTCAGGTAGTAGAGGTCGTACTCCAGTTTTTCCTTGGTTTCGGCGAGGGTAGCGCCGTAGCCGTAGCGGATCTGGGCCCAGCCGGTGAGGCCTGGCCGAACGAGGTGGCGCAGGTAATAAAAGGGGAGTTCCTTGGAAAGCATGGGAATGAACTCGGGGCGCTCAGGGCGGGGGCCGACGAAGTCCATTTCGCCGCGCAGGATGTTCCAGAGCTGAGGTATTTCGTCGAGCCGGGTCTTGCGCATGAACATGCCGATCTTGGTGACGCGGGGGTCGTTCTTGGTGGCCCATCTGGCGCCGGCGGCTTCGGCGTTGGTGAACATGGTGCGGAACTTGATGACGTTGAACTCGTGTCCGCCGACACCGACGCGGGTCTGCCGGAAGAAGACCGGGCCAGGGGACGACATTTTGACCAGCAGCATGAGGACGGGAATGATGGGCAGGCAAAGTGTGAGTCCAATGGCCGCTGCAATCATGGAGGCCATACGCCGCGTGAATTGCTGCGTGGAGCGGATACGGAAGCCTTCGCTATAGAGAAAGCTGCTGGGACGAAGACCATCGAGCTGGATTTTGCCGGAGAGACGCTCTCGCAAGGTTCCGACCTCTTCGACGACGATGCCCTGAAAGCGGAGTGCGAGAAGCTCAGGGACGGGCAGTTCGCCGCGCTGACTTTCCATGGCGACGATGATGCGATGTACCGGTTTGGGGCGCGTGGCGAGTCTTTCCAGTTCGGCTACCCAGATGGCGCGGCGCTCAGAGTGCTCGGCGGTGATGTCTTTCCAGTCGATGACTTCCATACCGATGTCGGCCCGGTCGCGGATAGCGGTGACGATGGTGCGAGCGAACTCTCCTGCGCCGAGGACATAGACGCGCTCGCGGAAGACCTCGCGGGTGCAGAGCCACTCGTAAGACCTGCGCCAGAGAAGGAAGGCGGGGATAAGCAGACAGAAGCCGACGACATAGGCGCGGCCGCGCCACAAGGCGACTTCCGGGTAGAAGTAAATGGCGGCCGAGAGAATGAAGCAGTCGGAGCCGAATACGAGCAGGACGCGAAAGTAAATTTCCTTGCGGGCCGAGACGATTTGCGGTTCGTACAGGTCGAGGTAGTAGGACAGGATCAGGGTGAGCGCGGTGACGGCCGCGATTTTCAGATACCCGTATTCGTAGGCGAGAACGATCTCGGCGTCGCCCTGCGTGACCACAAGCATGGTGGCCAGCAGAAAGCATCCACTGACCAGGAGCGCCTCTCCGAGCACGAGTATGACCGTGCGGGTCGGATAGTAAACATTAAAGAACCGAATCATCCTTCTATTTCCGCTTACGCGTCCGTTTTTTCCAATGCTTCATAGGTGTCATAGGAGTCGTAATTATCGTAGCCGTAATATCCGCCGCTGGAAGGCGGCTTCGGAACGGCGTTGAGAACGAAGCCGAGGATGGTTGAGGCTTTCAACTCTATGAGGGCACGCTGGGCGACCTCGAACTTGGTGGCACCTGCGCGGGCCACCAGGAGTACACCGTCGCAGGCGCGGGCAAGATTGACGGCATCGGCCACCAGATTGACCGGGGAGGAATCGACGACGATCCAGTCGAAGAACGGGGACACCGTCTCGATGAGTTGGTCGAAGCGATAGTTGCCGGAAAGGTCGGCGGCGGTGTTGGTGTCCCTGCCGGCGCCGATGAAGGTGAGCGAAGAGAGTCCGTGAGCCGCGGTGCTGGGCGTGATGACACCGGCTGTCTGCATGATATCGAGCACGCTGGCATCGCCAGCGAGATACTCTGCGAGGCCGGGCTCGCCGGTGGTGCCGAGCAGTTGATGCAGGGAGGAGCGGCGCATGTCACCGTCGATCAGGAGGACGCGACTGGATTTGTGACGCGCGAAGGCGACGGCGAGGTTGGCAGCAATGAAGCTCTTGCCTTCCTGGGGAAGGCCGCTGGTGACCAGGATGGATTTCAGTGTGTTGAGGTCACGAAACTCGTGCATGCGGGAACGGAGGCTGCGGAACTGTTCGACGGAACGGCCACGGTCTTCCAGCGCGGGCAGATGGTAGCTGGAGGGGTTCCACGGCATGGATTTGACCTTCGATAGGTCGAGCGCGCCCGCGGCGTGGCCGGTGGAAGGCGGAGTGAAAGCCGGTGCGACGAGCGGTGCATCCGGGCGGGCGGCAGGTGTTGCCGGTGCGGCCGAGCGGCGGTCCTGTGTCGATGGCGGAGCCACAGCGGCGGGGTGCGTTGGGAGGCTGGCTGTGGGCTGCGCGGGCGGCGGAGGCGTGCCGGGGAGTTTGGGCGTCGCGGGTAGCGGAGGCGCGACGGTTTGCGCGGGCAGCGCGGGTAGTTTGGGCGTCGCCGGCAGAGCAGGCGTCGCGGGCAGCGCGGGCAGCGTAGGCGTCGCGGACAGCGTGGGCGTCGCCGGGGGTGGAGGCGGTGGCGCTACCTGGGCAGTCTCCACCGGAGGGTAGACAACGGCAGGCTGGGAGGGAGGAGGGGCTACGAACGCGGGCACGACGGGGTCGGCGGTTTCGAGGACGGCTGCTTCCGGTTGTGGCCAGGCCTCAGGCGCAGCTTCGACGACGGGTTCCGCGACGGCCACAGCAGACGCAGCATGCACGGGTTGGGGAGCGTCGGCTGGCGACGCCGGTGGAATAACGCCTGCCAGGCGGTCTTTTTCGGCGCGGAGTAGTGCTTCGTAAATTTTGCTCATCGACCTGCCTTAATTAAGGTTTGGTACTGATTCTGTAGATTACTTTGCCGGGTTCGGTGCAAGCGGGTGAGGCTTACCCGGTCTGTCTTGTCGCACCCCGAAGGGTCAACCATGAAAGGCTCCCACCTGGGATTGGGAGACGAGGAAGGGCTGAGTGTCGAGTTCAAGTTCCGCGGCGACGTTGTAAATGACGCCGACTGGTATCTGCGGCAATTGATCGACGTAGCCTGCGATGAGAGCGTTCTCACAAACCAGATTGATAAGCCGGGGAATACCACGGCTGGCCCGGTGAATCGCAAGGATAGCATCGTGCGAAAAGAGCGGAACGGAGGTGCCGGCAATGAGCAATCTCTGTTCGATGTAGGCGGCGGTCTGTTCCGGGGTGAGGGACTGGGTGCGGCACCAGAGCGCGATGCGCTGACGCAACTGGCGCAGGTTGGGCTGGCGGAGCGTCATCTCAAACTCGGGTTGGCCGGACAGAATGATTTGTACCAGTTTTTCGGACGAAGTCTCCAGATTCGTGAGCAGGCGAATTTCTTCGAGCAGATCGTCCGAGAGATTCTGAGCTTCGTCAACGACGATGACGCAGGTTTCCTGACGGCGGAACCGCTCGATCAACCAGCGGTTGAGCTGGAGCAGCATACCGGACTTGGTGCGATTGGCCGGCGCGATGCCAAAGTCGGTGAGAACGAACTCCAGGAAATCCAGTGTATCGAGACGCGGATTGAAGACAAAGGAGGTGAACACGCGGCTCTGATCGAAGGAGCCGAGCGCACGCCGGAGCAACGTCGTTTTGCCGGTGCCTACCTCTCCGGTGAGGACGATGAAACCCTTACGCGCGGAGATGCCATACTCCAGGCCGGCGAGAGCTTCGCGGGTGTGGGGCATCATCAGCATAAAGCGCGGATCGGGACTCGATCCGAAGGGGTCAGCCTTGAGATTGTAGAAGCTTTTGTACATGGCTTAAGCTTGAACCTTGCTGAACTCGCCTCGACGAGTTTTCGAGCCGAAAAGCCGCTTGAAACGACCCATCGGGGTGGGGTGGTGATTGGTCTTATCGGCCAGCGGACCGGAGTAGGCAATCACCGCGAGAGTAGGGAGCTTGGTGAACGCCCAGATGTCCTGCTCGGTGCGCAGAGATGTGTCCTTGTACTCAAGGAAGGCAGCGAGCGCGAGACCGATGGCGAAGCCGAAGACCAGACCGCCGAGAGCGAAGAGGGGACGGTTGGGGAAGGTGGGTGCGTCGGGCAGGTTGGGCTCATCCATGACACGGAACTGCTCGCCCTGCTGACGCCGTTCGAGGTCAGTGGCCATCTTGGCTTGCTCCGATTTAGCGAGGAGACTGTCGTAAAACTTCTTGGCAGTTTCGTAGTCGCGCGTCAGTTCTTTGTATTGCGCTTCCACCATCGGACTGGCTTGAATTCTGTCTTGATAAAGATGAATGTTGCTCTGGATGCTGGCCTGCTCGCGTTCCTTTTCCTTGATGCCAATGTCAGCCGACCGGACTTGAGAACGGAGCTGCTGGATGGCGATATTGTCAAAGCGGCTGGGAGGGGCGTTGAGCGGGTTCGCCGCAGCTGTGGAGGCCGGAGCGGCGGGCGCCTGCGCGATATTTTTCTGGAGCTCGGCGATTCTTCTGCGAGTGGCTTTCAGGTCCGGATAGTCGGCCGTGTAGTGGTTTGCGAGATCGCGTTCCTGGGTGAGGAGCGTCTGCAATTCGGTCTGCCCGGCCCCGGGCGACTGCATCATGACCGGACCGTTAGGCGTCGAGATCGGCTGCGCATTTTGTATCTGCTGGGTGAGCATGGATTCCTGATAGGCCTTGTCCTGCTGCATGCGTCCGAGCGCCTGGGTGGCCGCCTCAAGCTGCGTGTTGAGGGTGGTGAGCATGTTGATGTTGGGCGCTTCCTGCCCGGGCAGCTTGCCGATATATTGGCGTTGAAAGGCGGCCAGTTTGGCGTCATTCTCGTCGAGGCTGCGCTTGGCGTCGTCGAGTTGGCCTTTCAGGAAGTCCGTGGTTCCTTGCGCAGACTGCTCGCGAATGTGGAGGTTTTCGGCAACGAACAGCGATGTGATTTCACCGCAGACCTGTTGTGCGGTGCGGGCGTCGCTGGCCTTGAAGGAGATGAAGAAACCGGGAAGGCCGCCCTTGGCTGCGATGTCGGATTTGATGGGAACGATCAGGATGTCTTTGCGCGTGAGGTCGACGCGGTCATCCATCGAGATGTGCTTGGAGGCGTAGAGATTGTAGTGCTCGATGATGGGCTGAATCCGCGAGCGACTCAGGATCTGCTCGCGCATGGAAGCGAGGCGGCTGTTAATGCTGGTCGCGACCACCGATTTGACCAGGTCGTCGGGCACCGTCTTGTCTTCGATGAGCACCAGCGTCTGCGACACGTAAACGCTGGGAATGAAAAAGCTGATCGCCACGGCGAGCAGGGGAACCAGGATGGCTGGCGCCAGGATAAGCCAGCGGCGGCGCTTCACGATGGCCAGATAATCTTCAACATTCAGTTTGCGGTGACCGAGCATTATTCTTCCTGACTAGTGGCTGAGGTGGATCAGATTTGGAGTGTAGGTGATGCCTACCGATAGAACTTGAGAAGTGCCCCTCAGGCCGCTAACCCCGTTGATGCCGGTGGTCGTCGATCCGAGCAGCTGCTTCTGAAGGCTGTAACTGGCGTAGGTGGTAAGGAATTGCCCAATGGCCCGGGTGCCCTGAACGCTGAACAGGATGGTCTTGATGTTGAAAACGGTGGAAGTGACGCCCTGCACCCTGCTGTTTTGAGTGTAACCGGCAGTGGCGGTGACGGTGGAGTACCGGCCGAAGCGGCGATCGGCGTCGAGCAGGAGATTATCGGAAATCGTGCCGACAACGACGCCAGAACCGCTACGTACGGCCCGCGTGTAACGGATTGCCGCGGTGGTTAGCGGGGTGATATAGGTTACGGACGCCGAACCGCTGAAACTTACGGATGTTCCACCGCTGCCAAGGCTCGATATCGTGGTGTTGTTGAGGAGTGGGCCACCGGCGAAGCTGGTGCTGATGGTTCGACTGAACTTGCGCGAATATTTGGCGTGAATGGACTGCGAAACGAAGTTGAAGTCCAGGCTGGGATATTCGAATCGGGTGTAGCTGTAGTCTCCGCCGAAGCTGGTGAGCGCGCTGACGCGGTGGTCGACGCCCGCCTGGCCCGTGACTGCATTGTTGTCGATGCCGGGGTTGCTGCTGAGAAACTTCTGGAAGCTGTAGCTGCCGGAGACGTTCGCAGTGGTTTTGCCCGTCAGAACCCTTTGCACATCTACGCTGCTGTCGTTGGTGACGCGCTGGCCGTAGTTGGAAAGGATGCCCTGGTTTCCGGGGATGCCGATGGGCGGTGTGGTGGTTCCAACGTTGCCGATACCCAGGATGCCGGAGAGGTTGGTGGTGGCGGCCTGCGGGAGATAGCGCACGTCGTCAGACAGGGTGAGGATCCAGACGCGCGAGTTAAAGGTCTGCGTGGCGGAGAGATTCTGAAACGTGGTGTTTGGGCCGATACCCCTCAGGGAAGACTGGCCGGTGTCATGCAGATAGCCGCCGGAGTAGACGAGTCTGAAGGGATGGGTCTGGCTCACGGTCTGGTACCCGGCATTGCCGGAAAGACTGGTAAGCCAGCCTATGCTGCTGCCACCGAAGTAGCCGATGCGGGCCGCCTGGGTGGCGGTGAGGGAGATTCGCAACCCTCCGTTGAGGATGTCCGGCATGGTGAATCCGGGCATGGAATCGGGGCCGTTGGTGACAGCGGGGATGTCCTGGCCATGAGCCAGAGTGAAGAGCGTCGGGAGGAGCAGCAGCGCAAAGAGGACCGATTTTTTTCTCATGACATAGGGCCGAGGCACTAGGGGACGACGATGGTATCGCCGGGTTGCAATATTACGCCTTGTTGATTGCCATCCTTGATGGCTTTGCTGTAGTTGAAAGGAATTTTCTTCTGCTGACCCTGGGCGCCGCGCAGGATGTAGATGCGCTTCTTGTTGGCGTAGGGGGTAAGGCCGCCGGCCGCCGAGATTGCCTGGAGGGGACTGAGAGCCGAGGTCAACGGTATGGCGCCGATGTGTGCGACCTCGCCCAGCATGTACACGCGCTTGGAGTTGACGGCGAGAACGGTGACGGTGACGGTTGGGTCCTGTACAAATTTCTTGAGCCGCTCGGTCAGGTCGGTGGCCAGGTCCATGGGTGTGCGCCCGGAGGCGGGGACGTCGCCGATGAGGGCAAGCGAGATCATGCCGTCAGGCCGTACCGGAAACGCGCCAGAAAGGGTGGGCTCTTTCCAGACGTTGACCGAGATCGAGTCTTCGGGTCCGACGATGTATCGGTCAGAATTGGGTGGCGGGGCGACAACGGCGCCGGCCGTCTGGGAACCGCTGGCGAGGGCGGCGGCTGGGCTCTGCGTCGGAGGCGTTGACTCGACCGGCGGGTGCGCGAGAGGCGAAGGCGCGAGGGGGGAAGGCGCCAGGGACGGGGGAGTCTGCGGCGGCCCGCTTACCGGTTGAGGAGCAGCCTGCTGCGCCAGAGCGCTGGCAGAAACGTAAAGCAATGCGGCGGACAATGTTGCAAGCAATGTGAGTTTCATCTTCTACCTATCGGTTCGGCTGAATCGAGCGTTCGTCCTGAAGCGAACCCCGAGCAAGCCTTTTTGTCGCGAAACGAGTCAAAGTCAGGGTGACAGATCGCTGTTGGATGTTGAGTCTGCGTATCTTATATCGGCACAAAGAAAATCGGCACAAAGAAAAACGTTGAGCAGGGCACTCTCCTCCGGCATTCGCTTCCTGACGATGTGGTGCCTTTTTGGAAAGGATATTCCACTTTGGCCGTGAATGCGAACATTGGAAGAATAAGATTAGGTTTGTCTCCTAGTATATAAGTTGTATGCACGGAATCCCAGGCGCCAACTATGCTCTCAACGACAACTCTTGATCCCTCAACCAGCACAGATGCCTCGTACGCAGGGGAAACGACGTCACGTCCCATGAACGGATCGAGCGCAGGGACGGGCCTTTCGCGGCAGAGCTGGATAGTAGCCATTCTGCTCATCGTCGTAACGACGGCGCTTTACTATCGGGTGGCGTTCAAACTTGTACGGGACTGGTATACGTATCCGGACAACTCTCACGGGTTGCTGATCCCATTCTTTGTGCTGTTCCTGCTGTGGGACAAGCGCAAGGTGTTGATGGAGACTCCTTTGCGGCCGAGCTGGGCGGGGATTGTGCTGATTCTGCCTGCGCTGCTGATGTTGATGGTTGGCGTGTTTGGGGCGGACCTTTTCCTGTCACGGCTTTCGTTCGTGTTGCTGGTGGCTGGAATCGTGTGGATGCTGCTGGGGACGAAGATGCTGGGCGAGGTCAAGTTTCTGCTGTTTGTGTGCTTGCTCGCGATTCCGCTTCCGACGGTGGTTTTGAATCAGATTACGTTTCCTTTGCAATTGATGGCGTCCAGACTGGCGAGCTCGTTGTTGCCGCTGGCTGGGGTTCCGGTACTGCGCGAGGGCAACGTGATTCAACTGCCGTCCATTCAGTTGGAGGTCGCGGAGGCTTGCAGCGGCATCCGGTCGCTCATGAGTCTGTTTGCGGTGGCGGTGATCTACGGGTACTTTATCGAGCGAGGGGTGGGCAAGCGGACGATCCTTGCGTTGGCCAGCCTGCCGATCGCGGTGGCGGCCAACTCGGCGCGTATTTTTGGGACGGGTTTGTGCGTGCAGTACTGGGATCCGGACAAGGCGCTGGGCTTTTTTCACGAGTTTTCGGGTTGGCTGATCTTCGTGGTTTCCTTGGGCTTTCTTTATCTTGTGCATAGGGCGATGCACCTGTTTTCGGGAAAGAGCGTGGTGTCGGCATGAAGTCGGTGAAGCTGTGGGTTGTACTGTGTCTGCTGGTGGGCGCGACGGTGGTTTTACACGCGAGGGGCGACGTCGACCGGGTGCCGGCGAGTCAGCCGCTCGATGAGCTGCCGACGACTATCGCGCAATGGAAGAGCTACGAGGTGCCGCTGTCGGACGACGTTCGGCAGGTGCTGGGCAAGGGAATTTTCCTCAACCGGGTATACACGCCGATGGGCGAAGGTGTGTCGCCGAGTGTGACGCCGGAGCGGCGTGATGCGTCCGTGGGCTTGTTCATCGGATACTTTCCGACGCAGCGGACCGGTCAATCCATTCATTCTCCTCAAAATTGTTTACCTGGCGCTGGATGGGTTTTTGAGACGTCGGGAGTGACGACGCTGACGCGACCGGGCGGGCCGGACGCGCATGTAGGCGAGTACGTAATTTCAAACGGGGCGGCGAAAGCCGAGGTGTTGTACTGGTACCAGTCGCATGGAAGAAGTATCGCCAGCGACTACAAGGCGAAGATGTATATGCTGGCGGATTCGATCCGGTACGCTCGAACCGACGCGGCGCTGGTGCGGATCGTGACGCCGTTGCTGCAAGGCGAGGAAATCCCGGCAGCTCATCAGCGCGCGGTGGCGTTTGCCAACGACATACTCCCCTTGTTGCCGGCGTATGTGCCGAATTAGGCGGAAAAACAGATAAGCGAACTGACGGATTTGAGGGACGGGCCGATGGGTACAGGTACGGGTATCTGGATGATTACAAGGAATCGAAGGATGAAGGCAAGCATGGATCATGGTTCAACACGGATGATGCGGTCGCTGGCAGTGGTATTGCCTGCGTTTCTGATGGTCTTCCTGGCAACGGGATGCCACCAGGACCCGAATGTGCGCAAGCACAAGTATCTGGAAAGCGGCAGGCGGTATGAGAAGGATGGCAAGCTGAGGGAAGCTGCGATCCAGGTTTCGAACTCGCTGAAGGTGGACCGGAACTTTTCGGAAGCGCACTACGAGCTCGCGAAGATTTATCTGAAGCTCGGGTCCATCAAAGAGGGGTATGCCGAGTTGATGCGGACGGTAGACCTTTCGCCGACGAATCTGGAGGCACGCACCGACCTGGGCGGGATTTTTTTGATGGGCAACGATCCTGCGCGGGCCGAGGAACAGGCGAAGTCCGTGCTGGCCATCGATGCGAACAATCCTGACGCGTATGCGCTGCTGTCGGCGGTATCTGCGCGGCGTGGAGACCGGGTGGCAGCGCTTGCCAATATTCAAAAAGCGATTTCGATCAAGCCAGACCAGGCTTCGTATCACACGACGCTGGCGCTGCTTGAGAACTCCGATCCAGCCAAGAGTGGGCATGCCGAGGAGGAGCTGCAGAAGGCGATCAAGCTCGACCAGAAGGACACGCATGCGCACCTGGTGCTGGCGGCCCTGATGGAGAAGAGGGGAGACAAGCAGGGTGCCGAGCAGCAATATCTGGCGGCTATCCAGCAGGACCCCAAGCAGTTGCAAGCGAGGACAGCCCTGGCTGGGCTGTACCTGCGCGCGGGCGACAAGGCTAAAGGCGAGCAGGTACTGCGCAAGGCAGTGGAAGATCTGAACGAAAATCAAGACGCGACCGAGGTGCTGAAGGAGTATTACTTCCGGAGTGGACAACCGGACAGCGCTGAATCGGTATTCGCCGATCTTGCTTCGAAGTATCCGAAGAGTTTTCCGATCAAGATGGCCTATGCGTCGGTGCTGGCCGCGCGCGGCGAGTTTGCCAAGGTGCAGCCGGTTGCGGATCAGTTGACGAAGTCCAACCCTAATCAGCCGCAGGTGCAGTTGCTGCGGGCAGCGGTGCTGTTGAATGAGAATAAGGTCGACGAGGCCTTGACGTTGATTCAAAACGCAACGAAGGCCACGCCGGATAATGCGCAGCTTCAGATTGCGCTGGCCAAGATTGCGGAGCGCAAGGGCGACTTTACACTGGCGGAGACGAGCTTCAATGCGGCGGACCGGGTATCGCCCGGCAATCTTGAGGTGCAGTCGGGACTGGCGGCACTCGCGAGCCGGCGAAACGATTCGGTCAAGCTGGCTCAGATAGCCAGCAAGACGATTGCTTTGCGGCCCGACTTCAGTGAGGCGTACCTGTGGCGCGGGATGGCAGAAGCCAACCTGAAACAGTACGATACGGCAGAAGCAGACATACAGAATGCGCTCACCAAGAACCCGAACAACAGCATTGTTCTGCGGGAGCTGGGTTTGCTGCGGATGCGTCAAGGGCGGATTCCGGAAGCAACAACGTTGCTGGAACGAGCTGTGGAGAAGAACCCGAACGAGGTCCAAGCCACGGAGCAACTCGTAGCGAATGACTATGCAGCCAAGCAGCCGGACAAGGCTTTGTCGCGGGTGCAGGCACAGCTTCAGCGGGCACCCCAGAACGCGGCGCTCTATGGTCTGTTGTCGAATTTGCAGCTGCAGAAGAAGGATTTCAATAGCGCCCGGGACAGTGCCAAGAAGGCTATGGAGCTGGACCCGGCCGATCGCGGGGCAGTACGGTTGTACTCGCAGGCTGTAGCGATGAATGGCGATAAGGACGAAGCGATCCGGGCGTGGCAAAACTGGCTGTCGACGCATCCCAAGGACGCCGAAGCGAATTCGATCATCGGTACGTTCGAAGACGCCAAGGGCGACAGCGCAAAGGCTGCGGAGTTCTACAAGAAAGCCCTTCAGATCAACACGACCGAGCCGATCGCGTCGAACAACCTGGCTTACCTGATGGTGACGTCGGGGCAGAACGCGGACGTCGCGCTTTCGTACGCGCAGACGGCGCGGCGGCTCCTGCCGAATTCGCCCAATACGGCGGATACGCTGGCCTGGGTGTACTTCTACAAGGGAACTTACTCCTCGGCGCGCGATCTGCTGGAAGCTGCCGTGAAGCAGGACCCCGAGAGCGCATCGATCCACTATCACCTGGGCATGACCTACAGCAAGCTCGGCAACAAGCCGGAAGCGATGTCTCATCTGAAGAAAGCGGTGGCCCTCGATCCGAACTCGCAGAATGGCAAGGATGCTTCGGCGGAACTGGCCAAACTGGGTTAGTCCTTCGACGTGAAAAGAGCGTCCCTTGCGGGACGCTCTTTTTGCTTTTGAGCCACGCTTGCAGCAGCTGGACACGCCCGAGGCAGGGCCGGAACACGCCGGTCTACTGGGTCTCTAGGCGGTAACGAGGGCTTCCTTTTCCTGCAAGTACCAGGCGACTGTTTTTTGCAGACCGGCGTGAAAGTCGGACATTGGTTTGTAGCCGAGTTCTTTGCTGGCGCGTTCGATGGAAGCGAGCGAGTGCTGCACGTCACCTGCGCGCGTGGGACCATACTTCGCCTTCGGGGCAAAGTTCAGGATGTCGGCGAGCGTGGTGTAGAGGTCGTTGAGGGTCTGGCTGCGGCCCGTGCCCACATTGAAGACACGACCGTTGGCGATCTCTTTCGGTGCGGTGCAGGCGAGCAGGTTGGCCTGAACGGCGTTTTGCACGAAGGTGAAATCGCGGCTGGTGGAGCCGTCACCGTTGATGGTGGGGGTTTCGCCGGCCATCATCTTGTGGATGAAATGGGCGATTACGCCGGAGTACGGGGAGTCAGCCGCCTGGCGCGGGCCGAAGATGTTGAAGTAGCGGAGGCAGACGCCTTCCATGCCGTAGACGTTGCAGAAGGATTGAATGTAGTACTCGCAGGTGAGCTTCTGGACGGCGTAGGGGGAGAGCGGCTGGGGCAGCATGTCTTCATGCTTGGGCTGCGTTGGCTGGTCGCCGTACGCGGAGGAAGAAGCGGAGTACACGATGCGCTTGACGCCGGCGTCGCGCGCCGCGACCAGCACGTTCAGCGTGCCGTTGATGTTGGATTCGTGGGAAGCGATGGGGTCCTTGACCGAACGTGGAACGGAGGCCAGCGCGGCGAGGTGCAGAACGTAGTCTATGCCTTCGCAGGCGGCGTGCATGGCGGGCAGATCCTGCAGGTCTGCCTGCTGGAAGGAAACCGAAGAGCGGATGTCTTCGAGGTTCTTGAGGTTGCCGGTGGAGAGGTTGTCCACACCTCTGACCTCGTGGCCTTGCTCCACGAGCGTGTGCGCGATGGTGGAACCGATAAAGCCGGCGATTCCGGTGATGAGATAGCGTGGCATGGTGCTCCCTTGTCTTTCGTCATTGCGCAGGTTTCAATCACCCCGGCGGTGTTAGCCGGAGCTTGCGAAACTCTCGCGGAGTGGTTCAGCCCCCGATTCTAACGCGAATCGGTCTCAATTTAGATGACGCAAAGGTGACATACGTTCTGCCTCCAGGGGGCGTGGCGGCGCTGGCTCTGAATGCGATAATGATGCCTATGCCAACACTGAACACTGCTTCTTTACCCAGTATTGCCGAGGAACGCCTCGGACGTTTAAAAGCCCACAACGCGAAGGTCGGTGTGATCGGGCTCGGTTATGTGGGCCTGCCTTTGTCTCTCCTTTTTGCCGAGGCGGGCTTCCAGGTGACTGGCTTCGATATCGACCAGAGCAAGATCGTCGAACTGACTGCGGGGCGCTCGTATATCTTTTCCATTCCCGAAGCGGACATTCAGTCCGCCGTGAAGAAGGGCTTCGGGGCGACGACAGACTTTGCGCGGCTGGTGGACCAGGACGTCATTATCATGTGCGTGCCGACGCCTCTGACCGGGCATCGCGAGCCGGACCTGAGCTATATCGAGTTGACGGCGAAATCGACAGCGCCGTGGTTGCAGGCGGGGCAGCTTGTGGTGCTCGAAAGCACAACCTATCCGGGTACGACTGAGGATGTTTTGATCCCGTTGCTGGAAGCTGGCAACGCTGCCGGGTTGAAGGCGCAGAAGGCTGGAGAGACGGCCGATAGTGGCGTTTTCTATGTGGCGTTTTCGCCGGAGCGTGAAGATCCGGGCAACAAGGAGGTAGCGCGCCGGGACATTCCCAAGGTGGTCGGCGGCCATGACGAGGTTGCGACCGAGCTCGCAGCGACGCTGTACGAAGGGATTTTTACGCGGTCGGTGAGGGTCTCGACGACGCGGGTGGCGGAGATGACGAAGCTGCTCGAGAACATTTATCGCTGCGTAAACATTGCGCTGGTGAATGAGTTGAAGGTGCTTTCGCTGCGCATGGGCGTGGACATCTGGGAAGTCATCGATGCGGCGTCGACCAAACCGTTCGGGTTCCATCCCTTTTATCCGGGGCCGGGATTGGGCGGGCACTGCATTCCGATCGATCCGTTCTACCTGAGCTGGAAAGCGAAGGAATACGACTTCAATACACGGTTCATCGAACTCGCCGGTGAAGTGAACGAAGCGATGCCGGAATTTGTGACGGCGCAGGTGGCAAAGGCTCTGAATCGGCACAAGAAGGCGCTGAACGGGTCGAAGATCCTGATGCTAGGCATGTCGTACAAGAAAGATATCGACGATCTGCGCGAGTCGCCGTCGTTGACGATTATTGAGCTGCTGCGCAAAGAAGGCGCGGAGATGCTGTACAACGATCCGTTCCATCCGAAGGTAGGGCGAGGACGGCATTACAACCTGAATATGACGTCTACGCCGCTGGATGATCTGGGTCAATACGATTGCGTGCTGATCGTGACGGACCATACGCAGTACGACTATGCGGAGATCGTGAAGCAATCGAAGCTGGTGGTCGATACGCGTAATGCAACAAAGGGCATTCGCGCGGAGAATCTGGTGCGTTGTTAGATTTGCGTTGTCAGTTCTTGGTGAGAGCAAGTGGATTCGCGACAAGGTCGCCACAATGATGTGGCGGCCTTGTCCGAATCAGGGTTGCAGGAGTGCATGGCAGTGGCGGGCTATCTGCAGGTCTTCCTGACTTTCTACGATGCGGACGTGGACCTGGCTGTGGGGTGTTGAGATTTGGTCGTGAGCGGTCTGGTTAGCCGGGTCGTCGATGGCGATGCCGAGGAAAGCGAGGCCGTCGCAGACAACGGAGCGGACCTGCGCGCTGTGCTCGCCGATTCCGCCTGAAAAGATGAGCATGTCCAGACCGCCGAGAACGGCGGCGTAGGCTGCGACCTGTTTGCGGATGGCGGTGCAGAAGATTTCGAGGGCGAGGGCGGCGTTAGCGTCCTGGCGTAAAGCTGCGGCTTCGATTTCGCGCAGATCGGAGCTGCCGGAGAGCGCGCGCAGGCCAGAGTCGTGATTGAGGAGCTGTTCGAGCGCGTCGGCGTTCATGTGCTTTTCGCGCATGAGGAAGAGCAGGATGCCGGGGTCGAGGTCGCCGCAGCGGGTTGCCATGGGAATGCCGCCGGTGGGGGTGAGACCCATGGAGGTGTCGACGGAGCGGCCGTTTTTGAGAGCGGCGAGGCTGGCGCCGCTGCCGAGGTGCGCAACGACGGTGCGAGGAGGAAGGTTGGGGCCGAGGCTATGCACGATGGACTCGTAGGAGAGACCGTGAAAGCCGTAGCGGCGGATGCCCTGGTCGAAGAACTGGCGCGGGAGAGGGAAGCGCTGAGCCGACTCGGGCATTGTGGTGTGAAAGGCGGTGTCGAAGCAGGCGAATTGTGGGGTGTCGGGGAAGGTCGCAGAGGAGAGGGCGATGAGCTCGAGCGAAAGTGGGATGTGCAGTGGGGCGAAGTGGACGCAGGAGGTGAGCTCGGCGACGAGAGCGGGCGTGATGCGCTGGTGGGAAACAAGGCCGGGCCCGCCGTGGACGACGCGGTGCCCGATCGCGTCGAATTGCGAGTAATTGGCTTCCGCCAGCCATTGGCGGGCGTGGTCGAAGGCTTCGCTTTCCGAGTCGAACGTAGCGGTTTCGGAACGCAGGACCTGACCGCCGGAGTCTTTCAGCTCAAGCAGGGAGGTGTCATGGCCGATGTTGTCGGCCTGGCCTGAGAGTTTCAGCGTGGGTTCGCCAGCACCCTCGTAGACGCCGAACTTGAGCGAGGATGAGCCGGTGTTGATGACGAGGATGGTGTTCTGAGGCACGGAGTCTTACCTGCTTTCGAAGACGATGCTGTGATTAGATTCGATTCCCTGGCTGGCCTCGTTGTTTTTCGCTGAATGTCACGTGCTGTTCATGCAATCACGTAAATATGTGAGGGCGGCACGCTGCCACCTGCATCTGAATGGTATTACTCAGGCACGCCTCGAACCGACGCGACACTTTTGCCGGGTTCAGCCTTCGAGAAGGAGTACGACAAATGATCTCTCCAGCAGACCAGGAACAGAGCAACATCGCGCATGGCAACGTGCTGGAACCGGAAGAGTTGCGCAAGATGGATGCGTACTGGCGTGCGTGTAATTACATGTGCGCGGGGATGATCTATCTGCGTGCCAATCCGCTGCTGCGTGAGCCGCTGGTTGCGGAACACATCAAGAACAGGCTGTTGGGGCACTGGGGGTCGGACCCGGGGCAGACGTTTACGTGGGTGCATCTGAACCGTGTGATCCGCAAGTACGACTTGAACATGATCTACATTTCGGGGCCGGGGCATGGGGCGCCGGCGACGATCTCCAACTGCTACCTGGAGGGCACGTACTCCGAGGTGTACCCGGAGAAGAGCCGTGACGAGGCCGGGCTGCTGAGGCTGTTTCGTGCGTTTTCGTTTCCGGGGCAGCTTGGCAGCCACTGTACGCCGGAGGTCCCGGGCTCGATCCATGAGGGCGGAGAGCTGGGCTATAGCGTGTCGCATGCGTTTGGAGCGGCGTTCGACAATCCTGATCTGATCGTGAGTGTGGTGGTCGGGGATGGTGAGGCAGAGACGGGGCCACTGGCGACTTCATGGCACTCGAACAAGTTCCTGAATCCAATTCGC
This sequence comes from Terriglobales bacterium, assembly GCA_038230455.1. Classification (GTDB taxonomy): domain Bacteria; phylum Acidobacteriota; class Terriglobia; order Terriglobales; family Acidobacteriaceae; genus Granulicella. The sequence continues at coordinate 177,204 of JBBRNF010000010.1, forward strand.
GATGGGGCTGTGCTGCCGATTTTGCATTTGAATGGGTACAAGATTGCGAATCCCACGATCCTGTCACGCATACCGCGGGAAGAGTTGGAGAGCTTGTTGAGGGGATATGGCTGGGCTCCCATTCTGGTCGAGGGTTGTGAGCCGGAGGCTATGCACCAGAAGATGGCGGCGGCTGTCGAGACCTGCGTCAAGCAGATACGCGCGATTCAACAGGAAGCGCGCAGCAGCGGCGAGCCGGGGCGGCCGCGCTGGCCGATGATTCTTCTGTGCTCGCCGAAGGGTTGGACCGGCCCGAAGGAAGTGGACGGAAAGAAGGTGGAGGATTTCTGGCGTTCCCACCAGGTTCCGGTGCTGGATGTGAAGTCGAAGCCGGAGCACCTGAAGATCGTTGAGCAGTGGCTGCGCAGCTACCGGCCCGACGAGCTGTTCGATGAGCATGGGACGTTGCGCGCCGAGTTGCAGGAATTGGCTCCTACCGGAGATCGCCGCATGACTGCGAACCCGCATGCCAACGGCGGGAAGTTGCGCAAGGGGCTGGATCTACCGGACTTCCGGAGATATGCGTTTGATACGGGCGCGCCGGGGTCGAAGCTGGTGTCGCCGACCGGGACCATGGCCAAGTACCTATGTGAGGTGATGAAGCGGAATATGCAAACGTTCCGGCTGTTCAGTCCGGATGAGAACGCGTCGAACAAGCTGGATGCGGTGTATGCCGCGAGCCTGAAGACGTGGATGGCAGCGATCAAACCGGAGGACGCGGACGGTACCGACATCGCGCCCGACGGACGTGTGATGGAAATGCTGAGCGAGCATACGCTGGAGGGTTGGCTGGAGGGTTATCTGCTGACCGGAAGGCACGGCCTGTTTAGCACCTATGAAGCGTTCGCACACATCATCGACTCGATGTACAACCAGCATGCGAAGTGGCTGGAGAAGTCGAAGGCTGAGAGCAAGTGGCGTGCGCCGATCTCGTCGTTGAACATTCTGATTTCTTCGCTGGTGTGGCGCCAGGATCACAACGGGTTCAGCCACGAAGACCCGGGCTTTCTGGACGTGGTCAGCAATAAGAGCGCGGAGATTGCGCGGATCTACCTGCCGCCGGATGCGAATTGCCTGCTAAGCGTGACGGACCACTGCCTGCGCAGCCAGAATTACGTCAACGTGATCGTAGCGGACAAGCAGGCGCACCTGGCTTATTTGACGATGGATGAGGCGGTGATTCATTGCACCAAAGGCATCGGGATATGGGACTTTGCGAGCAACGACGACGGCGTGGAGCCGGATGTGGTGATCGCCAGCGCCGGGGACGTGCTGACTGCGGAGGCTCTGGCCGCGGTGGCACTCTTGCGCGAGCATCTGCCGGGGTTGAAGGTGCGGTATGTCAACGTGGTGGACCTGTACAAGCTGCAACCGGCTTCGCAGCATCCGCATGGTCTTTCGGACGACGACTTCGACGCGCTGTTTACGAAGGATAAACCGGTGATCTTCAACTTCCACGGCTATCCCTGGATGATCCACAAGTTCACCTACAAGCGGACGAACCACGCCAATATTCACGTTCATGGCTACCAGGAGAAGGGCAACATCAACACTGCGCTGGAACTGGCGATCAAGAACGGGGTGGACCGCTACACGTTGGCGATCGACGTGATTAACCGGGTACCGAAGTTGGAGGGTGTTTCCGCCCATGTGAAGGAGTGGCTGAAGGCCGAGACCATCAAGGCCGTGCAGTGTGCGTACACGGAAGGCATGGACAGGGTGGTGGACAGTGAGTGGCGCTGGCCGGCGGCGAAAGACGCTGACGCGGAGTGATGTTGTTGTCTGATATCGTTTTTTGATGGCGGACGAGGAGAAGAAGACCGAATCAAAGGGCGGGCTGAGCGATCTGGTGAAGGCCGAGTCTATGATTCAGCTGGCGCTGGCGCTGCCGGCCGGGTGTCTTATCGGGGCGCTGGGTGGGATGGCGCTGGACAAGCACTTCCATACGGGCTGGATTGCGGTGGCGGGCATTGTGCTGGGCGCCGTCGCGGGGTTTGTGCAGATCTACAGAACGGCCTCGCGCCAGATGAAGCGGGATGGCTGATGCAAGAGATGGAGAACTTCAGCGACGCGGATGCGCGAGCTACGATGCTGCGAGCGATTCGCGTTCTGATGATACTGACGGTCGTGGGCATGGCGTTGGTGGGGTGGAAGCTGGGTTGGCGCAGCGCGGTGCTGCTGCTGGTGGGAGCGGCGATTTCGGGGTCGGGATTGTGGGAGTGGATGCGCCTGATGAGTGCGGTGATGGTGCGCATGGAGGGCGGCGGAAAAGCGCGTCCGATGGGGCTGGTTCTGGTGGGGTTCTTCGTGAGGCTGGGACTCTCGGTTGTGGTGCTTTATGTTAGTCTTAAGTTTCTGAATGGCTCCGTTATTGCGCTCGCCGTGGGGCTCGGACTGGGTGTACTTTCGCTCAGTTTCGAGGCACTGAAGCTGGTGAGATCGTGGACGGCATAGCGGCCACTCGGCGACCTTTCTTATGCCTACACAGTTATTGCTGACCAAGTATTTGAACCAACTCTTCGCTGCGCCTGTCGACAGGCTGCTGGCGGCGGTGCATGTCATTCCCGCGTATCCTCAGGCTCCGATTACGAATGCATTCGCGATGGAACTGCTCGTATTCCTGATCCTGGTGGCGTACTTCGTTGCGGTACGTTTTTCGCTGAGCGTGGAAACTCCCGGGAGCGTCCAGCACGTTGCGGAGATGACGCATGAGTTTGTGTCCGAGCAGGGCGAGCAGATCATCGGACACGGGTTTGAACGCTTTACCGGCTACCTGACAGTCCTGCTTCTGTTTATTCTGACCTGCAACCTGCTGGGGCTGGTTTCGCCCTGGCTGGAGTCGCCTACGGCGAACGTTGCCGTGCCTTTGGGGCTTGCGCTGGTCACTTTTGTTTACTACCACTTTCACGGACTGCGGGTGAACGGCGCCGGGTATATCAAGCAGTTTCTGGGGCCGGTGTGGTGGCTTTATCCGCTTCTGCTGCCCATCGAGATCATCTCGCACCTGGCGCGAGTGCTCTCGCTCACCGTACGTTTGTACGCGAATATGTTTGCGGGCGATCTGTTGACGCTGGCGTTCTTCTCGCTAATTCCGATCGGGATTCCGCTGGTGTTTCTCGGACTGCACCTTGGGGTTGCCGTCGTCCAGGCGTATGTTTTCATGTTGCTGGCGATGATCTATCTGTCGCTGGCGGTGTCGCATGACCATTAGGATCTAGACATTGACATCCTGTGGAGGGGTGCTCCCTCTCCATGGTGCGCACTACCGCCGCTTCAGCGTGAGGGGGCCAGCACGGTGAGCCTCAACCACCCACTGGCGGCGAGATCAACGGGGGCAAGGAGCAACACAATGCGTAAATTGCAATATCTCTTTATGACTCTGGCCGCGATGCTTCTGGCAACGCCGGCTTTCGCGCAGGGCGCCGGCGAGGCAACCAGCCCCTACACACCTTTGGCTGCCGGTCTTGGCATGGCGCTTGCTGCCGGACTCTGCGGTCTTGGTCAGGGCAGAGCGACGGCATCGGCTACCGAAGCGCTGGCTCGCAACCCGGGCGCCCGCCCTGGAATCTTCACCTTTCTGATTCTCGGCCTCGCGTTTATCGAGTCACTCGCTCTGTTCACTTTCGTCATCATCTTCCTGTACGTCAAGTAGATTCGAGGAAGTCTCGCGCTCGAAAGCCTCCGCTGCGGCGGAGGCTTTTCTGTTTGCTGGCGGAGGTCTCTGCGGTGTGCCGTGGTCAGAGGGTGTGCAGGGCGTCCATTTCGGCCAGAACGGTAGCCGCTTCGGCTTCGAGCGAGGTTCGCTGGGTCTTGTAATCCTCTTCGGGATACTTGCCGGCTCGGTACTCGAAGTTGAGGTCGCGGAGGTTGTCGTAGATGACATCCTTGCGCTCGCGGAGGTAGTCGAGGCGGGTCTTTTCGATTTCGGGCGCGAGCTTGCGCTGCGGCCAGAAGACGTACGCGAAGCAAAGGACGGCTAGCAGGATGGGACCGATAAAGATCACGGGCGGTCGCCCCAGTTTTCGTAGTCGGTTTCTCGACGGATGCGGTCTTCGAGGGAGTTGGGGGGCAGAGAGGCTGCGCCCGGAGCGGCGAGGAGCAGGCTGTCGTTGCGACGCTTCCAGAAGCGTATGAGCAGCGCGACGCCGAGCGTGGCGAGTACAAGGACGGCGAAAGGGACGATCCAGGCTACGTTGTCGAAGCCACCGCGGATGGGAGCAGCCAGGGCGATGGGGCCATATTTGGCAATGAAGAAGTTGAGGACGCCGGTGTCGGGGAGGCCGTTCGCGGTCTGAACTTCAAGCTCCTTCAGCATGACGGGCGAGACCGGGCAGCCGACGTGGTTGCACTCGACAAGGATCTGCCCGCAGCCGCACTGGCAGACGAGCTGGTGGCCCAGCTTGTCGAAGCGTTTGGCTGGCGAGTTCGCGCCGAGCATGGTGATGGCGAAGAGGCAGACGGCCACAATCTGAAGGAAGCGCCTGGATTGCGAGTTCTTAGTGATTCGTTGTGATGTGGTCGCGGGCGAAGAAGGGTTAGGCATGGGGCCCCCCGATGGAGGAGGCGAAAGCCGGGTTAGGGGTGATCTGGATGTCCTGAATGTGCTGGGTTGTCACTGGTGCGGGAACTTCGACCCGCCGTGCCGATGGAAGGAGAGGCGGGGTGAGAGCAATGGCCGTGCCGAGGATGATGATGAACACGCCAATCCAGATCCAGTTGACGAGCGGGTTCAGGAAGACCTTGATGATCGGGCGGTCGGTTTCGGGGTTGCGGCCTTCGAAGACGACGTAGAGGTCGCGCGCCAGCGTGGAGTGGATGGCGACCATGGTTGAGGTGGTCTGGGAGGCGGTGTAGAAGCGGCGCTCGGGGGTGAGTTGGGTGACTTTCTTTGCGCCGTGGAAGACATCGAGCAGAGCGTAGTCGGTGTCGAAGTTGGGGTTCGAGTCCTGCGAGTAGCTTTGGCAAACCAGACGCCAGGAGCCGATCTGGAGAGTGTCGCCGAAGCTCATTTCGAGCTCTTTGGACTGGTTGAAGGCGGACCCGGCAAGGCCGATGAACATGACGATGACGCCGAAGTGGATCAGGTATCCGCCGTAGCGGCGGGTATTGCGACGGACGAGAGTTACGCCTGACAGCAGAAGGTTGCGGCCAGACTGGGTGCGAACCACGCCGGCGCCGCGCAGGAATTCGGATGTGATGGCGGTGATAACGCCTGCGCTGACGGAGAAGCAGAGCAGGGCGTAGATGCCTCCGGCGGCTTCATCGTCGGTCCAGGGGCGGACGCCGACGGCCATGAGGATGACGGCGGTGGCCAGGATGGCGATGCAGGGCAGGATGAAATTGCGGCGGATCGCTCGAAGCGAAGTGGAACGCCATGACAAGAGCGGGCCGACGCCGGTGAGAAGGATGAGCAGCAGGCCGATGGGCACCATGACGCGGTTGAAGTAGGGTGGGCCCATGGTGACTTTGGTGCCGTTGTAGAACTCGCTGAGCACGGGGAACAGCGTCCCCCAGAGCACCGTGAAGCAGGAGGCAAGCAGGATGAGGTTGTTGAAGAGGAAGCTGGACTCGCGGGAAACCAGCGACTGCAGTTTGTTCTCCGTCTTGAGGTGGTCGCGCTGGTAGAAGAAGGTGAACAGGCAGACGACGAAGACGAGGATGAGGAAGGTGGTGAACCAGTTGCCGATGGAGCTTTGCGCGAACGCGTGGACGGAGCTGACAATTCCCGAGCGGGTGAGCAGGGTGCCGAGGATCGAGAGCATGAAGGTAGCGAAGATGAGCCACACGTTCCAGGCCTTCATCATGCCGCGCTTTTCCTGCATCATGACTGAGTGGAGGAAAGCCGTGCCAGTGAGCCAGGGAAGGAAGCTGGCGTTTTCGACGGGGTCCCATCCCCAGTAGCCGCCCCAGCCGAGCACGGCGTAGGCCCAGTGCATGCCAAGGCAGATGCCGCAGGTGAGGAAGAGCCAGGTGACCATGGTCCAGCGACGGGTGATGTGAATCCACTTCTCGCCGGGGTAGCGCATGATGAGCGCGCCGAGCGCGAAGGCGAAGGGAACCGAGAAGCCCACGTAGCCGAGGTAGAGCATCGGCGGATGGATGACCATCTCCGGGTATTGCAGCAGGGGATTGAGTCCGAAGCCATCTCGTGCGAGCGGGCCGGGCGCGATGGAGAAGGGCGGCGCGGAAACGTTGAGCAGAAGCAGGAAGAAGATCTGAATGGCGGCGAGGATGGTGGACGCGTAAGCCGAGAGCGTTACATCGACCTTGTGCCTGAGGCGGAGCACGAAGCCGTAGGCGGCGAGCAGCCATGCCCACAGCAGCAGGGAACCTTCCTGTCCGGACCAGAGTGCAGAGAACTTGTAGGCGGGGTGCAGGGCTCGGTTCGTGTGGTGAAGGATGTACTCGACCGAGAAGTCGTTGGTGAAGGACGCCCAGACGAGGGCGAAGGCGGCGCAGGACAGGGCGAGAAAGCTGGCGATGCCGGCGCGGCGCGAGGTTTCGCGGAGCAATTCCGGAGAGACGGCGAGCGGGCGCCGCTTGGCAATGGCCCACAACGCCAGACTGCCAGCCAGCAGCGTGTAGACCGACAGGGCCAGGGCCAGCAGGAGGGAGATATAACCGAAAAACGGCATGGGATGAGACATCGGCGCGCGAAGTTCCTTCGGCCTCTATTCTCTCAAACTATGCGGTGCGGTGTGGGGCGGAAGTGCGCTATTCGACGCTACCTGTTCGACTCCACCGATGGGTGGATAAGGCTGTGAACACTGGCGAGCAGGTTGTCTGGCAACAACGGCTTGAGTCTGAAGTGGGTATTGAGACCGGCGTACTCGCCTTCGGCTTCTTCCATGCCGCTGATGACGAGGATTGGGACGTCGCGGGAGAAGTCGCGGACCTTGCGCACGAATTCGGAGCCGTTCATGCCGGGCATTATGTGATCTGTGATGATGAGGTCGATTTCTGACGGGTATTCGTCGTTGCGGAACTGTTCCAAGGCGCGTTCGGGGCTCAGAACAGCGATCACGAAGTAGCCGGCCCGCTTGAGGATGGTCTGACGAGTGGCCGCCTGCACGGCGTTGTCGTCGACGAGAAGAACTGTTGGCGTCATACGTTCCTGGGCAAGGGTTGCGCTGAACTTCAGCTGGCGGATGAACGGCGATCTTGGCGCCCTGTCATTGCGATGCCGGACTGCTCGATTTGGGTGTCTGATCCGCTTCGCTATTCTGTGACTCCGGATGACGTGCGATCCAGTCTCGCGCTTCCTGCAGTTGAGGCAGGCCGGGGTCTGCGTGTGGCCATGCCGCGATAACGCGCGCGAAGGCGGCGGTCGCGGCGCTGGCGTCGTTGGCGGCAGCCTGGGCGCGGGCAATGCCGGCCAGGGGATAGCCAGAGTTGGGCCGCTGAGCGAGCGCCTGCTCGTAGGCGATGCGGGCTTCTGCGAAACGATGGGCGCGGAGCAGGGCGTCGCCGCGGGTTTCGCCGACGGGCCGAATGTAGTAGGGCGGCTCATGGTAGCCGAGAGCGGTCTCGGCTTCGGTGGCCTTTTTGAAGGCGGTGTCGGCTTCGGCGGGCTTATCCTGGGCGGTGAAGAGGGAGCCTTGAAGTTCGAGCGCGGCGACATCGACGAAGCTATGGGCAGGACGGCTCATCATGTCCTTGCTGGGGGGACCGGGGTTGTGGTGCATTGCGGGCATGTCTTCTTCGGGCTTGACCTTGAGGGCGGCGTTGAGCGCGTCGAGGTGTTTAGAAGCTGCGGCGATATCAGCGGCCTCGAGGGCCTTCATGCCGAGTGTGTAGTGGAGCAAAACTGCGCGCAGCCAAACCAGGTTCTTGAGTGACGGGTCGGGATGGCTCGCTTCGAGTTGGGCGGCGGCGGCAGACCAGTCGCCGGAGCGGAGGACGACGGGAAGCGTAGTGTTGAGGCGCGTGAGGCCGTCGCGGGTGCTGAAGACGTAGAGGGTGGCGCGGGTGTCGCCGCGGGCGGAATTGAGCTTGGCGGACACGCTGGTGGCTTCGGCGATCCGGCCTTCTTCAAGGAGATCGGCAATCAGGTACATCATGTTGTGGACGTAGTTCCAGTCGTCATCAACCTTGATGTTGTGGTCGCGCATGTACGCTTCATCGGTGCGGAGGGAGGCTTCGAAAGAGGTGCGCGCGGCCTCGTAGTCGCCGACGCGGTAGAAGATGTGGCCGGGCATGTGGACCATATGCCCGCTGGCGGGTGCGAGGCTGCCAAGTTTGTGCGAGCTTTCGAGGGCGAGCTCGGGATGGTTGCCGGGTTCGACGGCGTGAATCCAGTAATGGTTCGCGGCGGAGTCTTCAGGATGGTCCTTGAGGATCTGGGCGAGGATGGCCTGGCCTTCGATGGTCCCGGATTTGGGTTCGCCACTCTTCTTGAAGCCACGCAAGAGCGATTCGGCGAGGGCAATTCTGGCTTGCGTGTCTTGCGGGCTGAGAGCTACGAGCTTGCGTAGGGTTTTCGTTTCGCTGGAGTCCTTTGCGGGTGGGTTCTCGTCGTCGTGGGTGGATTTCTGGGAGCGGGCGTTGTCCTTGTCACTTTGAAGCGCAGCCTTGATGTACAGCTTTTCAGGTTCGGTCGCGTGCTTGGAGAGCTTCTTCGCACGGTCGAGAGATAGCCGGGCTTGAACGTCATCCGTGCCGCGGAAAGACTGGGCCTGATGCAGGCCCCACCAGCACATGGCGCAGTTGGGGTCGGCTGTGACGCTCTGCTGGAAGGCGCGGATGGATTCGAAATCCCAGAAGTCGTGGAGCAGGTTGAGGCCTTGCTCGAACCATACTCTGGCCTCAGGGCTGGGGGTGGAGATTTCGATGTACGCGTTACCGATGCCGGTCATGTGAGAGGGTGGCGGCAGGGTTTCCGCGGAGGCCATACCGGGCATCGGATGGCTTGCCATGCAGGTGGGTTGCTGCGCGTTCAGACAACAACCAAGGGCTGCGACGCCGAGGGTCGCGGTGAGGTACGAGGCGAGGTTCATGTAGCGTTCTCCGGATCTGTCGTTTCCGCGGTAGACTGACAGATTACACGCGCCAGATCGAAGAGTGTCGATTGACTGTCGACGAAGTTTCACACGGCAGGAGTCCGGTTCCACAAGGCCGAGCGCGATGAAGCTGCAATAATCAGCCTATGAAGCGCCGCGTGATCAAGCAGTACGAGTTTGTTCGCAAGATCGGGTCCGGCGGCAGCGGCGTTGTGTTTCTGGCCAACGATACGCAGTTGCAGCGGCCGGTGGTGCTGAAGCTGCTTAAGCGCGGCACGCAGACGGCTGAGCAGGTTCGCGCGACGCAGCTGCGGGAGGCGCGGCTGGCCTCTGCGATCGATCATCCGAACGTCTGCTCGATCTATGAGGTGGGCGAGGCAGACGACGAAGCGTACATCGTGATGCAGTACATCCCGGGCAAGTCACTGGACAAGGTGATCGGGGAGGGGCCGGCGAGCACGCAGCTTGTGCTTTCGAGCGGCATTCAGATCTCGGACGGCCTGGCGGCGGCGCATGGTCTGGGAATCTTTCATCGCGATCTAAAACCCGCGAACGTGATGCTGACCGACGGCGGGCTGATCAAGATACTGGATTTTGGGTTGGCTCGACAGTTGAAGAGGGAGCAGACGAACTTCGAGCCGGGCTCGCCAACGGAGGACATGCGGGCGCTGCCGGGTGAGACGTATACGGCGCGCGGAGGAACGATTGCTTACATGGCTCCCGAGCAGTTTGTGACCGGGCAGAGCAGCGTGCAGAGCGATATTTTTGCTTTGGGTCTGATTTTGTACGAGCTGGTGAGCGGGCGGCATCCGTTTCACCGGCCGGATGCGCAGGAGATGCAGAGCATACGGGCGATCCAGTTTGCGGCACCGCCTTCGCTGCGGGAGATTGTGCCGGATATTCCGGTCGAATTGGAGAGCGTGATTTTGCGCTGCCTGGAGAAGCAGCCGGCGGAGCGGTTCAGTTCGGCGGCGGACGTGCGCGAGAGCTTGAAAACGGTGCTGAAGTCGCTGCAACTGGATTCGGTGGTGATGCCAGGTGAGGGCGCAACGAACATGCCCGCGCAACAGCGGCTGGACATGGAGACACCGGAGGAAGAGAAGCGGTCGACCGGTATCCTCTCGATGCTGGCTGAGCGTTTTCGCGAAAGTGGAGCGAATGCCACGGCTCCGCAGAACAGTATCGTGGTGCTGCCGTTTGTGAACCTGGGACCGCCGGATGCGACTCGGCTTTACGGATATGCGCTGGCGGACGCCCTGGCGGCGCGGCTGGCCAAATTGGCGTCGCTGGTGGTGCGGCCATCGAGCGCGCTCATGAATGTGCCGACCCAGCAGCTCGACCCGCTGAGTGTAGGACGCAAGCTGCTGGTGCGGTATGTGCTGGCCGGAAGCTTTCTGCGCTCCGACAAGGGATTCGATTTGAACTGGCAATTGCTGGATGTGCCGGGGCAGAGCGTGAGGACGGGCGGGGCGATCAATGTAGAGTCGTTCGACCTGATCGCGGTGCAGAGCGAGGTGTGCGACGAGGTGTTTGCCGAGTTGCACGGCGTAGGGGAACTCGAGGTGTCGCAGGGCGGAGAGAGTTCGCTGCAGGGCGATGCGTCCGAGGAGTATCTACAGGCACGGGCACTGTTGTCGTCGTTCATGTCGCGGACAGGTAACAGAGACGATCTGGATCGTGCGCGGGCGATGTTCGAGGCGGTCGTGCTGCGTGACGCGAACTACGCGCCTGCATGGACGGGGTTGGGGATTACTCATCTGCAGTACGCGCGGCATGGGCTGGGCGGGCAGATGCACGTGCTGGAGGCGCGGAGGGCGTTCGACCGGGCGTTGGAACTCGATTCCACTTCCGTGGAAGCGAACCTGTATCGGATTTACATGCTGCTTTCGCGAGGTGAGAAGGAAAGCGCGCGGCACGGCATCGAGCACCTGCTGCAGAGTGCGAAGAACGATTGGAATGTGCACCTGGTGGCAGGCATGACGCTTCGCATCGATGGCATGTACGAGGATGCACTGGACCAGTTCAACGTATCGCTGCGGCTGAATCCGTCGAACGCCGCAGTGGTGTACAACCATCGAGCTCGGGTGTACCAGTATCAGAACCAGCTGGAACTTGCGGGGGACGAGATCTCGAAGGGCCTGACGCTGGAGCCCAAGCAGCCACTGCTGCGGATTTCGCTGGGCTACCAGCAGATGCGCGAAGGCCACCTGTCAAAGGCGGTCGAGACGCTGGAGAGCGTGATCCAGGACGATGCATCGCTGCGGATCGTGTTTCCGACGATTGCGATGTGCTACGTGCAGATGGGTGACCGCAAGCGCGGCGCGAGCTTCATCCTGGAGGAGACGTTGTCGGCAGCGGAGGCGGACAGCGAGATGGCGTACAGGCTGGCGACGTATTTCGCGGTGGAAGGCGACGCGTCGGAGGCGTTGCACTGGCTGCGGCGCGCGATCTACCTGGGTAACGAGAACTACCCGTGGTTCAGCAAAAACCCCGCGTGGCGCGGCATGCAGGACAATAACGACTTTGAACGGATTCTGGAAGACCTCAAGAAAAGCTACAGGCGCAACCAGAAGAACTGGAAGCGCCTGTTGGCCCAGGTGAACGATGCGTTCTAACGCCTGGCGATATCGGGCGTGAGTTCCATGGGGCTGTTGAGGCTGAAGATGAGTTCCGTGCCTTCAGGAATGGTTTGCTGGCGGTCTTGATTGAGCCAGAGGATGGTGCCTACGCCCGCGCCGATACCTGCACCAACCGCGGCGCCGACTCCGCCGCCAAGAACCGCGCCCGTAATGGCTCCGCCGCCCGTGGTGGCGGCGAGCGTAGTGGCATGGCCCTTGGTGTGATTGCCTCCCATGATGGTTCCTTCGTCATTGACGCGGGCGTTTGGGCCACCGTTGAGATCGGTGACGCGGGCCGTGAGGTGGTACTGGGTGCCGTCGGGAAGGGTGACCGTTTCAGGCTGCAGGTGAATTGCGGCACCTCCGGCAAAGCGGCGGCCTCCGCGCACAGAGGTGACGCGGCCTTCGAGTGAGGCGCCGACAGGCAGGATGACGCGTCCGTTGTGCTCGACGCTATGCGACAGAGTGGCGATGAAGTGGGACCCGGGCCTGGTGCTCTCGGTGGAAAGCTCACCGACCAGACGGGCCTTCAACAGCGTGCCTTCGGCGAGGGCGTTCTCTGAGTAAGGAAAGCTGGTGACGATGCCAGCATCGGGGTCGGCGGGCAGGGCGCGCGCCGGGCTTTGAACGCCGCCCGCGTAAGGCTTATAGGCGCCGTAGACTTCCGTGCTGGGCGAAACGGGATCGGCGGCGCGGGGTTCGGTGATTCGCGTGTGCAACGCGGGGGCCTGCGGTGTGACGATGACGGTGGAGGTCGCAGGCGCGGCGACAACGACGGTGTCGTCGAGCGACTCTGGATGCGACGTGCCGGAGTTCTGGGCGACGAGCTGGGTTGCCAGGAGCAGGAACGTGCCGCCAACGAGAGCTGGAGTGGATATCTTCACGAGTAATCTCCCTGCGGCGCAGGTGCACCACCCTATGAGCTTAGTACCCGCTGAAGCGTTCGGCGGGACGAGATGTGCGACGGGCATCTGTCGGGTTAATACGTGGACTCTCGTTCGGCTGCGAGACCGCCGAAGTCGATCAGCGGAGATGCGGGCGCGCTGCCAAGAACGGAGAGCAAGGCGGAACGCTCAATGTCGCGCGAGGCGCGCAGACGGGTGGTGATGCGGTCGAGGTCGGGGTCGTTGTAGCCGGGATGGCAAACCAACTCCCAATTGCCTGCGGGCATGCTTTTCAGCAGGAATCGGAGGGTGGGCTCGTCGAGGGCTCCAGTGGCGGCGATGCCGATGGTGCCGTCGGTGGTGCGAATGGTTCCACTGCGGATCTGGGGGAGCGCAAGGAACTGGGGGCGGAGCCGGGTGAGGACGCGAAGCTGGAAGCGGCGGGTTGCGGGCGCGCTGCCGGTGAGCAGGCTCCAGAGCGGCTCGAACGGGTTGCGAATCGCTCGGATACCGGCGCGTTCGGCGGCGTCCAGCAGTGGACGCGCAACGGACGGAAGCATGTGGGTGTGCTTATGGGTGTCGATGTGCGTGACTGCGATCCCCGCGCGTTGCAAGCGCTCGATCTGGGCCCTTGCTTCGAGGGCTATTTCCTGTTCCTTCACTTCGCCGCGGAGGATGTCGAGAGAGAACTGAGTGAGGGAATTCCGGAAAGTTTTTCGGTCGGCGCCGAGCAGGGTAGGGATGGTGTCCAGGGGGGCGGCTGGACTGCCATCGACCAGGACGATGTGGCATCCCACGCCAAGCGTCGGGTGAGCGTGGGCGGTGGCCACGGCGTCGGCGAAAGCGGGGCCGGTGGCCATGAGCGTGGCGGAGGTCAGAGCGCCGGCGCGATGCAGCTCGGCGATGGCATGGTTGATGCCTTGGGTGAGTCCGAAGTCGTCCGCGTTGATGATGAGGGAAATGTGCGCTCCGGGTGTTTGTGGAAGAGTGGCCGCAGCGACCGCCACGGTCTTTTTGTCTTTCGCTTGAATGGAACTATAGTCTTTCTCGCGCTGCAATACCGTTGAACGGTTTACGAACGCCTATCGTGCTTTCTTGAATCTGGGAACGCAACGAGGTTATTTCCATGTGCGGGTCAGATGTCGGAATAGGCCGGTCAGACGAGAAACGCCTGTTATGCAATTGGCCGGCGTAGCGGGTAGACTCGGACAATGATGCGGCTGCTTAAATTCGCCACGATTCTGTTGGTTACGGCGAGCTTTCTGATGCCACTTTTGGAGTGCTTTGATCGCTGGGATAAGCCGGGTCTGACGAACGATACGGAGTTTCCTATATTTCTGATCCTGGTATTTGTCGCTCTCGTGCTCCTGGTGATTGGCGCCATGGCCCGTCGCGCGTTGGATCGCCAGCGCAACACGATCGGGATTTACGTCGTCTACGAGCTTCTCGTAGTTTTACTGGACGCCTGGACCGACATCGTAATCACACCGTTTCTATCTCCTCCGTTGCGAATCTGAGACCTAGCTGAGCGAACGTCCTCGTGCGCGCTACTCGTGTCTGCCCGGCCGACTGTTTGTCCGGATTTTTCGGTGCGATCGCTTCGTGTTTCCCAGGAGAAAATGATGCGTTTCAGGTTTATTGCGCTGCTATGCGCAATCTGTGTCTTCGTGTGGGCCGCAAACCCTATTCTGTCCTTTGCTCAATCCAGTAGTGGTGGCTCGATCCAGGGCATGGTCATCGCGCCCGACGGGGGTTCTATATCCGCTGCACGTATAAGCCTGTTCTCCGCTGATTCGACGCCGAGGGAAGCGATCTCCGCGGCGGACGGATTCTTCTTATTCAGAGATATTCCAAGCGGGACCTTTGCGATCCGCGTAAGTGCGGCAGGCTTTTCCAGACTCGAGCAGTCTTCCGTCGCTGTCGCTGTCGGGCGCACCAATCATCTTGTGTTGAAACTCAAGCTGGCAGAAGCGACGCAGACCGTGGAAGTCAATGCAGCTCCGGTGACGTTCGATACGTCGCAGACATCGTCCGTGGTGAACATTGACCGAGACCGAATCGAAGAGTTGCCAATACCGAGCCGCAATTATCTCTCGTTCGTTCTGCTTTCGCCGCAGGTAGCTGCCGCCAATCCTGCTCTACTTCAACCTGGGCTGACACAGAGTTCCGGGAGCTTCAGTTTCGGAGGGATTCGCCCGGGAAGCAATGCGTTCTATCTTGACGACGTGAATGACGATGACGAGTACAGCGGCGGAAGCCGAACTCAACTGTCTCCGGAAGCAATCAACGATTTTCAGATCGTCAATCACGGATTCGCGGCGCAATCGGGAGGCGGTGCTGGAGGCTCTGTGGATGTGCAGACACGCACCGGAGTGAATCGAACTCACGGCGACGCGTTCACGTTTGTGCAGAATGGGGCCCTTAATGGCACCCCACCGCTTGGCTTGAATCCGTACAAGCCGGATGAAAGTAGAGTCCGCGCAGGGGTTTCTATTGGAGGGCCCATCCGGCACGACAGGATGTTCTACTACATTGCTGCTGAACAGGAGGTGGCCCGAGGAGAAGATACCAACGACCTTAAACCGGCAACTCTTAGCGCGATCAACACGGCGCTGAAGGCGTACAGGCCACTGGCCAACCTGACGTTACAGAGCGGCTTCTTCCCGACCACTGACCAGGAGACGGAACTATCTGGCCGCATCGACCGCGCCGTATCGGCGCACGAATCGATGATGTTGCGTTACGCCTTCTCCAACACCCGGAATGTTAACGATGCATTTCATACCGACGAGTTGAGCGACCGGACTGCGCGAGGTTCGTCCTTTATCGCGGACAACAGCCTGAATGGAACGCTGACCTCCAACTTCGGCAGCTCGGTTCTAAACAAGTTCAGTTTCGAGCTCGCACAGCGCAGGGCAGCGGAGAGGACAAATCAGTCAGAAGGTCCGGGCATCCTCATCCCCGGAGTTGCATTGTTCGGTACGCCGTACTCTGGAAATGACCGTCGCTTTGAAACCCATCTGGAGTTTGCGGACACGTTTTCCATCCAGCGACGCAAACATTTGTTTCAGATTGGCGCGCGGGCGGATCGCGTGGCGTTGCGCACCCAGTTGCCGGACGGATCTCAGGGCTTTTTCGCCTTCGCCAATCTCGCCGCACTGCAATCAGGCACGCCTGACTTCTTCACGCAGAGCTTCGGGACGTTCAACACGAACTTGACGGAAGTGCGGTTGGCTGGCTTTGCTCAGGACCACTGGACGCCGTCCTCTTCGCTTACGCTGGACTATGGCATTCGATATGAATACAACCGGCTGCCGTCGTCGTTGCCGCAAGATGCTGTGAACTTCAGCCCGCGCTTCGGGGTTGCATGGACACCGTGGAAGACTCTGGTTGTACGGAGCGGCTTTGGCCTCTTCTATGACCGCTTTCAGCTCGCGACGATCAACCGCATTGTGGAGTTCGACGGAAATCATGCGTTGAGTCAGATCGTAGAGGACACGCTTGCCGCCGGCGTCTACCAGAGCGGCAGCGTACCGATAACAGCGTTGACCGGAGTCGCGCCGAGCATTTGGAGAGCACAAGCGGGACTGCAGAATCCCTATAGCGAGGTTGGTTCTCTCAGTGTCGAGCAACTGCTTCCATTTCAAACGACACTGCACGGTCAATATCAATATGTCCATGGAGTGAAGCTGGGGCGGACCACCAACATCAATTTAGCGGCACCCACAATTTTGACATCGGCGAACGCGGCTTCTCTGGGTGTGTCCTCGCCGACTCCGCAGCAAATTGGGCGTCCTGTTTTCTCGACCGCTCGCCTTGACCCGACCCATGATGCAATCAACCAGTTCGGGACGTCGGCCAATTCCAGCTATAGTGGCACGACTGTTACGCTGAATCGCCAGTTTCAGGATGACTTGCAGCTTCTTGTCGGGTACACGTTCTCCAGGACAATCGACGACGCGTCGTCGGATACAGAACAGCCTCAGAATCCCTACGCCATCCGCGATGAGCGCGCTTTGTCTTTGCAAGACCAGCGACATCGGTTGACCTTGAGCGGTCTCTGGCTCATCGGCCCCGATCTCGGCGATCCGGCGGACGCGGTCAAGAGTGCCAACCCAGGTCGGCTGCTGAAGGCTTTGTACGGGCTGGAGTTCGCTCCGATCGTCACCATCGCCAGTGGTTTTCGCGCAAACCCCAACACCGGGCTGGACAGCAGCCGTCAACATGCCTACCCATTCGTATCCCGGCCCGTGGGCTATGGGAGGAACTCTCTATCTACGGCTGTGAACGTCAATGTTGATCTGCGGGTTCTGAAGATGATCGCCGTAGCAGGTGGACATTTGGATGTAGTGGCCGAATCCTTCAATATTCTCAATCATCGCAACGTCTCCCTGCTTAACACTTCCTTCGGCCCGGGCCTCGAGAGCGCTGCCGGATTTTCGAGCCCAATTGCGACATCGACGGCTCGCCGGATTCAGTTGTCTCTCGATTTTGAATTCTGAGATAGACCCTAAGACCGGACTCGAGCAAAGCTCCAAAAGTCCATCAGTTTGACTGAGAAGAACGAGTGAAGAGGCGTGCGGCTTCTTGCCCACCATCGGCATGAAACGCAGTCGCGGCGTTTTCAAAGACAGCACCCCTTGGCATGGATCGCCAGTCGGGTTATGTCAAAGAGTTGCGTGGCTTCAGAGCGACACAGCGCATGACCTGGGGAAGGCAGCTAACCTGCGCGGGCCGTGGGAACGCCTTGCCCAAGACAAAGCCTTCCTTGCCGATTTTGAGGAACGCTTGCGAAATTTCGCTTTAGGGGTGGTGGGCAGAGAGGGACTGCCGTCCTTTCCCCGCATTCATTGGCTTTTTACAGCCTCTTCCCCTCGTAGTCAGAAAATAGTAAGATATTCTAACGATGGCAAACCGGACGGCAAAGCTGGTGCGGCACTGCAAAACGGATCAGGGATGGCGGCGGCACCCGGTTGTCCTAAGCGGAAACGGGCGAGTTCGCCCCGGCTACGCGCTCATCAAGGGCGCGGCTACATACGCCCCAGACGGGCACTACGAGGTCCGGACTTACGCGGTGAAGAAAATGCCTGGGTGGCGCACTCCAAGATGTTTTCTCACGAGGCACTGCCCGCTCTTACGTCTGAGACGAAGGGCCAGAACTCATGGGTGAACAACGGCCCGCACGCAGATTTGCCCGTAGCAGACCGCCCCTTCGCAGAACAGAAAGCCGGTCTGCTGCCTGAGAAGTACCACGGCCCGCAACGTGTCCGGCTCTGAGATTTATGCTTCCGGGAACCACGACCAACTCACGTACGAAGAGGCTCTAAAGCGTTCTGGAAAACTCGGCGCGCACGAGTTTATCTCTGCGGCCCGCCAGATCGATAGGGACCTTGGGCTGGAGACATCGCACGAATCGGCTCTCGGCTACTGGAAGGGCGGGGCGGAACCCAGCGTTGTTACCAAGGTAAAGGGCGACGTCGATCAGGATACCCTCCAGGCCGCGGCTGCGATGCGAGGCAAAGTAAGCGATCAAGATGCCGTGATGACGTGGATGAAGGACAGTGATGGCCCCCATGTGCGTTACGGCGTCAGCCTTCCCGATGTCCCTGTGAAAGATGCGGCCGCCGCCGTTGAAAAAGCTGGCATAGAAAATGCTACAATAAGTCGGGATGGAAAGGGTTCTCTTGTTCGGGTGATGCACCTTGACGGCGACCGCTCCATCACAGACAAAAAGATATTTAAACTCATCCAAGGAAGGGAAGACGCGGATGTCATTGACCAAAAGGGGTATGGAAATCTTCTTGAAAGACGGCAGTACGATCGTGTCCTCAAGGACTACGCCAGAGGGGCTGGTGATACACCGGATCGAGGGTCCCGGGGGAGCGGAGATCATAGCGCGCCCGAACAAGAGCCTGGACAAAAAGGACCAGTAACAACCACCGGGCCCCCTTCTGCGGAGCAGGCGGGGGTCCACACTTCGCCTGGGATGAGCAACGAGCGAATCCGCGAACTGGTTACGCAGGGCCACGTCGCGCAGAAGTACAGCCCGGCAGAAATAAAGCTCCTGCTGGATGCGTACGATCCGTCGAAGCTGACCGACACAGAGCGCTCTCTGAGTGCCGCCGTTCGTGCCCATTTCGACGAGACCCTGGCGAACGCCCAGGCCAGGGGCGCCCTCAACAGTGAGCAGGCGATTCAGGATTACGTCACTCAACTCTGGCAAAAGGAAGCGGATAATCCCGCCGCAAACAAGCTGGTCCATCAGGCTCGCATGGGGGAGTTCAACACACAGACTCCCATGGCGAAGCAGCGCATCTTTCAGAACGCCTTTGAGGGTCAGTTGCTTGGAAAGAAGTTGGCCATTACTGACCCGGTCGCCCTGGCCGCGCACAATGGCAATTCCTTTGGGCGGGTAATTGCCGCGCGCGGAGCGCTGGAGCGTCTACAGGCCGAGGGTGCTCGGGCCTCGGACGGACGGCCGATGGTGTCTCTCGCGGGGACAGGGCACATTGCGACCGACGCCGAAGGCAACAACAGCGCCGCCTTGGTGAATCCGTTCAACATGCGGAATATCCGAATCGCGGACAAGGTGGTTGCGGGTTTTAAGTCGTCAGGCGACCCGTTTAGTAAGAAGAAACCGACGTAGTAAGAAAAATCGGGGCCAGAAGCGATATAGGATGCAAAATATGCACAGTAATGTCAAAATAACAATGTTGCAAAACCCTCGTCTTTACTGGCTATTCGCTTCTTTTCATGGGTTTACAGCAAGGGGTGGTGGGCAGAGAGGGACTCGAACCCCCGACATCCTGCTTGTAAGGCAGGCGCTCTAACCAACTGAGCTATCCGCCCCTTTATCCGACTGGTTCAGTGTATATCGAGTGGGGAGGCGCGCGAACACATCCTTCGACTCCTTGCGCGAAGAACGTGAGGGGTCAACAGGAAGCGCGCGTCACAACTTCGCTCAAGCACTACTCGTGTCGAGTCATGGTCCAGCCAAGATATTTGGTGGAGGCTTCGATGACCGGGTCGGCGACGGAGGAGAAGTTGGCGGCGACGTGGTGCTCGAAGCCCTGCTCGCAGATCATGCGAAGCAGTTTCTGCATGTGGGGTATTTCGACCACGCCTGCGCCACCGAATGTGTTGAGCGGGTCGTCGGTAAAGCGTCCCTGGCCGGCGTACCCGGTGATGCGGCCGGTGAAGTCATCCGTGGAAAAGCGGGCGAAGCTCATGTCGCCGGCTTTGACCGTGCCGTCGAGGGTGCCGTGGGTATTTTCCTTGCCGACGGTGCCGGCGATGATGAGCTGATAGTCCATCTTTACGCCCTCCCGGAAGAAGTGTTTCGGCAGGTTGGAGCAATGGAAGCAGACGGCCTTATCGGGGTTTTCGCCATAGTTGTTGTTCCAGTCGAGCAGAGCGCTGGGAGTTTCGCTGGCGAGGGTGAGGGCGTACATCGAGAGGGTGCCGAGGATGTCGACTTCGCAAGCGGAGGGGATGAGGTTCTCGCTCATCATGGACATGATGGTGCAGGGGACGATGCCCAGGTACTCCTCGATGGACGTCCAGCACTGCACGGCGGAGACGGTGAGTTCGGACGCTGCCATCCAGCCGTCGATCACGGCACCCAGCTTGGCCATTTTCATCAGCGCGGCTTCGGGAGTGGAGCCGACGGGGATGTATTTCTTGATGGCCGTGAGTTTGGCCTGGACGGCGTCGTCATTGTCTTTCGACTTTTCGATGCGGCCCATGACTTCGGAAAGATCCAGGGTTTCGACCGTGATGCCGGAGCGCTCGAGGAGTTTTTCGGAGTAGCGAACTGTATTGAAAGCCGTGGGGCGTGCGCCGATGGCACCGAAGCGCACGTTGCGGAGGCCGCGAACGATGCGGCAGACAGCTGAGAAAGACAGCAGATCAGCCTTAAATTCGTCGGAATCGGGGGCTTCGGTGTGGAGTGTGGTGAGCGAGTAGGGGATGCCGTACTGCTTGAGGTTGTTGCAGATCGACATCTTGCCGCAGAAGGAGTCGCGGCGGAACGCGATCTGCATTTTGCCGGGGGTGTCGGGGGTGGCCTGAATGAGCACGGGGACGTTGAGGTTGGCGAGACGGAGCGCGTCGGCGAGGCCGCGCTCTTCGCCGAAGTTGGGCAAGGTGATGATGATGCCGTCGATCTCGGCGGCGTGCTGCTTGAAGAGTGCGGCGCACTTCCTGGCGTCTTCGTAGGTCTCGACGGCGCCGTGCGCGGTCTCTTCCGGCGTCAGCACGATCGGCTTGATGCCTGCGGCTTCGAGCGCGGCGATCATTTCGAGCCGTCCGCTGGTGGCGAGGTGGGAGGGGAAGAAGCCCCGATTGCCTACGATTACGCCCATCGTCATTTGTCTGTCCATGATGTGATTCACTCCTTTGCCGGAGGCGGTGGCTCGCGGCTTACGTTCAAGGTAACTTTTTTATATGAGAACGGCTGCGCACGGGATTCGTGCGCAGCCGCCGGAGACTTCGCGTGCGAGAGTTCAGCCTTTGCCGGGCCGGAACTTGATGGTGTAAAACGCGCCGAAGAGGAGCAGCAGCGTTCCCCACCAGAACGTTGGATGGAGGTTGTTGAGCACGGTGGGTGCTTCGTGATTGCCGAACCACTCGTACGCACCGTAAGGCACCAGGACGATGCCGTAGAGCAGGGTGAGTATGCCGACGAAAAACCAGATGGAGAGCTTTTCTCCGCGGCCTGTGCCTTCTGCCATGATGAACCTCAAGTGAGTCGTGAAAAGTGAATAGTGGATACGGCAGGTGCGTTGGGCTTAAGCTCGCGGCTAGAAGAAGACTATGTTGAGGACGAAAAAGATGACGATGACCACGATGGCCCAAAAAATCGGCTTTTGCCAGATGGATGTGGCGCCATCGTCAGGGAGCACGGTTGCACCGTAGACGAGGCCGTTCAGCTCGGCCTCAGGACGAGCTTTGGTCATGAACGAGACGGTGACAGTAACCAGGACGCAGATGATCCAGGACCAGAGAGCGCGATAAAGATTTTCGGCCATCGGTTGCGCGTCCGCGCTCATGGCGATGCGCGCGAGGGCTGCCGGGCCACCGGTGTGGGTGTAGACGAACATGGTGATCGAAGCGGCGGTACCCGCGGCAAGGCCCCAGAAGCCGCCTGCGTTCGTAGCGCGCTTCCAGAGCATACCCAGAATGACCGTCCCGAAGAGCGGTGCGATGAAGAAGCTGAATAGCGACTGCACGTAGTCCATGATGCCGGAGGCGTGCTGGAGCAGATAGGCCGAGAAGATGGAGATGATCATGCCGACGACGGTCGACCAGCGGCCCATGGCAACGTAGTGCTTGTCGGACGCCTTCTTGTTCATGAAGGCGCCGTAGATGTCGTACGTCCAGACGGTAGAGAAAGCAGAGACGTTGCCGGCCATGCCGGACATGAAGCCGGCCACCAGCGCGGTGATGCCGAGGCCCAGCAGACCGGGACCGCAGTAGCGAACCAGCATGAGCGGCAGGACTTCCGAGTAGGAGTGCTGATGCGTGGCGGCGGCGAGGTTATCCGCGACCAGATGCATGGTGCTACCGTCGGGATTCTTGAGCACCGAAAGGGCGAGCAGGCCGGGCACAATGACGATGAAAGGAACCGCCATCTTGAAGGCGGCGCCGATGACGGGCGCCATTTTGGCGGCGCGCAGGTTGTGCGCGGAAAGCACGCGCTGCACGACGAGGAAGTCGGTGGTCCAGTAGCCGAAGCTGACGACGAAGCCGAGGCCGAAGACGATGCCGGTCCAATGGACGCCCATGGGGTTGTCCTTGAAGGAGCCCAGGGTAGTCCACATGTGGGTGTAGTCGCCGGAGCCGACGTTGGCGGCGATCTGTGCCTTGAGGTTGTGCCAGCCGCCGGCCTCTATCAGGCCGAGGATGGGGATCATGGCCGCGCCAGCCCAGATGAGGACGAACTGCAGGACCTCATTAATGATGGCGGAGCGCAGGCCGCCCAGCATGACGTAGAGGGCGACCGTACCGGCACCGACCCAGATGGAGAAGGTGATATTCCAGCCCAGGATCGCCTGCATGACCACAGCCATGGCGTACATATTGACGCCGGACATGAGGATGGTCATGAGGCCGAAGGAAACCGCGGAGAGCGCACGGGCGCCCTCGCCAAAGCGAAGTTGCAGATAGCCGGGAACCGAGTGGGTCTTCGAGATGTAATAGAAGGGCATCATGACGATGCCGAGGAAGAGCATGGCGGGAATGGCACCGATCCAGTACCAGTGGGCGGCGAGGATGCCGTACTGGTAGGCGGCACCGGCCCAGCCCATGAGTTCGAGCGAGCCAAGGTTGGCGGAGACGAAGCTGAGGCCGGCGATCCAGGCCGTCATTTCGCGGCCGGCGAGGAAGAACTCTTCGCTGGTGTTGGTGGAACCCTTGACGTAGAAGCCGATGAAGACGACGACGGCGAAGTACAGGACGAGGATGATGATGTCGACGGCGGAAAGATGGGTAAGCTGGCGTCCGTCCAACAGCATCAAGGCGGCAAGTAGGTGCATGGTTCTCCGTTAGGCAGGGGCCGCGCGGGGCGGGCTGCCGGTCTAGCAGAAGTCGAAACAAATACTGACGTTTTTGACGAGCGGGGTGGTGCTTTGTTGTTTGAAAGCGGTTACTTTGCGCACAGCGAATCGTGCTGCCAACTATACCGCATACACGGAACCCTCTGCTTAGGGAGGGGAAAATGTTTGTGCAGGGGCTTGCAACGCGCGGGGCAAGGGTGTGGTCTAACGTTGTGCAGGGCTGCCGGTCGAGCCCGCGAGGAGAAATCAATGCAAGTAGGAAAGTTTACCGGCCTGTTTCTGGCGGCAACGTTAGGATTCAGCACCGCGGTGTTCGCCCAGGATGGTGCCAAGCAGGACATGAAGGACGCCGGTCACGAGACTGCGGCCGCAACGAAGGATGTAGGCCACGGGATCGCGAAGGGAACGAAGAAGGGCTATCACGCTACGAAGCGGGGTACCGTGAAGGCTGCGGACGCTACTGCGGACGGGACGGAGAAGGCGGCCAAGGGCACTGCTCACGTCACGACGAAGGCGGCGAAGAAGACGGCAACCGGGACGCGCAATGTTGGACGGCGCGTGGAAGGCAAGGAGCCGGTTCCGAACAATCCTCAGTAGGCGGTATGGGAAGCGAGAAGCGCGCCACTTCGGTGGCGCGCTTTTTGTTGCTTATGCAAGGGCGCGTGTGTGTAGGTTTTCCGCGGCGAAGATGACCAGGGCAATCCAGAACAGGTCCGCGCCGAGCAGGTGAATCACCTGCATCCACTGAGGCGCAAGAAGAAAGACGTTGGCGACGCCGAGGATGTATTGAAGGCCGAGCAGGCTGGCGACGATCGCCGAGAGGCGGCTGCGCAGACGCACGCAGAGCAAGGCCACGCACAAGAGGGTCAGCAGAGATGCCGCCGGGTGGACCCAGCGCATGCGGACGATCAGCGGAGCGGTGCTGGCGAAGTCTTCCATAAGCCCGGCCCGGAGGCTGGGTGACGGGAAAAGCGTGTCAGCCAGAGCGGCGACGGCCCCGGTGGCGCCCACGATAAGGGTAAACAGGACCGCGGCGATGGCGAGAGTTCGGTTGGACAGTTGAGCGAACTTCGACGAAGCCGATGTCCGAGAATCCGGATAGGGAGTAACTGTCTTGTCAGCTTCCTTAGACCAATAGGCAGGCGAGGGTGCACCTGCTTTGTGGCCTATCCACGCTGCGGTGAGTGCCAGGGCTGCGAGCAAAAGCATGGTGTTGGAGAAGTGGATGCACTGCATGGCGACTCGGGCATTGGAGGCGTTGGCTTCTACGTAGCCGCCTTTGACCAGGATCGCGCCGAGCAGGGCCTCGGTGATGAGGAAGAAGACGACCGCAAGAACGGCCGGGCGGGCGCGGTGGCCGCTTGGTCGGTTGTAGAAGGTCCAGGCGGCCAGGATGGCGACGAGCGTTGTCAGCACGCCGGTCATGGAACGGTGGGTGAACTCGATAATGGTCGCTAGACGAGGGTGATGTGGGACGAAGTCTCCGTTGCAGAGGGGCCAGTGGTTGCCGCAGCCTGCGCCGGAGCCGGTGGTGCGGACGATGGCGCCCCAGAGAATGACCAGCACCATGAAGCCGAGGACGAACCAGGCGAAGGGCGCGAGGGCTCGGTCGGCTACGGGCTGGCGGGCGGCAGGCATTAGTTGCCTGCCAGTTCGCGGGCGCGCTGGGTGGAACGCTTGACGGCCTTGATGAGTGTGACGCGCAGGCCGCCCTCTTCGAGCTCCAGGATGCCGTCGACCGTGCAACCGGCGGGGGTGGTGACTTCGTCCTTGAGGAGGGCGGGGTGCGAGCCGGTTTCGAGCACCATCCTGGCCGCGCCGTAGGTGGTTTGCGCGGCGAGGAGGGTAGCGATCTCGCGGGGCAGGCCGACGTTGACCCCGGCTTCGGCGAGGGCTTCGATGATGATGTAGAGGAAGGCCGGCCCGGAGCCGGAGAGGCCGGTAACGGCGTCCATGTGCTTCTCGTCGACGATGACGGTTCTGCCAACCGTGTCGAAGATGCGCTGGGCGAGCGCAAGATGCTCCGGGGTGGCGAAGCGGCCGGCGCAAAGCGCGGTGATGGCGGCACCCAGCATGGCGGGGGTGTTGGGCATGGCGCGGACGACGGCTATGTCTTGTCCGGCCGCGTCCTCGATGGCGCGGGTGCTGACGGAGGCGGCGAAGGAGATGACCAGCTTGCTGGCGAGCGCGGGCTCGATGGTGCGGACAAGGTCCGCGATCTGTAATGGCTTTACGCCGAGCAGGATAACGTCAGCGGCCTGCGCGGCGGCGAGATTGTCCGTCGTAACGGAGACGCCGTAGCGCAGCGAAAGCGCGGCGGCGCGCTCACTGTGGGCGACGGTGGCAAAGGCGTTGGCGGGCGCGACGAGGCCGCTCTGGACGAAGGTCTGCAGCAGTATGCCGCCCATCTTGCCCGTACCGAGCAGGGCCAGGCGCAGCGCCGGTGTGTCATGCTGCGCGGCTTTGCCTGCTTCTCGTTCATCGCTCATGGTGATAAGGCTATCAAACGCGGTCTACATCGCGATGGGGAAGTGGCGATTAGCGACGGCGCCGTCGAGCATCCGGTAGAGCGTGGAGCGGCTGATACCCAACACCTCTGCGGCGCGGAGCTTGTTGCCCTCGCAACCGATGAGCACGGCGCGTATATGCTCCTGGACGATATCTTCGAGGGGCACCATGCGAACCGGTTCCGGCAATTTGGACTGCGGTTCGGGCGAGCCCGCGAACACGGTGGTGAGGTTCGCAGCGGTCAGAGTGCCGGTTTCGTTCAGAGAGAGTAAGCGCTCCATTGTCTGCTGCAACTGGGTGAAGTTGCCGGGCCAGGCGCAGGCAGCGCAGGCGTCATGAAAGTCGGTCGCGAGCATGGGAGCACGCAGCGACAGGCGATCGGCTGCGATCCTCAGCAGGAGCGTGGTGAGCAGCGGAAGGTCTTCGACGCGCTCGCGCAAGGGCGGCAGAACGATGCGAACCGTGCCGAGGACGTCGGCGAGTTCGGCGGAGAAACGGCCGGCACTGACGGAAGCGCGCGGTTCGGTGGAGGATGCGGCAACCACGCGGAACAAAGCGCGTCCACGGAGCCGCAGCTTGCGGATGAGGCCGCGCTGGGCCGCGGGCGAGAGACGGTCTACGTCGGGAAGGAAGAGCAGGCCTTGTAAATCAGTCAGAGGGTTGGATAGAGCAGACTCCGCTGCGGCGGCGTCGAGAGTGCGGAAAGGCAGGCCGCTGATGGGGGAAAGCGAGTGCATGACGCGCGCGGCGGCGTGGGCTCCGGCTCCAGGCTCGGCAACGATCAGCGCCGCCCGGAAGTGGGGAGCGACGCGCCGGATCTGGGACCAGACGCGTGCCATGCTGGCGCTCGGGCCCAGAAGGGCGTGGTCTTCCGGCTGGGCTGCCGGTGGAAAGGAGAGGACGCGATGCGTGTCTACGCTCATACTTCCACTTCATCGGCGCGGATTTGTGGCGGATGAGGACGGTGTCCGAAAGCGAAACGGACAGCGCGAGCTGTCCGTTTCAGGTAACGCTCGGAGGATCTTATGCGGCTGATTTTGCGCAGTAAGTATCGAAGGCGCGGGTGAGTTCCTGCGCGATGGCGGGGGCGGTGGATGTTTCAATCGCCGAGCGCTGCATGAGGTAGACAAGCTGGCCGTCGCGGAAGAGTGCGATGGAGGGGGAGGTGGGAGGGTGGCCCTGGAAGTAGCTGCGGGCGCGGTCGGTGGCTTCACGGTCCTGGCCGGCGAAGACGGTGACGGCGTGGTCGGGCTTGGTGGCGTTCTGCAGCGCCAGGCGGACGCCGGGACGCATCTTGCCGGCGGCGCAGCCGCAGATGGAGTTGACGACGACCATCGTGGTTCCGGACTGGCTGACGGCGGCGTCGACTTCGGCGGCGCTGCGGGCTTCGGCGATGCCGGCGCGGGTGAGTTCTTCGCGCATCGGAACGATCATCATCTCTGGATACATAAACTTTGCCTCCTGGCGGACTTGCTTGCTATTCGATTGTACCGGGCAGCGGAACGATGCGGAAACAACGTTTCCAGAAGGTGCGCCCGAAGCTGCTCGTCCCTCCGCGTAACTTTTGCGCGAAGTCTGACATTAATTGGACTTAAGATCGGTTTCTGGGGTTTCGGTTCGACGCTGGGAGGTTGACTTTCCGGTTCTGCGGCCTGGCTCTACTTTAGAGGTCATGTCAGGTAGTTGAGATAGGCTCGACTGCGGGGAGTGCAGCGTGGAGATGCGGGAACAGGTCGGGCTGGCGGGGTACACGACCTTTGGGATAGGTGGGCCGGCGCGCTGGTTTGCGGAGGCGTGCGACGAAGCCGATGTGGCGGAGGCAGTGAGGTGGGCGGAGGAACGGGGTTTGCCGCTGTTCGTGCTGGGCGGCGGGAGCAACCTGTTGGTGCCCGATGAGGGGTTCGCCGGTCTGGTGCTGAAGATGGGTATCGAAGGGATCACGCAGGATGGCGGGCTGTTCGATGTGGGGGCTGGGGAGGATTGGGACGTGCTGGTGTCGCGGACGGTGGGGGCGGATTGCGCGGGTATGGAGTGCCTGGCGGGAATTCCGGGCAGTGTGGGTGGGACGCCGGTGCAGAATGTGGGAGCGTATGGGCAGGAGGTTGCGGAGACGATCGTGTCGGTGCGGGCGTTTGACCGGCAGAGTCACGAATTTGTTGAGTTGTCGAATGCTGAGTGTGGGTTCCGGTACCGGGAGAGCGTGTTCAATACGAGCCAGCGGGGACGTTACATTGTGACGCATGTGCGGTTCAGCTTGCGGCCGGGAGGCGGGCCAAACCTGACCTATGCGGACCTTCAGCGGCGGTTTGCCGGGATGGTTCCCACGTTGAGGGAGGTGGCGGCTGCGGTGCGGGAAATTCGATTGGGGAAAGGGATGCTGATCGTTTCGGGAGATGCGGACTGCCGGAGCGCGGGGTCATTCTTCAAGAACCCAATTGTGGCCGTGGAGTTGGCGGAGCGGATCGCGGGGGTTCCGCGCTGGGCGGCGGGAGACGGTCTGGTGAAGCTTCCGGCAGCCTGGCTGCTGGAGCAGGCCGGCTTTGTGAAGGGGTATGGGAGTGGGCCGGTAAGGATCTCGTCCCGGCATACGCTGGCGTTGACGAATCGTGGTGGGGCGAGCTTCGCGGATGTGGCTGCGATGCAGGCGGAGATTGTGGCGGGGGTCGAGGCGAAGTTTGGGGTGAGGTTGGAACGGGAGCCGGTTGCGTTGGTGTGACGCTCGAACCCAGGTCGAAAAATTTCGGACCAGGGTACCCAGCTGATATTGTTGTGCGTTCCGCGTTGCGGGTGGAGTGATCAGGAGCCCGGGAACTGGAGATTGTGCAACGAACGCTCGCGTTCGGAGGCGAGAACTTCCACGGCGGGGCCCTGGGCTCTGATCTTTCCATCGAGAACGAGGACAACCTCGGCTTCGAGCTGGATAGGTTCTTCGACGTCGTGCGTGACCGAAAGAACGGGGATGTTGCGCGACGCGAGCCAGGCTCGCATTCTGGGAATGAGGGCGTCGCGATAGGCGTGGTCGAGGCCGCTGAACGGTTCGTCGAGCAGGAGGAGGCGGCAGTCGGGAGCGGCGAAGGCGCGGGCGAGCGAAACGCGGCGGCGTTCTCCGCCAGAGAGGGTGAGGGGCATCGAAGTTTCGATTAGCGAAAGGTCAAACAGAGACATAACGGATGCGACAAGATCTTGCTGGCCGACCGCTTCTGCCGATGACCGATGCGACCTTATCCCGAAGGCAACGTTTTCACGAACGTTGAGGTGAGGGAAGAGGGCGTCGTGCTGGGGAGCCCAGCGGAAGCCTCGAAGGTGTGGAGCGACGAAGCTGTCGTGGTCCTGCAGGATGGTGAGAAGGCCGTTGGGTTCGCGACGTGCGATGACCATGCCTTTGCGGTGCAGGAGTCCGCAGGCGGCGCGGAGGAGTGAGCTTTTTCCGCTGCCGGAAGGGCCAAAGAGAATGGTCCAGGGTTCTGTAAGGGTGAGACAGGCGCGGATAGAAAGGCTGGGCAGAGGGCAGCAGACGTCGAAGCGGTGATGGAACTTCGGCCCAGCCGCGGGCGGGACAGGGCAGGTGGGCATGGTGAGTGCGAGGGAATCAGACAAGACCGGCCTCCTGGTGGGGAGAGGACCGCGCATAGACAACGAGAAGAGCGAGAAAAGAGAGTGCAACGAGGCCGAGAGCGGTGTGATTCGCGGCAGCGTAATTGGCTTCCTGCACCTGGTCGTAAATGGCGATCGACAGCGTGCGGGTTAGGCCCGGGATGTCTCCGCCCAGCATGAGGACTACGCCAAACTCGCCTACGGTATGGGTGAAGGTGAGGACGATGCTGGCAAGGAAGGCCGCCTTGGAGAGGGGCGCGACGACGCGGCGAAAGACGGTCCACGGAGAGGCGCCGAGGACGCGCGCCGTCTCAATGAGTTCGCGGTTGACGTTCGAAAATCCGGCGACCAGTGGCTGGACGGCGAATGGCAGGCTGAAAAGAACGGAGCCGAAGACGAGCCCGGGAAAAGTGAAGGCGAGAGGGTGTCCGAGGAGGTGAATGAGTGCGCGGCCGATGGCGGTCAGCGGACCAAGGCCGACGAGCAGATAGAAGCCGAGTACCGTAGGTGGAAGAACGAGCGGGAGCGCGACGACGGCCTGCGCGATACGGCGGGTGAGGCTGTGGCCGGAGGCGATCCAGAGGGCGAGCGGGGTCGCGATCAACAGGAGGCAGACCGTGGTGATCAGGGCGAGGCGCAGAGTGAGCGCGATGGCGGCGGAGTCCATGCTGGAGTGTTGAGTTTAGCGTGTGGGACCTCATCAGCGGAATCAGAGTCCGAACCTGGACCTCCGGCTGGCCAGGGTCTGGCACGGCGGGGTCAATAGGCGAGCGTCAATGGGCGGGCCCCAGACCCAGTTTGGGAAGGTTCTGCTGCACGGCGTCCGAGGTAAGCCAGCGGACAAAGTCATGCGCAAGGCTACGGTTGTGCGAGTTCTTCATTACGACGGCGCACTGGCGGATTTCCGGGTAGGCGTCCTGGGGAATTTGCGTGTAGGAGCCCGCGTCCTGAAAGTGCGGTGACACCGCAATGGTAAGCGAGACGAGCGCAGCCTGTGCGTTGCCGGACTCAGCGAACTGTGCGGTTTGCAGGACGTTTTCGGCGATGACCAGTTTGTCTTTGAGCTTGGGCAGGAGGCGCAGTTTGGTAAGCGTGGACATCGCGGCGCGGCCATAGGGGGCATGATCCGGATTGGCGATGGCGAGCTTTTGCAGGCGCGGATTGTGGAGGGTGTCGTTGGTGAGGGGCTGGAGGGGCGAGTCCTTGCGGGCCCAGAGGACGAGCGCGCCGCGGGCGTAAGGGATGGGCTCGCGCTCGTCGGTCAGGCCGGCGGCGACGAGGCGCTCGGGGAAGCTGTAGTCGGCGGCGAGGAAAAGGTCCTGTGGGGCGCCGTTTTCAAGCTGCTGCGTCAGCGTGGCGGAGGAGCCGAAGGAGACGACGAGTTTGGCGCCGGTGGCGTGCTCATAGGCGGCAACCAATACAGGCATGGCGGCCTGGAGGTCGGCGGCGGCGGCGATGCGGAGTTGCTGATGGGGTGGTTGCGCGCGCGCCGTCCAAAGCGGGAACGCAGAGGCCAGCAGCAACGGCAGAGAGGCCGCAACGATTCTTCTGACGAGGGCTTTACGGTAGGCTAGAGAGATACATGAACGTGCGATCACACATGCTTCGATGCACTGGATGCAGTGCAAGGATTCCCGGAGAAGAGGCCCGCAGCAATTTTCGCTGCGCGGTGTGCGGCGACCTGTTCGAGGTGGTTTACCCGTGGAGCGCGGCATGGGGCGATGGATTGCAGCCCGGCTTCCGCCCTAACGCGGGCGCACTGCGGCATCTGTGGCAGGAACGGCGGACATCGTCACTGGCGGTGGATCAGAGCGGGGTATGGCGGTTTCGGGATGTTCTGCCAATTGTTGCGGAAGAACAGGTGATTACGCTGTACGAGGGCAATACGCCGTTGTATGAGCTGCCGAAGAGCGCGAAGGCGCTGGGGCTGAACTGGCTGCTGGCCAAGCACCAGGGGATGAATCCGACCGGATCGTTCAAAGACACCGGGATGACGGCGGCGTTGTCGGTGGCGGTGGCGCGGGGTTTTGAGTGGGTGGCGTGCGCGTCGACTGGGAACACGTCCGCGGCTATGGCCGCGTATGCGGCGCGGGCGGGGTTGCGGAGCATGGTGCTGATCCCCGAGGGAAAGATTGCGTGGGGGAAGTTGTCGCAGGCGATGGATTATGGATCGACGACGATTCAGTTGAAGACGGACTTCGATGGCTGCGTTCGCGTGCTGACGGAGATCGTCCAGCGCGCCCCGGTGTATCTGCTGAACTCGGTGAATCCATACCGGCTGGAGGGGCAAAAGACGCCGGCGTTCGAGATCCTGGAGCAGATGGACTGGCAGGTTCCGCATCACGTGATTGTGCCGGGCGGGAATCTGGCAAATTGCTCGGCGCTGGGTAAGGGGTTTGCGGAGATGAAGCACCTGGGGTTCATCAGCCGCGTGCCGAAGATAAGCGTTATCCAGGCCGAGGGGGCCAACCCACTGTACCGGGCGATGCAGGCCAATGGCGGAGAACACCTGGAGGCTGTGACGGCGGACACGAGGGCTTCGGCCATACGGATTGGGAATCCTGCCTCTTGGCGGAAGGCGGTGCGGGTGCTGCGCGAGACTGGAGGGACGGTCGAAGAGGCGACGGAGCAAGAGATTGCGCTGGCGAAGGCTGAGATAGGGGCTGAGGGAATTGGGTGCGAGCCGGCTTCGGCGGTGACGCTCGCAGGGATCAAAAAGCTGGTCGCGAAGGGCTTTGTCGGGTCGGAGGAGACGGCGGTGCTGCTGCTGACCGGGCACACACTGAAGGACTCCGAGTACACGTTGCGGTATCACCGGGGTGAGTTGCTGACGGGCGCGGAAATGGCCGGGGCGACGCTCGAAGAGCGTGCGCAACATGCTCAACTGGCGCGGTTGCCAGTGGTGTTGGAGCCGAGCGCGGATGCGGTGCTGCGGATGCTCGATGCGGCGATGGCGACGGGGCAGCTTGCGTGAGCGTACGGAGAGTGAAGCTGGCGCTGCCTGCGACATCGGCGAACCTGGGACCGGGGTTCGATGCTGTGGGGCTGGCGGTCTCGATGCATTTGAGGGTCGAGGCCGAGCGAGCTGCGCAGTGGCAGATCGTTGCCAGCGGGCGGGATACGGCGCTGGTGGGGGCGGTTGAAGGCAACCTGCTTGTGGAAACGTTCCGGAGCGTGATGGAGGAGACGGGGTTGCCGGTAACCCCTCTGAAGTTGACCATTCACAATGAAATTCCGCTCGGGATGGGATGTGGATCGAGCGCGGCCGCACTGTTGGCAGGGGTAGCGCTGGCGGCGCACTTTGGGCCGGTTGCGCTGGGAGATGCGGGCATCGTGGCGGAGGCCGCCGCACGGGAGGGGCATCCGGACAACGTGGCGGCGTGCTGGTACGGCGGGTTTACGGTGTCGACGCTTTCCGAGGAAACGGGGCTGGAAGCGGCGACATTCGCCGGAAATCCGGAATGGCGGTTGTTGCTGGTAATGCAGGCAGCGTCGTTGGCGACGAAGACAGCGCGCGCGCTGCTGCCGGAGACTTACTCGAAGGTGGATGCGGTGTTCAACGTGCAGAGGTCCGCGCTGCTGGTGGCGGCGTTTGCGCAGGGGCGGTTGGACCTGCTGCAGACGGCGATGCAGGACCTGTTGCATCAACCGTATCGGATGGATGCTTGTCCGTTGCTGAAGGCGTTGCTGCCGATGCAGGGCGAACCGGGGATTGCGGGGGTGGCGCTGAGCGGGGCAGGACCTTCGGTCCTGATCATTTTGGCCGAAAATGCCGATGATGCGCAGGTGAAGAGGCGGGTCCGGGAGCTTGCCGGGCCGGTGGAGCTGGTGCCGTTGCGGATTGCGGGGGGCGCAAGTTGTACATGGGAATAGCGACTTGACAGATGCGCATCGTTTTGCACAGCGCGGCATCTATGATTGTGGGCGCAAAGAAAGCAGCGCGGAGGGAGATCGACATGGCAGGACAGTTTGTAACCGAAGTAAACGATGCGGATTTTGAGAAGCAGGTGCTGCAGTCCGATACACCCGTTCTAGTGGATTTCTGGGCAGCATGGTGCGGTCCTTGCCGCGCGCTGGCGCCGGTGGTGGACCAGGTGGCGGGAGAGTACCAAGGCAAATTGAAGGTGATGAAGATGGATGTGGACAAGAATAGTTCCACGCCGGGTCGCTATGGCATCCGCGGGATTCCCGCACTGTTGATCTTCAAGGGCGGCAAGGTCGCCGAGCAGATTGTGGGTTTTGTGCCCAAGGAACAGATCGACCAGACGCTGGCGCGCGTGTTGACGGCCAGCCCAGTCGTAAACGCGTAAATCTTTCGCGCACGGAAAAGGCCCGGTGGCGATGCCCTGGGCCTTTTCTACGTCTGCGATCGCGATGCTAGACTCAGGCCAATGCTGGAGTGGATGCTCTTTCACGGGATTGTCGTCGCGTTCTTTATTCTGGCGACCAGCTTCTTCGTGGCCGCGGAGTTTGCGCTCGTGAGCGTGCGGGAGACCCGCATCGAGCAGTTGATCGCCATGGGCCGGCCCGGTGCGCGGACGGTGCGGCAGCTTAAAGAGCACATCGACGAATTTCTGCCGGCGGTGCAGTTCGGGGTTACGCTGGCAAGCCTGGCGTTGGGTGGCATCGGCGAACCGGCCATCGCGGATGCTCTGCTGCATGTGATCGAGAAGCTGAACTGGCTACCCGGCGGGCAGGCTCATGCGCTGGCGTATGCCCACACGCTGGCGGTGGTGATTGCGTTCGCGTTGATTACGTATTTCGAAGTGCTGCTGGGTGAGTTGGTGCCCAAGTCGCTTGCGCTGCAGCGGGCGGAGCGGATTGCGCTGGCGGTGGCGGGGCCCATGGATATTTTCATCCGCATGACCCGGCCGGCGGTGAAGGTGATGAACTGGTCGGCGACGCTGGTCTTGCGGTTGTTCAATGCGCCGCTGCGTGGGGAAGGCAGCGTGCATTCGCCGGAGGAGTTGAAACTGCTGGCGACGGCGACACGACGTGTGGGGCTGTTGCCGAAGTTTCAGGAGCAGGTGATCCATCGCGCGATTGAGCTGAACCATGTGGTGACGCGCGAGATTATGACGCCGCGGGGAAAGATATTTTCGCTGCCAGCGGATATGCCGCTGGAATTGGCCAGCGCGCGGATTATCGACGAGCAGCACTCCCGGATTCCGGTGTTTGAGCCGGAGCGCGGGCCGGAACACGGCGAGTTCGAAAAGATTGTGGGGGTGGTGTACTCGAAGGACGTGTCGCGGCTGATGCATTTTCGCAGCGTGAGTCAAGGGCTGGGGGGGACGGCGCGGTCGGGCATTACCTTGCGGCAAGTGATGCGAGACATGCTGGTGGTGCCGGAGACCAAGCTGGTGGTGGACCTGCTGCAGGAGTTTCAGGAGCGGCGGCGGCAGGTCGCGATCGTGGTGGATGAATTTGGGTCTACGGTGGGTTTGGTTACGGCGGAGGACGCACTGGAGCAGATCGTCGGGGAACTGGAGGACGAGTTCGATATCGGCAGCAGGATTCCGGTGCCTGCGGCGGACGGCGGCCTGTTGCTGGAAGGCAGCGCGACGCTGCGCGACCTGGCGACCCAACTGCGCTGGAACCTGCCAAGGGAAGCGGGAGTGGAAACGCTTGCTGGATTGTTGCTGGCGCGGTTGGGGCACATCCCCGAGGCTGGTGAGATGGTGGAGTTCAACAACCGGCGGTTCATCATTGCCGAGATGACCGGACGGAGGATCGCCCGTGTGCGAATCGAAGAGATAGAGCCCGACGGTGGGCGGGAGATCTCGGCGGCCGCGGCGGCGGCGGCGGGTGCAAGTTGAGCCAGGAAGCGACCGCTTCAGCTACAGCGAAGAAGATGGCCTGGCGGGCGGTGACTACGCTGCCGGTGCTGTGGGTGGTGGTGACGGTGGTCTTTCTGCTGATCCACCTGGTGCCGGGCGACCCAATTGTGCAGATGCTGGGCGAGGGGGCGACGGCGGCGGATGTCTCGTCGCTTCGACACGCGTATGGGCTGGATGCGCCGCTGCTAACGCAATATGCGCATTATTGGCGGGGGCTGTTGCACGGGGATTTCGGACAGTCACTGCGGCTGCATGACTCGGTGCTGCGGCTGATTCTGCAGCGGTATCCGTACACGCTGGCGCTGACGGTGGGCGCGCTGTTGATTGGGGTGGGGCTGGCAATTCCGGCGGGAGTCGTGTCGGCGCGACAAAGGAACCGTTGGCCGGACCGCTTGATTGGCGTAGTGAGTCTGGTGGGGCTATCCTTCCCGAACTTCGCGCTGGGGCCGATTTTGATCCTGGCGTTTGCCATCGGGCTGGGCTGGTTACCTGTGTCCGGCGCGGGCAATGGGCTGGGGGCGCTCGCGTGGCACCTAGTGCTGCCGGCGTTTACGCTGGGGCTGGGGCTGGCGGCAATCCTGACTCGCATGGTGAGGACGTCGATGCTCGAAGAAATGGGCCAGGATTACATCCGTACCGCCCGCGCAAAAGGCTTGCCGGAAAGGACAGTGGTATACCGGCACGCGTTGCGCAATGCATTGAATCCTGTGCTGACGGTTGTGGGGCTACAGTTTGGATCGTTATTAGCAGGGGCGATTGTCACTGAGACGATCTTCGGCTGGCCGGGGCTGGGCAGGCTGACGTTGACCGCGATCTCGAACCGCGACTACCCGGTGGTGCAGGGGTGCATCCTGGCGGTGGGACTGACGTATGTCGGGATCAATTTGCTGACGGATGCGGCGTATGCGCTGGCTGATCCAAGGCTGCGACGGTAGGACGTTCCCGGCTACTCGTGCCTGGTTCCGGGTGTGGGTGCCGGGGCCATTTTTCTGAAATTTATAGCAAGGACTTGTACGGTCAAGGAAAGAGGGTGACAAT
The DNA here is from genome assembly GCA_038230455.1 of Terriglobales bacterium. Taxonomy (GTDB): domain Bacteria; phylum Acidobacteriota; class Terriglobia; order Terriglobales; family Acidobacteriaceae; genus Granulicella. The sequence continues at coordinate 213,277 of JBBRNF010000010.1, forward strand.
CTCAGCCTCAGGGTGGGCCTGGGTGAGCCGAACGCGGGCGAGGGTTATGGGAAGCGAGAAGCGGCGTGGGCCGGCGCTGCCGGGATTGAGGTAGAGTACGCCGTCGCGGCGATGGATGGCGGCCTTGTGAGAATGGCCGCTGACGACGCAGCCGATGCCAGCGGCCTGGGGGTGCAGGTCGAGGTCGTCGAGCGAGTGGAGGAGGTAGAAGAGGCAACCGCCCAACTCGACGGCTTCGGTAGAGGGTAGTTGTGCGCAGGGGCCGGTGGTGTCCACGTTGCCGCGGATGGAGGTGAGCGGAGCAATCTGGCGGAGGCGGTCGAGGATGGCGGGATCGCCAACGTCCCCGGCGTGGAGGATGTGGTCTACGCCTTGAAGCTCCGCAAGGGCTTCGGGGCGGAGCAGACCGTGAGTGTCGGAGAGGACGCCGATGAGCATGATTGGAGCGGTCTCCTTGCGAGGGTAAGGGATGGCAAACGCGGATTCCCTTCGGAAATGACGCAGAGAAAGACTTATCAGAGTCCGGTGCGGAGACGGGTGCGGGGGTCGAGATAATCACGCAGGCCGTCGCCGATAAAGTTAAACGAAAGCACGCAGAGCATGACCGCAAGTGCAGGAAAGAAGACGAGATGTGGAGACTCAAAAAGATGGGAACGGGCATCGTTGAGCATGGCGCCCCAGGTAGCGGTGGGTGGCTGGACGCCGAGGCCGAGGAAGCTTAGGGTGGCCTCAGCGAGCACGGCGGCGGCCATGCCTACAGCGGCTTGAACGATCAGCGGTTGAAGAATGTTGGGCAGGATGTGACGTAGCATCAAGCGCAGGTTGCCCGCGCCAAGGGAACGTGCTGCCTGCACGAACTCCCGCTCCTTCATCGCCATAACCTGGGCGCGCACGAGCCGCGCGTAGGCCACCCAGCCCGAGATGGCCAGGGCGAGGATGAGGTTGCCGAGCCCCGGTCCGAGGAAGGCGACGAAGGCCACGGCGAGCAGGATGCCGGGCAGGGCGAGGAACGCGTTCGAGACGTAGATGTTGACGACCGTGTCCGTGACGCCTCCGAAGAAGCCCGCCGCGCCGCCAAGGATCAACCCGAGCGTGAGGGAGATCGTTACGACGGAAACAGCAACACTGAGCGAGACGCGGGCGCCGTAGATGGTTCGGGAGAGGATGTCGCGACCAAGCTCATCGGTACCAAACCAGTGGCCGTGCGTGGGGGGAACCAGGCGGGCGTTCAGGTCAAGTTGCGCGGGGTCGTGCGGCGCGATCCAAGGGGCCAGCAGCGCGACCAGGGTGAAAGACAGGAGTAACAGATAGCCGGTTGTCGCGAGCGGCTGTTGACGCATCCAACCGGTCACAGAGTTTCTTCGATCGATCCGAGCGGTGACGTCAGGCATGTGGCACTATGCTACACGCGCCACATTAAGCTCGCAGGAGCCGGGTTCTGTTAGTTTAAAGGTCATAGAGTCAGGAGATTGGCATGTCGTTGCAGCAGGAGAAGGCTGTCGTTTGCGGGGCCGGCGGCTTTATTGGCGGACATCTGGTGAAGCACCTGATCGCGCAGGGTATCGACGTGGTTCGGGCCGTCGATGTGAAGCCAATGGACGAGTGGTATCAGGTGGCAGATGGGGTGGAGAACCTTTCTCTCGACCTCAAGGATGCGGCGCATTGCGTAACCGCAGCGCGGGGTACGACCAGGGTGTACCAGCTTGCTGCCGACATGGGCGGCATGGGCTTTATCGAGAACAACAAGGCGCTATGCATGTTGAGCGTGCTGACCAATACGCACATGCTGATGGCGGCGCGAGACGAAGGCGTGGGGCGGTTCTTTTATTCGTCGTCCGCGTGTGTTTACAACGCCGAAAAGCAGACGAATGCAGATGTAGTGGCGTTAAAAGAAGCAGATGCTTATCCCGCGTTGCCGGAGGACGGCTACGGTTGGGAGAAATTGTTCAGCGAGCGGATGTGCCGTCATTTTGAAGAGGATTATGGGCTGATCTGCCGTGTGGCTCGCTACCACAACGTTTATGGGCCACTAGGTACCTGGCAGGGCGGGCGCGAAAAGGCACCGGCGGCGATCTGCCGTAAGGTGCTGGAAGCAAAACTCAGCGGGCGACATGAGATTGAGATTTGGGGCGACGGTAACCAGACGCGGAGCTTCATGTACATCGACGACTGTGTCCAGGGAACACAGTCCATTATGGCCAGCGATATAGACGAGCCGATCAACCTCGGATCGAGCGAGCTGGTGACGATCAATCAGCTTGTGGACATTGCGGAAGAGATCGCCGGCGTAAAGCTGCAGCGGATCTACAACTTGAGCGCGCCCAAGGGCGTGAACGGACGTAACAGCGATAACACGCTGATCCTTGAAAAGCTGGGCTGGGAGCCGTCGATACGTTTGCGCGATGGGCTGCGGCGCACCTATGACTGGATCGCCGGGGAAATGGCGTCGGTTTCGTCGAACAGATGATAGAGCGCGACGAAGGCTTGCCCAGGGGCGGTGGATCGCGCAGGGTGCTCGGCGTGACTTTCTTTCAAGGGAGCGCGAGCGAAGCGGTCGACGCCATGAGCGAGGGTGGTCTGCTGGTAGTTCCGGCGGCGCCGGCGCTGAAGAACATCGGAACCGACGCTGGGTATCGTGAGGCGCTTTTGAATGCCGATCTGGCGATTGCGGACTCGGCTTACATGGTGCTGATCTGGAACTACCTGGAAAAGGACTCGATGACTCGCTTGTCGGGACTGGAGTACCTGTCCGAATTGCTGCGGCGCGAAGACGCCCGGAAGCCCGGAAACACGGTCTGGGTGAAGGCCAGCGCGGGTAGCGCGGCCCGCAACCTGGCGTGGCTCAGGACGCAGGATATCGATGTGCCAGAGGAATGCGTCTATCTGGCACCGATGTACGGGGCGGAGATTGAGGACAATGCGCTGGTTGCGCTGCTGGAGCATTTGCGGCCGGAGCACGTGGTCGTGACGGTGGGCGGCGGGACCCAGGAGCGTTTGGGACTTTATCTAAAGCGCCACTTGAGCTATCGGCCTGCAATTCATTGTATCGGGGCGGCGATAGCGTTCTTGAGTGGAGACCAGGTCCGGATTCCGATGTGGGCGGATCGGTTCTATTTAGGGTGGCTTTTCCGTGCGGTTTCGGAGCCGAAACGATACTTTCCGCGGTACTGGGCTGCGCGGAAATTGTTGGGTCTGATGCGGCGGAACCGATCGCAACTTCCACACGCGGAATAGAAAAAAGGCGCACCTTTCCACAGGAAGCGGGTTGGAGTGAGTATGCGGATGCGCTGGATCGCCGTCCTGGTTTGGATGACGGCCGGGTCGTGCGTCCGGTCGCAGACAGCTTCGGTTTCAGAGCAGTACCTTTTTCGCGCTGCGAACGCGGAACGCGCGCTGCGAGGCCTGGGGGCGCTCAGCTGGGACGTTGGCTTGCAGAGAGCGGCGCACGAGCACGCGCAGCAAATGAGCGCGCGCCGCAGCATTTCGCATCGGTATGCGGGCGAGCCGGAGTTGGCTGAGCGAGGCAGGACAGCCGGGGCGCGGTTCAGCCATATTTCGGAAAATGTTGGGGCGGCGCTGACAGCGGTGCGGGTTCATGACGCCTGGATGAAGTCTCCGGGCCATCGCGAAAACCTGCTGGACGCTCACGTGGACGCTGTAGGTATCAGCGTGGTGCAAAGCGATGGTCAACTCTACGCGGTGCAGGACTTCGCGCGTTTGACGGCGGCGCTGTCTTTTGAGGAGCAGGAAGAGGCCGTTTCACAGGCGCTGCAGGCTGCCGGAGTGCCAGCGGTGACCCGTGGTGCAGAATACGCGCGCAAAACGTGCGAGTTATCGACCGGCTTCGCAGGTCCGAGGCAGCCGGCCTTCGTGGTGCGGTATACGTCAGCGGACCTGGCGCTGTTGCCGCAAGTGTTGAAGGAGAAGCTTACGAGCGTCGGCGGCGAGGTCGTAGTGGGGGCTTGCGCCGGGGCAGGGAGTCGGCCGTTCAGTGTGTACAGCGTTGCTGTGATGCTGTTCCGTTGAGTCGGTGTGATGGTGTTTCGTTGAATAGGTCAGACGGCGACGACTTCGGCGCGAGCTTCGATCACGCCGGCCTGTGCGAGTTCTTCGGCGGTTGCGGGTCGGGTGGGTTCCATTTGCAGCAGATTGTTGAAGCGATTGAAATAGTTGAACAAGCCGATCGCAGCCATAAGCTCGACGACTTCTCCTTCGGAGTAGAAGCGGCGGAGCCGTGCCATGTCCGAGTCGGCGAATTCGTGGGAGGTGGCAGTCATGACTTCGGCAAGGTGGATGGCTTCCTTTTCGGCTTCACTGAAAAGTGGGCTGTCGCGCCAATGATTGAGCGCGGTGAGGTGCTCGGGAGTCCAGCCAAGTTTGAGGCTGATGGCGGTGTGGCTGGCGAGGCAATAGGCAGTGCAGTTGAGCTGCGAGGTGCGGACGACGACGAGCTCTTTGAGCTTTGTCGGCAAGGTGCCGGTGTTCAGTACGGCTTCCATGTGGGCGATCATGGTTTTGAAGATTTCAGGGCGGTGAGCGACGGTGCGGAAGAAATAGGGCACGTTGCCGCGATTGCGGAGATAGCGGTCGTAAATGTCAGTGAGCTCAGGGGACACTTCGGAGCGTTCGAGTCGGCTGATGCGCGGCATGGCGGTTCTCCCTTGTGAATGATGATAGCGCGACGACTTCACGCACTTTGACCACAGGCGAGGTGTTTGTTATAAAGGAAGCTGTGCGGCCGCCCGGCTGCGCTTGCTTTGCGCGACGATTTTTCGGCGCATGATGATCCTGAGTAGCTCAATGGCAGAGCATTCGGCTGTTAACCGAAGGGTTGTAGGTTCGAGTCCTACCTCAGGAGCCA
>JBBRNF010000011.1:0-132536 GCA_038230455.1 Terriglobales bacterium
CGATCCTAATGCATACTAGAACGACATGGGCCTAAGCTCCTTCAGGTCAGTGGTATCCGCTGATTCCAGGCTACTTCGCTGCATTGTCCGGCAGCCCTGAAAAGGCCGGCGTCGGCGGTTCGATCCCGTCTCTGGCCACCATACTTTGAACAAGCTAGAAAAATAGCTGAGAGAACGTCACCCGCGTTACCATCCAGCCGATGGAGCGCCGGTGAATGACCGTTTAACTTCGATGTTCAGCCGGAGCCGTACTGCATCATCTTGAAGCCGGAGTTGGTACACCCATCGGTCCGGGTAAGTGGAATGTTTGGTTTGCTAATATGGTCATCGCGCGGAAGGATGGGAGCGTCCTTCGTCTGATGACTGGTCAAGCAATCAGTGGAAGCCTATGGAACCCCTGTGGGGGCCACGATTTCGTATCCGCTACCGAGCAGACCGCTACTCCGGACGCAAACGTGAACACCAACTACTATCTCAATGATTATCTCGGCACGACGCAGATGGAGTTGAGCGCAGGCGGATGGCCGGTGTGGCAGGGACAGTTCACGCCGTTCGGGCAGGAAGTCATCGATGGAAATACGGCGAACTACATCGGGCCGCAGCCACCCGATGGTGCCAATACCAAGTACAAGTTTACCGGCAAAGAAAGAGACGCAGAATCGGGGCTCGACTACTTCGGAGCCAGGTACTACGGTTCGAGCATGGGACGGTTTATGAGCCCCGATCCGTTCCTGAATAGCGGCAAGCCGTGGGACCCGCAGAGCTGGAACAGATACTCCTATGTCCGCAACAACCCACTATCTCGAATCGATCCAACAGGACTGTATGACTTCGATAAGAGCTGTGGGAAGACCGATGGTAGGTGTCAGCGGTTTAACGACTCCATCAAAGAAGCGACCAAACTCAGAGATAGCTTGGATAAGGGATCGAAGGAATATAAGGCCCTAGATAAGGCTCTGAAAGCTTTGGGAACAGCCGGAGACGGCAATGGAGTGAAGATTGGGTTTGGAGCAACGACGAAAGGCGGCCTGCTAGAGACGGACGGCATGCATATCCAAGTCGATTACAAGAAGATCGACAACCTCATGGACCGTCAAGCAGCAGCAGGGCGAGCCCCGGATATGGATGTAGAGGATGCTGCTGGCGATGTGCACGAAGGCATTCATGTGGCGAACAATAAAGCTCATGGTCAAGGAACAGACGATGAGCAGGAAGCCTATAGAGCGCAGTCGTATACCAGCGAGGCTGGGCACTCCAATTCAATTGTGAATGTATGGAATCCATCGTGGGCCAACGGGCCCGACAGGGAAATTCTGCGCCAAAACGCAGTTAGGGAAGCCGCTGGTCGTTCTGAAGCCGTTGAAGGAAAGAAAAAGGACGACCCTAAATGAACCGATTGAGATTCATCTCGAACCTTAGCTGTCTCATCGTGCTGATATTCTCTTCCGGTTCAGTGTTGGCCCAGGATGGAAATGCTCCCCCGTTGTCGGTGTGCATTTTGCTGTCGCACCCACGCGTCTCTGAAGGAAAACCGGTCTTCGTTGAGGGTCGGCTTACAGCTACGATGGAGGCCATGTGGCTGGCAAACGCCAACTGCCCGAAGAAGCTCTTCTTAAGGTACGATCCGGGCGATGGCGACGCTGCATGGAAAGCATGGCAAGATGCCGTGAATGATCAGATAGGCGGTATTGACCGCCGCCCAATGCATGTCGTTGTTCAAGGCGTTTTTCGAGGCCGCCTACGCTCCGGTAATCACTACATAGCCCAGTTGAAGATCACGAAGATCATCGCATGGGATCGCAAGTCTTCAACTACCTCAGAAGCGTCACCACAAAGCCAGCAGTGAGAATTGGATGCATCTACGACTGCACTCAACAATTTGCGCATTTCGCATGCGCGTTTACCGGCAAAGAAAGAGACTCAGAGTCAGGGTTGGACTATTCAACCTATCGCATGTACGGAAGCAATATGGGCCGCTGGATGTCGCCCGACCCAGGGTGGTTCCTAGCTGTTCATAAAGCCAATCCGCAGACGTGGAATATGTACGCCTACGTCGTAAACAACCCGCTCCGATACACCGATCCATTCGGCCTATCGACAGACTGCGGCGGTGGTGGCGATAAGAGCGTCGTGTGCTTAGTGACAAGCGCATGGGACTGGTTGAAGAACCTCGGTGGGTCCACAACCGGGGGTAACGGAAGTACAGGTGGAGGATCGGGTGGTGGTGGTGGGTCTATTCCTAATGCTGGCAACTACTTCTTGAGACCCACCTACGACACGGGAGCCAACAGCTCTAATATCCGTGAAGTTCAATACCAGCTCTTCAATCGGACGAATAACCAACCGGTCGATCACAAGGCTCATCCGAACAGCGACCTATTCATCTTCGAGACGCAGACTTCCCCAATGGGAGGGCTGGACAAGGTGGGCGACTTCTTCGCCAACACGCACGAGAATACCGAGCCGTTCACGTTCACCGATCAGGTCGGCGGAAGATGTTTCCTCTTTTGCGACGCAGTCTCTTCGACGCAGCAGTTCTACCTCCAGACAAGTAGTGGGGGGTTCGATACCTCTGCGCGGTATCCGCTTACCGTCGAAGCCGGAGGACAGAGCTATAACTCTCTGAGTATCCGAATCAAGCAAATGGGACTATTTACTCCTGGTTCTGTTCTGATCCAAGGCCTGCCCAGGTGGCCTGGTATCCCGAGCGCTCCTCCGCAATAAGTGGAGCTGTTCATAACCGAATAGGAGGGATAACCATGACACGAAGCGGACGAATGTTGAAGTTAATCGGGGTGACTCTAGCCGTCTTGATGCTGTGTCTGTGGCTCGCTAATGAGGTGTACGCAGGGCATAGCCGCAGTGTTATCGAGAAGGCCGTGGCTGCCGTACACGAGCTTCGGCCAAACGAAACAATGATGACCGAAGCCGGTGATCGGCTTCAGGCTGCTACCGGCAAGAAAGTCGAGCCGACTCTTGATGCTGATGGGAACAAGGAAATCGAGTACTCTCTTGCCGTGCCCCAGGGTGGCTTGAAAAGGTTGGGACGTGTCTTCTGGTTCACCATCACGTTGAAGTTCGACAGGACCAGCCGTCTGATCTCGAAGAGAGTTCTCTTTACCAGCAACTCCTATGCGTGCTGTTCTGCCGAGGTCTGGGAGCTTGCATCCTGGACTGATGGAGCTGCGAACAACTTCCGAGTTGCGCGCTATGACCCTTACAGCATCATCGTTCACCTAGGCCCAAACGCTGATGCCGTCGAAAGCAGGATGGCTTGGGACTGGCACTTGTCCTGCCTTACGAGCCTTGATGGTTGCAATGATGTTCGTCGCATCTTGCCTTCCCTTCAACCGCCTAACCGAACTCAGTGATCCGGAGGGGTATGCGTCCCCTCGGCCTCTGTCCACTCCCGATCAAAGACGCGCTGCTTCGCATCGGAAGTAAGGTGACACGTCACCCCAGAAAGGTTTGCTGGACCGTACAAGCGGCTATTTGAAAAAGAGCGGCGTGGCCTTGAGGGTGAGCGCAATTTGGTGACTTGGAACTTCGTGAGATGCAACTCCTTACCCTCGCTTCGTCCCCTGTATTAGCCGGTCGGTGCACTGCACTTGTGCGGATTGCGCTGGGGCGGTGCGGCAACCCTCGTAAACGTTGACACCGCATTTTTCACCTGGGTTTAGATCCGCCTTCCGAGCCAGCTTCGCTCATCATCAACATGAGCGGCGAAAACATGAGCGGCGAGTGGCGTGGGGTGTGGAAGATTGCGGTTCAGCTTTTGTTGCGCCCTCCGAAAGCCATCGAAAGCAATTTTGCTCCGGCGCGAACGGTCTCCACGACGAAGTTCAACCCTGGCGCGTCGCCTGCGAGGTGTTCGAGGTAGGGCACTGTTAAGCAAGCGATCGCGTTGCCATGGGTGTCAATCACGGGAAATGTGATGTTGATGATTGCAGTCAGGGTATAGCTCGGTCGTACTTCCCCCCCTTGTTCACGGATTCGTTCCAGATGTGACGCAAGATCGTCCGGCACGGTTCCGCCGCGAAGGCGGTATTGCTCAACCATTCGATTGCAGACCTCAAAGTTCTGAAATGCCAGGGCGACGTATCCAGATGAGGTCCGCATCAGGTCGATTTCTGTGCCTGCCTTGACGGCAAAGCTGGTGCTCGAGGGAGGATCAACCTGCGAGATCACAGTCACTGCGCCGCCGTACACAAACGAAAGATGGCAGGATTGACTTGTCCGATTGGCGATGTCCTGCAAAATCGAGAAGGATTCGCGCAACATTCTTTTGGTCGGAGGGTGGTGCTGGGAGAGTTCAAAAAGCTTCAGCGTGCTTCGGTACTTTTCATCCTCGCCCTGATAAATGTAACCGCGCTCCTCCAGGCAGACCATCATGCGGAAGACTTCCGAGTGGGTTCTGTTGAGTCGTCGTGCTACATCGCTTTTGCTCAGTGCGTCCGACTCAATCGCGAATAACTCCAATATGTCCAATCCCTTTTCCAGGGCCGGTGGAGCATACCTGCGCTTGGGCGGAGACTGAGGCAGGCTCTTTTTATTTGGGATACTCTTTTTAGCTTTAGGTGCCATTGCGCCTGATGCCCTTTCCTTCTGCCCTTCCTCAGGACAACTCCGCTGATATGCCGAGATCTTCCCATTGGGGAACCGTTACGGAGTGCGTATGCGCTCCCCGAACCCGGCTGCGACCAACTCGAAATCGCCAGGCGGGATGGGTCCAGAGACCTCTGCACGAACACACCTGTTCCCTTTTACCATGTTCCGAACAGAAGCCTACGCTGCAGCGCCAGCGAGAGGCTTCAGCCGATTGCTGTGTCTTGATGAGCAGTGTGGCGGAGTGCGCCGCCAGCCTTATGTGACTTCGATAGGAAATTCTCGTGCAGTGGACTGGATGAGGGAGTGGCGTGGCGTAACTGGCCACATCTCATTGGTGAATGCTGGACGGGTGATGTGTTTACAGCTGAAACCGACCGCCGTATATTTGAACTTATATGTTGACGGATAAACAACCATGAATCCGATCTTCTCCTTCGTTGTGGCGCGAGCGAATCGAGCGTTTTTGATGCTGGCGATGCTGGGACTGGCGGTCTTTTCGAATGTGATGCTGGCGGAAGGCGCAGACGATCTCCGGGGAAGCTGGGTCGTGCGCTTTCGGGGTGCGGGTGTGGAGGAAGGCGTCGTTTCGCGCTGGATTCTGACGTTCGAACGCGCGGGTGAAGCGAGCTGGGCGGGAACGCTGGATACGGATGCCGGTGTCTTTCCAATGACCGTCACCCGACACGCCGATCAACTTCTGGTGAGTGGGAAGCTGGCCAAGTATCCGCTTTGGATGCGTGGCACGATCGAGTCTGGCGGGTTGCATCTGACGCTGGAGTTTAACGAAGCCGACCCGAAAGCCGGTCTTTCACTGGACGCCAATCGTGTCTCTGTCGAGGAGTTAGCCGCAATCAAGGCAAGACTGCCGTCCAGCTTTATCCGATCACGACTGCCGCTACCTGCCTTGCAGGCAATCCCTCCGAACGGCCTGGCGCGCACGCCGCCCATGGGATGGAACAGCTGGAACAAGTTCGGCGGTGCGGTCAGTGACAGTCTAGTGCGGGAGACAGCGGATGCGTTGGTGGCGAGCGGTCTCGGCGACGCTGGCTATCGGTACATCAACATTGACGACGGGTGGCAGGGCGGGCGCGATGCTGCCGGTCGGCCCGTGCCAAACCAGAAGTTTCCGAACATGAAGGCCCTGTCCGAGTTCGTTCATTCGCGTGGTCTCAAGCTTGGCATCTATTCCTCCCCTGGACCGTTGAGCTGCTCCGGCAGGTTGGGAAGTCACGGATACGAACGCGAGGATGCGGAGACATTCGCGGCCTGGGGCGTCGATTACCTGAAATATGACGAGTGTTCTGCGGCCGAGCTCTATGCAGACGGTGATGAGATGCGCGCGGTGTATCAAAAAATGGGGGCGGCGCTGCTGGCGACGGGCCGTCCGATCGTTTACAGCCTGTCTGGGGATGAACCCAGCTGGGCAACGCTGGTTGGCGCAAACCTCTGGAGGACGTCGACGGACATTATGAATCGCTGGGACAGCGTGGCCAGAAACGGCTTCGATCGCAACGGCGACCCGGAAAGGGCCCATCCGGGCACGTGGAACGACCCCGATATGTTGGAGGTTGGCAACGGGGGGCTCACCGACGAGGAGGAGCGCACGCAAATGACGCTATGGTCCATCAGCGCGGCGCCACTGATTCTGGGCAATGATCTCCGCCACATGAGTGCATCTGTTCGCGATCTGCTATCGAACCGGGAGGTGATCGCCATCGATCAGGACGCCATCGGGCAACAGGGGCGGCCGCAACTCAAGCGCGATGGGATAGAGGTGTGGACTCGTTTGCTGGCAAACGGGGACCATGCAGTGGCTATCTTCAACCGTTCCGGCACCGAACGCGTTGCGAATGTTCCATGGCGGGCAATCGGCCTGCGCACTCCGCTTTCCGGGCGTGATCTTTGGAAGCACCGGAGTGTCCGATTGCAAGGGTCGACTTACGTGAAATCTGTGCCCGCGCATGGCTCAGTGTTCCTTCGCGTGTCTGAACGCCCGGCGGTGTTGGGTCGATCCAACACAGCGGGCGTGAAGTGAGAACACGTTTGTCCATGAGGACTCGGGCGGACTTTGCCGAGGGCGCTGTCTGGGCAAGCTACGGGAGAAGGTGCAGGGAGTCGCGGCGCATTCTGCCGGTATTGGACACAGGAAAGGTTAGATTGCGGAAAAGGACGGCGCCGACATGCGATTAGGCCGTCAACTCCGCTCTATCGCGGTGTGCAGTGGCGCGTGTTTTGCTGCGACGCTGGCGCTCGCTCCACAGCAGCCTTCGGGCATGGGTGTGTCGTCCGGCAAGATAGCGCCTCCGTTGCTCGATGAGGAAGATCGTCCGGTGACCATCGGAGGGACGGTACGTTCAGGTCCGCGAGTGTTTGAAGATGGCGCGGTCCGCGCGAAGTTGGCCGAGTGGCACCATCAGATGGGTACCGCGGAAAAGAAGTTCATTCTGGAAACGAACGGTTCCGGAGTCGCCCTTCTAGACTTCGACAACGACGGCTGGATGGACATCTACCTCGTGAACGGATCGACCTTCGAAGCGAACCTCGGCAAAGAGGCGGCCCCCCGGGCTGCGCTCTTTCACAATAATCATGATGGGACGTTTACCGATGTATCTGCGAAGGCGGGCGTAACGAACGATCGCTGGGGGTTCGGCGCAGCGGTCGCGGATTTTGACAATGACGGGTGGCCGGACCTGTATGTCAGCAACTTCGGGAAGAATCGATTGTTCCATAACAACCGCGACGGAACCTTTACCGACATCGCAGAGAAGGCTGGGGTCCAGCTTGGTAACTGGTCGACGGGTGCAACGTGGGGGGACTTCGATGGCGACGGTCAGCTTGACCTCTTCGTGCCGGGTTACGTGCACTATGACACGGCGCATCCCCCCGTACCCGGCAGCGCCAGTGTTTCCATGCAGGTGTGTCAGTATCGCGGTGTGCCGGAGATGTGCGGCCCGCTTGGTCTTCGCGGCGAGCCGGACCACCTGTTCCGTAACAATGGCGACCTGACATTTACCGATGTCAGCGAGAGTGCCGGGGTAGCGGACCATGGAAGGTTTTACGGACTGGCTTCGCTGTTTGCAGACGTGAACGGCGACGGATGGCCGGACCTGATCGTCGCCAACGACTCGACGCCGAACTATCTCTATTTAAACAACGGCGATGGGACGTTCGTGGACGCAAGTTATGAGTCCGGCTACGCGGTGAACGGCGAAGGACGAGAAACGGCTTCGATGGGCATAGCGTTCGGCGATTACGTTCATACCGGCTTTCTCTCGTTGTATGACACCGTGTTTTCAGACGACTACAACCCTCTTTTTCGCAACGACGGAACGGGGCATTTCACGGATGTAAGCGAGGCCAGCCCCGAGGCGAAGATGACGGTGCCGTTCCTGGGATGGGGAGTGTCTTTTCTGGACTTTGACAACGACGGCTGGCTCGACCTGCTGATCGCCAATGGCCACGTGTATCGCAACGCAGATTCCGCCGATTGGGGCACGACGTGGAAGCAGAGGCCATTGCTGTTCGGGAATCAGCACGGCCACCTGACGCTGGTGCCAGCAGTGGAAGGGACTGCACTCTCCGTCCCTTTGGCAGCGCGCGGGCTCGCCGTGGGGGACCTTATGAATAACGGAAGGCTGGGCGTCGTGATCAACAATCTTGATGGGGCGCCTTCTCTTTTCATCAACGTAGTGAAGTCCGCCAATCACTGGCTGGAGCTTCGACTGGTGGGAGGGCCGTGCAGTCCTCGTGACGCGATCGGCGCAACCGCAACGTTAAGCGCCGCAGGCGTGCAGCAGCGAGCCGATGTGCTGAGTGGCGGAAGCTATGCCTCGTCGTCTGATCCGCGGTTGCATTTTGGTCTGGGCGTCGCGAGCCAGGTGGACGATCTTAAAATCCACTGGCCGGATGGTCAGATCACGCATGACCACGTCGCTGCGATCGATACGATCTTGACCGTTCGTGAGAAGGCAGACGGTACGTGTACAACGCGAAGGCAGAAGCGGAAACCCTGAGTCCGGCGAGTGAAATGGCGTTGGCTGGTTGGGCAGCACAGACCGGCGCGCAGGGAGGTGCGTCACGTTTTGTATCGTTGCTACTGGTGTTGTTCCGTGGCTGGCTGAGACTGACGCGCGGCTTGCTCCAAAGCGGCGAAGGCGCGCATCTCTCGTGCTGAGTCTTCGTGACGTTCAAGCGCGCTATAGGCTTTCGCCAACTGGAAATGAATGGTCGGTTCTTGAGGATCTCGCTTCTCGGCGAGCTCCAGGTCGGTGGCGGCCTCTGCGTTTCGACCGACTTTGAGATAGGTAATCCCGCGATCGACAATCGCCTGGGTGAGCTCCGGACAACGCTTCACAGCTTTTTCGAGGAATGGCAGAATATCGTCCGATGCGGCCTGTAATTGCATACGGGTGTTCGCCAATTTGTAGTTTGCGTAGCAATCGTCTGGCGTGTGTAGAAGTTCGGCGCTGAATTCAGACTCGGCGTTCTTCCAGGCTCCGGTCTGCCAGTAGGCGTCGCCGAGACGCAGATGTGCTCCCCTCTGGTCGGGCGCCAAGGCAAGGGCGCGTTGCAGCTCCGGGAACGCGGCTCGATAGTTTCCTCGTTGAGAAAGAGCTTCGCCGCGCAGCGTATGAGCGTAGTAGGAATCGGGCGCAGATTCCACCAGCCGGGTGGCCGCCAACCGGGCGAGATTGACATAACAGAACTGCAACTTGTACTGGACATCAGGACCATCGGCATGTGCGGCCAGTCTTTCCAGATGGTCTGCCGCGCGACGATACTCTTTCTGTTCAATCAACAGATCGGCGAGCAGGGATTCGACCTGAGCATCCGGTTTGGCGACGCGGGCCGCCTCTTCCAGAAGAGGGATGGCGTCGGAAGGGCGGTTGAGCGAAGCGTAGGTCATGCCGAGAAGCGCCTTCACCTGGATCTGTCCGGGCTGTAATTTGTGTGCTTGCTGAAGTTCTACGAGAGCCTCTTCATAACGTCCGGCGTTGAAGAAAAGTAAACCGAGATTGTTGTGTGGGGTCACCGAAGCCGGAGCCAGCTTGATCGCTTGCCGATAGGCCTCAATGGCGTCTTCGGCATGATTATTTTCGCTAGCCTCGTGGGCTCGCTGCAGCAGACGGTCCACGTTCGCCGGTTGCTGGGCAGAAACGTGGAACGAGAGATAAGCCAGCACGAAAAGAGATCTGAATATCTTCATGAGTCTATGCCTGGTAAAAATTCGTGTTGACCAACGCACTGCGGGAGCATCCTATCGGATAGAGTATCTTGTTGCGAAGAAGCCATGTTACGCAGAACGTTGATCCCGCTGACGTACGTCCCACAACGCGGATCCGCTTCGCTTTGGCTGCTGGGCCTTACCCTTTGCATCGCGAGTGGTGCTGCGGTGGCGGCGCAACCTGTCACGTCGAGCGGGACCCAAGGGCAGGAGGCCCGATCTGAGCCCACCAGCAAACTTTTGATGGAGTCTGAGCGGCGCCTGAGAGCGGACCTGGCAGCAAATCCGGGCGATGCGGACGCATGGTTTGCCCTGGGGGAGATACTTTTCCGTGCGCAAAGACCTACGGAAAGCCTACAAGCCCTGGATGCGGGGGGTCGGCTAAGGGCCACTAGAGCGGTCGAAGACCGTCTTGGGGCACTCGATTATGTGCTGTTGGGAGACTATGCGCTCGCGCAGCGTTTACTGGAGCGCTCCCTGCAGAAGGCACCTCGTGACTCGGTCACACTCTATTACCTGGGCAGGGCGCTATACGCGCAGAACAGGCCTGCGCCTGCAATCGCGAGATTCCAGGAAGCGCTCAGGCTGGACCCGGCCAATCTGCGCACGCTCGACAACCTTGCGTTGGCGCTCGCCGCGGAACATCGGGAGAAAGAGGCGGAGGCCACGTTCCACACCGCGATCAATCTGCCGAATGCGAAGGAGCAGCTGTTTTTGCTCGCAGACTACTCGGGCTTTCTGTATGAGGTTGGCAGGCAGGACGAAGCGCTGGATCTCCTGAAGCTGGCTGATGTGCTGGCCGCCCCTGCCGCGGAGGCGAGCGACCTGGGACGCGCTGAGGCGCTGCTCGGCAAAATTGAATTAGCGCGATCACTACCTGTAGAAGCTGTAGGGCACCTGCAACGTGCGATTGACTTGATTCCAGAGGATGCGGCGTCTCACTTTCTGCTTGGCCGGGCGTACGCGGCAACGGGGGACAAGGTGAAGGCGGCGTCCGAATTTGCCCGATTCCGCCAGTTGAATGATCGTCCGGCACCGGTCCGCTAGCCGGCTGCGAGTGGTCTGAGGCCTCCGACAAGCTTGCAAAATCACCTAAGAAATACCTTGACAATGCCCTCCCTCGCCCGTTAGTTTGTGTGCGTTAGTAAAAACATCTGTTTCCCTGTCATCAACAAGCGGGGGGGCAGCTGAATCACTTCCGTGAGGACCTATGAACGCAATGAACCAAAGACTGCGAAAGATTGTCTATTTTTGCCGTTTCGGCAAGACGGCACTCCTGACCTGTGTTGCTGCCGCGTTGGTAGCGTTTTCACCTGTGCACGTTCATGCTCAGGCTGGAGCTGGCTTGGCGGGGACTGTCGTAGATTCCTCTGGAGCGGCAATCCCAGACGTGACGATCAAGCTTCGTAACACTGACACCGGGGTTGCACAGACGATTACCAGTTCCGGAAGCGGTAGCTTTAGTGTGCCGGGCCTTCTCCCGGGAAACTATGACCTGACATATGTGAAATCAGGATTCTCTACCTTGTCGCAGAAACAGGTCGTGGTTTCAGTCGGGTCGGTGACGTCCCTGACCCCGATGCTGAATGCCGGGACCGAGGGTACCGTAGTGACGGTGACTGCAGATCAGCTTCAGTTGCAGACCGAGATTCCGAGTGACGACACAACAGTGTCGCCCCAGCTCGTGACGGAGTTGCCGATTCCTGTCGGCAACGCGCCGCGGCAGATTGATTCCTTTATCTTTCTAACGCCGGGTACGACGGGCAACGGCTTCAGCCATCGCGTCAATGGAGGAGCTGATTTCCAGAATGAAGTGTTGTTCAATGGCACCGCACTGACCTATGCAGAGAGCCAGGGTTATCAAACGGTTATCAATCCACCTTTTGAAGCCATCAGTGAATTCAAGATATCCAGATCGGTGTTTACATCGCAATATGGACTCGGCCAGGGAGCGATCAACTATCAGTTCCGCAGCGGCACCAACAAGCTGCATGGCGTTGTATACGAATACCTGCGCAACGATGCCCTGGATGCTCGACCCTTCTCGTTCGGGGGGAACCTCAAAAAGAATATCAACAAGCAGCATGATTTCGGCTTCGGAGTTGGCGGACCTATCCTTCTGCCGCACCTGTTCAACGGAAAAGACAAGCTGTTCTTCAATACGACGATCAGCTGGTACAGGTACACCGGTGGGTCTCCGGACAACTCACCGCGGACCGTTCCGACGGCGGCTTTCAAGTCCGGCGATTTCAGCGCGCTGCTTCCTTCAACGCTCATCTACGATCCAAGCACGGGTGCGCCATTTCCTGGGAACGTCATCCCCGCGGCTCGAATCAGTGCGATCTCCAAGATCATCACCGGCTACATTCCCGATCCTGACGTTGCTGGACTGCAGAACAACATCTTCCCGCAGATACGCAAATTTCCCACCAAGAACTTTTCGTACGCGAACACGATCGACTACAACATCAGTGACAAGCAATCCATCCATTTCACGAGCTGGCGCAGTCACTCAACAGTCCTTGGTCTCAACGGCGGGAGCGTATCCTTTCTGAACAATCCCCTGAGCAGTCTGACCGAAATTGGAAATCTCGGCAGCGGTGCGGTGCTCAACTACAGCACAGCGGTGACTCCGCATTTGATTGCGCAAGCGGGCGTCTTGTTACTTGGCTATTCCTATCCAAAGCACCTCGTATTCGCCGCAGCCAGCCCCATTCCAGGTATTGCCGCGCAAGCCTTTCCAGGGCTGTATTTTGACGGAAGTATCGCCACGTCTTCCCTGGGGAGTAACGGCACGACCACATCCACCAATCGCGGTGTCGGTTTCACGGCGAGTAACAACTGGGCTTGGCAAAGAGGCAAAAACAGCTTCAACTTCGGCGGTGAATTTCGACTACCAAAACAGAACAAGCAGGAGTGCGGTCTCTGCGCGGGGAACTTTGGCTTTTCGACGCGCCAGACCGCAAATCCTACCAACGTCAGCCAAGGCGGGAACTCGTTTGCAAGCTTCCTTCTGGGGCTACCCAATCAGGTAAATCAGCAGAATGCGTTAGAAGGCAAGCTCCGCAGCAAGGCCATTTCCTTTTATGTTCAGGACGACATGCATGTCACGCCCAGGCTAACGGTGAACTTAGGCCTGCGGTACGATCTGTTGGTTCCTTTCACAGAGGTCAACGATAATGTCCCCTTCTTTTCAGCAACGATTCCAAATCCTGGCGCCGGGAACATTCCAGGAGCGCTTACCAAGCTGGGGAACTGTACGGGTTGCGCGGGCTATCGGCGGGCGGATGTTTACAAGAAGCACTTTAGCCCGAGGTTAGGGTTCGCCTATCGTCTCGACGACAAATCCGTGGTGAGGGGAGGCTTCGCGCTGCTGACCCTCAACGGTGGATCTTATGAGTTTGGAAGCAGTGAAATTGCAAACAGCTACGTGAACACACTTAGTGGTCAGACGACGTTCAATTCCACCGGAGGAACAACATCCAGCTATGGAGAGTACGACAAACCTTTCCCTGCGGCACAACTTACACCGTTCAGCCCCACGCTTGGGCTGGGTGGCAGTGTAAGTGCCTTTGACCGCTCGACTGGTCGCGCGCCCTACATCGAAACGTGGAACGCTGCTATGGAGCGGGAAATTCTGCCTGGTATGGTTGCTTCGCTTACTTACACCGCGAACCGAGTGAAGCATCTGGCCGGCAACCTGAACGTCATCAATCAGGGCAATCCGGCCAACCTGGGACTGGGTTCTATCCTGCTGGATCGATACGATTCAGCAAGAGCACAGGCAGCGGGCATCAAAGCTCCGTATCCTGGATTCGGAGCGCAGTACGGGAACGGTGCAACGGTAGCGCGGGCTCTGCTACCGTTTCCTCAGTACGGATACGTCGGGAACAACTACGACCTGAACAGCTCGACGGCGTATGACGCTTTGGAGGTTCAGGTCCAGAAGCAATCGCGTTCCGGATTCAACATTCTCGCCAGCTACGTCTGGTCGAAATCTCTCGGGAACGCGGATCAGGGATTTTCCGCCTTCCAGGGAGGTGCGGCCAACAAGTACGATCAGCGGGCGGAGTACGCGATCGCACCTTCTGATGTTCGTCATGTCTTGAAGGCAAACGGCACCTATGAGCTGCCTGTAGGCGTCGGCAAACGTTTCCTCAACAAGCGGTCCAATCCGCTGGCGCATGCGCTCGGCAACTGGCAGGTGGGTGCGGTGACAACCTACACCAGCGGGACCCCGGTTGGGATAGGACTCAGCGGTTCAACCCCGGTCAGCGCACTCGGGTTCTTTTCACGCCCGATACGAGTGGAGGGCGTTCCCGCCGTTTTGCCGGACAAGAACAAGCTCATTTATCAACGCCGTTCCTACCTCAACCCCGCGGCCTTTACGTTTCCCGGGCCTTTTCAACTTACGTCGTCCAAGCCTCGGTACGGTGATATCCGGACCCCTGGGTTTGCAGAGGAAGACATCAACCTGGTCAAGCACTTCTATGTCAGCGAGTATGTGAACATTGAATTTCGAGCTGAGTTCTTCAATGTATTGAACCGCGTAGAGTTTGGCGGACCCGACTCGAATATCGGATCGCCCGGGGGCGTGGGTGCGGCACCAACGTTGAATCCAAACTTTGGCAACGTGAGCGGGGCTTCGAACTCGCCGCGAACAGGCCAGGTTGCGCTCCGCGTTTCCTTCTGAGACCGCGGAAAAAGTGGATGAGGGCTGATGCGACTCGAAGATTAGAATCGCGTCAGCCCATCTTCAAAACCACCTTTTGGAGAACAGATGAGAGCAGAGACGGAGTTGTGGATTGCCACTCTGCTGCCGGACAAAGTGGCTCTTTACAGGGCGCAGCATCAACCGTTGCCAACAGACAATATGCAGGATCTGATCGGGCTTGGATATGCGCTGGTGAAGATTTTTGAAGAAGGAATGGATGTCTATATGCTCTTGGTGCGCGATTCCGATCTGGCTATCGAAGACTACAGCCCGAACGATAGGCCGGACTCTGAGTGGCGACGTGTGACGGACGCCTGCTTTGCCCGCCCTTGGCGACGAATTCCCCAGATCTTCTGCTTCTCACGAGAGGTTGGCCACGGATGACTCGCATTCGTGCGACCAATAGATGGTCGGAGATACCGGCCTGGGCCCTTCTCGAACGCAGGTTGATTGCAGAGCTGCGGGCTTCCTTGCGGCCGTTCCTGGAAAAGTACACCGATGAGCTCGGATACCTTCGGTGGGGCGGCACAAAGGCTCAGCACGGCCGTGATGACAAGGACGACTTTTACGAAGCCTTTTATAACTGGCCGTTGCTCTATGTACTTTCGGGCGGTGGCGAGGTCTTGGAGCTTTCCAGGTCCTGTTGGGAGGCTGTCACGTCTCAACTGACGAAGCTGGGGCTGCTTGATCGTGAGTATGACACCGGAGCGGATTTTTTCCATCAGGGCGAAGGTCTGAACTTTTTCTATTTTCTCTGCCTGGCAGATCCAACGAATCCAACTCTGCGCGAACGAGCCCAGCGATTTGCGAACTTCTACACGGGCGACGACGACAAGGCCATGAATTACGATTCGACGCACGCCATGATGCGGTCTCCACACACCGGCAGCAGGGGACCGGTTTACGGGTATCGAGACGGAGACGCAACACCGGACTGGCCGGCGTCGATGAGTGTTTATGGGTTGCCTTTCGATGATGTACCGGGACTGCAAACATTTGCGGACCTATCAAATCGACGTTTGGCCCTTGAGTTAGGCGAGGTAATGAATGAGCGTTTCGGTCGGGGCGATGTGGTGAGCAATCTGGCTGTCACGAGTCTTACGACGAATGCTTATTTGATGATGGGCGACGAGCGCTACCGCGACTGGACCGTCGGCTACTCTCGGATGTGGGCTGCCCGCGCTGAGGCAAACGGAGGTCTGATTCCAGATTCGATCGGCCCGGACGGAATGGTTGGTAGTTTGATGGGTGGCCGGTGGTTCGGTGGTCTTTACGGATGGACGTGGCCACATGGCTTCTACAGCATCTCGCAGTCGACACTGATCGCAGGACTGAACACCTATCTGCTTACGGGTGAAGACAGCGACTTAGATGTCGCGCGTACACAGATTGACCGCATTGTCTCTCTCGGTTACAGCAAAGACATACGAAGCGAGGAAATGAGCCTGGTGCATCACTGGCTTCCGCATCTTGGCTTCGAAAATGAAAACCAGTTGCGAGATTCGCCCAGCCCGGTTGAGTGCTTCGTGGTGCCGTACCGGTATAAGAGTTCGGGTTGGTTTGATTATCAGCCAATTCTTCCTGCGACTTCTGTGGCGTTATGGCAGGCTTCTATGTCGGCCGAAGATTGGCAGCGAATCGAGAAGTTAGGAAACCTTTCCGGCGAAATCTGGAATAGCTTCAGCACAGGCCGAGAGAAAGAGGATGCAGGCCACGAAGCACCATGGGTTCGCTTTCTTGACGGTCGGGGGGATGACTATCCAGAAAAAATCCTGAATCTGGCGCTCGTCCAAGTTGCACGGCGGCTGCAGCAGGTCCGGGAAGACCATGTAGATCTTCTTCGCGTCGGTGATGATGAAGTTCACACGCTTGTGCATCACTGGCAAAAGCTGAATCCAGTGACAACCGAGGCGTTAGTGCAATTGACGCTGGGTTGCTCGCAGCACCTCTACAACGGTGGGCTTCTGTTTGGTCGCGTACGCTATTTTGACGCCGAGCAGGGGACTCCGGGACTGCCTGAAGATGTAGCGGCGCTGGTGTCCTCGTTAGCGGGTGACGCCATCACGGTGGAACTGATCAATCTAAGCACCGCCGAGGATCGGGCTGTGATGGTGCAGGCAGGCATGTTCGCGCAAGACCAGTTCACCTCGTTGCGTTATGACATGGCCACGGACGCGTGGCAGGACCGTACGGGTAACTATTCCATGCCTCCACAGCGCGTCAGCGAACTGACCGAATTGGTTGAAACAACCCATATCTGGGTGGATCTGCCCGCCGGAAGGCGAATAACTCTGCACCTTGGTGTGAGCAGGAATGCGGCCATCCCCACCTATGATTCGCTGTCCAAGCTCTCGCCACGAAAAGGTGAGGGTGATTTCCGGGAAGTGCGCGTGAGCAAATGATCTATACCCCGGGCATCGCACGTGACATAAAACTGAGTCTGGGTACTGCTCCAATCGCAAATTTATACGGCAACGTCCCGGAGGAACAGGCAAGGGAGACAATTTATGCGGCTTTGCGGGCGGGGTATTCCGCAATAGATACCGCACCCTTTTATGGTCTTGGTCTGGCGGAGCAACGTGTGGGCGACGCTCTAAGGACTGTACCGCGAAATACCTATTGCCTTTCCACCAAGGTAGGTCGCGTTCTTGTCGACGGGAAAGCCCAGTTTGACTTTACGCGCGATGGAATACTGGCTTCGCTTGAGTCGAGCCTCAAGCGGCTTCGCACCGAGAGGCTCGACATTGCATATTTGCATGATCCGGACGACTACGAGCAGCAAGCACTGAAAGAGGCACTTCCGACTCTGGTTGAACTTCGTGAGCAGGGCGTTGTGGGGGCGATTGGTGCGGGGATGAATCAGTGGGAAATGCTGTCACGCTTCGCAGAGCGAGGAGTGTTTGACGTGTTCCTTCTCGCGGGGCGCTATACGCTGCTCGAACAAGGTGCGCATAAGTTCCTCGATTTCTGCTTCGAGCAGCACATCAGGCTCATATTGGGCGGCGTATTTAATAGTGGGATACTCGCGACGGGCGACGTAGAGAATGCAAAGTACAACTACCAACCCGCGCCCCTGCCGATCAGGAAGCGGGTGCAGCAGATCGAGGCAATCTGCAGGCGACATCACGTCCCGCTGGCGGCTGCCGCGGTGCAGTTTGCCGCGAGTCATCCCGCAGTAAATAGTCTGATTCTGGGGGCGGCGTCGCCAGGGGAGGCAATGGAAGGGTTTGAACTTTCCAGGCTCCTCATCCCAGACGACCTCTGGATGGAACTAGAAACGAACGGCTTTATCGGAAACTGAAACCAAACCTGCGCGGGAGTGTTCCACCCGCAGAAAGACTTGAGCCAATGACAAACTCGAACAACGGTGCCTCCCCACTTCCCAGGCCGGACATTAAGTTACCCATTACCGATGGATCTTTTCTCCGGCCGCCGAAGGAAATCATTGAAGCTCTGTACAAGGTCTCCAGCGCGACCGCGACTTCGAACCTGCACAAGCTTGGGTTGAGGCAGACTTATGTGCATGGTCCGGTGACGCGGACACCGGGACAAAAGGTGGTGGGCCCCACGCTCACGCTTCAGTTCATGCCGCAACGTGAAGATATCGCCAGCGGCGTGCAGCAGGAATACTCTGAGCGCGAGAGCGCGCTGTGGCATGTTTTCGATGCGACCCAGCCAGGGGACATTCTCTCCGTGCAGGCGTGGGGTGATCCCTACACAGGTTGCCTTGGTGAAATGTTGATTACCTATTTCGAAGGCAAGGGAGGCGTGGGCATCGTTGTGGATGGCTACATTCGTGATTGGCCGAAGGTGGAACAGATTGGGACGCCGATCTGGTGCCGTGGCTGCACCCCGCACTATGCTTCGCAAGGCGATCTGTACCCCTGGGCCTACAACGTGCCGATAGCACTGGCAAGGGTGTTGGTGCTGCCCGGCGACATCATCATCGCCGATGACGATGGCGTAGTTGCGGTTCCTGCGAAGCTGGCGACCCGACTCCTTGAGGTCTCCCTTCACCACGAGGACTGGGAAGAGTTCAGCAGGATGCGTCTTGCCGAGGGCGGTTCGATCTGGGATTACTACCCTTTATCAGAAAAAGGCCAGAAAGAGTTTGAGGAATGGCGATCGTCGTCGACGCCCATGGCCCGTAGTTGACACGCTTGGGATCACAATCTGGTGATCCCTCCGCGCCAGGTGGGAAGGTGTTGCATGAATGTTAAAAGTCTTCCCTCCCGCGTCGTGTGGACACTTGGCATCGCTACGGCCTTGGGCTATGCAAATACGTCGGCGAGTTCCTGGATCGAGCACGCGCTGACTTCAAGAGCAACGCCGCTCGGCGTGCAACAGGCGAGCTACGTGGTGACGGCCGAATTGCTTGCCATGGCCGCGACGATGACGTTCTGTACGCGTTTTGTCCGAAGATTTCCCTGGAAGGCCATGATCATGGTGGGCACCGTCATGGTGGGCGTGACTCAGTTGATCTCCGCACAAGCTACAAACTTCTGGACGTTGATCACTGTGCGCAGCCTTTCAGGCGTACTGTTCGGGTTGTTGTATGCGACAGCGATCTCGATTGGTGCAACCTCGGAAGATCCGCAGAAAACCTTTGCGGGCGGATCCTCTGTGGCGCTCCTGGTGGCCACCCTGTTCAACCCTTTTGTCGGGTACTCTTCCGAGCATCTGGGACCGGGAGGAGTTTTTCTGGGCCTGGCAGCCTACTGCGGAGTACAAGCTCTGGTCCTGCTTTGTATCCCTTCACGCCCACGCTCCGTGTCGAATCCCTCGACGCATTCTCAGCTAAAAGAAGATACGCAATGGAACGTGGGCTCTGGCCTTGGTGTGCTGTTGATCATGGCGTTGATGACGATAGGGGCAAACGGCATTCTTCTCTTCAGCATCACGATTGCAAAAGGTACGGGCCTGGAAGGTACTGCCTTAGGTTCAGGCCTTGCCGTCGTTTCGTTGCTGAGCGCGGGCGGAGGGCTGGCCGCCTCGAAGATTGGGAGTCGCTTTGGATTGTTTCCGCCATTGGCGGCTGGCTTGATTGTTCTGTCCGCGACTTTATATGTGTTCTCGATCGCGAAAACACCGGTCGTGTTCTGGATTACGATCACGCTTATCGTGGCCTTGTTCTGGTTCATCAGCCCATATATCTTTGGCCTGTCGGTGTTGGTTGATAGAGAGGGCCGGTTGGCCTCAATGACAGGTGGAACCAAGATTCTTTTCAGCGCGATCGGGTCGGCGATTGCGGGTACGATCGCCGCTCACTCGAATATCGGCGTCGTTGGCATAAGTTCATGCGCAATTTGCCTGACCGCAGTTCCAGCAGCGTGGTTTGTGTTGCGGAAACTGTCTCGGGACGGGGAATCACAGGATGCTCCGGCGGGTGTGGTGCCGGTCCCATCGGCCATCATTCCCGAGTGAAGTGGACCACCCCGAGATATTGTTTAAAAGTCAAGCCGGATGGCCAGCGGGAGGAAGCATTTGTTGAATCGACGGAGCTTTATCGCACGGATGAGCGCTTCCTGGGTGCTCTCAGCGCGCAGAGGTTTGACCCAGGCACTCAGTCGTTCCCCTAACCTCGTTCCCAGGCAGGGCCAAGGTGCGCCGAGTTACTGGTGTACGTGGAGTCTGCAGAACTACGTGTTCTACCGGAAGGCGCCGTCATTCTCGGGCGTGGGGTTTCTGAATGGTGACGCCAATCGAGAGGTTGAAGCACAACTGACCGAAAGCCATGTCTTCGGTCCGGACGGATGGGCCAAGACCATACTTCCCAGGGTGCGCAATGATTTGTACTTTTTGTTCGATGAGGGCTGGGAGCGGGGCGGCTACGCCTCATTTGAACTGGATCAGCAAAAGTTCCCTGGCTTTACCGGGTCTTCAACAGACCAGCTCAAGCGGATGAATGACGACATTCGAAAGCTAGGCTGGCGGGGCGCCGCTGTCTGGTGCCGCGGCCCGAAGGGCGGAGAAAACGACGTGCAGGCAATCGCGAGTCTGCAGGCTGCGGGCATCGAATATTGCAAGATCGATCAAGGTGACAACAAACATCATCTGGAAAGGGTTCGAAACGACAGAAAAGCCAAACTTCTGTTCGAGCATGTGGCGATCGAAGGTCCAGTAAACGGCGACTGGGAGCATGATGGCCGGTTCAAGCTCGACAAGTTTTATCCCACCTACCCAGTCACGTCAGATCAACCAGCTGACACCTATCCGCGCACGGCTATTCTTCACGGCGCCGATGTGTATCGCACCTATGACGTGACCTCGTACCTGTCGCTGCCGACCACTCTTGATCGGGTAGGGCAAGTTCTGTTCTACGCTCAAGGCCGTACGGATACGCAGGCCATCATCAACGTAGAAGACGAGGTATATGTGGCGGCGGCATTGGGGTGCACGATGGGCATCATGCGTCATCCTTATGCGGAGGTGCGCGCGGACGGTGTGCCGGACTGGGCGTTTGCGGGTCCACGACAGATCAAGCGGCGAATGGATGAAGTGGTCCGAGCGTTACGGTGGCAACGCATCGCAGCCCCGTTTCCTTCGAACCTGGGCAAGATGCGGCTGAGTGAAGAGACTCTGACTGACGCCTGGCAGTTCGGTCCTCACGAGACCTGGTTCGATCGCATTGCCGGAAAACTGGTGAAGCAGGGAGCACCAGCGATCATGGCGAGGGATATCGACCTGCCAGTCGTCAGTGCGGCAGGGGAAAAGCCGTTCGTGATCGCCAGCCGCTTCCCGTCCGGTGCGGTCGCTGTGGCGGTACACGAGCGCACCACGCCGGGAAAAGCCTGGTACATGCCGCCGGCGTCCGTCCGGTTGAGCCTTGCCGGCGCAAGAGGTCCAATCGGAATCTTCGGACAGATGGATGAACTCCGCCTGGTCGCGGACACTGACCTGACAGGCGCACGATTCCTGGCGCAGGATCTTGCCGGGGATGCGGCGGTGGATGTCACCCGCCGCATTCGTCTGACGGGAACGCGGGAGGTCGTGATTCCAGGAAGTCTGATCCGCGAGATCGGGCTGGGTGCAGCCACGCCCGGCGATCTTTCATCGCCTGGTCTCGTGTTGGACATCCGGCCCAGAGTGCGCTGAGACGGGCGTCAATAGCTTGCAGGAAGAACAAGTACGGGACACGCAGGAAGATGGCACCCGGCGGTTTGTACATCGTTGGATGCCCCGGGGGCGGAAGGTGAGTTGTTCGATATCTTCATCGTGCTCTGTTGAGGGACGTCCCTAAACGAAGGCGGGGTGAATACCCGGTTGTTCTGGATAGTGCTGCCAGTGACGTCTTTCGTATTGATAAACCAGATAGCATGGAGGCCGCCAGCCTCGACTGTATTGTTCTCTATCACCATGTTGCGAGAGTTGTGACCGTCGCCATGAACCTGGATGGCTGCTCCGGGAATGTTCCAAAGGATGTTGTTGGTGATTTGAAAGTCACCGCTGCCGTTGTCGATGTATATGCCTGCCGGGTGGTAGATCGTTTCCAATGCGCGAACGTCGTGCACGGCATTGTGATGGATGACGGTACCTGCACCATTCAACTCGCAGCAGATATAAATCGCTGCGGAGTCCGTGCTTTGCAGAGCGGTGTGGCTGAGATCGTTGTAGGAGATTTCACTGTCCTTCAGACTGCGGCCAGCAACGTGAAAGTCCACGGTAATGGCGTCGCGTAAAGTGTTGTAAAGCGTGTTGTGGGTAATCAGCTGATGATTGCCTGAAACGCTGATGGCGGTCGCATAGGAACCACCGTAGCCTGCGTCGTGAATGAGATTGTTGCGCAGAGTGTTGTAGCTACCGCGCAGACGAACACCGTTTCCAGCCGCCAGGCGTATCTCGCTGTTCTCGAGCGTGTTGTGCTCGCCATCGATCAGAAGTCCGGTCTCATCTTCATGGGAGGCGACGATATCCCATCCGGCCTCTGTGGCCTTCAGCTTCGAGGGATCAGGCTGGGTGAGGGTGTCAAAGTGGGAGAGATAGCTGACGTCAATGTCGTCTATCGTATTGCCGGAAGAGGTCGCGTCCACGTGGATGGAAGCGGCGATCAGGGTCAGCGTTTCAATGCGGACCCCGGAGACGTTTTTAAGATCCACGCCAACTTCGCGCTGCTTCACGGACGTGTGCTGCAGATCGCTCAGGCTATGAGGCCAGAAATACAGATTCTGCTTCGCGGAGTCGTAGAACCACTCGCCGGGCGCGTCGAGCAAAGACAGCTTGCCGAATAGATAGTACTTTCCGCCCGTCGCAAAGCAGAGGTGGGGACAGGTCACTATATTGCTGAAGTCGGTATCGAGGGTCCCCGCAGCTGCGTGCGTGACGGTAGTCGTTTGTTGAGCGAACGCGTTGGATCCGGCAGCAAATCTCACTTTTGCACCGACTAGATCAACCTGTGGCGCTTCGCTGCCGTGGATCGACGTGGTCGTCGTGCCTTCGCCCATTTGCGCCCAGGTGGGATTCATCAGGTCGCTCCCACCATTCGGCCACTGCGCCAGGACTTGCGGCGTACCGTCCACGAAGAGCTGATTCGCAAGCAACTCGGGGTTGAGTGCGACGTGTCGGCGGTAGATAGATCCTCGATAGCGACTCCATCCACGTAAGACATCAAGTCCGGTCACGACAACTGATTTCTTGCTTGTGCCCCGAACAGTCACACCCTGTCGCGCGACCACGCGCTCGCGGTAGACGCCAGGCCGTACCGTGCAGGTGTCGCCAGGGGACGATGCTTCCACACAGCGCTGAATTGTGCGAAATGGACGGTCTGTGGTCCCGTCTGCGTGCAGATCCTTCCCGGCGGAGACGAAACGCTCTTGCGCGCCCTGGGCATGGGCGACCCCACAAATGGCCAGCGCGAAAATCAGAGCGCAAGGGCGGAAAGTCATTATGGTTTACCTCGCAGAGGACGATTCCCTTTGACTACTGATAAATATAACTGTTTACAGAGCAACAAGATAAAAGGTATAAGAAATGCTTGTCAAGCGCGTTGCCACCAGCGGCTTCGGACAAAGAATCGATTTGCCACGTCGCGAGGAACGATACGAGAACGTAAGGAGACCAGCCATAAAACAGTATCTGTTCTTCATCCTCTTTCTGACGCTTTGCTGTTGCGAGGTTGCAGTGGCACAACTCAGGTTGCCACACATGCTGACGTCGCATATGGTTCTTCAGCGCGATAGTCCAATCCACATCTGGGGTTGGGCTTCGTATAGTGCGGATGTCAGCATCAGCTTCCATGACCAGCTGACGGAAGTACGTGCAGATGACCTGGGGCGCTTCAGCGCCTGGTTGCCCTCGCAACATCAAGGAGGCCCATACAGTCTTTCCGTAACGAGCAAAGGTGAAAAGATCGTCCTGAGTGACGTTCTGATGGGAGACGTCTGGCTCGCGTCCGGTCAATCCAACATGGAGTTTCCTCTGCAGGGATGGACTGGAGCACCTCTGAAGAACGCAGTTACGGAGCTCGCGGAGGCCACGCACCCGCTGATCCGCCTTCTGCACGTTGCCAGACAAAGCTCGTCGTATCCGCTGGAGGACGTGCACGGGGAATGGACTTCATGCGCGCCTGCAACGGCCGCGTCGTTCTCTGCGGTCGCCTACTTTTTCGCGCGTGAAGTCTCGGAGCGTGAGCAGGTTCCCATCGGGATTATCGACTCAACCTGGGGTGGAACATCCGCTGACGCGTGGATGTCCATGGATACTCTCAGCCATGATGCCAACCTCTTGCCGGCATTTCAGGCTCGCGCTGCTTTCTCAAACCTCGTTTCTGAGGGAGCCCTGCGCAGGGAACGAGCTGACAAGTCAAGGTCCGTAGGCAAGCCCGAACCAGCCTCGGCCTTCTACCCTGAGCCCTCGTTTGAGGCCTCACATCAACCCGCATTTCTATATAACGGGATGATTGCTCCGCTGCTACCTCTCCAACTGAAGGGCATTCTCTGGTATCAGGGCGAGTCGAACGCAGACGAAAATACGGCGCCCTTCTATTTCACGCTCTTCAGTGCGCTCATACGTGATTGGCGGCATCAGTTTCGCAATGAAGAACTCCCGTTCCTCTTCACTCAGATCTCATCTTTCCATTCTTCGGGGGATGGGTGGCCGATCGTTCGCGACTCGCAACGACGTGCTCTTGCGCTGCGAAATACAGCCATGGCGGTCACGCTTGACGTGGGTGAAGCAAGCAATGTGCATCCCGCAGATAAGCAGAGCGTGGGCCATCGACTTGCCCTCACGGCACTTGCCACTGTGTACGCGAGAGCCATTCACTTTTCCGGACCGACATTTTATAAGGCGACGATAGAGAACTCTGCGATACGCGTCTGGTTCAGCCATGCGGAAGATCTACATTTGTCTCCGGACTTTGCGGGTGGTTTCGAGATCGCCGGGAAGGATGGGAGATTTGTGGCGGCCCGTCCGACTGTCGAAGGAAGTAGCGTGCTGCTCGAAAGCGATGCTGTTATGTCGCCCCAATTTGCTCGGTATGGGTGGACTAGTGTCGTCGACTCTTTCGTTCTCAATGCAGACGAGTTGCCCGCATCGACCTTCACCACAGCGCCTTGACCGCCTGAAACGGACGCCTCAATTCCGCCAACCCCGAGTGCCGATCAATACCTCCTCGAGAGGGATAGCTCAGGTCATCCATCACATTGTGCAATACCGTTAAGCTTTCGTCCCCGTCCCTCTCAGTTATGGAGGTAAAAATACAACATAATCGGATGGCACCTCACCATGAAGAAGAATCGAAGAGAGTTCCTGCGAACCAACTCGGTACTGGCTTTGGGCTGGGCAACGAGTCGCCGCCTTATTCATGAGATCGGACTTGAGCGGCTCTCAGTTTTCTCACAACCACCCACAGCGTCCCCCAGGTTTCTTTTCGGGGCCAGCGTCTATCCGGAGCTGCAGAGTCGCGAAGATTGGCTGCGTATGCTGGACCGGTTCGGCGACGCGAAGTTTACCGCGCTGCGTATCGCGGAATCATCATGGGGAAACCTGCAGACAGGGAAAGACGCGTTTCAGTTTGGCTGGCTGCATGAGGCACTGGAGGATGTGCGAGCGCGTGGCATGTCGGCCATTCTGGGTACATCCACATTCATCGCACCACAATGGCTCATTGCAAGTCGTCCCGATATGTTGCGACAGCTCGAGCCGGGAGTCTCAGTGCATCCCTTTGGCCGAAAGGCAGCGTGCATCAACCATCCGTTGTACCGGGAGGCCTGCCGAGCGTATATCTCAGCGCTTGCCAAGAATTTCGGCAACCACCCCTCGGTAGTCGGCTGGCAGCTCGACAACGAGATCGAAACAACGTTGAGTCAGGTTTGCTACAACGCCGCGTGCGAGACGGCATGGACCGGGTGGCTCAAGCGCACGTATGGGACAGTGGAGGAACTGAACCGCAGGTGGGATCTCAAGAGCTGGGGCATGCGCGTCGACACGTTCGCAGAGATACCGCAGGGCTATCAAAGTGTCGACCCGCCCGGTATCCGTCAGCTACCACTCCTCGCCCTCGCAAATCTGCACTTCCAGCGCGACATGATCTTCGAATTCTTCGAGGAACAGAAGACTGCGCTGCGGGAATCGGGCGCAACGCAATGGATCACGACAGATTTGAACGACGTGTGGGCTTCTCTCGCGGACGACCCCCGCGTGTCCGGGAGTCTCGATATCGAGGGGCTCAACTACTACCCTGGTGAACACTCCTCTGCGGACTATTGGAAGAAGACTGCCTGGCAACACGACCTTCATCGCACTGGATCAGGAGGAAATAAGTTCTTCATCACAGAAACGACCGCGGGCGTATACGGGGACGCCGTTATCGCGAGTGCTGCCCCGACGCGAGATCAATTTCGCATGTGGGCGCTGCAACCGATTGCGTTTGGGGCATCGGGACTCTTGTACTGGAGCGGCAATCGCTGGCGCGGAGGATCCTGGCCGTACTGGGGTTCGTTGATGGATTGGTCAGGCAAGGCAGAGATTGAACTAAAGTGGGCAAAGGAGTTGGGAGAACTCCTCAAACACTGGGGCCAAAAGATGATCGAGGTTGAGGTAGAGCATCATATTGCCGTAATCAACGACTTTGACCAGCGGGCAACACTTGCAGCCTATCCCGGAGTGTCCTCCAGCCAGTCGATCGTCACCGACTCATTTCATTGCGGTCATCGACTGGGTCTAGGAGTGAATAACGTAAATACTCTGCGCGCGCGAGACGTGAAAGTCCTACTGGAACATAGTTTTGTCGTGATCGCTGCAAACTGTTCCCTCACGGACCCGAACGTAGAGTCTGCTCTGATAAATTACGCCCGACACGGAGGACACGTCCTGGTGACACCGCTGAATAATTATCAAAGCTGGGACGGTATATTTGTGGAAGGTGGGTTAGGTTCTGGCTTGCGAGAGCTTACAGGTACCGTCGTTGAGGCTACGCGACGGACCGCCCTCATGCCACAAGATGGCAGTGCCAAGCCCATTTCTAAACCGATTCATTCGGCCAATGGTACGTCGACTGAAATTGGGTTAGAGGGATTCTGGGAGAAGCTGGCGGTTGACGCCGACGTTGAAATCGTGGAGATCTTCAGTGCCAGCGACGCAAGCCTCGATGGGATGCCCTCCATAACGCGTAAAAGTATTGGCAGGGGAAGTGTTGTTAAACTGGCTTTCTGGCCTGCGGAAGACGATGCGCTCCGCATCTTCCAGCAGATGTGTGCAGCCAAGACCCATCCTATGCTCGCAAGCTCTCTACCGTCAGTGGTTCAAGGCGTCCCGCGCACCGACGGGAGTCTCTTCCTGGTCAACACGAGCACCACGAAGCAGTCGGTGAGTCTCCTGCGGCGGTCGAGAGATCGCTTGAGCGGCGCGGTGGTCGAGGCTAACTTACAACTGGCGCCATTTGCTGTGCTATGGCTGGAGCAGATGGACAGCGAGCACTCATCAATCTAGTCCTTTTGGCACAGGCCCTCGAGCAATGCAACACGTCGCTCGCGTTTACGGCGACATTGCTAAGGCTGCGGAAGCGTGACACCGTCTTGATTGATCTGCCATGGCCGGGGCTCAGGCAGGATAAGCTCATTTCCGTGGATCGTCAGCGGCATCCATAGATATCGACTGTCCGGTAGGTCGTGCTCTCTCCAGATGTCTCCCACGAAGATGACAGTGTCCTGGCGGTGCGGGTGCGGAACTTTCAAAAGAAACGCGGATTGCCCTCCGTAAGTGTTTTTCTCCGGTGGTGCAATCGGTCGAAAGCTGCTCCATGGGCCGTGCAGCGACGTTGCCGTTGCGTATACGTTCGGATTTGGATTCCAGCCAGACAGGCTCGACCCGATGACGTAGTAGATTCCGCCGGTGTGCACAAGTGCGTTCCCTTCCAGCTGGGTGTGCAGAAAAACAGGTGTGCCGGTGACGTCCTTTCCGTCCGCGGATAGCTGCGCGATGTAAAAGCCTCCGGTGGGCCGTGACTCGAAGAGAACATAATTTGTGCCATCGTCTTCCACAAACTGGCCGATATCGCGGCTCTCTTGACCAAAAGGCTGAAACGATCGAACAAAGGTGTACGGGCCTTCAATCCTTGCGCTTTCGGCGACGCCCATTCTTGCAGCTTTGTAGTTGCCGGCATCGAGATGAAACCACATCACGAACTTCTCAGGATGTTGCGCTGTGGCATGTATCCGGAACACCTTGGGGCGCTCGAGCACCCAGTCTGTGCCATACTTCGCCTTCAGCTCATCTGGCTCCGCCAATTCCAGGGCATGACCACAATCTTTCCAGGTGGCCAGATCGGTGGATCGATAGCAGTGGACGACACGGGCGCCTGACTGCCT
This sequence comes from Terriglobales bacterium, assembly GCA_038230455.1. Lineage (GTDB taxonomy): Bacteria > Acidobacteriota > Terriglobia > Terriglobales > Acidobacteriaceae > Granulicella. The sequence continues at coordinate 28,352 of JBBRNF010000011.1, forward strand.
GGCCGCGTAGTCTTCGCCAAACCAGTACCACGCCCGGTGATCTTCCAACACGCCGCCGCCATGCGCCTGAATGCGGTGGCCCGCTGTATCTGTCCAAGGCTCGCCGGGGCGTACCAAACTCTGCGCATGTAGGGTGGAAAACGCCAGCAACACCGCTGGAAATAATACCTTCGAAGATTTCATTTTCCCTTTCAAATCCCGGCAGCGAGCAGAGCCGCCGCTTGTCATGCAGCCAACTTGAGTTTCCCACGAAAACTCACTCCGGCAACCCTCGTTCCTCTGGCGATCGTCAGCACTGCCTCTGCAGGGCTGCGGATGTTTCTGGGTTTAGCCTTGCCGTTCCGTTCGAACTCTCCTGCACGCGCAGAATTCATTGACCGCCGGGATGCTCCCGCATGCCCTCCCCTAATAACAGTAATTTGTGTTACGATTAAACGTATGAGGCGTCAGAGGAAGGAGCGGAATGTTCGGGGTTCGCACGAGAGGAACCACCCGTGAACTTCGGTAAGCGCATTCCGCGCTGTTTTGGGATTCGAGACGGCGCGCAACGGAGTCCTTGTCTCCCTGCACGTGCTCTCTCTGCTCGACGAGCTGTATTAGCGGTATTGTCGCTCTCAACCAGCCCCACCTGGCGCAACACAGACCATCAGCGGAAGGGCGGACTCTCGAGAGAGAAAGAAAGCGAAACTTCGCAACGGAGTATATCCATGAACACTAAGAAGCACATTTACTTCACTCTCCTCAGTCTTGCACTAGCGCTTGTCACTCTAGTGCCAGCCTCCCTTCACGCACAGGCGACCTCTTCACGACTGATTGTGAGCATCACTGGTATACGGAGTTCGAAGGGAAAGATCGAGGTTCGCTTGTGGAACAGCAAGAGCGGCTTTCCTAAAGATGACACGAAAGCCTTCAGGCGAGCCACAGTCGAAGTGGTCAATGGCACTGCGAAAGCAACATTCACAGATGTCCCATTCGGTGAGTATGCGGTCTCAACATTTCACGACGAAAACAGTAACGGGAAGATGGATTCCAGGTTTCCGGGCATCCCCATTGAAGGCGTGGGCGTTTCGAACGATCCTCACAAAAGATTTGGTCCCCCTCCCTTCGACGCTTGCCGCTTTTCTCTCAAGGAGCCGGAGAAGGTCATTCCAGTCGTCATTGAATACTAAGTTTTATTACCTTTCCCTTCATGAGGGACACTTCTTCATATGCGCGCTATATTTCGTATTATTGATTTTCGATGGACTCGTTTTGGCCTGTCTAATGGCACCTTTGATGCTGCAGCCAGACGACCTCACACTCCTCGACACGGGCTTCGCTGGATACGGCGACCGTCTCTGAACCGTCGCGGACGCGTATAACCCCAATTCGAAGCATCGCACGCACTCATACTCGCAGTACTCATGCTGGATCCGTTGACGACCGTCGTGCGTCCAGATTTTTCGAGACTTGATTCGCCGAAAACCAGGATGGAGTCACATGCGGAATTCAAACGTAATGTTCATTACCTTTATCGCTAGTTACGTTATTCTGAAGACATGCGGAAAGCAAGGAAGTCTGTGAAGACGGTATCGCGACGCGGACGTCCTCCGGCCTCCGAGGTGGAAAGCAGAAATGCGGAGTTGCTGAACGCGGCCACCGAGGTTTTTCTCGAAGAGGGCTTTTCGGGTGCGAAGATGAACGTCATCGCGAAGCGCGCCGGCGCATCCATGGAGACGCTCTACGCCCGGTATCCTACCAAGAACGAGCTGTTTGCGGCGCTCATCGAGCGGAAGTCATCTGGTTTGCTGGATGTCATTGGACCGATGCATGGGGATAGAAGTCCACGTGAGGCCCTCACCAGCTACGCCGAGGAACTGGTGGGCATGATGACCATGCCGGACACGCAGAAACTCCACCGCCTCGTCATCGCAGGCAGCATCGGCAATCCCGAGTTGGGAGCGAGATTCTGGGAGGCCGGTCCTGGCCGCGGCTTCAAGGTGCTCGCCGCCTATCTTGGACAGCAGAATGCCCGGGGTACGCTGGTTGTCCGTGATGTGCCCCGAGCAACCGGCATGTTCATGGGCATGATGGTTGGCGGAATTGCCCTGCGTGCAACTCTGGGTATGCCAACCTTCGTGCAGACGACAGAAGATCGCAAAGCATGGGCGGAATACGTCGTCGAATGCTTCTTAAAGACGCTGCAGTGAGGAGGCCCGTAAGTGCCAGTGTCGAGCGACGAAGCGTCGCAAGCTAACCTGCTCCGCGCTTCGAACGGCGACCTTTCCAAACGGAAGGTTCGTCGAATCAACTGTAATGTGTATTACACTTATGGTGTCGCCGTAAATCACTAGGTCCCAGCCGTCTTGAAGCCCGTTTTCGACCGTGCCGTACCGCGATCACAGGAAGCAAAAGACAGACATGCCTCTCTCAGACCCCAGTCAGAACTCGACGCAATCGGTCCGACCAGAACTGGCGTGGCCAGTCTTGACGGCCGATATGGTGAATCGTTTGCGACGCTATGGGCGGGAAGAGACCGTACAGGCCGGCACTGCGCTATTCCGCCGAGGGGAACGCGACGCAGAGCTTTTCGTCGTTTTGACGGGCAAGATCGAGGTCATCGCTGAGAACCTCGAAGAGGCCGGTACTGTCATTGCCGAAATCAAGGAAATGCAGTTCACCGGTGAGCTTAACTTGCTGACCTCCAATCCCGCTCTTTCTGATGGTGTAGCGGCCTGTGAGTCGACCATTTTGCGGGTATCGAGAACCGACCTGCGACGCTTGATGAGGGCCGAAGCCGACATCGCCAATATGGTGATGCAGGCTGCTATATGGCGTAGAGTCGCGATGTTATCCGGGGGACCGTCAGGAGTGACTCTCCTGGGTAAGCGCGACAGCGCTGATACAGTTCTGCTGCTTCGATTTCTCGGCCTGAATCGATACCCCCATCGCTTCGTCGATCTTTCGGAGACGGCCTCTTCGCTGAACACGCTTCAGGATGGACTCGGAGTCTCATTGCCCGCCGTTGTCTACCCTGACGGCAAGACGGTCCATATTTCGTCGGTCACCGCCCTTGCCGATGAACTTGGGATTGGTTTCCTCCCCGACTGCGACATGAAATACGACTTGATCGTGGCGGGTGCGGGTCCGGCGGGCCTCTCAGCGGCGGTCTATGCCGCATCGGAAGGGCTGTCTGTGCTTGTACTCGAAGCTCTCGCCTCGGGTGGCCAGGCGGGCTGGAGCTCGAAGATCGAGAATTATCTCGGTTTCCCCACTGGAGTTTCCGGGTTTGAACTCGCTGGCCGCGCCGAAGCACAGGCGTTGAAATTTGGCGCTGGTTTCGCGATTCCGCAGCAGGCCATAGGGATTGAAAGGGCTGAAGCATGCTGGCTGGTCCGCTTGTCCGACACGACGTGCGTCTATGCGAGAGCTCTGGTGATTGCGACTGGGGCTCGATATCGCAGGCTCGATATCGCAGACTATGAACGTTTCGAGAATAGAGGGATCTACTACGCAGCCACGGGGCTGGAAGCGCAACTCTGCCGGCAGCGGCCTGTTGTCGTGGTGGGTGGCGGCAATTCCGCAGGCCAGGCTGCGGTGTTTTTGTCGAGCTTTTGCGCCCAGGTACATCTTGTCTTGCGTAGAGAATCGCTTGCAAGCACCATGTCCCAATACCTGATATCTCGGATCGAGAATGCGGCAAATATTTTTCTTCACGCTTGTAGTGAAGTAGTAGCTTTGAAAGGGCACGAGTCGCTTGAGGAGGCCTCCTGGGAGCATAGCCACACCAGAGAACGTCAGACCCTCGCCATAGGGGGACTCTTTGTCATGATCGGTGCGGGACCGAATACAGAGTGGCTGAGAGGCAGTCTTGATCTAGACGAAAAGCGGTTCATCCGCACCGGACAACATGCAACTCCAATCAACTCACGTTTCGGAACCAGCAGCGCGGGTGTTTTTGCAGTTGGCGACGTAAGGTCGGGCTCACTGAAGAGAGTCGCCTCGGCAGTTGGGGAGGGCTCCGTCGCGATCTCCGAAGTTCAAGAATATCTGGCCCTTACTTCTTAGCCTTGACAGTGACCGTCAGGCGCCCAACCCAGTAAGCGTAATTTGTGTTACGGTTATTAAATGACGACCCGCCTACACCCCTACTTACAGAGCGCGAGCCACAGCAGGGCGAGGGGAAGCCGTTTCCGCGGGCTTCGAGGCGCAGCTCTTGTTGTGGGCGGTTCCATTATTCTGCTAGCTCTGTTAGCGCTCTTCGCTCTTGTAAGAGTAATTTCCCGGCAACCCAGGAGCAGCAGAACCATGCGGTTCGTTTCCGCGACGGCCCTGCCTCCCGCCAAAGGCCCGCTCTCGGGTACAGACTACGCGATGGTTCGCGATCATACCCTCTACGTCGCTTATTCGAGCGCGGACACGCTACTTGAGGTCGACACAGGATCCGGAGCGGTCCACTCGTTCGCCACGGGACTCAAAGGAATTCACGGCGTCGCGTTTTCGCGAAATCCCGAGCTCGCTTTTGCATCACTGGGAGGAGCGGCTGAGATCGCTGCACTCACCTTGCGAGGCACTACAATTCGACCGATCCCGGCCGGGGCAGATCCGGATGGTATCGTTTTCGACGAGAAGTTTGGCGTAGTCTACGCGGGGAACGGCAGGAGCGACTCCGCCACAATCGTCTCGATCCGCGATCTCGAACATCCGATGACGGTCCCTCTAGGCGGGTCGCCGGAGTATCCACAGGTCGATGAAACGACCGGCCTGATCTATCAGCCGCTTGAAGACAAGAATCAGGTTGCCGTCATCGACCCTGGACAGCAGCGAGTTGTCGCTGGCTTTCCTGTTTCTCCGTGCGAGGGCCCCAAGGGTTCTGCGATCGACATGGAACGCAAGGTGCTGTTTATAGGTTGCTCGAATCGGTTGCTTGCTGTCATGGATCTCGCGAGCGGGCGCGTCGTTGCGACAGTTGCTATCGGACGATTCGTCGACTTTGTCGGATGGGATCCGGGTCTACACCGTGTCTACACGGCTAATTCTGCGGGAAGTATGACGGTCATTGGACAGTCTACGCAGGGAGCCTACGAGGTCCTGGATACCGTACAAACGCGGGCCGGGGGTCACACTCTCGCGGTCGATCCCACGACGCATCGGGTTTACGTCATCTGCTCCCGATTGCGGGGCGCACAAATTCTCACCTATGAGCCGGCTTCGACCGAATCCTTGCCGCTTCGCTAGACGTGGCCTTCTTGTCTGGCGTGCCTGTTCCCGCTATCAACCAACTACTGTGCCGAGGAGGCAAGAACTGATGATTTCCAGGTCCGAACGAAGAGAGTCTGCCCAATCCATTCCGCAGACTGCGTTGATGCTCTGGTTCGTTTTTTTTCTTTCCTTCGGGAAGGCCGGCGCTCAGCAGCAAAGTATTCGCCAACTGCTCCCTGAAGATCCTGGCGCCCTCGTGGCGCAGCAGCAGGACAAGAGCTCTCGACCGGGTGTGGTCGGTACTGCAACCGTCTCCGGCACCGTTCTCGATTCGAGCGGCGCGGCCATCCCCGATGCCCACGTGAAGCTCCTTGACAAAAGTGGCGAACCCCTTCGGGAGGTTCGGTCTGGAAGTGATGGCACTTACAGCATCGAGAACCTTTCTGCCGGAACATACAAGCTCGCAATTACTTCGGCCGGATTTGCCCTATACAACTCAGATTCCTTTGATTTGTCGGCCGCCCAGTTATATGCGGTCCCGAGAGTAACGCTTGCAATCGCAGTCGCCAGCACCGAAGTCCAGGTCCTGGCCAATGATTCGAAGGTGGCGGAGGCGCAGATGAAAGCGGCTGAGCAACAGCGCGTCCTCGGCTTCGTTCCAAATTTCTACACCAGCTTCGTGCATGACGCGGTTCCACTTACCAGTCGGGAGAAATACCGTTTCGCCCTGCGCGAAACGTTCGACCCAAGTCGTTTTGTGGGCACCGGGATTGGTGCAGCCATTCAGCACGCGAACAATACTTATCCCGGGTATGGCGATGACGCCGCAGGATACGGAAAACGCTATGCGGCTCTCTACGGAGATGGGCTCTTCAGCGACATTCTGAGCCATGCTATATTCCCATCGATTTTCCACCAGGATCCTCGATACTTTTACCAAGGCACGGGCACCATCAAGTCGCGGTTTTTCCACGCCGTCAGCTTCGCTGTTCTCATTCGGAGCGACAGCGGACGTACTGTGCCGAACTACTCGTACCTGTTGGGAGACCTGGGTGCAGGAGCTATCGACAATCTCTACTACCCTCATGCGGATCGCGGCCCCGGTCTTGTTTTCACCAATGCCGCGATAGGCATCGGCGGCAGAGCCGCAGGCAGCCTGGCCCGCGAGTTCCTTCTGCCCAGGCTCACTACGCACAAAGCCGGCAAAGGCAAACCCTAGCTCCGACCTCCCCGTTGCTGCCACCCGCCTTCCGATTCTCGACTACGAGCGGTAAGCCCGCAAGGGATACGGCGCCGGCTCCCAGGCTTCCCTATTCCTGGTGCGTCCCGATGGCCACATAGGGTTTAGCTGTCACGGACTCCCATTTAGAAGCCCTGCGGGCCTATTGCGCCCCCTGGCTTTATGTGGCGGCCGCCCCCACGTCGCATGTGATTGCAAATCCCTGAGCTGCACAAACCTGGCCGCTCGCTTGTCGGTAAGTCCTGACAAGAGACGACACCAGATGGTGCCGATGCGACCGTGTCCTTGACCGACAACCGCTCACCGAAAAAGCCGAAATAAAAGAACCGTAACCTGCATTACGGTTATCTGAATACATGTACGGAACTTTGGTGCCTGGAAAGACAAGCTAATGCCCACTGGGTCATGACGCACGCACCTCAGCGGATCGGTTCAACAACGTATCGTCACAACACAAAAAGAGGATAAGACCATGAAAAAACTAATCATCGCATTCGTAATCAGTGCGGCTTCTGCCGTTACTTCTCTCCCCGCTTCAGCGCAGTGGATGCACCACAACGCGAAGGTAGATGGAGCCACCATGTACCGGACCAGGAACATTGTCGTGAATGCATCTAACTCACCCATTCACAAAACCCTCGTGGCTGCCGTCAAGGCTGCAGGTCTAGTCGATACCCTCTCCGGCCCTGGACCCTTCACCGTATTCGCGCCTACCGACGATGCCTTCAGCAAATTGCCCGCCGGCACCGTCGAGACGCTCCTGAAACCAGAAAACAAGGCCACGCTGGCCAAGATTCTGACCTATCACGTCGTAGCCGGAAAGATCAGCTCAAAGCAGCTCGAGAAGATGATTCACGAAGGCAAGGGAAGCGCCACTGTGACTACCGTCGAAGGCGGCAAACTGACCGCCACTTTATCGGGAACAAACATCACGCTGACGGATGAAAAGGGCGGAACGGCCGTCGTTACCATCGCCGATGAGTATCAATCGAACGGCATCATCCATGTGGTCAACAACGTCCTCATGCCGAACTAAGCAACTCACCCCTTCCAGCGGCAGCAGAGAACTCCCAAACAGAGGTCGCTGAACTCTGCTGCCGCGCTACGCCTGAAAAAGACCTCGGTTCTTACGCAACAGCACGAGAGGAAAACCCTATGTCCAAGTTCTTAGCTGCCACCTATTTGATTGCCCTGTTCATGCCGACTTCATTCCCGCATCATGCTCCGGCCCCTGCTCGTGACCACACGCCTAACTTGCACGACCGGTCGCCACATATCCACGAACGCAGTGCTTATGGCAATTCCAACCATTCTGCTTCAGTCAACGTTCGGGCGAAGTAATTCTGAGCCCACTCACCGTTGGCTTCCAGTCACGCCAGCCCATTCGCCAGCACCGACGGCGTCGCACGATGGGCGCTACCATCTATCACCAGCCATGAAAAGAGGACTCATGCGTCACGCCCTTAATTTTATCGCCATAACACTGCTTACGGGCTTCTGCTCGGATGCACACGCGCAGCAACAGAATGCGGAACTCGGCGCACAGCCCGCACCCGGAACCACTGCCGCGCTCACGCTCAGAGCCGGCGAAAGCCTCCATGTTGTCATCGAAAGAGGGTTTCGCATCAAGAGGCTTCAGCAAGCCGTGACCGGTGAGGTGACCGAACCGGTCTTTATCGCCGATCGTCAGGTCATCGCAGCCGGTTCCGTCGTTCACGGACGCATCACCTCCCTGGCGACGGCAGGAGGAAAACTACGGGCCGGGCGACTGCTAGCGGGCGATTTCACGCCTCCCAAAGCGGTCACTGTCACCTTCGACGAACTGGTCGGTATTGGGGGGCAATCCATCTCCCTGGAGACCGAAGAGGCGACCCCGTTGCAGAGTACAAAGATGTTCCTCCACAAGAACAAGCAAGACCGCCCCAAGGTGGAAGAACAGGTAAAAGTTCGGCTCTCGTCCGTGATCCATACACCCAATAAGCTGCAGAAGTTTGCGGAAGCGGCGGTGACATCCTTGCCGTTCCATCCGGAGTTTATCGATGAAGGAACCGTCTTCAACTCACGCTTGCTTGCAGATGTGACTATTCCAGCTAGCTCTCTCTCCACGAACTCAAAAGTCTCCGCAGAACCTTCTGACTATCTTCGCCTTCGGTTGCTGACGCCGTTGAACTCAGAGTCGGTGCGTGCGAAACAACCCATAGAGGCGGTGGTATCGGCGCCCTTCTATGATGACCAGCAGAAGCTCATTTACCCGGCTGGACTCGTGTTGAGCGGCAACGTCACGCAAGCCAATCCGGCACGGTGGTTCCAAAAGCAGGGGTCACTCAACTTCCAGTTCACGTCTGTGACCAGCACGCAAGGCGAGTTGCAGAGAATCGACGCAAGGGTCTCTGGCGTTGAGGCCGGTAAAGGACAGGCACTCTCCATTGACGATGAGGGGGCCATGAAGGTGACGTACTCGACGCTCAAAAGGATCACAGCACCGCTCTCGCTGATCGGTCCATCGCGAGGCCTGGCCGACCCTTCACGTGACAAGACGGCCTTCCAACGCGGCGGGCAGGGGCGCAAAGGTTTCGGTCTGGCTGGCACCGGGGCCGCGCAAGCCTCCGCCTCCGCTGCGGTTGGATTCGGGTATTACGGCGCGGCCAGAAAACTCTATGGCGCGTTTATCGCCAAGGGTACAGACGTCGACCTGCCGGCCGATACGTCGCTTCTCCTCACCATGAATCGTTAAACATTGTGCAAGCCGGAGCCGGTGGTGCCGCCTCCGGCAACGTTGCCCGGAAAACTGGACATGACAGAAACAACAGCAATGGGTCCACAATCTCGTTACGATCAAAGGCCACCGACGTGACCCGCCAGGCACTGGCGGTTCGCCGGCCCGCACAGGGAGATGCCCCGACGGTCAAGGGACTTTCGTTTTCGGCCATCTTAGGTGCATGTTGTAGTTGTAAATCACCACAGTGACGATTCCGATCGTCATCCCCGTGAGAGCAAGGGGCGCCGCGTAGGGAAACACGGCGGTTACCGAAAACCGCAGCAGAATCGTAGAGATCACAAACGCTTCATTCCGGAACACGAGTTCGTAGCTGTCAGACACCGCGATGGAGAGGATAACGATCAAGACGTCGGTGAAGATCATGACCGTGAACAAGTCGGTATAGAAGAACGTGTTCGGATCGGGCTGAACGCCGCCATGGTAAACGTTGCTGTACACCTGCGAGACGTAAGCCCAGAGATTGGAAATGACCAACACGAAGTACGTAACGGTAAGCCCGAGAGCGATCAGCTCCTTATTCCTGATGAAGGCACGCAGTTCCGCAGATTTCGCTAACGCTTCTTCCTGTGGTGGAACTCTCTTCTGGGCGGCCTTAAGGAAAATGCTGACCAGAAGAAACATCAGCAGACCAGCGCCGACGTCAAGCAGAAGATGCGTCACCTCGGGCGTCAGACTTATGACCTTTTGGATGTCCGCCAGGTGGGCAATATCCTTGAAGAACTTCCGAATAAAGATCAGCGAGACAATCTCAAATTGTTTTGCGATGGAGCGGGTTGTAGAGGTTGGAATCGCGGCGATGAGCATCAACGCTTCGTAGAACAGGATGAAGCTGAATGGGGTGTAGATTGCGGAAAGGTAGCTCGTTCCAACTGCCCCAATCAACCGCCCGGGGTGGGTCAGCGTAGATGCCAGGAACACAAGTAATAAGTGAACGACGAAGCTCGCGACGCCCACCTTTACGATCAAATGTTCGAGACGGTTTTGCTGACGGGCGGAGAAGATCCACCCGTAAGCTGCACTTAGGGCATCTTCAACGCGCTTTAGTCCTGTTCGCATGCCATCCAGTCCGATACCGAGCATAAGCGGTATGGTTGATTTCTGATGTCCAGTACCGTCGATAGTATTACAGGTCGTCGCCGATTTTCGAGTGAGTCGCATGCAGGCGAGTACGGTCCTGCAACGTCAGAAAATTATTATCGATACACCGGCTACGAGTCAGATGGTTCCGGGTGCAAATACCAACCATGTCATGTTTCGCAATCAAGGGACGTCCATGGAAAATCGGCCGAATCCATGGACGGGAGTTGCGATCCGGAAGAAACCCAAAGTCGAAATCGTTATTTATATCCTTAGCAATCTCTTGTAATCTAACTAGCTTATTCCCCGAAGGAAAACAGCGGAACACCATTTCCGTATTTCTTTGATAGCTGCTTATTCTTAGCGAAACCGTGCCGATAACCGCAAAGAAGTTCACTCGCGCTCAAGAAAGGGTTTTGTACGACGATATAACTGGCCAAAATTATTGCTACCACAAACTAGTTCACTTCGGCTCGGTCTCTGCCACCACTCCTTTTGCAGACGCAGCAACGCGTGACGGAATCGCTTCCGCACACGTGTCGCTCCGCTGGATATTTGCTGCCCATAGACTTCAGAGGGTGACGTCAGGAGATTGCGGTTCGAGGTCTACCTCTACCTTCAGCGTGTTGGCCCCGCCGCCCAGAAGCAGTCCGCGCAAGGGGCTTACGTCGCCATAGTCGCGACCCCAGGCAAGGGTTACGTGCCCGTCAGTGGGCGAGACATTGTTGGTCGGATCGACATCCAGCCAGCCAAGATCCCGGCTATAGGCAGACACCCAGGCATGAGACGCGTCGGCGCCGATCAAGCGCGGTCTGCCCGGAGGAGGATAGGTTCGCAGGTAGCCGCTGACGTAACGCGCTGCCACGTTGATCGAACGGAGGCAGGCAATCTGTACATGGGCGAAGTCCTGACACACGCCGTGGCGCTTTTTGAAGACTTCTTCGGTCGGGGTGCGGACCGTGGTGACCTTAGAATCAAACCGAAAATCCCTGTGAATACGGCCCGTTAGGTCCAGCAGCGCATCCGTCATAGGGCGGCGCGGCGTAAAGGACTCAAGAGCGTAAGCCGCGAACTCCGGACGCAGACGAATGCGGGGCGATTCAAACTGGAACTGAAGCGCTGCAAGACCCTCCGAAGTATGGTCTTGATCGAGCGACCGGGCGGATGCTTCCCAGGGAAGCGAGGTGCCAGTGGTCACGCCTCTGTCCGGGTCCACTACCACCTGACTTTCGGACTCGACGACCAGTTCCTTGTGGGGTTCCTGGATGGTGAAGAAGGACAGGAGATTGCCGAAATAGTCCGTTCGTTCGGTGAAAGTGATGGGCGCCGGATGGATACGCAGCGTGTTGGAAACTAGTTGGTTATGCGGAAACGAACGGGGCTTGAGACAGGCTATGTGCTCTCCCACAGAAACTGGGTACGTGTACCGATAGGTAGTGCGGTGGCTAAGGTGATAGAGCATCGCTTATTGCCCCATGGCGGTCGGCAGAGTACGCGCGTGGCTGAAGTAGTGATCGGAGAGGTTATTCGACCAGGAGGGAAGAAGATCTTCGAGGTCTGCGAGGAAGCGGTCCAACTGGGCGAAGCCTTCCTTTCGCCGGACTGACCTGGTCACTGGCGCGGTCACGCCGAACGGGTATGTCATCGCCTGCAGGTTCATGGCGCGCAGCGCGCCGAGCGCTTTCCGCATGGCCTCCAGAGTCGAGGGGGTATGACGAGGGAGCTTGCTGTACAGGTCAACGATGTGAGCGAGTTGAAAATCAAGCGAGCGGGGATTGGTCTCGTCCGCCATCAGGACGTCGAGAACGGCCAGAGGATGCAGCGTCGTGTAATAGCGGGTGCGGTAGGTCATCGAACTATCCGCCACCTGAAGAAGATAGTCCAGAAAGGCCCAGTTCTCGGCGGCGAGGGGCCTGGTGATCTGACGCAGCTCGCGGGTGAGGTAGATGGCGCGTTCGAGCCGGCGACCGAAGCTCAGGAACAGCCAGCCGGACCCGCGATTGATGTTTTCGCGTTCCAGCCCGGAGAACGAGGAGAGCAGTTCCAGACACTTCGTCAGCATGACCGAATAGCTCGTCAGTGGCGCACCTTTCTCACGATGCATCGCACTGCGCATCTGCCCGATAAGCAGCATCATGTCGTTGGACAAACGCTCCCGGACACGACCGCCGACGCGCGAGATTTCTTCAAGCGTCGCTGGCAGACTGTCGCCGCGCTTACCGTCGGTGAGCATCGATAGAAGCTCGGTCTCGAGTGCAGAGAACGTCGGCAGCTTGCGTCTGGATTTCGAACGTCTGTAATGGCGCGAACCAAGACACCCAAGCAGGCAGATGAGACTGCCAAGTTCCGCTTCCTCCGCGAGATGGACTCGAGGGATCATGGACCGCAGGATGCGTGCCTGATTTTCCGCGCGCTCCACGTAGCGTCCGAGCCAGAACGTATTGTCAGCGACGCTGCTGGGCACGACGAGCGAGACGCGGCGTAACTCTACCGGCTTGTTACGCGGACGCAACAGGCTGAAGGTATCGACCGGTGTGTCGGAGAGCACCCATGCATCCTTGCTATGGCCGCCACGCTGCATGGAAACGACCGAGCCGTTGGTCTCAGCGACGCGGACCAGTCCCCCTGGAAACACGACCCAGCCGTCGCCGGTGTTGAGCACGTAGGTGCGCAGGACGACGCTCCGGGAGTGCAGGGAATGATTCTCCCAAACCGGCGCGGTCGACAGCTGAACCTGCTCCTGGGCCAGGTATTCATGGGGACGTGCCCTGAGGCGTTCGAGGAATTTGTCGCGCTCGGCGGGCGTCAATTCGGAACCAAAGACAGGCTCCATGCCCAGCGACGAGAACGCGGGCTTTACGACGATGGACTCGAGATGGTTGATCACCCAATCGAGTGCCTGCGGTTGGCCGCACCACCATGTGGCGACCGATGGCAGCTTTAGATCCTCTCCAAGCAGATGGCGGGCCAGACCGGGCAGAAAGGGTGTGATGGCAGCCGACTCAATCACGCCGCTGCCCAGCGCGTTCGCTACCTGGACGTTGCCCGCGACGACAGCCTCGACCAGCCCTGAAACGCCCAGCAGGGAGTCGCCCCGTAATTCAAGGGGGTCGCAGAATTCGTCGTCCACGCGGCGCAGGATCACGTGTACCTGCTCCAGGCCGCTTACTGTTTTGAGGTAGACGCAGCGGTCCCGAACGGTGAGGTCCGCGCCTTCAACGAGGGTGAAGCCGAGATACTTCGCCAGGTAGGAGTGCTCGAAGTACGTTTCGTTATGAGGGCCGGGCGTGAGCAGAACAATGCGCGGATTCTCACGGCCCGCGAGGGCAGTGAGCGCATCGCGTTGTGCGCGAAAGAACGGAGCGAGTCGCTGGACGTTCGACTCACGAAAGAGCTCAGGTAAAAGATCCGAGACAATAAGTCGATTTTCGAGTGCATACCCACTGCCCGAGGGGGCCTGGGTGCGATTGGCAAGAACCCACCACTGTCCGTCTGGAGAACGCGCAAGATCCACAGCCAGCATATGCAGATAGCTCTGGCGCGGGACCTGGACGCCCACCAGCGGGCGAAGGAAAGCTGGATTCGCATACAGCAGCGCGGCGGGGAAGTGGCCGTCTTTCAGGAGTTCCTGGGCGCCATAAAGGTCCTCGAGCAAGAGGCTAAGCAGCTCGGCTCGCTGGATCACGCCGGCTTCGATGAAGCCCCATTCGTCAGCCGGGATCAACAAGGGAACGAGGTCGATCTTCCAGGGCCGATTGGCACCCAGCGGATCGCCGTAGATGTTGTACGTAATTCCGTTTTCGCGAATACGACGTTCGGCTTGCGCCCAGCGTTGTTCGAGTTCTTCCGGTCCAATGGAGCGCAGGGATTCCATAAGCCCCGCCCAGTGAGGCCGCGGCGCGATGCCATCCGCTGACGATTCTTCGTAGGTGCCACCGTAACGGAGAGGGGACTGATAAAGGTCGCCGCTCATACATCTCCAGGTAGTGAAAGACCGGGCGCATGGGTTTCGGCACTCTCCGCAGGTGTGGGCCAGCGCAGGTCCAGTGTCATCGGAAAGATGGGGTTTTTCTCCTCAAGTGGGATCTGCACCAGGTCGCGGGATGGGGCGGAGATCTGAAAGCGCTGCATCCGGCGCTCTCGCGCTTCGGTCGCGTTGGCGGGACGCGTCGTGTGCAGGGTGCCGTCCGGCGGGCCGGCGTGATAGGTGCATGTGGCGATGGCACGGTGATTCCCGGTGTCGATGAGCTGGAAGGTAAGCGGCGTATGCACCGGGATGGAGGGATGCAGCGCTACAGAAAGTCTTCGCGCTCGATAACGGATGCCGGCTACTGCCTCGCCGGGCTGACCGGTGGGATGGAGCGGCACCCGGCGTCCATTGCAAGTGACCGCATAGCGCGACCCCACGACGAGGCCGGTGACCTTTACCTGCATGCGCTCCAGTGACGAGTCGACGCTGCGGCCGGTGCCGCCGGACATGGTTTCCTCGGCGAGTACGTTCCATGGCTCAAGTGCCTGGCGCAATTCGAGTTCGATGCCATCGGCGGTGACAGACCCGATCTTCGGGAAGCGAAATTCGGTTTGCGAGGAAAACCACTTTTCGTCGAAGTTGAAGTGCCTGCCCGAAGAACGCAGGTAGTCGAGCACCTCCGCGAAGTCGCGTTGTACGAAGTGCGGAAGCATGAAACGGTCGTGCAGCGCCGTACCCCAGCGCAAGAGGTTTCCAGTAAACGGCTGGCTCCAGAACTGGCAGACCAACGCGCGGACCAGGAGCATCTGGACCAGGCCCATTCGATAGTGCGGTGCCATCTCGAACGCCCGCAACTCGAGCAGGCCCAGACGCAGACCCCGGCCCTCGGGTGGATAGAGCTTGTCGATGCAGAATTCGGCACGATGCGAATTTCCCGTGACATCGACGAGCAGATTGCGGAACAAGCCGTCGATGATGTGGAACGGACAGTCCCTTGCGGGCAGGTGGCTGAAGGCTACCTCCAACTCATACAGAGCGTCGACCCGCGCTTCGTCCACTCGTGGATACTGGCTGGTTGGGCCGACGTACATGCCGGAGAACAGGTAGGAAAGAGACGGATGGTTCTGCCAGAACGTCAGCATGCTGCGGAGCAGGTTGGGGCGGCGCAGGAAAGGGCTGTCCCCCAAAGTCGGACCTCCCACCGTGATATGGCTTCCGCCGCCAGTCGCCAGATGGCTGCCGTCGTAAGCAAACTTGGCGGCGACCAGGCGATGGCCTTCCGCTTGCTCAGCCAGTACGGCATTAATGACTTCGAGTTCATCCCAATCGGCGGTTGGGGGCAGGTTCACCTCCAGAACACCGGGATCGGGAGTCAGGCTGAAGGTGCGTATCCGAGGATCGCTGGGTGCGGTATAGCCTTCAATCCAGACAGGCCGCTGCAGATGTTCGCAGGTCTCTTCGATCGCTGCGATGAGGTCGAGGTAGTCGGCCAGGACCGGCACATAAGGGACGAAGACATGGAGACGCCCCTCGCGGACCTGCACACAGAGGGAGGGGCGAATCAGTTCCGTAACGGACTCGGCGTCTTCAGGAAGCGGAGGCAGTATATCGGCGGGGGGTTCGCGGTCGAAGAGATCGGGGCGGCGAAGGGGTTTGAGCGGCAGCTTGACGCGATTTGTGAGTGCCTCATCCTCCACATCCGCTTCACACTCATAAGCAAGAGAGTCGGGCGCGACCCAGGGCATCATGCTGACCGGAATGCGATAGCCGATCGGAGAGTCGCCGGGCGAGAGGATGAACTGCTCAGGGCGGTCGAACCAGAGTTGACTCGACCATGCGAGACTGCCGTTCGGCTGGCGACGGCGGAGGGGAAGAACATACCCGGCGGATACAGGTAATTCTTCCGAGTCCGAATAAGGCTCGATTGCTCCCAGGATGTTTTCCGGCGAAGCGCCCAGACGCCGGCTGAGCGCCTGTAGGAAGGCCAGAGCATCGGCGTCGCTGAAACGGTAATCCTGCCCTTCCAGCGCGAAAAGATTGCCGTTCTCCCACACCGGTACATCGTCAATTCGTGAAACGCAATGAAAAGCCCAGCGAGGCAATGGCTCACCCGGATACCACTTTCCCTGCCCAAAGTGGAGCAGCGCTCCGGGTGCGGTCGTCTCGCGCAGGGAGTTGATGAGCGCGAGGCCGCGAGTGCGCTTGAGTGCACCCAGTGCCTCAAGATTCCACTGCGGGCTCTCCGGCTCGTCGATGCCGACGAAGGTGGGCTCCCCGCCCATCGTCAGGCGGACATCTTCCGCGATGAGGTCGCGGTCGATTGCGTGGGCAAGCGCCCGCACCTGCGCCCATGCCTCGTCGCTAAAAGGTTTCGAGAGGCGCGGCGACTCGTTAAGCCGACTCACAGACAGGCTATGCGTGAACTCCACGCTGGCCGCTTCGGCGGTTCCGCCAATCGGTGCAGCTCCTGAAGGCGTGGAGCTGCACGCCAGCGGAATATGCCCCTCCGCGGTGAGAAGACCGGAGGTAGGGTCCATTCCAATCCAGCCCGCTCCGGGAAGGTAAACTTCTGCCCAGGCGTGCAGGTCCGCGGAATCTACCTTGGGGCCGTCGGTTGTCTCTTCGTCGTCCGCTATTTGAATCAGGTACCCGGAGACGAAACGCGCCGCGATGCCCAGCCGACGGCAAACCTGCACAAGTAGCCAGGCCGAGTCGCGGCACGAGCCTGTTCCCAGGGCCAGGGTTTCTTCGCTGCTCTGGACGCCATGTTCCAGGCGCGTGACATAGTCGATCTCATCGCGGACACGAGCGTTCAAGCCGACCATAAAGCTCACTGTCGGCTGAGGCCCGGAGGGAAGGCTGGCCAGGAACGAGTTCAGCAACGTGCTGGTCTGCGTGCCGGTCTGCGTGCCGGTCAGGAACGGCGCAAGGTCGACTTCAAGCTCCGGCGAGTATTCAAACGGAAACGTCTCGAAGTCCGGTTCAAGAAGGAAGTCGAAGGCGTTGATGGGTTCCAGATCGGCCGTCAGATTCACTTCAACGACAAACTCGGCAGTCTTGCCCGGAAAGATCGCGCGGGCTATGTGGTTGGCAAGCGGATCGAATTGCCAGGAAAGCATGCGGTTTTCGGGCGTGATGTCGAGCGAGTATCCCAGGATCGGCGTGCGACAGTGTGGGGCCGGGCGCAGCTGGATCGTTTGCGGGCCGAGCGAAACGGGCCTCTGATACTGGTACCGGGTTCGGTGTTTCAGTGCAACCTGTAGACCCATTGAGCCTCGTGTAGGAAAAGTGTACGGCGTTCGATCAGGTTGTCGCCGCCTGCGTCTGGACGGGGCTCGACTGTTCTCCGTTGCTTTGTGTCGGGTTGGTGAGTTCACGCAGGTATGCCCGTAGCGGCATGACCGGTTCGTACATGGGAGCCACGGCTCTGTTTCCTTCCCCGTCTACCTCCCAGGAATCGACATAGAAGGAGGAAAGATTGGTAGCGCCGAAGCTCGTGGTAATGGCCACATCGGCAGCGTCTCTACCTGTAGCCATAAGAATACGGCCGAGCCTTGGGTAGTTGTGACGGGCGTCTAGATCGATCCACTTGCCGTCCAGAAAGACCTGGTACCAGGCGCTGAAGTCGCCGGGACCGCTGGAGGGCATACGGATGTCGCCGATGTATCCCGTAACGTAGCGCGCCGGAATGTTCTGGCAGCGCGAAAGGGTTACGGCGAGATGCTGGAAGTCACGGCAAACGCCGGTGCGTTCCGTGAAGACGTCCATCGCCGTCTTGGTTGGGCGAGCCGCGTTGTAGTTAAATTTGACTCGTTCATGGACCCAGTCGCGAATGTAGGTGGCGCGCGGCCAGCCGGCCGGGATCGAACTGAACAGGTCGTTGGCAATGGCGCCGAAGCGGTCCACTTCGCAGTAGCGGCTGGGCAGAAGAAACTGCAGCACATCGGACGGCAGATCTTCGATCCGCGACTGTTGCGCGTAAGTGTGCACCTTGTCCGGGGTGCCGTCGGTCTCTATGGTGCTGGAGCCGGAGAGACGCAGCGTCCCGGCGGGAGCGACAAACCGAGAGCAACGATTGCCGAAGGAGTCAATGTAATCGACGATGGGTGCTTGCAAGTGCGGCTGCTCACTGGACGCGAACATGCTTCTATGTTCAACGAGCAGCCTGTTGCCGGAACGAACCTGGGGTTCGAGCGATGGGTGAAGATGCAAAAGAGCCACCACCGCAGAAGGGGCCGGAAGGCTGAATTGGATGTCGAACTCGGAGAAGATAAGCATAGGACTCTCAGAAGAAACGACCGCCCAGAGTCGTCAGATACACAAAGGCAGCCGCGTGGCAGCAGAGCGACCGAACGGGTGAGACGCCAATGTTTTTGAGAACGCTGGATTTCTCGGTTGCTCTCAGTGTAGTCGTTTTCCAAGGCGATGGATGTCTCCGAAATCGCGGTTCCCGGCAGTTCAGCGAATGCGAAGTCAAGGAGGACCCTCGGCGATCGCAGCTTTATACTCCTGCTCTCGTCCACGTCGTTCCCCGTCCTTTTTCCAGGATGCGGCTCAACGACGCCCTCTGCGCTGATACCAGGGCGCCCGTTACCGTAGAGACTTGGAACCGGCCTATACTTCGAGGAAAAAGAAAGGGAAAAGTTTGATGAAGGGTAGGCAAGAAAAGCCGCTGAGCCGGAGAAGGCTGATCCAGCAAGGTCTGCTGTTGACGGGTGGGACGCTTGGCCTACCGGGCCTCAGCTCCGCCTTCGCGTTCGCCCAGCAGGAAACTTCCGCCGCGCAGGGGAAGGCGTCGAGGTGGACCATTGGCAGCGACCGCATTGCGAGAACGCTTGTGTTTCGGGCGGGCCATGGGTTGCTCACGGAACGGTTGCTGGACACGGCAACGGGTGTGGCGTTCATCGAGCCCGGCAATATGCGTCTGGATATGGCTGGCGAGTTCTCGTTGCACATTCATGGTGTGGTTGTCCGCGGGTCCGATGCAGGGTTTGAACTGGAGGGCGCCGATGTATCTAACCTCCCTAACGGCAAGAGCCTCGCAATCAAGCTTCGCCACAAACAGCTTGGGCTGGGTGTCATGGTGCACTACAGGAGCTATCACGGGCATCCGGCAGTTCGCAAGCACCTGGTTTTGCGCAATGACAGCGGGATCGCGATGCGCATCACGGAGCTGGCAGTGGAGGAGCTTGGACTGCATCTGGGCCCGGCCAACGCAACGACGCTGGGCGCACAGTATGGCACCGTGGCGCGCGAGATCTTCTACACAGGTCGGTCTGAAGACGCGGGCCTGCTGCTGGCAAACAGCCGCACGGGAGCAGGTGTGGCGATAGTAAGCGAGGTGCCCGGCTACATGAAGCGGACGGAAATCGCCGGTTGGGATGATCCGCACCATGTCCGCGTGAGGGTTTTGTACGACACGGACCTGATGCCGTTTGAAAGGACGCTGGCTCCGGGGCAGGAGTTCAGCACGGCCGCAGTTTCGCTCGTCACGTTTCGCAAGGAAGATGGACTTCACGATCCCCACTGGGTGCTGCCGTCGTATACGGCCAAGGTGTTGGTGCGGCGAGTGGACGCGCAGGGGCCACCCTGGATTTACAACACCTGGGAGCCCTTCGAGCGCAGCATCAATCGAGAGATTGTGTTCGAGCTGATCGAAGCGGCGGGATCGATGGGCCTCGAAATCTTTACGATCGATGACGGTTGGCAGCAGGAGTACGGAGACAACGCGGTCAATCTGGTGTCGTTCCCGGACGGGCTGAAACCCATTCAGGCCGCTGTGGAAGCAAAAGGCATGCGCCTTGGGCTGTGGCTTCCCCTGGCGGCGGTGGGCCCGGCGACCCCGGACGTGAAGGAACACCCCGAGTGGGCGGTGAGGGATCTCGAAGGTAATGTGAAGGTGACCGGCTCCATGGCGGGCAGCAAGACGGTGATGTGTCTGGCCAGCGGATTTCGCGACTCCGCTGCGGCAAGGGTTTGCGATGCCATTGAGCGGTTCCATCTGGCCTACGTGAAGCTCGACATTACGACCATCTTCAACGCATACGGAGAAGCTCCGGGCTGCTGGGCCAAGGGCCATGATCACGGAAGCTGGGCCGAGTCGCTCAACATGATCTACGAAGGCATCGCTTACGTGACGGCCAAGGTGTACCAGAAATTTCCTGACGTGCTGCTTGATTTGACCTTTGAGCTCTGGGGGCAGAAGCACGTTATCGATGGCGGTCTGCTGGCCGCGGGAGATCTGGACTGGCTAAGTAACGTAGACGATTCAACGCCGGATTCGGCGGGCACCATTCAGGCTCGCCAACTGCTGTACCAGCGAGCGGCGTCGATGCCGGTGGAGAGCATGCTGATCGGTAATTTGCACGCCGACGTCCCTTCTGTGCAGGACAGCTTCGCGACGGCCATCGGGTCGGCGCCGCTGCTGCTCGGGGATCTGCGGAAGCTTGGCAAGCAGGACCGGCAGTGGTACGGAGAGAAGATTGCGTGGTTCAAGGCCCTGCGGAGGCGAACCAAAATCAGCGAAAGCTTTTTTCCGCTGGGCAGCTGGACACAGACCAGCTCGAGCGAATGGGACGGCTACGCACGGCTGGCCCAAAGCGGAAACGGAATCCTCGTGCTGTTTCGTAACCAATCGGGGGCGGAAGGCGCGATCGTCAAACTGTCCGTAATGCCGCCGGGAAGGTTCCGCCTGACTTCGATCTTCACGGGCGACAGCCACGGACCCTATGCGCAGGAGGACTGGAGTCGTGGGGTTCCTGTTGCTTTTCGAGGCGCGAGCCATGTGGAAGTGTTCGAAGTGACTGCCGTCCAGGTTAGCGGGGCCGGACTCAAGTCTTGAGCGTTGGACGCGGACGACAGGCTTACAAAGCGCGCCATCGGACTCTTTGTTCCCATTGCGGCGGAAGATCGCGCCGTTTCGATCGCCCTCCTGAGTCCGCCGCTTAGAACCCGCTAAGTACGCTGCGGTGAGCGGCTTGGCGCCATACCTGGGAGCGACAGCAAGACGGGCTTGGGTCATGAAGCTACAGCCAACCATGCGCATCGAATGAAAATGAGTCCTTTTAACAGCTCGTTGGCCGAAGGTTTCGCAAGCCCTGCCAAGGCATCCGACAGGTTGGACTTCCATTTTGACAACACCTACGCCCGGCTGCCGGAGCGTTTCTATGCCACGGTGAGGCCGGTGGCCGTCGCGGCGCCTCGGTTGGTGAAGTTCAATGGGGAGTTGGCGGAGCTGCTGGGGCTCGATGCCGAGGCTCTTAGCGGACCGGAGGGTGTCGAGGTGCTGGCTGGTAACCGCATCGCCATCGGTTCTGAGCCCGTCGCCCTGGCCTACGCCGGGCATCAGTTCGGGCACTTTGTGCCTCAGCTTGGGGATGGACGCGCCAACCTGCTGGGCGAAGTGGTGGGACGGGACGGCGTGAGATACGACTTGCAGCTGAAAGGGTCGGGTCCTACGCCGTTTTCGCGTCGCGGGGACGGTCGCGCTGCGCTCGGCCCGGTGCTGCGCGAATACATCGTGAGCGAAGCGATGACGGCGATGGGCGTGCCCTCGACGCGCGCGCTTGCGGCGGTGACGACAGGCGAACGGGTGTTGCGCGAGACGGCATTACCGGGGGCCGTGCTGACGCGGGTGGCGGCGAGCCACCTGCGCGTGGGTAGCTTTCAATACTTTGCAGCCAGAGGCGACACGGAGGGCGTGCGAATCCTGTCGGACTATGCGATTCGGAGGCATTATCCCGAGGCAGCCGATACGCTCCGGCCGTACGGGGCTTTCCTGGCTGGCGTTATCGCGAGGCAAGCTGCACTGGTGGCGCAGTGGATGCTGCTGGGCTTTATCCATGGCGTCATGAACACGGACAACATGTCGATTTCAGGCGAAACGATCGACTACGGACCGTGTGCGTTTATGGAGGCGTACGAGGCGGACAAGGTCTTCAGCTCGATCGACCGCAATGGCCGCTATGCGTACAGCAACCAGCCTCATGCCGCCCATTGGAACCTGACGCGGTTGGCGGAGGCGCTGCTTCCCCTGCTGGTGGAGGAGGCGGGCAGCGAGGAAGCTGGACTCGCTGCCGCGCATCAGGCTCTGGAGCGGTTTGCGCCGCAGTTTGAGTTAGCCCGCGAAGACGGCCTGCGGCGCAAACTGGGGCTGCTGACGAAGCGCGAAGGGGACGTCGCGCTGGCCGATGATCTGCTGGAACGCATGGCGACGAACGCGGCGGACTTCACCCTGACGTTTCGCCAGTTGGCCGAGATCGCGGCTAGTAGTGGGCAACCGCGCAGTCAGGGAGACGGCGGCCCGCGTGCGCTGTTTTCCAACCCTGCCGCCTTCGACGATTGGGAGGTGCGCTGGCGCGCGCGGCTGGCGGAGGAAGCCACCTCCGCCGCTGAACGAGCAGAGGCGATGCGGATGGCAAATCCGCTGTTCATTCCGCGGAATCACCTCGTGGAAGCGGTGATCCGGGCGGCGGTCGAACGGGGAGATTTCGGGCCGTTTGCGACCTTGCTGGATGCCACGGCGCGACCGTTTGACGACAGGCCCGGGCTCGAGCACTACACGCTGCCGGCGCTCCCCGAGGAGCGCGTGCACGCTACTTTCTGCGGAACCTAGGTCAATCCCTGCGAACCATAGACAACGGTGTCTTGGCGATTAAAAGCCGGTTCGGGCGGCTAAATCTACCCCAGTTACGTTAGCGGTGACGCTCTCGACACCTGGGCGCCCACAAATCACGTGGGCCCGACTTGTCATACCGGTTTGCGGGGGCGTAGTATTCCGGCACGCAATCACAGACAGATTTCGCGCGATCAAGAGATTCGCAACGAAGAGCAGCTTCCCCGCCGCTCTTCAGATTGCACCTTTGCTTGTGTGCTAGTGAAAGTATCCGGGATGACGACAGTCGATCGGAATTTGCACTAGGCAATTGTCACTCCTCGAGGCTTGCCATGAAAAATCCGATTCAACTCTTCGTCACAAACCGCAGCTTCGGCTGGCCCGGTTCCTTCCGCTTCTTTCCTCTTATCCTTTCCATGCTTTGCCTGCTGGTCTGTGCCGCACCCGCAGCCGCGCAGCAGACGACGGCCACGGTTGTCGGTAACGTCGTGGATTCGAGCGGAGCGTCCGTGGTTGGCGCGGCGGTGAAGATCACCAATACCGCGACCAATACCGTGCGCGAGACGGTTTCCGACGGCGCAGGCGTTTACACGCTGCCGCAACTGCCGGCTGGGAAGTACAACCTCTCTGTCGAGATGCCGGGCTTTCAGGGCGAGAAGATAGACGGCATTGTGCTCGAATCGAGCCAGACGGCGCGCCAGGATTTCAAGATTTCCGCGGGTAAGGTGAGCGAGACGGTGACGGTGCAGAGCGGCGCACTGGGCGCGGTGTTGCAGACCGAGAATGGCGCTGTTGGAGAGGTAATCGACGGCAAGAAGATTGTCGATCTGCCCCTGAACGGACGTAACTTCATCCAGTTGGCACAGTTGATTCCGGGCGTGAATACGGGACGTCGGGTTCGATCACGGTGCGGCGCGCGCGTGGGTCAGTGGGCGCGACCGATCCGAATGGCGGGAGCACGGCAATCCAGGTGAACGGGCAGCGGGATACGCAGAACCGCTACTCGATCGACGGCATTGAATCGATGGATTACGACGCATTCACCTACAGCTTCTCAACGTCGGTGGACGCAATCGCGGAGTTCCGCGTGGATACCAGCAGCAGTGGGCCGGACGGCGGCGGGGCGGCCGGAGCGAACGTCAACCAGATTCTGAAGTCAGGCAGCAACAAGTTGCATGGAACGCTATTTGAGTTCAACCGCAACAATGTCTTCACGCAGAGCTACGACGCGATTGCGAAGATTGACGTGAATCCGGCGCGCTTGAATCGGAACCAGTTTGGCGGCAATGTGGGTGGGCCGCTGGTGATTCCGCACTTGTACAACGGGCATGACAAGACGTTCTTCTTTGTGAATCTGGAAACCGGCTACCAGTTGAACGGAGCGCTTCCGCAGCAGGCGACGGTCCCGGATGACAGTGTGCGCAACGGGGTGCTCGATTCGAGCATCTTTGTGGGGCCGACGGTGAACGGAACAGCGACGACCTTGAAAGTGGTGGACCCGTTCACGGGAACGCCCTACAAGATCGGCGACAAGATTACGTTGAACGCGAATTCGGCGTTGCTGCTGAAGACCTCGGTAACGCCGGCCGCTACGATTACGGGTGCGGTGGGTCCGTCGCTGCTGACGAATTTTGTGACCACGCCCGTGAAGACGAAGAACTTCCAGCACCAGTACCTCGGCCGCCTGGACCATACCCTTTCCAGGAAGGACCAGATCGGCGGGCACTACCTGTACGACGATACGTTCAGCAATGGCGTGTCATTCTTCGGTCATGACAATGACGACAACGACGCTGTGACCAAGCACTTCGCGGTCTGGTATACGCGCGTGTTTTCGCCAACGATTGTGAATGACCTGCGCTACGGCCGGCAGGATTTCAAGGAGTTCGAGACGTTTGGCACGACTGGCAATGCGGCGTACAACATCGCGAACGGCCTGCTCAATATTCCGTTCTCTTCTTCCGACCCGCACTTCTTCGGCGGCGTGAATACAACGATCAACGGCAGCGGACAGAGCTATCGCCTGTTCGGCAACCTTCGCAACATAGGGCCGCGCGATCGTGCAAACGGCATCAATCAGATTGTGGATAGCCTCTCGTGGCAGCGGGGCAAGCACTTTATGAAGTTCGGCGCAGATATTGGCCGGCGCACCGACTTCTTCAGTCAGGCCCGCGACCCGCACGGCAGCTTCGGTTTCGATGGACGGTATACCGGTTCGGCGCTGCTGGATTTCCTTCTTGGCTATGTCAGCAGCGACAGCATCAACCCGACCGTGACGCGCACCAACATTTCAAGCTTGATTCAGGCTTACTCGTTCCAGGACAACTGGACGGTGCGTAAGGGTCTTACGCTGAACCTTGGCATACGCTGGGATCACTTTGCGCCGTACACACAGGACGACGACAAGTATGCGGATATCTATATCGGTGCCGATGGTCTGAACCCGGGCGGGGTCTTTACGCCGGCGAACTCGCCTTTCGGGCGTGGCCTGATCCAGCCGGTTTATCACGACTTCCAGCCGCGCATCGGCTTCGCATTTCAGCCGTTTGACAATGGAAAGGTGGTATTCCGCGGAGGATATGGGCTGTACTTCACGCCCGAGATCGACAATGCCTGGTTCGCGATGGCTGAAGGCGCGCAGGCGCAGGCAGGCGCCGCGTTGACCGGGAACCCAGGCCTGACGGGAACAACGGCGGCGGCGAAGCTGCCGAACCTGATCTTCACCAATCCTTTCCCGGGAGTCGCAACGGGCGGGCCCAGCACCTATCCTTTCGCGATCGCGATGGACCAGCATCTTCAGGATCAGATGACGCAGCAATTCAATTTGTTTACGCAGATGCAGCTGCCGGGCAAATTGAGCGCGGAGATTGGTTACGTGGGAGCGAAGGGAACGCACAATTTTGTGACCGAGAACGTCAACATCCCAGTGCCCGTGAACCCCCTCAGCACAACGTTGTCGGTGAATGCCCGGAGGCCGAACCAGAATTTTCAGCGCAACGTGCAGGCGGATTATTCGACCGGATCGTCGACTTACCACTCGCTGCAGACCAAGATGGAGCGGCGCGTGGGACAGGGCCTGAACGTGCTGGCGTCGTATACGTGGTCCAAATCCATCTCCGGACCGGCCGACATCGGCGGGGCGGTGGGAGGCGGCTTCTACGGTGCGGCCCCTTTGAATGTGTATGACCCAAAGACGGATCGTTCCGTCTCGCTGTTCGACATTCCACACCGCTTTGTCGGAACGGTGCTGTATGACGTGCCGTTCTTTCATCACTCAAGCGGCTTCAAGAAAGTGCTGCTGGACGGCTTCCAGGTGTCCACAATCGTCACGGCTGTCTCGGGGATTCCGGCCGGGGTGACGGACACGGCGCAGACGACGGCGACGGGTGTTGCTTCACGACCGGACCGCGTGATCGGAAAAGATCCGAACATCGGACGCTCGAACAGAACGCCTACCGCACAGTTCAATGCGGCGGCGTTTACGGTCGCGCAGCCTGGTGAGTTTGGTACGGCGCCGCGCACGGGGGCGGTGAGGCTGCCCGGAGTGCTCAACGACGACTTCTCGGCCACCAAGGGTCTCGTGTTCGGCGAAGGGCGAAGCCTGCAGTTGCGAGCTGACTTCTTCAACCTGTTCAAGCATTACAACCCCGACCCCTCCACCATTGGGCTTGCACGCAACGCGGCTACGTTCGGAAAGATCAACAATGGTCTTTCCGGCGGCTTTGCGACACGCGTTATTCAGATCGGCGCGAAGCTCTACTTCTAATCCGCACCTTCTTCCTCAGGCCGTCTTCGGACGGCCTGAGTTCGCTCCGAACCGTTTTCAGGGGACTCCTTTTCATGTGGAATGCTTTGCTGGGTAGTGCAGTGTCGCGGCGGTCGTTTCTTGTCAGCTCATCGATGTTCATGGGGGCGCAGGCGATGAACGCGCTTGACGTGCGAACGCTCGCGGTAGCGGATACGGCGGCCCCGCGCGGCAAGCGGCGTGACCTGCTGCAGAAGCAGTGTCCGCCGGCTGCTTTAGCTGCGGCGCTGCTTCCGCTTACAACGTATGCGCCGTGGCCGAAGGCAGGAGATGCGGCGTGGAAGGGCCTGGCGGCGGAGCGTCGAGCGGCGCTGCTCGCAGAGGGCGAAGGCAAGCTTGGCTTCGAGTACAAGGCCATTTCCGCGACGCTCTTTCTGGAGTACGCGCGGATGGGCAACCGCTCGCATTATGAAGCCAGGCGCACCGGGAACCTGCAGGCGCTGTGGGCGCTGACGCTGGCAGAGTGCGTCGAGAACAAGGGGCGTTTTCTCGACGACATCGCCAACGGACTTTGGGCCATCTGCGAGCAGAGCTTCTGGGGCGTTCCCGCGCACCTGTACATTCAGAAGGCCGACCTCGGCTTGCCTGATCCGCGCGAGCCCATTGTCGATTTATTCGTCGGCGACACTTCGGCGGAGGTGGCGCGCGTGGTGTACCTGCTCGGCGCGAAGCTGGACAGAGTGTCGCCACTGCTGCGCGATCGCGTCTACGCGGAGTGCGAGCGACGGGTGCTGAACCCGCTCATCGAGCACAACTTCATGTGGATGGGCTTGCCCGGGGGCAAGCGTCGCGACGACCTGCCGTGGGACGCCACACCCGCCGGTCAGGTACAGCCCGTGAACAACTGGGATGCATGGATCTGCTGGAACTGGCTGACGACCGCGCTGCTGGTCGACCGCGACGCGAAGCGCCGCACGGCCGGCGTGCAGAAGGCAATGGTGTGTCTCGACCGCTTTATCGACACCTACCCCGACGACGGCGGGTGCGAGGAAGGCTGCTCGTATTGGAGCCGCGCGACGGGGTCCATGGCAGACGCGCTCGAGCTGCTGGACTCGGCGACCAAAGGTCGCGTGAACATCTGGCGCGAGCCCCTGTTGCGCAAGATGGGGGAGTACATGGTGGTGGCGCGTATCGCAGGCGATCAGTTTCTTGATACGGGCGACGCGCACCTTCATGCACTTTCAGAGATCGACAAGGTTTACCAGTACGGCAAGCGGACGGGTAGCCCGGAGTTGATGGCCCTGGCGCGCACGAGCTTGAAGGAAAAGTACGCGCCGCAGACGCTCCCGGCGCTCTTCGACGAGGCGGCGTTTCGAGCGGCCAAGACGGGCCCGGCACCGCTCCGGCGCGACGTCTGGCTTCCGGAGACGGCGCTGATGGCGGCGCGCATGAAGGCTGACTCGGCCGAGGGCCTCTATGTGGCCTGCATCGCCGCGGACAATGGCAAGAGCCACAGCCATAACGATACGGGCAGCTTCTGGGTGTATCTGGATGGTGAGCCGGTGATTATCGACCTGGGCGCAGAGAGCTATCGCAAGCAGAGTTTTGATGTGCACCGATATGAGATCGAATCGATGCAGTCTGGCTTCCACAACCTGCCGACGATTGCGGGCGTGCAGCAGGGCGTGGGCTCGGCGTTCCGCGCGACCGCGCTGAAGTATGCGGCGACGGGCGCCACGAGCGCGCTGACGATGGACCTGGCGGAGGCGTATCCGAAGGAAGCGAAGTTGAAGACGTGGATGCGGACCGTCACCTTGGATCGTTCCGCGAACGTTGCGAGCGTCGGTGATCGCTACCTCTTGGGCGGTGCAGGCGAAGTCGTCTGGTCGCTGATGACTTGTCGCCCAGTCACGGCTGGCGGGGGCACGTTGCGCTTTGCGCCGCGTGCCGGTGATAAGTCCAGTCCTGTGGAGATGACCTTCGACTCGCAGCAGCTTTCCGCAAAGGTGGAAACTATACATCTTACGGATCCCGGCCTCACGGAAAGCTGGGGCAACGTGGTCTATCGCGTGCTTTTGACCACGCGCGCAAAGTCGGTGGGGGGCAGTATGCAGTTTTTGTTCCGGGCGGTGTGAGATTTGGCCCGGGGTCAAGTTCGCAGCTTGCTCCCCGCTCAAGACGGCTGCTACTGCGGGTGAAAGCGGCCCCAGGGCGTGCGAGGGTTTTTGCCGATGCTGACGAGGTTGGCCATGATGCGGAATGAGCCGGGAACACCGTCCGGCATTTCGCGGAAGAAGGCGAAGGAAAGATACACATAGGTGCCGCTCCCGTAGCCCGCGTAAAGCAGCCCGCCGCGCTGGGGGTCCTGGTCGGTGTCGTGCATTTCAGTGGGGGAGGCGTACCTGGCGTCCCAGGTGCGCGCGAAACCGTGACCGCGTTCCTCCACCCAGCCGTCGAAGTCGGCCGTGGTGATATTGTTCGGCCAGCTCAGGACGGGATCGTCGGCGGCAAGGATCACTTTGCTGGTTTCTTCGACGACCTTTTCGGGGTCGCCTGAAATGGAGAGCGGATAGGGGCCGTAGTCGTGGTCGTACTCCTGGGTCTGGTACTGGACGATCATGGTGCCGCCTTTGTGCACGTAATCCAGCAGTCGGTTGTTGGCTGTCTTGAGCTCAGGTCGCGCGGCGTAGGCCCGGATGCCGAGGATGATGGTGTCGTACACCGAGAGATCGCCGGACGTGATGTCCTGCGGCGAGAGGAAGGTGACGTTGATGCCGAGGTCCTGTAACGAGCTTGCGACTTCGTCTCCGGTGCCGTTGACGTAGGCGACCTTCAGGCCGGGCGCGATTTTTACGTCGACCCCCGTGGTGCGGTAGCTGGCCTCGCGATAGGACGGATACGGCCGAATGCCAGGGTAGCCGGTGGTGACGAAGCCCTGCTTGTACTGCTGTCCGTTGTAATCCGCAACAGCGGTGATGGTGTACGGCTGCGGCTTCACGGCTTCGGGCATAACGTTGAAGCTGATGGATGCTTCGTCTCCGTCGCTGGCTACGGCGAACTCGGCGGACTCGGGTTTCGAGGTCCAGCCTTTGGGAAGCTGCAGGTGGACTGTGCCTTTGGCCGGGCCTTTGACGCTGCTGTGCACGGTGACCTGCAGGTGTAGCGACTTGTTCATGAGGGGAACGATGCCGGCGTGCGGCGCGACGGTGACTGAAATGGCCGGCGCGACCAGCAGGGGCTCCGGCAGGGGGCCAGGGCCAACGTAGCGGTGGATGGTCTGGACCACGCCGGTGAGCGTGGCGGTGACGCCGCCGAATGTGTACTGCATTTCCGCGCTGAGGGGATAGAGCGAGGTGGGAAGGCCCGCGTAGCGCGGATCGTCGAGGTCATAAAAGGACTGTTCAAGATTGGGGCGCGAGAAGTAGGGCCGCGTGATGTCGGCGTTGGCGGGAACAACGGCGTCGATGAGGCGGTCCTGCGCCTCACCGGCGGCGAGGCTGGGTTTGGACGGTGCTGCGGAGGTAAAGGTCCAGCCTGTGCCGGCGTGCGATACGATCTGGGTCGATGCGATCCCGATGGGCTGCGCGCCCTGATTGGCGAGGTGGATGTTGATGGCAAACTTCTGACCGGGGATGACGGTTTGCGACGTAGGCTGTGAGCTGGAATCGCCGAATGGACCCTGGCGCACCGGACCGCCCGAATTGACGGTCGCGAGCAGACTGAGTCCGAGCGACTGGCCCAGGGCGTCGTTGAACTGCTTCTGCTTGATGAGCAGCTCGTGGGTCATGTTGTACTTCGCTTCGGCGGGCAACGGGCTGCGAGCGATGTCGGCGAGCAGAGCGTTCGTCTGGGTAAGACCGTCGGCGAGCATCGGTGCAATGGCATCGGGCCGCGCCGCGTTGAAGGCACCGGATGCGCTTTCCACCGTCGCATTGAGCTTGGTCAGGCGAGTCTTCCAAGCCGCCTGCTGGTCCTTGGGAGCGTAGTCGGCGATGGCAGGCAGAGAAGTGTCGATGCCGTCGAAGTACGTCTGCTCGTGCTCCGGAAGCGTGGCGCTGACGCGGGAAGCGTAGAGATGGTACGGGGAGTCGAAGGGGCGCGGCGCGGGGATGGCGATGCCGCCGTTCTGCGATTTCTGCTCCGCGAGGCCTTCGCGGGCGAGCGTGATGTACGAGCGGCCGAGGAAGGGGTTGTACTTGCCTTCAGGGATCGTGACGGTGGCGGAGGGCACGCCCTCGATCCAGGTGTTGTTGGTGTAGTTCTTGAAGCGGACAGGGGTTTCCCAATGGCCGGTGGCGTAGTCGTAGATGCCTCGCTCGGAAACGCGCGCGAAGGGAACGCGGGCGTAGACCTTGAGCGGTGCCCAGGGCAGCAGGCCAGCCTTGATCTGGTCGGGGAACATCTTTGGGTCAGCGGCGGCGTTGAAGACCTCCTGCGCCATGACGCCCGCCGTCTGGTGGTGACCGTGGCCGTCAGATACGTTGCCGGAAAAGACCGAGGTAACGACGAGCGGTCGCGTCTGGCGGACGATGCGGACGACGTCGTAGAGCACGCGGTCGTGGCCCCACGTCTTCAGGGCTTCGTCGAGTGACTTGGAGAAGCCGAAGTCGGCGACGCGCGTGTAGGCCTGGTGTACGCCGAAGTAATTGCCTGCGGCCAGCAGCTCCTGCGTGCGCAGCAGGCCGAGCTGGTCCCAGTAGTCCGAAGACATCACGTTCTGTCCGCCTTCGCCGCGGTTCAGCGTGAGGAGTGTGGTGTCTACGCCCTGGTCGCGGCTCTCGTACGCGAGCATGCCGGAGTCTTCGTCGTCGGGATGCGCCACGATGAGGATGAGGCTGCCGCGAGTATGGAGCTTATGCAGGCTCTGCCAGACGGCGGCGCTACCCCGGTCTACGGCAAGCGGCGTACCGAAGGTGGGTGGATACGAGAGCGGAGCCTGCGCGTAAAGACAATTGCCAGACAGGGAAGCGGCTAGAGCCAGACCCAAAGCGAAACGGGTCGTGGAGGAGTTCGAAAGTCTGGCTGCATCCGTGCGCATGAAGGTGTACTCCTGTTGTGCCTATATCTAGAAAAGATGCTGGGATGAGGAGGAAAGGTGCGGAGGATCCGTTCGAGCGCGGTAGGAAAGCGAGGAGCGGACTTTGAACTTGTGGAATATGGATACCATGCGCTCGAATCTTTGTAAAGGTTCCTGCAATACTTGGGTTAGTATGGAGCACGGAACGCACACAGCAGGCCGCAAACCTAAAGCCGAGATGCCTAGAACGCCCAACAATCCAGCTTCCCTCCCGCACATCTCCGCGCGCGCCACGCCGTCGCGGCCGTCACAGTTGCGGCAGACGAACGCCCGTGTGCTGTTACGACTGCTGCAGGAACACAGTCCGTGCTCGAAGGCGGACCTGGTGAGGTTCTGCGGCTTGAGCGCACCGACGGTTTCAAGCGGTGTAGCGCATCTGGAAGGGCTGGGGCTGGTAGAACAGCTTGGAGAGGGAGAATCGAATGGCGGCCGCCCGCCTGCGCTGCTGCGCTTCAATCACAGGCACGGCTATGTGGCCGGTGTGGATATCGGCGGGACGCGCGTGCGCATGGTGCTTTCCGATCTGACGGGCAACCTGATCGCGCACTCGTCGGTGGTGCTCGGCGCCCGGCAGAAGAAGCCGGACGGGGTTTGTCGCCTCATCGTGGAAGGCCTGCGGGCCATGTGCAAGCAGAGCGGAACACCGCTTCACAAGGTGCTGCACATGACTGCAGGAGCGCCCGGCATCACGAATGTCGATACCGGCGTGGTGTTGTCCGCGCCGAATCTTGAGGAGTGGAACGAGGTTCCGCTGCGCGACCTGCTGGAACAGGCCGCGGAACTTCCGGTTGCGGTCGACAACGATACAAATCTCGCTGCCTTGGGTGAGCACTGGCGTGGAGCCGCCCGCGGGGTCGAAAACTTCGTCTTCGTTGCCATGGGGACGGGTATGGGGGCAGGCGTTTTTCTGAACGGCCAGCTGCATCGCGGCGCGCAATGGAGCGCGGGAGAGATTGGTTACCTCGGCGTAACGGGTAAAAAGCGCGCGCCGATGAAAATGCGCGAGCTGGGCCAGCTGGAGGAAGCCATCGGGGGCGCGGGGATCGAGGCTGAGTGGCTGCGGCTGCTTGACCGAAAGCGTCACGGGAACGGACGGTGCACGGACGCGGTGCTCGGGGCGCAGCGAGAGCTGAAAGCCTCGCAAATCTTCGATCTGGCTGCGGAAGGCGACAGCACCGCGGCACAGGTTGTTCGCTATACGGCTGCGGTGCTGGCCGATGCCCTTGCCGATATGTGCCTGCTGCTCAATCCGCAGGTTGTGGTCCTGGGGGGCGGCGTCGGGTCACATGCGGAGTTGTGTCGTGCGACAGACGCTCTCGCCCAGCGCCATGAATTTGCGCGGCCGCCGCTCCGTTCCAGCAGCCTGGGAACCCAGGCACAACTGCACGGAGCCGTGTCGGTAAGTCTGTCCGCCGCGGAAGAGCAGATCCTGAGCTGACTTTCGCTTCACGCTCATTGGAACACCGGCTATTGGTTTTGATGGCGTATCCCGAGAATTTGTTCTTCTATTGACACCGCGTTGTCGAGGACATAACCTCAAAACCAAACCTACTTCGTAAACATATTTTAGTAAGTAGCTCGTTGGATTGGACCGCAGTCTCGGTATCATGTTCTTAGTTTCACCAGGAGGCCTGACCGTGCTCTCACTTTCTCGCAAGACTCTTCTCCCCGTGCTGTTCGCCGCAACCTTGATGATGTCGGCGGTGTGCGGAAGCGTGGCGGCCTCGGCGCAATCGCAATCGATCAACGGAACGATTCGCGGGCGGGCGGCGGACGCGACCGGCGCTTCGATCCCCGGTGCGCAGATTACGGTGACGAATACCGATTTGGGTTTCAACAAAACCGCAACGACGGGGGATGACGGCCTTTTCGTGCTGGTGAACCTGCCCCTGGGCACCTACCGGATCGCAGTGACGAAGCCGGGGTTCTCCTCGGTGGATTACAAGGACATCGTTCTGAACGCCGGTAAGGAGTTGACCATCGAGCCGGTGCTCGCGGTGGGTGGAACCACAACGCAGGTGGAGGTAACCGCCGAAACGGCGGGCATTGATCCGACTTCGCTGAACATACAGCGCACGCTGGACGCACGCGAAGTACAGAACCTTCCGCTCACGTCGCGCAACCCGTACAACTTCATCCTCTTTCAGCCGGGCGTCAGCGGGCATCCGAACCCCGAGCTCGGCATCCCGCGCACAATTAACACCAACGGTCTGCTCGACCGCATCAACTACCAGATGGACGGCATGGTGAACACGGAGAGCGACCGCATCGGTCTGCGTTTGTTTCCCGTCGGGGAGATCTTCGTCAAGGAAGTGCAGACGGTTTCAAACAGCTTTGCTCCCGAGTTCGGCTGGACCTCCGGCAACGTGTACAACGTCATTTCGAACAACGGTACCAACTCCCTGCATGGCAAGTTTCAGTACATTCAGCGCTGGCAGGACGCGACGGCCTATCCTTACTTCGCGAACAAGGCGCTGCCGAAGACCAACATTGAGCTCGAAGATGTGGCCGCGAACCTGGGTGGCCGAGTGATAAAGGACAAGCTGTTCTTCTTCGGGTCTTATGAGAAGGTGAAGCGCGGATCGCCGGCCCCGGTAACGATTAGCGCTGCCAACATCGCCGCGCTCGGGTTACCTGCGGACCAGGTGGCCGCTGCGCCCGGCCTGCTGCACGGCACGTTTACGCTGGTCCGGGCCGACTACGTGATCAACAACAAGAACTCGCTGTTCATGCGCTACAACTACTTCAAAAACGACTTCCCGTTCAACACGCAGGTGGGCAGTCTGAACACGCGCAGCACCGGTGTGGACTTCGTCGACCGCGCGCATGTGTTTGGTCTGCAGCTGGTGACTTCTGTGTCGGACCACATCACCAATGAGCTGCGCTTCTCCGTACCGTTCCGCGCCAACGCGCACTTCGCTGGCCCCAGCGGCGGCACAGGCCCGGCGATCATCATTGCCGGCGTCGCCAACATTGGCGCTTCCAGTAATGGCGGTGACCAATACACCGACAAGGTTCCGAGCGGCAACGACAACATCAGCATCATCAAGGGTGCGCACGCGATGAAGTTCGGCTACAACCTCTCAGCGATCGAAAATCGCCAGCGAGCGCTCAGCTTCAACGAATACACGTTCAGCAATACGACGGTGAATGTTTCCAACGGAGCCGGTGGTGTCACCTCGGTGGCAACTTCGGCGTTGCAAAACTATCTCAATGCGAAGGCGGGAATCAACTCCCAGTCCTACACCCAATTCCGCAGTCAGACCGATACCACGGGTGTTGGTTACGCGTCGCTGTTCATGGGTTTTTACGCACAGGACACGTGGCAGGCGGCCAAGAAGCTGGTGCTGATCTACGGCATGCGCTACGACCGTTTCAAGAGCCCCAACGCCAACCCGAACGCACTGTTTGCGAGTTCGCGGAGCTTCAATACTCCGAAGACAAACTTTTCCCCTCGCTTGGGCTTCTCCTATCAGGCAGCGCCTACTACCGTGGTGAAGGCGTCCGTGGGCATGTTCTATCAGGCGCCTCCGACCAATCTCTGGTTCAACGCGTTGAATCAGGATGGCTCGAACCGGACCAGCAGCTACACGTATTCCATCTCGCGCACGCCGGTCCCGGGTGTGGTCACCGTCCCTGTGATTCCTGCGGGCGCGCCTACGTTCCCGGCGATCCCTTCCACCGCCGCGGTTGTCACGCAGAATGTGACGACCGTTTCGCCGAGCTTCAAGAACGAGTACACCTGGAATGCCAACCTTCAATTGAATCAGGAACTCGGTCACCGGGATTCGTTCCTGATCGGCTACGTCATGGCCAACGGCCGTAACCTTGAGTTCCTGCACAACATCAATCCGACGACGCCGATCTCATTTCTGGGCGACGGTCGTCCAGTGTTCGGCCCGGCTCGGCTGGACTCACGATTCAACCAGATCAATCAGGTCGAATCCGGTGCGAACAGCAGCTACAACGCGCTCATTACCAACTACACTCACACGCTTAGCCGAGGCATTCAGTTCAATGCGAACTACACCTGGTCGCACTCCATATCGGACGCGCCCGACGTGAACTCGTTCGAGCAGAACATCGCGATCGAGGATACCTCCAACCGCAAGCGTGATCGCGCGAACAGCATCGTCAACCATCCCCACGCCTTCAACCTGACGGCCGTGATGGAACCGACTTTCAAGTTCTCCAACAAGTTCGCGACGGAGGCTGCAAACCACAATCTGGTTGCTCTGCTGGTGAACACCGAGTCCGGCGATCAGTCCAGCATTCTGACTGGCGTTTCGATCAACGGAGACTCCTCGGTAGCCGGGGTAACGCGGCCACTCGGGGTGGGTCGTAACTCTGTTCGCTCACCGTCGGTTTATCAGGTAGATGGACGCTTCACTCGCACGCTGCCAACATTCAGGGATCGCTTCTCGGCTGCCGTGTTCATTGAAGCCAACAATATCTTCAACCACACCAACGTGACAGGTATCGCTACCTCGCAGCCTGTCAATGCGGCTACGGGCGTGCCGAACGCGGCTCCCACGGTAACGCGCAGCTCGGTGCTGGAAGCGCGCATTGTGCAGTGGGGCGTCACCGCTCGCTGGTAAGTTGCTTCGTAGTTTCGGGGCGTGAAGCGCCCCGAAACAAATTGCCTGCTGGTTCGCGCGACGAGGTGCCGGAGGCCTGGAGCGGTTCCCGTCGCCCTGGAAAGATGGATGGCTGTTTTGCATAATCCTCTGAACTCCAATTTCCCCGCGCCCATTTACCGCGACACGGTGCTAACGCACATCTTCGCCGACGCGAAAAAGTACTTTCTCGGGCCGCTGCTCTCGATCCAGTACGCGCATACGCTGATGCTGGGCGAGCAGGGAATCATGCGGCGTGCAGAGGTGGCGGCGTGCTTGCGTGCGCTCGACAAGCTGGACCTCGATGCCATTCGTGGCACCTCGTATGACGGCACCTTCGAGGACCTCTTCTTCCTGATGGAGCAGAGGCTGGCCGCGGAAGTTGGCGCAGAGACCGCAGGCAAGATGCATACCGCGCGTAGCCGTAATGACATCGACCTGACTCTTTACCGGATCGTGCTGCGCGAGCGGCTCGCGGAGACCATGACTGCGCTGAACGTTTTGCGCGGCCGTTTGCTGGAACTGGCTTGGACGCATCGCGCCAGCCTGATGCCTGCCTATACGCATGGCCAGCCCGCGCAACCGACCACGCTCGGCCACTACCTGATGGCAATCGTGGAATGTTTCGAGCGCGACTTCGAGCGGCTGCGCGAAGCTTCGGTTCGGGTGAACCGTTCGCCGATGGGGGCCTGCGCGATTACAACCACCGGCTTTCCCATCGACCGCGAAAACGTAGCGACGATGCTGGGATTCAGTGGGGTTCAGATAAACTCCTACGGCGCGATTGCGTCGATCGATTATTTAACCGAAAGCTGCGCCATGCTGTCGGTCTGTATGTTGAATCTGGGTAGACTGGCGCAGGATTTCCTGCAATGGAGCAGCATCGAGCTCGGCTTCATACGCTTGAGCGATGGCTACGTACAGATCAGCAGCATCATGCCGCAGAAGCGCAACCCGGTGCCTCTGGAGCATGTCCGGACACTCGCCAGCAAAGCCATGACCCAGGCGCAAGCCGTACTCGGCAGCCTTCACAACACGCCGTTCACCGACATCAACGACAGCGAAGACGATCTCCAGCCAACGGTGTACGCCACCTTCGACGAGGCGACGCGCAGCCTGACCCTCTTGTCCGGCGTGCTCGACGAAGCCGAGTTTCGCACCGATCGAATGGCGGCGTGCGCAGGCGCCAACTTCCTGACCGTCACGGAGCTTGCCGACACCCTGGTCCGCGAAACGGGCATGAGCTTCCGCACGGCGCATGAGATTGTCTCGGACGCCGTGAAAGACCAGGGTGGCAACTTCGATGTGGGCCGGATGGCAGCCTCGGTAGAGTACAGTCTCGCCGCTCACCATCCTGAGTTCCCCGTGCCGGACCTGGAGCTGCTGAAGCGGTCGCTGGACGCAGCCAACTTCATCGCAGTGAGGAGAATTCCGGGCGGGCCTGCACTGGAAGTTCTGGAACCTGAAATTGCGCGCTCGCGTGCGCTGCTGGATACAGACGCAGCATGGCTGAAGAACCGTGTAGACGGTTTCGCTGCAGCGGCCAAGCGCATCCGCATGGCGACGCGTAAGCTGTTGACGGAAGCCGATGCCGCACAGGACGACCATCTCCACTAAAGACCCGACCAGGGAACTGGGCGCCGCGCCCGAGGCCGCTAGCCTCGAGCGCGGATTGTCGGCCAGGGCGGCGCTGGGACTCAACATCATTGACATGGTTGGCGTCGGTCCGTTCGTCACGCTGCCGCTGATCGTGATCGCGATGGGTGGACCGCAGGCGATGCTGGGCTGGCTGCTCGGCGCGGTGCTGTCGCTATGCGACGGCCTGGTGTGGAGCGAGCTCGGCACAACTTATCCCGAAGCCGGCGGATCGTACGTCTATCTTCGCAAGCTGTACGGCGAGCATGGACTGGGCAAGGCCGTGTCGTTTCTCTACGCGTGGCAACTGCTCTTCAGCGCGCCGCTTTCGATCGCTTCAGGCTGCCTGGGATTTTCGCAGTATCTTTCTTATTTCTTACCGCGCTCCGGCGTGCGGCTTTGGAGCTTCACACTGCTGCATGTGCCGGTGGTCTTCAGTGGCCAGACGCTGATGGCAATGGGGCTGTGCG
The DNA here is from genome assembly GCA_038230455.1 of Terriglobales bacterium. GTDB lineage: Bacteria > Acidobacteriota > Terriglobia > Terriglobales > Acidobacteriaceae > Granulicella. The sequence continues at coordinate 66,756 of JBBRNF010000011.1, forward strand.
GCATCGCGCTCATTGTGCTGTATCGCAAGATTCGCTCGCTGGATCGCCTGATGCGTGCGCTGGGCGTTGCGGTCGTACTGGCGCTGGTCGCCATCATAGTAACGGGCCTGACGCACTTTCACGCGGCGCTTGCGTTCGATTTTCCTGCCGGCGCGTTCCACCTCGGTCAACCGTTTTTCGCCGGGCTCGGTGCGGGTATGCTGATCTCCGCGTACGACTACTGGGGCTACTACAACGTCTGCTTCCTGGGTGCGGAGGTCCGTGAGCCACGGCGCACGATACCGCTCGCGGTGCTCGGCTCGATCGCCATCGTCGGAATCCTGTACCTGCTCATGAACGTGAGCGTGCTGGGCGTGTTGCCGTGGCATGACCTGACCGGCAACCTGAACGGTGACGCCCGCCTATACACAATGGCAGTTTTTATGCAGCGTGCGTACGGAGGTGGCGCGGGGCACGCGGCAGCGATGGTGATCGTGGTGCTCATCGCGCTGGCCGCCTCGGCGTCAGTTCTCGCGCTCCTTCTGGGCTACTCGCGCATACCGTACGCGGCTGCCAGGAGCGGCAACTTCCCAGCGGTGTTCGCAAAGCTGCATCCGAAGCATCGCATTCCGCACGTCTCGCTGCTGACGCTGGGTGGCATGACGATGTTCTGCTGCCTGTTTCGTCTGCAGGAAGTCATCACGACGCTGGTGGTGATTCGCATCCTGTTTCAGTTTCTGCTGCAAGGCGTGGCGGTGCTTCTGCCGGCACATCGAAGGGCGCGCAGCGCGCAGAGCTTCCGTATGCCGCTGTATCCGCTGCCGGTCATTGTGGCGCTGTCGGGCTTCGTGTTCATCCTGGTCTCGCGAACGAACTTCCTGCGCGAGATGCGGACCGCGGGGTTCATCCTCGCGGCTGGAGCACTAATGTACGGCCTGCGCGCTTGGCGGGAACGCCAGCCGGGAAGCTAGACGCGTTGCGCGGCATGAGAAAGGTCCGGGGTTTAGCCCGGACCTCCTCAACCCACATCCTGGAAACCGCAACCCGCAAAACTACACCTTCGGTTCCCAGCCTTTTTCGTAGCTGCGGCGCGTCATGGCTTCGGCCTTCGCGTCGCCCACGATGTTGCCGGTCGCGGGGTCGATGTTCAGGTCGTTCTTCGTGAAGTAGGCGATGTTCGATAGCTGCAGCATGGTCACGGCGACGTTGCCCTGCGCAACCGGTTGGTTCAACTTCTCGCCATGCTGGATGGCGGCAATGAAGTTGGCGAAGTGCAGGTCGGTCATGCTGTCCGCCCCTACTGTGTCGGCTGACGAGGTCGCCGCGTGCGAGGGAACGCGGTACTCGCTCAGCTTCTTGTCGCTGGGACTGTAGATCTCGTATCCGGCGCGGTCGATAATCACTGTGCCGTTAGTGCCGTGCACGGCTACGCCACGATCGCGACCGTAGGTCGACTTCCCGTTGCAGCAATCACCCTTCCATGTCAGCAGCTTGTCAGGATAGATGAATGAGGTGTCGAGCGTGTCGTAGAACTGCCAATCGTCGTTCGCGGCATAACGTCCGCCTGCCGCGGTGATGCGGGTTGGCAGGTCCACTCCCAGAGCCCAGCGCGCAATATCCACTTCATGCGTGCCGTTATTGAGAGTTTCGCCGGTGCCCCAGTTTCTGAACCAGTGCCAGTTATAGGGATGGACATTATCCTTGTAAGCCATGCGCGGAGCTGGCCCCTGCCACAGGTCCCAGTCGAGCGTCGCGGGCACCGCAACCACCTTGCCGACGCCGATTGGCTTGCGCTTGTTCGCATACCAGGTCTCCGCCCAGTAGGCGCGGCCGACCAGGCCGTCGTGGATCTTCTGCACAATCTCAATGCTGTGCGGCGCGGAGCGTTGCTGCGACCCCATCTGGCAGACTTTGCCAGTCTTCTTCTGCACGGCAACCAGCATCTGGCCTTCGTGCGGGTTGTAGGAGCACGGCTTCTCCACATACACGTGTTTGCCGGCCTGCATTCCGAGGATCGCCATCGGCGCGTGCCAGTGGTCCGGCGTGGCGATCGTAATCGCGTCGACATCTTTCGATGCGAGCGCCTTGCGAAAGTCCTGCTCCGGTTTGGGTGCATCCCCCATCGCCGCCGTGGCCTGCCCGGTAAAGCGCTCGAGGATCTTGGAGTCCACGTCGCAAACATACGTGATGCGCGCTTTGGCCTTGTTGGCTTTCAACGACGAAAGGTGCGCCAGGGCGCGGCTGTTCAGGCCGATGACAGCGAAGTTCACGCGATCATTCGCGCCCAGAATCTGCGCATAGCTTTTGGCGGAGGATGCAATGGCAACCCCGGTTGCGGTAGCGGACATAGTGCCGAGGAACTTGCGTCTCGTAATCATGGACTCTCCTATTCGGCAGTCATGCTATCGCATTCCGGCAACGATTGGCATGTAAAGTTCGTACATCGTGCAAAATCCAGGATCTATCGCCGTTCAGCGCGGCGTCGTGAGCGCGTCGACTCGCGGACCACAAGCTCCGGCGAAACAACAATCTGCTGCACCGGCGGCCTTTGCCCGGCGCCGATCTGCTCTAGCACCTGCGCGGCGGCCAGGGCTCCCATGTGCTTGAGCGGTTGACGCACGGTGGTCAGCGCGGGGTTCTGGTACGCCGCCGACTGCACATCGTCAAAGCCAACCACCGATATATCCTCCGGCACCCGCAACCCGGCTTCGCGGAAAGCGCGTATGGCGCCGATCGCCGAAACGTCGTTGAAGGCAAACAGCGCGGTAAAGGGTTTGGCAGCTGCCATCAGGTGGCGCGTGGCGGCGTAGCCGGGGTCGTGGGTGGGGGCTTCGCCTTCGAGCCGCGCCACCAACTGCGGCGCGACCCGCAGACCGCGCGCGGCCATCGCCAGCTGTATGCCCTCCCAGCGCGCGTCTGTGTCGGAGCTGAACTCCTGGCCCTTGATGAACGCGATCTCCGTGTGCCCGAGCTGATGCAGATGATCGATCGCGAGCGCGGCGGCGCGGTTGTGGTCAAGCAGAATGTTGGTGACGCCGTCAGGCTCATGGTGACCCGAAACCGTAACGGTGGGCACGCGCAGGCGGTGGGTCAGCGGCGTATCGATCGCGATCAGGCCTTCGACCGCGCGGTCGAGCAGCATGTGCTGGCACTTCTCGATCATCTCCGGGCGGTGATGATGGCTGACAACAAAGTAGAAGTAGTGCGCTTCCAGCAGGCGCTCTTCAACGCCGCTCAGCACAAGCGTGGCATAGCCTTCGCTGACCTCGGGCACCATCACGCCGATGGTCATGCTCTGCTGCTTACGGAGGGAGCGCGCGACCACGTTGGGGCGGTAATTCATCTCTGCAGCTGCGGCGAAGACGCGGTCCTGTGTGCTCTTGGGGATGGACTTCGCCGCAGGCGCGGCCGTGAGCACACGCGAAACGGTCGCGACGGAAAGACCAAGGTGCAACGCAATCGCTTTCAGCCCGACTGCGGGCGCGGCGGAGACAGTGCTCGGTAGGCTGGCGACGACTTTTGCGGAGGGTTTCACCTCTCCGAGTCTCCCACATGTGCGGTTTCCGCATCGTAGGCCAAGACTGCTATTGACACGGAATCTTTCTAGAGAGCAATATCCCTCTGTGCAATCGTTTGCCTAAGCGCGAGGCCAGTAAGACTTTCCGCGCGTGCGTTCAATGAACTTTTCTGGAGGCTGTATGAATACCCGTTCCTGTTTTCGTGCCCTGCGCACGCGGTGCCTGCCCTTCGCAGTGGCAGCCCTTGTTGCGATCTTCGCCTTTACGGCGCACGCTCAGTTTGGAGCCAGCCTGAGCGGTACCGTCGCGGACTCCACTGGTGCGATCATTCCCGGCGCCACCGTCACGCTCACCAACCTGGGCTCGGAACAGACCCAGACAGCCACCTCCTCCGGGGAAGGCGCGTACCGCTTCAGTGAACTGCCTCCCGGCCACTACAAGCTGGTCGTTGCAGCGACCGGATTCAAGGGATCTACGTTCAGCGACATAACGGTAGGTGCGGAATCGCCACGGAACGTCGATGTAAAGCTGACCAACGGGGGAAACACGGAGACAGTCACCGTTTCGGCAGACGAGGTTCCTACGCTGCAAACGGCCGATGCCAACATTCACAGGACGATTGATAGCGACGAGATCCAGCGCCTGCCTACGTTTGGTGCCGACCCCTATGAATTGCTTCGCACCGCTCCGGGCATCACCGGTGACGGCGCTCGTAGCTCCAACGGGGGCGCGGTCTTTCTTCCCAACTCGGTCGGTCCCGGTGGATCGAATTCCGGAATCTTTCAAACAGAAAACCAGATCCAGATTTCCGCCGACGGACAGCGTATTGCAGACAACAACTACATGATCGACGGCGTGAGCGTGAACTCCCTTGGCCGCGGTGGTTCTGCTGTAGTTACGCCCAACCAGGAAGCCGTGCAAAACCTGACCGTCATTTCGACATCGTATGATGCCGCCGACGGCCGCAATACTGGCGCGCAGATCAAGACAGTAACCAAGAGCGGCACCAACGATCTCCATGGATCTCTGTTCTTTCTTTACAACGAGCCGGGGCTGAACGCCTACAACCGTTACGGTGGGCCAAATTCCGCGCGACCGGTGAGAGTAGCGATCAAACAGCGTACCTATGCCGCCTCGCTCGGCGGACCGATTCTCAAGAACAGACTCTTCCTCTTTGGCTCGTTCCAGGGCTACGGACAGGGTAATAACTCCATCGGCACAGCCTACATCGAGACGTCGCAGTATCGGCAGTCCGTGATCGCCAATCGATCTGGCGGCCTGACAGCGTCAACGCTTGCGGACGCTAATGTCGCCCCCCGTGTACGCAATATCATTACAAGCGATTGCACTGGATACTCCAACAATCAGGGCAGATATTTCCCGAAGCAAGTCAATGATGTAGGGCCGATTGTTACCCAGACCGCGCAGAGCGGTCCCTACTGCCAGGTCGTCGCAGGCGGCCTAGATATCGGATCGCTGACTCCGGGTGGCGCTTCGCAACTCGGAAACTACCTGGCTTATTTCAACAACGGGAACACGGCATCCCCCGGCCCGGCGGCAAAGCTTGGCGGCGGATTCGTTGGCGGAGGGCTCGACAATGTCGCGGATGTGCAGCAAGTCCAGCTCACAATCCCGGCGCATTCTCGCGGCAAACAGTACAACGGAAGAGTCGATTACACCCTTACGCAGAAAGATCTGCTCGCCGGCAGTGTGTTCTTTACAAAGCTTGACAACTACTCCAGCACTGATGGGACTTCGCGGTCGCAGGGCGACGTGCCGTTCAAACCGCTCAACTCGGCTGCCACACTTATCTACATTCATACCTTCTCTGCGAGCTGGCTGAACGAGCTCCGGGCCAATGGCACCCGCTTCAAGGACGACGGTGCACGTGACTTTGGAAACATCAACCTCGGTATCCCTTACACCTACGCCGAGGATCTCCCTTTCAACAACGTCGATTTCGGTGTGGTCCGCGCCAGCACCAGTGGGGCCGGTCTCGCGCAGAACACCATCGAAGTCAGCGATCAGGCCACGCATACGTTTGGTTCGCACGTCGTGAAGTTCGGCGGTGGCGTTCGTTGGGAGCAGGATAATAACAATCTCAACGGTGGCGCTCGTCCTTCATACTCGTTTCGCGGGCTCTGGAACCTGGCCAACGATGCGCCGTTCTTTGAAGCGATTACGGTAAATCCCAACACGGGTCTTGCTCCGCTCACCCAACGGTATTACCGCTCGCAGACGTATTACGGTTACGCGCAGCATGACTGGAAAGTAACTCCTACCTTCTCCTTTAATGCCGGTTTCCGCTATGAGATCTACACTCCTTACCACAATAAAGGTGGAAAAACCTTCCAACCAACGCTCGGCACGGGACCCTCGCCAATCGTGGGACTTACACTCACGCCGCGCGACAACCTCTACAACACCGATTACGGGCACTACGGGCCGAAACTTGCGTTCGCGTGGAATCCCGACTTCTACGCAAACAAGTTTGTCCTTCGTGGCGGTGCAGCGGTTGCCTATAACCACCTGGATGTTTCGCTTTTTGAAAACGCACTGCAAAATGGACCCGGCGTTCTGGACTATGGCATCTGCTGTGCGACCAACGCCCAGGATTTCAGTACGCCATTCGACGGAGGACTCGTCCGCTACGTGAAGGGCACGAGCAACAGTTCAAGCAGCTACCCGGTTAACCCCGCGCTGGCGACAGGAACCAACGCCGCAGGGTTCCCAAATGGTCTCAACGGCAGCCCGGCTCCGCAGGTAGAGGTTTACGGAGTAGCGTCCAGCATTAAAAACCCGATCAGCTATCTCTATTCCCTTGAAACGGAAACTGCCTTGCCAGCTCAACTTACCCTGACCGTAGGGTATGCGGGCAGTGTCGGGCGCCATTATGCCCGCCTGGTAAACCAGAACTTCTTATACCCAAACTCGGTTGGCGGCGTTCAGACGCCAGTAAACGGCAGCTTCTTGGCAACTACCGATTCCAACCAGGCCTATAACGCTCTCAATGTGAGGATCGTCAAAAGGATCGCGCACGGACTCCGATTCGATACGACCTACACCTTCTCCAAGAGTATCGATAACATCTCCAATGGCGACTTTGCCGACGGCAGTGCCAACCAGACCAACCCGGCTGACAACAGGACAGAGCGTGGTCCGTCTGACTTCGATGTCCGCAATCGAATTACCGGGACCGTCCTGTACACTACGCCGAAGGTGCACACCGGCCACGCCTTGCTCGATCTCCTTGCGAACGGGTATCAGGCTAACACCATCGCCACGTTCCACTCCGGCTTCGAGTGGACGCCGGTAACAAACAACGGCGTTGCGTTTATTCCCGGCTCTTCGACCGTGAGCCCCATCCGTCCGATCGCGTTCGCTCCCGGTGCGAGCCCGGCGACGATTGGCAGAAGCTGCACGAACGATGCCTTCAAAACAGGGTCCAACTTCGCCAATCGCGGCCCCAATGGCGGCGCAGGCGGCACACTCTACTTCAGCACAGCGCAACCCAACGCGAACGTTCCTTACACTCCGATCATCGGACGCAACAGTCTGGCCGGTCCCTGCTACAGGGACATTGACTTCAGTCTGGCAAAGCAGACCGATTTCGAAGGGTTTGGCCACACCGCGTCACTTCGTTTCTCGGCCAACATGTACAACGCCTTCAACATTCTTCAACTTCAACCGATTACCAATGAGGGTTTTGGAACCAATATCCAGGATTCCAACTTTGGCAAATCCGGAGGAGCGGACGCAGGCCGCGTCATCGAGTTCTCCGCAAGGATGAACTTCTGATCGCACATGGTTCAGAAAGGGGGCGGAACGTTCTTCTCCGCCCCTTTCTCTAGCGGAGTTGCGTCAGACGGGGGTGCCATGCAAAGCAAACTCCATGGCCGTATGGCTTCGGCCGCGGTCCTCATATTGTCTTTCATCGGTTTGCCGCTCCGGGCGCAGACGACGCAACACCTGACCATCGACGCGTCCGCCCCCACGACGCCCTTCCCGCACTTCTGGGAGCAGACGTTTGGCTCCGGTCGCGCCATTCTTTCCCTGCGCGAGAGTTATCGCAACGACCTTCGCAGCGTAAAGCAGATCACCAACTTCGAGTCGGTCCGCGCCCATGGCATCTTCATGGACGAAGTCGGGCTCTACGACCCCGACCGCACGGCCATCGCCTTCGCGCAGATGAAAACGGCGCCTACGAGGCAGCAGGCAGCCGCCGGCGTCTATAACTTTTCTTACATCGACCAGATCTACGACGGCCTGCTCGCTAACGGCGTGCGCCCATTTGTAGAACTCAGCTTCATGCCGAAGAAGATGGCGTCCGACCCGGCGGCGCTGCACGCCTTCTGGTACAAGCAGAACGTCTCGCCGCCCAGGGACTACAAGCTCTGGGACGACATGATCACTGCGTTCGGGGAGCACCTGATCGCGCGCTATGGTCTCGAAGAAGTGTCGCACTGGAACTTCGAAGTGTGGAACGAGCCAAACATCGACTTCTGGGTCGGTGCGCCGAAGCAGCCAACGTACTTCACGCTGTATGAGCACACGGCGCGCGCTCTCAAAGCTGCGAACTCTCGCTTGCGTATTGGCGGGCCAGCGACTGCGCAGGCTGCCTGGGTCGCAGAGTTTCTCGCCTACTGCAAGCAGCATGACGTTCCGGTCGACTTCGCCTCTACTCATGTCTACGCCAATGACACTGCGCCCGACGTCTTCCACACCCAGGAAAACATACCGCGCGACAAGATGGTTTGCCGCTCGGTGCGCAAGGTGCATGAGGAGATCCTGCATTCGCCCTTACCCGCCACTCCACTGATATTTTCCGAGTACAACGCCAGCTATGCCAATGAACCCAACGTAACCGACTCGGTCTACATGGGGCCGTGGCTCGCGACGACCATCAGCCAATGCGATGGCCTGGTCGAGAGCATGGCCTATTGGTCGTTTTCGGATGTGTTCGAAGAGCAGGGCGTGGTGCGCAATCCCTTCTACGGCGGTTTTGGCCTTATCGCAGCCGACTCCATTACCAAACCCACGTACAACATCTTTGCGCTGCTGCATCGGCTTGGCGACAAACGGTTGAAGCTTGATTCCGACTCCGCTCTCGCCACCAGGACCGCCAATGGCGCGCTCGTGATCGCGTTGTGGAACTACGCGCCGCCAGTGGGCACGGGCGCGAAGTACACGCCTCCCCCCGCGTCGCTCGGCCCGGACAAGACGTTCGAACTGACGCTCGGCGGCGCAGGAAATGCAGCCACGCTGTACCGCGTCGACAGCACGCACGGCAACGTGGTGCACGCGTTCGACGCCATGGGCAGACCGGACACCCCAAGCCGCGATCAGATTCGCGAGTTGCAGAAGGCGGGCGCACCAGCGCCGGGCGAGCACGTTCGGCTCACGGGCGGTAAGCTGAGCGTGACGGTCCCTGCGCAGGGGCTCGTCGTGCTCCAGGTCGACCCTAGGTAGCGCGTCAGGAAAGAACATTGGCTCATCGAGTGTTGACTCGTCGCTCCGCGCTGCATCTGCTCGTCGCTACAGCAGCTTCCAAAACGATCCGATTGCGGGGGCAAGTGCGCCGCGCCCTGCCCCCCGCGGACGATGCATTTCTGGACGATATGCAGCGCCGCGCCGCACTGTATTTCTGGGAGCAGACCGACCCCGGCACCGGCCAGGTGCAGGACCGGGCCTACGCCGACAACACGGACGGCAGGCTGCACTCCCGCAGCACGCTTTCCAGTATCGCGGCCACGGGCTTTGGCCTCGCGACGCTTTGCATTGCTGACCGCCGCGGATATCTGCCCCATGAGCAGGTTGTCGCGCGCATCCGCACCACGCTCGACTATCACCTCAACAAGCTGACCCACAGCCACGGCTTCTTTTCGCACTTCAACGATGTCCATAGTGGCAAGCCGGCGCTTCACAGCGAAATTTCGTCCATCGACACCAGCATCCTGATGTGCGGCATCCTCACAGCGCGCGCATATTTCAAGGACGCTCGCATCACCGACCTTGCAACGAAGCTATACGAGCGCGTCGAGTGGCCCTGGATGCTTAACGGCGGTGGTACCTTCTCCATGGGTTTCCGCGATGGCGCCTTCATCGCCAGCCGTTGGGATCACTACAGCGAGCTGATGATGCTCTACCTCCTTGCCATCGGTTCACCGACGCACCCGGTCGCGCCGGGGCTGTGGGACAACTGGACGCGTCCGCGCATTCAGTTCCAGGGCTTCGATTACATTGCCGCGCCCGATCCGCTTTTCGTGCACCAGTACTCGCATGCTTGGTTCGACTTCCGCCTCACCCGCGATCGCTACGCCGATTACTTCGCCAACTCCATCCTTGCGACGCGTGCTCACAAAGCGTTCTGCCTCGCCCTCAAGATCGGCTACCAGGACGACTACTGGGGCATCACCGCATCGGACTCCAACCGCGGCTATGTGGGCTGGGGTGGGCCGCCCGCGCTCGGCCACATCGACGGCACCGTGGTGCCATGCGCTACGGCCGGCTCGCTCCCGTTCCTGCCCGCGGACTGCCTGCGCGTCTTGCGCTCACTCCAGAGGCTCGGCGACCGCGTGTATGGTCGCTACGGATTTCGCGATGCGGTACATCCCGCAGGCAACTGGTACGACCCCGATGTACTCGGCATCGACCTTGGCATCTCCGCGCTGATGGCCGAGAACCTGCGCACGGGCATGGTATGGTCCACGTTCATGCAGAACCCGGAAGCTACGCGCGCGATGCAGCTTGCGGGCTTTCGCAAAACGTAGCGCCCCGCCGCTCTACGGCACCGGTTTTCCGACGAGATCGCTTGCCGCCTGCGGCAGCGGCTTGTCCGCGACCGAGAGCAGCATGGACACCTGCCACATTTGCTGCTCGGAAAGCAGGGTTTGATAAGCGGGCATGCCGCTCAGACGAATACCGTTCTTCACCCGCCAGAACGTCTCTCCAACCGGGTCGTCGCTCACGCCGACGACGCTGCTGTTCTTGTGCTGCGCCCAAAGCTGCGGCGTGCGCGGGTACATGGTGCCGCCAAACTTCGAAGGATGGTTTTGCAGCCCATGGCAGGAGGCACACTGTTCGCGATACACCTGTGCGCCCGCGACCAGGTTTGCTTCGCTCGCCTCAAGCGGAGACTGCTTCGGAGCTTCGCGGTCGATGCGCGCATTCAAAGGCACGCGCACGATCTGGGCCTCGAAAGGGAATGGATTGTCTCCTACGGCAACCGGCGGATGCCCAAAAGCAAAGAACAGATAGACGGCTACCGGGACGACCAGCAAGCCGAGAAGGAAACCCAGGAAAACACGCATGTACGAGACTCCTTTCACTGGATCTTTCTCCAGCCTTGCGCCCAACGTATCACGAACCGTGCGCGAGCGAACCTCGTCAATCTTCGGAGGTGAGTATTTCCAGCAGCCCTGCCTCGTCCAGCGTCTTCACGCCAAGCTGCACAGCCTTGTCCAGCTTCGATCCTGCCTCTGCGCCTGCGACGACAAAGCTTGTCTTCTTGCTGACCGAACCCGACACCTTGCCGCCTGCCGCTTCGATGCGCTCCTTTGCTTCGTCGCGCGTCAGGGTGGGCAGCGTGCCAGTCAGCACAAACGTCAGTCCTGCAAACGTTGTGCCGGTCACCTTCTTCTCCGCGTCCAGCTTCAGGCCCAGTGACTTGAGCTCAGCTACCAGCGATCGATTCTTCTCGTTGGCAAAAAATTCGACGATAGCAACCGCTACCTTGGGTCCGACCTCGTTTACCGCTTCAAGTTCCTCGAGGCTCGCCGTTGCAATCGCTTCGATGTTGCCGAAATGGGTGGCCAGCAACTGCGACGTGCGCTCGCCCACGAAGCGCACACCCAGTCCCATCAGCACACGCGCCAGCCCGGCTACCTTCGAGCGTTCGATCTGTGCCAGCAGTGCATCCGCGGTCTTCTCACCGATGCGGTCCAGCGCCATGAGCTGCCCTTTCGTCAGCCGGTAGATGTCCGCGATCGTTCGAACCAGCGGCTCCTGCGAGGGCAGTGGAGCACCTTCGGCCGCGCCAGGCTGGTCGCCAGGCCCCTCGCCAGACACCTCGTCGTCCGCGTCGTCTCCGAGCAGGGAAGCGTTTTGCCCGAGCAGTTGCGCAACCATCGATTTGCCCAGCCCTTCGATGTTCATTACCCCGCGCGCGGCCCAGAACAACAGCTCTCCGCGAAGGCGCGCCGGGCACGAATCGTTGATGCAGCGCCAATCGACTTCGCCTTCGACGCGCGTCAGGTCAGTCCTGCAAACCGGGCACGAGGCCGGAAATTCGATCTCCCGCGAACCGCGGGGATGCGCCGCGTCTTCGACCACCTCGGTGATCTTGGGAATCACATCGCCACCGCGCTCCACCGAAACGAAGTCGCCGATGCGGACCCCCAGCCGCGCAATTTCGTCGGCGTTGTGCAGCGTGGCGCGCGTCACCGTGGTTCCTCCAATGAATACTGCCGCCAGCGCGGCGACCGGCGTCACCTTGCCGGTACGTCCCACCTGAAACAGCACGTTTTCCAACTGCGTCACCGCTGCTCGCGCCGGAAATTTGTACGCAATCGCCCAGCGCGGGGCCTTGCCGGTAAACCCCAGGCGGCGCTGTTGCGCCACGGCATTGACCTTGATCACAACTCCATCGATCTCATACTTCAGCGTGTCGCGCAGGGTCTCGGCTTCTGCGATGAACGCGAGCACGCCGTCCAGGTCGTCGACCAGTTTGGCATGTGGATTGACGAGAAAGCCCGCTCCCCGCAACGCGTCGAGCGCGACGCTCTGCTGCGGCAACAGGAACTCGCCCGCGTTCTCGCCAGAGCGAAGCAGGAAGTACGCAAAGAACTCCAACCGCCGTTGCGCCACGATGTTGGGCTCGAGCGTGCGAATCGTTCCCGCAGCCGCATTGCGAGGGTTCGCCGCCGGTGCCATGCCTGCGGCGACCCGCTCCTCGTTCATCTTCTCGAACGCCTTCTGCGGCAGCACAACTTCTCCGCGTACCTCGAACTGCTGCGGCAGGCCCGCCGCCTTGAGCTTCGCCGGGTCGATATGCAGCGGCACGCTGCGAATCGTCCGCACGTTCGAGCTGACGTCTTCGCCGATGATGCCGTCGCCGCGCGTGATGCCCGTCAGCAGCACGGCCTCGCCGCCTGTCCCCGGACCATATTGGAGCGCCAGCGAAAGCCCGTCGAGCTTCAACTCGCACCCATACTGCACGCGCTCGGTGCTGGCGAGGCCACCGGCAACGCGCTCTGCCCAGGCGCGCAGTTCCGCTTCGTTATAGGCGTTATCGAGCGAAAGCATCGGCCGCGAGTGCGCGACCTTCACAAAGCCTTCTTTCGGTTTGCCGCCAACGCGTTGCGTCGGTGAGTCGGCGGTGACGAGTCCCGGATGCACGGCTTCGAGCCTGCGCAGCTCGTTCATCCGCGCGTCGTACTGCGCGTCGGTCCACACCGGCGCGTCGAGCACGTAATACAGATGTTCATGGTGCCGCAGTTCTCCGCGCAGGGCGTGAATCTGTTGGTCGGGGGAGAAGTCTTCTTGCGCGGCGGCCATCGGGAAATTATAGAAGCGCGGCGATGTTGGTAAACTAGGGCCTGTTAGCGTAACAACAAGGAGCACGGAACAATGGCGCACATGGTTTTCTGCACGAAGTACAAAGCCGAAATGGAAGGTCTGAGCGAACCACCGTTCGACTCCGATTTCGGACAGAAGATTTACAAGAACGTCTCGGAAAAAGCCTGGGGCGAATGGGTAGAGCGCCAGAAGATGCTGCTGAACGAGTATCGACTGCAGCCCTGGACGCGCGAAGCGCAGGAGTTCCTCGTCGAACAAATGAACGAGTTTTTCTTCGGCTCCGGCGGCGAGCTGCCGAAAGAATACGTCGCACCCGCCCACTAAAGACCGGGATCAGGTTGGCAACGCCTCATGGTGTAAACTGATCTCTACCCCAGCGTCTGGCCTTCCTGGCTGGCGCATCCGCAGCAAGTCGGGACGTGGCTCAGCCTGGTAGAGCGCACCCTTGGGGTGGGTGAGGTCGCTAGTTCGAATCTAGTCGTCCCGACCATTTACTTCCTTTCACCCAGACAGTCTCGAAGCGCCCCCGGCGGTGACATCGTTTCGCCTTTGCGCGAATCCAAAACGCCACCGGCCATCGGTCCTGGCGAGCCCTTCCACACACCGTTTGCGGTGACGATTATCTTCTAGGCCGCGGGGGTCTCTGCTTCAGCGGCCTTTGGCGCAGTCTGGGCCGCTTCGAGCGGTAGAAACAACGAAAATACCGTTCCTCCGGCACGGCCTCCCAGCCGTTCCCGGCTCCGTGCGGTCAGGCTGCCGTGATGCTTTTCCGCGATCTCGCGGGAGACCCATAGCCCCAGGCCTGTGCCCGTGATTCCCTTGGTCGAAAAGAACGGTTCAAAGACCCGGCCCATAGTCGCCGCGTTCATCCCGGTCCCGTCGTCAGCAACACTGATACGAATGCCCTGCCGCCCGTGCCTCCACTCCCGAGACAACGCCGTGCGCACGATGATGCGGCCGCCATCCGGCAGCGCATCGATCGCGTTGCCGATCAGGTTGGCAATCACCTGCCGCACTTCGCCATCGTGCGCGAGGATCAGTGGAATTTCGCCCGGCTCACGCACCAGCAAAATGCGTTGCCGCTCCAGTCGGGAGTTCAGCAACGCCACCACGGTCTCGATCAGGTCATGCACGTTCGTCTCGCCCGCGTGCGTCGATCTACGATAGAACCGCAGCGTCTGCACGGTAATCTGCGACACGCGGTCCAGTTCATCCTGCGCCAGCAGCAGGTAGGTCCGCGCGTTCTGAGGCAGGTCGGTGCCGGCGATCAGGAACAGGCAATTCGTGATCGCTTCCAGCGGATTGTTGATTTCGTGGGCGATAGCCGCCGCCAGGCGTCCCGCCACCGCCAGTTTCTCCGTGCGGCGAAGAATCTCTTCGCTCTTCTTCTGGAGCGTCAGGTCCGCCAGGAACGCGGCGATTTGCTGGTCCTCCTCCGCGGCATCCGGATTGAGGACGGCCACCCCGATCAGCACTTCGATTTCCTGGCCGGTCGCCGTGTTGCAGGTCGTCTCAGAAGGCTCTGAAGAGGACTGACCGGTAGGTGTACCGCCGCGATACGCAGAAAGCAGTGGGCTGCACAACGAATCGAGCGTGATGTGGCCCGAAAGCATGGCGCCGTTCGGATAACCCAGCAGCCGCTCCACCGCGCCGTTCGCGTACAGGATGCGTCCCTTCGCATTCGAGATCAGCAAGCCCAGCGGCATCGCTTCCACCAGCCGACGGAAGCGCGATTCGCTGGCTTTGAGCGCCAGTTCCGCGGCGACTCGCAGCCTGCGCGCGGAAGCTTCGCGGATCTCGCGGTCGATCACGGGCACCAGCCGGACCAGATTCTGCTTCGTAACGTAGTCCTGTGCACCCGCCCGCATGGACTCCACCGCCGTCTCTTCCGAGATGGCGCCGGACATCATGATGAACGGAATATCGTGGCTGGTGGCTTTCACCAGTTGCAACGCCGCCGGTCCGCTGAACTTCGGCAGGTTATAGTCTGCGATCACCAGATCGGGGCATTGCGGCGCATCGAGCGCCGCAATCATCTCGGAGTCCGTCTCCACCCGCGTGACTTCGAGTGAGAACCCATGACGCGTGAGATGTCGCTCCAGCAGAAAAGCGTCGTCTGGGTTGTCCTCGACGAGCAGTAGCCGTAAATGTCGCCGGGTTAGCTCTTCGGTGGGCATTCGTTGAGCACCAGCCAATACATGCCGAGCTGCCGGGTGGCCTCCGCAAAGTCGTCAAAGCTGACCGGCTTGCGAATATAGCTGTTCACCCCCAGCTGATAGCTGCGGACCATATCGCGCTCTTCGTCGGAAGACGTGAGGATGACCACGGGCAGCATTTTCGTGTCGTCGCTTTCCCGGATGCGGCGAAGCACTTCCAGGCCTTCGACCTTAGGCAACTTCAAGTCCAGCAGAATCACCTGCGGCTTGATCGCACTCGGGCCAAACAACTTTTCAATCGCTTCTTCGCCGTCCCGCGCGACATGCACTTCGTTCGCGATGTTCGACTTTTTAAGCGCGCGAATCGTAAGAAGTTCGTGGTCGGGATCGTCTTCGACCAGAAGAATCATTTTTGTACCTTCTGCCATGCCCACTAGCCTAACGTAAACCAGAACGTCGCGCCAAGGTTGACGGCGCTCTGGGCCCATATGCGGCCATGATGCCGGCGGACGACGCGCGCCACCGTCGCCAGCCCGATCCCCGAGCCTGTAAAGTCCTTGTCTCCGTGCAGGCGATTGAAAGCGTTGAACAACTTATCCACATAATGCATGTCGAAGCCTGCACCGTTGTCGCGCACAAAAAAAGCTTTTTCAAGTTGGTCGAAGCCGAAGGCGATCCGCGGGTTGGCGGTCTTCGAACTGAACTTCACAGCGTTGCCCAGCAGGTTTTCAAGCGCTACCTGGAGCAGCTTGGGATCTGCGGACGCCCGAAGCCCCGGCTCCACTTCAAAGGCGACAGCGTTACCCTCTGTTTCCTCTTGAAGATTGCCCACCACGCGCTCGGCCAGTTCCGACACGTTGACGTCTTCGCGTAGGATCTCGGCCCGGGTAATGCGCGAAAGCTGCAGCAGTGCATCGATCAACTGGCCCATTCGTTGCACGCCATTGCGAACCCGGCGAATGTAGTCCCGGCCCGTGGCATCGACGGCGTCAGCGTAATCCTCTTCAAGAGCCAGGCTGAATCCGTCGATGGTACGCAGCGGCGCCCGCAGATCGTGCGAAACCGAGTAGCTGAAGGCCTCCAGCTCGCGATTGGTCGTCTCAAGCTCCGCCGTGCGCTGCCGCACGCGCTCCTCGAGCGTCGTATTCAGACGGCGGACCTCGTCGGCTTGCGCCTTGACTTCCGCATTCGCCAAGGCGAGGGCCTCGGCCGTGCGTTCGGTCGCGATGCGGAGCGTGCGCTCTCGGTAGAAGTAGCGGAACATGCCGACGATCAGCAGCAGATCGAGCGTCCCCGCCAACCAGATCACAAACTTCGCTGTTCGATTCGCTTCTTGTGCCTTGAGGGTCCGGGTCGCCAGCAGGCGGCGCTCCTCGGCCTCTTCCTCATCGGCGATCCCCCGCAAACGGTCCATCTCGGCCTTGCCGGTGCCGCTGATGACCATCGCACGTACGCCGTCGACCATCCCCTCACGGCGAAGCTGAATGCCTTGTGCCAGCAAATCCAGCCGCTGTTCCAGCCCCGCTCGCATCTGCCTCAGGTAGGCCTGTTGGACCGGGCTGTCCGACGTCAGCGAACCGAACGTATCCAACTGCTTTGGCAGCTGCCGGACCGCGTCGTTATAGGGGTCGAGATACGCCTCGTCGCCGGTGATCAGGTAGCCTCGGTTGCCCGTTTCAGCGTCCTTCGCCGATCCCATGATCAGTTCAACTTGATAGATCCCCTGCCACGTGTGCTCCACCAATTGCTCGCTGTCGAGCAGAGTGCGTACGGAGCGAAACGCAAACAAGGTGTTGATCAGCACGACCAGAACGGCTGCCGAGAGCAGCAGGGGGATGAGTGCGCGATACGTCGTTGTCTTGATCACGGTGTCCGATTCTACTTTGTTGTACACAGTCTGACGCACGGGCACATCGGTTCACGCCCGCTCGGGATAAGATACCTCTATCCTCCGCAAGCAACTTCTGTAAGGTCGTTCCGATGCGCTCTGTGCCCTACCTTCGTCTTTTCCTTGCGGCCTCGTGCCTGCTTGCCGCCAGCAGCGCGGTGCGCGCTCAGAAGCCCAGCTCCAGGCCCGATGTACTGAAGACCCCCGGTGGCACCACCGAAGTGGGCCTGCTCGACGGCGCTGCCTATCGCATCGATGTGCCCGCCGACTGGAACCACTCGCTGGTTGTCTTCTACCACGGCTACTCCGAGAATCCCGTCGCATTCCACATCGCCGAGCGCTTGCTGCCTCAGACTTTGCCCCTGTTTCAACGCCATTATGCGGTGGTGCAGAGCGGTTATTCGCAGACCGGATGGGCGCTGCAGCAGGCCTTTCCGGAAACCGAGCAGCTCCGCAAATACTTCGTCAAAACCTATGGCCAGCCGCGCGAAACTTATGTTTCCGGAGTTTCCATGGGCGGCGCGCTGGTGATGGTAACCCTGGAGTTGAATCCCAAACCCTATCTCGGCGGCCTGGACCTCTGCGGCACTGTCGGTCCATCCTACGAGTCCTTCCAGCGGCGGTTCGCCTGGCGCGCGGCATTCGACGTCTACTTCCCCAACGTTCTACCCCAACTCGTACCCTCGCCTCCCAATTTCACGGAGTCGACCGCGCTGCGCGAAAAAGTGCTCGACGCCCTGCACGCCAACCCAACCGCCGCCACCGAAATACGCGGGCTCACGGGCCTGCATACTGACGCCGAAGTCGCCCGCGACATGGTGTACTTCACCTACGTCCTTGCGGATATGGAGAAACGCGCAGGCGGCAACCCTTTCGACAACCGCAACTATCTCTACACCGGCACCAACCCCAGCACCAGCGCCAGCGACTATGTACTCAATGACAGCGTTCGCCGCTACGCCGCCGCCCCCAGGGCGCGGGAGTATCTTATCCGCCATTACACGCCGAATGGCCATCTGGGCAAGCCCATGCTGGCGCTCCACACCTTGTACGACCCGCTCATTCCTGGCACCACGCTGGCCCTGTACGGGCACCAGGTGGAGATGGCTGGCTTCGGTCAAAACTTGATCCAGCAATACGTCCATCACGACGGCCACTGCACGTTCAGCTCGGACGAAGTCGGACGTGCCTTCGACGAACTCGTCCAATGGACCCACGGCGGACAACCACCGTCGGCCGGGCTTCTTCGCTAATATCTGCTCTGAGGCTACCTGCTCTGAGGCTACCTGCTCTGAGGCTACCTGCCTTGAGGCCGCCAACGCGCCGTTTCAATCGCCGATGTAGATCGCCGATGTAGAATGACCTATGGTATCCGCGCAGCCGGGCGGGCCGCTCCCTGGCCCCGTCCCTGGTCCCGAGACGACTCTCGCGCCGCCCCTCAGCGACACCGGTATGGAGCTCGAAGCAGCCCTGCCCGCCGCCTCGCGTTACTCTGCCCCAAATTCCTTCGCAGCCTCCCTCGACGAACCCAGCGGCGAACTTGTCCCGCCAGTCGCAGGGCCCACGTCGGCTGAACTTCCGATCAACTCTCCGCTCGACGCCAAGTTCGAGCACATGCTCGCCACCGTGCACGCGAACCGCCCCAGTGACGACCTTGCCATCATCCGGGGGGCGTGGATCTTCTGCACACAGAATCACGAGGGTCAGCTCCGCGCCTCGGGAGAGCCCTACGTCATTCATCCCCTCGAGGTCGCGCAAATTCTCGCCGAACTCAAGATGGATTCCACCGCCATCGCGGCCGGCCTGCTGCACGATGCCGTAGAGGACACCGACGTTACCACCGCGCAGGTCGCCGACCGCTTCGGCGAGCAGGTCGCGCACATCGTCGAGGGCGTCACCAAGCTCGATAAGATCAAGTTCGCCAATCGCGAAGAGCACCAGGCGGAGAACATCCGCAAAATGCTTCTCGCCATGGTGACGGACGTTCGTGTCGTCATCATCAAGCTAGCCGACCGCCTGCACAACATGCGCACGCTCGAGCACCTCAACCCCGAAAAGCAGCAGAAAATCGCTCGCGAAACCCTCGACATCTACGCTCCGCTGGCCCATCGCCTGGGCATGGGCAAGCTGCGCGGCGAGCTCGAAGACCTGGCCTTCCGCTACACCGACCCCTTCGCCTACACCCAACTCACCGCCGAGGTTGAATCGCTCCGCGCCGAGGGCGAAACCTTCCTCGGCAGGATTGTCGCCACGCTCGAAGCTAAGCTGCGCGAGACAAACATCTCCGGTCGCGTCGAATCGCGCATCAAGCGCCTCTACTCCATCCAGCAGAAGCTCACCGCGCACTCCGTCCCGGTCGACCAGGTGTATGACCTCTTCGCCATTCGCGTCATCGTCGAAACCGTCGCTGAGTGCTACGCGCTGATCGGCGTCCTGCACAGCACATGGCGGCCCGTCCCCGGACGCTTCAAAGACTTCATCGCCATGCCCCGGCCCAATCTCTACCAATCGCTGCACACCACACTCATTGCCGAAGGCGGACACCAGTTCGAAGTCCAGATTCGCACCGAGGAGATGCACCGCATCGCCGAGGAAGGCATCGCCGCCCACTGGAAATACAAGGCCTCCGACAACGTTTCCGCCAAGGATGAGCAGCGCCTCGCCTGGGTGCGGCAGTTGATGGAATGGCAACGCGAAATGACCGACCCCAACGAGTTCATGTCGACGCTCCGCATCGATCTGTATCCCGAGGAGGTCTACACCTTCACCCCCAAAGGCAAGGTCGTCGTTCTGCCCAAGGATGCCAGCCCTGTCGATTTCGCGTATGCCATCCACACCGACGTCGGGCACTCGACCACCGGCGCAAAGGTCAACAGCCGCATCGTTCCGCTCAAGCACAAGCTGCGCAACGGCGACATCGTCGAGATCATGACGCAGGCCGGCCACGCGCCTTCGCGCGACTGGCTCACCTTCGCCAAAAGCTCTCGTGCCCGCAACAAGATCAAGCACTGGCTCAACGAGCACCAGCGCGAACGCGCCATCGAGATCGGCAAGAAGCTGCTCGAGCGCGAAGCCCGCAAGTACAAGCTCTCGCTATCGAAGTTCGGCACAGCAGATTTCGACCGCATCGCCACCGACTACGGCCTCGCGGGAGAGCAGGACCTGCTCGCCGGCATCGGCTTCGGCAAGTTCTCCACACGCCAGGTGCTCAATAAGCTCGAGCCCGGCAGCACGATGAACGCGGACACAGCTACAACGGACACCGGTAAGCCGTCCGCCATCTCGCAAATGTCGGACGCCGTGAAACGCGTCTTCTTCGGCAAGGGCTCGGACTCTCTCCAGGTAGAAGGCCAGGACGACCTGCTGGTCTACCGCGCCCGCTGTTGCAACCCGATTCGCGGCGAAGAAATCATCGGCTACGTCACCCGCGGCAAGGGCGTTGCGGTCCACGCCCGCAGTTGTTCCAACGTGCAGAACCTGTTGTACGAAGCCGACCGACGCATCGAAGTCGACTGGGCCGCCAACGCACCGGCAGACAAGGACAAGAGCTCGCCGAAGCTGACCACGTACCCAGTCAAACTCACGCTGCTGTGCGACGACCGCAGCGGTCTGCTCAAAGAATTCACCGCGATCATCTCGGATGACGGCACAAACATCCGCTCGGTAGACACCCGCCCGACGTCCGACGGCACCATCTACGTCGACTTTGTCATCGAAACGGTCGACGTGCGGCATCTGACCAGGCTCACCCAGAACCTGCGCAAGGTCCCCGGCGTGCGCGACGTCCAGCGCGTCCAGAAAATTTAGCGGCGGACGCTTTTGGCGAGGTGGGGCGAGGTGGTTCGCCGGCGACTCACTCAGCAAGTTGCGCGTTCCGCAGAAACGCGAATGGGCAAACGCACACTCTGCCCATTCGCGCCCCGATTTCGATTTTGTTACGAGAGCGCAGGTACCTGGATCTGCTGTCCCACCTGGATTTTGTCCGGATCGGATAAGTGATTGGCCGAGGCAATCTGCTGATACTTGTTCGCGTCGCCGTAGAACAACTTGCTGACCTTGCTCAGGTTGTCCCCGCTTTTGATCGTGTAGGACTGCGCTTCTCCGCCCGTCACGGTCATCTGGATTTCAAAGTCGGAATAGGTAGGGTCGCATTTCTTGATCGCATCCCAAACGCGGTTTGAGACGACCTTCGAGGGCACTTCCGCTTTCATCACCAGCTTTTCGCCGTTCATGAAAATGCCATCGATCTTCGCTCCGTAATCACTGAAATCTGTGATCGCCTGTCCTACCGGAGCGTACTTCTGTTCCAACGCCTTCTGATCTGCCATGCTCAAGTCTCCCTGGGTGGAGGGCGGTTGCCCCCCGCTGTTCAGTGAGATGCGCAATACATGCCGTAAATCTTCACGTCGGGCGTTGCCTACAAAATGTCCATTCTCTTCGCCACGGTCGTCAGCGTTTCCAATGCCTGGTCCATCTGCGCCTTTGTGTGTTCGCTCGTCATGATGCAGCGGACACGCGCCTTGCCTTCGGGGACCGTGGGGAACGCAATGCCCGTTGCCATCACGCCTTCGTCGAACAGAGCCCGGCTGAACTCCATCGTCTTGCGCCCATCGCCCAGGATGATAGGGGTGACCGGGGTCTCGCTTGCCGGCGTCGTCTGGCCGCCGACGTTGAACCCCGCGCCCTTCAGTTGCGCTTGAAAATAATGTGTGTTCGACCACAGCCTTTCAATACGCTCCGGCTCCTGCTCGAGGATGTCAAAGGCCGCAATGCAACTGGCCGCAACCGACGGCGGATGCGAAGTCGAAAACAGGAACGGACGCGCGCGATGGTAGAGATAGTCGATCAAATCGCGCGATCCACAAACATATCCGCCCAGCGAACCAATCGCCTTCGACAACGTACCCACCTGAACGTCCACCTTGTCGGTGCAGTGAAAGTGATCCGCCGACCCGCGTCCGTTGCGCCCCAGCACCCCCGAGGCATGCGCGTCATCCACCATCATGATCGCCCCATACTTCTCGCAAAGCCGTGCCAGCTGGTCCACCGGCCCAATGTCGCCGTCCATCGAAAACACCCCGTCGGTAATCACCAGCTTGCGCCCCGGCTCGTTCTCGACTTCTTTCAGTAGCTCCTCCGCGTGGGCCACATCCTTATGACGAAACACTTTAATCTTCGCCCGCGAAAGCCGCGCGCCGTCAATGATGCTGGCATGATTCAGCTCATCCGAGAGAATGAAATCTTCCTTGCCCAGAATGCTCGACACCGTGCCCGCGTTTGCCGTAAAGCCCGACTGAAACACCACGCACGCTTCCACACCCTTGAACGCAGCGATCTTCTCTTCGAGTTCCATGTGGATGCGCATGGTCCCCGCGATCGTCCGCACTGCGCCCGAGCCCACGCCAAACTTCCTCGTCGCCGCGATCGCCGCTTCCCGCAAGCGCGCATCGTTACACAGCCCAAGATAGTTATTCGAAGCGAGATTGATCACTTCGCGACCGTCGTAGTGGCAGACGGCGGCTTGCTCGTCGTCGAGCACGCGCAGTTTGAAGAACGTTCCACGCTGACGCAGGTCATCCAGCTGGGCGGTAAGGTGGGCAAGTTGCGGGCGGGCGAGAGCGGTTTGAAGAGGACTCATACAGTTACCCATGTTAAACCTTTTCACCCGCGCGGGCGGCAAACGCGCCTTCTTCTGGCATCACACCACGTATCGCCCACGAAAATCTGCCAGGAGAGCACGACCCCTATGAAGACCGCCTTTTCAAGCAACATCCGCCTCGCCGCTTTCGCCGGCATCATAGGCATCGCCGTACTTTCGGGCTGCAAGAGCAAAGAGCAGGCTGCTGTCGACCAGGCCAAAGCGCAGGCTGCGTCAACTGGCGCCGCGCAACAGGTGCAATACATCGATGCTAACGGAGACACAGTAACGACGACCATCCCGCCGCCCGTTGCGGGTCAGGTCCAGCAGGTTTCGACCGCCATCACGCCGGCCCCCGCAGGACCGAAGCCGAAGCGGACCGACCCTGTCGTCTCGCAGTACGGTGTTGCTACCGCTCCCGTCGCGCCTGCGGCCCTGGCGCCCTCCGCCACATCTGCTGTTGCCTCGACTCCCTATGACCCCGCTGCCCCGGACGCGCAATCCGGGCAACCCGCGCCGCCAGCGCAGACTGCACCTGTCGACGTGCGCGTACCGGCCGGTACCTCCCTCGCCATCCGCATCAATCAGCACATCAGTGTCAAGACCAGCCACGCCGGCGACCGCTTCTCCGGCGAAGTCGTCGAACCCATCGAAGTTGACGGCCGCGTTGTCATTCCAAAAGGAACGCCCGTCGGTGGCCGCATCGACGCATCCCACCGCCGCGGGCACTTCAAAGGTCGCAGCATCCTTGAACTCCGCCTCACCACGATGGAACTCAATGGCAATCGCTACGCCCTCGACACCCACAACAACGTCCGCTCCAAAAAAGGCAAAGGCAAGCGCACCGGAGCCTTCATCGGCGGACTCACCGGAGCCGGCATGTTGATCGGCGGTCTGGCTTCCGGGGGAGTCGGTCTAGCCATCGGCGGCGCCGCTGGCGCCGGTGCTGGAACGCTCATTGCTGGCACCACGGGCAACCGTGACATCGAAATCCCGGCGGAGTCGATCATGCGCTTCCGATTGTCAGACACGCTCTACATACAAAACTAAGCGCAAGGCTGCGGCGCGTTCCAAACGATCACTTGATTGCTTCGAGATCCTCCGCGATCCCTTCCGCATCCACCGGCACGAACACCGAAGAGCCGTTGTCCTCGGCGATCCGCACATGGCCGCCGCCAATGTCGTACACCCATCCCGACACCGTCAATTCACCCCGCGCCATCGCTCCGGCCACCGACGGATGCGTCTTGAGGTGTTGCAACTGCAGCAGAACGTTGCGCTCGGTCAGCAGATTCAGTACCTCGCTGGGCAGTTGGTGGTCCGTCGCCATGGTGCGCGCAACCACCTCCGCCGCGTGTGCATTGCGCAGCCAGCTCTTCACGGTAGGCAGCGCGTCGAGCATCTCCGGATGCTGCAGCGCCTTCATCGCGCCGCAGTCACTATGGCCGCAGACCACCACGTGCCGCACCTTCAACGCGGATACGGCATACTCGATCACCGCACTCACGCCGCCCAGCATCTCTCCGTAAGCCGGAACGATGTTGCCCACGTTGCGCGTGATAAACAGCTCCCCGGGCTCCGAGTGCGTCACGGTTTCGATGTCGATACGTGAGTCGGCGCAGGTGATCATCAGCGTATGCGGCTTCTGCTGCTCCACCGCCGCGCGCCGGTACGCCTCCGCGTTCGCCGGATAGGTGATGCTTTGGAAGTTGCGAACTCCCTCTTTCAATTGCTTCAGCACATCGCTCATCCGGTGGTCTCCCTCGCGTGAGTCTACGCGCCGCCCTTCCACTTGATGTTGCAGCCCAGGCTCACGCGCTGGTTGGGCTCCGGGCGCTTGCCCGCAATCACCGCGTCAAGCGCTGCTCGCAGGTCCTCGCCAGTCACCGGTATGTCGTTGCCGGAATCGCCGCGCCGAGGCCGGCTGCTGTCCAGTTGCCCGCGATACACCAGCTTCATCTCGGCGTCGAACAGAAAAAAGTCCGGTGTACACGCCGCACCATAGGACCGCGCAACTTCCTGCGTTTCGTCCAGCAGGTACGGAAAGTTCCATCCCAGCCGTACCGCCTGTTCCCGCATGCCGTCGGTACCGTCCTGCGGAAACGCCTCTATGTCATTGGACTGGATCGCTGCAATCGCAATCGGCCCGTCGTTCCCAAAATAGTCCTGCCCGATCTTTGCCAGCTCCTGCTCCACATGCTTCACATACGGGCAATGCACGCACACGAACATCACCAGCAACCCATGCTTGCGTTTCGGTCCACCATGGGTTGACTTGTTCACACCGTCGCTCAGGTTGTCATCCCACGTCAGCGCCGCTATGTCATCCCGTCCCAGCACTTTGCCGGAGACAACATCCACCAGCTCGAATGCCGGCGCGTCGGTCCCCAACTCCACCATCTTAGATTCCGTTCTCGACATCGGTCCTCCGCCCCTCGGGGCTCATCTTCCATCATAGGATGACGCATCCTCGCCTTGCGCCACTCCGATCTAGGAACGGATCGTGGCCGCCTGCCTCCGGACCGCACTTGTGGGCGGCGGAAGGCGCTTCCCAGGGCGCCGCTGGGGGTCGGCGAGTCTTGCCCTCCTGTACACTGAAGGTTCAGATTTTCAACACATAGACCCATACGCTCGACTGGTTCTGAAGCGGAGTTTTTGGCGTGACACAAACACAAACGACAAACCTCGCCGGCGCTCGCGCAAGGCTCCGTCTTCGGGCAATCGGCGCCGTCGTTGCCACCTTGAGCATCTGCCCCCAGGTCCGGTCGCAGGCAGTCACTGCACCGCCCGTTTCCGCTGCTACCGTCAATCCCAGCTCACAAACCAGCACAGCGCCCGCAAGCGCGACCGCCCGCCCCGCCGACACTCGCGGCACGGACCTGAACCGCACCGACACACGCCCGCAGCGCGACACGGGCGCTCCCCTGCGCCGCTCGGATGCCGGCGCACCCCGCCTATATCCGCTCACCGAATTTCAGCAAATGGTCGCCATCAGCACGGGGCGCGACACTCCCATCTTTGGCGCATCGCTCTTCTCCGCTGCGCCTTCCACGTTCGCGCCCGTGGATGACGTCAACGTCGGCCCCAGTTACATCATCGGCCCGGGAGACGAGTTGCGCCTGCAACTCTCCGGCCAGGTCAACCAGCAATACACCGTCACCGTCGATCGCACCGGCGCTATCTCGCTGCCGGAAGTCGGCACCATTCGCGTCGCCGGCCTGCCCTACGGCCAGCTTGGCGGCTATCTGCACGACCAGGTCGGGCGCATCTATCGAAACTTCGACCTCAGCGTCAACCTCGGCGCGCTGCGTACCATCCAGGTTTTTGTCGTAGGCCAGGCGCGTACACCGGGGTCGTACTCCGTCAGCTCGCTCAGCACCCTTCTCAATGCGCTCTTCGTCTCCGGTGGGCCTACGCCGCAAGGCTCGCTGCGCGATCTGCAGGTCAAGCGCGGTGGCCAGACCATCACCCATTTCGATCTGTATGATCTCCTGCTGCGCGGGGATAAGAGCCGCGATATCGCACTCGCTACCGGCGACGTCATCTTTATCCCGACCGTCGGTTCCCAGGTGGCCGTGGTCGGCAGCGTTCGCAACCCGGCCATCTACGAGTTGAAGCCCGACGACCCTGCGCCTCCCACCATCGCTCAGGTTCTGGAGCTGGCAGGTGGTCGCAACAGTGTCGCTGCCGACGCTTCCGTCCGCGTGGAACGTATATACGAGCACACCTTGCGCAGCGTGGAAGACGTGTCGCTCGCCTCGGGTGCCACCCAGACCGTGCGCGACGGCGACATCGTTTCCATCGCGCCCGTCAACGACCGCTTTCGCGACGCGGTCACGCTGCGCGGCAACGTTGCCAACCCCGGGCGCTTTGTCTGGCACCCCGGCATGCACGTCAGCGACCTCATCCCGAATCGCGAGTCGCTGATCACGCGCAATTACTGGCGCCGGCGCAACGCCCTCGGCCAGATCGTCCAGGAATACAGCCCACAAGCCTTTCCCGCCCAGGGCGCCGCTCAGCAAGGCGGTAGTCAGCAAGGCGGCGCTTCCAAGGGAGATAATCCCCAGGGGACGAGTCCATCGGGCTTCGGCGCGCAGGATGCTGGCCGGCAGGGCTACGGCGAGCAGGCCTACGGCGCGCAGGGGTCGGGCACGCAGGCTTCGCAGGGAAACCTCACCACGCGCAGCGGTGCTCCCGAGCAGTCTCCCCGCCAGACCGACCGCAGCGCCAGCGCGTCCGACGCCGGAGGCGCTTCCATCGCCAGTGCGATTACCCCGGAAAGCGGTGTCTTCGCCGCGCAAACCGACGTTGTGCTCAGCGCCCCGGACATCAACTGGGATTATGCCGTCATCGAACGCCAGGACGCCAAGGATCTGACCACTTCGCTTCTGCCCTTCAACCTCGGCAAGATCATCCTCGCCGGCGATCCGACGCAAAATCTCGAGCTTCTGCCCGGCGATGTCGTCACGATCTTTTCCAAGGCCGACCTCCGCGTCCCCTCCGTCCGCCAGACTCGCGTGATCCGCCTGGAAGGCGAGTTCGCGGCTTCGGGAATCTATACCGTTCTCCCCGGCGAAACCCTCCGCGGTCTTCTGCGCCGCGCCGGCGGATTCACTACCGACGCCTATCTGTACGGCTCCGAGTTCACGCGCGAGAGCACCCGCCGGGTCGAGCAGCAGCGCCTGCATGAGTATGCCGACCAGCTCGAAGCTCAAATCTCCAATGCCACCTCCCGCAACCAGGCGCGCGCCGTTACCCCTGCCGACCAGGCCGCAGCCCTTGCCTCCCAGGTCGACGCACAGCGTGCGGTCGCCCGGCTGCGCGCCATTCAGCCCATAGGCCGCATCGTGCTGGACCTCAAGCCCGACAGCATGGCGATCGAAAGCATTCCCGACCTGGCGCTCGAAGACGGCGACCGCTTCATCGTGCCGCGCTTGCCCTCCAGCGTCACCGTGGAAGGCCAGGTGTACAGCGCCAACGCGTTCGTCTTCACGCCCGGCCGTCGCGTGCTCGATTACCTGCGCGAAGCCGGCGGCCCCGATCGCCAGGCTGACCGCAAGCGCTCCTTTGTGCTCCGCGCCGACGGCTCCGTTGTCAGCAGCCAGTACACCCGGGTGGACCGCGCCAGGGTCTTCGCTGGCGACACCATCGTGGTGCCCCCCGTGCTCGACAATCGCAGCACCTTTCAGCGTATCGTCGACATCGCCACCATCATCGGCCAGCTTGGCGTCGGCATCGGGACCATCGCAATCCTGACTCGCTGACGATCCGCATTTCTGAAATGAATACTTCCGCGTCTTCGCTGCGAATCGAAGCGCCCGCACCGAGGAACGATGTCCATCGAACAAACGAAGCCCCCCTTGCGCGTCAGCGATGACAGGGAAGAGGTCGAAGGCCCGGAGGAGGGTGTCGATCTGCTCGCCGTTGCCGTTGCCCTGTTGTCCGAATGGCGCGTCGGCCTCATCGCCTGGGCCGTCGTATCCCTGGTTTGCATCGTGCTGGTGTTCCGTCTCAAGCCCCAGTTCGTCGCTTCCGCGGTCATGCTTCCTCAGTCCGGGCGCGCGGAGTCTGGCGCCCTGGCCTCCTTGTTCGGCACACGCGGGCCGGGCACGCTCTACGTTGGCTTGTTGCAAAGCCGCAGCGTGCAGGACGCGGTCATCGAAACCGCCGGCCTCCAGCAGCTCTTTCAGAACGCCAGTCAGGAGCAGGCCCGCCAGGCACTGAGCGGCAAAAGCACCTTCGCCGAGGCCGCCACCGGCCTGCTTACCATCTCCGTCCGCGACACCAACGCAGCCGACGCCGCGCGCATTGCCAACGCTTATCTCGACGCGCTCGAAAAGCTGAACGAGTCCATGGGCCTGCAGCAGAGCAGCCAGACTACCCACTTTTTCGAGCAGCAACTTGAACAGGAGCGCACCCAGCTCGCCGCCGCCGAATCCGAACTCGCCCGTATCCAGAAGCAGACCGGCCTGATCGCCTCCGAGGCACAAACCCAGATCGGCCTCGGCGCAATCGCCGGCGTCCGCGGCGACATCACAGCGCGCCAGGTGCAGCTGGCCGCGCTGCTCCAGGGTGCAACCGAGCAGAACCCGCAGGTCCAGACGCTCCGCTCCCAGATCTCCCAGCTCCAGGCGCAGGAACGGCGCTTGGAGGAAGGCTCCGGCGCAGGCTCTCCCGCCGGTGCGGCTCTACCCGCGGGCCGTATGCCCCAGAGCAATCTCGATATTCTGCGCGCTCAACGCGAGGTCCGCTACCACGAGTCCCTGGTTACCTCTCTCGCCAGCCAGTTCGAGGCGGCGCGGCTGAACGAGACCTTCTCGCGTTCCGCGTTTCAAATCGTCGACCGGGCCGTCGCTCCGGAGCACAAGGTGTGGCCGCCACGCTTGCCGTACCTGCTCGCCAGCCTTGTCTTCGGGGCCCTGGCAGGCGTTGTGGCGATCCTGGTCCGCTTGACCTGGCGCCGCGTCGCAAGCGATGACGGCCACCGCGCCCAACTGACCCGGTTGCGCGGAGCCTTCCGCAAGGACTAAGCCATGCGTATCCTGCGCAAACCCC
The DNA here is from genome assembly GCA_038230455.1 of Terriglobales bacterium. Classification (GTDB taxonomy): domain Bacteria; phylum Acidobacteriota; class Terriglobia; order Terriglobales; family Acidobacteriaceae; genus Granulicella. Next base: position 96,066 of record JBBRNF010000011.1, read on the forward strand.
ATCCCGCCGCGATGTTCCTGGCCTGGTTCCTGATGGTCTTTCTTGTGCTGTTCCCCAAAGGCGGCGTCAAGCTCGGCGGCCTCCCCCTCACCTGGGGTTATATGGCGCTCGCGTTTACGACCCCCGTCCTTCTGGTGGTACGAATCGTCGCGTTTCCGTTCCGTCTTCCGATACGCGCCTGGCTGGCCCTGCTCATGCTCCTGCCTATCCAGCTTCTCTGCGTTTATTCGGTGGTCTTCTTCGGCCTAGTCGAAGCGTCCTTCGCGGTCAGCACGCTGTCCGCGTTCTTCTTTCTTCCCTGGATCTTTCTTCTGGTCTATCCGCCGTTTCTTGCCTCCATCGACGGCGATCGCCTCGCCCTCTACTTCCGGCGATGCATCCTGTTCGCCGCACTTTGGGGTATCTTCCTCTTCTTCTGGCACCCCCTCACAGGCCACTTCATCGAGATTCCCTTGCTCACCGTCAACAGCGATGACGCCGGCCAGCTTGAAACCACCAAACACATCGCGCGCGGTCTCTTTCTCAAGCTCATTTCGACATACAACAACGGCAATCTGTATGGCGTCGACACCCTGATCCTTCTCCCGCTCTACGACTATTTCGAACCCAGCCGCTGGCGCCGCTATGCCGTCAAACTCGCTCTTCTGCTCACGCTCTCGCGCACCGTGTGGGCCGGCATGGTGGTCTTTGAAGCCATGCCATTGCTACTTCTGTTGCTTCGCCAGGCTTCCACGTTTCCGCGGCTTCACCTCGGACAGGCACGCAGGCGGGTCATGGCACTGGTCGTCACTGTAGCCATGATCTTTGCTGCGCTGGCGTTCAACTCGTCCAACCTGAGCTTCCTCCTGGACCCAACTTTCGGCAATCGCCTGGGCCTGTTGAGCGACTTCTTCAACGGCAGCCTGCTTCCCACCCATGGTCTCTTCGGCTTCAGCGAAATTCTCTACGGCTCCGCGGTCCGCGAGTTCGGTTACGCCGGTCTGATCGCCTTCACGCTGCTGATGCTGAGTCCGCTTCTGCTCTTATTCGTCGATCACGCGAAGCTCTCGCCTATCCGCCGGGCCGCGCTCAAAGGCCTGGTCCTCTACTCGATCCTGGCCGGCGTCGATGGCGGTTTCAACTTCATCCCCACCATGGCGTTCTACTGGTTCGCCTATATGGTGTTCTTGTTCGGCTGGCCACGGCCACATGCGGCACTTGCACTCGCGCAGGTCTCCCCCCGCAGGTCGCCGCCCAATCCATTCGCAGAGGCGGCGCTCTGATGCCGTCTGCCCTTACCCGCCTCTCCGCGCTCGCCCGCGAAGACGGCTGGCTGCTGCTCCTGCTCCGGCTTTCGAAAGGCGTCTTCCGCCGCATTCGAGACCACGCCGTCGCCCGCAAGCTGGCCGCGCCCAACTTCCGTTGCGGACGCAGCCCGCGCCTGCTTGGCCTGGCTCATATGCGCGTGGGCCGCAACTTCGCCGCCGGAGACCACCTCTGGCTCGAAGCCGTTACCGAATACGCCGGCCGGGCCCTGTCGCCGCTTCTCACCATCGGCGATAACGTAGGCGCGTCCGACAACGTGCACATCGCGTGCGCCCACTCCGTCACCATCGGTTCCGGTACCCTGTTTGGCAGCCGCGTCGTCGTCACCGACCACGAGCACGGACTCTACCGCGGCCCCAGCCAAAGCTCACCGGGCAGCATCCCCGCACAACGCCCGCTCTCCGCCGCTGGTACTGTCGTAATCGGCGCAAACGTTTGGCTCGGCGACGGCGTAGCCGTGCTCAATGGCGCGCGCATCGGCGACGGCTGCATCGTAGGCGCCAACTCCGTCGTCACCGGGGAAATTCCCGCCCACACCATCGCTGCCGGCGCTCCGGCGCGACCTCTCCGCCGCTGGCACGACGGCCGCCGCGAGTGGATCGCCATCGACTCCCAGCCCTGAGCATGCCCCGCCGCCTTGATGCCGCGAGCGGCGCACTTGCTAGACTAGACCTCATGAATCCGATCCATCTGGCGAAGCGCGCGTGATTGCTGCGGCCTGCACGATCGTCTCTCCCAACTACCTTGCCTACGCAAGAACCCTGGCCGCATCCTACCTCGCCCAGCATCCCGGCCAGCAGTTCTTCGTCCTCATCGTCGCCGATCTCAGTGACCCCACCCTCTTCGCGCACCCCGCCTTCACCCCCATCATGTTGCCCCAGCTTCCGCTCGCTCACATGCGCGGCGAGGCCATGAAGTTCGACATCCTCGAACTCAACACCAACGTCAAACCGACGTTCATGAAGTTCCTCCTCGAGACCTACTCGCTCGACGCCCTCGTCTACCTCGACCCTGACATCTTCTGCTACGCTCCGCTCACCCCCGTCTTCGATGAGTTCGCCGCCGGCGCCACCGCAGTCCTGACTCCGCACATGACCACACCGGTCTTCGACGGCCACAGCCCGAGCGAGCAGGACCTCCTCTTCAACGGCACCTACAACCTCGGCTTCATTGCGGTCCGCCGCGGCTCCGAAAGCGCCCGCCTCCTGGACTGGTGGGAGGCCCGCTGCCTGGCCCTCGGCTTTAGCGAGGGTCGTACCGGCCTCTTCGTCGACCAGAAGTGGATCAACCTCGTCCCCGGCCTCTTCGCAGGTATCGTCATCACCCGCCACGCCGGCTGCAACATGGCCTACTGGAACCTGCACGAGCGGACGCTCGAACCAACCGCGCAGGGCTACGCGGTGCAGAGTCCCGTCAGCGGCCGCGTTCCGCTCTGCTTCTATCACTTCAGCGGCATCGTTCCCAAAAACCCCGCCATTCTCTCCAAACACACCACCCGTTTCACGCTCGCCACGCGCCCGGACCTCGCAACCCTCTTCGCAGACTACAAAGCCGCCGTTATCGCCAACCAGGGCTCCCCCGCTGAAGCCCTCCCCTATGGCTTCGACTCCTTCTCCGACGGCACTTCCATCACCCGCCTCGCTCGCCGCCTCTACGCCGTCCATCAGGCTCACTTCGCCGATAGCAACCCCTTCGCCGCCACGTCCGGCTTCGCCGCGTTCGCCAAAGCCCAGGGACTCGTCAAAGGAACCCTGGCTCCAGCCAAATCCACCTGGAGCGACTTCAGCCCGCGCGACCGCCGTGTAGAGGGCGTCCACAAGCTCCTGAAAGCAGCCCTCCGCATCCTTGGACCCCACAAGTACGAGCTGCTCATGCGCTACCTCGCGCACATCGCCGTCCTGCGCCACCAGGCAGTCTTCCTGCGCCCAGACAAGGCAGGGAAGTAGATCATGCCCCGCCTCCTCGTGATCAAGCTCGGCGCCATCGGCGACTGCGTTATGGCCATCCCCGCCGCCCACGCCATGCATCACCAGGGATACGAAGTCGACTGGGTCTGCGGCCACGGCGTCGCATCCGTCCTCCGTCTCTACCCGTGGATCAAAGTCCTTGCCATCGACGACCGCGCCCTACTGCAAGGCACCTCCCTTGACCGCCTGCGTGCGCTCCTTGAACTCTGGCGCCTTACCTCAACCCACATGTACGATCTGTGCGTTGCCCTTTACTATGACCGCCGCTACCGGCTGTTGACGCTGCCCATCCGCGCCCGGCGCAAGCTGCTCCTGTCAAAGAACTCGCGCGCCACCACGCTTATCCCCGGCCGCCACCACACAGACGAGTACGCACGCATCCTGCTCGCCCGCCCCGACGACCAGACCCCCACCCAGCTCGCCCCCGTCTCTCTCCCCGCTCTTGCCCCCACGCGTCTCGCCCGCATCGCAGGCAAGCCTCGCATCGTCCTCGTCCCCGGCGGCGCACGCAACATGCTGCGCGACGACGCTCTCCGCCGCTGGCCCCTCGAAAACTACGTCGCCCTCGCCGAAGCCCTCCTCGCCAACGGCTGTAACGTTGTCCTCAGCGGCGGTCCCGAAGACGCCTGGGTCTGCCCACCCTTCCAGCATCTCCGCCTCGCCCTCGCCCGCGCCGGCGAAGGTGGCGAAGGTGGCGAAGGTGTAGACGACGTCATCGGAACCCTCTCCCTGGTCGAATCGCTTTCACTCTTCGACTCCGCCGACGTTGTCATCACGCATGACACCGGCCCGCTGCACCTCGCCGGGCTCACCCGCTCCGCCGTCATCGGCATCTTCGGTCCCACTGACCCGCACGGCCGCCTGCCTCAGCGCGCCAACTGCGTCGCCCTCTGGGGTGGCGAAGGTTTTGCCTGCCGCCCCTGCTATGACGGCCGCGACTACGCGCCCTGCACCCACAACGGCTGCATCCGCCAGGTAACACCCGCGCTTGTTCTCAACCAGGTCCATCTACTGATCGCCGCTGCCAGCGAAGGCCGCAGCCTGCCGCCCCGCATCCTCACGCCCGAAAGAGTCTGGCCATGAGCGCCCCAACCCGTTTCCCAGCGCTTTTTTTAGACCGCGACGGAGTCATCAACCACGAGGTCGGCTACCTCTACCGCTCGGAAGACGTGCGCTGGGTCGAGGGCATCGTCCCTCTCTGCCGCACAGCCATGTCGCTCGGTTACAGAATCGTCGTCATCACCAACCAGAGCGGCATCGCGCGCGGCCTCTACACCCAGCACGATTTCGAAAACCTCACCCGCTGGATGCGCGCCGAACTCCTGCGCGATCACGTCACCCTCGACGCCGTCTACTGCTGCCCCTTCCATCCCGAGCACGGCATCGGCGACTACAAGCGGGAGCACGAAGACCGCAAGCCCAGCCCTGGCATGTTGTTCCGCGCCGTCCGCGAGCTGGACGTCGATCTCCCCCGATCGATCCTGGTGGGCGATCGCTGCTCGGACATCGCCGCCGGCCGCGCCGCAGGCCTCCGCGAGTGCTTCCTGATGGCCGGTACCGAACATCTGCCCTGCACCGCCGCGCACCTAGCCATCCGGTCGCTCGACGAAGTCGCCGCTTGGCTGCGCACCGCCGCCGGGCTGTCAACCCCCTAAACCCGCGCAAGAGTGTGAATCGCCCCCCCTCACGCGGCGATCCACGTCCTTCGCCGCGCGCGCATTCCTCGCTTAGGTCGGGCGGGGAGCCACTCTCATTATGGACATCGCTATCCGGTATGGTTCGCGCGTCGCTCAAAAACGGTCTCGTAATGGCCACCGTTGAGCCATGCGGCAATCTCAGCGTCGACCGGTAGGAAGTGTTCTTCAGCACGCCGTAGCTTCGCAAAACGCTCGTAAGGTCTAGTCCTCGCTTCGTTGCATTCCCACAGCCTACCCGCGTTTACCACCCCTGGGACAGAGGGAACCTGGGGTGGTTTATAGCGCTGCGCCGGATCACATTCTTATAGGCATGCAGCCGACGATAGACCCGGGGATTTTCCTTCCGGAATGCGCTCAGAGGGATCATGTTTTCGCCGATCAATTGAGTGACGCGTTCCAGCTCGTCGGCGAATCTTACTCCCCTCTCACCCGCAGAGGCGACAGCCTGAGCCAAGTCGTGAATCTCGTCATTGGATAAGGTGAGATAGCACCCATTCACAGTGATGAATGTGTCAAGGCATACTGCGGCGGTCCGCTTGTTCCCATTGCCGAACACATGCCCAGAAGCGAGATGGTAGAAAAGGTAGGCCGCTTTGGCCGCGAGGGTTGGGTACATTTCCCGGCCAAAGCATTCCTGAAAAGGTTGCTCAGCAGCTGACTTCAAAAGATTCAGGTCTATGCAGTTGCCGCGCTTTACTGGCTCGATACCGGGCCACACAAAGCTGATGCCGAAATCGTGGGCACTTTCTATCAGCGCCGCGGAAAGCCGCCAGGTCGTTTTTTTACTTGGCGGCAAGTTTCTTCAGGGCAGGATAGTACTTTGCTGCCGAGGAAGCGAAAGGATTGCCCTTCGGATCGACTCGGGAGATGTACTTATCTGTTGTCTTTGTGAGAACTGCTACCTTTTTGGCCGTTGCTTGGTTCATAGATGAACCCCTCTCTGAGCGGGTTTAGAGGATGTCGTCATGGCATCGCCTTCGTAGTATTACGTAGATCCCCTACAACTTCCAACCTTATTTGCTACGCCGGTTGGGCTCGTAAATACGGTTACAGATTGGACGCATCCCACGTAATCCGTGATTCACGTTGTCTCGTAGCGTGCTCGTATCGTAGACGAGACACCTCGTCGCGGCGGTTCGGTTATCCCCTCTGGATTTGCCAAGTGCGTCACCCGCCAAGTCTAACCACAACCTGAGTATTTCAGGATTTTGCCCCTAAAAAGCGCTAATGCTCATGGAAGTTCAGCCTCTCGGAACCGCGCCGCCTGCGCGTCCTTGGCCGAGATAACCGGCACCATGTCCGCGAGTGGCCACTCGATCCTAAGATCCGGATCGTTCCACAGGATCGACCGCTCGCCTCGCGGAAAGTACTCACGGGTCGTCTTGTACAGCACCTCGGCCGTGTCGGACAGAACCAGAAATCCATGCGCGTAACCCTCAGGAATCCAGAGGCTTTCCAGCTTTCCGGCGGCGTTGAGCGGCTGGAGGTCAAAGGCCTCCCATCGACCGAACTCCCGGGATTCACGGCGAATGTCCACCGCCACATCCCATATATGGCCCGACAACACCCGGATAAGCTTGCCCTGCGGCCGCTCCAGTTGGTAGTGCAGACCCCGGAGGACGCCCCGCGGTGAAAACGACTGGTTATCCTGCGCAAAGGCGCTCGGCAGGCCAGCTTCTTCGAACGCGCGTGCGTTGAATGCCTCCGCGAACCAGCCCCTCTGGTCGCCGTGCATTGAGGGCTGCAGCCGTTTTACATCGCACAGCTTGGTATCCAAAATCTGCATCGAATCAGGATAAGTCAAGCGCCCCTGCAGTACCGCCCTTGCAGCCGATGCCGAGCGGGACGCGGGCTTAGGCAGCCTGTGCTGCTTACTGGTGCTCAAATGGAACTTTGTTGGACCCTTTCGCTGAGACTTAATCTGGGTTCGCCAGAGCACTTGCCTTGAGGACGGTACACTGGAAGGGAAGTTCCGCAATCGATGGGCTTTGTTTCCGAGCTACCCAACCATCCGCAGCACGGTCCCGGAGAGGGCCGGCCAGCGCAAAATCGCATACGACTTGAGAGTGAGGAAAGGGCGACGATACCGGGAAGCGCCGGACAGCCCCGAACTCAAGACGAACGATCAACGCAAGCTCCATCTCGCCCTGCCTTGGGGTCGAGTTGTGGAGTAGAGGGCTGGTATGCCGGAAGAGTTTCACCCTTCACAGTTGCAGGCTTCGGTCGCATCCACTGACATTTACGACTATCGCCAGTTTGCACCGGCAGTACAAGCCTCCGCCGCCCGCCAACACCCCGGACCGCAGTCCTTGTTCCGCTACCGCATGCTGAAGCGCGCTCTGGATATTCTGCTGGTCGCGCTCGCAACCCCCGTCCTGGTTCCGTTGCTGGCGCTGATCGCACTCGCGGTTTACCTGAGCTCACCCGGTCCGATCTTCTTCTCGCACCGCCGGATTCGCAAACATGGAGCGTTCTTTTCCATGTGGAAGTTCCGCACGATGTGCGTGGATTCCCCACAGGTTCTGGAAGATCACCTCGCCGCTCATCCCGAGGCGCGAGCAGAATGGCGTCTCACCCACAAGCTCCGCCGCGACCCGCGCGTCACCGCCCTGGGGGAGTTTCTCCGCCGTTCGAGTCTGGACGAGTTGCCGCAAATTTGGAACGTCCTCGAGGGAACCATGAGCCTCGTCGGCCCGCGCCCCATCGTGGCCGCCGAAGTAGAGCGCTACGCCCAGCACTTTGCCGAGTATTGCAAGGTAAAGCCCGGCCTCACAGGCCTCTGGCAGGTCTCCGGTCGCAGCGAAGTCAGCTATGACGAGCGCGTACAACTCGACTGCACATACGTCCGCACCTGGTCCCTCACCCGCGACCTCAAAATCCTGGTTCGCACCCTGTCTTCGGTCGTCAACCAGGACGGCGCCTACTAGCCGCCTGTCAGTAGAATCAACTCCATGCAGCGCGGCAGGAAACTCAATCGTCAACTCGACCTCTGGGTCGGCATGCCCATGCTGAACCTGCTGGCCGTCTTCCGCCGCCGCCGCTCCGCTCCCGGCTCCATCCCCCGCCGCATCGGCGTCCTCTGCTCGCCTGCCCTCGGCGACACCCTGCTCTTCTCCGCGGCGCTGCAGGATCTCCGCGCCGCGTACCCCGACGCCGAACTCATTCACTTCTGCATGAGGCAGAACTTGGCCGCGGCGGAGATCATTCCCGGTGCCAGCCGCCGAGTCCTTATCAGCCTCACCAGCCCGCGCGCCGCCGTCCGCCGTCTCCGCGCCGCCCGGCTCGATATCCTCTTCGACTTCAGTGCCTGGCAGCGCCTTACGGCTTTCTATGCCATGCTCTCCGGCGCCAGTTTCACTGTAGGCTTCCGCACTCCCGGCCAGCACCGCGGCAGCGGCTACGATGTCGCGGTCGAACACACGAACCTGCGCCATGAGCTCGAAAACTTCCGCGCCCTGCTGCGCGAGTCCACCCTGCAACCCGCGATCGCGACTACCCACGCACCCGCCGTGGTTGTCCCGCCTCCGGCCCATCCGCTCTTCCCGAACGAGCCCCACATCGTTGCCTTCCACCTGTGGGCCTCCGGCCAGAACTCATGGCTGCGCGAGTGGCCGGAGGCCCGCTGGGTCGACCTCGCCCGTCGTATTGCCCAGCCTGCAACTCTCTTCCTCATCACCGGCGCGCCCTCGGACGGCCCGCGCACCGGCCTGTTCGTTGCGCAACTCCGCGCCGCCGGCCTCCGTGCTCAGGCCTTCGTCAGTCCCGATGGCTTCCTCAGCCTTACCCATCTGCTGCGGCGCGCGCGACTTCTGGTCAGCGTGAACACCGGTGTCATGCACCTCGGTGCCATCGCGGGCGCATGCACCGTCTCGCTCAACGGCCCCACCGCCGAGCACCGCTGGGGCGCCCGCGGCCCCTGCTGCATCAACGTCCAGCCCGCCGACGGCAGCGGCGGCTACCTGCACCTCGGCTTCGAGTTTGAAGGCCAGCCCGCAGACATCATGGAGCGCATCACGGTCGACCAGGTGGCGGCAGCCTGCGACCAGGTGGCGGCAGCCTGCGACCAGCTCGCTGCGCTTTGTCACGAGGATTCTGTGTCCCCGGTTGCCGATTCAAGCGAATGCGCCTTTGCCCCTAACCCGCAGCCAGCAACCCACAACCCGACGGAGCTCCGCTGATGCAGAACATGCGCGACCTGCTCCGCGGCTCGCTCGGCCGCAGCCTCGGCCCCTTGCCTCCGCTGGACCGCCTCGCGGCCGCCTGGCCAGTCGCCTGCGGCGCTGCTCTCGCGCAACGCGGCGAGATCCTCAGCTATGACAAAGGCGTGGTCCGCGTGCTCGTCTCGAGCGCAGACTGGCTTCAACCGCTCGGCCAGATGCGGCTGATCCTCGCAAGCGATCTCGCCCGCATCGCCGGCGTCCCCGTCACCGCGATACACTTTGAAACAGCGGCAGCCAGCCCAGCGCGAACAGGAAACAGGAAACCGAAACGATGAGCGAAGCCCCCGGCGAAACAGCGGTTGTCACCATTCAGGACGTCGTTCGCGTCGCCGAGCTCGCCAACCTCGAGCTCACCGCCGACGAAATGCCCCGCATGTCCCGCGACCTCAACGCCATCCTCGGCTACATCGCCCAGCTCAACCAGCTAGACACCACCGGCATCCCGCCCATGGCGCAGGTCGGCGACATGCTCGGCCTCACCCCCGCCGCCCACGGCGAAGACCTCCGCCGCGACGTGATCCGCCCCTCCGTCGACCGCTCCCTGGTCATGGACGAGGCCCCCGAAACCGACGGCCGCTTCTTCAAAGTGCCCAAAGTCATCGAGCGATAAACCCAGCAATCGAAGCTCAGGAAAAGCCAAGACCGCAAACGTATGACTGAACATCTCAACCTCGACAACCTTTCCATCACCGCCGCCCGCGACGCCGTCCAGAGCGGCCGCACCACCGCCGCCGCGCTCACCGCAGCGCACTTCGACCGCATCGCTGCCGGCGACACCGAAATCCACAGCTTCCTCGCCCTCAGCCGCGAGCGTGCGTTCGCGCAGGCCGAGCAGATCGACGCCGCCGTTAAATCCGGAGCCGCCCTCGGTCCGCTCGCCGGAGTTCCGGTCGCCATCAAGGACGTGCTCGTCATGCGCGGCGCGCCTGCGACGGCTGGCTCGCTGATCCTCAAGGGCTACCATCCGCCCTACGATGCCACTGCCGTCGCCCGCCTCGAAGCCGCCGGCGCCGTGCTCCTCGGCAAGCTCAACTGTGACGAGTTCGCCATGGGCTCCTCCAACGAAAACTCTGCTTACGGTCCCGTGCATAATCCTCGCGATTTAGCTCGCGTCCCCGGCGGCTCATCCGGCGGTTCCGCCGCCGCTGTTGCCGCCGGCTTCTGCGTCGCGTCCCTGGGCACCGACACCGGCGGTTCCATCCGCCAGCCGGCCGCATTCTGCGGTGTTGTCGGAGTTCTTCCCACCTACGGTCGCGTCTCCCGTTACGGCCTCATCGCCTTCGCCTCCTCGCTCGATAAAGTCGGCCCCTTGACGCGCTCCGTGGCTGACGCCGCCACCATGCTCGGCGTCCTCGCCGGCCCTGACCCCCTTGACGCCACCTCCTCGGCCACCACTCCCGCCGACTACACCGCCGCGCTCGCCCAACCCGTCGCCGGCCTCCGCATCGGAGTTCCGCAAGAGTATTTCGGCGAAGGCCTCGACCCCGAAATCCGCGCCGCCATCGAGAAATCCCTTGACGGCCTCCGCGCCGCAGGCTGCACCCTCCACAAGGTATCGCTGCCCCACACCCAATATGCCGTTCCAACCTACTACGTCATCGCAACAGCCGAGGCCTCCTCCAACCTCTCGCGCTTTGACGGCGTCCGTTTCGGCCATCGCTCTGCGGAATCCAGCACGCTTTCCGCCATGTTCCGCAAGAGTCGCGATGAAGGCTTCGGCCCCGAGGTGAAGCGTCGCATCCTGCTCGGAACCTACGCCCTCTCCGCCGGCTATTACGACGCCTACTACCGCAAGGCCCAGCAGGTCCGCACGCTGCTTACCCGCGACTTCCTCGCCGCCTTCGCGCACGTCGACGCCCTGGTCTGCCCCGTCACCCCCACGCCCGCCTTCAAGCTCGGCGAAAAGACCGACGACCCCGTTAAGATGTACCTGGAAGACATCTACTCGGTCGCCGCATCCCTGGCCGGTATCCCCGGCATGAGCGTCCCTTGCGGCACTACCGCGGCCGGCCTTCCCATCGGCGTCCAGATCCTCGCACCACACTTCGACGAAGCCACCATGCTCCGCGTCGGCGCGGCCATCGAAGCGGCCCAGGTAGTGTCTTGCCCTTAGGGCTGGTGGTGTCTTGCCCTTAGGGCTGAAAGCCCGTCACATACCAGCCTAGGCCGAAGGCCTAGGTACAAAACCATATCGAATGTGAGCGCTGAAGGGGCGACACATAGAGTAAGCATTACCTCTGAGGGGAAATGCCCTGGGCGTAACCGGAACAGCATGAGAATCTGGAAGAGATGCCTTCCCGCCCGGCCATCCTCGTTCTTGTCTTCGCCATCGCTTGTTGGCCAAAGACCCTGCATGCGCAGACCTCAACGCAGAATCCACCACCATCAACGCAAACCCCGCAGCTCAAGACCACTGAGCACGTAACCGTAACCGCCAACCGCGGTCTTCTCGGCATCAACGATTCTGCCGCCTCCATCGCCGTCCTCTCGCAGCAGCAGATTGCCCAGCGTGCCGGCTTCACCCTCGACGACGCCCTTCGCACCGTCGCCGGCTTTCAGCTCTTCCGCCGCACCAGTTCCTGGAGCGCCAACCCCACATCGCAGGGCGTCAGCCTGCGCGGCCTCGGCAGCACAGCCGCCAGTCGCACCCTCGTCGTCAGCGATCAGGTGCCGCTCAACGATCCCTTCGGCGGGTGGATCCACTGGAACGAGCTTCCCTTGCTCGCCATCGACCACGCCGAACTCCAGCGCGGCGGTGCTGCCGACCTCTACGGTTCGAGCGCCATCGGCGGCGTCATCGATCTCGTCCCCCTTATCGCCTCCGCGCCTCCCGCCCTCCGTTTCAGCGCGGACGCCGCCGGAGCCACCCAGGACACCGCGCAGCAGGACGGCCTGCTCACCCTCGTCAACCGCCGCCTCGCTCTCCTCGCGGCCGCCAGCGGCCTCCGGACCAACGGCTACATCCCTTCAGCTCCTTCGATCCGGGGCACGGTCGATTCGCCTTCGAACGTCACCGGCGAAACCGCCCGCCTGGAACTCCGCACGCCCTTCACCGGCACCACAGGTTCCGCATTCCTGCGCGGAAATGTCCTCAACGAAGCCCGCGGCAACGGCTCTCCGCTCCAGACCAACGCCGCCCGTCTCTGGCGCTATCAGGCCGGCGCCGACGCTCTTTCCCCGCGCTGGGGCCGGGGCGTCGCCCGCGCCTACGGCTCCCGCGAAAACTATCGCCAAAGCTTTTCGGCCATCGCCGCTAACCGCAACAGCGAGCGCCTGACCCGTCTTCAGCACGTCCCCACCGACGAGTTCGGCGCCGTCCTTCAGGCCTCGCGCGCCTTCTTCGGCAGCGTTACCGCCGCGCTCGGCGCAGACCTCCGCGACATCCGCGCCACCGACAACGAAACCGCCGTCAGCACCAACGTAGCCGGAATCACGCAAAGCACATCGGCTCGCCAGCGTGAGGTCGGCGGCTACGCGGACGCTATCTGGCAGCCGCGCAACTGGTCCGTGTCCGCCTCCATCCGCGTCGACTCCTTCCGCACCTTCGACGCCCGCCAGATTGCCTCCAACACCGCCGCGATCAGCGGTCTACCCACGCTCACCGAGCTCATAGCCAGCCCTCGTCTCGGTCTCGTACGTCGTCTCCCGGGTGGCCTGGCCGTCACCGCCTCCGCCTTCCGTGCCTTTCGCGGCCCCACCATGAACGAGCTCTACCGCACCGGTCAGGTCGGCCAGCAGACCACTCTCGCCAACGCCAACCTGCTCGCCGAGCGCGCCACCGGATTCGAGTTCGGCGGCGAGCTCCAGCGACCTCAATTCGGCAGCCTTCGTTCCACCTATTTCTGGACCGAGGTTAACCGCCCCGTCTCGGCCGTCCTGCTCAGCACCACCCCCACCACGCAGACGCTTCAGCGCCAGAATCTCGGCCAGATCCGCAGCCGCGGCCTCATGCTCGAAGCGCAATCCCAGCCCTGGCGCGGCCTTTCCGGCAACGTCAGCTACCAGTTCGCCGTCGCCACCGTCACCCGCTTCAATACCACCTCCACCGCGCAGAAGAACCTCCTCGACAAGTGGATCCCCCAGGTTCCCCGCCAGTCCGTCACGGCGCAAATCCACTACGACGCGCCCCGCTTCGCCACCTTCAGCGTCACCACCATCTCCAGCGGACGCCAGTTCGACGACGCCGAAAACCTCTCCCTGCTGCATGCCTTCACCCGCTTCGATCTCTTCGCAGAACGCCGCCTGTTGCGCGGCTTTTCGCTCTACGCCAGCAGCCAGAACGTCTTCAATCGGGTCATCGAAGCCGGCCGCACCCCCACGCTCACTCTGGCTTCGCCCAGGGTCGTCCAGGCGGGTGTGCGTTTTGCACTGTCTCACTAGAAAAATTCAATAGGCAACACAGCCCCCGCGAATAGTTGCGCGCAACCCCGCGCGACAACCCGCGTTTACCTATCTGTACGTAGCGGCGGCAACCAAGCTGCACAGCGGTACAGGAGGCAAGTCATGAAGCTATCCGAAGCAACAAAGAAGCTTACATGCATGAAGTCGAAGGTAATCAGGGTCCTCGCAGCGGCAACGCTCGCAGGCGCAGTCCTCACCGCAGCAGCACCCGCGGCCAAGGCCCAACATGTCGTCTTCGGTATCCAGTATGGTGGCCAGCCCTACGCCCAACAGGGTTACTACGGCCAGCAATATGACAATGGATACTATTCCGGCTACGGCGATCAGCGTCGCGACGAGTGGCGCCGCCGCCAGGAGTACCGCCGTCAGCAGGAGTATTGGCGCCAGCAGCAGGAGTACCAGCGCCAGCGCCAGCATGAGGAGCACGAACGCTGGGAGCACCGTCGCGACGACGATGACGACGGCGGACGGCGCTATCGGTAACGCGATCGCTAAACTGCGACCACACGAGGTTCCGGGCCCGGCGCTAACCAGCGCCGGGCTCGCTGTTTTGCGCTAATGCAAGGGCTCATAATAACGACTCGACGGGGTCGCGCAGGACAGGCAGACACGCTCGCCGTCCTGCTCCACAAAACGATCGAAATTTACGCCTTCCGAGCATCGCGAACACAGCACGCGCTCCCCCTTGTAGCCGGGAAATTCACTCGCTGGCAAAGCTACGCTGACCCACTGCTCGCCAAACAGATCGCTGTCCGGGAGTTCGCGGTACGCGATCATCTGTTGCGCATTTTTTGCCAGGTCCGGGTAAAGCTCCTGAGCGCGAGCCTTGGAGCTTTCAAGCGCCACCAGGCGGATGCCCTTATACGCATCCTTATACGCATCCCTGTCCGCATCCTTTTCCGCATCTTGGCCTAGCGGAGCACCGAGGTCAACGAACGTGGCGGCCATCTTGCCCCAGTCGCGGAGCTTCAGTGCGCGTTTCCCTGTGCGGCATCCCGTGACCACGCCTATGGCGTCGGTCGCACAGCGGTCGATCTCGATAAAGGTGACCAGCCGTTTCCGGTCCGGGCTGGTCCGGCTTCGCGGGTCCTCGATCCCCAGTCGCGCCAGCGCCAGCATCGCCATGCGCACCCCCAGCACCTGCCCCGCGCACAGGTGCCCATGCGCTACCTCAGCCTCGCGCAATAACTCGTCCAGGGAAACTGCCATCACCCGATCCTACTCCGGCGCGCTTTCTCCGGCGCGCTTGGCGTTTTCCAGCCATCGGGGAGCACATGGTTTTGTCTCTTCCGATCGACCCTGCGCATCCTATGCGCATGACAAAGGACGAACAGCCCTGGTGGCAAACCGCCGTCATCTACCAGGTCTACCCGCGCAGTTTTCAGGACACCAACGCCGACGGCGTAGGCGACCTCCGCGGCATCACCGCGCGCCTTGATTACTTCACGGCCCTCGGCGTCGACGCCATCTGGATCTCCCCCTTCTATCCCTCGCCCATGGACGACTTCGGCTACGACGTCGCCGACTATACCGGCGTCGACCCCCTCTTCGGCACCCTCGCCGACTTCGACGCTCTGATCGCAGCCGCCCACACCCGCGGCCTCAAGCTCATCCTGGATTTCGTGCCCAACCACAGCTCCGACCGGCATCCCTGGTTTCTCGAATCCCGTTCTTCCCGCACCAACCCCAAACGAGACTGGTATCTCTGGCGCAATCCCCTTGCCCCGGGCGACGACTGGCAACCTGCAACCCAGCGCCTGCCCAACAACTGGATGTCCCACTTCGGCGGCCCGGCCTGGACCTGGGACGAGACCACCCAGCAGTTCTACCTGCATTCTTTCCTCGCCGCCCAGCCCGATCTCAACTGGCGCAATCCAGACGTGCGCGCCGCCATCTACGCATCCATGCGTTTCTGGCTCGACCGCGGCGTCGACGGCTTCCGCATGGACGTGCTCTGGCTGCTCATCAAGGACGACCAGTTCCGCGACAACCCGCGCAACCCCGACTTTCACGGCGGCATGTCCGGTATCGGCAGCGTCCTTCCCACCCACACCGCCGACCAGCCCGAAACCCACACCATCGTTCATGAAATGCGCACCCTCCTCGACAGCTACAGCGAGACCAGCCCTCGCCTCCTCATAGGCGAAATTTATCTTCCGCTCCCCGCGCTCGTCCGCTACTACGGCGATGCGCCACAACTCACCGGCGCCAACCTTCCTTTCAACTTCCATCTCATTCAGACGCAGTGGGAAGCCAACGCCATTGCACAAATCATCCGTGATTACGAGCGCCTCCTTCCCGCCGGGGCCTGGCCCAACTACGTCCTTGGTAACCACGACCAGTCCCGCCTCGCCACGCGGATCGGCGCGTCCCAGGCTCGCGTCGCGGCCATGTTGCTGCTCACCCTCCGCGGCACCCCCACCCTGTACTATGGCGACGAGATCGGCATGACCGACGTCCCCATCTCCCCCGGCCAGGTTCAGGACCCGGCCGAAAAGAGCGAGCCCGGCAAGGGCAGAGGCCGCGACCCCGAGCGTTCCCCCATGCTCTGGGACACCACCGCCAACGCCGGTTTCACCACCCCCGAAGCCGCTCCCTGGTTGCCGCTGCTATCGGATCGCGCGGGCACCAACGTCGCCGCCCAGGGCGCCGACCCCCGTTCGATCCTTTCGCTCTACCGCGTTCTGCTCTCGCTCCGCCGCCAGCACGCCGCGCTGCACTCCGGCGACATATCGGACGTCCACGCCTACGACGGCGTCCTCAGCTACACGCGCTCCGACGGCCAGAACCGCTTCCAGATCCACCTCAACCTCACCGCCGAGCACAAACAGGTTCCCACCGAGCCCGGCCACGTCCTCTTCACCACCTTCATGGACGGGGCCGGCTCCGAGATTTGCGACTCCATGGTCCTCGAAGGCGGCGAAGGCGCCATCGTTCTGCTCGACTTCCCCGTCCTGCCCACCGCCGGAGTACAGTAGCTCAGCAGCGAACCGGTTGCGTTTCACCGCTACACGCCGCTAAATGCTGTTTCAAAGCCAGAAAACGCGTCTGGGAGGCCCTCAAAATGACCGGTATTTCCCCCTTTCTGTGGTTCAACGATCAAGCCGAAGAGGCTGTCAATCTCTACGTTTCCATCTTTCCAAATTCCACAATCGGTGAAACCAAGCGCTATGGACCCAACCAGCCCGGTGCCGAAAACAAGGTGATGGTCATCTCCTTCAAGCTCGCTGGCCAACGCTTCACCGCACTGAACGGCGGCCCTCGCTTCAAATTCACGGAGGCCATCTCCTTCGTGATCGATTGCGAAGATCAAGCCGAGATTGACCACTATTGGAACGCGCTCACCGCCGATGGCGGCGCGGAAAGCCAGTGCGGCTGGCTCAAAGACAAGTTTGGCCTCTTCTGGCAAGTCGTCCCCAGGGAACTGGGCAGGCTGCTTCGCACGCCCGCTGCCATGCAGGCCATGATGTCGATGAAGAAATTGGACATCGCCGCCCTCGAAGCCGCGGCCAGCTCGTCGTAGAATCGCAGGCACATGGAATACCGCATCCAGCGCCAGGGTCAAATCTACGGCCCCTACACCGAAGCCGAAGTGCGGCAATACCTGGCTGCGGGCAACATCGTCGAAACGGACTTGGCGCGCACGCCGGACATGAAGAAGTTTCGGCCGCTGCAAAAGGTGTTGCCGAAAGAGAAAAAGCCAGTCAAAACCAATCTGCGCGTGGAAGGGTTCCGCACCGACATCTCATCACCGCCGGATATTCCATGGATTCTGGCGCTGATTCTGGAGGTCAGCACATCCTTCACATTTTTTCTGGCCTGGGACGTCGTCGAAGCGGTCTGGCTGTACCGCGTCCGCCCCTCCGCGCTTCGCCCACTGGTCTATAGCGCGGTTGCTGGCGCGCTGGTGGGGATCGAAGCTCCCGCCATCGTTTCCGAAGTAAAGCACGTCGCGTTGAGCCGTGCCTTCATCGGCGGCACCCTGGCCACGCTACTGGTGGTATTTGCGACTGTTCTGCGAATCCTGGGCCGCCTCTCCATGCGCTCTGAGTTGTTGGCACATTACAACGAGACCGAGGCCGTCGGTCTCGAACTATCCAAATGGAAGACCCTGTTGTTGGGTGGCCTGTACTTTCAGTTCCACTTCAACCGCATCAACGAACTCAAGCGCGTTCAGGCGACAAAACCCGCGCTGCCCTGACACAGCAAAGCCCCGAACGCGTTAGGACGCGCCGGGGCTTTGCCCTGAAGCCATCGTTTAGGCTTCTGCAGAGGCCGCTGGAACAGAGGGGGCTGCGGGTTCACCCGGGGCACCGGGCTTGCCGTCTGCTCCCGGCTTGCGGATGTCGATGCCACCCTTGAAGAACGCGCCATCCTCGATCGATATGCGCGCTGCAATCACATCGCCTGTCAACGAGCCTTCGCTGCGAATGTCCACGCGGTCGGAAGCATGTACATTGCCGCGCACCTTGCCCAGCACAACCACTTCGCGCGCCATGATGTTCGCCGCCACCTGGCCATTGCGGCCTACCGTCACGCGGTTGCCGGGAAGGTTAATCGCGCCTTCGATCTTGCCATCGATGTAGAGCGACTCGGAGCCCGAGACCTCTCCCTTGATGACCAGGCTCTTGCCAATGGTGGCTTGTTCGCCTGTCGGAATGGCCCCGGGAGCGCCTGTAGCGGGGCGCGAAGCATCAAGGCCGGCGCCGCCGGGCGTAGCCGGACGGGCTGGTTCGGGGGTAGAAGGGGTGCCGCCGGCAGGCTGATTCGGTTTCCACATAATTCGTTGTTTCCTTTCGTGTTCGTTCTGCTGGGGGTCTATGCTCGGAGCCGCGATTCTCTAGGGCTTGAACACCAATCGTCTCGTCCAAGATACTACTTCGCGACAGGCTCCGCACCCGCGCCACCCCCAATGTTTACGGCTAGCCGCGCCTGCCTCGATACCCCCGGCACAACGCCCCTGTGGATACCTTGTGAATCCCAATTCGCCGACCACCGATTCCTGCGTCAACTTGCACCCAACCCGGTGCATCCTCTACTCTGCTCCCCATGCAGAACTTCCGCTGGGCTCTTGTGCCGCTGCTCATTCTCTCTTGCGCGCCGTGCGCGTTTGCCTTCGCAAAAACCCACACCGTCACGCTCGGGGCCGCGCGCAAAGTTCCCTACACACCGCCGGATTCGGCCGCCGAAAACCGCTCGGCGGACTCCTCCACTCTCCGCGTGCGACCCTTGCTGGTCGACGGCCTGCAGCGCGATTGGACTGTCGGCGACCTGCACGACGTCACCGACCGCAGCTTCACCATCCGCCGCGTGCTGCGCTTGAATGACGCGCTCCCCGGCGAGGCCCCTCGCTGGAGCTGGCAGCCCGGCCCATGGCTCCTGGTAGACCGCGTCAGCGGCCACATCGCCGCGCTGCATCTGCCAGCCTTCGACCCCGCGGTGTCGGAGGTCGCCTGGTTCCGCGACTACGCCGCCTACTGCGGCATCACCACCACCACCCGCGGAGGCCTCGTGGGTGTGGTCGCCCAGCTCAGCGCGCGCAAGCCCATCGCTCAAAAGGTGCTGGGCAAGTGGCCGACCTCACCTGCCCCGCACCCGGCCTGCGCGGCCGCGCACTGGCAGCGCGCCCCCATGCGCGCCACGCTGCAAGCTACCGGTAGCGACCCCATCACCATCGATGTGCTCGGCACCAGCTTCCTGATTGAAGAGGGCGACAGCGAAGAGTAGCCGCCACCCTTCTTCCGGCAGCTTTACTGCACCACCAGTGTGAAGCTCGCCGAGTGGGTTACGCCAGCGCCAGTGGCCGTCACGACCACCAGCGTCGAGCCCTTGGGAGTCACCGGTCCGGACGTTCCGCCGCTGCATCCGACGATGCCCGCCAGGCCGCCGAACAGCAGCGCCAACGACAGCAGCCGGGCCGCGACCGGCACTCTGCGCCGCAGTACAAACGGCAGCGCCAGCAGACCGCAAGCGAGCACGCCTTCTGTTCCCCGAATGCGGTCGAACGGCGAATGCATGTCACCGAGCAGTGTGTTGATCTGCACCGTCAGGGTGGTGCTTCCGCTTGCGGACAGCGTGGCGGGCGCAAAGACGCACCGGCTGTTGGCCGGCAGACCCGCGCATGTGAAGCTGACCGCGCTGCTGAAGCCGTTGATCATACCGACGTTGACGGCCGTTGTCGGAGCCGGCATGCTGGACGATGCGGTCAACTGGGCGCTGCCGACGGTCAGCGTGAAGTCCGGCACCACCACCGTGATTGCGCTCACCGCAGAGGTCGCCGCCGGGTACACAGCGTCTCCGCTATAGATTGCGGTCAATGTGTGCGCACCCGCCCCCAGCGTGGTCGTGCTGAACGTCGCGACGCCAGCGCTGATCGTCGCGCCACTCTTGAGTACAGTCGCGCCATCGAGGAAGTCCACTGTTCCCGTCGGGGTCACGCTGTTGCCGGTTACCGTCGCCGTGAGCGTCACGTTGCCGCCCACAAACGGGGCCGCGGGCGTGATCGCGAGACTGACCGCACTCGCCGGAACAGCAATATAGCCCACGATACCGTCATGGTCGGAAGCAACCTCGGGCCGCGTGGGGTCGTTGCGAAGCACCGCCGGAAAGTCCGCGTCGTAATGCGCCGGCGCCGTCCGCGTGATGCCCGCGATGTCCGCTGTCACCAGAAAGTGGTCGAGAGTCTGCGCGTTTCCATTGAAGCTGTAGCTATACGCACCCTTGGTGAGGTCGGTCGGCGCGGCGTCCACCAGATTTGGGGTGACGAGGCCCGTTGTTCCGGGCAACACATCCTGATTGGCGGGAGCCGCACTGCCCTTCAGGATGCCGAACGAGTCCACCAGACCATCGTTGAACTCAAACGTATTCAGGTCGCCAACCACCACGACATGTTCTCCCGCGGCTTGAAACCCTTGCGTCAGGTTGGCGAGAAACTCCGCCTGCTGTTCGCGCTTGGTGCGTACATTGATGCCCGTGGTGGTAGGGTCTGTGACGCCATTCAGCGAGCGCAGGTGATTCACGATCACCGTGATCGGATAGTCCGGCGCTCCCGCACGCTTGATGCCCGCATGCAGCACCAGGGGCGGACGGTCGTTAAGGATCGTCGACGTCCCGGTAGTCGTCGTGGCCTTGCCATACTGGATCACGCTGACCACATTGACCTTCGCCGGGTTCACCAGGAACCCGACGTTGATAACGCCCACGTCGTTGCCGTCCTGCAGGTACGCCGCATAGTGCGGATCGGTCTGGCCAGCGGCCACGGCATCCGCGCTGATCTTCGCGCCAAGATCGTTCAGATTGGCCAGGCTCTCCATCTCCTCGACGGCGAGGATGTCTGGGTTGCGCAGCACGTTGCGAACCGCCAGCGACGCCTTGGAGAGCCGCAGCGCATAGGCCGCAGCCGTCACCGCCACGTCGCCGTTGTGGCCAAACGTATCGCCCTTCACTGTGTTGTAGAACCGCTCGAAGTTCTGGTCACCGATGGTCACTTCGCCAGCGTTCGCGGCGGGTACGGGAACTACCGTCATTCCTCCGGATACAACCGGCCTCGCGGTAGCGTCTATGTCGAGCGCCGCCTTTCCCCCCGAGAAGTCGAGCACGCCGGAAAGCCCGGTTAGCAGCGTTCCTGTGGCTATGTCCAGCGGCCCCGGCGTCGGGGTCAGCGCAATCGAGTCCACCTGGAACAACTCCGGATTGTCGTCAAAGCGCGGGATCGTTGCCGGCTGGCTGGCCGTCAACGGGTCCAGTATCTCGAGACCAGGCTCGCGCACCGGCCGGGGAATCCCGGTCACCGTGCCCCAGAACTGCCCGGTGGACGTATAAATCTCGTTCACTTCGCTGAGCGCTCCACCGGTCGGTCCGGTCACGGTAAAGCTGGGCACTGCCACACGCATGGACTGGTAGCGCTGCAATTGGGCAAACCCGCCAGCCGGACTTGGATTGGTCATGGTCAGCATGATTGGTGCGGGGAGCGCATTGCTCGTGCTCAGGACCGTGAAGGAACTCGGATTGTCCAGCTCTGTGCCGGGCAGCGGACCCGCAGGCGGATACAACGCCACCAGACCCGTCACCTGTATCTCCGTGCCGATAGTGGCGGCGGCAGGCACATTGCCCGTAGCGGTGTGGACGAAAATGCCTTCTGGCGTAGCCGGATTGGAGTCAATGTCCGTGTCTCGCGCCTGCAAAAAGAAGCCGTTGTTCCTGATACCGGTGACGATTCCCGACGCCATCACGTTCTGGCCTGCATAGGCTGCCGTGCCCGGCGTACCGCCCTGAATGGTGTGGATCGGCACCAGCGCGAGAGGCGCAAGTACGACGAGCGAAATATTCGAAGTCGCCATGCGCAACTGCGCGTCTACGGCAGAAGTCACAATCGTGGCGGCACCCAGCGAGGCTGCGTTCGACACGCTGAGTGAGTAGCTGTAGATGTTGTCGCCGGCAGTCACATCGCCATTCGTGCCATCGTCGTAAAGCGGCTGCGTGGTGCTGCCGCCAAAGGCACTCAAGTCCGCTGCTACCGCCACGCCGGTTGACGCTGGTGTGGTCGCCGGAGAAACCGCCGCTGTCAGCAGAGTCGACGACCCCTGGAAAACCGACGCCGGGTTCGCGCGCGCGGTCATCGCTAACGTCGAACTTCCGCCAGTGCAGGGCGTCGGGGTGGACGTGCTGTTGCGCGGCGTCGTCGCCGTCGTCGCTACGGCGGTGAAGTCGGCGGCGTTGTTGTCGGTATCCGTGCAGGCGTTGGTCCGTATCGCCACCAGGCTGATCGTTGTGGCCGGCGATGGTCCGGCACCCTCAAAACAGCTCGCCGTCGCACCATACCCGACGAAGTCCAGCACATTCGCCGCAGCACAACTCCCGCCGGTAAGCGCGATAGCGGTCGTCGAACTGCTCAGGTACACCTTTCCAGCCGTGCCGCTGGCCGCCAGCGTCGAGGTAAGATCGGCGGTCGGCAGCGTCACGCACCCGGTGGCGGTGCATGTTCCAGGTCCCTCGATCAGGAAACGCTGCCCCGGAGCCAGCGTCACATTCGGGAGCGAGATCACCAGCGCTGCCGTCGTGCCGCTCGCCGAGATGTACTGCACGCTCAAGCCATTCAGGCTCTGCGGCGTTGCGCTGATGTTGAACAGCTCCACGTAGTCGGCGTTGTACAGCGCGGAGGCACTCCCGCCGCCGCCGTACACCTGGCTGATCACCACGGTGCTGGACCCTGCCCAGCTGCACCGTGTAAACATGAGCAGAACAAAAAGGGCTAGGAACAGACGCAGGGCCGCGGACTTGGACGATAGAAAAGGCATACGACATCGTACGTGCCGACGCGACTTTTTATCTGCGACTCAGCCTTGGGGGCCGTTTGTTTAACCGCTCTTTCACATACGCGAGCCCGGCGTCCTCTTTACAACCGGCAGATCAGCAACTCTCGCTCATAGATCATTTCGGGCGGCAGATGATCGTGCAGCGCGAGAAATAGTTCTTCGTGCCCCATGACTTCCTGCCTCCACTGCGCGCGATCTACCGTCTGCAACTGCTCGAAGTCGGCTTGCGGCATGTCCAGCCCGTCCCAATTCATGTCCTCGTAATGTGGTGTCCAGCCGATGGGCGTTTCCTTGCCCTGGGCTCGGCCCCGTACACGGTCCACAACCCACTTCAGCACGCGCATATTTTCGCTGTAACCCGGCCACAGGAAGTTGCCTTTCGCATCCTTGCGGAACCAGTTCACATGGAACACCCGGGGCGTGGTCGTCAACTCGCGTTGCATGCGCAACCAGTGCCGGAAGTAGTCGCCCATGTGGTAGCCGCAAAAGGGAAGCATGGCCATCGGGTCGCGCCGCACGCGGCCAATGGCGCCGCCTGCGGCAGCGGTCGTTTCCGAACCCATCGTCGCGCCAATGTACACGCCCGAAGACCAGTTAAACGACTGAAACACCAGCGGCATTGTCGTCGGCCGCCGCCCGCCGAACAGGAAGGCAGAAATCGGCACGCCATCGGGCGACTCCCACGCGGCAAGGTCGATGCTCGGACACTGAGCTACCGGCGCGGTGAAGCGGCCGTTGGGGTGAGCCGCCGGTCTCCCGGTGGCTTTGCCGATCTCCGGCGTCCAGCGTTCGCCCCGCCAGTCCAGGCATTCGGCTGGCGGATCGTCCGTCATGCCTTCCCACCACACGCCGCCGTCCGGCGTCAGCGCCACGTTCGTAAAAATGGTGTTGCTGGCCAGCGTCGCCATGGCATTCGGGTTGGTCTTTGCGGAAGTACCCGGGGCAACGCCAAAGAAACCCGCTTCGGGGTTGATCGCGCGCAACTGACCGGTACTGTCCGGCTTGATCCACGCAATGTCGTCGCCGACCGTCCAGATTTTCCAGCCCTCGAAGGCCGCCGGTGGAATCAGCATGGCAAAGTTCGTCTTTCCGCAGGCAGAAGGGAAGGCTGCGGCGACGTACGTCTTCTCCCCATCCGGCGACTCCACGCCCAGAATCAGCATGTGCTCAGCCATCCAACCTTCATCGCGTGCAATGTTCGACGCAATGCGAAGCGCAAAACACTTCTTGCCCAGCAGCGCGTTGCCGCCATACCCGGACCCATAGCTCCAGATCTCGCGCGTCTCCGGGAAGTGCACGATGTACTTGTCGTCATTTTGAGGCCAGGCAACGTCCTGCTGGCCCGCTGCGAGCGGCGCACCCACGGTGTGCATGCACGGCACCACCCGCTTGGTGTCCTTATCAATCTCCGCAAATACCGGAGCGCCGATGCGCGCCATGATGCGCATGTTCACCACGGCATAGGCGGAATCAGTCAACTGCACGCCGATTTGTGACATCGGCGACCCGATTGGCCCCATCGAGTACGGCAGCACATACATCGTGCGCCCCCGCATCGCGCCCCGAAACAGCGCTTTAAGCTTCTTGCGCATGACGTAGGGGTCTTCCCAGTTGTTGGTCGGCCCCGCGTTGTCCTTCGAAAGCGAACAGAGGAACGTCCTGTCTTCCACCCTGGCCACATCGTTGGGCGACGAGCGGGCGTAGAAGCAGCCCGGCCACAGCGACTCGTTCAGCTTCGTGAAGGTCCCCGCATCGATCAGCTTCTGACACAGGTACTCGTTCTCAGCATCCGAACCATCAATCCAGTGAATGGCCTCCGGCTGCGTCAGTTCGGCCATCTTTTCCACCCAGCGGATAAGGTGCCGATTCGTCGTCAATACTCTCGTCGATGCAGTTATTGTCTTTGCTGCTGAAGCCATCCGTGCCTCCGTTGCCTGTCTCTGTCTCAGGGCTGGAACACTGAGACAGCACCCATGCAATTGTCCTGTTTCCCATATCAAAAGTCATCCAAACGCCAAAATGCGCGGTTATCGCCGCTCCCAGGACGTATCCTCTGTGCATGGCGCGTCCGTCGCAATACTTCCTATTTGCGGCCCTCATTTGGGCTCCCGCACGGGCAGTGCCCGCGCAAACACCCGACGCCTCCCGGACAATCGTCCAAGTGAGACCCGGAGAGCGGATCGCCGTCAGGGAGGAGCGCCACTCACCTTTCCATGCTACGAAAGAAATCGAAGTCGGTGTGGACGCTCGCCTGCTGGAAACTGGCACTGGCCCCGGTGGTGAAGGCAGCCTGACGCTCTCTGTAGTGTCTCAGATGGATGTCCGGCCAGGAGACGGATCTGCGGTCGCCGGCCCCCGCCTTGTCATTCATCTGCCCCTTTCCAGCACGGCGGATGTTTACGGCGAATCTCGCTCCTGCCAGGTATCGAAAGAAGGCGTGACCACCTTTGAGTTCAGCGCCGGGCTCGACGAGAAGAACTTCATCCCGTTTACTTCATCCCCTGGCGAACGGGAGTTCCGTTTTCTCATCAATAAATACCTTTGCCGGGCCCTCGCTGCTCCATTCGCCTGCAAAAGTAGCGACGGTCCGGCAACTTTCGTCGATCTACCCAGGGACATGACCCGCTGGAGAGTGGGGTTATCCAGTTCCATCCAATTGCAAAGCCGGGACCACGCAGCCAAAGCGGAAGTATCTTCCGTGAGCTTGACTTCCGTCGAAAAAACCTTCGACTACGAGACCTGCGAAGCGATCGCTCCGTCCAGCGGTCTCTGCTGCGTACAGCACAAGACTACGGAGTGGCATTGTGGCGGCACCCCCGCGGGGGAAGGTTGGCACAAGGTTTCCGGCGACTGCTGGCACCGCGAAACAGGCGGGAACTGCACTGACAACCAGCCCAATTGAACCGTTCTGGAGCCGCACTGCATCGTACATACGACACAAAACGAGGAGCCAAAATGGCGCAGGTAAACAGCGCAAACGGGATACCCGGAAGCCAGGTTCGAACTGCAAATGCAGATCA
This sequence comes from Terriglobales bacterium, assembly GCA_038230455.1. Lineage (GTDB taxonomy): Bacteria > Acidobacteriota > Terriglobia > Terriglobales > Acidobacteriaceae > Granulicella. Next base: position 121,990 of record JBBRNF010000011.1, read on the forward strand.
CAGGCCCAGGGTAGTCATCATCGGTGCGGGATTCGGCGGCATCAACGCCGCGATGGGGTTGGGCAAGCTGCCCGTCGACGTCACCATCGTCGATAAGAAAAACCACCATACCTTTCAGCCGCTGCTCTATCAGGTCGCGCTAGCCGTGCTCTCGCCCGCAGACATTGCGCAACCGATTCGCTCCATTCTCCGGAACAACACCAACACCGAAGTCATCATGGACGAAGTCACGAACTTCGACACGGACGGTCAACGCGTACAGCTCAAGAGCGGTGCCGAGTTGATGTATGACTACCTCATTGTCGCAACCGGCTCGACGCACAGTTATTTCGGCAAGGAGGAGTGGGCCAAGCTCGCCCCGGGTCTTAAAACTATTGAAGACGCCACCGAGATCCGTCGTCGCGTTCTGCTCGCCTTCGAGCTCGCTGAGCGCCAGATGCTCGAAAGCGGGACCCACCCCGAGCTCAATTTTGTCATTATTGGCGGTGGCCCCACGGGCGTGGAGCTTGCTGGTGCCATCTCCGACATCGCGCGCCTCTACATGAAGCGCGACTTCCGTCACATCGACCCCTCCATGGCAAATGTCCTCATCCTGGAAGGTTCGCCCCACATCCTGGGCGCCTATCCACCCGATCTGCAGGTCAGCGCGGTAAGGCAGCTCACCGAACTCGGCGTCAAAACCCGTACGAATGCTCACGTTACCGACGTCCAGCCCGGCTACGTGCTGGTGGGCGATGAGCGCATCGAAAGTGTCTGTACCCTGTGGGCCGCGGGGGTACAGGCATCGCCGCTGGGTAAACTGCTGGCCGGTCCCCTGGGTTGCACGACCGACCGTCGCGGATGCGTGGAAGTCGACGAGCATCTCAACCCGCCAGGCCACCAGGAGGTCTTCATCGTCGGCGACCTCGCGCACTTCGAACAGGATGGTAAGCAGGTTCCCGGGGTCGCCCAGCCCGCCATGCAAATGGGCTCCTACGCAGCCCGGCGCATAGGTTTATTGGTCGAAGGCAACGCCACTAAACAGAAGCCTTTTCGCTATTTTGACAAGGGTGACATGGCCACTATTGGACGCAAAGCCGCAGTTGCGCGGATTGCGTGGCCGTTTCACGCCCATTGGAGCGGATTTATGGCGTGGGCAACCTGGCTGGTCGTGCACATCTTCTTCCTGATCGGATTTCGGAACCGTTTCTCGGTCTTCCGGCAATGGGCGTTTACCTATCTCACGTTTCAGGATGGCGTACGCCTGATCGTCGGGTCGCAAATCCTTCCAGGATGGACGGATGTTGCCGTTTCGAGCGTCCCCCCGGCCAATGCGCCGGTCGACTCGAACACTACCAGCGTGGCCTGAACGGTTGGCCTGACGTTACCTTGCCAAGTTCCGATCTGAGCCGACCAACCTTGCCTTCAGCAAACCAGGGTGGGCGAATTCGGCATCCGTACTTTCCAGGTACGGGCGAACTTATGCCATGAGCGACGATGCAGAAGTAGTTTTTGAGATCGACGGTATGACAATGGGCCCTAAAACCGATCTCAATCCCTTGTATGACAGCGAAAGGGAACGGAACGAAAGCGCAGCCGCCGGTCGAACCACCTCGACCTCCCCCGCAGCGCATGCCGTTGCGGAAAAAGGCAGCCCCGAGGGGTGCGAAGAGCAGACCCATCTAGTCCACGACCTCATACGCGTCGGCGCTGACTCCGTCATCGTGCTGGACCAGAATTACGTCGTTACCTTTATGAATCAACGGGCGATGGACGCAATCTCTGAGGGCGCCAGCCTAGTCGGACGGCGCCTGCTCGATGTCTATCCTCGCATGGAGGCTACCTCATTCTGGGCGCACTACAAGCGCGTTATGGAAGAGCGCATTGCCGTCTCGTTTGAGGAGTTCTACGAGCCGCGCGGAGTCTGGTACAACGTGAACGCCGCTCCCGTCGGCCACGGCATCGCCTTCTTCTTCCGCGACGTGACCGAGCGTCGCCGCCGCGACGCCGCGTTGCAGCGGACCGAGAAGCTCGCCGCCGTCGGGCGCATGGCCAGCTCCATCTCCCACGAGATCAACAATCCGCTCGAAAGCGTCACCAACCTGCTGTACCTGATTCAGCACGGCGAAAGCAGCCACGACGAAATGCGCACGTACGCGCAGCTTGCCGCCAGCGAACTGGCTCGCGTGTCGCATATCGTCACGCAGACGCTCAAGTTCCACCGCCAGTCCACGCACGCCGCGCATTCGCGCGCCTCGGAGATACTCGAAAGCGTGCTCTCGCTCTACCAGAGCCGCATCGTCACCCTGCGCACACAAGTCGACCGTGACTTCGCCGCGGACGACGCCATGCTTTGTTTTGCGGGAGACATGCGCCAGGTTTTCGCCAACCTGATCGGCAACGCACTCGACGCCGTCGGCGAAGACGGGCATCTTCAACTCCGCACGCGCCGCACCCGCAACCCGCGCACAGATGCTTCTGGCGTTCGCGTCACGTTCGCCGACAACGGCTGCGGTATGAGCCCAGCTACGCAAAAAGCCGTCTTCGAAGCCTTTTTCACCACCAAGGGCATGACCGGAACTGGCCTCGGCCTGTGGGTCAGCGAAGAGATCGTGCGCACCCATCGCGGCACCATCCGGCTGCGCAGCAGCGACAACTCCGGCAGCAGCGGAACCGTCTTCAGCCTTTTCTTTCCCGACTGAAATCACTGGCACCCAGCTTTGGAAGCCCGAGGGAGGCGGCACGCCTCCGGAGGCCTGCATCCAAACCGTCATACGACCGCACGCGACTTCCCCAGGCAAGATCAAACGGAGTAAAGATTCATGGCTCAGACAGAAAAAGTCACAACACCCAATTCCAAATCCCATTCCAATCCCAATCCCAAAGTCCGCTACGCCGCCGTCGGCATCGGCTGGATCACCCAGACCGCACTCCTGCCGGGTATCGAGCACACCGGTAATAGCGAGCTTGTCGCCCTCGTCACCGGGCACGAGGAGAAAGCGCGTAAGGTCGGCGAGAAATACGGTGTTTCCGCGGTTTACAGCTATGAGGAGTTCGACGGCCTGCTGATCTCTGGCGCAATCGACGCCGTCTATCTGGCTACGCCCAACTTCGATCACGTAGAACTTGCCGTGAAAACGCTCGATGCAGGCATACACCTCCTGCTCGAAAAGCCCATGGCCGTCAGCGTGGCCGAGTGCGAGCGCATCAATGCCGCCGCCGAGCGTTCCGGAGCCAAACTTATGCTGGCCTATCGCCTGCACCACGAACCCGGCACGCTAGCCGCGCTTGACACGGTCCGGAGCGGTCGCCTCGGTGCGTTGCGCTACTTCAACTCCAGCTTCTCGCAGCCCGTCAGCGGACAGAATCACCGCGCCAAGCATGGCTTCTGGGCTGGACCGGTGCCGGACATGGGGCCGTACCCCATCAACATGGTACGCAACCTCTTCGGCGCGGAGCCGATCGAAGTCTCGGCAACCGGGGTCTGCACAGACCCCGAGCGATTCTCCATGCACGACACCGTCGCGGTCACCCTCCGTTTTCCTGGTCAGCGCATCGCCACTATGGCTCTCAGCTACAACGCGCAGGACCTCGATGACTTTCGCGTCGTCGGCAACCTCGGCGACCTGTACTCGCAACCTGCCTTTCAGGTCGGTTCGCAAATGAAGCATACCGTCACCACCGGCAAAAAGAAGTCCGAAGAGACCTTCCCCAGGACAGATCAGTTCGGCGGGGAACTCAAGTACTTTTCCGACTGCGTGCTCGAGGGCAGGATGCCGGAAGCCGACGGCGAAGAGGGCCTGCTCGACGTACGTGTCTTCGAAGCGGTGGAGCGTGCCCTGGCTACCGGGGCCCCGCAGATTTTGCCGCCCTACACCCGCAAACGGCGCCCCGTCGCCGCTCAGGTGGAAAAGCTCGCAGCGACGAGAGAGCCCGAACTCGTGGGCGCGCACCGGCCTACCGAGGGCCAATGAACAGACTGGTGGGCCTGGCTGCGTTGCGCTTCTTTGCGACGCTCTTTGCCGGCCCACAGCTTCAGCCCGCTCGCTGGTCGATTACTCTCCCCGACCGCGACCTCGCAACAGCGACAACGCAAGCGCTCTGATCCTGCTCTCCGGCAAGACGAAAGTTAGCGGGTCCATCTCGACGAAGGCAAGAATGTTCTGCAGGTGAGCCAACCGTTCTGGCGACTGTTGTGCTCTGACATTCTTGCAGCAGAATGAGGCAGCTAGCTCTTGAGCGCGGACGTCAGCCGGGGCTTTTGCACAACGGGAGAAACACATGGCATTGCAGGACGTACTTATCGACGAACTCCGCGACATGTACAGCGCGGAAAATCAGCTAGTCAAAGCGTTGCCCAAGCTTGCCAAGGGCGCTAAAGACCCACAACTCAAGGAAGGCTTCAAGAAACATCTTGAGGAAACCAAAGGTCAGGTTGTCCGTCTCCGCCAGGTCTTCGAGCATCTCGGCAAGAAGCCCACCGGCAAGCATTGCGAAGGTATGGAAGGCGTGGTCAAGGAAGGTGCCGAAGCGCTCGAAGAGGACCTCGATGACGCGTCTTTCGACAGCGGTTTGATCGGCGCAGCCCTTCGTACCGAGCACTATGAAATTGCCGGCTATCAGGCCTGCATCGGTATGGCGAAGGTACTGGGTCACCGCGAAGTCGTCGACCTTCTGCAGCAAAATCTGCAAGAGGAACTCGATACCGCCAAGGCGATTCATGCGGCGTCCAGGACCATTTTCAAGAACGCAACAATGGAGCACGTAGAGGACAAGGATTCACAACCCGCCAGCAAGAAGTCTGCGAAAGACAAAACTTCCGAGAAGAAGAGCAAGGAAGACGAGAAGAAGGCTGCCGCCGACGTCAACAAGACCGGCAAGCCCGTCTCGAAGCCAATCCCGCCAAGCCCCCAGGATGGCGGCGCTGACACCGACGTCTAACTCATCGGTAGCCAGGCCCAATGGAAACGGCAGCCCACGCGGGCTGCCGTTTTCATGCAAAGGATCAAGAGGCCTAGACCGCGACAGCCTCGCGCACCTTCACCGGCGTAAGCCAGCCGTGATGGTCCGGAGCGCGCCCGTTCACAATATCGAAGAATGCCTTATGCAACATCGATGTAATTGGCCCCATCGTTCCATCGCCAACCAGAATCCGGTCGACCGAGCGCAAGTGCGTCACCTCCGCCGCAGTGCCGGTAAAGAACGCCTCATCGCAGATGTAGAGCAGTTCTCGTGGCATCGGCTGTTCGACCACGGGGATGCCCATCTGGCGGGCCAGCACAAGAATCGAATCCCGGGTAATTCCGTTCAACACGGAGTTCGCGAGCGGCGTCGTAAACAGCGTTCCTCCGCGAACCAGAAACAGGTTCTCGCCCGAGCCTTCGGACAGGTAGCCGTTGGTATCGAGCGCGATGCCTTCCGCGTAGCCATTGATTTCGGCCTCCATGCGGATGAGCTGCGAGTTCATGTAGTTCGCGCCTGCCTTGGCCAGCGATGGCATCGTATTGGGCGCCAGGCGCGCCCAGCTTGATATGCAGACGTCCGCGCCGTCATTGCCCGGAACATACTTGCCCCACGGGAAGTTCGCGATGTACACCTCTACCGGTGACCGCAGCGGGTTCACGCCGACCTCGCCATAGCCACGAAACGCAACCGGCCGCACATAGCAAGGAGCCACACCATTGGCCTCCACCACGTCGATCACCGCCTCGGTAAGTTGTTCGACCGAATAGCCCAGCGGCATACGGTAAATCTTTGCCGAATGGATCAGCCGCTGCATATGTTCCGTTAGCCGGAAGATGCTCGCGCCGTCCGGCTGCGTGTAGCAGCGAATCCCTTCAAACACCGACGAACCGTAGTGAACCACATGACTCATCACGTGAATGTTTGCCTGCTCCCACGGGATCAGTTCGCCGTTGTGCCAGATGTTTGCTGTCGTTTCCAGTGCCATGCTCAGGCTCTCCTTCTTGAGCCCCGATTATAACTTTGCCGCAACGTCACCGTGAAACAATGAGGAAGGATGATAGACCCGCACACCGCCGCGCTGCGCCTGGAAGGCTCGTCCTACGTGCGCTTTTCGGTGCTCGCGCTGAGTTCTATTTTCTTTCTGGTCGACCCCTTCGCCGCCCTGCCCACCTTCCTCGCGGTAACGGCCGGGCAGGACGCCCGCAAGCGCCGCCGCACCGCCCGCAAAGCGTCGCTCACGGCTTTTGTGGTGCTCGCTGCGTTCGCCTTTGCCGGCACTTACATCTTCCGGATGTTCGGTATCACCCTGCCCGCGTTCGAAATCGCAGGGGGCGTGATCCTGTTGCTCATCGGGCTCGACATGCTGGAAGCCAAGCGCTCACCCACCCAGGAATCGAGCAGCGAAACCGCTGTCGCCGCGAGCAAGGAAGACGTCGGGATCGTACCCATGGGCATACCGATGCTCGCCGGCCCCGGCGCCATCACCTCCGTGATGGTGCTGGTCGGCCAGGCGCAAACGCGCTGGCAAATGGGTGCCATCATAGGGTCGATCGCCGTTACCGCAGGAGTCTGTTACTTCGTACTCGGCAGCGCCACACGGGTTGCCCGGGTGCTTGGAGAAACCGGAATCCGGATTCTGGTTCGCATCATGGGCCTGCTGCTGGTTGCGCTTGCCGTGCAGTACTTCGTCAACGGCATGGTCGACTTGAATGTGCTTAGCAAACCGGCTGGCTACTAACGCCCGCAGCGCCTGAGCACGCCGAGCCTGGACACCCATGCAGCCTGATCGGGCAACTCTAGTGCTGCAACAGTCCTGTGATCGCAATCAACGTTCCTGCAGCGCCCAGCCCCAGCCCCATCAGGAAGTAGGCGGTCTTGCGGGTCAGCAACGTGATCGAAGTCAGCACCACCCCAATCTGCAACAGCGCTTCGCCCAGGTCGTAGCGTGAGGCCGCATGCTCCGCCCTGGCGACTTCGGCCTCATACTCCTTCGCTTTGTCCTGCTCGTCGGCCAGGTCGTGCGTGGTCTTTTCGTTGCGCGACTTATAGTCCTCAAGTTTGCGCCCCACCGCGTCGTTGTTGGAGTTCGGCTGCAGTGTCAACAGGTCCGCCGCTACGGCATACTCTGTCTGCCGGATCTTTTTCGCCTGATACTCGTTCCACTGGTCCGCCGCACGCGACTGCATCAACACCGCCTCGGTATGTGTGCGATGCCCAAGCACCGTCACCATGGATACCAGTACAGCGAGAATGCTGATCGCGAGCGAAACATGCGTCAGTTTGGCCTCGCCGCCTTCGGCCACCTGTTTGCGGAACTCGTCTATCTCGGTCGCTTCCATAGGAAAGCATTCTACCGTCCGGCCATTCTGCCGGCGACACGCGCGAGCCCGTGTGTCAACGGGAGTGCTGCGTTCAAGCCGTTTTGAGTTGCACAGAGAAAGACGCGGACGGTCGGCCGTTCGAGGGCTGGGTGCATTTTCCATACCCACGAGTCACCTCGCTGCCAGATCGGATCGCTTGCCTCCACTAGCACTGCTCCTAAGGCCAAATCACCACACACCTGCATGAATTCTGCGGTCGAGGCCGCTTCTCTTGCCGGCGCATAGGTCGGAATGCCGTTGACCGAAACCGCAGTGGCTGACGAGCCGAACAAATGATGCAACTCTGCCGAGATGGGCGCGCAGGCGCTGTAGTCTCCGCCAAACGAGGTACCACATCCGCTATCGGAGGCCGCGATTCGGCGAAGACTGTAGCGGGAAAACGCCGGTTGCATGGTTCCTGTCGGATTGAATTGTGCGACAGCGTCTGGGGGCAGCAGGTGGTCGAGATCTTGCCACACGGAGCGAATCGCAGAAAGACGGTAGCTGAGCCGGTCGGCTGTTAACGCGTCGATCTGCCGGTCGATTGTCCGTGACTCCAGCAGCGGGAAGTACAGCCGATTCATGGCGGCGCCGTACAAGCCCCCCGCCAGACCCAATGCAAGGCATGCGATCGCGGCGACGGTGCCGGCAACCTCCCGGAACGGTCCCCGAAAGAGTGCGTGGCGATTCTGCCACAACCGGTCAAGGTAAGGAACCGACCACAGGATCAGCACAAAGCGAACGACGAGGCCCGCATGCATACCCAGGTCATTGGCCGACTGCGTAACCGACGAGGAAAGCCAGAGCGCGACTACGGCAGCTCCGATGAAAATCGCCCACAGCAGACGCTGTCCGGCCTGCATCGAGGCGCTGCCTCGCACCGCCGGCAGTAGGTCGTGCCGTACGCGATCCACAAGGACAAACGCAAAGAAGCCCAATTCGAAAAAGTCCAGCGCCAGGATGACGGGCTGACGGGCCAGAAAGCTGGCCACAGGATGCTGAACCAGCAGGTGATGCTTGGCAAAATGCATTTCGGCGAAGGCGCTTGACCGCCATGCGAATGAGGCGAACCCATGGGCCGCGGAAGAACCTGAACCGAGCTCTTTGAGGAAAGTGCGGCTCACCAGCCATGCGATGGCTCCGCTGATAGAAAGTGCCGCCGCGGGAACGTACAGGCGGCTCCGCAGCAGTTCCAGACCCCACACGAGACAGACAATCACAAAGGTAAATGCGAGGAACGTTGACGTTCCAGCGCAAGCGGCGAACGCAATGCCCGCCAGGATCGTGCCGCCGCAGAATGTTCTCCGCGAGACGGGGGGCGTTGAAATAGCAAGCAAAGCCAGCATTGCTACCATGCAGCAAATCAGCCCACCGATGTGATGCGGTGCGTACAGAAGTGTCGTTAGCAGGGCCGGCGTGCGGTCGTTGCGCCACCACTCCATGTCGAGATAAGGGTGAGAAACATGGCTCATCAGGATGGCTATTGTTGGCAGAACATCGAGACCAATCACCAGAAGGGGAAGAAAGGAAAGCGTACAAAGGCGGCGTAGATTTCGTCGCAACCCGAGTAGATACTTTAGGCACAGAAAGGTTGTCGAAAGCAGCGCCAGGCCTGCCCAGACCGCGCTGGCCGATAGTGCTGCGGCCGGTGAAATTGATAGCAGTTGCGCTACTTGCCCGCACAGCAAATACCAGAAGTAGTAGTAGCGCAGCGTTGCCGCATGTCCTGGAATGGTGGAAAGGGGGTTAGCCGGCGGTACTCCCCCGTGCATGGCTGATGCAATCAGCGGCACTCGTACCGCCCAGTCGTAAATGACGGTGGGAACAAACAGCCGGGGTCCGACTTGCACATCGAGCAAAGCGAGAAGGATATATACGGTCAACAGGGCAGCGGCGGAATACGCGAGGCGGTTGGCGAGAGACGATCCGCCTGGGTTCGATGGAGCCCTTGGTCGGAGAGAGGGGCGGCTCCGGACCGCCAAGAAGATAGCCGCTACGGTGATTACAATTTCGAACCAACACAGGATGAGAAAGCCGAAATTTCTTGCGAAGACCTCGTTCATTTTCAGCGCCAGAGGTACCGAAATGGCCACGGACCATAGCAGCTTTTCCGCGCCCGACCTTTGGCGGAAACCGTCGATATCGCTGAGCCATCCAAACAAGTATCCCGGTGCAAGAAACACCGCAGAAAACGCGAGACAGCCTGCCGCGCTTTGCATGAGTTCGCTCAGTGTTCGATACGTGGTATCCGGAATTGCCTGCATTCGATGAGGTATAGCCCAGCGGAACGCATTCCGTCCAGAAAGCGGGCTTGTTCAGACAACGCTCGTGCCTTGGCAGCGAAGACATTTCCACCACCGTGCACAGGCTTGCTGTTGCGGGATTGTTACGACGATGCTAGTCTCAGGAAGTCGCAAAGCTGAGCAGCACGCTGCGCGGCAGCCTGAAAGAGTGGCCGGGTTGCAAACGATCGCAAGGTTCGATACTCTGGTTAAGCCGTACATAGCAGGTTGGCTGATTCGGGCGGGACTTGCAAAAGCACCGCACCCCGGGTTATGCTGAATAAGTAATAAGGAATCGAGCTTCGCGCCCGAGCCTGACAGGAACGATCGTCAGAGCGTGGACGGCACGACGGAGCGCAGTCCAAGCGTTTGATCGCGGTAGTAAGAGCTCGCATGTGGCGGTTATAAGCATGCAAGAGCCAGCCGACCAAACCCAAGCCACTGCAGTTCAATACCAGGAGCCTACGCTCCGCGACTCATCCTTGAGTCGTTTTGATGTTTTGACATTTGCGCTGTTCAAACGCTTCTGGAAAGAAAGTTTGAAATGAGTGTTGACAAGCGAAGCGAGATTAGATAATCTCAAAAAGTTCGCGCAAAACACTGCGGCGAGGCCGGTGAGTAAAGCAGCAAGCCCGGAAGCTCTTGCGAGCACACAGCGCAATCAAGTTCGAGGACACAAATCGAGGGTTCGCCCCGACGTTGGTCCTTGATCCAAAACTGCCCGCTTAGGCGAGAGCAGTCAGGATCTTTGACAACATAGTTGAACGTGCCAGTCGTGAGATGAAGTGACCTTTGGTTGTGTCATTCTCACTAGTTTTATCCTCCACTCCTTTTCGAGCGAGTGGAGGCGGTTGACTCTTGGGACCCCTGTCCTACAAGAGCAACCACACCAAGATTAAACGAGAGTTTGATCCTGGCTCAGAATCAACGCTGGCGGCGTGCCTAACACATGCAAGTCGCA
>JBBRNF010000012.1:0-131895 GCA_038230455.1 Terriglobales bacterium
AACATCCCTCCGGTGTCTCATGAACCGTCGCCATCCAGGCGACAACTCATGATCCAAGATCCGGCGGTGGCCTACTTTTACTCCGCCAGAGCGCACCGCTCGCGCGGCGCACTGTGGCCTAGTTTTGCACCGGCGCTCATACGTGGCGAAGCTATGGTCGATAATCAAGTGTTCGTGGGCATAGCAGATGCCCACCGCATCCGCCGGAATATCACCGAGCACAGTCCGTAGGAAGCTCATCGCGGCACCTGCAGAACGGCCCCGTTGGAACGAAGAACATCCTGCAGGACCGACACCTCGATTTCACGGAGTTCTTTCTTGGTAAGGCATGCGGTCGAGGCTGCCGTTCCGGCCGCTTCCCCCATGGCCATGCATTGTGCCATCGAACGGACGCTGGCGTGAGCGTCGTGCGATGCCGAAAAACAGCGTCCAACGACTAGTAGATTTTCTATCTTCTGTGGCAGAAGCGTTCGAAATGGAATTCCGACCGCTCGACCATCCGGAAGATATTGCCACTCTGTATCGCTGCCTTCGTGGTGATCCTCGATCGGTGCGCCGCAGAGGCCAATCTGATCGTCGAATTGTTTCGCTTCCAACACATCTGAACGCGTCAAGCGATACTCGCCGTAGATACGCCTCGTCTCGCGCACACCGATCTGCGTCCCGAACGAGACCAGATCCGACTCCTCATAGCCCGGGACACAATCGCGGAGAAACCGCATGTATTCGAGCGCCTGGCGGCGGCCGCACATCTCAGCAGCGGTAAGGACGTACGGATCTGTGGCATTGCGAGTCTGGCCGTCGCATGTCTGAAAAGACTGCACCCGCGTCATATTTGTCGCGTACATGCCTTTAATTGGCGTTATGTGGTCGCTACCCTCACGGCGTGGCAGATCGTACTTTCCTGACTCTGCTGCCTCACCCATTCTGCGATGGAGTTCGTCTTTCCCGATCGACTTGCGCTTCGCGGTATCGACGTTGACCACCTTGAAGGTGGTCGTCAACATCTGCGCGGGTGTCTGCTCTCCCGCCAGTTCGTAAGGGGCGCCTGAAAAGTAAGATAAATCGGCATCCCCCGTGGCATCGATAAACATCCGGGCTTCGGCGCGCCTGAGGCCTTGCCGCGTCGCGACGATCAAGTTTGCGATGCGATCCCCGACTGTCTCCACCTGCTGCACCCACGCGTTCAGCAGAACATCACAACCCGCGTCCTGGACCAGAGTCTCCCACACGACCTTCAGATACTCACTATTATAGGTAATCCCGGTACCGGCCCCATAGGTATTCGGACGTTCCATACAGGCTTTGTAGGTCTTTAGCCCTGCAATGACATCGTCTCCAATACCGCCGACAACCTTCAGCGATCGGCTGCCTGGAGTGTAGAAGCCGTAAAACGTATCAAGCACTGCAGTGCTCGTTCCCCCAAGAAACGGATGCCGCTCCAACAACAACGTGCGAGCACCGGATCGCGCAGACGCGATCGCGGCCGTCGTGCCCGCAGACCCCGCGCCCGCGACGATCACGTCGAAGATTCCGATGCTTTCCACTCCCGTCGTGAAGGCACGACTAGCCATCTTTATGGCCCCTCCATTTGCGTTCTTACAAGCGCTGCCGCTCCCAGAACCCCACCGTATACGGGAGACTCGCTGATGATCAAAGGGATGTCTTCACCGACGAAAAAACGAGTACGTCGGCGCAGTTCGTCTCGTAGGCGTGCAAGCAAACGCTCTCCGGACGACGCAACCTGACCGCTCAAGATGATGATCTCCGGATCAAAGGCATGGACGATGTCGGCAAGCGTTGCTGCCAACGCCGTGCAGGCCCGGTGCACGACGCGGGAAGCGACCTCATCTCCCTCTGCAGCAGCACTGAAAATCTGGTCGCACTTGGCGGACTTGTCCAATCTCGAATGCAGTCCGCGATGGACTTCGTCGAAGAAAGCTGCCTCTATGGAGCGTGCGGAAAATATCGTTTCCACACATCCCTTGTGGCCGCAGATACATTCCTTGCCCTCAAAATCGACGGTCATGTGACCGAGGTGGCCGGCCACGCCATGCGCACCCCGGAACAGCTTTCCCTCGATCAACACGGCTCCACCCACGCCCGTACCCAGCGTGACCATCACCACATTGCGATAGCCCTTCGCTTTCCCCCAACACACTTCGGCGAGCAAGGCGTTCTTGGCATCGTTCTCCGCATATAGCGGCATGGCCGTTAAGTCGCTGCCAAGCAGATCGCGAAACGACCCGCCCTCGAGAAACTTCAAGTCTCCGGGAGAATGCAGGAGGCGATCGAAATTCCGATCTGTGACACCTTTGCAGCTAAATCCAATCCCGTGAAAAGCGCCACGCCACGTCGAGGTTAGATTCGACATTTCATGGCGAAGGTCGTCCGCGCTGAGGGGCAGAGACATCATGGTATGCGCCAGCAACTTGCCGTCGGATCCCACGAGGCCAGCCTTCAGGTTGGTTCCGCCCAAATCGATCCCCAGGATAGGAACATCGTTCATGGATTGCCACCGTTGACGCCGTCTGTCTGTGCCATTAACTTTTTATTGTACATCAATCGATCATCTTGATATTCTTTTAAGGTCATTAAGAATATAGCCGGAGACCACACCCATCATGCAGACCGCCGCTGAGAACTACTTCGATAGCACCATCGCTCTCCTCCACGAACTCAAGTCCACTCAACTTGAAAATATCCAGAAAGCGGCGGAATTGTGTGCCGATCGTATCTCGAAGGGAGGTCTAGTCTTTCTCTTCGGCAGTGGACACTCTCGCATGATGACCGAGGAGATGACCCCGCGCCAGGGCTGTTATGTAGGTTTCGTAGCGCTGGTCGAGCATTCCCTTTCGAATCATGCTGAGATCATCGGGTCGAACGGACTGCGTGCCCCGCTCCATCTCGAAAAATTCGACGGCTATGCGGAAGAGATACTCAAGAGCTTCAAATTCGGTCCGAACGACGCCTTCATAATTATCTCTACCAGCGGAATCCGTCCGATCATTGTCGAATCGGCGTTAGGCGTCAAGCAGCGCGGGCTTCCCGTCATCGCTCTGGTTTCGCGACGCCACTGCGAGGGATCAGAACCCGCGCACCACTCCGGCAAGAAGCTGATCGATATTGCGGACATCGTACTCGATAATCAATGCCCCCCAGGAGACTGCGTTCTCGAGCTCGATGGTCTGGAATGGCGCACCGGCCCGACCTCTACCGTGACCGGGGCTATGATCATCAACATGCTGCGCTGCGAAACCGCGAAGCTTCTTCTCGAAAAAGGCCATAAGCCGATCATGCTACCAAGCCACCACTTTGTCGGAAACCCAAGCGTGGAAGACCAGCTCGAACTCTTTTATGAGGGATACCGCAAGAGTTTGAAGCATTTGTATGAGTAATCCTCCGCCACAACGGTTGCTGATTACCGGCTCCTCGGGAATAGCCGAGTCTTCGGCGCGCCTTGCAGCTTCGCGAGGCGCGCTCGTCTTCATCGTCGCCAAGAACCACGAAGAGTGTGAGACGCTCTGCGCCTCGCTTCCAGGTTCCGCTTATGCCATCGCAGACGTTACGGCTCCGGCCGAGGTGGACTCCGCTATTGGAAACGCCTTCTCTTTGATGGGTGGCGTGGATGCAGTCTTCAATGTAGCCGGGTTGAGTGGACGGTCAGCCGGCGACGGCCCATTGCACCTTTGCTCCTCCGAGGCCTGGACGCTGATGATGGACGTCCATGCCCGCGGCACCTTTCACGTCTGCCGCAGTGTACTGGCGCGGTGGATGGACCACGGCAAGCACGGTGCGATTGTAAACATGGGCAGCGTTCTGGCGCGCAACCCGCAACGCGATTACTTCGCCACCAACGCCTACGCCGCAAGCAAGGGGGCTATCGAAGCGATGACCATCTCCGCCGCGGCATACTATGCTCCATACCGCATTCGGCTTAATGTCATCGCGCCCGGCTTGGTGCGGACGCCAATGAGCGCTCGCGCCCAGACCAATCAAGAGATCTTGACGTTTATCGGCGCCAAGCAGCCGCTCTATAAAGACCTGATTTCCGCTGATGATGTGTCGCGCGTCGCGTTATTCCTCCTGAGCAATGAGGCGGCGTCAATCACCGGAGAGATTGTCCGCGCCGACGGCGGCTGGGCGGTCAGCGGCTGACCGCAATCATTTGCGCGCCCCAACCGAGTAGGGCCTCTCTCCGCGTTCCCAGGCGAAGACTGCAAACACTCTGTTGCTCAAGTGCGGATCACTTCAATCCCAGCCTTCAGAAATGGCTGAATCATCGCGTCCGTCGCTCCCGTATCGGTGACCAGGGTATGAATATCCTTCGGTTCGCAAATTCGCCACTCCGCGACGAGTCCCAGTTTCGTATGATCCGCAACCGCGATGCGCCGACGCGCTTTTCGCACCATCGCACCGTTCAGCTCCGCTTCGTCCGTGCTGTGGCAGCTGATCCCCCACTTCGCGTCGAATCCATCCGCACCGACAAAAATCGTCTGAATGAGGATATTTTCAAGGCTCCGAATAGCCGTAGGTCCGACCAGAGAGAACCAGTCGCCGTGCAGGTGGCCGCCGGTTACAAACACTTTGACATCTTTCCGCTTGGAAAGCTCCATAGCAATGTTGGCAGTGTTCGTCACGACAGTGATGTTGCAGTTCAACGGCAGTCCCCGCACCACCTCCGCCGTCGTAGTTCCTGGTGTGATGGCGATCGTCTCGCCAACATTGATGAGGGCAGCTGCCGCGCGTCCGATCCTCCTCTTCTCGTCGGAGAGATGCTGCATTTGCGCCAGAAACGAGCGGTCGTTCTTGAATGGTTCGTAGAAAAGTGGATCAATGGACACCGCACCACCGTGGGTGCGACTCAACATACCCTGCTGCTCGAGCATGTCGAGATCCCGCCGGATAGTGACAACGGAAACGGCAAGATCCGCGCTCAGGCTGTCCACCGAGACGGATCCACTCTGCTGCAGCGAAGCCAGGATCGAATTGAAACGCTGCTGCTGCTTCTCGCCACTTTGAACCGCGGGAGGGGGTGGAGCCGGAACCACTTTTGCCGCCTGCTTCTTTGCGCTTTTCGTCACTATCAATTCCGCCATTCCGTTTGAATCTCTTCAAGGGTTTTGCCGCGTGTCTCAGGAACCCACTTCCAGGTAAAACCGAACCCGACCAGACACAGCAAAGCATAAATGGCGAAGGTCCCCGCGATGCCGAGAATCTTCACCAGCGAAAGAAAGGTGAAGGTCACGGTGAGCGTCGCGGTCCACAACGTGGAGGTCGCCACGGCTGCCCCCCGTCCCCGAATCTTGCCGGGAAAGATCTCCGAGATCACGATCCACACCACCGGCCCCATCCCGAAGGCGAAAAAAGCAACGTAGCAGATAACACTTGCGAGCATGAACATCGGCGGCGTTTCAGCCCGGCCCAACCCGAGCACAAGTGCGGCAAGCGACACGCCCATTCCCCCAAACGCGGTGAGCAGCATCGTCCGCCTGCCCCAGCGATCGAGGAACAGCATGGCAACCAGCGTAAAAAGTAAATTCGTGACGCCGATGACAACGTTGGCGACCATGGCCGTGCCGGCACTCTGTCCAGGGAAGTGATCGCTGATGATGATGGAACCGTAGTAAAGTACCGTGTTGATCCCCGTGACCTGGCAAAGCACGGCCAGCGACAAAGCTACGACCAGCCTGCGGCGCATGGGCTTCGCGAAGACCTCACCCCATGCACCCTGCTCCGCGTTGCCAGCAGCCTCGATGAGATGTACCTGGACCAGGGCTTCTTCCTCCCCAAAGATGCGCTCCATGACTGCCGACCCTTGCTCACGCCGACCGTTCAGAATGAGCCATCGCGGACTCTCGGGTATGCTAAGCAATCCAAAGAAGAATGCAACGGACGGGACCGCCGCCACGCCGAGCATCCAGCGCCAGCTCGTTTCGCCTAGAAAGGAAAGCTTCCAACTCACCACGTACGCTGAAAGAATGCCGACGACAATCGCAAGTTGGTTCATCGAAACCAGCGTCCCGCGATTTCGCGCCGGAGCAATCTCCGCAATATAGACCGGCGTGAGGCAGGAAGCCAGACCGATCGCCAGGCCGCCAACCAACCTACCTGCGGAGAATACAAGCAACGAGTGAGCGAGCGCCGCGCCCACCGTAGAGACCGCGAACAATAGAGCCGCAAACAACAAGGATTTGCGCCGCCCAAGCCGATCTCCGATCAGGCTCGCCCCCGCCGCGCCCAGGAGACACCCAAGAAGCAGCGAGCTTGCCGCGACTTCAAGCTGGAGATTGTCCAACGCAAACTGACGCCGCAGGAAGAAAAGCACGCCGTTGATCACCGCCGTATCGAAACCGAAGAGAAATCCCGATATCGCCGCAATCGACGCGAGAAAAATTACATAACCCCGCGACCTCGCTCGGGCTCCATTGTGGGTCTCTCCCATCACCACGTTGCTGTGCATTCACGAACCCGCTGGTTTCGATTTGACGACCGCCACAGTTATATACGAAAGTAGAAACATTGCGAAAGTATTCATAACGAACATTTTCGTGGGCGGCCTATTTGTTTATGGAGACCCGCTGCTAAGCGAAGTTTCACGCCACACCGAGGTTAGCCCATGCAACCCGCATCCTTGAAAACAACTCTGCTTGCACTCACACTTTGCCTTTCGTTCGCAGCCGCGGCTGCCCAGCCTTCGGCAAAGCAACCTCGAGCGTCGTCCGCTGCAGTCAGCGACCTTTCGCTCGCTGGCACTGACTGGCGGATGGGCTCCTTCGAATTCGAGCAAGGCGAACCGGCAGGTGCATCATTGGAAAACTTCAACGACAGCACGTTCCGTTCCGTGAGCGTTCCGGGTGATACTCAAGTGCAGGCTGGTCTCACCGGCGTCGATGGATTTCGCGAAAGCAAGGGTCTACTCGATGTGAATCGCAGGGAATGGTGGTATCGCAAGCAATTCATCGCTCCCGCCATGGCCATCGGCACGAAAAACCATCTTATCTTCGAAGGCTCAGACTACTTTACGACGGTATGGCTGAATGGTCAGCTGCTTGGCACCCATGAAGGCACTTACACCTCCTTTTCCTTCGATGTGACGCGCCTGCTGCGTAATGGCCAGCCCAACCTACTCGCGGTCAAGCTCACGCATCCCTGGATTCCGAAGGGTCGTGCGCTCGTGGAGTACCTCAACGGCGATTTCAGCATGACCGAGCCCTGGGCTTTGCCGGCGCTCTCCAAACCGCCTTACTACATCGACGTTCGCTGGGATGCTCTTCCATCGGAAGGCAATGCCGCATACCCCATGGGTATCTGGCGAGATGTCCATCTGGTCAGTTCCGGCACCCTCACAATCTCCGATTTGCATGCTGAAACGATGTCGATCACCGCCGACGGCAGTGCGCTCCTTCACATCTCCGCGACTGTTGACAACGCCGGTTCCGACACCCTCGACCGCAGAATCGATGTGACGTTGAAACCTGCTAACTTCACCGGCGCGGTGCAAACCATTCCTGCCTTTCAAGTCCATGCCCCGCCAGGTCAAACCACGGTGGAGACCGACGTGCGCGTTACGAACGCACACCTCTGGTGGAGCTGGGATAAGGGACCTCAAAATCTCTACGATCTTCAGGCCAGCTTCGCACCGCAGGGCGCAGTCCCCGGCGCGGAACGCAAAGTGCGCATCGGCATTCGCACCGTGACACGCGATCCCGACATGGCTTACCGGGTCAATGGGCAGAAGCTCTTCGTTAAGGCCTCCTGGTTCCCGATTGAAAGTTTTTATCGGTCGGAGGCCACTGCTCAGGACTACGAACGGGACCTTAGACTCTTCATCAACGCGAACTTCAATCTGGTGGTCAACTTCACGGTGGTTGAAAAACCGGAGTTCTACGACCTTTGCGACCGCCTCGGCATTCTTGTGGTCGAAGAGATGCCGTTCGCTCAGTTCGGTCCGCAACAGGTTTTGGACAAAGGCAGTCCGCGCCGCGAACCATTCTTGGAGCAGGCCCGCATTCAGGTCACGCAGATTGTGACCGCGCACCGCAATCATGCTTCCATCATGGAGTGGGCTCCGCTCGCCGAGGCGCACGACAAAGCCAACGGCGACCGCTGGGGCATCAACAACCTGCAGCCTGACCAGGCAGGCTACGACACCTTTATTGCCCAGATCAGAGCGATCGTGACGAAGCTTTCGCCGACAGCTATCTTCCATCCCAGCCTGTGCGACCTCGGCGAACAGCACTTCTGGATGGCCGAGGCCGGCGCCCGCTACATCCACAGCAATTACCAGGAACACTTCGACGCCAGAACCGGCTTTGTCTCCGAGTACGGCAGCATCTCCATGCCTTCGTTCGAAAATCTCGATAAGTATCTGACACCGGAACAGCAATGGAATCCGCAGCACACGGCCGAAGGGCGCTGGTTCAATCTTCCCATCGATACAACCGCCTACTCTGCGTGGACGAGCTTCTTCTCGGACGGTCTTTACAGCATGCTGTATCGGAACGCCCACTTCATCGATCGCAACCCGCAATCCGCCAAAGAACTTGTGCAGGATACGCAACTTTACCAGGCGTTCCTGATGCATTATGCCGCGGAGGCGTATCGCCGCAAGAAGTACGAGCCGGTTAATGGCATTCGCAACTGGGATTTTCTGGAGCTTGCCCCCGGCTCACGCTTCGGCATCGTTGACTTCGATCGTGTGCCAAAGGTCGCGTACTGGTATCTGAAGCAGGCCCAGGCTCCAGTGGCGATCAGCTTCGCCTACAAGGAGGCCTTGGAGTCGCAGTTGGCCGGCAGCCCATGGTCCGCCCCACTCTGGATTATCAACGATCTCAATCGAGAGGTGACGGGCACGGTCCATGCAAAGCTCCTCACACTCAGCGGCGATGTCGTCTTCGCCTCGGACTACCCTGTGTCTGTCCCTTCCGATGGAAAGCTGCTGGCCGGAAGTTTCTCTCTTACGCTCCCGCATACAGCAGGTATTTATGTCCTGCGCGCAACACTTGATTCGACATCCGCAGGCGCGGCTCCGGTTGAAGAGACCTCGTTCATCAAGGTTGTCCCGAATGCGTTCCCCAAGTCACACCGAGTGCTGCTCATCGCACAAACGAAGTACGCCGCTCCCATACAGAAGATCGTGGAAGCGCTCGGCGTTCCCGTGGACCTGTACGATGAGAACGCACTCGACCGAATGGCGACCGAACTGAAAGACGGCACGGCCATCCACGCTCGCTACGATGTCATCTGGCTCGCATCGTTTGAGGCTCTTGCCAAGGCTCTGCCAAAGGAAACCGCCAAGGCGTTGGTTGCAGCAGTACGATCCGGCTCCGGATTCATCCATACGGGGGGGGGTGGGCAGCTTCCACGGCGGTCAAGGACATTCTGCTCTCGTCGAAGCTACGGATCTGGATGCACTGCTTCCAGTCCAGATTTCAGGTCACGAAGATACCAACTTCGGGCCGCACACCTTCGATGACACCTACGAATCGCAGCCCTATCTTCACGACATCTCCGATCCCACCGTCCCAACCAAAGCCGAGTCCACCCTGCCCGAACATCTCGCGCTGCTTCGTCAATACGGCTTGCTTGCCTTCAATCGCGTCTCGACCAGGCCCAGTTCAATCACCACCCTGTCGATCAATGGCCTGCCCCTGCTCACCACCGGCTCGTATGGTCAAGGAAAGACCGTCGCCTTCACAGGCTTTACACCTGCGGTGACTGACGACACCGTACTGCCCATCGACCAGTATCTTGTTGCCGTCCCGCAGCTTCGCGCATACTTCGTGGAGTTCGCCAACCTGCTCGCAAAAGCGATGCCCGAGCCCCAACCTTCTACCCCCGGCCTGCTCGCGGCCCACGAACGGCCACTTTTCCAAAGTCTCAAGGAGGCTTCGCCGACGGAACTCCAAATCACAAAAGTCTCTCCGGTCGTGAACCGTGACGGTTCCTTCCACTGTCGCATCCGTATCGGCCACACGGGAGGATACGCTCATTTGGTTCATCTCCAGATGCCGTGGAAGGGTTCAGGTACGTCAGCCCACCTCACCAGTCTCAGTGACAACGACTTTGAGCTTTTGCCAGATCAGTCGAAAGAGATTGACGTGCAGTGGCAGCAGCAAATTGCGACTCCAGATATCGCGGTGAAGATGACAATTTCCGCAATGAACTCCAAGGCAATCACGTTCTCGTTTTGATAAGTCCATCGCGGACAGTGACCAAACCCATAAAGGGCAACAGAATTTGCAGAATCGGATCAGACAAAATGCCTACATTTTTTTATAACCTTCCGACTCGAATCGTCGTGTTCCCCCTCTTGCTTCTTATCGGAAGCGCAGCGGCACAAATCCCCGGTCAGAATGCCCCGAGCGTGGGCCTGATCGCTGCTGAACAGACCCGCCAGGGAATCCGCGCTACCGTCGGCAATGAGGTCGTCGAGATCGAAATCTGCGGAGACTCGGTGATCCATGTGGTTGCCAGACCGGAAGAATCGACCGCGTCGGCAGGACCGAAGCCGTGGATGCTGGAGCGGAAACAGGCCTGCGCGGGCGCTCCGTCCACGTTTACGCGGACTACCGATGCGGTTCGCATTCGTACCGCGACTCTGGGAGTGTCGTTCAGTTTGAAGCACGGCAACATCAGCTTCAGCTCCGCGCAAGGACAAGCGCTGTTGGAAGAAGATCCCAATGTTCCGCGCACATATGAGAAGGTGGATTTGAACGGCGATCATACGCTACGCGTCGAAGATCGCTTTATGCCCACGATCACGGAGGCGTTTTACGGGCTCGGCCAGCATCAGAGCGGCATGTTCAACTACCGCGGCAGCACCGTCGAGCTCGCGCAGGACAATACGGATGTTGCGATTCCTTTCCTCGTTTCCAATAAAGGCTACGCGGTCATGTGGAACACCGCCGCCCTCACCTACGTCGACAATCGCTTTCCGCTGGAGCTGACGTTTACCTCGATCGCCGGTAGGTCGCTCGACTACTACTTTATTTACGGGCCGGAGATGGACACCGTGGTCCACGAGTACCGGACCATGACTGGCCATGCGCCCATGCTGCCGAAGTGGGCCTACGGGTTGTTCCAGTCCAAGGACCGCTATGTTTCGCTCGATGAGATACGGCAGATCGCCGAGCGCTATCGCACGGAGCACATTCCGCTGGATGCTATCGTCCAGGACTGGTTCTGGTGGAAGCGGGAAGGTGATCCCGAGTTCAATGCGAACTATCACGATGTAGCCAAGGACCTGGAATCGCTGCACCAGCAGAACGTTCACACTATGATCTCCGTTTGGGGTCTGCTTGATCCTGCGTCCGAGACTTATAAACAGCTTGATGCCAAACATCTACTCGTGGGTGACGCTCATGTGTACGATGCCACGAATCCGGAGGCTCGCGATATCTATTGGAACCGCCTTCCGGGCAAGCTATTACAGCAGGGATGGGATGCTTTCTGGCTCGACAGCGCTGAGCCGGAAGAGTATTGGCCGCACTTTGGGGATGGCATCCTGCGCGACAAGCGGCTCGCCATCGGCAATGGTGCAGAATACACGAACGTATTTCCGTTTGAGCACACGCTCGGGGTTCAGGACCACTGGAAGGCAGCGACCGATCGCAAACGAGTCTTCTTGCTAACGCGCTCGGCATTCCTGGGACAGCAGCGCGTGGGTGCGACCGTGTGGTCTGGCGATGTGTACGGCACGTATTGGGGACTTTCTCACCAGGTGCCGGCCGGACTCAACTTTGCGCTGAGCGGGGCGCCCTACTGGACAACAGATATCGGCGGCTACTGGCCTCCGCATGAGGATCCACTGGCGGACCCTGCCTATCAGGAATTGTATGCGCGCTGGTACGAGTACGGCACGTTCTGCCCCGTCTTCCGAACCCATGGCCACCGGCCGCAGAACGAGATGTGGGCGTTCGACAAGGTTGAGCCCGTGCTCTTGAAGTTCGACAAGCTGCGCTATCGACTGATGCCTTACATTTATTCCCTGGCATGGAAGGTGACGAGCGAGGATTACACCATCCAGCGCCCCCTGGTCATGGACTGGCGCACCGACCCGAAAACATGGAGCCTCGGGGACCAGTTCATGTTCGGGCCGGCGATCCTGGTGAATCCGGTGATGACCGCGGACGCAACCAAACGCAGCGTCTATCTGCCCGGGGCAGCGGCATGGTACGACTTCTGGTCGGGCGAGACCGTCGAGGCTGGTAGGGAGATCGACGCCAATGCCCCGCTGGATCGGATCCCGCTCTATATCCGAGCCGGTTCCATTCTGCCAATGGGACCCGAGATTGAATATGCGAATCAGAACCCGGGTGGGCCCATCGAACTCCGCATCTATCGCGGCGCGGATGGCCGGTTCGATTTGTATGAGGATGCGGGCGATAGCTACGACTACGAAAAGGGCCAGCACTCAGTAATCCCAATGAGGTGGGACGACCGGGATTCCGTTTTGACATTTGTCGCACGTCAAGGCACGTTTCCTGGAATGATCAACAGCCGCATATTTCGCATCGTCATCGTAGGGAGCGGACACGGCATTGGCGAAGAGGTTTCAAAGCGTGCAGACAAAGAAGTTCAATATGACGGTGGGGAACTTCGCATCAAACTCCGCTGAAATTTCTTATGCACTTGCGAGCAGCAGCCAAATCACAGAAGGGTTTCTTCCATGACCAGTAGAGTCGTCCCCCGCCGTCGGTTCCTCAAACAGATATATTTCACCGTCGGCGCAATGAACCTATCGCCGCGCTTCTTGCTTGGTCAGCGGAACTCGACGGAAGTTATGGTTACGGTGAAGTCCGGTCAACCCGGTGTTCACGTCCCATCCGACTTCATCGGCCTTTCTTACGAGAACATGCAACTTGAAGATCCGACGTTCTTTTCGTCTGCAAACAAAGGCTTGATTTCACAGTTCCGCTCTATCTCGCCGCGCGGAGTCTCACGCCTGGGAGGCAACACCAGTGAGTTCGGATGGTGGAAGGCGACTCCCGATCAGCACGAGCCTCACCGCATCGACACACCTTGGAGGGCAGCTGGAGAGCCAACCGCTGCCACCATATTCGCCATCACTCCGGAGGCCGTTGACAACCTTAACGACTTCCTAGTAGCCACCGGATGGACTTGCATCTATGGTCTCAATCTTGGCTACGGAGCGGCCCAAACTGACACCACTGAAGCCACCTATGTCGCTAATAAGTTAGGCTCACGCCTCCAATACTTTCAGGTGGGCAATGAGGTGGATCTTTTCAAGGGACACCTGCGGGACCCCGAAACTTGGAACGTAAAGCGCTATCTCGAAGAGTGGCTGACAATCGCCAGAGCGGTTCAGAAAGCTCTCCCGAAAGCCAAGTTCGGCTTTCCCGATGTCGCTGGGGATATTACATGGCTGCCGCAGCTTGCCAACATGTGGGCATCCGTTACCGACAAGCCTAACGTTGTGACCATGTCGCACCATTATTACTGGTGCGGGCCGCCTTCCAATCCTCAGGCAAACATAGATAATCTTCTCAGGACAGACGAAAAGGTGACATCGTTTGCAAAAACGGCTTCAGCCGCCTCGAAGTATATGGGACCTTCAGTAACCTGGCGCATGACGGAAGGGAATACCGTCTACGGTGGAGGCAAGAGCGGTGTTAGCGACGTATTTGCCGCCGCACTCTGGTGTGCCGACTACCTCCTGCATCTGATGAGCCTCGGCTACGGCGGCGTCAATATTCATGGCGGTTCCGGGCATGCACAAGCCGTTTCAGTGGGCGGCGTTCTCCATGGCGAAGCTTTGATGAAAGACCCGACCGTTCCGCATCCTAAACCTTTCTATACGCCGATTGCCAACCAGGGAACACTCGCAGGTTCAGGTGTTGACGGCAAGCTGAATGCTGAGTACATATTGGAGCCCGTCGGCTACGGAATGCAGTTTGTAGCTCCCTTTGCAGGGGCCACCATGCTGGGCTTGGACTTCAATCCCGGAACGTTCAACGCTACCGCTTACGCTGCTCGCAAGAATGGAAAGTTGATGGTGATTGTCTTGAACAAGGATGCCTCGCAGCCGCTCAGTGTGCTCATGCCTGGCTATGAAATTGCCTCCCGGTTGGAGGGACCGTCACTCGACAGTCCCAAGGCGCGAATCGTCTTAACAAACCTTGGTCATACGCCGAGCCCAAAGTCACCTGACCAAGCACTGGTAGTACCGCCGCACACCGCTGTGCTCCTGACGCGGCGTACTTGAAGAGCGATACCGCCGGAAGCTCTCACACGGTAGGCAAAAGTCAGTGCCTCCTAATAGCGGGCGTGTACTTCAGGGGTCTCTAAGAGCTTGTTGAAATAGCTTCTCCTGGAGTGTTTTTCACGGTGAAGATTGGTGATCGGCCTCGATATTTCTGAACCATTCTGAGTGTTAGTCTTCGACCAAAACCCGACCTGAAGGGTGGCTCTCAAACAAATGGTGAAGCCTTCGCGGCGTGGACCGATGGTGGATGCTCTAATGAGCAGCCATGGGGCGAGTGAGCGGCATGCGTGCCGGGTTCTGTGCGTGACGCGCGGGACATATCGCTATCGGAGTTGTCTCGATCCACGGACTGAGTTGCGGATGCGTATCCGCGAGATCGCTCAGGCAAGAGTGCGCTACGGATATCGCAAGATCCGCGTGCTGTTGAACCGCGAAGGCTGGGATGTGGGCAAGTACCTGGTGTATCGGTTGTGCAAGGAAGAGGGGCTCATGCTGAAGCGTATGAAGCCTGCCGGCCGGCGCAAGGCTGCACGGCTGCGCGAAGAGAAGCTCAAGCCGACAGCGCGTTCATAGAAAGCTTCAAAGGAACCTTCCGAAGTGAATGCCTCAATACCCACTGGTTCCTTGATCTGAAAGAGGCGAAGCAGCTGATCGCCGCCTGGAAGCAGGAATATACTGACGGTCGCCCTCACGCACCTCTCGCCGACAGGACGCCCAGCGAGTTCGCCAGCCAGTACGCGGCTAGCCGCGTACTGGCTGAAACCTAGACAGGTCGATGACTAACTCTGACCTTGGTACAGAAATGCTAGGCCCTTCATCGTTGCGCTACACTAACAACCCAACTGGTACAAAACATCGATCAGGCCAGTTTCTCCCACTTCGCACTCTCCCACGATCCCAGACTCTGGGAACTGGACGCGCACTGTCGGGTCGGCGTTCGTGACGTTGTCGAGAGGTTTTTCGGCAACAATGCGTCCGTGAACTTCGCTAGCTAGTTTCATCCCCAGATGTGGTCGATGCGGGTTAGCCGATGCTCGAGTCCGATGGAAGTCTTCCTCGACGATGGCTCATGCAGGTGCGGATCTAGCCTGAGGCGTGGCTCGTTAGCTTTCGGAGGTGCGCCCGGGCAACGGCTGCGGCGCCGGCGAGACCGACATGTTCCTGCAGCCCAGCTAGACAAATAGTCAGGTCTACCGTCGGCACTTCCCCACACCGCTCGTGCACCAGCGCGGCGACCTTGGGCATGTATACGGGCATGCTGCGCATCACGCCTCCGCCCAGGGCGATCACGTCCGGAACAAAGATGTTGGTGAGATTCGCCAGGCCGCCTCCCAGATAGTGCACAAGGCGCTCGACCGCCTCCAGTGCCACGGCGTCTCCGGTCGAGGCTAGATGGAAGATCGTGCGGGCGGTGGTTTGACCCCCTTCAGTCCCGTGTCGGGTGCGCTGTTGAAACCAGCTTTCCAAAGCGGTCCCGGATGCGAGACTCTCCCAGCAGCCATGTCCGCCGCAGTAGCAGGCGGGACCGTTTCCATCGAGCACGTGATGTCCCATTTCGGGGTGGGCTCCGCCTGCTCCGCGGTACAACTCACCGTCACAGATAAATCCAACGCCGATGCCGGTGCTGACCGTCACATACAGAAAGCGCGCTGCGCCCTCTCCACTGCCCCAGATCAGTTCGCCGAGGGCGGCCGCATCGGCATCATTCTCCATCGCGACGGGCAGACCCGCTCCCTGCGACAGAGCATCGACCAACTGAGCATCCTGCCATCCCGGCAAGAGAGCGACCTTACCGACGACTCCGGTCAAGGGATTTACGGGGCCGGTGCAACCCACGCCGATCGCGCGCGGCTTCAGTCCACTCTCCCGTTCACAGTCCAGCATGGCGGTGCGGATCGCTTGAACACCACCCAACCAGCCCTGAACACTGGCAGTAGGAAGACTGCGTTCGGCTGCAATGCTTCCATCCTCGCGCACCAGGCCGACGGCGATTTTGGTTCCACCAATGTCTACCGCTCCGAAGCTGATGGCATCATCCGGCATGTCAGTCTGTTCGCGGCTCTTCGAGCAATTCAAGTCGAGTACTGAACCCGCGGGTCTTCACCGCACAGTACATCACACCCACCACCAGCCAGACCGTTCCCGCAATTTTCGCGGCGTTTCGCAGGCTCCACCAGATATAGAGGCATACGACAAATCCAGCAACGGGGGGCAGAATGGTTGTCAGCCAGGCTAATCCACCGCTCCCCCTGCGCGATGACCGAGCGTCCGCCCAGGCTCTCTTGGCGCACGCCAGGTTCACACCCATAAAAGCGATGAAGGCTCCGTAATTCAACAATTCCGCCCCGGCCTGGTAGCTCATCAGCAGAGCACCCACCAGAGCCAGTGCACCCACAAAGACGATGTTGTTGCGAGGTGTGTTGCGCTTCGGTTCCAGACGACCAAAGAATCGGCGAGGAATCACGTCGTCTCGCCCCATGGCGTAAAGCAGGCGCGCCGCACCAAATTGACCGCCGATACTGGAACCGACAGTAGCCATCAACAACGTCCCGTTCATGAGGTAGTACATCCACGGACCAGCGACCCGGCCAGCCACCGACACAAAGGCCGTGTCGATATCCGGGTAGTTACGGAAATTGGGCCAAATCAGTTGTCCGAAGTAGACCTCCAGCCCTCCCAGAACTCCGGTGAGGAGACACAAGGAAACTGTTGCGAGAAGTATGTTGCGCTCTGGATTCTCTACGTCTTCTGAAAGCGTGCTGATGCTGTCGAACCCCATGTAGGTGAGCACCGCGATAGAGGTCGCTTGCTTCACCGATGTCCAGGCGAACTCCGGTGGATTATAGAACGGCAGCGTGGAGAACCAGCCCGCCAGACCGGACAAATGAAACAAGTACGCCATCGCAGCGATAAAGAAACAAATGATGACCGTGAACATGCCGATGGTGAGGAAGGTATTCGTGCGAGCGTTCGCCTTCACGCCCATGAGATTCACCCACGCGAACACGAAAACAAAAAATAGGACCCACAAATAAAAGGGTAGCGGCAACATATTCATCGCTGCCTTGCTACACCAGATCACACCGATGGTGGGATTGAGAATGTAATCGAGAGCGATGCTCCACCCTGTCAATAGGCCCAGGTTTGGATGCAACTCGCGCCCGACAAACGTGTAGGCGGATCCTGCATTCGGGTAGACTCGCGCCATTCTCCCGTAGCTGAGTGCGGTCAGAATCATCGCGACCATGGCTAGCAGAATCGCCGTGACCGCATGCCCCCGCGACACTGTGTTCACGATGCCGAAGGCTGGCAGCGGCGCCGTCGGCTGGATGATGACTATGCCGTAGAAGATCAGGTCCCAGAAGGTCAGAACGCGGCGAAGGCGTTGCGGCGGGGCCGA
The DNA here is from genome assembly GCA_038230455.1 of Terriglobales bacterium. Lineage (GTDB taxonomy): Bacteria > Acidobacteriota > Terriglobia > Terriglobales > Acidobacteriaceae > Granulicella. The sequence goes on from JBBRNF010000012.1 coordinate 17,631, forward strand.
AAGGGTTATGTCGCTGACTTCCGCCATGCTGTCTACTCGGCTCCGCCGTGGTGGGCTGGCAGTACGCGAAAGCTACGCATCTGCCATTGGGCAGCCTTACCCTGAAGCGCTGCGGAAGCCACTGCGGCAGGGCCGGTCTCGGTTTCGAGATGAGTCACGTCCCAGGCACGCGATATTCCGCCGTCCATTGTCACGGAGAAAGACGAGGGCTTATCCGAAATATTCCATAGCCTCACGGCAACGCCCTTTTCGATGCCCTCTTCCGAAGGCTTTACCGCCCAGAGCAACAGATTTGGGTCAGTTGTAGACAGCAGTGAAAATTGCTTCTCCGGATACGCCCGCCCACCTGTGATCGCGCCTGCGATCAGTGGGTTCTGGTGCTCGAGCGCGAAGCGCATGGACGACGCAGCGTCATACTTCCGGTACGCCTGCATCGCGAATCGCTGGAGCAGATATTTATCGCCGCCCTGATCGACAATTCCTAGCGTAGCGCCATCCACCTGGCCGCCTGCAAGTACCGTAATCTGCGGCGTAATCGTGTCCAGATTCGAAATGCCGCCCTGGATATCGCTATGTCCGAGCTTCATGAACGCCGCGTCCCAGTTGGAAAGCGTGATGCCGTTACCGCCCTCTCCGCTCATGGCCGCGAAGTGATTGAGTGTCAACCAATCCAGCCGGGAGTAAGTTGCGGCGTAGTCCCCTTCAGGAGCCACACGCGCGTGATTGATGGCACCGATTTCTTCGTGATGAACGTCGGGAGATTTGAGCGCAAAGCTGAAGCCCCACGTATGCGTCTCCTTGAAATTACCGAGCACCTCATTCCGGATGTCGATGCGATCGCCTTCCCGGAACAGTGTGACCTCCACCACGCGGGGCAGCGGCTGCTGAATCGTAACCCGCAAAGTCGCAGAAACCGGACCGGCGTTCTTGATCTCGATGGTGCCGGAGCCAGTTTGCCAGTCGCCTTCGACACCGGTTCCAAGCCCCCATGCATTCGCCGCGCGGGCGTTGATGGTCGATACCAGCTCACGTCCCTCCAGATGCTTCGCCACGATGCTTTCTACCTCGCCCGTCGGTCCTACCTTCACACGGTAGGCTGAATTCTCAAGCGCATCAACGCTGGCTTGAACGCCGCCTGCTGCGGCTGGGCTTTTGCCCGGCAGCACCTCGAACGTCTTGTATCCAACCGAAGGTATTCCGCGTGCCCAGATTCTCAGCCGGCGCGTGCGCGTTCCCTTCTCGTTTATCAGCTCGACGAATTGCGATGGAACCGTAGCGCCGCTGGCCAGGTCGACGACGTGGATGTCTTCGCTGCCCTTGTAGTCCAAATCCGCAGCGTCGTCCCGCTGCCAGTTCAAAGGATTGAACACGAAGTATCGTGGCGCTGACCCCTGGCGCGTGATCAAGCTGCCAAGCGCAGTCACGCCATCCGCGAGCAACTTATCGACATAACTCGTGACCTTCAGCGCGGTCCGTCTCTGCCAATCGCGCCGGATATCGCGACTCAGCATGCGACTATCTGCGGTCCAGTCATGTTCCCAATAAAGCCCCAGGCCTTCCCACGCATCGCGCCTCGCCTGCAGCCGGCTGCTGTAGAAATCAGGCTGCTTCAGGCTGACCAGGGTCGCGATGGCCTCTGCCGGTCGCAGGCGTTCCGTCGCCCGGCGTACTGTCGCGGACAACTCCGCCATAGACGCTGAATACGTGTCCCACTCGTTGCCGTAACCGGTCGTTACCTCCGGTAGCTTGTTGCCATAGGTTTTCTCGAAGTCGCGGAAAAAGTCTTCCTCATTCGAGACAATTACTTTTCGCGTGGCCGTTGTGAGGAGCTTGGCGGCGTCGACGAAACCCGAGTTACTGGTTTGTAAGTCATCCCCACCTTCTCCAAATAGACCAATCACGTCGTAGGGATGTGCTTTGCGGAAAATAGGGTCGTGGTCCACGAAGTTGACGACGGTGGCCGTCTGTCGGGCCTCAAGGTACGTGCCGATTTGCGGGCCTTCTCTGTAGGTCGAGTACCACTTCATCAGCACACGGCTGTTGTCCGGACCCTTCCACCAATACATCTCACTCGGACGAATGGATGTGATTGCAGGCTTCATCTTAGTGGCGCAGGCACAAACCCCACGCCAGCTATACTTGGCGCCCGACCCGGCGAACAACGCACCGAGACCACGCGGGATCGTCTGGTCCTCCATCGCGTCTGCCATGGGGAAGCGCAGGTGGTATTTTCGCTCCACCTCACCGCTGTAATACATGCCCCGCAGCACCGCCTCGGTAGGCATACCGCCGTAGGTAGAAACCGCGTAGTTCAATGGCATGCTGAGATGTCCATCGCGCAGACGGTCGACGACACGCTGGATCTGCGTGGCGTCTTTATTATTTTCCCAGGCACGCATCCAAAGGCTTCCATCGAAATTCCATCGAGCCTGGGTGTTGGAAGGATTGCCCTGGGTCTGATCCATTAGATCCAGGTAATAGCTGGTCATGTTGACCATGGCTTTCTCGTACGTCTTCTCGTCTGCCGTCCACACATAGTCCGTATGGTCGTCCGGGGCGATATAGATCCGCTTTTGCTGCGCCGCCCCGTGGAGCGAAGCGACGACAGCAGTCGCAGCGACGACGTACTTCACAGCCCTGCGGGTCAAAGTCTTTCCAGCGGACAACTTCATCAAACTCTCCCGACAGGCTTGGGTGGACACGTTTCGGCTGCGCGTTACATTCAACAGGTACTAGAAGGTGAGCCGAAGCGCAACCTGGCCAATCCGAGGATCACGTGCGCCGCTGATACGGCCGAAGCTCGAGGAGCCCACCCTGCTTGCAGGGTTTTTGAATTGAGCGTGGTTGAACAGGTTGAAGAATTCCGCGCGGAACTCCAGAGAGAAGCGGCTCTCAAACTCTACAAACTTGCGCAACGCCACGTCTGTGTTGTTGATGCCTGGTCCGTGAAAGAAGCGTCGACTGCTGTTGCCGTTTGTTCCGATCGCCTGGAGCGGAAACTGTGCAGCGCTGAAGTAGGTATGCGCGGAAGAAGCTCTAGGATCGAACTTCACCACTGCCTTGCCGTCCCAGTTAGGCAGCTCTGTTCCACTTGATCCCCAGAGGTTGCGATCCAGGCGCTCACTGATCGTAACTGGAAGGCCGCTGGTGAGGCGGGTGATCCCGGAAAGCGACCATCCACCCAGGGGGCCGCGGACGAGCAGATTTTGGCCTCGCAGCTTCGGCAGGTCGAAACTGTAACTCACAACAAAATTCTGAGGCAGATCGAACGCGGAGAGTGACCGGCTTAGCCGATGGTTGAAGGGGTTCACCTGTTCGGTCGGCCCAGACGTGTCGTCGATTGATTTCGAGAAGGTATAGGACGCGAGAAATTGAGCGAAACCAAAGCTCTTGTTCAAGCTCATTTGAAGTGCGTTGTAGTCTGAATCGCCGAAGGTCCCGTTGTAGGCGTTGCTGGTGAAGTCCAGCAGGCCCTGATTCTTGTATGTGCCGGAGGTAATGCTGTGAGGGCGCGTGCCGTATACAGTTCTGCCCGGCAGGTTATAGATCTGGTCTTCGCCATGTGGACCGCATCCCTGGCCCGCTGGCAGCGCGGCCGCGACCGCAAGACACAGCGCGGCGTCGCCAGGATTGGTTTCCGACTCAGAAAGCAGGTGGTGCCCGCGCGTGCCGACGTATCCAATACTGAAGATCGTGGAGCGCGCAAATTCACGCTGAATGGTTGTATTGAATTGCAACACGGTGGGTGTCTTATTGTTCGGCAGCACTCCAGGCGAGCCACCGATCGGTAGATAGGTAGACCAGTCGACAGCCTGGCCTGGCTTGGGGTCGGTGAAGGGAAAGTGCTGACCCGGGTCGTTTCCGTGACGGCGATCCTTGTAGGGCTCGCTGAAGTACACCTGCGTTGGGCTCGAGTAATACAGTCCGAAGGGGGCATCGCCGATGGTGTAGAACGATGGCTGGTCTTCGATCGCCTGGAAATAAAGCCCCGAGCCTGCACGGATGCTAGTCTTCCCTGCACCGCCAAATAACTTGCCCAGGAACCCACCCTGCGCGTCCGGAGCCCAGACGACACCGAGACGGGGGCTAAAGTCGTCCTTGGGTGTGGGTGCGATGGTCTTCGAGATACCCGAGTCTCCCGGAAAGACCCAGCCGGTAGGGGACCCCGGGTACACCGTAGATTGCTGTCCCCAGATGATAGCGTTCAGCCGTCCTTCCTTTTCGTACCATGGCTGGATCAATTCGTAGCGCAGACCGGCGTTGATCGTCACATTATTCTTGATGCGAAAAGCATCCTGAACAAATACGCCACCATAGTTCGCCCTTGTAAAAAAGGTGGAGTAACTCTGCTGCGTAAAGCCGCTCGGTGCACCTATCAGATAATCCGCGAATGCATTGCCTGTTTCGGAACCGTCAAATCCATAACTTCCGTTTGGAAAGGAGATATTGAATTCATTGACCTGCAGCTTTCGAACTTCGCCACCGAACTTGAGACTATGCCGGCCGACAACCTTTGAGAACACGTCCGCAAGCTGGTAGGTGTTGTTGACCTGGTTGATCGCGGTCGAAACGACGCCAAGATTCAGGCTGTACGCGCCGCCGATCGACACGCTGGGCACGCCCTCCACCTCAGGCACGGCAGCGATAAGTCCAAGGCCGGTCGTCTTGAAGCCGAAGCTTCCCACCGGACCCAGACCCGATCCTGATGGATGGGTTTGGAAAATCGTGGAACGCGTGTAGTTGATCCGAGCCTCGTTCACCATGCTCGCGCCGAAGATGTGAGTGTTGCTCACATTGGCCTGATAGGCCTTCTGTGGCACGGTGCCTGCGAATCCCGGGACGTTCCCACCCGCGAACGGGTCGAAGGTTGATGCTCTGTCGCCCGAGAAGTAGAGCGACCAGTCTCCGGTGCGCTTGTTCGTGAACGTGAGACGCTCGCCGATCTTGTCATCCGTCAACTGGTTCTTCAGGCTTGTCGTCGCAAAGAAGGGCGATCCTCCCCGAACGCCCGATGGAGAGGGTACAAATTGCAACGTACCCACAGCAGCGGTGTCCAGCGCCGCCTTCGGGATCTGCTGGCTTGGGAAGACGCATACACCAGCCAGGGCGTCGGCGTTGGTATTGCACCCGGCGACCCAGTAGGGCTCACCCGAGCGCACCAGGTAGCCCAGGCGCTGCGAGAGCACCTCGTCCAAGGTGTGATTTCCCGCGATGTTGTCTCCCTTTACCACCGATGTGATGTTGCCGTAGCCCGTTGTGCCTACGTCCGCGAAGCTGCCGCCGACTTCCGCTTGCGAGGGGATAAAGGCCGGTGAAGACGACAGCCCGCGGACCTCGCGCGTCCCCTGATAGTCGGAAAAGAAAAACATCTTGTTCTTGAAAATGGGGCCGCCAAACGTGCCGCCAAACTGGTTCCGCTTGAACACCCCACGTGCCGTATTCGGGATGGGGAGTCCCGTCGATGGGTCCGACCGGTTTTGATCAAAATAGTTTTTCGCATTCAGCTTCTCGTTGCGTAGAAATTCGAACGCCGATCCATGAAACTCATTGGTACCGGACTTCGTAATCACGTTCACGATGGCGCCCGCAAAGCGGCCGTACTCCGCGTCGAAGGTGCTCGTCAGCACGCGAAACTCCTGAATCGCGTCCAGGTTAGGAATGACGCTGGCGCCGCTATTCTTCGGCTCCTGCACGTCGCCGCCATTGATCAGAAACGCATTGCCAGATTCCCTGCTTCCATTCACCGACACACCACCCGCGTTCAAGCCACCAGAGACCGGGCGATCCGTGAACGCAGCCGACGATGTGATGGGCACAACGCCCGGTTGCAGCCCAAGCAGGTCGGTGTAGCTCCGCCCGTTGAGCGGCAGCGCCGTCATTTTTTTGTCGGTGATCAGGTCGCCGATCTGATTCGAGCTCGTGTCCACCTGCACGGTGTCAGCCGAAACAGAGACCTCCTGCGAGACCTCACCCACTTTCAAAACGAAGTCAACCCGGAAGCTCTGGTTAACCTGAAGCGTGATGCCTGCCTTCTTGAACTTCTGGAAGCCGGAGCTCGATACCTCAACCGTGTAGCCGTCGCCGACAGGTACCGAGAGAAACTCGTAGTTTCCGCTCCCATCCGCCGTCAACTGGCGCACAAAGCCGGTCTTGCTGTTGGTCAGAATGACCGAGGCGCCTGGCAGGCGCGCGCCCTTGCTGTCCGCGACCGTTCCATAGACGGTAGCCGCGACATCTGCCCGCGCGGTGCCCGCGGCAGAAAACGTGAAAAGGAGAGTAAGGAGAAGAAGCAACCGGCTGAAGTTGGTCATGAAAACTCCTTGCGCAAGCGCATGCTTTATGTTGAGCACAAAACTAGCACCGGCTCACATCGCCGTCAACTTATTTCGTTCGCACCTTGTCATTTGCTTGTTTTTTCGTTCTCAGGTTTGATGAAGAGGCTTAGAAAGGGCTTGCTTCCATGGCAACAATGAAGGATGTCGCTCTCCAGGCGGGGGTTTCGGAGTCGACCGTCTCGCACGTCATCAATAAGACACGCCAAGTCTCTAATAAGAAGACGCAAAGCGTTCTCGATGCGATGCGGGAGCTTGGCTTCGCGGCAAACGCACATGCTCGGGGGCTGGCACGCGGCAAATCTGACTTTCTGGGGATCATCGTCTCCGATATCGAGAACCCGTTTTTCCCCGGCATGATCAAAGCCTTTGAGAACGAAGCCCGCCAAAACGGGTTTGACGTGCTGCTTTTCTGCACAAACTACGACATGGAAACCGCTGAACGGGCATGCAGAAAGCTTGTGGAGAACAAGGCCAGCGCGGTCGCCATCATGACGTCGCAGCTCGAACCCGCCTTGATCGAGTACCTGGCCGCCAACCAGGTGAAGTCCGTGATGCTCGACGGCGCAACTGTTTCCTCGCATACCAGCAGTCTGCGTTTCCGCTACGAAAAGGGCGCAGTTGAGGGAGTTCAGTGCCTTTACAACCTTGGCCACCGTGACATCGCGATGATCGCAGGGCCACAAAATCGCCGCTCGCACGTTGCCTACAAGACCGCTGTGGAAGCGGCCGGATGGGCGCTCAACTGCAATCTTCGGGTGATCGAGGGCAACAACACGCCCGAATCCGGCTCCGACGCTGTTGACCAACTGCTCACCGGAAGTCTGTTCCCCACTGCGCTCCTGTGCAGCAACGACCTTACTGCGATCGGCGCCATCAAGGCTCTTATCCGCGCCGGCCTTCGCGTTCCGGAAGATGTCTCCGTCATCGGCGCCGACGACATTCCGATGGCCTTATTGATGACACCTTCCCTGACAACCGTGCATATGCCAAGGCAGGAATTGGGCCGCACCGCCTTCAGCCTGATCTACAAAATGCTTCAGGGCGATGCCCCGAATGGCCTTGAGGTCCTGCTGGATACCCACCTGGTGTTGAGATCGTCCACGGGATCGCCGCGCGCGGCATCCGTTAAATAGCCAAGCATGCGCTTGCGCAAATCTCATTCTTATCCTATGCTCAAGGGGTCACAGGCCGCTATACACGGGCTTGGACAGACTTCTCTGCTCATACTCAGATCGTTGCACCTCAGAGGATTTCGCTATGAACGCCACCCATCCCGTCGCCGAAGGCCTTTATCTGAGCGACATTCTTGAGCAAAGCCAGGTTTTGCAGCGCACGCTTCAGGTCGATTTACCCGCCGGAATCAACCATTTCAAGACGAAGCTGCACTCGAGCACCGCGCCTTTTGTGATCCTGACCGGAATGGGTTCTTCGTACCATGCGCTGCGACCGCTGGCGGTTCGGTTTGCGGAAGCCGGCATCCGGGCGCTCCTGTTGGAGACGTCCGAGTTGGTCTACTACTACGGGCATTTGCTGGATGAGAAGACGAATGTGATCGCCGTGTCGCAGTCCGGTCGGAGCGCGGAGATGGTGCGGCTGATGCAACTGAACGCCGGCAGAGCGTGCATTCTCGGTGTCACGAATGATGCCGATTCCCCCTTGGCCCTGGGGTCGGACTCGGTTGTTCTGATCGACGCGGGCGTAGAAGCCACGGTCTCGTGCAAGACGTACACGTGCACTCTGCTGGCCCTGAGCCGGATTGGCGAAGAACTTTGTGGCGGTGACATGCGTGCATGGAGAAGCGCCGCCGAGGCAGTTCCGAACCTGGTGGGGCAGTATCTTTCGTCGTGGCGAGGGCACGTGGAGGATTTGTGCTCGATGCTCAGAGACGCAGACCACATGATCCTGGTCGGCCGTGGGCCATCGCTTGCAACCACAGGCGCGGGCGGGCTCATCATCAAGGAAGCGGCTCGATTCCACGCGGAGGGGATGAGCGCGGCGGCCTTCCGTCACGGTCCGCTGGAGATGGTCAGCAAGCGATTGTTTGTGCTGGTCTTTGAAGGCGATGAACGCTCGGCCCACCTGAATCGAAAGATTGCGAGCGATATTTTAAGTATCGGTGGATGCTCAGCCCTGGTCTCGGAAGAAAACACGCCCGGCGTTTTTTGTATTCCGTCTACGACAACTGAACTGCGTCCGATTTTTGAAATGCTCCCCGTGCAGATGATTACATTGGCGCTTGCGGCGCGTGAGGGACACGAGGCCGGTGCTTTCGTACACGTCTCAAAGGTCACCTCGACCGAGTAGGCAGGATTGCAGCGCAAGCCCGCTCGCATCCTGGAGCCCGAAGCGTTCCACAGCCAACAGTGCGCCAGCTGCAGAGTGACGCACGGAGGGCATAGCCGGGTTGGTTTCGCTCGACGCCTCAGGCGCGACATCAATGTAGCGCTGAAAGGCGGCTTAGTACTTCCCGGCGTCATGTCATAGACCCGCCACATACCCTTGCGATTTCCATGCTTCGCCAGCAAACTCTGCGGTGAGAGTGCCTACCCCGTGAAGATGCTCTTTGAGTTCCTGCCAGCCCTTTTTGTCGGCGTTGGGCCAAGAGTGAGCGCAATGGTTCATAGGTGCACTTTGACACAAAACTACTGCTTCAACTTAAGTCGGCCTGCTCGAACGGCTACTATTTTCAGGCGGACAGTCAAATTCGCTCTATGCAATAAACTCAGGACAAATCGACCCGAAGAAATTGACCGATCAAACAAATTCTCCTGACAGTGTTTAAATCGAAAGAACTTGAAGGATTGATACGCTGCAAAAACGCCCACAGTGAACAAAAGAAAAGCAGATGCGCTTGGCGAAATCGCCACATCTGCTTAATTCCCAGGAAGTTGTAATGGTCGGGGCGGAGAGATTCGAACTCCCGACCCTCTGCTCCCAAAGAATAGGCCCGCAGCGTAGACTGGGTTGCACCGGTTAGGACACACGTCTGCTTTGAAGCACTTACGTCGTCGGGAGACTCCCGAATACAACTCCATCTAAAACCGGACGCAGCTTAATAACATCAGCAGTTACCCTGCGCTTATCGAGCGCAAGATCGACACGATAACGAGTGAACACGTTTCAGATTATGGCGCCTACCTGCAGAGAAAGGGCTGGCAACCAAGCTCTGTAAACAGCTCGTTGCGAGTGTTGCGACGGGTGCTTCGCATCGCTGTTGAATGGGGAGTCATGTCGAGTGCGCCCAAGGTTAAGCTATTGCGGGGTGAACATCACCGGGAGCACGTCGTGTCTAGGGACGAAGAGGTGAAGTACTTAGCTGCCGCTTCAGATTCGCTCGCAGATCTCGCAAGCGTTCTCATCGACACTGGCATGCGCCCAGAAGAAAATGCTCGACTCCGTTGGGAGTCGGTCAGTTGGCATCAAGGTCAATACGGGACACTGCAGGTCACACACGGCAAGACAGCGGCGGCACGACGAATGCTGCCAATGAGTGGAAGAGTGCGCGAGATCCTCGAAAGGCGGTGGATTGCCGCCAAGGAGCCCGCGGAGGGTTGGATTTGGGCAGCCGCAACCGCAAGCGGTCATATAGAGCCTTCGACAACCAAAAAGCAGCACGCTCGCGCGCTGAAACTCTGTGGAGTTCGACCGTTTGTTCTTTACTCATTGCGTCACACGTTTTTGACCCGACTGGGTGAAGCCGGCTGCGATGCTTGGACTCTGGCTCGGATCGCAGGCCATTCTTCGATTGCTATGTCGGCCCGATATGTCCATCCAAGCGAAGATGCTGTGATGAACGTTTTCTCCAAAATGCAAGTTGCCGCGCCGCACCGTGCATTGCCCCAGTAGAGGCTCCTAACCGGCGCCGACACGCACCCGCTACAGTATTCGCTACACGGCTCAAATCTGTTAACGATGATTCGCTCTAAGTTGTTGATTTGATGGTCGGGGCGGAGAGATTCGAACTCCCGACCCTCTGCTCCCAAAGCAGATGCGCTACCAGGCTGCGCTACGCCCCGACATCTCCCATCTTATCGCATCCCGTTTCTATCGCGTGCGGTGAAAGTCGATCCCCAACGCTCCCAGAATCACTCCGCTCAACCAGGTCAGCAGCACAAATGGAATAAGCGCGAGCACCATCAATCCCAACCCCAGTGCGCCCATAAACAGCCAGTCGCGCCATGTATCGCGGCGACCAGTCGACAGCGCGCGCTCCAGCAGATGATAGTTCCGGCGATTCGCGCGCCAGCCGATATCGAACAGATTTCCCAGCAGAGGAACCATGCCCACCACGACCTCCACGCCGACGTTCGCCACCATCCGCGCAATCGTCACCAGCGGAGCCCCACGAAAATATGCCGCCAGCACAATAATGCAACTGGCCAAGCCTCCAACCGCATCCCCAATGCCCGGAATAAACCCGACAATCCCATCCAGACCAAACCGGACGTTGGTTCCCGGCACCCGGAACCAGGTGTCCAGCACTCGCGAAAGCAGGTCAAGATTTTCGTCGCCGAATAGCCCTCCCGCACCGCCCAACCGCGGGCGGATCCGATCCACCGGTCCAACGCCCGGCGGAAGAATCTCTGGTCGTGTCGTCCCTGCACTCATCGCGGTCACTCCCCTTCACCACTGTTGGATGCTACAATTGACCTCGATACGGCGGCTATAGTTCAGTGGCAGAACGCCGCTCTGTGGCAGCGGATGTCGTGGGTTCGAAACCCACTAGCCGCCCCAATCACCCTTCTAAACGAGACACACCTGCAACCCTCTCGAGTCCCCTTGCCGCGCGCTCCGAAATACACGCCAGTCGCCGCAACCACACTAGCCCTCTCGCCCACAAACCTCTACGTCGGGACATCCGGCTGGGCCTATCCAACCTGGAAACCCGGCTTTTATCCCGCAGAGCTCCCTGCGCGCGCCTTTCTTTACAATTACGCCGCCCGCCTTACCTCGGTTGAAGTCAACTACACCTTCCGCAAACTCCACACCGAACCCCAATTGCGCGAATGGCTGGCCGCCACGCCCCCCGGCTTCCGCTTCAGCTTCAAGGCCCCTCAGCGCATCACGCACTTTCAGCGGCTTCGCGCGTCAGACCAGGCCGTTGCCGAGTTTGTCGCGGCCATCGCACCGGCGCGTGAAGCAGGCAAACTTGGCCCGCTGCTGTTCCAGCTTCCGCCCAACTTCAAGGCGGATCCATCGCGTCTAGCCGAGTTCCTCAACCAACCCGCGCTGGCCGGAACCTCACTCCAGATCGCCTGCGAGTTCCGCCACCCCACATGGTTCACCGAGCCCATCTACGAAATCCTCCGTCGCCATAACGCCGCGCTGTGCATCGCAGAAAGCGATGACCTCGTTACACCCGACATCACTACCGCAGACTTTCGCTGCTACCGTTTGCGTCGCACCGGCGGCTATTCGCGCCCAAAGCTGAATGCCTTCGCAGAGCGCTTCGCCACTCTCGCCTCAGCCCAGCAGGTCTTCGTCTACTTCAAGCATGAGGACAAGCCCACCGGTGCGCTCAACGCCCAGGCCATGCTCAAGTGCGCAGCCAGACTCAGCGGGGCAAAAGCCTGATGGCCAACCCCGCTTATCCGCCGTTCTATACCGCGTTCAAGCCCCGCCGCTTTTTATCCAACGGCCATCTCCAGACCATCTTCGGCAACTTCCTTCGCCGCCAGGACCGGCTCCCCGAACCCGTCGCACAGCTTGTCGAGGTCTGCCCTGCGCGCGGCCGCCAGATCGCCAGCCAGGTCCTCTGCCACTGCCATTGGCAGCCCTTGCCCGAGCGCCCCGCGCGACCCACAGTCATCATCCTGCATGGGCTTGAAGGCTCGTCGAAATCGCAATACGTCATCGGCAACGCCAACAAGCTCTGGTTGGCCGGCTGCAATGTCATCCGCATGAACATGCGCAACTGTGGCGGAACCGAACGCCTAACCCCCACGCTCTACCATTCCGGTCTCTCTACCGACGTCGAGCGTGTGCTCCACTTCTTTTGCAACTCGCAGAAGCTGCAATCCATCGCTCTCATCGGTTACTCGATGGGCGGCAACCTCATGCTGAAGCTCGCCGGCGACCTCGGCGCGGCGGCGCCCACAGAACTGCGCAGCGTCATCGGTGTCTCCCCAGCGGTCGACCTGCAAGCCTCTGCGGACGCTCTCCATCACTGGCAAAACCGCTTCTACGAACGCCGCTTCCTCCGCGCGCTGCTCAAGCGTTTTCGCCGCAAAGCCATGCTCTTCCCGCACGTCTTCGATCCCCAGCGCGCTGCCGGCATCGCCTCGCTCCGCGAGTTTGACGATCGCATCACCGCGCTCTACTCCGGCTTCAAATCGGCCGACGACTACTACCACCGAGCCGCTGCCGCGCGCGTTCTCCACCGCATCACCGTTCCCACGCTCATCCTGCATGCACTCGACGATCCCTTTGTCCGCCTCGTCGAAGCCACCCGCGCCAGCATCGCCGCCAATCCCGCCATCACCCTCATCGAGACAGCACACGGCGGCCACTGCGCGTTTCTCGCCGATCCCGACCCCACCACGGGCAATGACGGCTACTGGGCCGAGAGCACAGCGCTGCGCTTCCTCTTTGAGCACGCCTGGCGTGATACAACCGCCTTTCCCAGCCGTGCATTGACTCTCGGCCATTCCCAGTCCGGTATCGAGATCGAGCCTGTCCTCAAACCAGAAACCGGAAAGTCATAGATTCAGTCACAGATTCATAGATACTGGCATTACGATGCTTTCCGAGTGGACCGCAGAATGTACGGCAGACGCGCCCACGCTCGTCGTCCCCTGGTCAGACCCCGACAGCACTGCGCACTACATCGATCTCCGCGCCAATCCATACGACGTCGCCGAAATCCCGGAAGTCGCTCACTACCCGGCTTTGGGCCGCGCTCTGCGATCGCTCAACGCCACACGCTCGTCCCTCCTCACCGCCAAATGCGATATCTGGCAACTCTCGGCCGAAAGCGAGCCCGACGAACTCGATATGCTTCGCTTCGAGTTGGAGCTCGACCCCCTCGAGTCCGCCGCCGGAATCGCCAGCTACATCGACATACTCTGGCGCGACCGCGCGTTCTTCGCTTCCGCCCATCAGCAGCGCGAAATGCTGGACCGCCTCACCCGCCGCGCGGAGCGCCTCGACCATCCCTGCGTCGCGCTCGCCTGTGTCATGCGCCCCGCCATGTTCGACTTCGAAGGCGGCACCGTCGAAGGCTTCGCCGTCACGCTCTACCTCCGCGCTCTGGGAGCGGACGCAGCCAGCGCCACCATGCATTGGGAAGCTGCGCTCGAAGATATCACCGCTCTTCTCCGTGGCCGCGACCTCGCGCCCGCCCGCACCTCCGCTACAATTGACACAGCCGCGTACCCTCTGCGCGTCCGTCACATGCCCAAAGAAGTTCCCCACAGGGGCGAGTAGCTCAACTGGGGCGAGTAGCTCAACTGGGGCGAGTAGCTCAACTGGATAGAGCACCGACCTTCTAAGTCGGGGGTTGCAGGTTCGAGACCTGCCTCGCCCACCATCCGCACGCTGCCATCCGCCCGTACACCGACAAACCCCCGCTTGCCTCCCCATTTTGCTGGGACATGGACGTTCTTGCTGCCAAGTCCACGTATGGTGTTACGTAACGCTTTGCTCCCGTAGAAACATCCTCTCTGACCCGGTAAGGACGCGCCCATGTCTGATCCACTTTCAGCCGCCGCCACGATCCAGCAAGATTCTGTCGATCCTCAAGTGCTCCCTGTGCCGCTCACTCCCTCCGATGCCCCTTCCGGCAACAGCATTATCGTGCTTCTGCGCCAGTACCCGCACTTCCGAAACATCGCCCTGGCGCTGTCGCTCGTCTCCATTCCGGGCTCGTTCGTGATCCTGTGGTACGTCTGGTTTCGCACGCTTCCCGACGTCTGGGACTGGGGCTTGCACGCCTGGGCGCTCAAAAACATTCCAGCCGCCTTCGCCGTGTTTTTCCTGTCCGTCCTCCCGCTGTGGGCGCCCATCGGCGCCGTGCAGGGCCTCATGGCAATCATCAGCCTGTACACCGACGCGCAGAGCGCCAAGGTGGCCGAGGTCGTAAGCCGCGGCAGTACCGAGCTCGAAAAAGTTGAAGACGACCTTAAGGCCAGCGATAAAAGCGGCCTGGTCCTCTTACTCCGCTACAGCAGGGTGCAGCTCGAAGCCTACTACCGCATCGGCCTTTCGCAGACCCAGCACAGTTTTCGTTACAGCGTCGTCTCCATGTGGATCGGTTTTGGCGTCATCATGATCGGTCTCATCGTCCGGGTCGTCGATCTCCGAAAGTTCGGCCTGCTCCCGCCTGACAAGGACGTGACGACTCTCGTCATCGCCGCGGGCGTCGTCATCGAAGCCGTTTCCGCTCTCTTCCTGTGGGTCTATCGCCAGTCGGTCAAACAACTCACCTACTTCTACAACCGCCAGATGTACGATCACACCGTCCTCATGTGTCTCCGCATCGCTGACACCATGACCACCGCCGACCACGTCAAAGGCGACATCGTAGCCAAAATGATGGACAAGCCCTGGAGCCTGGATCAGGACCCCTTGCCCAAAGGCGAAGCGTTGCTTTCGCTGGGCGTAAAAAAGCTGCACCTCTAAACCAGTTTCTGTTTCAAAACGGTCTCCGCCTCAAAACCGTCTCAGCCTCAGCCCTCCAGCGAAGCAAATTCCGCGATCGACTTGCGCCCACCCGGCTCGCCCGACCCCCGCCGTGTGCCTGCTGCATGCCGCAGCCCGGCCAGTGCCACCAGCACCAGCGCCAGACCACAAACCCCATTCCATTGCCACCGCGACCACATCCAGCTCGCCAGTGCCGACCCGATCGCGCCACCCGCAAAATACACCGTCATGTAAACCGTGTTGATGCGGCTGCGCGCGTCCTGCGCCAGGCGGAAGATGCGCGTCTGGTTGCCCACCTGCATCATCTGGGCGCCAATATCCAGCACCACCACCCCAATCACCAACCCCGCCATATGCACGGCAAAATGCAATGGCGCGCGCTCCACCAGCCAAAGCCAAAGATAAGACGCCGAAAGAACCGCGCCCGCCAGTGTCACCACCGCTCGCGCACCCAGCCGGTCCGACATCCGCCCGGCGAACGGCGCAATCAACGCGCCACACGCCCCGATCAAACCGAAACTGCCCGCCACCCCCGGCCCCAGTCCGTAATGCGAACTCAGCAGGAACGCCAGCGTAGTCCAGAAGCAACTGAACGACCCAAACACCAGTCCGCCCACCACGCACGCATCGCGCAGCGTCGGTTCAGTGCGGAACAGCGTCCACAACGACGCCATAGCATCGCCGTAGCGCAGCGTTTGCCGCGACTCCAGCCGCGGCATCACGCGGTAGATCATCGGCACAAACGCGGCGTTCACCACTGCGGCAACCAGAAACACCGTCCGCCACGACCCCAACCCGCTCAACCAGCCTGCAAACGTCCGCGCCAGCAATATGCCCAGAAGCAGCCCCGTCATCACCGTGCCGATGGCCTGTCCGCGCCGTTCCTCCGGCACCAGATCGGCCGCCATGGGCAGCGCCACGTGCGTCACCGACGCCAGTAGGCCGATCGCCGCGCTCGCCACAATCATCCATGCCAGCCCATGCGCCAGCGCCGCCAGCGCCAACGCCACCGACACCCCGGCGTACATCCGCATCATCAGCGCACGTCGCTCCGCCAGGTCTCCCAGCGGTACGAAAAACAGGATGCCCAGCGCATATCCCACCTGCGTGGCGGTTGCGACGAACCCCATCGCGCGCGCGCCCACGCCAAAGTCCCGGCCCATCACCAGCAGCAGCGGCTGATTGAAATAAATCGACGCAACTCCGACCGCACAGGCGACTCCCAGAAAGGGCAGGGCCCAGCGTGCATCCATCGTTTTGTCTGGGGTTGAATTCATTCTGGGGTTGAATTCATGATGACTTGCGCGCGAAACCCTGGCTTCGCACATTCGTCGCGCCCGATAAACAGCGACCGGAACGTTCCCATCATAAACCGCGCCTTGCTCCACTCTCGTATCATCGAATAGAAGCTGTGGAGAGATGGCAATCATCCCCTCCCTGCCATTAAGCGTATGCAACCGAACAACACCATCGCCGTTGCCATGTCCGGCGGAGTCGACTCCTCGGCTGTAGCCGCGCTGCTCCACGCCCAGGGACACGACCTCATCGGCCTCACCCTCCAGCTCTGGAACCAGCGCCGCCTCGCAGGCCGCGAAGGCATGCCCGAGAGCGTCCAGGGCCGCTGCTGCTCCATCGACGACGTCTATGACGCCCGCCGTGTAGCCGAACACATCGGCATCCCCTACTACCTGGTCAACGCTCAAGACCGCTTCGAAGACGAGGTCGTCCGCCCGTTCGTCGCCGAATACCTCGCCGGCCGCACCCCCATACCCTGCACGCTCTGCAACAACCACCTCAAGTTCGACCAGCTCCTCCTCACCGCCCGCCAGATCGGCGCGGACCGCATCGCCACCGGCCACTACGCACGCAACCACTTCGACGCCGTCCGCAATCGCTGGGTGCTCTCGCGCCCCGCCGACAGATCCAAGGATCAAACCTATTTCTTGTTTGGTCTCACCCAGGACCAGCTCTCACGCACGCTCTTCCCTCTCGGCGAAATGCAGAAGCCAGCCGTGCGCGACATGGCCGCAGACCACGGTCTGGAACTTGCCCAGAAGCCGGACTCGCAGGAAATCTGCTTCATCCCCGGCGGCAGCTACTCGCAGTTCCTCAAAGCCTATCTGGACGAGCAGGGCCGCGACCTCCCCGACAGCTCCGGCGACCTCGTCACCGCGTCAGGCGAAGTCGTCGGCCATCACGAAGGCATCCACAGTTTCACGGTCGGCCAGCGCAAGGGCCTCGGCATCAGTTCGCCGAAGCCGCTCTACGTCCTGAACATCCACCCGGACTCCCACGCCGTTCAAGTCGGCGAAGACGCTCAACTCTACAGCCGCACCCTGACGGCCGATCGTCTCAACTGGGTGTCCATCCCCGCGCCCGCCGAGCCCATTCGCGTGACCATCAAAATCCGCCACCGCCACGAGCCCGCCCCCGCCACCCTCCGCCTCCTCGGCAACGACAGCATCGAAGCCACCTTCGACGAGCCCCAGCGCGCCATCACGCCCGGCCAGTCCGCCGTCTTCTACCAGGAAGACGAAGTGGCCGGCGGCGGCTGGATTCGCTAGCCCCCGTTTGTCATTCCCGCAGGGAATCTGCGTCTTTACTCCTCCACACGGGCGTGGAAAATGACTCCGGAAAAAGAAAAGGCCCTCGCCGCAGCAAGAGCCTTTCCAACAACCCCGAACCCGCAACCGGCCAGTTACAGAGCCGGTCCGCCTGGCCGCTTCGAAAAGTTCGCCACTAGAGTTTCCAGCCCTACCCGCAACCCGGCAACAACGCCGGCAACCTGCCGCAGCGGCACCTTCACTCCATGGACCACCTTGTGCGATACGTCTTCCGTAGCGCTCAGAGCATTACTCACCATCCGGTCCACATGGTCTACCTGTCCGCGCGTCTTCTGATTCGTTTCCCGCACGGTGCGGTTGATCTGGCTCACCGTTTCGCCAACCTCATCTACCTTCCCGCGCACCGTGTAGGTGACTTGCGTCACGTTTTCGCTTACGGTGCGAATCTTGGGCTGCAGGTCCGTGATGATCTCCTGCGTTTTCTGGATAATGGGCATCGCCTTGCCCTGCACGTCTGTGACGATCCCCTTGATGTGCTTGATCTCCTTCATCACTGCCAGGGCGGCAATGCCACTCGCCAACAGCACCAGGACGAGGACCAGCGCAATCGTTACGACCGCAATCATGATCCAATGCACATCGGTCGAACTTGCGGTTACATCTGCCTGCCACAGCGTCATGCCCAGGCTGCTCAAGAAATTCATGTCAATCCTCGCTCTCTCACGCCAGTACAGGCTTTCCTAACACTTGAAACGATAACAGCGGTGCTCATCTCATCGCCTTGAATAGCCCGCGCATCCAAACTCGCTGCGCACGTGCCGAAGGGCCGGCGCGAACCGGCCCTTCGTGAACACATTTTCCGACTACGCCTGCGGCGTCTCTGCAGACGTCTGCGTGTAAGCCTGCTTGCCCGCTTCAACCGCTGACGTCACTTTGTCGGCCTGGCCCTGCACAATGTCCTTGCCCTTGTCGACATACTCCGTCCACTGGGTGCGGCCCTTGTCGTAGTACTCCTTGCCCTTGTCGACGTACTCGCCCGCAGCCTGCTTGCCCTTATCGACATACTGTCCAACCACTTCGCTGCCCTGGTTATACAAACCCTGCGCTTTTTCCCGCGCGTCCAGCGCACCCGCGGCCAGGTCGTCGCGCGTCTCCTTGCCGGACTTCGGCGCATACAGTACACCTACCAGCGCGCCAACACCAAGACCCGCCAAGAACCATCCAAAACCGCTAACGCCGTTATCGTTGTCCGCCATTGCATTCTCCTGTCTTTGTTTATTACCAAGGCCCGGTCAGTACGCATCATCGTACCTTACCCGGTTTACTGTCTCAGGAGGTGGATGCCTCTATCTACTCTACGGGTTGCGCGACATTCTTCCGCTGCGCCAATAACCCGCCAGACCTTTTGTCCTAAAGCATTACAAACGGATAGCGGCAGGCAGAAACCACCCGTTTCTTGCTCCAAACGCCTCCCGGTCGAGAGACAATAGAGAGGACACAAGTCCGACCTTTTGGGTTCAACAGTTTTGGAGATCATCATGACAAAACGCAACATCTTCCGTCCCGCCGTACTCGCCGCTACCCTTGCGCTCACCGCAGCTGGCTGCAAGAAGGCGCCCATCGACGACGCCACCCTCACCAACAACGTTCACGCCGCGCTCGCTGGCGACGCTTCCATTGCCACCGAGCCCATCCAGCCCACCGTCGTCGGCGGCACAGTCACGCTCAACGGCAACGTCAGCAACGACACCGCCCGCATGGTCGCCGCGCAGGATGCAGCCCGCGTCACCGGGGTCAGGCAGGTCGTCAACAACCTCACCATCCAGGGCCTCGCCCTCGCTCCCACCATCACCACCCCCGACGCCCCGACCGCTCCCCGCGTCGCCACCAAACAGGAGCGCCAGATCATCTCGCGTCACGAAGCGCTTCCGCCACCCCCCTCTTCCACGCAAAACATAACCCCGGCGCCGGCACCGCAACAGGCGCAGTACACCCCGCCCCGGCCGCCGCCAGAACCCGTCTATCGCAACATCAACGTGCCCTCAGGCACCGGCGTTTCCGTTCGCATCAACCAGACTCTCGACAGTGAAACAACTCAGGAAGGCGCCACTTTTTCAGGGATCGTTACCAACAGCGTCGTCGTCGACGGAGAAAACGTCATCCCCGCCGGCTCAGGCGTCACGGGCCGCGTTGTAAGCGTTCACGAGGCTGGTCATTACAAGGGCAATTCTTCCTTGTCGATTGAGATCACCGGCATTCGCCGGCGCGGCGAGCGCATCGATGTTGCCAGCGAACCCTACACCGTCGAAGGCAAGGGCCGCGGTAAGAACACCGCGGAGAAGATCGGCGGCGGCGCAGCCGTTGGCGCCATTCTCGGCGGCATCTTCGGTGGTGGAAAGGGTGCTGCCATCGGCGCGGCTGCCGGCGGCGGCGGCGGTGCCGTCTACAACGGCGTCACGCGCGGTCAGCAGGTCCAGATCGCTTCCGAGTCCGTCGTGCGATTCCGCCTCGCCAACGGCTTTACCGTCCGCAGCACGGGCCGCGCCCAGCAAGAGGAAGACAACCCCGCACCCATCGGCCTCCAGCCCCGCTAACTCGCCACACACTAGTGGGCACGCGCTCGACCTGAGCTGCGTGCCCATTCGGTCCCTCCCAAAACGTAACCTTTGGCGCCTCGAATCCATCTACAGTCGTAATCCAGGAATCGTAATCCAGGAATCGTAATCCAGGAGTCGTAATCCAGGGACCGTAGTCCTCGGCGACCCTCCGCCGCGCCCTTAGCCCCGCCGATTACCAAAGGTGTGCCATCTTGACCGAAGCAAAACCCACCGCGGCCGGGTATCTCACGTTCACCCTTCATGCCCATCTGCCCTACGTCGTCAACCACGGCACCTGGCCGCACGGCCTGGAATGGCTCCACGAAGCCGCTGCGGAGACCTATCTCCCTTTCCTCCGCATTCTCAGCAATCTGGAGCGCGACGGCATCGCGCTGCACTGCAACCTCAACCTCTCGCCCATCCTCCTCGAGCAGCTGGCGCATCCCGTCTTCCAAGCCGAATTCCCCAAGTACCTCGAGCGCAAGATCGTTGCCGCTCACGAGGACGAGGCTTTCTTCGCCAGCATAGAGGACCGGCATCTGGCCGTCATCGCTCGCTTCTGGCATACGTTCTACTCCGAGGCGCTAAGCCAGTTCCACGCCCTCAACAGCGACATCATTGCCGGATTTCGCCACTTCAACGACGCGGGACTGATCGAGATCATCACCTGTGGCGCAACTCACGGCTACATGCCGCTGCTCGGCACCGATGAGAGCGTCCGCGCCCAGGTCCGCACCGCAGTCGCCACCCATATCCGCCACATCGGCGAAGCTCCCCGGGGCATCTGGGCGCCCGAGTGCGGCTATCGTCCCGCCGGCATCTGGAACTACCCGGTACCGAACTCCGACGGCTCTCCGGCCGCTCCCGCCTTCGACCGCATCGGCGTCGAGCAGGCCCTCGCCGAAAGCAGCGTCGACTACTTTTTTGTCGATACCCACCTGGTCGAAGAATCAGCCTCTCCCGCGTCCCCATACCAACGCCACACCATCCATACCCGCGCCGACGCGCCACATCACGCCAACCGCAGCCTCTATCACCCGCACCTGGTCGACGCCTCCAACGACAACCTGCGCCAGATCGCCGTCTTTCCTCGCGACCCCCGCACCGGTCTGCAGGTCTGGTCCGGAGACCACGGCTACCCCGGCGACAGCCACTATCTCGATTTCCACAAAAAGCGCTGGCCCGGCGGCCATCGGTACTGGAAAGTTACCGGCCAGCACGTGGACATGAACGAGAAACACTACTACTACCCCAACGAAGCCGAAGAGCGCATCCAGGCCCACGCCGCCCACTTCGTAGGGCTCGTATACGAGGCCCTCAAACCCAGCATGGGCAAAGAGGTGCCACCCGTCCTCTGCTCACCCTTCGACGCCGAACTCTTCGGCCACTGGTGGTTCGAAGGCCCGCAATGGCTCGAAGCCGTAGCCCGTCTGTTACACGCTCAACCCGGCATCGTCGACCTCATCGACTGCTCCACCTATCTCGATCGGTTCCGCCCCACCGACTCCATCGCCATGCACGAGGGCTCCTGGGGAGCCGAAGGATCGAACCACGTCTGGATGAACCCGGACACCTCCTGGACCTACACCCACATCTACCCCGCCGAACTCTTCACCCGCGAGGTCTGCACCGCGGGGCACTGGCGCACTTCCACCCTGGGCCAACGCATCGTCAAGCAACTCTGCCGGGAACTCCTTCTGCTCGAATCCTCCGACTGGCAATTCCTCATCACCACCGGCGCCGCGCGCGATTACGCCGAGCTCCGCTTCCACACCCACAACGACCAGTTCAACGAACTCACACAAATCTGGCTGGCCTGTCAGGCCGCCGATACCCTCACCGCAGAACAGGAAGACCGCCTCTCCGCCATCGAGCAGCGCGACAGCATCTTCCCGGACATCGACCCCGGTTTCTGGTCCACAGGTGCCCATGCCACCCCTCAACCGTGACAGTGGAGCTGTTTTTCCCTCGCGAACCGCAGTATCGGGCGAGCTCGGTTTGGGTGGAACGCGTTAGATCCTGGTTCGTCCAACGCAGCCACACCTGCGGGTGCCCCATGTCCGGCGTGTCGGACATGGACTGGCCACAAAGCTCAGCCCGCCTTCTCCGTCAGCTCCGCCCACCGCGCATACACCGCGTCGTGCTCCACCTGCGCGGCCGCCATTTCCCCCAGCGCCTCGGTCAGCCTCGCCGGGTCGATCCCAACCGCCGGGTCGGCAAGAACGTTATGCGCTTGCTCCATCCGCGCATCCGCGGCCTCCACACGCGTTTCAATCCCATCGAATTCCCTCTGCTCCAGGTACGAAAGCTTCTTCTTCGCCGTCCCCTTCGCTGCCTGCGTGGAAGCCGGCAACCCCTTGGGCTGTTCCCCGTTGCCGGTTCCCTGTTCGCTGCCTTTCCAATCTTCCCATTGAGCGTAATCCGCAAACTTGGCCGCATTCCCTCGCCCATCCAGCCCCAGAACGACATTGGAAACCCGATCCAGCATGTAACGGTCGTGCGTCACCAGCACCAGCGCTCCCTTGAACTCCAGTAGCGACTCCTCCAGAATCTCGAGCGTAGGAATATCCAGGTCGTTTGTCGGTTCATCCAACATCAACACATCCGCCGGCTGCAGCATCAGCCGCGCGATCAGCACGCGGGCGCGTTCTCCGCCGCTCAGGCGCTCTACCGGCTGATTCAACTGATCGCCCGTAAACAGGAACTTCGCCGCATAGCTTGCCACATGCACCACGCGGTCCTGGTACACCACCGCATCGGAATCCGGCGCCAGCGCACGCCGCAGCGTCAACGACTCATCCAGCTCTCGCATCTGCGAAAAGTACACAATCCGCAAACCGGGCACCCGCTTCACCGTCCCAACCGTAGGCGCAAGGTCTCCGGTCAACATCCGCAGCAGCGTCGTTTTTCCGCTGCCGTTCGCCCCGACCAGACCCACCCGCACGCCGTTCGCAATCATGAAGTTCACATCGCGCACTATCTCGCGCCCACCCAGCGTTACGCCCACGCCTTCCATCTCGATCAGTCGCTTGGTCTGGCGATCGGTTCCCGCAAACTCGATGCCGGCCGTCGCTGTCCGCGTGCGTGAATCCACGTCCGCAAGCTTCGCAATCAGCCCGTGCGCATTGTCGATGCGCGCCTTGGCCTTGGTCGCCCGCGCCTTGGGCCCGCGCCGCAGCCATTCGATCTCGGTATTCACCCGGTTCCGCAGCCCTTCCTGCATCCTTTGCTGCGCTTCCATGTAGTTCTCACGGCCTTCCAGAAACTTGGAGTACGTTCCCCGCACGCGCAGCAAACCCTCCGCATACACCCGGTTCAGCTCCACCACCTCGCTCGCCACGTTCTCCAGGAAGTACCGGTCATGCGTCACGACCACGCACGCATAGGGTGCCGACTGCAGCATCCCTTCCAGCCACTCGATGCCTTCCAGATCAAGATGGTTCGTAGGCTCATCGAGCAGCAGCACGTCGGGCGATACAACCACAGCCTCCGCGATCGCGAGTCGCTTGCGCCAGCCTCCGCTCAGCGTGTTGGCGACCACATCCATGTCCTCGAACCCGGCCCGTCCCAGCGTCTCCCGAAGCTTCTGCTCGCGCTCACCCTCTGCAACGCCCGCGGTCACCAGCGCCTTCGCCAGCACCTCCCGCGCCGTCACGCCAGCACCAAACTCCGACACCTGTTTCACGTACCCGATACGCGCCCGCTTGCGTGTGGTCACCTCACCCGCATCAGGCTCGGTTTCGCCAGCCAGCACAGCCAGCAGCGTGGACTTCCCGGCCCCGTTCGGCCCAATCAGGCCAACGCGGTCGCCGTCGGAAACAGGAAAAGCAATATCTTGGAATAACGGTGTCGCACCAAAGCGTTTCGACACGCCTTGAGCATTCAAAATCGGCGGCATATCCCTAGTTTACCGGTTCGCGCATAAAAGCCATCAAAAGGCGGTCAAAGCCACGAAATATACGCTTTCCAGCCCTCCACTTCGCGCATACAATTCCGTCATGCGCATCATCCCTTCCCAATGCCTCTCATTTCTGCAGACCGCGGAAGGTTGCGTTCTGCACTCCTACAACGACACCGCTGGCCTCCCCACCATAGGCACCGGCCACCTCATCAAGCCGCCTGAGAGCTTTCCCGGTCCAATCACCCAGGCAGAAGCCGACGATCTGCTCCGCAAGGATCTCGCCGAAGCCGCGGCCGCGGTCGATCGGCTGGTCACAGCCCCCATCAATGACAACCAGTACAGCGCCCTGGTCAGCCTGACCTTCAACATCGGCAAAGGTGGACTGCTCAGCAGCAGCTTGCTCGCCTACATCAACAGCGGCGGCACAGACCCCGAAATCATCGCTGCCGATTTCGGCAAGTGGAACAAGGACCGCGACAAGGCCACCGGGCAACTTGTCCCTGTCCGTGGTCTTACCCTCCGCCGCGCCGCCGAAGCCGCGCTCTACAATCAGCCGGAAGTCGCCACCGATGCAACCGCCTTCGCATAACCGCCGCAAGGCCCAGTATGGAGTGGACGACCTTTCCGTTTGTCATTCCCGAAGAGAGTCTGCGTTTCTCGTTCTCTACACCGCAAGCAAGAGGTTTCTACTCCAGATCGAAATCCCGCAGTGGCCGCTCGGTCAGCGGCGACTCCTTGGCCTTCTTCACGGCCTCGGCGAACTTCTTCGCCATCACGTCGTCTTTGTTCTTCTCCGCCTCCACCGACTGCGCAAACAGCGAATCTCTCCGCGCGTCCGCATCCTTCAACGCCCGCGCCGCTTCGCCAAAGTCCCCAAACATCTTCTTTCGGGGCGCCGGCGTATGCGCGATCACCGACCGCGTCACCGGGTCCACCTTCAGCATCCCCCCGCAATCCGGACACATCACTTCAAACGGCACATCACTCAATCCCATCGCAAACTCCTCGCCCTGCAACAGCCACAAGCCATTCTAGAACGCTCATAAAACTGATTGTCGCGACACGATACAGACTTTACCCCCTCCTCGCGAGTACACTCTAGTAACCATGTCTCGACCGATTGGAGTTACCCCTACCGCGATTCTTATGGTAGCGAATGTTGCGGCAGACGTTGGACATCTGTTCACCCGCGCGGGTGTTCGCCCTGCTCACATCCAATCCACCGGCCCGGTCGACCACCGCCTGGTGCTCGCGCTGCACCTCTTCCTCTACGCGGTCATTGCATTCCAGCTCACGGTAGTCGTCCTCTATTGGCGCGGGCGTCCCCTGGCTCGGCAACTTGTGCTGGCCGGTTGTTTCTTCTACCTTTTTGGGCTTAGAAACCTGAAAGAGCAGTGGACCCGCTCACACTTCGCCGCGGAGCTTTCGGTCGCAGCGGCTATACTCGCCGTCGTCCTGGTTTGGTACCTCAACACGGCCAACGTCAGGGAATGGTTCTACCGCGAGTTCTACCTGCCCGAACCGCTTCCGCAAGCTACAGCAGAATGACGCGATGTCCCGGGCATTCCTGCCCTGCGTGCTCCACCAGCATCGCCGGCAGCGCTTCGCCGTAGCGCGCCAGAAACCATACCCCTGCCACCAGCCGCTCCTGCGGATGCCCATCCGGAAACACATGCAACATGATCGCTTCGGCGTGCTTACGTATCGACGCTTCCTTCTGAAGCTCAAACGTTGCCGCCAGCCTGCGCAGCCGTTCCATCTGGTACCGCATCTTGCTCGAGGAAACTGCCGCCGCCCGACCCAGGTCCGCGCTCATCGCAGTCATGTACTCCGTCAGAGCCGTAAGTTCGGTGTGCATAGCGTTACCCACGGCCGCAAGCCTGCGCTTGCTCTCGATCGGCATCGCCCGCGCTCCCAGCCGCAGCGCCAGCGCCGCTGCCGTTTTCGCTTCGAACACCTGCGGCAGTTGCAGCTCCTGCTGCGCCATCACCTTCGCGATCGACGGCTCCACCAGGGTAGCCGACAACCTCGGCAGCACCGGTGTCACGCGCCCCAGCGCCTGCTCGTAGACCACCGCGCTTTGCGCAAAGTAAGCAACCTCCGCCGGCCCGCCAACATACGCCGCGGTCGGCAGAATGCAATCCTGAAACACCGGCCGCAACAGCGCATTCGCGCTCAGCCGCTCCGGCTCCGCATCCAGAGTCGCCAGCAGCTCCTCCGTCGTGTACGTCCGCAACCCTGCCTTCCACGCCCCACTCTCGCCGCGCCGCAACGGCAAACGCGCTCCCGTCTCCGCATCGATCAGAAACAACAGCGAGTGCCCTTCCACCACCAACACCTGCGCATGGTACCCCGCGGCCTCCAGCTCCTTCGACCGTGTCAGCAGCGCCTTCTCCAGCTCTTCCGCGTGCTCCAGCGCATAACGCAGCACCGGCGCGCCCAGAGAGTGAAACTCCCGAGTCGCCGCGTCCATCACAATCAGTCCCTGGACCTCGAACACCCGCGTCAGCAGTCTGCCGAATGCTCCAGCGAGCGTCGCTCCCGGCGCATAACACTCCCGCAAGAGCTCGGCCACCGGAGCCCACTCCAGCAATTCGCTTGCGCGGTCCAATTCCGCAGCCAGCCGCGCCTCGTCCTGCGCAACCCGCAGCCCGCCCACCGGCACGGGTTTCGGCGCGGTCAACCCCAGGTGCAGCGTCTCCACCCCTGTTTTCGAAGGCAGTGACACTTGATCGACTTCTGCCAGGTCATGATCTTCGCTCGCCAGCCAGAACACCGGCACATGCTCGCGCCCACTCTCGCGCGTTGCATCCTGCGCCTTGCGCACCGCTGTTGCTGCTTTCAAAAGTGTCAGCAGCGGCCCTCCAAACAAGCCCACCTGCTGGCCGCTTACCACCGCCGCCGCCCCCTGCCGCAGTCGTTCGACGTTCTCGCGCGCCGCTGCGCCACCCGCAAATCCCTCGACCTGCACAGCCAAAGCATCGGCCAGCCGCTCGCGATGCTCCGCGCTCAGCTCCGGTGCGCCTCGCCCTCGCCGCGCCCAATCCATCGTAAAAGGGTCCGCCGGATACCAGCGCCGCAGCGCCGCTCCGTCCCTTGCCAGACGCACGTCCGTATAGTCCCGAAACAGCGCACTGGTATGCGGCAGCATCGTGATCGGATAACAGTGGATATCCGCTGGCTGGTGCGTGTGCGCGTCCATTCGTTCCTGGTTTCTCACTCTGAGTCTGTTTGGATGCGCCCGTTCTCGCACCGATGCATCAATTTGCGTTCACTCCGACGCCTCATCCAACCGTGCTGCGCTCCCTCGTTCCGGGTTCAACAGCGCCAGTTGCCGTGCCGTAAACGTGCAAATCGTGCCGTCCGAAAACTCCACCAGCAGTTGGTGGTCGTCCAACCGGTCCACGCCCTTGAACTTCAACGATTCGTCCGATTTCATATCCACCTCCGTTGCCTCGTGTGATGCAGAAATAGCCACGAGGAAATTGCGGTGTATGCGCGCAACGTGCATTCGTCTGACCAGGAATAGGCTACACCCAACCAGTGACACCGCTCGCCTCGGGTCCCTTGCCGCAGGCTGGGTTAAGCTGTGTCTATGCCTACCTCCCGCCCTTCGGCTCGCAAAAAAATGGAAACCACGCCTGATCTCAAGCCTCCCGCGCCGCGACCGTTACGTGGCAAGGCCCGCATCCTTTCCTCAAAAACCGTCTACAAGGGCAAGGTCTTCTCCGTTACCGCCGACCAGGTACAGGAGCCGGGCGGCGTCTCCGCGCGGCGCGACGTCATCCGCCACAACGGCTCCGTCGTCATCCTCGCCATCGACCACGCGCGCAATGCCGACGACCCAGACATTCTACTCATCCGCCAGTACCGTCACGCCGCCGGCCAGTTCCTCCTCGAGCTCCCAGCGGGACGCATCGAGCCCGGCGAACAGCTGATACCTGCCGCCAAACGGGAACTCATCGAAGAGACAGGCTATCGTGCCAGGAAATGGTCACGCCACATCCGCTACTTTGCCAGCCCCGGCTTCCTGTCGGAAGCCATGAACATCCTGCTCGCCCAGAACCTCACCCTGGGTAAAGCGGCACCGGAAGACGACGAACGCATCGAAGTGCTCATGACGCCGCTCTCTGAAGTCCTGCGACTCATCCACACGGGCAAAATACTCGATGGCAAAACCATCATCGGCGTCCTGCTCTACGCCGCAGAGGCAGTCCCCAAACGCTGAGCAAGCTTGAAGCTGACTTGCTCTCACTTCCGACCTCGCTCCATCCCATTGCTCCCCTGATTGCCGTCCCGAAGCGAACCTGCGTACTGGGCGGCAAGCTCAAACAAGCAGCTGGGCTCTCGCTTCGAAACCTTGAGAAAAGCTTGGCTTTGCTGGGTTAGCCGACAGACATCTCCTCTCCACTCACGGTAGCCTCCCACCATTTGTCTTCCACCGATTTGAAAAATATTCCTCGCATTTCCATGTTTCGAATAAACACGCTGGCAGCCCGTTACTTATGTCGCATATCCGACATAAAGATGGTGTTAACTAAGTTTTCAGTTCGCTTTAATACAACTCTCGCGCGAGTCTCCGAATCGCACTTGACACCGATCGCTCCAGCACGATTCGGAGCGAACCTTATGCAGAGGGCTAGCGAAAGAGGGCAAGACAATGGCACAGTTCAAGGGTGAAGTGAAGTGGTTCAATAACGCCAAGGGGTACGGCTTTCTCGGTCGTGCCGATGGTCCGGACGTCTTCGTACACTACAGCTCCATTCAGCTGGATGGATACAAGACGCTCAAGGAAGGCGACGCCGTCGAGTACGACGTGATCCAGGGAACCAAAGGTCCGCAAGCCGATCAGGTCACACGTTTAAAACCGGCCTGAGGTAACGCTGACAGTCACCGGGAGCTACGCTTGGTGGCTCCCATCCAGCCACTCACCTCAGATAAACAAAGGCAGGCTGCCGCATCTACAATGATGCGAGCCCGCCTTTCGTATTTAAGACTGGCCGCCGCTGCCCAACTCATGCCCATCGACAACATCACCCTCGCTCGCCTTCTCGACGAAACTGCGGCCCTGCTCGAAATCGACGCAGCGGATCCCTTCCGCATTCGCTCCTACCGCCGCGCCGCCGAAGCCGTAGAGCAGCAGACCACCCCTCTCGCCACCCTGGCCACCCCCGACGCCGATCCCAGATCGCTACTCGCTATCCCCGGCATTGGCAAAGGAATGGCCGCCAATATCCGCGACCTCGTGGCCACCGGTTCCATGCCTTTGCGCGACGAGCTGCTCACTCGCTACCGCCCCTCCATGCTGGAGCTCCTGCGCCTGCCCGGCATGGGTCCAAAGACCGTCGCCATGCTTTACTCCGCGCTTCAGGTAGCCGACATCGACCAGCTTGAAGCTGCCGCAAAACGAGGCGATCTCATCCCGCTGCCGCGCATGGGCCAGAAGTTCACCGACAAGCTCCTCAAGGGAATCGAGGACTACCGCAAGAACACTTCGCGCTTCCGTATCGACGCCGCTCGTGAGCACGCCGAGCGCATCTCTGAGCTCATCCGCCAGTTTCCGGGCATCGACACCATCACTCCCGCCGGTTCGCTCCGCCGCGGCCGCGAGAGCGTGGGCGACCTCGACCTCCTCGTCACCGGCCCCGCCTGCGAGCCGGGTGTCGTTGCCGCCGCCGTCGAGTACGTCGCCACCCTTCCGCTCATCGACAAGCTCCTCGCTCGCGGCCAGAACAAGGTCAGCTTCACTCTGCGCAACAATCTTCAGGTCGACGTTCGCCTGCTGCCCCGCGCCAGCTACGGCGCCGCCCTGCAATACTTCACCGGCTCCAAGATGCACAACGTCGCCCTGCGCCAGCGTGCCATCAAACGCGGTCTCACGCTTTCGGAGTATGCTCTGCTTCGCCTGGAAGACAATGTCATCGTCGCCGCAGCCACTGAGCAGGACATCTACAACGCACTCGACCTCGATTACATTCCGCCCGAACTTCGCGAGAACTGCGGTGAACTCGAAGCCGCAGCGAAACACACTCTCCCCACACTCATCACCCGCTCCGACATCCGCGGCGATGTGCACATGCACACCCACGAGTCCGATGGCGTGAACTCTATCCGCGAAATGGCCGAAGCCGCCATCGAGCGCGGCCTCGAATACATCGCCATCACCGACCATTCCAAAAACCTCGCGATGACCAATGGAATGGACGACCAGCGCACCCTTGCCCACGCCGCACGCGTCCGCCAGATCTCCACCCAACTGGCCGAGGAATTCGCCGCCAGGCGCGGTCCGCAATGGGCCCGCTACGAACACCGTCTCGCCGCGAACGAACCGCACACAGCCCCACCCGCCACACCCTTCCGCGTCCTGGCCGGCATCGAAGTCGACATCCTCATGGACGGCTCGCTTGACCTCGACGACTCCACCCTCGCCCAGCTCGACATCGTCGTAGCCAGCGTCCACTCCGGCTTCAACCAGACCGAAGAGGAGATGACCGCCCGCGTCCTGCGCGCCGCCGAAAACCCCTACGTTCACATCCTCGGTCATCCCACCGGCCGCAAGGTGCTCAAGCGCGAGCCTTACCGCATCGATCTCGAGCAGCTCCTTCCTGCCGCCGCACGCCTCGGCATCGCGGTCGAGCATAACGCCGCACCCGCGCGCTCCGACCTCTCCGACATCAACCTCCGCAAGGCCAAAGAGCTCGGCTGCAAGATCATCGTCAACACCGACGCCCACTCCATCGACGAGCTCGACCTGATCGACCACGGCATCGTCCAGCTACGCCGCGCCTGGCTCTCCGCCGCCGACCTGATCAACACGCAACCCCTCGACCAGTTCCTGGCTACGCTCCGACCGCGCCCGTAGCCTCTTTCCGCTTGGCAGCCACGCAGAGAAATCATGTCTGAACTCGACAGGCCATGGAATAGAGGAACCGCGATATCCTATCGCCAATGCCAGAATTCAATGCCGGCCTGATCCCTTCCCGCTCCCCGCTCCCCGCCATCCTGATAGCCGCCGGCGTCCTCGTTGCCATCGCTGCCGCGGTCCTATATTTCAACCCCCGCAAAACAGCGGACCTCAGCATCACGCGCGTCCAGACCTACACCGCCCACACCGAAACCAAGCCCTACAAGGGCGGCATCCATATCATCGGTGCCCCTGCCCGTATCGAGGACGACCTCTACGTTCTCGTAAACGTAAAGCTCACCGACAAGCTCCGCCTTCCGCTTTTCATCAAGGATGAAACGGCCGTTCTCACCGCCCCCGACCACTCCATCACCGAAGTCAGCGCCTTGCAGCGCGACGAGATCACCAACGTCTATGCCAGCTTCCCGGCCGTGCAGGCCCTGGCGTCTGCTGCCCTCTCGCGCGACACGCAAACCGCTCCCGGTCAAACCTCAGAGGGACTCATCCTTTTACATTTTCCCGGCGCCACCGACAAGGATTGGACCACTCGCAAGTCCTGCACGCTGACCATTCAGTTCTTCCATCAGGCCCCAGAAACGCTCACCGTCCCCTGAACACGAAAAGGCCCGCGCGAACGTTCGCGCGGGCCTCGCTTTGCGTTTACGGCTTAGGGCATGGAGATCTGCTGAGGTGCATTCTTCGGCGTGCTCAGATAGCCCTTGATCTCGTTCTTGTCTTCGGTATTCACAACAATCTCGTACAGCATCGGTGTCTTGCCCGTGTAAAACTGGATCGGTTCGTTCAGGTTCTTGTCCTTCTTCTCGATGTTCTTGTCGTCCGCGCTCACGTTCAACGTAAACTTCGAGCGCTTCTGGTCAGCCTTCTTCAACTGCAGCTTGATCGTTGAAACCAGCGTGGGCTGCGCGCCCTTGTGCAGTGTGAACTCGTAGTAGTTGCGGTCGCCACGGTGCCTCAACGTCTCCAACTCGTCATGGTTGGTCGCAATCAACCCGCTCATCACACCCGCATCACCAACCACGCGCGTTAGCTGCGTCTTGGTATTGGCAAGGTCGGCCTGCGTCGTCGCGACGTCAGTCTTCACTCCCCCAACGTCGGTCTTCACACTGGACACGTCGGACTGAACCGCCGATACCTGCTCGTTGGTCGCAGCCTGCGCCTTGGCCAGTCGAGCCGTGGACGCCGCCGCCGCGTGTTGTGCCGCAATCAACTGGTTGGACTTGTCCTCCAGCTGCTTCTGCGTCAAACCGACACTCTGGCCAAGCATCTGTCCCTGGGCCTTCATGCGATCGTTCGTTTGTTCGAGCCTGTCGGTCAGCGCCTGGTTACGCTGGTCGGCCGCCATCAGGTTGTGCTCCGCAGCCACCAGGTGGTTCTGCAAGCCGTATGCCCATCCCAGAGCACCAAGCGCCAGCAGAAGCCCGGCTACGGCCAGGCCGGTCAACCAACCCGGCGCTCTTGGTGTCACATATGTTTCGGTTTGAGTCTCTTCGCGATCGATCATTTTCTAGCTCCTATACGTTCATTTTTAGAAGCCCGCGAACCCCCAGTGACGTCACACTGTTTCAATCCTCGTGAGGCACAATACGGGCGCATACGCCAATATGGCGCGATACCGCTACTATAAGACGCAGATGTGCGCTCAGGGGCTGCCAAACGACGATGTTTTGATAGCCGGAGCCGGCATCATCGGTCTTTCTCTAGCCCTTGAGCTGCACGCTCGAGGCGCGCAAGTTACTGTCCTTGAAAGAGATACCGCTCTAACACATGCCTCCACTGCCGCCGCTGGCATGCTGGCCGCCCAGGATCCACACAATCCAGCAGCTCTGGCCCCCCTGGCTGCCCTCTCCATCACGCTGTATCCAGCCTTTCTCGAAAGAATTGCCGCACTCTCCGGCACTTACGTCCCATTCCAGACGGATACGACGATTCAATATAAAACCGATGGCGGTCTGCGCATACTGAAGGAGCACTCTCTCGATCCGCGTCAGCTCGCCCATGCACTCATTGCCGCCGTTCGTTCGACATCCATCCGGCTCGTAGAGCACACCGGCAGCCTCGAACTCTCCGATTCTCCCGAAGCCGTACATGTGCGCGACTCCATGGCCAACCACTACCGCGCGGCCGTCTGTGTCTACGCCAACGGCGCCTGGTTCCGCGGTCAACATGCCGTTGTCCCGCGCAAAGGCCAAATGCTCCGCGTGCAGCTTGCATCGCCACTCAACCAGGTGCACCGCTCCGAGCACGTCTACATCGTTCCTCGCACCTCTGGCCCGCAGGCCGGCACCGCCCTCATCGGCGCCACCGTTGAGGACGCGGGTTTCGACACCTCCACCCACGCCGCCGACCTCGCCCACCTCCACGCTCTGGCCGCTGATCTTGTTCCCGGCATATCCAGCGCTGCAACCATAGAAGCCTGGGCGGGCATCCGCCCTGGCACAGCCGACGGCCTGCCCATCCTGGGCCCGGTCCCCTTCGCACCGCGCGAAATCGCCGCGACCGGGCACTTCCGCAACGGCATCCTCCTGGCCCCCGCCACAGCCCACGTTCTGGCCGACACCATCGAGGGCAAGGCAACCCTGGACCTCGCCGCCTTCGCTCCCTCTCGATTCAACCGCTAAACTGACCATCTAACCACCGCAGTGAACGCAGCCGGAAAGCGAAATCCTATGACCGCAAGCAGAAAACTCCGCTGGGGCATCCTCAGCACCGCCGCCATCGGCACGAAAAAGGGCGTTATCGCGGCCATGCAGCTTGGCCAGCACTCCACCGTCACCGCCATCGCCTCCCGCGACCTCCGCAAGGCGCAGGACGCTGCCGCCACCCTCAACATCCCCACCGCCTACGGGTCTTACGAAGACTTGCTCGCTGACCCCGGCATTGAGGCCATCTACAACCCCCTTCCCAACCACCTGCACGTGCCCTGGACCATCAAGGCCGCCGAAGCCGGCAAGCATGTCCTCTGCGAGAAGCCGATCTCTCTCACCGTCGCCGAAGCCCAGACACTTCTCGAAGTCCGCGCCCGCACCGGCGTAAAAATCGGCGAGGCCTTCATGGTGCGCCTGCACCCCCAATGGCTTCGCTTCCGCGAGCTCATCAACGCCGGCCGCATCGGCGAACTCCGCGCCATGTACGGCCACTTCAGCTACTTCAATGTCAACCCTGACAACATCCGCAACCAGGCCGACATCGGAGGAGGCGCTCTCCTCGACATCGGTTGCTACACGGTGCAGGCCGCCCGTTTCGCGTTCGGACGCCAGCCCGACCGTGTCATGGCCGCCATCGACCGCGACCCCACAACCCAGACTGACCGCTTGACCTCCGTCATCCTCGACTTCGCGGGCAGCCACGCCATCTTCACCTGCAGCACACAGCTTGTACCCTGGCAGCGTCTCCAGTTCTTCGGCACCAAAGGCCGCATCGAGATCGAAATCCCCTTCAACGCACCCGCCGACCGCCCCACCCGGCTCTTCATCGACGATGGTACCGACCTGTTCGGCACCGGCACCGCAACCGAAACCTTTCCCACCTGCAACCAGTACACCTTGCAGGCCGACGCCTTTGCTCAAGCCGTATTCGACGACACCGCAGAGCCAGTCACCGTCGAAGATGCCATTCAGAACATGGCCGTCATCGAAGCTGTATTCCGTTCCGCGGATACCTCGCAATGGCAACGCCCCACCATCCCTTAGCGCCAAACCTGTCGGTGCGATTACCGCCCGCCTGTCGTGACAATCGTTTCGGCCATTCGCGATAACCAACATGCTGTCGATTTCCGCCCGGAGAGCGTACTAATGTCCACTTCTGCACCAAAAGGCCTTCAGGACGTAGTCGCCAACGAGTCCTCCATCTGCTTCATCGACGGCGCCCGGGGCATCCTCTCCTATCGCGGTATCGACATCCACGAGCTCGCCCGCAAGTCCAACTTCGAAGAAATCGCCTTCCTCCTCTGGAACGCAAAGCTGCCCACTTCCGCCGAACTTGAGCACTTTCGCACCCAACTCGCGGCGGCCCGCGATCTTCATCCCGACGTCATCGCTTTCCTCCACGCCGTGCCCCGAACTGCTTCGCCCATGGAGGTCCTGCGCACCGCAGTTTCCCTGCTCTCCATCTACGACGCGGACGAAAAGCTCATCACTCATGAGGCCAATCTCCGCAAGAGTTTTCGCCTCACCGCGCAGATCGCCATGATCATCGCGATCTTCGACCGTATCCGCAAGTCGAAACCTGTCGTCGAAGCCGACCGCTCGCTCTCGCACGCCGCTAACTTCCTCTGGATGCTCAATGGCGAGAAACCCTCCGGAACCGCGACGAAAGCGCTCGATGTAGCTCTGATCCTGCACGCCGATCACGAACTCAACGCCAGCACCTTTGCCGCTCGCGTCATTGCCGCCACGCTTTCCGATATGCACTCCGCCATCACCGGCGCCATCGGAGCCCTCAAGGGCCCGCTGCACGGTGGGGCCAACGAAGCCGTCATGCACATGCTTTACGCGGTCGACAAATCCGGCGAAGATCCAGTCGAGCACGTCCGCGGCATGCTCGCCCGCAAGGAAAAAATCTCCGGCTTCGGCCACCGCGTCTACACCACCGAAGACCCTCGCGCCACGCATCTCCGTAAAATGTCCGAGGACCTGGGCAGAGACGCCAATCCCAAGTGGTTCGCCATGTCGCATGCCATCGAAATCTTCATCAAGGACCAAAAGAAACTCAACGCCAACGTCGACTTCTACTCGGCCAGCACCTACACCACCCTCGGCATCGACATCGACCTCTTCACCCCCATCTTCGCCATCAGCCGCATCGCCGGTTGGGCCGCGCATGTCATCGAGCAGCACGACGACAATCGCCTCATCCGCCCCCGCGCCGACTACACAGGCCCCGCCTACCCCGCGCCCTACATTCCCGTCGAGTCCCGCTAACTCGACGTCGAAGATCGCCCCACCTGTTGCCTGCCATCCAAGCCGGGCGTACCCTGATCTCACCGTCCCTTTTGCATCGATTTCAGGAGTTCCGCCTTGCGTCATTACTCCGCCTCGCGATGCGCGGCCACGTTTCTCGGGCTCCTGCTCTCTGCCGGCGTCTTCGCTCCGAGTCAGCTCGCGTACGCGCAGAACGCGCCGCCGCCGCCTGAGCCGCACAACCCTTCGTCGCGCCTCGAAGATGATGAGGCTGAACTCACGCGTGCTTTATCCATCGCTGCCTTTGGAGACCGCGTCTCCGCTGCGGCCTCCACCAATGGCTCGGGTCCGAGCGGCATCGTCCCATTCCTGCGTGGCTTCAACGCTTCTCTCGGCACCACCAGCAGCATGACTCTGCCGGCGGATGGCAATGGCTTCTCACACCCAACCTGGCCTATCGGTTCAACTGGCACTTCAGCGCCTTCGTCACCCTGCCCATCTACTCCTACATCAACCTGTACCAGGTGATCGGGGCCACCACCGCTACCAAAACTGTCCCGTCGATCCCGCTCTACGGCTACCAGAAACGCAACTTCCGTCTGGGCGACACCATCATTGCCGGCCAGTACGAAACCCACTTTCGCCCCTTTGACTACAACCTGACCACCACTCTCGGCGTGCCGACTGGCGACGACGAACGCGGTCTTGGCGCCAGCGAGATCACCTACAGCATCAACAATCACTTTGAGCGCTTCCTGGGGAAATGGTTCATCCCCAATATCGAACTCGGCATCGGCAACAGTCCCAACCTTGACGACTCGCGGGTGCGAAAGAGCTACATCGCCATCGGCACCAACGCGCACTTCCAGGCCGGCACCGGCATTCAGCTTCCCTGGAACATGAACTTCAGCACCGCAGCCTTCGAAGAGCTCCCCCTCAGCACGCAGTCGTTTACGTCCATCACCACCAACGGTAAAAAGGGCAAGGCTCTCCAGACCTTCACCACGATCACGAACCGCAGCGTCGGCGAGGACAACGGCTTTCTAAATACGCTCGACATCCCGCTCAGCCCCCACATCACCCTCTCAGGCTTCTACAATCGCTCCTTGCGCAATCGCATCGACACCGCCGGCTTCTCCTTCACTTTTCTGCTGAAAGCACCACGCGCCAGCAACGAGCCCTGACCACAACCGGCAGCACGCAGCGACGAAAGGGCCGCGCCATCCCGGCGCGGCCCTTTCGTCACTTCGAGAAACACATGCCCTCTAGGGCGCGCTCGCCGGCGGCACAATCCCATTCATCCGCAGGTATTCCACCATCTGTCCGTAATGATCGAATCCGTGCGCCACCGCAAACGTGGCCAGAGTCACGCGCGTGTCCAGTCCATCGGCTCCCTTGATGACCGTGAACGCATTCGCGGGCGTAATCGTGGCGATTGCCTTGTGCCCAAACGCAAATGATGCCGCCAGCGCCGCCACAATCTCATCCTTGGTCTTCAAATCGCTCATGGCTTTCACGTCGCGGTCAGGCTTCAACCCGCTGATCGTCATGAAGAAAAAGTAGTTCGCCTGCGCCACGTGGGCCGCCTGTTGCGCAAACGTACGCACGCCGTCGAACTTCTCGCCCTGTGTTGCCGCGAACGTCTCATGGCTCGGCGCAAAATTGAACTTGTCCGTCGGCATCGCTTTCACCGCGCCCATGGCTTGGCCTTCGTACATCGACAACATAACGTCGATCGCCTTCGCCGGATCTCCCGCGCTCCCCACCGCTCCCAGCGAGGGAGCCGTTGCCGGCGCCATCTGCGCACCCGCCGCCACACAACAACCTATCGCCACTGTCGCGACTAACGTCCGTAAACCCATCACGCACCTCGATCATCATGAATTTGAAAAGCGCCACCAGCCTATCAGACTGGTGACGCATTCCACTTCACAATTGCTGTGGGGAGTGACTTGGCGCTCAAATCTCGCATCAGAATCGGCCATTACTTACTCTCGAAACGTCCCTTTGTGCCCGGCCAGCGTGTCGTCCATGTCGGCCAGCACATAACTCACTACCGCCAGCATCCCGATGTTCTTGCGGAAGTCGCCAAGGTCGACCTTGTCGAACGAGTCAGCCTCCGTATGGTGCCAATCGAAATAATGCTCACCCACCGTGCGCGGGCTCAGCGAGGGAACGCCGTCCGCCACGATCGGCCCAATATCTGACCCCCCGCCGCCCGGCGACCAGGTGTTCGCGCCGATCGAGTCCAGCAGCGACACGATGTCCCGCATCTCGTCGATAGACTTCTTGTCTTCCGGCGACACCTTGCTCATATCGAACCCCGCCGCCCGGTCGACACGCGGCGCACCCGGCCCACCAGCCCCCGGCGCTCGTGGTGCCCCGAAACTGCCATAACCAATGCCCAGCGGCTTTTCCGCTCCGCCATCCATTTCGATCGCCGCTACATGCTTGGTCACGTCGGCGCCCAGCATCTCGCGATACGCGCGCCCGCCTGCGCCGCCATTCTCTTCGTTAACCCAGAACACGATTCGGATGGTCCGCTTCGGTTTCAACCCCAGTTTGTGGATCAGCGACACTGCCTCAAACGTCGCCATGATGCCCGAGCCATCATCCTGCGCACCCTGCCCTACATCCCACGAGTCGATATGGCCACCCAGCACCACCACCTGCTCCGGGTGCTCCGTGCCGACGACGTCCCCCATCACATTACCCGCTTGAACATCGGCATCCTGGTGCGCTTCCATCTCCAGATGCACGGTCAGCGGCCCTTCCTTCGTCAACCGCTCCACCATCGCCGCGTCTTCAATCGAGATCGCCGCCGCCGGAATCTTCGGCATCTTCTCGTCGTAGCGCAGCGTGCCCGTATGTGGCAATTGCTGTGCCAGCGGAGTCGCCGAGCGAACCAGCATCGCCACTGCTCCCTTCGCAGCCGCGCGTGACGCTCCCCCGGTCCGATAACCCGAGTTCACGCCATATCCATGCCACCCCGGGTCGAACACCACGATCTTGCCCTTCGCCGCAGCCGCCGGCATCGCGTCTAACTCCGCAAACGTGTGGACGAACAGCACCGGTGCCGTAATGCCCCCCTTGGGCGTGCCCACGCTCATCCCCAGACCCAGCATATGCATCTTCTTCTTCACCGGCGCCACAAACTCCGCCGACTCCTCCCCGCGGACCCAGTGGGGCACCATCACGGGCTGCACCTTCACGTTCTCGAGCCCCGCCTTGCGCATCAACTCCGCGCCCCACGCGATCGCCGTATTCAACTCCGGCGACCCGCTGTTGCGCTTGCCAATGTGGTCGCAAAGATACTGCAGGTCCGCATATCCATCGGTATCGGTTGCCGCAGCCGCCAGAATGCGGTCCGCCGCTTCCTTGTACTTGGCAGCCAGAGGTCCAGCTACCGCAGGCATCGCCTGCGCCCGGCCCGGCTCCTGGGCAGGTGCCGTCGTCAGTACATTGGCAAGCGTTGCAGCAAGAACGAGAGACACATAACGCTTCATAGAAAATGCTCCTGGGTATCACTTACGCGGACGAAAGCCGGCTGGAAGAAGTCTCCAGCCGGCTGTATAAGGCAGGCAACGCAAGCTCAGAAAATAATCTTGGCCGCGAGCTGTACGTTGAACGGTTCGCCCGGCCCGATCCCCGGCGCTCCACCGTTGTTCCTTGTGGTTGTGCTGCGACCAAACGTCGACGACGAAAGTGTTCCGCTTGGATTCGCCAGGTTCGTATGGTTGAACACGTTGAACATCTCCGCACGAAGCTGCAAATTGATCCCTTCGCGAACGGTCGTGTTCTTGACGAGCGAAGCGTCCACTGTCGCAAATCCAGGCCCGCGTACGGAATTCCTCTGCATCGTCCCGAACGTTCCGCGGGGCGCAGGCGCAAATGCAGCAGACGTAAACCAGATCGAATACGGCGAGCCCGAAGGTGGAGTAAACAAGGAGCGTGTCAGCCCCGCCGCAGGATCGCCGATTCTGTTCGGCCGATCCTGAAACTCACCCGTCTGACTGTTATCCAGAGAACCCAGCTTGACTGCAACCGGCGTTCCCGTAAAGAACGTCATGAACGTATTCGCCTGCCAGC
The DNA here is from genome assembly GCA_038230455.1 of Terriglobales bacterium. Lineage (GTDB taxonomy): Bacteria > Acidobacteriota > Terriglobia > Terriglobales > Acidobacteriaceae > Granulicella. Next base: position 57,580 of record JBBRNF010000012.1, read on the forward strand.
CCTTTGTCAGCAGCGTCAGGTGATCGGTAAACTTCGGCATCTCGTACACCACGTACCCGTTGAACGTGTCCTGAACGTCGAAGTCGGCGTTGCCGTACTCGCCGCCCAGGTTCGCGGAGTTCTGGGGAGCCAGACCCCGGGTTCCGGAAATCACGTCCAGTGCATGTCCGTAGGTAAATGATCCTTGTGCCGTCAAGCCGTGAAAGTTGCTCGTCCGCAACATCGCCTGCAGCGAGTGGTAATTGGAAGATCCTTCGCTCTCAATCTGGTTGATAGCGCCCACCGACGACGCCTTCGGGAACAAAGCGGTCTTCGAAAAATATGGCCGTCCCGCCAGCAGCGTAGCCGTCGTCGTTCCTGTCGCAGTTCCACTCCCCGGCGCGGCCTGATTGATGTCGTTCAAGTCGAACAGTCGCCGCCCCAGAGACCCTACATAGCCAATCTGCAGGATAGTATTGCGGCTCAACTGATACTGGGTATTCAGGTTGAAATTCTCAACATAGGCCGTCCGGAAATTCGGACTGATCGTTGCCAATCCCTGCGCCGCCGGTCCGGACGCTGACGAGAATGTATTGACATTGGTAATCCATTGATACGCGCCCGTACTCACATTGACGACAGGAGTGGCGCCCGTCGGATTGGCCTGCACACCCACAGCGCCCCCATTGCCCGGACGATTGTCGAAAAACCCATTGAAGTTCGGCACATCGAAGTAGATTCCGTAGGTGCCGCGTACCACCAGCTTCTGTGCCGCCTGGTACGAGAAGCCCACCCGAGGCGCAAAATTGGTCTTGTTTCCCGGATAAATAGAGTCAAGCTGCTGCCCCGCGACGACGAGGCCGTACGCATCTGTTCCAGCTGCGCCCGGACGGAAATCCGAGAGCACGCCGTCGGAAGAGAACGGCCCGTTATACGTATACCGCAATCCGTAGTTGAACGTTAAGGTCGGTGTCGCCTGAAACTGGTCCTGCGCAAACACATCGAACGCCTTCTGGTAGATAGACCGGCGCAACAAACCCTGCGTGAAGCTCGATGTCGCGACAAACCCTGCCAGGTAGTCTGCCAACGCTTTCACATCACTCGTCGCGGAGTCCTGCGCAGCAGTGGCATACGGTGTCGCGCCCACGGGCAGAATCGCCGCAATCGCAGCATTGTTGGTCGCGGCGCCCGTGAAGTTGAAAGTGCCGCGTGTATTGCGCTGGTACTGAAGGTCCATGTAGTTGCGACGAAACTCGCCGCCAAACCGGAGCACATGTCGCCCAATCGAGTAGGTCGCCGTATCCGTCACATGTCCCGTGTAGTCCTTGCGTCCAAGTGCCTGCGTCTGTCCCACCGTGTCCAGTCCGCTGATATTGATCGTCGGCGCGCCAAACAGTGACGGTGAGGTGACCCCCGTATTCAAACCCAGAGCCGGCAGATTGAAGCTGTGGTTCTGGTCATTGAACGTCTGATTGAACACTCCGACGCCCGCCAGCAACTGATTCGAAAAATGGTCTGTCACAGCCCAGTTATGTACCGCCGTAAAGTTCTGCGTAATGTCTGGAGCGACCTGGTAGTAATCGAAAATATTCGTGCCAACCGCAGCGAATTGTCTCCCTGTGCCTACAAACGCGCGCACGGCTATGCTCTGGCGTGATGTCAGGTTGTAGTCCACCTTCGCAATCGCGTTGTCGCTGTAGCCGCTCTGCGGTCGCGTGTCCAGATAGTTGCCCGCGGACGCAGGTCCTGTAGCCTTGTTCCCTTGCGGCCAAAGGGCAAGCACGCTCAGCGAAAGAGGATTCACGGCGATTCCATGTTTGGCCAGCAACGCGCTACCAGCAGCCACGTAGGCCGCGGTAGGTTCAGTCGCTGTCGCCGTATTTTGTATCAGGTACTTCTGCCGCTCGTAATTCACAAAGTAAAACAGCTTGCCCTTGGAGATCGGCCCGCCCACCGATGCGCCGAACTGCTGATTGCGCAGCGCTGTCTTCCGTTGACTTGGCAGCAGAAAAGGACTTCTGGCAGCAAAGAACTCGTTGCGATTAAAATAATGTCCGCTGCCGTGAACGTGATTTGTTCCAGACTTGATGGCCAGCGAGATCAAGCCGCCACCGTTACGCCCCACTTCCGCGTTCGTCTGAGTCTGAACCGTAAATTGATCGATAGCGTCGATCGGAATCGTAACGCCCGCAATGCTTCCCACACCGCCCTGGTTCGCGGCCGCGCCGTTCTGCCAGATGTCATTGTTATCCGCACCGTCGATCTGCCAATTGTTCTGGTTGGTTCGCGTTCCATTCAAAGAATTGGCACCGTTATATCCGGGGACGATCTTCACCAGCTGCGTGAAGTCGCGTCCATTCAACGGAATGTTCTCTACCGCCTTCTCGCCAACTACCGCATTGTTGGTCGAAGAGACCGTGTCCAGCGATACTGCCGCCGCATTCACTTCCACCGTCTCGGTAGAAGCAGCAACGCCTAACTTGATCGGAAGCGCATATATCTGTCCCGGCCGCACGATAATCTTGTCGATCTTGGCGGGCGAAAATCCTGAAGTCGTCACAGCCACGCTGTACGTCCCCAGCGGAACATCCTGAAAACTGTAGTCTCCGCTTCCAGACGAAATCGTCTCCCGCGTATAGCCTGTATCGCTGCCCAGCAAAACTATCTTTGCATTCGAAACCGTCGCCCCGGTACCGTCCTGGACCGTTCCTGCGATTCCCCCGCGAAATGTCTGCGCCAAGCCAGCAGCAGTTACCAACAGCGCTGCGGCAAACAACACCAGCAATGTGACGGACCTCGGAAAGATGTATTTCATCAGTTGTGAATCCTCTCTTCGAAAAAGCGATAACGTCGGCAATCTCGCTGCCGGGCGAAGTATCTACATCGAGAAATGAAGATTGAAGGCATTCTCCCCGCAGCAGGAAGTCCGCAAGTTTGAGCAGTCCGGAGAACAGAGCGCGGGAGCACCAGAGGCGGCTCGTTCAGGACAATAGCCGGCAAGACGCAGATCTCCGCGCAGACACGAAAAGCGCCTGTGGATTCGGAGCGACTGTCATCGCACGTTTAATCTGATACCGGTTCCGCCTAGAGTAGTCTGTGATTCCTACTGTGTCAAGCGGAACAAATCCGAAACCTTGGCGCCAGACAAAAAGAGGGCCCGAAGGCCCTCCTGACTTCCGCACCCCAACCCTTACTTCAGAGTCTTCAACGAAGGCTGCACCGTCACCGCAACACCGTCCTGGGCAGCCCGGTACGCCACGATTTTCTTCAGCAATTCATAAGGCACATTGCCGATCGGCACCGGCTGTCCGTTTACAAACAAAATTGGCGTCGAGTCCAGCCCCACGTTCCTTGCCGTCTCAATCGACGCATTCACCGCATCCGTGATCGGCTGGGTCTTCGCGCACGCAATCATGGCTGCCGGCTCCCCGCCCGCCCGCGTCACCGCAGAATCCAGAGTCGCCACCACATCCTGCGCCGTCAACGCGCCCTGCACATCAAACACCGCCTGCGCATACTTGAAGAACGCATCGTCACCCTTCGCCTTGCGCACACACAAACCTACCGCCGCCGCCTGAAATGCCTGCGGATGAATCTCCGTCAGCGGATAGTTCTGAAACACTACCCTGGCCTGCGGAAAGTCCGTCGCCAACTGGTCCATGATTGGCTGCGCGTCCTTGCAATGCGGGCATTGCAGGTCAGAGAACTCCACCAACAGCAACTCCTTCCCCGCCGCTCCACGCGCCGGCCCGTCGGCCTTCAGCTGCAACAGCTTGCGTGTGTCCGCAAACGGGTTCGGCCCAAAGTCCACCACGTTATCGGCAATGGCGTGCTTGCCATCCGGAGTAGTGAAGAACACAGTCTGCTGCACCTTGCCCGGCGCCGTCTTGTCCCCCACAAAAACCACGATCTTGCTCACTCCCGGCGCATTGGTAGACAGTATGGCCTCTACACTCCAGATTCGATTCGCATCAAATCCCCACAACTGCTTCAGGAACGCATCCACGTCACCCACACTTGGCGAGGCCGCCGTAAAGGACTTAGGATTGGGTTTCGGAAACGGGCTCGCAGCAACCGGACTCGCAGCACTCGGGCTCGCAGCAACCGGGGCCGCCGCAGCAGCAGTCTTCGGCGCCCCTGCCGCCGGCGTTTGCGCTGCGAGAGACAGCGGAAGCAGTACACCAGCAAACCCCGACAACATCGCACTCCGCGATGCGCTTCGCAAACAAATCTTCAACGTCGTTCCCGCTTTCCTGCCCGGTCTCCCGTGGCGATACACATTCAGTTCTTATACGTCAGACTTCACAGCGATGGGAAAACGACGGCCCATGCCAAAACTTTTCTTGCTCACCTTCAACACCGGCGCGGCCTGTTGGCGTTTGTACTCGCTCCGCTCCACCAGCTTGATCACCGACCGCACAAGTGTCGCATCCACTCCCTGCGTCATCGCAATTTCCTCCGCCGAAGCGTAGTCCTCTACATACGCCTGCAAAATCGGATCCAGCACCTCGTACGGCGGCAGCGAGTCCGTGTCCATCTGCCCCGGCCGTAGCTCCGCCGAGGGCGGCTTGGTCAGTGTGCTCTGCGGAATCACCTCATGCTCGCGGTTCGCATAGCGGCTCAGCGCATAAACCTCCGTCTTGTACACGTCTCCGATCACCGCCAGCGCACCCACCATGTCCCCGTAGAGCGTGCAGTAACCCACCGCCATTTCGCTCTTGTTTCCGGTCGTCAGCACCAGTGCCCCGGACTTGTTTGAGAGCGCCATCAGCAGCGTGCCCCGAATCCTCGGTTGCAGATTCTCTTCCGCCAGTCCAAACTCCGAGCCCGCGAAGCTCTCCGCCAGCGTCTCCGTAAACCGCTCATAAATCGCTCGCACCGGCAACAGTGTGAACTCGATGCCCAGATTCCGGGCCAGCGCTTCCGCGTCCGACACCGACCCCTCCGACGAGAACTCGCTCGGCATGCCAATCCCCCGCACGTTCTCCCTGCCCAGCGCTTCCACCGCAATCGCCGCCACCAGCGCGGAGTCGATGCCGCCGCTCAATCCGATCAGGGCCTTCGAAAATCCGCATTTCCGCACATAGTCCCGCGTCCCCAGTACCAACGCATCCCACACCTCGGCCGTATCCACCCCGGCGCTTTCCGTCTCAGCCAAAACCCCACCGGCAGTGTCGAACACGACGAGATCTTCCGCGAACTCCTTCGCCTGCGCAATCACCTCACCACGCGCATTCACCGCAAACGATCCGCCATCAAAAATCAGGCTGTCGTTTGCCCCCACCTGGTTCACCAGCACAACCGCTGCCTTATGGCGCATTGCCAAGGCTGCCAGCATCCTGCGCCGCACCTCCGGCTTGCCATGCCAGAACGGCGACGCCGAGATGTTCAAAATAAGCCGCTGCCCATCCAGGTGTGGCGGCAGCATCTCCCACTGCTTCATCAGCTCTTCGATAGGGTCTACCGGATACAATCTGCGCGGCCAGAACAGCTTGTCGTTCCACGCGTCTTCGCACACCGTAATCGCTACGGGCCGCCCCTTCACCAGTGTCAGCGTCTGCGCATGGGCCGGCTCGAAGTATCGCTGCTCATCGAACACATCGTAAAAAGGCAGCAGTGCCTTCTGCTGAAGAAATTTAATCTCGCCGGCTTCCAGAAGGGCAGCCACATTGCGCGCGCGTTTGCCCGCCCTGGTCTCGCACTTCAGCGCAGTCCCGCACAAAATCGAAGGTCGACCCTCACCCGCAGTCCACTCGGCGATTTGCCGCAGAGCTTCGCCCGCGCGTTCCAGAAAAGAATCTTTCTCCAGCAGGTCGCCCGGAGGGTACCCACACGTCGCCAACTCCGGAAACACGACCAGGTCCGCATCCTGCCGCGTTGCACGCTCGTAGAACTCACGAAGCTTCAGGGTGTTTCCTCTGAAGTCTCCAATCGTAGGGTTGATCTGGGCCAGCGCAATTCGCACAACTCAAGTTTACGCTGCCTGCGCCTAACTCCCCGTTCCGCCCAGCACTACGCCGATCGTCCGTGCCAGAATCCTTAGATCCAGCATCAGGTTCCAGTTCTCGACATACGCCGTATCGAGTGAAATATAGCTGTCGAACGATGGGTCCTGCCGCGCCTCCACCTGCCAAAGCCCGGTCATCCCCGGCAGCACGTCCAATCGCCGCAGATGTGCCAACTCGTACTGCTCCACCTCCGCAGCCAGCGGAGGCCGCGGCCCAACCAGGCTCATCTCGCCCCGCAGCACGTTCAGAAACTGCGGCAGTTCATCCAGCGAATACTTCCGCAAACGCCTGCCCAGCTTCGTGATCCGCGGGTCTTTGGTGATCTTGAAGAGGATTCCCTCTCGTTCGTTGCGATGAAGCAGATCGAGCCGCTGCGCATCCGCGTCCTGCCCCATTGTCCGGAATTTATAGCAGCAAAACACGCGTCCCTTGCGCCCAATGCGCTCCGACCCATACAACACCGGCCCCGGTGAATCCAGCTTGATCAAAATCGCAATAACGGCCAGAACCGGCGACAGTATCAACATCCCCACCACGGCAAGCGTTACATCGATGCACCGCTTCATCAGGAATGCGCCCCGGGCGAACTCGCGACGATGCAGCGGGATCGTCGGAAACTGTCCGATATATTCCACCGGCGCGTTCCATGCCAGGCCGTCGTAAAGGTCCGGAACCACGCGAACGTCCACGCCCGCTTCGCGCGCACCTTCGACCAGCGCGATAATCGCATTTTTCTCCGCCGGGGTCGAAAAATAAATCTCGTCCACAAACAACGAACGCGCCACCGCCAGACAGTTGTTGAGGTCGCCTACGACATCCGCGTTTCCAGTTTCTAACTCATGCGCGTTCAGCGCGATGAACCCCTTGAAGCGGAAACCCATGTGGCGCAGCGATTCCAAATGATTCCGCAGTGCATGTGCCACTCGCCCACCGCCGACGATCAGCACATTCCGGGTTTCCAAACCTTCGAGATACCGCCGCTGCATTACCTTCCGCCAGACCGCCCGTCGGCCCATCGTCAGAACCATGGCCAGCAACACCGTCAATCCCACCACGATGCGCGAGACCGCGTACCCCCGCATGACATACAGCGTCCCGCACAGCAAAAGACCCGCCGTAAGACTCGCCTGGATCGTCAACCGCTGTTCGTTCAAGCCGCTGCGGTTTTGCGCTGGTGCATAAAGTCCGTAAAGTCTGGAGAACAGCACCAGGAACACGCCGAATGCCACCACATAAGCCAGCGACACAGCGCTCGCCGAATGGGTCACCCGGAGAAGCATTTCGCCCCGGGGAACCGGCATACCCTTCCCTCGGATCCAGAGCGCGATCACTCCGGCCGCCAGCGCTGTCAGCAGGTCGAACGACGCCAGCACCACGCTCGAAGATGAGGGCCCACTGTAGGCTGTGCGCTCGACCGTCGCAACTTTCTTCCGGCCTTCCGATACCGCGACCCGTTGTATGAAATCCGGTGTGATCATCGTTTATCGTCCAAGGGCCAAAAGTATGCCAGCATTAGAGTTACGCCTTTAAAGTCTACCCGTTTCGATTGCCGCAAACCCCGTACCGGTCCACATTCGCTACCGGCAGCGTCATTCCGCACGTAAAGTGTCCGATTCCGGCACAAACTCGCTACGCCGGTAAGACAAGTTCGTCCAGCGCTAGAAATTCACACAGAATCGTGTCCTTGCTTTGCCGCATTTCTTCCATCGTGCCGAAAAACCGTGCGTGCCCGTCATGCAGAAACACCACTCGGTCAGCCAGTTTCTCTGCAAAACGCATGTCGTGAGTAACGATGATGCTCGTCAGATGCAACTGGAGCTTCAAACGCTGTATCAGGTTTCCCAGTAGCGTGCCCATAAGAGGGTCCACCATCGTGGTGGGCTCGTCATAAAGTATGGCCCCTGGCTGCGACGCCAGCGCGCGTGCGATGGCCACCGACCGCTTCATGCCGGTGGACAAATCCGACGGCAGCAGATTTTCCATCCCCGCAACGCCCACCATCTCCAGCAGCCCGCGCACGACCTGCGAGATCTGGTCCTCTTCCATATGCCCGCGTTCCCGAAGCGGAAACGCCACATTCTCGCCAACCGTAATCGAATCAAATAGCGCCCCATTCTGGAACACCATCGTCACCTTGCGCCGCACCTCTTGCAGTTCACGCTCGCTAAACCCCGCAATATCCTGTCCCGCCACCAGAATTGTCCCGCTATCCGGCTTCAGAAAACCCATCAACATCTGCAAAGACACCGACTTGCCCACTCCGCTTCGACCCAGGATGCACAGAGTTTCCCCCGTTCCAACCCAGAAACTCACATCCTCCAGCACCGTAAACTCGCCGAACGACTTATTAACATGCTCAAACGAGATATAAGGCACCGGCGTGGACGCTTCCTCGGCGATGCTCTCCGCATCCGCCTCGTTCGCGACCGCGGCCTCCGCCATGAAGTCTTCAACAGCCGCGCCTTCTTCCTGCGTTATCTCACCATCCACCAGCCCTGAGATCGAGAGGTCAACCCACTCGTCGGACGTGTTGGGAATCCCCGGTTTGAAAAGTTCGTATCGCTCCGCCATCGCGCGCTCCTCGCTCCATTCTCCCACTGACACGTTCCAAAACTGTGACTTCCAGATCGTCGAGCGCGTCCGTGTCCGAATCTGCGCACACGGGTCCGCCGCTCTACGGGATTCGCGTCCCGGCAAACAGCCGTTCCGCCTCCCCAAGTTCCGCCATCGTATTCAGATTCAAAAACGATTCCGAAGCTGCGCCAAACTTCGCCGCATCCCAAACCCTGACCGATCCCGCGCCAAACTCTGCCTGAATCGCCCCAAACAGCCCTGTGAGCCTGCGTTCCCCGCGGCCAAGAGAGTCCGTCAGCGGTCTCAGACAGCGCCGCTGTAACAAACAAATCGAAGGGTGGGCCCTCCCTTCGGCCGTCACATAGCTCGCGACGAGACCGTCGCCTGCCAGCACCCCCTCAGCCCACATCCGCAATAGTTCCTGCGGCACAAAAGGAACGTCGACCGGAACGAACAGGCACCACTCGCTCCCCGCCGTCTGCAGCCCGGCCTCGATGCCCGCGCCCGGCCCCGCGTCCAGCCGGCTCTCCATCACCACCGGTGCGACGCTCTCCAGCTCCGCGCAGTTACCCGCAATCGAAACCTCCGCGCACACTCCGGCCAGTTTTGCCACTGCAATCTCTGCCAGCGTCCGGCCGCCCAGCCGCAACAGCGCCTTGTTCCTTCCCATCCGCGAGCTCTTTCCACCCGCCAGCACAAAACCGTGCACGGGCAACAAAGCACCCCTATTTGCGAAACTCAAGCCTGCGCCCCGCCTACCCTGTCGAAGAACCGCAGGATCGACTCGATGCCCCGGTGGAAGTTCGCAATGTGAAACTTCTCATTCGGCGCGTGCAGGTTATCGTCCGGCAGCCCGAATCCCATCATCACGGTCGGTATCCCGAGCTCGCGCACAAAGTCCCCCACAATTGGAATCGAACCGCCCCCGCGCACATACACCGTATCCTTGCCGAACACCTCGCGCATCGCCTCAGCCGCCGCGCGAATGTAGTCATTATCGGTGCTCACCACAATCGGTTCGCCCGAGTGAATCAGCCGCGCCTCCAGCGTCACGCCTTTCGGACACACACTCTGCACAAAACTCTTGTACTTCGCGAACGCGGTCTCCGGCTTCATGTCCGGCACCAGCCGAAAGCTGATCTTGGCTGTCGCCTTCGCCGGAATCACGGTCTTCGCACCCGCTCCGATAAACCCACCCGGCATCCCATGAACATCCATCGTCGGCCGCGACCAGGTCCGCTCCAGCACGCTGAATTCGCTCTCGCCGCTAAGCTCCGTAGACCCCACTTCCGTCTTGCGGTAATGCTCCACATCGAAGGGCAGTGACTTCCACGCCTTCAACTCCTCCTCGGAGGGCGCCTCAATCTCATCGTAGAAACCCGGAATGGCGATATGCCCGTCCTCGTCCTTCAGCTTTGCGATCACCTGCGCGAGCGCCACAAACGGATTAGGCGCCGCTCCGCCATACATCCCGGAGTGCAGGTCCGTCATCGCTCCGCGCGCTTCGAGCTCCGTATAAATCATCCCCCGCAAGCCCACACACAACGTAGGCAGCTCCGGCGCAAACATCTCCGTATCCGACACCAGCGCCGCGTCCGCTTTCAGGCGATCTCCATGCTCCCGCACAAACGCCGCTATACCCTCGCCGCCAACCTCTTCTTCGCCTTCGATAATCACCCGCACATTCACCGGCAGCGAACCCCCGTTCGCCAACGCCGACTCCAGCGCCTTTACGTGCATCCACATCTGCCCCTTGTCGTCCACCGCGCCGCGCGCATAAATGTTTCCATCGCGCTCCTCCGGCTCAAACGGCGGCGACTTCCACTCATCCAGCGGATCGGGCGGCTGCACATCGTAGTGGCCGTAACAAAGCACCGTTGGCTTGCCCGGAGCGCCCATCCACTCCGCGTATACCAGCGGATGCCCCGTCCGCTCTGCCGTCGAAGTCTCGATCAACTCCACGCCCTGCATCCCCGCCGCGCGCAAGCCTTCGGCTACAAACTCCGCCGCCCGCCGCACATCGCCCGCTCGCTCCGGCGTCGTAGAAATCGACGGTATCCGCAGCAAATCCTTCAACTCTTCGACAAACCGCCCACCGTTCTCCTGCGCATACCTAACTGCCTCGATCGACATCGTTCCCATCCCGTCCCTTGGTTGCACCTCAAGCTACGGCGCGACCTTCCGCACCACCGCATTGCCTGTATCAGCAATGTACATCGCCCCGCCCGCCCCTATAGCCACCCCGCGCGGCCGGTTCAGGTTTGCGCTGGTCGAAGCCTTGCCATCTCCCGTAAACCCACTCGTCCCATTCCCCGCCACGGTCACAATCGTCCCGTCCATCGCCACACGCCGAATCTCCATGTTCCCCGTGTCCGCGATGTACAGATTGCCCGCACTATCCATCGCCACCGCCGTCGGCCCCTGCAGTTGCGCGTTCGTCGCCGCTCCGCCGTCCCCGGCAAACCCGTACTTCACGCTACCCGCAATCGTGGAAATATTTCCGCTCGTCGCCGCGATCTTTCGGACCACGCCATTCGCCTCTTCCACAACGAGTATGTCTCCCCCGGAAGTCACCAGCAAACCTTCCGGGTTATAAAGTTCCGCAGCCGTAGCCGGGCCGCCATCCCCGGTGTAGCCATACGTTCCCTTACCCGCGACGGTCACAATCGTATTCGCCGCAAAGCTCACTTTGCGCACCCGCTGGTTCTCAGTGTCCGCAATCAGAAGATTCCCCGCCGCGTCGATCGCCACTCCAAAAGGGTGGTTCAGATTCGCCAGAATCGGCGGCGCTCCTTCCCCGCTGAATCCCGCCGACCCCGTTCCCGCCACCGTTGTGATGACCCCCGTCGCCACCGTAACCTTGCGCACCACGTTATTGCCCGAGTCCGCGATATACAGGTTCCCCGCCGCATCCAGGGCGCAGCCATTCGGCCCATTCAACTGTGCCGACGTTGCCGCGTTGTTGTCTCCCGTATAGCCCGCTGTCCCATTTCCCGCAAAGGTAGAAATCGTCCCCGCTGCATTCACCCGCCGCACCACATGGAACGTCGAATCGCTCACAAAAACATTGCCCGCTGCATCCAGGGCAACACACGCCGGAGTCCCCAGCGTCGCCGCCGTAGCCGCTCCGCCATCCCCCGTATAGCCCGGTGTTCCGCCCTTGCCTGCAAATGTCGCAATCGTCCCATAGCTCACGGATGTTGTTCCGCCGCAGCCCGCCATCAGCAGGCATCCCCCCCACAGCCACCCTGCCCACAGCCCTGCTCTCCACCGCTGCATCTTCATCCACCTCACCCGTCGCACACTCGTCGCCAAACCTGTCCGCAGACTACGCATTGAGATGCACGTCCGCCCCGCATCGTATGCGTCGTCCTCACTGCTGCCGCTTCGGTTGTCCGTCCGGATTCCAGCGCGGCACAAAGCTCCCGCTCGCCAGCCACCGCACCGGCTCCACCAGGCTCTGGATCGCTGCCGTCATAAACGGCACGTCCAGATGCTCCAGATCATCCGTAGGCTTGTGATACGTCGGCACCGTGCCCCACCCCGCCGCCGTATGCGCCACCACCCCCATCAACGCCAGCGAGTAGTTGTCCGACCGCTGAAAGAAATGCAGCTCCGGATAAGGGTCCGGCCCCAGAAGCGCGCCATGTTCCTTCAACGTCGGCCCCAGGTCAGACCTCTCCCAGCCCGTCAGCAGCAGCACGCCCTTCGGCATCTTCGGATCCTGCGAGCCGATCATTTCAAACTCCAGATTCGCCACCACGTCCTTCAGCGGCACCGGCGAATGCGCACCAAAATACTTCGAACCCACCAGGCCTGCCTCTTCGCTCCCGTAGCAGACAAACAAAACGTTCCTCCGCAGCTTCGGTCCTGCCGCCAGCGCGTGTGCCAGCTCCAGCACCGCCGTCGCCCCCGACGCATCATCGTTTGCCCCGTGATAGATCACGTCCCCCGCGTCGCCCGGCCTTACACCCAGGTGATCGAGATGCGCACTCAACAAAATCGTTCCGCTCCCCGGCTCCCTGCCTTCCAGGTACCCCACCGCGTTGAACGTCTTGCGGTCCCCCGGCGTTTCGGTCAATCGCAACCGCTGCCGCCCGTTTACCGATATGGGTTCCACAAATGCACTCTGTACATATCCCGTCATCCCCGGCGCAGTCTTCACTCCGTACGCAAGAAACTCCGAAGCGACATAACTCGCCGCAATCTCTTCCGCTTTCGTCGCACTTCCCCGGCCTCCCATCGCATCGCCCGCCAGAAACTCCTCGTGCGCGCGCACCCATTCCGGCTTCACTACCCACGCCGGTCTCTGCGCCTCCGCGACCATCCCAAACGCCAGTGCCAGCGCCAATACTCGACAAACCGTTCGCGTCATCGACCCTCCCAGCAACACCCCATCCTACCGCGTCCCCACGCCACAACCCGTCGGTGGCGCTGCCAGGCCTCCTCGCATCGACGGGTATCGACGGGCATCCACGGGCATCCACGGGCATCCACGGGCATCCACGGGCATCCATCCACGGCATCCACGGCCTCAAGGCACCCGGCAGGCACGCCGTAGTGCTACGCTGGTGCGCGATGCCACGTCCTCTGCTCGTCCTGATCGCCAGCGTCCTGCTCATGCCCTCCACCAGCTCCAACGCGCAGCATCTCCCCCGGCCGGGCACACCGCCCGCCAGCTCCGGCGCAAACGACCGCGCGTACACCATCGCCGTCATGCGGCGCCTGGCCGACCCCGTCCTCAACGCACTTGCCAACGACCGCCTTCACCAGCTCATGCCCGTCGAAGGTTCGCCCGACCGCCGCGAATCCACCCATCTCGAAGCTCTCGGACGCCTGCTCGCCGGCATCGCGCCCTGGCTCGAACTCGGCCCCGACGCCACGCCCGAAGGTCAGCTCCGGGCCCACTACATCGAACTCAGCCACCGTGCCATCCACCACGCCGTCGACCCCAAAAGCGCCGACTTCATGAATTTCACCACTGGCAACCAGCGCCTGGTCGACGCCGCATTCCTCGCCCACGCCTTGCTCCGTGCCCCCCACCAGCTCTGGGAAGGCCTGCCACCCGCCGACCAGGCGAACCTCATCTCCGCCCTCAAGCAGGTGCGCGACGTCACCCCCAACGACAACAACTGGACCCTTTTCAGCGCCATGGTCGAAGCCGCCCTCTGGGACTTCACCGGACAAGCCAATGAGTCCACCATCCAGGTCGCCATCGACAAGCACATGGCCTGGTACAAGGGCGACGGAACCTACGGAGACGGCGCCAGCTTCCATTGGGATTACTACAACAGCTTCGTCATCCAGCCCATGTTGCTCGATATCATGACCGTCTGCGCCCGCAAGCACTCGGCTCTCGCCCAGCACGCGCCCGTTATCCTCGAACGCGCGCGCCGCTACGCCCAGGTACAGGAAGAACTCATCTCTCCGGAAGCCACATTCCCCGTAATCGGCCGCTCCAGCACCTACCGCTTCGGCGCCTTCCAGCTGCTCTCGCAGATGGCCCTCCAGCATCAGCTTCCCGACGCCGTCTCACCCGCCGCAGTCCGTGCCGCGCTCACCGCAGTCACCCGCCGCATGATCGAAGCCCCGGATACTTTCGACAGTCGCGGCTGGCTCCAGATCGGAACCGTCGGCCACCAACCGGTTCGCGGCGAAGTTTACATCTCTACCGGAAGCCTCTACCTTTGCTCCGTCGGCCTGCTGCATCTAGGGCTGCCGGCGAACGATCCGTTATGGACCGCGCCCGCAGCCCCATGGACCCAGAAGCGAATATGGTCTGGAGAAAATATTCCAGCGGACCACGCGCTCACCCACTGATGACAAACTCAAGGGGGAAATCTCAGGCCCGCCGCCCCGTCACGAAATGCAGGATCAGCGAAATCACCGCAAAAATGATCAGCAAATGAATAAGAAAACCGGCGCTCTTGAACATCACAAAACCGCCCAGCCACAGAACCAGAAGAACAATTGCCAGAATCAGAAACATACCCCTACCTGCCTTTATATGGAAGTCGCGAATACGAACGAATGCGTTCGTTCGAATACCTTCGTTCGTATGCGTTAGTTACGTGCTATGAGAGCGGTCCACCGTTCCAGACGTTGCTCCGCATACAAATTTCGAGGAAACTTTTTTACCCGGATAACATTCTCAAGTAGTAACGGCATCTACCCTGCAGCAACTCAATCTGCTTTTGGAGGCACGCCTTGGAACTGATCATCGTTATCGTCCTGCTCGTCTTGGTGTTCGGGTCCTTTCCCATCTTTCCGTATTCGCGCAACTGGGGCTATCGGGGCTCGGGCGTGCTGGGCACTATCCTCGTCATCGTCGTAATCCTCTGGCTGCTCAAAGTCATTTAGGCCCCGATTCTAGGCGCCGGTTCGGTTTACGATAAAGGCGTGCCTCCGGGCACGCCTTTCCTATGAGCCCAGCCATCGCCAGCCCCTCCGCTCTGCAACTCAGCGAACTCGCGCCCAACGCCGTTCAATCCGAAATTCGCGCCATGACCGTCGCCTGCGCTGCCGTCGACGGCATCAACATGGCCCAGGGCGTCTGCGATACCGACCCTCCCTTGCCCGTCGTCGAAGCCGCCATCGACGCCATCCGCTCCGGCCTCAATATCTACACCCGGGCCGACGGCATCACGCCCCTGCGCGAAGCGATCGCCGAAAAGTTCGCCACCTTCAACGGCCTCACCGTGGACCCATACACCGAAGTCCTCGTGACCTCCGGCGCCACCGGTGCCCTCCATTCCGCTCTCCTCGCCCTGCTCAACCCCGGGGACGAGTGCCTGGTCTTCGAGCCCTTTTACGGCTATCACGTCAGCACGCTCCGCTCGCAGCGCGTAGTCCCCGTCATCCTCCCGCTCGACGCGCCGCACTGGACGCTCGACCTCGACCGCCTGCGCGCGAGCATCACCCCCCGTACCCGCGCCATCATCCTCAACTCGCCCTCAAACCCTTCCGGCAAGGTGGCGACCGCCGCCGAGCTCGAAGCCATCGCCGAAATCGCCATCGAGCACGATCTCTTCGTCTTCACCGACGAAATGTACGAGTACTTCATCTACGACGGCGAGCGCCACCGCTCCATCGCCGCCCTTCCCGGCATGGCCGAGCGCACCATCACGATCTCCGGCTTCTCGAAAACCTTCTCCGTCACCGGCTGGCGTCTCGGTTATCTCGCCGCATCGGAGCGCTGGCTCCCCGCCATCAGCTATTTCCACGACCTCACCTACGTCTGCGCCCCTTCCCCCCTGCAGTACGGAGCCGCCGCCGGCCTGCTCACGCTCCCCGCATCCTTTTACGAAGACTTGGCAGTCGAATACGAAGCCAAGCGCGACCTCACCTGCGCCGCCCTCACCCGCAGCGGGCTCACGCCGAGCATCCCCTCCGGCGCCTATTACATTCTCGCCGACGCATCCCGCATCCCCGGTGTGGACGCAAAGCAGAAAGCCCGCCAGTTACTCGCCGACACCGGCATCGCCGCCGTAGCCGGCTCAGCCTTCTTCGGCCTCGCCGCCGACGGCCACAACCGAGGCGAAAATCTGCTCCGCTTCTGTTTCGCAAAAAAATCCGCCGACCTGGAAGACGCCTGCCACCGCCTCAATACCTACACCCTCTGAGCTTCCCTTGTTTGTCATTCCCGAAGGGAATCTGCGTTTACTCGCCACAGCGTCCGCATACAAGTCACCGCAGCCCGTCGCCCGGAGGGCGCGCGTTGTCCCGACGCCGACCGCCCACGTTTGAGGCGGCGTCGAAGGCGGACTGAAGGCCCGCGCTAAAAGCCTCGCTACATCTACAAATCCCCTGACAACGGAAACGTCAAATACCGACGCGACCCGCATCGCCCGCCCGCAATCGACGGAATCAACATCACTTCGTCCCCATCCTCAAACTCATGCGTCTCCCCGCCGAGAAACCGTATGTCCTCGTCATTCACATAAACATTGATAAACCGCCGCAGCTTGCCCTGCTCGTCCTTCACATTCGCCGAGAGCGCCGGAAACTTCGCGTCGAACTCCGCCAGCAGTCCAATCAGGTTTGGCGCCTCGGACTCGAAACTCTTTTGCCCGTCCGTATGCCGCGCCAGCGCCGTCGGAAGCGTCACCTTGATGCTCATCGCGCACCTCCCGCCAGCACCAGCTCACCCTCAGTTTCAATCTCTACGACACGGTCCTCGAGCGCCCGGATATACGCATCGAACGCCGCCAGCTTGGGCTTCACCGGTACCGCGGTTTCGAATCGCCCTTCGAGCGCATCCGTCGTCTTGAGCCCGTTCCCCGTGATGCACACCACGGTGGTCTCGTCGGCCCCAATACGCCCATGGGCATAAAGCCGAGCCGTAACCGCCGTCGTGACGCCGCCCGCAGTCTCCGTAAAGATGCCTTCTGTCTCCGCCAGCTCCTGAATCCCGGCCACCAGCTCCACGTCCGACACATCTTCCGCCCATCCGCCGCTATCGCGAATCATCTTCGCCGCCGCGGGCCCATCCGCCGGATTCCCGATCGCAAGCGACCGCGCGACCGTGTTCGGCTTCTGCGGCTCAATGTAGTCCCAGCCCTGCTTCACGGCCTGTGAAATCGGCGAGCACCCTGTCGCCTGCGCGCCATAAAACCGTACCTTCTTCGGTTCCACCAGGCCCAGCGCAATCAACTCCCCGAACGCCTTCTTGATCTTCCGGATCAGCGACCCGCCCGCCATCGGACACACCACATTGTCCGGCAGCTTCCATCCCAGCTGCTCCGCGATCTCGTACCCCACCGTCTTCGATCCCTCCGCGTAGTACGGCCGCAGGTTCACGTTCACAAAGCCCCAGTTGTACTCGTCCGCAATTTGCGTGCAAAGCCGGTTTACATGGTCATAATTGCCATCAATTCGCACCAATTGCGCACCATAAACCTGCGTATTCAGTATCTTCGCGGCCTCTAAATCCGCGGGAACAAGGATGCACGCCTTCAGCCCCAGCCGCGCCGATTGCGCCGCCACCGAGTTCGCCAGGTTCCCCGTCGAAGAGCACCCGACCGTCGTAAACCCAAAGGCTCTCGCATTTGCAAGCGCCACCGCAACCACGCGGTCCTTGAAGCTCAACGTCGGAAAGCACACCGCGTCGTTCTTTACATACAGATTGTTCGCTCCAATGCGCTTGCCCAATCCGGTCGCCCGCACCAGAGGCGTGAACCCCACCGGCACATCCGGCTGAAAACCCTCTGGAATCGGCAGCAAAGCCTTGTAACGCCAGATGTTTGCCGGTCCAGCCGCAATGCTCTCGCGAGTAAAATGTCCGCGCACAGCCTCAAGGTCGTAGTGCACTTCCAGCGGCGCGAGGCACTCATCGCACGCCGATAGCGGACGATTTCCAAAGCTCTTGCCGCACTCGTTGCAGCGCAGCTCATACACAGTACAGGAATACTCCATTGCGAAAACTCCCCGGCGGCCAAGGGGGTTCGAACATCCTGAGACTTCTCTGTTCTGGGGTTGCCGGAATGGCAAAAGGGAGGGAAATACGGGGGTGCAGCACGCCTACCGCTGCGATCTCCGAATCTCATGTTCCCTGTCTCCAGGAGAGAGTTGACACCGGTACGGTACTTTGTCCGGTTGTCGTGGCGTCTCAGGGCTCGTCCCTCAGCCACTCTGCATGAAATTCAAATCTGCCGAAGCAGACTGGAATACGTAGGTTGTACCACAGCCCCCCTATCGACGCAAACCCGAAATCGCAAATACCTGTGGACAAATTCAACCCAAGAGGCGTTTACTGACTGCGCCCGGGAATCAGAACGCCCGTCCATCGCACGCTGGAGGTAGGTCCATGAGGCTCCTTCGCATCATTGCCCAAGGCTTGATCTTCGCTCTCTCGTTCGGCCACTGCTGTCGGATGTAGGACCGCCGAACCCGCCCGCTGGAATCCCCAACTGAAGCTCCGCCCGCAACGCAAACACCGCACCGCACCGCACCGCACCGCACCGCTTTTTGTGATAGCTAGTCACCTCCGACGCACTCTTTAGTAACCAACGCCGTTCTGGCCTTTCTTTGTCGAGCAAACGACGCATACACTCGCTCCATGCGCGTCCTCGTCGTTGCCGTTTTAGTCCTCTGTCAAGCCGCCGCTCCGCTCTCCGCGGTTCCCCGCAAGCTGCCGCCCATCCAGAGCGAACGCTTCGCCCGTGACCTTCATGACAAGAACGTCGACCACGTGCTCACCCTTTACACCGACCGTGCGGTCTTTATCGAACCCGGCGGCAAAACCCACAAGGGCCTCGATGAAATTCGCAAACTGTACGACCGCATGACGACGGCCTTTGACAGCGATTTGCACCTCACCATGACCAGCTTCGAGCAGACCCGCACCTTCGGCATCGAGCACGGCACCTTCACCGAAACGCTGCGCGCCAAGGCTACCGGAGCCACCCGCAACATCATCGGGACCTACGTCTTCCTCCACGAAAAACAAACCGACGGATCATGGCTGATTGCGCGTCAAAAGTGGACTGAGGCACACTGATTCCGTGCCCGCCGCCCCGCGCCTGCTGGTTTTCGACCTCGACGGCACGCTCATCGACTCGTCGCTCGATCTCTGCAACGCCGTCAACGCCGCCCTCCTCCACGTTGGAAAATCCGAACTGCCCCACGGCCTGATTGCAAGCTACATCGGCGACGGCGCCGCCATGCTCGTCCGCCGCGCGCTTGGCGACCCCGCCGACCTCGACTCGCTGGATCCCAACGATCAAGTCGGAGACCGTATCTTTCATCAAGCATTCGACTACTTTCTCGACTTCTACCGCGTCCATCTGCTCGATAACACCCGCCCCTACGACGGCGTCCTTGCCGCGCTCTCGACCATTCGCGCCCGCCACCCCGCCCTGCCCATGGCCGTCCTGACCAACAAACCCGTCGCCCCCTCACGCCGCATTTGCGCGGCGCTCGGCCTGGCGCCATTCTTCTTCCAGAACTACGGCGGCAACTCCTTCCCCACCAAGAAGCCCGATCCGCACGCTCTGCTCGCCCTGATCGCGGAAGCCAACAGTCTGCTCAAGGTCGACGCAGTATCCCTCCGAATCCTGCCCGAACACACCGTCATGATCGGCGACTCCGATATCGATATCCTTACCGGACGCCGTGCCGGCACACGCACCGTCGGTTGCACCTTCGGCCTCGCGCCACACACCCTGGCCGCCGCTCTGCCCGACCAAACCGTCGCTCACCCCGCCGATTGGCCGGCAGCCCTGGGCCTTCTCTGACCTCGGTTACTTTGGAGTACATTAAAGCCACCATGGCAGCGTCCCTCCAGACCACCTGCTGCATCGTCGGCGGAGGCCCCGCGGGCATGGTGCTCGGCTTACTCCTGGCCCGCTCCGGCATCGACGTCACCGTGCTCGAAAAGCACAAGGACTTCAACCGCGATTTCCGCGGCGACACCATCCATCCCGCCACGCTGGAACTCCTCCACGAGCTCGGCCTGCTCGAACAGTTTCTCCGCGTCCCGCACCAGCAGATCACTGGCCTCAGCGCCGTCATCGGCGACACTACCGTCCCCGTGGTCGACTTCACGCAACTGCCCACAACCGCGAAGTTCATCGCCCTGATGCCGCAGTGGGATTTCCTGGACTTCCTCGCCGCCGAGGCTCGCCGCTACCCATCCTTCCACATCCTCATGCAGCACCAGGTCACGGCGCTCCTCCACGAAGGCGGCCGCGTCGTTGGCGTGCGGGCGCAGTCACCGGACGGCTTGCTTGAGGTCCGCGCTTCACTCACAGTCGGCTGCGACGGACGCCACGCCATCACCCATGACGCCGCAGACCTCACAATCATCGAGCAGGGTGTCCCCATTGACGTTCTCTGGTTCCGCCTTCCGCGGAGCCCGACCGACCCCGAGAACGCCCTCGGCTACTTCAACCACGGCACCGCCGCCGTCCTCATCGACCGCGAGGTCTACTGGCAGATCGCCTTCCTCATCCGCAAAGGCACATTCGCCGCGCTCCAGTCCGCCGGCCTCGAAAGCTTCCGCGCGCGGCTCTCTCGCCTCGTCCCCTTTCTCGCGGGCAACACCCCCGACGGATCCTCGCGCATCGACAACCTGGCCAGCTTCGACGAGCTCAAGCTCCTTACCGTTCAGATCACGCATCTCCAGCGTTGGCACCGCCAGGGCATTCTCTGCATCGGGGACGCGGCCCACGCCATGTCCCCAGTCGGCGGCATAGGCATCAACATCGCCATACAGGACGCGGTTGCCGCCGCCAACATCCTTGCCCGTCCTTTGCGCAACGCCACCATGGACCGCCCCGTCCCCGAGGGCACGCTAGCCGAAGTCCAGCGCCATCGCGCACCCGCTGTCCGCATCACGCAGTTCTTCCAGGCACTGGCGCATCGCATCCTCGTGCGCGCACTGGATGCGCCGGGCGAACTCCGCGTCCCTCTCATCCTGCGCGTTCTCTCCGCCCGCCCGGCCTTCCGCCGCTTCATGGGACGCGCCATCGGCATGGGCGCAAAGCCCGAGCACGTCCACTCTCCCGTCGCTTGATCGCGTCGTTGGCTTCGCGCTCGATATACTGAAGCGTCCGTCATATCGACCGAAGCGAGCCGCACCTTGCCCCAGTTTGAAAGCCAGTTTGAAGAGAACCTGTACCAGCTCCGCCGCGACAAGCTCGCGCAGATCGCCGCCCTCGTCCGAGCCCAAAACCCCGCCCTGCACGACGCAGACGCAAAGTTCCCCAACAGCTTCGCGTTCACGCACACCGTGCCGGAACTTCGAGAGCTAGGCGATCCAAAGTCCACCGAAGAGCTGATGGCTCCGCACATCGAAGCCGCCATCGCCGGCCGCATCATGGCCATCCGCGTCCAGGGCAAAGCCGGCTTCGCGCAGATCCAGCAGGGCGGCCAGCGCCTCCAGATCTATGTTCGCAAGGACGACGTCGGCGAAGACCTTTTCGCCATCTACAAGCTGCTCGACCTCGGCGATCACATCGGCGTCCGAGGCTACCTCATGCGCACCCGCACCGGCGAACTCACCCTCCACGCCGCCCCCGTCGGCAGCCAGCCGGCCATCACCTTTCTCACCAAAGCCATGCTCGCGCTACCGGATAAATATCACGGGCTCGAAGACGTCGAACTTCGCTACCGCCAGCGCTACGTCGACCTCATCGTCAACTCCGGCACCCTCGCTAGAGCCGAGGCCCCGACGCCCGGCACCAGCCTCGTGACCGACGAGAGTGCCGACAACGAACAACACAACGACGCCCCTCTCAACGTCCGCGAAGTCTTCGTCAAACGCGCCGCCATCCTACGCGCCATCCGCCGCTTTTTCGATGCCCGCGGCTACCTCGAAGTCGAAACACCCATGCTGCACACCGTCGCCGGCGGGGCCGCCGCGCGCCCCTTCGCCACCCACCACAACGCTCTCGACATCCCTCTCTCGCTCCGCATCGCGCCCGAGCTCTACCTCAAGCGCCTGGTCGTCGGCGGCATAGATCGCGTCTACGAGATTAATCGCAACTTCCGCAACGAAGGCGTCAGCACCCGCCACAACCCCGAGTTCACGATGCTCGAGTTCTACCAGGCCTACGCCAACTACCACGCTCTGATGGACCTTACGCAGGAACTCATCACACAAGTTGCACAAGACGTGAACGGGACGACAACCACCCACTTCAACGGCAACGAAATCGATCTCAGCAAGTGGACAAAGCTTTCCATGCGAGAAGCCATCATCAAGTTCTGGCCGGAGGACTCTGGCCCAAAACCCACAATGAGGATGTTTGAAGATAAGGACACCTTTTACGACGCGCTTAACGGATCAGTGAAGATTCGCAGGGAGCGCGACTTCAATAGCTCGCCAGAGGCTCTCGACGCTATTACCGAGAAAGAAGCGTCGCTGATAGATGCGGTCCGTGGAGGTGGAGAAAGCGAAGAGTATGCATTGGCAGTAGTCAACCTCAATCGTCACACGGAGACTCTGAACTTCGGTTCCTTCATTGTGCGTTTTCTGACGGATTCATCTAAACCATTGGGAAGCTACATCGCCGAGTTGTTTGAATTGCTGGCCGAACCCCACCTCATCCAGCCCACCATCATCTACGACTTCCCCCTAGCCGTCAGCCCTCTCGCCAAGGTGAACCCAAACGAACCCGACTGGGTAGAGCGCTTCGAGTTTTACATCGGCGGTTTCGAGGTCGGCAACGCCTTCTCCGAGCTCAACGACCCCGACGACCAGCGCGCCCGCTTCCTCGCTCAGGTCTACGACAAAGACCCCGAATCCATGGCCGAAGTCGACGAAGACTACGTCCGCGCGCTAGGCTACGGCCTTCCCCCCACCGCAGGCGAAGGCATCGGCATCGACCGCCTCACCATGCTCCTCACCGGCTCGCGCTCCATCCGCGACGTCATCCTCTTCCCTCTCATGCGCCCCTTGAAAACCGCGCCGCAAAACGAAGAACAGCACGGCGAATCAGCCGAGTAACGCGCCGTCACATTCCCCTTATCGTCTGTCATTCCCAAAGGGAATCTGCGATTCCCGTGCTGTTGCACCCGCCTCCATCCGTCCACTCACCTTTTGTTGCCCATCCGTTGCGCTCCGCCGCATTGGCTCGGCCGCCTTTGCTCGACTGAGCAACCGAATTGACTTGACTCGTCGACTCGTTACATCGACCATTCAAGCATTACGGAGGCAGAAGATGAGCCAGATCGTTCGCCGGAAGTTTCTTCAGATGGCAGCGTTGACTGCCGCAGCACCCGCAAGTTCTTTGTTCAGCCACAGCCAGCAAACCAGCCCTGCAAGTAAGCCCGCCCTTGTCCCGAGCGGCAAAGACCGCGAGAGCCGGGAGCACACGGTCGGGCTCAGCCACACCACCTACAAAGTGCTGACCGCCGATACCGAAGGGGCCATGTTCGTCATGGAGCAGGCCAACGCAAAGAAGGGTGGTCCCACTCGCCACCTGCACCACGGTCAGGACGAGTTGTTCTACGTCCTCGAAGGCGAGTACATCGTCGAAGTCGGCTCAAACCGTTTCCACCTCAAAGCCGGCGACTGTGTCCTCGGCCCCCGCGAAGTTCCACACGCCTGGGCCTTCGTCGGCGACTCTACCGGGAGAATGCTGCTCACCTATTGCCCCGCAGGCAAAATGGAAGCCTTTTTCAACGACCGCGAGAAGAATGGCATCAGGAAGGGAACCTACTCCCAGACCCCCCAGGATGCCGAAACGATGCGAGCGTACGGGATGGAGCTTCTAGGACCTCCTCTGAAAATCGAAGACTGAGATTCCACTATGTCCCCAAGCATGTTCGTAGCTATGTTGCGGTCGTAAGAGAGCACGTGCCAGTACGACCTACAACCCCGCCAACTCTTCGCCCACCAGCCTTACCCCATCGAGACATCGCTCCCGGTCCACCTCGCCCCCCAGCGCCACCCTGCATCCATTCGGCGCTCCTGCGCCCGCCGCGAACCAGTTCCCTCCACTCAACAACACGCCACGCTCGGCCATCCGCTTTTCAAACCACATCGGCGTCACCGACTCCGGCAGCTTCACCCACAGATGCCAGGCCGCCTGCCCGCCCGCCCAGCACGATGCCTCCGGCAGCAAAGCCCGCGCCGCCCGGTTCCGCGCCAGGCCTTCTGCATTCTTTGCCGCAATCACCGCATCCATCGTTCCATCCGCAATCAGCGATGAGGCAGCCCTCGCGTGCACCAGCGAGGCCCCCGTCACCACATTCTTGATGGCCGTCCACATGCCCGAGCCAAACGTTTCCGGAGCCACCAGGAATCCCGACCGCGCTCCCGGCGCATAACACTTGCTGAGCCCGCGATCGTAGAACGTCCGCTCCGGCGCCAGCTTCGCTATCGGCGGCGGACCATCGGGCTCCATAAACTCATACGCCGCATCTTCGATGATCGTCAGGTCAAACTCGCGCGCCACCGCCACCAGCGCCTCTCGCCTTTCAAGGCCCGCAACGCATCCCAGCGGATTGTGGACCGTCGGAATCACGTACATTCCCCGCACGGGTACACCGGCAGCAACCCCGCGTTCACAGCCTTCGCGCAGACTCTCCGGCACCATGCCCTCATCATCCACCGCGCAAGCGACCACAGGGCACTTCATCGCCCGCGCCTGCTCCAGCGCCCCCGTGTACGCCGCCGCGTCGACAGCGATCGCCTGCCCCGCCAATCCGCTCGCCATCAGCGCCAGCAGGCTGCCATGATGTCCGCCCTCGGTCAGAAACGTCCGCTCCGGCGGCATCCCCATCCACTCCGCGCCAACCTCCGTCAACCGCGACATATCGCTGCGGAACGTTGGCCGCATCTCGTCAAAACCCTCGTCGCCGAGCGCGTCCACCGCTGCCCGCAATCGCTCACGCCACTGCGCTGGCTGGCCCGGCAGCAAAGGAAAGTTGTACTGCATCTCGATCATGCCCACAGTCTACCCTCCCCCCGGTAGCCTGTTCCGTCTGTTTGCCCCTGACCCGTGCCCCAGCGTCCAAGCTTTCACACTCCTGTCCCCGCATTCTCAGGTACGCACACACCAAGGCCGGCCCTGGCGACGTTTTGCTAAACCTGACACAGGACGCAGACCTGATTCTGCTAACCTCACACAGGTGAACATTCTCTTCGTCGGCGACGTCTTCGGCTCGCCCGGCCGCCACATCGTCCGCGAGCACCTGCCTCACGTCCTCGACACCCACTCCGTCGACCTCCTCGTCATCAACGGCGAAAACTCCGCCGGCGGCTTCGGCATCACGCCGTCCATCGCCGAAGAACTCTTCGATCTCGGTGCCCATGTCATCACCACCGGCAACCACATCTGGGACAAGAAGGAAATCTTCGACTACATGACCGTACCCGCGGACTCCCACACCCGCGGCCGCCGCGTCCTCCGACCCGCCAACTACGCCGTCGGTACCCCCGGCTTCGGCGTCTACCAGGGCACGCTCGCCGACGGACAGCAGTACGCCGTGATGAACCTCCAGGGCCGCGTCTTCATGTCCTCCTGCGACGACCCCTTCCGCAAGGCCGACGACCTGCTCTCCCAGATCACCGCCAAGGTCATCCTGCTCGATATCCACGGCGAAGCCACCAGTGAGAAGGTCGCCCTCGGCTGGTATCTCGATGGCCGTATGACCGCCGTGCTCGGCACCCACACGCACATCCCCACCGCCGACGAACGTGTTCTCCCCGGCGGCACCGCCTTCCAGACCGACGTCGGAATGTCAGGCCCCTACGACTCCGTCATCGGCGTCGAAACCGAGCTCGTCCTCAAGCGCTTCCTTACCGGCATGCCCGGCAAGTTCGAGCCCGCCAAGGGCAACCCGAAAATGTGCGCCACGCTCATCCAGTGCGATGGCACAACCGGTCGAGCCCACCACGTCCAGCGCATCATGCTCGGCGAGTAGCATCCAAAGACACTGCACACCCCCTGCAAGGAGAACGCAATGACCGGAGATCGTGAAAAAGAACTGCTGGAAGCCGCGGACATGCTACTCGACGCCCGCCGCACCGGTACCTACATCCCCGACCTGCCCGAACCACTTCGCCCCATCAACGCAATCGAAATCGACTTCGTCCAGGATGCGGTCGCCGCGGGCTTCGGCGAGGTAGGCGGCTACAAAATCGGCGCGCCCAACCTTGAGACCACGCCCACCTTCGCTCCCATGCCGGCCGTGTGGATCGCGGCTAACGGCGCCACACTGAGCGGCAGCCGTTGGCGCTATCGCATTCTCGAAGCGGAAATCGCCTTCCTCGTAGGAGAAGACCTTCCGCCGCGTTCCACCCCCTACAGCCGCGAGGAAGTTCTCGCCGCCATGGCATCCTGCCACCCGGCTATCGAGGTCCTCGAAACCGCCCTCGCCGACCCCGCCGCCGCGTCTCCCAACACCCCGCTCGCAGACCTGCAACGCAATGGCGGCTTCGTCTACGGCCAGGCCTTCACCGGCTGGAAGGCCGCAGACTGGAACCTGGAGCACGTCACCCTGGCAGTGGACGGCAGCGTCCGCGTCGAACGCACCGGCTCCAACACCTCCGGCGACCTGCTCCGTCTGCTTCCCTTCCTCGCCAACGAGGGGGCGGCTCGCACCGGCGGCCTGCGTCGCGGCCAGTGGATCACCACCGGCTCCTGGACCGGCAACACCTCAGGCGTCGGCGCCCACGCGGTCTACGCGAAGTTTTCAACCGCCGGCAGCGTCAACCTCCGGTTCGAATAACAATTTGAAGGACCAATCATGCTCAACTTTGGTGAAGGCGTCGAAATCCACGCCACCCTTGCGGACCGTTACAACGAAATCCTCTCGCCCGAAGCGCTGGCCTTTGCTGTAGCGCTCCAGCGCGAGTTCAGCTCCCGCCGCAAAGATATCCTCGCAGCCCGTGAAGCGCGGCAGCTTCGCCTCGACGCCGGTGAGCGGCCTGACTTCCTGCCCGAGACCGCGCACATCCGCGACTCCGGCTGGACCGTCGCCCCGTTGCCCGCCGATCTTCTCGACCGCCGCGTCGAGATCACCGGCCCCGTCGACCGCAAGATGATCATCAACGCCCTCAACTCAGGCGCGAAGGTCTTCATGGCCGACTTCGAAGACTCCACCACACCCACATGGGAAAACCTGCTCGAAGGTCAACTCAATCTCCGCGACGCCGTTCGTCGCACCATCACATTCACCGACCCCGCCACCGGAAAGCAGTACGCGCTCCACAACAATCCCGCCGTCCTCTTCGTTCGCGCGCGCGGCTGGCACCTTGAAGAGCGCCATGTCTGGGTCGACGGCCAGGCCATGTCCGGCAGCATCTTCGACTTCGCACTCCATCTCTTCCACAACGCGAAAGAGCTCCTCGCACGCGGCAGCGGCCCGTATTTCTACCTGCCCAAACTCGAGTCGCACCTCGAAGCCCGCCTCTGGAACGATATTTTCGTACAGGCCGAGTCCGCACTCGCGCTCACCCCCGGCTCCATCAAGGCCACCGTCCTCATCGAAACCATCCTCGCTGCATTCGAGATGGACGAAATCCTGTACGAGCTCCGCGACCACTCCGCCGGTCTCAACTGCGGGCGCTGGGACTACATCTTCAGCTTCATCAAGAAGCTCGCAGGCGACGAGTCCATCCTGCTGCCCGATCGTGCCCAGGTCACCATGACCACGCACTTCATGCGCAGCTATTCGAAGCTCGCGATCAAGACCTGTCACAAGCGCAACGTCAGCGCCATGGGCGGCATGAGCGCCTTCATCCCCATCAAGTCCGACCCGGTCGCCAACGAGGCCGCTCTCGCCCAGGTCCGCGCCGACAAAGAGCGCGAAGCAACCGACGGCCACGACGGCACCTGGGTCGCCCACCCCGGCCTCGTACCAGTCGCACTCGAGGTTTTCGACCGCGTCATGCCCCAGCCCAACCAGATAGCAAAGCAGCTTCCTGACTTCCACGCCACCGCCGCCGACCTGCTCGCCGTCCCCGCTGGCACCATCACCGAAGCCGGCCTGAAGCAAAACATCGCAGTCGGCCTTGGCTATGTCGAAGCCTGGCTACGCGGTATCGGCTGTGTTCCGCTCTTCAACCTCATGGAAGACGCCGCCACCGCCGAGATCAGCCGCGCCCAGCTCTGGCAGTGGGTCCATCATCACGCCACCCTCGAAGACGGCCGCGGCGTCACCGCCGATCTCTGCGACGCCTACATCGACGATGAGCTAGCCCGCGTCCGCGAACTCCACCCGCCCGCCCGCGTGGCTGCCTTCGAACACGCCGCCTTCCTGATGCGCGAACTCATCAAAACCCCGAAGTTCCAGAACTTCCTCACCGAACCCGCCTACGCCCGCGTGCTCGCCTCCGAAGTGTTCACCGCGTGACCCCTTCGTTGCACTGTCCCTGAAGCTTGGCCAAGTCCGCGACCCGCCCGTGGAAACGTTTACTCCCAAAACTTTTTTGAAAGAAAAAGTCAGGTTTAGTTGACACACCACGCCTGTCATGTATACCTTACATTGTGTAAGGGCAACACGACACGGGCGCATGAAAAACAGACTCCGCATCCTTCGAGCAGAACGCAACTGGAGCCAGGGCGAACTCTCCCTTCGCCTCGGCGTCTCCCGCCAGGCCATCAACGCAATCGAGACGGAAAAGCACGACCCATCCCTCGACCTCGCGTTCAAGATGAGCCAACTGTTCGAGCTTCCCATCGAGCAGATTTTCAACCCGCAAAACTAACTCTTGCTAAGGAGCAAGGCTATGACCGTTATCGATAACCTCAGTCCAAACCGGCCCGTCACTTCCCAAAGTGTGAAACGTAACCTCATTGGCGCGGTCATCGGAGGCGCTTTCGGATTTGGTCTCATCGAACTCATGGGCCGCCTCGGCATCCGGTTCAAAGGCATGCCGGCCATGGACCTGGTGGCCATCGTAATCGTCATTGAGTTTTTCGGTTTCGCGCTCGTACTCGCCTATCTCTCCGCCGACCGCAAGCGCCTCGCCAGCACCATCGAATGCGAGGGCACCCCGCTCCCAGCTTCTGACGAAGAAGTTCGAGACTTCCGTCTGCAGGCCGCGGTCCTGGCGCTCGCCGGGCTGATGATGCTCATCCCCATCGTCTCCACTCAGCGCATCCAGGGTCACGCGGGCCGCGGCCTGGCGCTCTTTCTGGCCACAGTCACACTGTTCGCCATTCAAACTCTCCTCAACATCCGCCTTTGGCGCAACAGTGATGAGTTTGCACGCCGCACGCTGCTTATCGTCGCGGCCGTCACGTTTTCCATCTCCCAGGGGCTCCTGTTCCTGACCGGTGCGGCGGAACGTCTGCAATTGATTAGAACCGTCTCCAACTGGAACCTCTGTATTGCCATGATGGCGCTCTACCTGTCCGTGAGCGTCGTCACGGGCCTCCGTTTCCGCAGCTATCACTAACCTGGAACCCCAACAATTCGGAACCCCAACAATCTGGAACCCCAACAGTCTGGAACCCCAAACCCAAAGGACTCTCCATGAATCGTCTCATTGCCGTCATCCTCACTATTCTCGTAACCCTGGCTGCACCCACGACCGCTCGCGCCGCCGACCCGCCGTTCTGGGTCATCAAGGGATCGCACTCGACCGTCTACCTCCTCGGCAGCGTCCACGTCCTTCGACCCGACGCCCCCTGGCGCACCCCGAAGATCGACGCCGCCGTAAAAGCCAGCGACGCTCTCTGGCTCGAAATCCCTGATGCCGACGACGCCGCTGCCCTGCAGCCGCTCGTGATGAAGTTAGGCGTCGACTCCGCACATCCGCTTTCCACCAAGCTCACCAAAGAGCAAGTCGCTCGCCTCGACGAGATCGCAAAGAAAGCCGGCATCCCTGGCGGCGAAACTCCGCTTGAGCCTCTCCGCCCCTGGATGGCCGCGCTCACCCTCGGCCTCATGCCCCTCAGCAAGGCCGGCTTCGATCCCAAGAGCGGTGTCGAGTTCACGCTCAAGCCAGAGTTCGTCAAAGCCAACAAGCCAGTCCACGGATTTGAAACCGCAACCCAGCAGCTCCACTTCTTCTCTGACCTTTCTCAAAAACAGGAGGTCGCCTATCTCGCCTCCACTCTCGAAAACTTTGATGACGCCGCCCCGCAGCTCAACAAGCTCATCGACGCCTGGTACGCCGGAGACACAGCAAAGATCAACGACCTCATGAACGGTCAGTTCCGCGACAAGTATCCCGAGCTCTACCAGTCACTCGTCGTGCAGCGCAACAACAGCTGGGTACCCCAATTTTTGAAGCTGCTCAACGGCACCGGCACCAGCTTCGTCGCCGTCGGCGCAGCCCATCTGGTCGGCCCGGACGGAGTTCCCTCCCTTCTCGAGAAGGCTGGCTATAAGGTCGAACGCCAGTAACCAGTTCCTCCATGCAGGCCGCGTCGGCATCCCCGGCGCGGCCTTGCTCATACATCCCCGCGCAACCCGCCTGTATCTCACTACTGGAATAACTTCCGCATTGAGGTACTGTTATGGCGCGCCCCTACTGGTCCGGTCAGATTCAGATTTCCCTCGTCTCGTTCGGTGTCAAGCTCTTCGTCGCGACCGAAGCTAAAAGCGAGATCCGTTTCCACCAGATCTCCCGCAACACCGGAGAGCGCGTCCGCCACCAGAAGGTCCTCGCCTCCGCTCTCGAAAACTCCCCCGACGAGGCTGCCGCGCCCGTCGAGAAAGACGAGATCGTCAAGGGCTACGAGTATCGCAAAGGCGAATACATCACCATCGAGCCATCCGAGCTGGAACACCTGCGCGTTCCCTCCAAGCACACCATGGAAGTCTCGCAGTTCGTGGACGAGGACGAGCTCGACCCCGAGTTCTACGAGAAGCCATACTTCGTCATCCCCGAGAACGATGTTCAGGCTGAAGCCTTCGCCACCGTACGCCAGGCGCTGATCGACACCAAAAAGGTCGCCCTGTCGAAGATTGCCTTCGGCGGCCGCGAGCACATCGTCGCCATCAAACCCGCCGGAGACGACGAGCACGGAGGCATGATGGCCTACACCATGCGCTACGCCGCCGAACTTCGAGACCCCCGCGAGTACTTCCGTGACGTCAGGAAGGTCAACGTCGACGAAGACTCCCTCTCGCTCGCCAAGGAGCTCATCAAACGCAAATCAAGCAAATTTGACCCGTCCAAGTTCGTCGACGGCTACGAAGTCGCCTTGAAGGAGCTCGTCGAAGCTAAGGTCGCGCACGCGCCCATCCCGGCTGACGAGGAGGTCAAACCCAAACGCGCCCAGGTCATCAATCTCATGGACGCGCTCCGTAAGAGCGTTTCGCGCGACACCGGGAACAGCGAACAGACTGCCGCGCCCAAGCGCACCCCCAAGCCCGTAGCCGCCGAAAAACCCGAGGTCCAAAAAGGCCCGACCCTCGTCAAGACGCCGCCCAAGAAGGCGCCCGCGTCCAAGACCGCACCGCGTCGCAAGTCCGCGTAGAGGCACGCAATGACGACCGCGAAGCGCGCCGCCTCCAAGCCCAAAGCCGCGATACCGAAGAAGCCCGAGATGAACGCCACCTCCGCCGCAGACTCGGTTGACGAGCAACTTGCCCGCTATCGCTCCATGCGAGACTTCCACATCACTGCCGAACCCAGCGGCGGGGAAAAGGCCAAACCCCGCCCCACCGGTGCCCTCCCCTTCGTGATCCAGAAGCATGCAGCGAGCCACATGCATTACGACTTCCGCCTCGGCTGGAACGGCGTCCTGAAAAGCTGGGCCGTGGCCAAGGGTCCCAGCTACTACACCGGCGATCGCCGCCTCGCCGTTCAGGTTGAAGATCATCCCATGGAGTACGGCGGCTTCGAAGGCATCATCCCCAAAGGCCAGTACGGCGGCGGTACCGTCATGGTCTGGGACCAGGGCACCTGGACGCCTCAGCCCGGCTATGAAAACGTAGACGCCGGCCTGCGCGACGGCAGCCTCAAATTCGTGATGAACGGCACCAAGATCAAGGGCAAATGGACCCTCGTCCGCATGGGCGGAAAAGCTGCCCGTGAAAGCAAGCCAAACTGGTTGCTCATCAAGGAGCACGACGACTTCGAGCGCGGCCAGGACGCCCCCTGCGTCACCGACGACTCACCCAACTCCGCCGTCACCGGACGCACCCTGGAACAGATCGCTCAGCAGGAAGATCACGTCTGGAATTCGAAAGATACCGTGAAGTCTGGCCAGGCCTGGTACCGAAACTCGAAGCCCGGCGCACCGGACGAGGTTCCCGCTTCCCACACTGGCGTAAAACCCTCAGGCAAGACGACCAAGTCAGCCGCGACCGGCGCATCTCGTGCCGGCCCCAGCCAAAGCCCCAGCTCCGAAGCCAGTTCCGAAGCCACTTCCGCAAAAGGGCCCAAAGCCCGCTTCGTCATTCCTGACACCCTGCTCCAGAGCCTCCCCAAAGAGTCGCAGCTATCCTTCCTCAAACCGCAACTCGCGCTCGAAGCCACCACACCACCCGCCGCCGATGGCTGGCTGCATGAGCTCAAGCTCGACGGCTACCGCATTCAGGCCCGCAAGGACGGCACCAAGGTCCAGATGCTCACCCGCAGCGGCCTTGATTGGACCCACCGCATTCCCGAGGTTGCGCAGGCCGTCGCCGCCCTGCCTGTCAAAAGCCTTACGTTGGACGGCGAAGTCGTCGTCCTGGGCCCCGACGGCACCACCAACTTCGCCGATCTGCAGGCCTCCTTCCAGGAAGGCGCGAAGAACCCCCTCACCTACTTCTGTTTCGATCTCCTGCACATCGAAGGCCGCAACCCCCGCGGCCTCGATCTGCGACAGCGCAAGTCCCTGCTCGCCACGATCCTCACCCACCCGGACGGCATCGTTCGTCTCAGCGAGCATCTGGAAACCGATGGCGAAGCCATGTTCCATAAAGCCTGCGAGCTGCACGCCGAGGGCATCGTCTCCAAGCGCGCCACCAGCAAGTACAGCCCCGGCCGCAGCGGGGACTGGCTTAAATCAAAGTGCCTCCGCGAGCAGGAGTTCGTCATCGGCGGCTACACCCACTCTTCAGACGGCAACGACCGCATCGGCTCCTTGATCCTCGGCTACTACCGCGACCGCAAGCTCATCTACGCCGGCCGCACCGGCACGGGCTTTACCCAGAAAATGCGCCGCCAGCTGAAAGACCAGCTCCAGACTATCGAGGCCGCCAAACCGGCTTTCGAGCGCATCCCCACAGACGCCCGCCGAGGTGCTGTCTGGGTCCGCCCCGACCTTGTCGCGCAGGTCCGCTTCGCTACCTGGACCGCCGACGATCTCGTCCGCCAGGCAGCCTTTCTCGGCCTCCGCGAAGACAAGCCGCCCGCCGAAGTTTGTCGCGAAGAGCCCACCGTAGCGCCGCGCCCCAAAGTCGCTCATAAGGCGTCCACCGCGGTCGTAAAGGCGGTCGCAAAGAAAGCTGCCCGGGATGCCCCGGCGTCGGCCGGCCCACCTCCCAAACCCGCTCTTTCCGCGCCCGGAAAATCGGGCCCGCTCCCCATCCGTCTCACCCATCCCGGCAAAATCCTCGATCCCGAAACCGGCCTCACCAAGCAGGAACTCGGCGAATATTACTTGACCGTCGCGGAACGCATGTTGCCGCACATCGCGGGCCGCCCACTCAGTCTGGTCCGTTGCCCGGAAGGCTCCGGCAAACCGTGTTTCTATCAGAAGCACGTCAACCATATGCTTCCGAAAGGCATCGGCAGCGTCGCTGTCCCCGACAAGAAGACTGGCGTTCCCGAAGCCTACATCACGCTCGACACTCCGGAAGCGCTCGCCGGCCTCGCCCAGCTGGGTGTGCTCGAAGTGCACCCGTGGGGCTCCCGCAACGCGGACCTCGAGCACCCCGACCGCCTCATCTTTGACCTCGATCCCGACGAGTCACTGCCCTGGAGCGCAGTCACCGACGCCGCGGCTGAAGTCCGAGACCGCCTCCGCAAAGCCGGCCTCACCACGTTCCTCAAGACCACCGGGGGCAAGGGTCTCCACATTGTCGCGCCGATCGAACCGCAACACACCTGGGCGGAAATCAAGCAGCTCGCTCATAATTTCGTCCTCGCCATGGAGCGCAGGAACCCGGCCCTCTATCTCACCAAAATGACCAAATCCGCGCGCAAAGGAAAGATCTATCTGGATTACCTGCGCAACGAGCGCGGCGCAACCGCGGTAGCCCCCTATTCGCCTCGCGCCCGTCTTGGCGCGACCGTCTCACTGCCTCTTGCATGGAAAGATCTCGAGCTGCCCGCACGGCCCGGCTTCCACGTCAAAAATCTTGCCGACTGGAAGCAGCGGCTCGCCAGGGATCCGTGGAAAACGATGCTCTCCACTCAGCAAAAAATTTCGCCAGACGCATTTCCAATGAAGTAGCATGAACATGCGTGAGTTTGCGAAAGGGACCTGTGACCCAGCTTAAAGCCCGCAGTAAACCATCTCCGGCAAGTCCTACCGTGTCCGTCGACCCCACCTCGGCTGAAAGCCTTCTCGACGCTGCCCACCTCGGTCAGCGCATTCGGCGCCTGCGCCTCAAACGCTCCATGGGCCTGGTCGAATTGGGCAAGCTCACCGGCCTTTCCGCCAGCTTCCTTTCGCAGTTGGAGACCGGGCGCGTAGTGCCTACCCTGCGCAATCTCGCACGCCTGTCCCTGGTATTTCAGAAGGATCTCTCCTTCTTCTTCCAATCGTCAGACCACAGCGTCTTTCGCGTCCAGCGAGGCAAAGACCGGGTCCGCCTCAGAATGGGCACGCCTGACATCGACTACATAGCGGAAAGCTTTGGAATCCTCATTCCCGAGGGCGGCGTGCGCCCCTGCATGGCAGAATTTCTGCCCGGAGAAGAACATCGCTTCCGCCCGGAAACCTCTGTCGGAGTGGAGATGGTGTACGTCATGGAAGGTAAGCTCGAGGTGGAGCGAAATGGCGAGTCTCGCCTTCTGCACGAGCGCGACGTCATGTACATCGGCAGCGAAACCCATCGCGAGTACCGGTGTATAGGAACGACCTCGGCAAAAGCTCTCATCATCAGCTTCGACGGCAGCGGAACCCCTCCCCCGAGGCCACCGCAGCGTCGCGTAACCAGCCTGCCGACCAGCTAAGTCACCGTTGCGGGCTGTAGGCGCGCGATGTTCAGCCCGGGGCGAAGCCCCAGGAAACTCCCCCATCCCTCCGCGGGCTGAAGACCCGCGTCAAGATCTTCGCCGCGCCGTGGACCGTTAAAACAACAATTCAGCCTGCTACCATGGACGTTCATTCCAGCCGGAGATACGTCCATGTCAGCCGCTTCTGCCCCAATGTTCGATACTGCAACCGCCGAGACGAACCCGCCGCACGATCTCTCCCATTGGATCAATGGCACCAGGGTGGCAGGAACATCCCAGCGATTCTCGGACGTCTTCCACCCCGCCTCAGGCCGCGTCCAGGCCCGCGTTCCGCTCGCTACCGCATCCGAGGTTGACCTCGCCGTTCAGGCCGCCGCTGCCGCCTTCCCCGACTGGTCCTCGCAGCCCCCTCTCCGCCGCGCGCGCGTCATGTTCCGCTTCCGCGAAATCTACGAGCGCCGCATCGACGATGTCGCCACCCTCATCAACCGTGAGCACGGCAAGGTCTTCTCCGATGCCAAAGGCGAAGCCACGCGCGGGCTCGAAGTCGTCGAGTTCGCCACCGGCATACCGCAACTGCTCAAAGGCGAGTACACCGAACAGGTCGGCTCGGGCATCGATAGCTGGTCCATGCGCCAGCCGCTCGGCGTCGTCGCCGGCATCACGCCCTTCAACTTTCCCGCTATGGTCCCGATGTGGATGTTCCCCATCGCCCTCGCCTGCGGCAACACATTTGTCCTGAAACCCAGCGAGCGTGACCCCAGCGCATCCCTTCTGCTTGCCGAAATGCTTGCAGAAGCTGGCTTGCCGATGGGCGTTTTCAACGTAGTGCACGGCGACAAGTCCGCGGTCGACGCCATCCTCGCGCACCCGGCCATCCAGGCCGTGAGCTTCGTCGGTTCCACCCCCATCGCCGAGTACGTCTACCGCGTGGGCACGTCCCACGGCAAACGTGTGCAGGCCCTCGGCGGCGCAAAAAATCACATGATCGTCATGCCCGACGCCGACCTGGACCAGGCCGCCGACGCGCTCGCTGGAGCCGCCTACGGCTCGGCCGGCGAACGCTGCATGGCCATCAGCATCGCAGTGGCGGTCGGCGCACAGACCGCGGACACCCTGATCGCCAAGCTCGAAAGCCGCATTGCCGACCTGCGCGTCGGCGACGGCGCACGCGACGCCGATGGAGCAGAATCAGCCTCCGACCTGGGCCCGCTCATCACGCAGCAGCATCTCGACAAGGTCACCAGTTACGTCGAACTCGGCGCCCAGGAAGGCGCAGAACTCGTCGTCGACGGACGCGCCTCAGCCCTTCCTCACGGCGACGGCTTCTTCCTCGGCGCTTGCCTCTTCGACCATGTCAGGCCCGACATGCGAATCTACAAGGAAGAAATTTTCGGCCCTGTCCTCGGCGTCGTGCGCGTCAACAACTTCGAAACCGCGCTCCAACTCATCAACGATCACGAGTACGGCAACGGTACATCCATCTTCACCCGCGATGGAGACACCGCCCGCGACTTCACCCAGCGCGTGCAGGCCGGCATGGTCGGCGTCAACGTTCCCATCCCCGTCCCCATGGCGTTCCACAGCTTCGGCGGATGGAAGCGCTCCCTCTTCGGCGACCACGCCGTCTACGGCCCGGAAGGCGTCCGCTTCTACACCCGCATCAAGACCGTCACCGCCCGCTGGCCCACCGGCATCCGCAAGGGCGTAGACACCACCATGCCCACGCTCGGCTGACCACCATCCGGCAGTGTCTCTGTTTGACGATTAAGTTTTACTCGTGACCTCAAACCCATGCCGGATGGCCGCTTCAAGCGCATCGATACTTATATCCTTTAAACTCTTGAACCGGATGCAATATCCAGTCACGCTCGCCTTCCCTATTCTTTCTCCAAAGGTTCGAGCCAGGTATGTCCGGTCCTTGATGCCAAGGATATACACGGAAATTCCGGTCTTGTTCGCACTCAAACCAATCTGAAAGAACTCCCGAGTCTTGCCGTCGGCGTATCTTATGGTATGAAATCCATAGCCAATATTGGGATTGCTTACCGTCTTATTGTCGCTATTTTTACCGTCTTCAAACCATAATCGACAGCCTGGTGATATTTGCAGCATGAGCCTATGCAGCTCACGCAACTCAATACGTTTTGGCTCAGTTTGGCTCGTTAGATAATCGTCGATTTGTTGTTCTATGTTCATCTCAACTCGATAAAAGAGCGCCTGAGCCATCGATCTAATCTAGTTCTGCTGTACTAGGTCACTTCAACTACTTGGGGAAGCCCTACCCCGCCAACGCATCCGCCATTTCCAGATGCCGATCCAACGCATCGATCCCCCGATCCAACTCCTCGCGCGTCACAATTAGCGGCGGCGCGATCACAAAATGACTCACCCAAGCCTGCATGATCACGCCATCCGCCAGCATCTTCCCGGCAATCTGGTCCACCAGTAGCGGCTTGCCCGACACCTTGTCGCTGTACGTGTTGAACGGCTCCTTCGTCTCCCGATTCTTCACCAGATCGACAGCCCAGAAGAGCCCCTTGCCGCGCACATCGCCCACCGAAGGGTGCTTCGCCTTGAGCGCCTGCAGCTTCGGTTCCACGTACGCTCCGAGTTCCCGCGCCCGCTCCACCAGACCCAGCCGCTGCATCTCGCGGATCGTCGCCACCGCCGGCGCCAGCGTCATCGGGTGCGCTTCGTAGGTATGGCCGTGCGCGAAGTAGTGGTCATCAAAGTACGCCCCAATCTTCTCGGACGTCGCGCAGAGACCCAACGGCACATAAGCCGAGGTAATGCCCTTCGCCGTCACCAGGATGTCCGGCGTCACGCCCCACAGGTTCATGGCGAACCACTCGCCCGCGCGCCCCCACCCGCTCATCACTTCATCGGCAATCAACAGCACGCCAGTCTCATCGCAGATGCGCCGCAGCTTCGGCATGTATTCCTCCGGCGGCACGATCACTCCATTCGTCCCGACAATCGGTTCCACCACTACCGCCGCCACGTCCGACTCATTCCGAATCATGTGCTCCAGGTAATCCGCACACGCGATCCCGCAGCCCGGATACGTATGCCGGATCGGACACTTGTAGCAATGCACCTCCGGCGCAAAGATCACTCCCTGCCCCTTCCCGCGCGGCTCCATCGCCCACCTCCGCGGGTCCCCCGTTGCCGCAATGCTCATGCTCGTCGAGCCATGATACGAACGATATCGCGCAATAATCTTGGTCTTGCCGGTATACATGCGAGCTATCTTGAACGCAGCCTCGTTCGCGTCGGTCCCCGATGTCGTAAAGAAGAATTTGCTCAGCCCTTTCGGCAGCACCTCCAGCAGCAGCTTCGAAAGCTCCGCGCGCGTGCTGGTCGCATAGCCGGGCATCGCATACGCAAGCTCCTGCGCCTGCTTCGCGATGGCTTCGATCACCGCGGCGTTCTTGTGACCCAGGTTCATGCACATCAGCTGCGCCGAGAAGTCGAGATAACGTTTGCCGTTGCCGTCCACGATCGTGCAGTCTTCCGCGTCGACGATATGCATCGGGTTCCAGTTCTTCTGGAAGCGCCACGTGCCATAGTTCGTGTCCCGCGTAATTTGCACGATCTCCTGCGAGGTAAGCGTTGGTGCCTCTGTTTCCGTAATGCTCATATGTAAGTGCCTTTCCGTTATCACGCAGCGTTTGCGGGCCGCACGCGCTGGCCCAGCATCATCAGGTAGTAAAGGCCGCCGGAGAGGAAGAACCCGACAAACCAGGCCATCGTGAACAGCGCCTGCAGGGCCGGTACAAACCGCCCGATCAGCGCCGCGAAGATTCCAGCCACCAGCGCAAGAATGGCTGCGCCGTTGAAACCGTTTCGGAACTCATAGATGCCCCCACGCCGGTACAGCGCGTCGACATCCAGACGCGTTCTCCGAACCAGAAAATAGTCCGCCACCATGATCCCGGCAACCGGCCCCAGTAGACCGGAGTAGTCGACCAGCCACCCCAGGTAGTTATGCGAACTCGCCATCAGCTTCCACGGCATGATCGCCAGCCCCAGCACCCCCGTCATCAGCCCACCGGTGCGAAAGCTGATGTACTTCGGTGCCAAATTAGAAAAGTCGTTCGAAGGACCAACGACGTTGGCACCAATATTCACATTGAGTGTGGCGACCAGCAATGCTATCAGGCCGAGAAACGCGAGCCAGGGCTGATGAAAGCGCCCCAGCAACTCCACGGGACTCCAGATCGGCTTGCCGAAGATGACCGCCGACGCGGACGTACACGCAATTCCAAGGAACGAGTACAGCGTCATCGCCACAGGCAGCCCAAACGCCTGGCCCACAATCTGCGCGTCCTGGTTCTTCGCATAGCGCGTGAAGTCAGGGATATTGAGCGAAAGCGTGGCCCAGTAGCCGACCATTCCCGTCAGAGCCGGCAAAAAGAACCGGAGAAACGCGGGCGTGTCCTCAAACCGGCTGGGCGCAGACAGCATCGGCCCGAAACCTCCCGCCTTGCGCAGCATGAACGCAAGCAGCAGGCCAGACATCACCACCATGAACGGTGCCGAGTAGCTCTGCAGGAAGCGAATCGACTCCACACCGCGCCACACCACCACCATATTCAGCAGCCAGAACCCGAGGAAGCACAGCCAGCCAACCAGCGGCATTGCTTCGGTTCGCGGCGCAAGAATATGCACCATCTGCGCGATAGCCTGCCCCCCGATCCAGGACTGAATACCAAACCAGCCGCAAGCCACAATCGCCCGCAAAATCGCCGGAAGATTCGCACCGCGCGTCCCGAAGCTTGCCCGCACAAATACCGGAAAAGGAATGCCATACTTCGTCCCGGCATGCGCATTCAGCAGCATCGGAATCAGCACGATGAGGTTGCCGAGCAGGATCGTGCCCACCGCCTGCTTCCAGTTCATGCCCCCGGCGATCAACGACGACGCCAGCATGTACGTCGTCACTTCCATGGACATCGAAAACCACAGAGCGATGTAGTTGTACGTGGTCCACGTGCGTTGCGCGGGCACAGTAGGCGCAAGATCGTCGTTGTAAAGGCGCGGGTCTGCGCCCGCAATGCCGTGCTCCGCAGAATGCCGGACTGTCGCGGCCTCCGTCAGCATCACGCCAGTCCTCCGGCGTTCGCTTCTCGCTTCAGAAACCTGCCGCGACCCACCGCGCCAATCCACTTTCCATCTTCGACAACCCGCTCGCCACGCGAGTACACATGCTTCGCATTACCCCGAACCTGCCAGCCTTCGAACATCGAATAGTCGGTCGCCATGCACTGCGTTGCGGCCGAGATGGTGTACTCAGCCTTCGGATCCCAGAGCAGAATATCGGCATCCTTGCCCACGGCGATCACACCCTTTTGCGCCATCCCGAAAATGCGGGCTGGCGCCGTGCAGCACAGTTCCACAAACTTCTCCGGCGTAATGCGCCCCGCATTCACGCCGAAGTTCCAGAGGATCTGCAACCGGTTTTCGATGCCGGGGCCGCCGTTGGGAATCTTTCGAAAGTCATCTCTGCCGAGCGACTTCTGATCGGCGAATCGGAAGGGACAATGATCCGTCGATACAACCGACAGCGAACCATCCACAAGCGCGTCCCACAGCGGTTGCTGATGGCGCTTCTCGCGCAAAGGCGGCGTGAAGACATACTTCGCCTCGTCCCAGCTTTTGCCCGGCATCTGGTCTTCGATCGAGAGCACAAGATACTGCGTGCAGGTCTCAGCCAGCGCACGCGCGCCGCGCTTCTGCATGTGCTGCAGTTCATCGAGCGCATACTCGTTCGACAGATGAACGATGTACACAGCCGCGCCCGCCATGTCGGCCAGCGCAATCGACCGGTGCGTCGCCTCAGCCTCCGCTTTGGGCGAGCGCGAAAGCGCATGATAGTGCGGCGCGGTCTTGCCTTCCGCAATCATCTGCGCGACGACTATGTCGATAGCGCTGCCGTTCTCCGCGTGAATGCAGCACAGCGCGTTCAGTTTTTCTGCCTTCTGCATGACCTTGAACATCAGACCGTCATCGATCATC
This sequence comes from Terriglobales bacterium, assembly GCA_038230455.1. Lineage (GTDB taxonomy): Bacteria > Acidobacteriota > Terriglobia > Terriglobales > Acidobacteriaceae > Granulicella. The sequence continues at coordinate 98,686 of JBBRNF010000012.1, forward strand.
AGCACGCCCGGATACGCCATGAAAAGCTTGAAGCTGGTAATGCCTGCCGAGACCATCTCCTCCATCTCGCGCAGGCCACGCGAACCGTCCCCGGGACCGAGATCCGTGACCGCCATGTGCAACGAAAAATCCACGCAGGCTTTATCGCGTGACTTCCCGAGCCACGTCTCCAGCGCCTCGTGCATGGTGTGGCCCTGCGTCTGCAACGCAAAGTCCATCACGGTCGTCGTGCCGCCCACCGCCGCCGCCTGCGTCCCCGTCGTGTAGTCGTCGGCAGATGTCGTGCCACCAAACGGCATGTCGAGGTGCGTATGCACATCGATCGCTCCAGGCATCACCAGTAGACCGGTAGCATCGACGATCGCGTGCCCGGCAGGATCGATACTCGCCGCAACCTCGGTGATGATTTCGCCGTCGATCAATACATCGAGCCGCTGCGATTTCTCAGCGCTGACAACCATTCCGTTCTTGATAAGAGTTCCCATACTTCGCTCCTAGAGATTCGGATTGCCAGCGTGCGCTACCCCTTCAGGCACAACACCCGCAGCAACGCGCTCTCCCCACGTCTGGGGCGGCAATCCATTCTCGACGCGCTCCATCGTAATGCAGTCTTCTACCGGACATACCAGCGAGCAGAGATTGCAGCCGACGCACTCGTCGGCATCTACGCGCGGAATGCGGTGGAGCGGCGTGAGGGTGCTGTCGTTGCCCGGGCCATCAAGGTCGAGCTTGGGGATTGGCGTCGTCGCAATCGTACGGAAAGACAGCGCGTGACGCATTGCCGGGGTCGGCATCGCATGTGGATTCGGGTCGCTGTGAGAGTAGCGCGGATCGATGCCCGTCACGATGTTCTGAGTTCCGCCTTCGGCTCGGTCCAGGTGGATGCACTGGTGCGCGCCGTCCCAGCATGCCGTGTAGCAGAGCTGGCAGCCGATACACTTTTCGGCATGAATCTCCGCTACCACGCGGTAGTTCAGGTTCAGGTTCTTCCACTCCCGCATGTTCGGCAGCGAGAGCCCGCGGAAGTCATCCAGCGTTTGATAGCCCTTCTGCCGCATCCAGTCGAGCAGGCCGTCGCCCATGTCTTCCACGATGCGATATCCGAAGTGCATTGCCGCCGTGCACACCTGCACCGTACCCGAGCCCAGCAGAATAAACTCAGCCGCGTCCTGCCATGAGCCTATCCCGCCAATGCCGGACATCGGCAGCGCCGCCGTAGCATCCGACATCACCTGCTGCACCATATTCAACGCAATCGGCTTTACTGCCGGGCCGCAGTATCCGCCATGCGATGACTTGCCATCCACCATCGGTCTTGGCTGCAGCGTATTCAGGTCGATGCCCGTAATCGAGTTGATGGTATTGATCGCGGATAGCGCATCGGCCCCGCCACGCTTTGCCGCTCTCGCCGGTACACGTATGTCGGAAATGTTCGGCGTCAGCTTTACGATCACCGGAGTGCGCGCCTTCTCTTTCACCCACCCGGTAATCTGCTCACAATACTCCGGCACCTGCCCAACCGCAGATCCCATACCGCGCTCACTCATTCCGTGTGGACAACCGAAGTTCAACTCCAGGCCATCGGCCCCCGCGTCTTCGGCGCGCTGCACAATGTCGTGCCACGTCTCGCGGTTCGACTCCACCATCAACGACGCAATCACCACGTGCTTCGGATAGCGGCGTTTCACTTCTGCGATCTCCCGCAGGTTGGTCTCGATGGGACGGTCTGAGATCAGCTCAATATTGTTGAATCCCATCATGCGCTGCCCGTTCCAGTCGATCGACGAGTAACGGGAAGACACATTCGTAATCGGCGCGCCGATAGTCTTCCACACGGCGCCGCCCCAGCCCGCATCGAACGCTCGCATAATCTGCTCGCCACAGTTGGTGGGCGGCGCGGAGGCCAGCCAGAAAGGGTTAGGGCAACGTATGCCAGCGAAGGTCGTTTCAAGCGTTGCCATCGTTGACCTCCAGCCACGCCGCGATGCCGACCGCGGCGCGCTTGCCGTCGGCCACCGCATCCACCACTTCGCGTCCACCGTTCGTGCAGTCGCCGCCAGCAAAATACTTAGGATTCGAAGTTTGTCCGGAAGCGCGATCGATCAGGACCCTGCCCCGCTCCAATTTCAACTTTCCCGGCTCGCCGTGGGACCCAAGCAAGCCAGTATGGGTCGCCTGCCCAATGGCAAGCACAACGAGGTCAACCGGCAAAGCAGACTCGCTTCCCTCTACCGGCACCAGCGAACCGTCCGCACTGGCTTCAAGCTGTTGCAGTGCAAGCGACTGGACGCAGTTCAGGCCGTGAATCTCCACCGGCTGCACATGCCACAGAAACCTGACACCTTCCTGCTTCGCATGTTCATACTCGAAGTCGAACGCGGACATCTGTTCCGGCCCGCGGCGGTAGATCATGTACACCTCGCTCGCCCCGAGCCGCACTGCCGCGTTTGCCGCATCGATGGCAGTATTGCCCGCGCCAACCACCGCCACACGCGCCGGCGAGGAGGTGATTGTCCCGCTCTTGTACCCGGCGATGAAATCGAGCGCGTTGGTTACGCCCCGCATCTCCTCCCCGGCTATGCCCAGCCGATGAATCGCTCCCAGACCCAGCCCAAGAAAGATCGCATCGTGCGAGGCTTCGAGTTGCGCGAGCCGATCGGCGTCGACGCTTACGTTACATTGAAACTCCACGCCTAACTGCGCAATCAGTTCGATCTCCCGCAGGCTGGCAGAGAGTGTCAGTTTGTACTCGGCGATGCCATACGTGTTCAGGCCACCGGGCAGACTGCGTGCGTCGAAAATGGTGGCGCGGATGCCCCGCCGGCGAAGCTCCGCCGCGCACGCCAGCGACGCCGGGCCCCCACCGATCAGGGCGACTGACTTCCCCGTGTCTTCACCCGCCGCGAAAGGCAGCGAACTTCCACTCTCGTGCAGCGCATCCATTGCAAAGCGCTGCAATCTTCCAATCTCGATCGGCTTCTTGTTGTACCGGTGCAGCACGCACGCACCTTCGCAGAGCACCTGGACCGGACACGCCCGCGAACAGCTCTCACCCAGAATATTCGCTTCCAGAATCGTCCTTGCCGATCCCGCCAGATTCCCACTCGCTATCTTCTTGATAAACTTCGGCACATCGATATGCGTTGGGCACGCTTGCATGCATGGCGCGTCGAAGCAGTAGAGGCATCTGTTCGCTTCCGGCACCGCGGCCTGCTTGTCAAACGCGGGATGCAGGTCGCGAAAGCGCAGCGCGATCTCCGGCGACACAGCAGCCTGCGCCGTAAAGTTTGTCGACTCGCTCATCGTGACGGTCCAGTCTCCCTCTAAAACGCTCTTGTTTCACCGATAAAACCAGCGACGTCGATAGAACATCCACCTGAGTTCCTGGCCGCTTAAAAGCATTTCTGAAGTCACGATTATGCATCATTTTTTGCGGCGACGGGTATCGGCCCTGATACTTCAGTCAGGCTGTCCCGCAATCCAGTGGATCGTTTTCTGCGCCAGAAGCCCGAAGGCGTCCACCGCCATCTCAAGATGGTCGCGTCGAGTATCCTCCGCCCGGTTGTGACTCAAACCGTTGAGCGACTGCACAAACATCATCACGGTCGGGATGCCAAGCTGCGCGACCTCCGCCGCGTCGTGCAATGGCCCGGATGGCAGACGCTCGGAAACTCCCGCAACCTCCACGATGGCCTCTTCACAAAGCTCGATCAATGCAGGATGAAAAGGAATTGGCGCAATGGACCATATTTTAGTCCACTCCACCGTGCAGCCTTCTTCCTCCGCAAAGCGTTCGCTGGCTGCTCTGGCCTCTCCCAGCATCGAAGCGAGGACGTCTGCGTCGAGGTCGCGCATGTCCACCGTCGTCTCGCATCGGCCCACCACCGCCGTCACAATGCCCGGATAGGTCTTCACGCTTCCCATCGTGCAAACCGCCTGGGGATGCTGCATAGCGATCGGGCGTATCTCCAGCGCCAGCTTCGCGGCCGCCGCAAGAGCATCGCGACGCACACTCATCGGCGTAGAACCGGAGTGCGCTTCCTGTCCCGTAAACGTCACACTGTAACGTTCCACGCCTTTAGTCCCCTGCACCACCGCCAGCGGCTTACCGAGTCGCTCCAGGATCGGTCCCTGTTCGATATGCAGTTCAAGATAAGCAGCGATGTTGGCCTGCTCCACACCCGCCTCTCCCACCCGATCGACTTCAACCCCGCATTGCTCAAGCGCCAACTCAAGCGTCGTCCCATCCCGGTCTGTGCGGACGCGGTCTGCTGGAATATTGTGTGTTCCCGCAAACGCCGAAGAGCCAAAAAGGCTGCGCCCGAATCTCGCTCCTTCCTCATCCGCCCAGTCCACCAGCCGAATCGTGCACGGAGGCCGGCCATTGGTGTCGCGAGCGACCGCGCGCAATACCTCCAGCCCCGCCAGCACGCCCAGGCAGCCATCCAGCCAGCCGCCATTCGGGACTGAGTCCAGATGGCTTCCAAGCACCAGGGCTCGCTCCGATTCACCCTTCAGCGTGACCCAATGATTCCCTGCGGCATCGTAATGATCTTCCACATCCAGATCGCGGAGCTTGCTCTCGAACCACCTTCGCGATTGCATCCACATGGGCGTCCAGGCCAGACGCTGCGCGCCTTCCGCATTCGCCGTCAAGCTTCGAAGTTCGTCAAGGTCAGAGAGCACTTGTCTTGCATTCATCGGTCACGCCTCATTAAGCTGCCTGGCGTCCCCGACAGGATTCGAACCTATGTTGCCGCCATGAGATGACGGAGTCCTGGGCCACTGGACGACGGGGACGCACCGTTAGATTTTTTCACACGCGAGCCATGTAAGGGGAGAAGCACCATTGTCCGGCCTCCATAAGTCCGAGATCCTTCACGGCTGATACTTTCCAACCCGCATGCCCTTCGCGGAAAAGTCCTTCGCCACCGGGTCGTTCGCCAACGCCTTCAGCCCTTCGACCACGCTCTCAGCGTTGATCACAGCCCCCGCTAACGACGTATGGGTGTGGGGATCACCGAACAGTGGCTCCACGGCTGCCTCGCCCAGGGCGTCGTACTTGCGGGCGATTATCTCGTTCAAGTCGATAAACCCTACGCGCTCCTTCTCTGCCACCACCCGCGCCCACCCTGCATAGGACTCCCCGCTGCGCTCAATATGACCCCCCTTCCAGGTCTTGCGCGGCACAGGAGAGCAGACAATCGGCGTCGCGCCTTTTGCCACCGTGTCCTTCACATACTGCGTCATATACCAGCCGTAAGTGTGCACCACCTCGTGCTGCTTCGTGATCGGGTTGTCGATCTCTCTGCTTTCGTCGCCCACCCCATTAAGACTGCCGCGAGCGCGCGCAGAGTCATCCAGTGGTCCGCTGTCGTTATGGCCAAACTGAAACAGCACGACATCCCCAGCCTGCATCAACGCCAGTGTCCTCGCCCAATGGCCCTCCGTGATATAAGTGCGCGAACTCCGTCCGCCAATCGCGCGATTCACCACATTGATCTTCGACAGATCGAAATACGCAACCAGCGGCTCGCCCCAGCCCATTTGATTGTTCGCGCCATCGCCGCGGCCGTTACGGACCGTCGAGTCGCCCACGAGAAACAACGAAGGCAGCTTACGATTCGCTGGCGTGGGTAGAACAATGCTCGACGAACGCCCAGGGTCGGTCGTCGCGTTCGCTGGCGACATTGGCGTCACGGGATTTGCCTGCGACCACAGCGATGGAGGCGCGCCCAGAGCAAGTGCCACGGCGATCAGCGGTTGCCAACTATTTCTCATCGAGTCTCACTCCTCTATCAGCAGGCGTACCGGGCCCAGCAGACCCGACGGCAGTGGCTTTACCTTGTCAAGGTCCTGCATCTGGAAGCGATCGCCATACGTTTCTACTAGCGGCTTGTAATCGTGCGGCGGCTGGGCGGACCACGCGTTCAAGGCTGTGTTGTAAACATGTATCTCGATCCGGTTCACACCGGCGTGCAAAAGGCCGGTAGCATCCAGGCGATAGGGCGGGTGCCACAAAGCGCCCGCAGGTTTTCCATTGATGACGACCAGCGCCGCTTCACGGATGGGTGGATCGAAATACGCGTGCATGCCCGGCCCGGTGTGCGTCACCAGCGGGTTCGGAAGTCCGTTCGCACCCAGCACCGGATGGTCCGCAGGCGAGCCCAATGAATCGGGTACGGCAATGCCGCCATCCACCGCAAGCTGCGCCTTTGCATATCCCTTTGCCAACGTAAACTCACGCACGTAGACCGCCTCACCCGAGTAGTGCAAAGTAGCGGAGCTAGCCGTCCAATCGGCAGGCTCGCGCTCTTGCCGCGACAGACCCGTTCCAGCGAACGTCACCTTCCAGTCATGACTCAAGTCGATAGAATGCCCTGCTCCAGCAGGTCTCGGCGAGTGTGGTCTGGAGGCGTCCCCAAACACATACACGCGTGATTCGTACGGCGCGAGTTTCAGGTCAACGTCTGCATCGATAGCTCCCAAAGCAAGCCCTGTGTCCGGGTCAAGCGAAGTTCCCGCATGGAACTCTGTTGCCAGCGAAACGGCCGCATGAACATCCCGATTGGACGTGTTCACAACGAAGTAGATGTCGCCAGACGGGAGCTTGCGCCGGATGAACCCGACCGCATCTTTTGTCGCAGCATCCACGCTGTTGCCAAAAGCGAGATCCGATTTTGTCGCACGGTGCAGCGCATCTCCCAGCGAGCTGGCAGTTTTCACAACCCGTCCACCGAAGAGCTCTCTGGAAAGGTCCGTCACCTCAGCGATTGTTTTCCCATCCGCGTCCATCGAAGGCGCACGGCCCAGCGCAACCACCTTGCCTCCGGAGCGAACAAAAACGGCCAGGCTGCGCAGCGTCGCCAGCGGCATGCGGTCCGTCGGCGGAACCACAACGATCGAATGGTGGATGCCACGGCGATCCATCGCATCCGCATCGATAAAGTCGTAGTTATACCCGGCCGACAAAATGGCCCCGAACATCTCGCGCGGTAGCAGCTTCTGCATCGCTTCGGAAACACTGGCGTGGGCGGGCGCAAAGCTCGCCCACGCGTCATCGGTAGGCAGCAGCACGGCCACCTGGTTTGCGGGCGCGCCTTGCCGCAGCAGATAGCTCATTCGCGCCATGTAAGCCGTCACCGCCGGCATAACCGGGTGCCAGGGATTATGGTCGTTGAAAACGGCCGCCGCATAGAGCGACCAACCGGGCTCACCTGCTTGCGCGGCCGAGTACGGCCAGCCATGAAAGATCAACTGGTTTTCGCCCATGATGAAGTCGATGTCCGCCTCCGCCTTCATGTCGAGCGGCGTAGCGCGAAAGACAGGCGAGTGCAGCCACGTAAACGTCTCTCCTGAAGTCACCTTGTTTCCGAAGATGTGGTTCCCTGAGCTCGCCCAGCGCAGCGTCGAAAACCCGCGCCATTGCGGACCTTCACCCTCTGGCAACGCAACCAGACGCTGGCTCGAAAGCGACACCGCGGGCTCTCCGTAGGTCTGCGAGCGGAACCGGGTGTGGTGGGCGCTCGCCCAGTCATTGATCTGCGTCAGATAATTCTCATCGACCAGCTCCGTGAGCGTCCTGCCCCAGTCGTGCCTCACTCGTTCCGCCTCCGCGGAGCCTCCCGCAACCAGTTCCGCTAGATGCGGAATCAGATCGTAGCCGCGTCTCTTGCGGAACTCCGCCGGCAGCGCCGTCGTCCAATCCGCGCCATAGGCTTCCAGCGAGTCGGAAAAAACCGCATATGGCGGCGTGCTTCCAAATGCGTTCAGCAGCGGCTCGCCCACACTCCGCAAGTGCGTCGCGACGGCCTCGCGGCTGAAAGGATCCAGCACATACCCCTCGGCTCCCACAGCCGCTCGTTTGACCTGCTGACCCGTATGCCCCGCATAGAAGAACAGCGCCACCCGGGCGCGATCAGACGGCTCCACGCGCAGCGTTCCAGCATCCAGCGGCCGCGCCGTTGCCGCATCCCAATGCTTCGGCGCGCCGTCCGCCACCGACGCCGAAACCAACACATCACCCTCCGCCACCTCCGGAAGTTTCACGGTCACCTGTGAGGGCGCGATGGGCGTTTCGAAGGTTCGTAGACGCGCCGCCGCCTCGGACAATTTGGTCGCCCTCCCCCCATACGGCCACCCGCTGCCAAGCGTTACATCGATGCGCAGTCCCAGCCGGCGGCCTTCGGTCTGCGCATAGCGCACCGCATCCAGCATGGCAGGCGAAAGAAAAGGAAGATTCTCCAAACCACCCTTCGCATTGTCGACCACTTCGGGATAAACAAACGCCAGTTCGGCCCCTCCTATACCGTCTGCTTCCATCTGCTGCAGTTCGTGCAGGATCTCTGGCTTCGTCACGGCAGTGCCAAACCACCACCATCGCACCATCGGTCGCGCCTCTGCCGGCGGACTCACAAACGCGCGCTGCAGTTCGGCCATCGTCTGAGCGCAGAGCGCACCGCCCAGAAGTATCGATGCGATACCCGTGCACCCTTTTGTTGCAATGGATCGCAGCCGTCTCATGGTGTCCTTTCCGCCAGTCTCCGGGCCCATCTGCTGACGGCACCGCCCTCCAACGCCGCAAGCTGCACCGCGAAGTTGCCCATCGTGGAGCCCTCCGTCCCCGCCCGGCGAACGTCAAGTCCTGTAGCCTGCCCAGTCAGTCGATTCAGGAACTCATTCTGACTGCCGCCGCCGAGAATATACAGCCGGCTGAATCTCTTGCCCGTAAGCTCCGCCACCTCACCCAGCACTTTCGCGTAACGCGCGGCCAGGCTGTGAAACAGAAAGGATGCCAGCTCGGCCGCGTGCTCAGGATCTTCTCGAAACTCCTGCAGGCCGCGCCGGCGCAGTTGTGCATTGATGCGCGCAGGCATGTTTCCCGGCAGCATAAGATCAGCCTCGTCGACCTCCAGAACGAAGGGCTTCGCATCGAACCCCTGTGCGGCGTCAATCAACGCGGGCAAGGCCACCTCTACGCCCTGCGCGCTCCAGTGCTCCAGGCACTGTCGCAAAAGCCACATGCCGTTCACGTTCCTGTGAAAGCAGATTTTCCCATCCGCTCCGCCCAGGTTGGTGAAGTTCGCCTCGCACGCCGCCGCCGAATTGACCGCTGCGTCCAGCGTCGTGCCCACCAGCGACCATGTCCCGGAGCTGATGTACGCCCAGTCGTTCCCGCCATCCGGTATCGACGCGATCGCCGAAGCCGTATCGTGGCAGCAAGGCGCGATCAACCGCGTATTCGCAAACCCACCGCGCTCCGCCAGCAGACCGCGCAATTGCCCCACATCGGTTCCAGACGCGACAATCTCCGGCGCGTCCTCTACCCGCATCCCCAGGGCCTGGAATATCGCGGCACACCAGCGGCCATCCAGCCCCACCATCTGCGTATGGGTCGCGTTGCTGAACTCCGCCACCGCCCGCCCGCCAAGCCGGTACAGCACATACTCGGGCAGGTTCAGCCACCTCGCTTCGCGCACCTCGTCCGGATCGGACGCAAGCTGATAAACCGTGTTGATCCGGTGCAGTTGAACTCCCGTCAACGCTCGCATGTGCTCTGCGGAGATGCGCTCGTGCAGCGTGGCTTCCGCCGCCACGGTGCGTTCGTCGCGGTAGCAGAATGGGTCCGCCAGGGCCGTGCCATCCTCGCCGAGCCGCACGTAATCCACCGCCCAGCCATCCACGCCGATAGAGCGTATACCCTCGCCCGCTCTTTCCGCAGCCAGCGCCAGACCAGTCTGCAGATGCTCCAGAATATCCGCGATTGGCCACCGCAAACCCGCGCTCGTCTCGACGGCGCGGTTGGCGAAACGATGCACCAGCTCCACCTCACTCGCGCCATCCACCCACCGCAGCAGCGACACGCGACAGCTCTCGGCACCCAGATCGATTGCCACAAGCGCGCGCCGGTCGGCCGGGCCACTCGCCGCCGTACTCACCGGAGGTACGCCTCGGTCAATCCACCATCGACCGGAATCAAGTGTCCGGTCGTTACCGGCGCCTTCGGCCCGCCGACAAACAGGATCGCCTCGGCACAATCTTTCGGATCGATCGGCACATGCGTCAGCGTGCGCTTCGCGTAAAACATCGCCAGCGAGTTCCGCAGCGCATCATCGCTCTCCGCATCCTCGAACCCGATCCCATACTTCGTCAAGGAAGCCTTCACCCGATCGCGTGGAAACATCGTGGACCCCTTCACCACCGTCGCCGGGCTGATGCCGTTGACCCGCAACAACGGAGCATAGGTCACAGCCAGCTCCCGCACCAGATGGCTCAGCGCAGCTTTGCTGACGTCATAGGCTTCCGTGCCGCGCTTCGGCACAACAGCATTCGCGGAGCTCGTCAGCACCACGCTGCACGGCAACCCCTGCGCCTTGAAGACCTGCTGCGCCTCGTCCGTCAGCAGATAGTTCCCGGTAACATTGACCTCGAGCGTCAAAGCCCATTGCGCGTCCGAGATGGTCCCGTCCGGCGACGACGGAAACAGCGCCGCCGTATTGATCAGCAGGTCGAGTCCGCCGAACGCCCGCACGCTCGCCCCCAGTGCTTCGCGAATCGTTTCCCGCCTGCGAATGTCGATCGCCACCGCCACGGCGCACTCCGGCCCGCCAATCGCCTTCGCCTCGTCCGCCACCTTCTGCGCGGCGTCCGCAGACAGATCGGCAACCACGACATGCGCGCCCCGCTCCGCAGCCAGCAGCACCGTCTCTCGCCCGATACCGCTCGCGCCCCCTACCACCATCACGATGCGCCGGCTCAACTCCTTCTCCGGCGGCTGCCTGCGGATCTTCGCCTCCTCCAGCGCCCAGTACTCGATCCGGAACGCCTCGCTCGGCGGCAGCGCCACATAGTTCTCATGCACGCGAAAAGCGGAGGTCGGAGCAGCGTCGCCAGACTGCGGCAGTACCGGCGGACAAGCCTTCTCATCCATCCCGCCCGCCCCTTCCATCACGTGGATCGCGTTCGTGTAAAACTCGCCCGTGATGCGCGACTCCGCCTTATTCTTTCCAAAACTGAACATGCCAACCCCCGGGACCAGCACCACCGTCGGGTTTGCGTCCCGCATCGCCGGAGAATCAGGCAACGCGTGCGCCGCATAGTATTCCGCATATTCCTTGCGGTACACAAGCAGCGCTTCGTCGACCTTGCCTTCCAGCTCCGCCTCTTCGCTCAACGGATTCCACGCAACAAACAGCGGTCGAATCTTCGTCCGTATGAAGTGATCCGGGCAGCTCGTTCCCAGATGCGCCAGCTTTTCCGCGGAATGCGAGTTTACAAACGCCAGGACGTCCGCTGCATCCGTAAAGCTGCCAATCACGCGCTGCTTCGCCGACACCCGGCCGCGCAGCACAGGCATCATTCGAAGCGCAATCTGCTGCCGCTCGTCGTGAGAATCATGCTTCACGCCCCCGAAGCTGGTGCCCTTCTTCGCCCCATGCTCCAGCACGAACTGCCCCAGCTGGTCCACAATCGTGATCGTATTCAGATAGCTTTCGCGCTGCGTCTGACCCCAGGTAAACAGCCCATGCCCGCCCAGCACCACGCCATCGCAACCCGGCACCTCGGAGACTCCGCGCTGCAGCATCATCGCCAACTCAAAACCCGGCCTCTGCCACGGCAGCCACACCAGCTTGTGACCGAAACGATCGTTGAACTCCTCCATCTTCTCCCGCCCGTTCGCCGAAGCCGCCAGCGCGATGCCCCAATCCGGATGCAGATGATCGACATGCGGGAACGGCAGAAAGCCATGCAGCGGCGTATCGATCGACGCGGCCACAGGATTATTGCCAAACGTGCAAAGCGAGTACATCGCAACAATCTCATCTTCGCGAGCCACGCCCTTGTAGCTCCTCGTCAGCGCCAGCACCTTGTCCAGATACAGCGTCGCAAATCCTGCGCGCTTGATGCTGCCCAGGTCGCCGCCCGAGCCCTTTACCCACAACACGGTCTTCTCCTCACCATCCAGAGGATCGACCTCTTGCAGCTTCGAGCTCGTGTTTCCACCGCCAAAGTTCGTCAGCCGCAGGTCCGAACCCAGCAGGTTGGACCGGTAGCGCAGCAATTCAGCCGGATCGAGGGTGGACGCAATCGCTTCGTCCCAGCGATCTTCTAGGAAATGCAGCCTGGCAGGTGCGCTCATCGGGGTAAGCCTCTTCGGGGAAACACAGTGGCACGCGGCGTGAACCCGCGGCAGGAAGATGATGACACACGAGAAACCAATAGAACAACTATTCCTATAGAGACTATTCCTACAGATACTATTCCTCTAGCGACTCTTGCTAGCGCGACAGCCAGTCGACCGCACTCTCGACCAGCCCCGCGCCGCTTATAACTTTTTGCCCGCTTTCGGTGCCGGTGCCGGTGTCGCCCAGGCCTTCCCGCTCTGCGTGCGCACACGCTTCGCCGCGGCCCGCTGCTCCGTCTCATTCGGGCCCCCGGAGTTGCGCCCCGCCGTCATCGCAATGTGTTCAACATAGTTGTAAGGCGGCACGGTTTCTCCCCGTAAAAGCGCCAGGCCAAGTTCAATAAGGCGCGGCCCGTACTGCGCCACCTCATGCGAAATCGATCCAATGGCAGGACTCCCCGGCCGCTGCATCTCCGCCATCATCTCCGGGACGCAGTCCTGCCCCACAACCGCCACGTGCTTCTCCCGTCCAAGTTCTCTGGCAGCCGAGATGGCGCCCATCGCGCTCGTATCGTTCGCGGCTGCAATCAGAATATGTTTGTCCTTGGGGTGACGGTTCAGGAAGTCAAGTACGATCCTGTGACTCTTTTCCCCCATGCCGCGCCCGTCCATGCGCACAAACGACTCTACCGGCAGGTTCGGCAAACGCGCTTTCACGCCTTCAAACGCCCCGGTAATGCGGCTAAGCACCATCTGCCCTGCCTCTTCGATGTCCAGGCCGATCACCCAGTCCAACTTTCCCTCCCACCGGTTGATCGCGAAATCCGCCAGCAGATCACCCGCCACCAGCCCGGCGCGGTAGTTGTCGATTCCGAAGTACGTCGCATGAGGATGCGGAATGTCCACCGCAATCAGCGGAACCCCCGCTGCCGCAATCTTGTCCGCAATAATCGGCGCCGCATGCTCATCCACCTGGAACTCGATGACGATGTCCACGCGTTCGCGCAGAAACGTCTCCGCATTCTGGACCGCCGTCTCGGCGTTGTAGCGGTTGTCCAGCACCACCAGGTCTACCCCGACCGCGGCTGCCGCCGACCGCAGACTGGCCGTCACAGCTTCAGAAAACGGCATCTCCGCGCTTTGCCCGCCAAAACCAAACCGCAGCTTCTTCGGACGAGCAATATGGCGGTAGTGGCGATCCGCAGTTTGCCCCACATACCCGCGATGCACCAGGGTCTTCAGGATGCGATAGACCGTGGTCTTCGAAATTCGCGTGCGCTTGTGGATTTCCTCCAGCACCATCGGCTGGTTCTCTGTCTGCAGCAGCTCAAGAATGTCGAGCGACTTCGTCAACACGGGGATCAGATAGAGGCGCTTGCTCTTTGTCGTGGTAGCCAGAACCCCTCCTTCGCAGCCTGGGTGGCTGGGTATGCCCTCATCCTACCGCAGTTTCCCTAATGAATTAGGGCCTTGGTCATGCAACCGGCGGCGGCACCTCAGGCGTACGAACTCGCCCCGCCCGCGTTCTTCGCTCCACGCTCCTGCGAAATCCGCTCCACATAGCCACTCTCCCGCAGTGCCGCCAGCGGGTCCGGATGCAGTCCGCGTTGCTTCCGCCACGCCCCCAGCATCGGCCGAACGTCCTGCCAGAATGCGCCGCGGAACTCCTCCTCCGCTTCGACCAGCCGGCAGGAATCCTGCAGCCCAGCCAGCTTTTCCTGATCGACCAGCGCAGCTTTTGCGTAGAGTTCCTGCGCGGTCACCACCGTCTGCACCATGGCTTCCATCTTGCCCTTCAGGTTGTGGCTCTGGTCAATCATGAATGCCGGCATCTTTGCCGTGCCGCGCACCATGCAGTCATAGTGAATTTCGTGGAAGATCCGAAACACCTGGTACGGATCGATCGAACCCAGCGTAAGGTCGTCATCGGCATACTTGCGGTCGTTGAAGTGGAACCCTCCCAGCGCCTTCAGCTCCAGCAACCACGCCACGACCTGCTCTATGTTCGTTCCCTGGTAGTGATGACCTGTATCGACCAGCACCTTCGCCTGCGGTCCGGCGGCGCGAGACAACTCCAGTGCCATGCCCCAGTCCGCGATGTCCGTATGATAAAAAGCGGGCTCGAACGGCTTGTACTCCACCAGCATCATCTGGCCCGGAGCAAGAGCCGCGTGTGTCGCGGCCAGCGCCTCCTGCATCCAGCCAATACGACGGCGAATACTCTGCGATCCGGGATAGTTGGAACCATCCGCCAGCCACAGAGAAACCTCAGCCGAACCCAGCGCCTTTCCAATCTCGACCGAGTCCAGAAGATGGGCCAGCGCCTTCGCCCTCACTTGAGCGTTCGGGTTCGCAATCGAGCCGAATTTGTACTCCGCTTCCTGAAAAAGATTCGGATTGATGGACCCCGACCGAACTCCGTTCTTCACCTCCAGCGTCTTGATGTGCGCCACATCGTCCACACCCCGAGGCAGGTCCCACAACACATGAAGCGCGAGAGTAGGTGTCACGCCGGTCAAGCGGTTCACCTCGCCTGCGTCAGCAAACTTCTCTTCAATGCAGGTCGCCGCACCCGCCTGCTGGAATTTGCCAAAGCGCGTCCCGGTGTTGGCAAAACCCCACGAAGGTATCTCGATGACAAACTGATCCAATGCGTCAAACAACCGGGCTTCATTCACTTCGATCGACATAGGGGTCTCACCTTCAAGCTGCGGGCCAGCAAATCGCCTGGTTCTCAGACGAAACTATAATACCTATTGAAATCCTGTTTGAACCCCTTCGCCCCTCGCACTCACCCAAGCCAACCCTCCCTTTTGGTTCAATAGGAAAACTATTCCCAATCCTGCGGCCTCTCAGGTAGGATGGCTGCGCCGGGCTCCCGCAGCGCGGCCAAGTTCCACCCGACACACCAGATCGAGGTAAACCGTGGGTGCAAATCCGTTGCTCGGCGTCATCTTCCATTGGATTGGCGGCTTCTGCTCCGCCACCAACTTCATCCCTTTCCGCGGCATCAAGCGCTGGAGCTGGGAGATTTACTGGATCATTCAGGGCGTCGCCGCCTGGCTGATCGCGCCGACCGTGCTCGCTCTCCTGTTCGTTCCGCGTCCGTTTGCCATCCTGGGCGACGCCTTCCACGCCGATCACGCCAACATACTCTGGCCCCTGCTCTGGGGCCTGCTCTGGGGCGTCGGCGGACTTACCTTCGGCCTCGCCATCCGCTACCTCGGCCTCGGTCTGGGCTATGCCATCGCGCTCGGGTTCTGCACAGCCTTCGGAACGGTCATCCCGCCCATCTTCCACGGCCAGATGGGCGCAATCGTCCACGAGCGCTCGGGCCAGATCACGCTGGGGGGCATCCTGATAACGCTCGTCGCCATCGCCGTCAGCGGTGCAGCCGGCTACTCCAAGGAACACGAAATTACCGAGGAGGACAAAGCCGAGTCCGGCGAGCGCGACTTCAGCTTCGTCAAGGGTCTGCTCATCGCCATCTTCGCCGGCGTCATGAGCTCCTTCTTCGCATTCGGACTGGATTCCGGTAAGCCTATCGGCGACCTCACCCGCTCAGCCCTCGCAGCCGCTGGCGGCAAAGACATTTACGCCAACCTGCCCATCCTTATTGTCGTCCTCTGGGGCGGCTTCATCACCAACTTCATCTGGTCGGCCATCCTCATCGCACGCAACCACTCCGCCGCACAGTTCGCGGGAGAGCCCGGATCCAACCCCATGGGCACCTCCACCGTTACCGGAGAGACGCTCCAGGCGGTCGACCCCCGCGGCCTTCTGCTCAGGATCGAACGCGGAACGCTGGTTCGTAACTACGTCTTCGCCGCACTCGCCGGCATCATCTGGTACTTCCAGTTCTTCTTCTACTCCATGGGCGAAACCAAGATGGGCAAGTACAACTTCGCCTCCTGGACGCTGCACATGGCTTCGATCATCATCTTCGCCAACCTCTGGGGACTCGTGCTCAAAGAGTGGAAGGACACCAGCACGCGCACCCGCGGGCTGGTCATCTGCGGCATCCTTCTGCTCATCGCTTCCACCATCGTCGTGGGCTACGGAAGTTACCTCAAGGCGATGCCGCACTAGCCGCTTTTCGCCCATGGGATACTGATTTCAGATGCGGATTTCACTCTTCGTCGCCTGCTATAACGACACCCTTTTCCCTGAGACGGGCATCGCCGTCACGCAGGTACTCGAACGCCTTGGCCACACCGTCGACTTCCCCATCGAGCAGACCTGCTGCGGACAAATGCACTACAACACCGGCTACCACCGAGAAGCCGTTCCGCTGGTCCGCCGCTTCGTTCAGATGTTCCTAAATGCCGAAGCCGTCTGTGTCCCGTCCGCCTCCTGTGTCGCCATGATGCGCGAACACTACGTCATGATGGCGGAAGCCGAAAACGATCCCGCCTTCCTCGCCGATGTGCACAGCCTCCTTCCGCGCGTATTCGAGTTCTCGGAATTACTGGCCAACCGCCTCGGTCTCTCAGACGTCGGCGCGCGCTTCGCCGAGCGCGTCACCTATCACCCCTCCTGCCACTCCCTGCGCATGTTGCACGTCGGCGACGCTCCCCGCAAGCTGCTGCGCGCGGTCCGCGATCTCACCCTCGTCGAGCTGCCGAATCAAGATCAGTGCTGCGGCTTCGGTGGCACCTTCGCCGTTAAAAATGCCGACGTTTCCAACGCCATGCTGCTGGAAAAGGACGCCTGCGTCCTCCAGACCGGCGCCAACGTCGTGACCGCCCTCGACAACTCCTGCCTCATGCAGATCTACGGTGGCCTGCACCGCTCCGGCTCCCCGGTCCGCACCATGCACCTGGCAGAAATCCTTGCCTCCACCGGAGAGCCACAATGACCGTCCGCGTCGGCAAGACCTCCACCGCGCCCCCGTTCCCGCTCGCGGCGAAAGCCGCCCTGCAAAATGATCAGCTCCGCCGCAACGTCCACAACGCGACAACAATCATCCAGGGCAAGCGCGCCCAGCGCGTGGACGAGATGCCCGACTGGCAGCAGCTCCGCCAGGCGGCCAAGGACATCAAGGACCACACCCTCGCCCACCTCGACCACTATCTCGTCGAGTTCGAGCGTAACTGCCAGCGCGCCGGCGGCATCGTCCACTGGGCACGCGACGCCGACGAAGCCAATCGAATCGCCATTGACCTCATTCGCCAGTACAGCGGCGACGATCCCCACCCGGAAGTGATCAAGGTCAAGACCATGACCTCCGACGAGGTCCAGATGAACGCGGCGCTCGAAGCCGCGGGCATCACCCCCATCGAAACCGACCTCGCGGACATGATCGTCCAGATGGGCAATGACGAACCTTCCCACATCGTCGTTCCCGCTCTGCACCGCAACCGCTTCGAGGTCGCCGAGATCTTTCGCCGCACCATGAATCTGCCCAATCTCACCGACGCGCCAGAAGAGCTCACTAAAGCCGCCAGAACCTATCTTCGCAACCGCTTTTTGCGTGTTAAAGTGGGCCTAAGTGGCGCCAATTTTGCCGTCGCCGAGACCGGAACGGTCTGCGTAGTCGAGTCCGAAGGCAACGGCCGCATGTGCGTCACCATGCCTAACGTGTTGATAACACTGATCGGAATCGAGAAGATCGTCCCCACCTTCCAGGACCTCGACACCTTCCTCCAGCTCCTCCCCCGCTCCGCCACCGGCGAACGCATGAACCCCTACAACTCCTTCTGGACCGGCCTCACAAAAGGCGACGGACCCACCGCTTTTCACGTCATTTTGCTCGATAATGGCCGTATTTTGCAGCTTAACGACGAGCGCGAACGCGAAACCCTCGCCTGCATTCGCTGCGGCGCCTGCCTAAACGTCTGCCCCGTTTATCGCGAAACCGGCGGCCACGCGTACGGCTCCATCTACTCCGGCCCTATTGGCGCTATCATCTCGCCGCAACTGCAAAGCCTCCAACACTCCCGCTCATTGCCCTATGCTTCAACACTTTGCGGCGCCTGCTACGAAGTCTGCCCGGTCAAAATCAACATCCCCGAAACCCTCATCCACCTGCGCGGCCGCATCGTCCGCGAAGACCAGCAGACCCTCAGCGGCAAGCTCGCGGTAGAGAACATTGCCATGCAGGCCGCGGCCAAAATCTTCCTCAGCCATCGCCGCTACGAAGCCGCACAGCGCCTCGCCCGCACCGGCCAGCTTCTCTTTGAGCGCAAGGGCCAACTCACCAATCTGCCCGGCCTCGCTGGCGGCTGGACTCGCTTCCGCGACCTCAAGCCCCTTCCCTCCCAAAGCTTCCGCGACTGGTGGAAGGCGCGCTCAAAGCCCTCGCCGCATGGGGAGCGAGTCCAGTGAGCGTCACTGCCCGCGAGGCGATCCTCGCCCGCATCCACGCCGCGCTGCCCGAGCCGCCGCGCGACATCGCGGGCTCGCATGCATCGATCCAGCGCCTCTACCGGCAGACAGGCACGCTCGACGCCCACGGCCGCCTGGACCTCTTCATCGACCGCCTCCTCGACTACGACACCGAGATCATCCAGATCGAAGCCGAGTCCGAGCTCCCCTTCGCCATCGAACGCGCGCTCGAACACTACGACCCGCAGCGCATTCTTGCGCCCGCGGAGTTCCCCTCTGCCTGGCTGCCCGATAGCGTTCCGATTCAACGCGATCACGCCCTTTCGACTTCAGAACTTGATCACTTCGAGAGCATCGTCACCACCTGCGAGATAGCCATCGCCTCCACCGGAACCATCGTCCTGGTGCACGGTGGTGCGCAAGGCCGCCGCGCCGCCACTTTGCTACCCGACCATCATGTTTGTCTCGTCCGTCGCGATCAGGTGGTTGAAACGGTTCCGGAAGGGCTCGCAGCGATCGCCGCGCAGAGTCATCGACCGATCACGACCATCTCCGGCCCCTCAGCCACTGCCGACATCGAGATGACGCGCATCCGCGGTGTACACGGTCCGCGCCGGCTCACCGTAATCCTTTACGGCCGCTAGCTCAGGCGCTTTCCGCAACCAGTCTGCGGGCCAGCTTCCCATACAACTCCACACACTCCAGCAACTCACTCTTGCGAATGCGCTCGTCCGGAGTGTGTGCGACATGGATACTTCCCGGCCCAAGCAGGAACGGCTCGCCCCACCTTGTCAGCGATGGAATATCCGTCGTAAACTTCGCCACCATCGTCGGCAGCCCCTCTATCGCCCGCATCCGCACAAATGGCAGCTCCAGCGAGAAGTCCACATCTGCACGTCCGGCCACGGCGGCGACAATGGCCGCTCGCGTGGGTCCCGCAGGCCCTACAAGCCGAATCAGCAGATGCGCTTCGGCTTTGTCGGCAATCACGTTGGGCGCACGTCCACCTGCTATCAAACCCACGTTCAGCGTCGAGTCGCCAATCCCCTCCTCACTCGGCAGCTCCAGCGCCTGTACATCGTGCAGCGCCGCCAGTAGCTTATCGATCGCGGACTCTCCCAGCTCCGGATATGCTGAGTGCGCCGCTTTACCGCGCGCTCGCAACTCGACGCGCAGGCAGCCTTTGGACGCCAGCGCGAGGCGATTGTCCGTTGGCTCGCCATTGATCAGGAACCGTGAGCCTTTAGGGTTTTGATTGGCCACCGCTGCTCCCGCCGAGTCGCGCTCCTCGCCCACCACGAAGAGCAAACCCAGGCGAGCGCCCTCCCCCCGGAGCTGCTCCGCTGCGGCAATCTGTGCCGCGATAATGCCTTTCGCGTCGCAAGTCCCGCGGCCGTATAAGAATTGATCGTCTTCGATGCAGCGGCCCAGGAATGGCGGCACGGTGTCCATGTGCGTTGAAAAAACTACGTCCGGCTTCACTCCCGCCGCGCAGGCATAGATGTTGAAGCGTGGCCCGGTACCGCCGCCGGGAGTTTTGGCGGGGTCGGGCTGGGGGACCGGCTGGCGCTCCACCGTGTAGCCCTGGGCGGCCAGAAAGTCCGCCAGAAACTCGCCGGCCAGGCCTTCGTGGTACGTCGTAGAGTCGATGTCGACGAGCTGTCTGGTGAGCTGGATCGGGTCGATGGGCATCGCCTTCAGCATACCCGAACGGTACACTGGGGCCATGAATCAGGCCGTTCCCTTCCGCTCTCACCTGCATACAATCGACGACCTGCGCGGGCCTTGCGGACGGCTCGAAGCCATTCTGAATACGGGCCGCGAAGACGCGCTGTACGCGGCCGTGGTGGCGCATCCGCATCCGCTGGGCGGCGGCACCATGCACACCAAAGCGGTCTACCATGCGGCCAAGGCTTTCTCTCGCTTCGGCCTTCCGGTGCTACGGTTCAACTTCCGCGGGACCGGCCTGAGCGAAGGCGCACACGACGAAGGGCGAGGAGAGGTCGAAGACGTCCAAGCCGGGCTGGACTGGCTCGACCGCCGCTTCGGTCTCCCGATCCTTTTCGCCGGATTCTCGTTCGGCTCCAACGTCGGTCTGCGCGCGTGCTGCGGCGATGCGCGCGTGCGCGGGCTGGTCGGGCTGGGCTTGCCGGTGCGCGCCGAGGGCCGCGACTACACCTATGACTTCCTTCCGGGCTGCCGCGCGCCCAAGCTCTTCGTCAGCGGCGACCACGACCAGTACAGCCCGCGCGGCACGCTCGAAGCCGTGCTAGTCTCCGCGCAGGAACCGCGCCGGATCGTCTGGATTGAAGGTGCCGATCATTTTTTTGCGGGAATACCTGGCTCTCCCACTTCGAAGCTAGAGGTGATGCAGGGCGCAATCCGAGGCTGGCTAACGGATGAATTTGGACTGCGACCATGTAACTAGCGCAGCCTGCGGTTTTGGCAAGGTGCCTATACAGCACGACCTCCCCCTCCCCCGGTTTGTGTCAAAGTCTTCCCAGCGGGTGCGTTACGGGTTGACCTTGCGCTTGCGAGGCGTAGAACCAGCTAGTGAAAAGGCGGCAAACCCGGCATGCGGCCGGGTCAGTTATCTTCTTTTGTACCGTCACGGGCCTGTCAGGGCGTGACTTTGTCGAGCCAGGCGTTGATAAGCCGGGCGCACTCTGCCGGCGCTTCTTCCGCGAGCAGGTGCCCCATCCCCGGCAACGTCGCGCGCTGCCAGTGCTGGAGGTGAGCTTCGAGTTTTGTGGCCGTCGACATCGGCACGATGACATCCAGATCGCCCCATATCAGCAACGTCGAAATTGCGATGGGCTTTTCAACGAGCGCGAGCCGCAACTGCTCCATGTCAGCCTCCCAGCTCATCAGCATCTGTAGTACACGGCGAAGAGTGTCGCGGTTGCGCAGCACCCCCATGTAGCGACGCAATTGCTGCATCGAGATGCGGCTGTTCGGCCCTGCAGCCTGGCGGTAGGCGCGCAAGATCATGAAGGTGGGTGCAAGCGGGATGCTTAGCGCCAGAGTGCGGCCAATGCGAGTGAGGTAGAAGTTCACTACGTCGCTGCGATATCCCCCGAACGGATGTGCGGGGCAAAGCAGCGCCAGGCCGGCGAGGAGATTCCGTTGCGTAACCGCAAGGCGGAGAGCGATGACGCCGCCGTGCGAGTGTCCGATGACGACCGGTCTCACCAGACCGACGCTCCCCATGAACTCGTGAACCAGGCGGGCCAGCGCATCGAAGTCAACCTCGAGCTTCTCTTCTGGAGAGACTCGTTGCGCGGAGAGCAGGTCGAAAGCCACGATCCGACGATCGGCAGGCAGATCGGCGATGAGCTCGGTCAGCGTCTCCGCAGTCGCCAGAAGCGCGTGCAGCAAAAGGATGGGAGACCCTTGCGTATCTGACTCGGCGGCGCGCTCCAGATACTGGATCTGGACGCCCCCAGCAACAACGTACCTTTGAATCAGCGCCTGCACCGGCCGCTATACCGCCGCTGGAACGAGCACTTCCGATTCGGCTTGCGTTGTCTCCGTCGCCGGGCTTACTTCGTCACTTCTGAGTAGCCGCCGCAGCAAATCCATCGTAAGGTCCACATGTTCGCGCTGTAACAGGAACGATGGCAGAAAACGCATCACGTTGCCCTGCACCGCGTTCAGCAGAAAACCTTCTGCAAGCGCAGCTTCCGCAAGCGGGCGCATCGGCACGTTGAGTTCGAGGCCCAGCAATAGACCCTGCCCGCGGGCCTCGACCGCGAGCGGCGAATCGCGTTCCAGTTCCCTGAGTCCTGCAAATAGATAGGCGCCGACATCCGTCACCTGCCCCAGCAGACCCTCGTCGTCCACGATGGACAGGAACTCCAGGCCCAGGCGGCAGGCCATGGGGCTTCCGCCCAGCGTGCTGCCGTGTTTGGCCATGCCGAACGCGTCGAAGAGCATTTCGTTGACCAGCAGTGCGCTTAGGGGTGTGCCACCACCGAGCGGCTTGCCGAGGATGAGAACGTCTGGCTGTACGCCACTACGCGAGAAAGCGAACCACTCGCCGGTGCGGCCCAGGCCGCTCTGTATCTCGTCGAAGATCAGCAGCGCGCCGTGTTGGTCGGCCAGTTTCCGGGCCTCGATCAGGAACTCCCGGTCGAGAACGTGGACTCCGCCTTCACCGAGCAGCGGTTCCATAAGAATGGCGGACGTTTCGGAGGACACAGCAGCGCGTAACTGCTCCAGGTTATTGCGGTCGACGAACCGGACGTGCGGAAGCCCGGGGCCGAAATCGAGCCGGTATTTTTCCTGCCCGGTGACCGACATCGAACCGTACGTGCGGCCATGGTACGACGCCCTGAGCGCCACAATCTCGTGCTTGGGATGCGCATAATTCTGGCGAGCGTGGGTGCGGGCCAGCTTGAGCGCGCCTTCTACCGCTTCCGACCCGCCGGTCGAATAAAAAACGCCTTTCATCCCTGACAGATCGCACAACCGCTCGGCCAGTTCGCCGGGATAGCGGTTGGCGTATTGCGGCGAAAGATGAACGAGGCGGCTGGCCTGGTCGACCATGGTGGCGACCATCCGAGGATGCGCGTGACCGAGCGCATTGACGCCCAGTCCCGCCATAAGGTCCAGATAACGGTGGCCGGACGTGTCGTAGAGATACACCCCCTTGCCGTAGTCCATGACCACGGGAAAGCGGGCGTAAACGGGCAGCAGATGGGTGGCATCGCGGTCAAGGACCGCTTGAGCGTCGTTGTCTTGCCGAAAGAAAGACATGGTTGATCCAGTTCACAAGGTTTGCGCGGGAAGGTCAAGCACACTGCGTACCATTGGGGGTGACTTTTGCGCCATCAGGCGGCCGAAAGTGGGAACATTTGCTCTCCGCAATTGCGTATACCCCTATGACTTCCTGCATCTAGATCGTTAACAGAGTTCAGAAAGCCCTGCGAACGGTGCATCGAGGAGTTTGGCACGTCATGTGCACTGGCCGCAGGCAGTATTCTTTTTGTGAGGCTTCCTGTCTTGAAGAGTGGTTACCAAACCCGTCTGCTTGCCATCCTGCTCGCCGTCGTCACTCTCGGCGCGATTGGGCTGGCCTCGGCGAACTTCACGCAGGAACGCCAGTACGATCCTGCGACGGACGGCTCGCGCATGACGGAAGCCCCGGGCGGCCTTCTGGTGTACTCCGTGCCTGCCGATACCCCGGCAGAACGCTTCGGCATCCGGGCTGGCGACATCCTTACGGCCATCAACGAGCAGCGCACGCCGACCGTGGCCGCAGCCCAGCGCATCATCTCGGCCAGTGGCGTTTACTCTCGGGCGACCTATTCCCTCCTGCGCAAAACGGCAACCGGCAGAACCGCCGGGCTGGACGTGCAGGTCATCCTCGAGCCGTACGACCGCTCCAACCATCAGATTCTTCGGCTGATCGCTCTGGTTTACCTGGCGATCGGTATCTATGTGCTGTTCCGCCGCTGGACCGCGCCCAAGTCGACGCACTTTTATGTCTTCTGCCTGGTCTCGTTTGTTCTTTACGCTTTCAAGTACACAGGCCAGTTCGATGGGCTCGACCTGTGGATTTTGTGGTGCAACTACGTTGCCACCGCGCTGCAGCCTGCGCTTTTTCTTCACTTCGCCATCAGCTTTACCGATGACGCGGAGCCCCGGCCCGGCCGCCACCTTCTTTACCCCTTCCTGTATTTGCCGGGGGTTGTTTTGGTTTGCCTGCGGTTCCTGTCGATTGAGCGCTGGTCTTCGACCGGTCAGTTGCAGCATCGTCTGGATCAGATCGACTATGCGTACCTCGCTATCTTCTACATCATCGCGGCGATTGTGTTCTGGTTCCGTTATCGCGGTGAGGAAGACCCCCTGCAACGTCAGCAACTGAAGTGGCTTACGCGCGGCACCCTGCTGACCGTGCTGCCGTTTACCTTCTTTTACGTAATCCCGTTCCTCAGCGACGCGACGGCACCGAACGCCCTGACCAGACTGGCGGGTCTTTCGCTGATCCTTCTGCCGCTGACCTTCAGCTGGGCGATTGTGCGCTATCGCCTGATGGACGTTGACCTGATCTTCAAGCGCGGCGTCACCTACACGCTCGCAACCGCCGCTCTGGTTGGCCTTTACTTCTGCGTGATCGCATTGTCCGCCGAGTTTGCGCGCAAGCGCTTCGCCGGGCTTGGTGCCTGGGGGCTCACCGTTGCCGTCATCGTGACCGGGCTGCTGTTCGACCCGCTGAAGCGCATGATCCAGGCCCGCGTCGACCGCGTATTCGACCAGAAACGCTTCGACTATCGCGAAACGCTGGTAGAGTTTGGCCGCAGTCTAAACGCCCAGACCGACCTCGGCACGCTGGTTCAGTCTATTGTCGAGCGCTTGCCGCAGACCCTGCTGGTCACGCGCGTGGCCGTTTTCCTGGCCGATAGCGACGAAGCCGACCTGAACCAGCACTTTACCCTGGTCGCTTCGCACGGATTGACCGCACGCGCAAAGGAAGGCAGCAAGTTCGACCTCGACTTTCTAAACTTTGACCGGCGCGGAGCAGACAGCCACATCTTCTTCGATACTCCGCAGTCCGTTCTGCGCCTGCCTTTGCCACAACGGGAAGCCGCAGCCACGCTTGACCTGAATTACTACCTTCCCTGCCGCGCCTCCCGACATGAAGGCGGGGGCCTGCGTACTATCGCCGTGATTGGCCTGGGCCGGACCGACGACGGGGATTTTCTTTCCAGCGAGGACGTTGAGCTGCTCGAATCGCTGGCGGGCTACATCGGTATCGCGATACAAAACGCTCAGCTTTATCGCCGTCTCCAGCATCAGATTACAGACTTCGAGCGCCTCAAGGACTTCAACGAAAACATCGTCGAGTCGATCAACATTGGCGTTTTCGCGGTTGACTTGAATGACTGCATCGAAAGCTGGAACGCACAGATGGAAGTGATGTACGCTACGCCTCGCGCAGAGGCTCTGCGGCGTCCGCTCTCGCAGGTTTTTCCCGAGGATTTCGTGGAGCAGTTCCACAACCTGCGCGCTGAACAAGGCGTCAGCACCATCTACAAATTTCGCTTTACGACTCCTGCCGGCGAAGCGCGTACCGCCAACATCACCATCGCGCCGCTCCTTAACCGAGACTTCCAGGCGGTGGGGCGAATCGTTATCGTAGACGACCTCACAGACCGGATTCATCTCGAAGAACAGTTGACGCAGGCTGAAAAACTTTCGTCGATCGGCCTGCTGGCCGCGGGTGTGGCGCACGAAGTCAATACGCCTCTGGCGGTGATTTCAAGCTACACACAGATGCTCGCCAAGCAGTTGAAGGCCGACCCGAACAGCCAGCATTTGTCCCCGGTGCTGGAAAAGATCACCAAGCAGACGTTTCGCGCCTCCGAGATCGTGAACGGCCTGCTCAACTTTTCGCGCACCGGCAGCGGCGACTTTACACGGGTAGACGTCAACGCCATGCTGCGCGACACGACAGTGCTGCTCGAACACCAGATGCGGTCCGGGCGGGTTGCGCTCCAACTCAACCTGGAGGACGGTTTGCCCGCCATCCAGGGGAACCTCGGCAAGTTGCAACAGGTAATCGTGAACCTGATCATGAACGCGAAGGACGCAATGCAGGACCGTGGTTCAGGGCGGATTACAGTCGCCACGCAGCACGATTCTGGAAGCGTCGAAATCCTTGTTTCCGACGACGGCGCGGGGATGCCACCCGAGGTTCTGCGGCGCATCTACGATCCGTTTTTCACGACCAAGGGAGCGCCGAAAGAGGGTCAGCGTAAAGGGACCGGTCTGGGACTTGCCGTAACCTACGGCATCATGCAGGAGCATGCGGGCAAGATCACTGTGCAGAGTGCGGTGGGCGAAGGCACGGTTTTCCGGCTTGAGTTCCCGGTCGCGGACGGGCAGGCAGCGAAACGCGGTTCAGCGGCGCTGGATGGAAAGGCTGTGCATGTCTGAAAGCGCAACGCTGAACTCCCCCGGTTTGCAGCAGGGGTCGCAACGGGTACCTTCGGGCAACATCCTGATCATCGACGACGAGGCAGGGATACGTGACTCGTTGGAAACCCTGCTGATGCTGGAAGGCTTCACCGTCCAAAGCGCGCTTGAAGGCCGCGGCGGGTTGGATATGCTCGCACGCTCAAGCTTCGACCTGCTGCTGCTGGACCTGTCGCTACCAGGTGAAAGCGGAATCGACCTGCTGCCGCGCATCAAGATGCTCGCGCCAGAGATGCCGGTCATCATGATTACAGCCTACGGCACGGTGAATAATGTGGTCGACGCCATTCGGGCGGGTGCCTCAAACTTCGTCCAGAAGCCGTGGGATAACGAGAAACTGCTTGCCGACATTCGCGCGGCGATCGGGCTTTCGCAGGCCGAGCAGGAAGTTGTGCAGCTCAAGAAGGTGCTCAAACAGCGGTACTCGTTTGAGAACATCGTTGGCAAGAGCGACTCAATGCTGCGGCTCTTCGACCTGGTGAGCCAGGTTGCGCCGAGCCGGTCGACCATCCTGATTCAAGGCGAGAGTGGGACTGGAAAAGAGCTGATCGCCAAGGCGATTCACGCAAACTCGCCGCGCCGGGAGAGGGCATTCATTCCGGTCAACACCGGGGCCGTGCCGTCGGAACTACTGGAGTCGACGCTGTTTGGTCATGAGCGCGGGGCGTTTACCTCGGCCGTCGCCGCAAAGAAGGGGTTGTTCGAGGTGGCCGACGGGGGCACGCTGTTCCTCGACGAAATTGGCACCATGGGCATGGATATGCAGGCGAAAATCCTGCGCGTGTTGCAGGATCGCCGATTTATGCACCTTGGGGGCACCAGCGAAATTCAAGTGGACGTGCGCATCGTCGCGGCAACGAACGTCAACCTGCAACAGGCGGTGAAGGAGGGGCGGTTTCGTGAAGACCTGTTCTATCGGCTGAACGTGATCAGTCTCGACCTGCCACCGCTGCGAAGTCGTAAGCAGGATATTCCCCTGCTGGCTTCGCACTTTTTGAAGTTCTACGCAGACGAGAATGGTTTCGCGGCGCGGCAGCTGGCTCCCGAGACGCTGCGGCTGCTGATGGACTATGAGTGGCCGGGCAATGTGCGCGAACTGGAAAACGCCATCGAGCGCGGGGTCGTCCTTTCGACCGGATCGGCGATTACCCCTGACCTTTTGCCGGGGCAACTGCGCGGTAACACCTACTCCACCGACTTGCTGGAGCAGAAGCCCGAAGCGTCGCTGTTTGACGTCATGGAAGAGATCGAGCGCCGGATCATCGCCGACCGCCTCGAGCGCTGTAACTGGAACCAGACCGAAGCGGCGGAGTACTTTCGTATCCCACTTTCGACGCTCAACCAGAAGATAAAACGGCTGAGCATCGAGGTTAAGAAGCGCGTCCGCGACTAACACGGCGACGCGCTCGATGTCTGATTAGCGTCGGCCCTTCGCCTTGACCGCGGGCTTGCCCTTGCCTGAACCCGGAGCGGCTTTCTTTTCGGAAGCTTTCTTGAGTGGAGCTTTCTTCGGTACGGGTTTGGGGGCCGGTTTGGGGGCTGGCTTGGCCTTGGTCGCCGCGGCGGTTTTTCGCACAGCGACTGGCTTGGAAGCAGTCCTGCTCTTGGCGACAACCTTCGCCTTTGCAGGCGGCTTCGCGACGATCGTCTTTGATTTCTTGGCGGCCGTTTTCAACAGCGCGGTTTTGGCGATGGTCGAAGAGGCGATGGATTTGCTTGCCTTCTTCGCGACGGTCGCTTTCTTTGCGACAGGCGCGGGCCTGTTTACAGCCGCTTGCTTCGGCACGGCATGCTTGACTACCTGCTTTGCAGGCGTCTTGATTGATTTCTTGACAGGGGTCCTCAGCGCAGCCTTGGCGGGGACGGGGGGAGCGTCCTTCGGCTTTTCCGCCTTGGCGTTAGCAGGTGCGGGAGCCTTCGCGGTGGCGGGCGACGAAGCCGGAGCAGTTTCCGCTTCGGCACCGATGGTCAGCGTGGCGTCGTCGTCTTCGATGGTCGCGGGGGTCTTCTTGCTGCGGGACTTGGCGGGCTTGGCTTCGCGCTTTACTGCGCGGCGGCGCATATTGATGGGAGGCGGCGGTGCGGGCGGAGAAAAGGGCTCAAGGAACGCTTTCGCGGCTTCCGGGAGGTCCAGCTTGCCGTCCATGATGGCGAAGAAGATTTGTTCTACCAGGGCCGCGTACCCGGGCAAGTCCGGCGTGATCCGCATCTCCTGCATCAGGGTGTACGGAATTCGCTGCCGGGCCTGCGGCCACTCCGTGAAGAAAGCCTTGAAGCGAGCCTGAATGGGCGCACTCTTAGAACTGTACGCAAGCCACAACACGCTTTCAGGAATCGCCGAGCCGAGCAGCTTCCAGGTAGCTGAAGGCGCACTGTTTTCCTTCGCGGAGAACTGCGCTCCGAACGCCTTGGACTCCGCTTCAAGTGCTTCTATTTGCTTGACGAACCCTGGACGAGCAAAGCTCTTCTTCAGTTCCGCGACCTCTTTGGGCGCAAATTTAGCGGTCAGCAGCGGGAAGTAGGCGGCCGACGGGTCAGGGAAAATGCCCATCGCATTCAGTTGGCCGACCGTGTCGCGCAGGCGGTTGAGTTCCGCCTCGTTGGCCTTGGCCGAGGTCCAGGACGGGTAGAGGTCTTTCATCCAACCTTCTGATTCCAGACGTCTAAGTACGCGCAGTGGATCTTCCTCGCGCAGGATATCCTCGGTCTCATAGCCTCGGGCGGCAGAGTTCATTGCGGCAATGTAGTTTTCGCCCTTGCCGGTCTCGTACCGAGCTTGGGTACGCTCTTCCATGTGCCAACCAAGGCGTGCGGACAGACGCGCGGCGCGGATCATCCGCGACGGATCTTCAATGAAGCCGTAGTTGGAAGCCAGACGCAGTTCACGATTCTCGATGTCGGCGACGCCATTCATCGGATCCATCAGCAGGCCGTAGGAGCCTTGGTTGAGGGAGATAGCCATGGCGTTGGCGGTAAAATCGCGGCGGCGGAGGTCGTCCAGGATGTTGGCGGGCCGGGCGACGGGCTTGCCCGGTTTCGGGTACGAGATCGAGAGGGCGCTGCCGACCTCCAGGCGAACTCCACCCGGAAAATGGAAGTGGAGCGACTGGAATGTATCGGATTCGCCGACGGAGATGCCTCCGGCATTTTCCAGCTCTTTCTTCAACTTGAGAGCGTTGCCTTGAACAACTACATCAAGGTCACGGATCGGCGATCCGCTGGTCAAATCTCTCACAGCTCCGCCCACGAGGAAGACGGTAAGGTTGCGGGCGCGGGCCACGTCGCGCACCGTGGCGAGGGCCTTCTGCTGGGCAGGCGTGAGTCGGGTTTGGAGCAGGTAAATGTAGTCTGCCATGGGTGTTCGGTGGTCCCCTCCGGGGGTGGTGCTGCAATGCGAATTTGGTGACAGGGCCTAAACCTAGTGGAATGATGTGCTTAGCACACGCGATCCGCACTTGCCAACACCCGATTGTACATCACGAGGTACAACTCTGCAGCCTGAATGCACAATTTATGTGGCGGAGTGTGGCCGGCGTGCGACAATCCGACGGGTCGGGCTGGAGACAATGGCGGGAATACAGAAAAAAGCGATTGTGCGGTTGCTGGACGGTGGATTTGTCTGTGGATATCTGCCTCCGGCGGACTTCGTGGAGAGCTCCTCGGTCATCATGATGGATGTAGCCGGGCGGATTATCACTTTTTCTTTGAACGACATCCGATGGATTGTTTATGTAAGGTATTTCAACAGTGGTGATTTGGCAGATCCGGAAAAGGTAGGCCGGAAATCTTTCCTCGGCCGGCCGCGTCTGGAGGGCCTGTGGGTACGGATGACGTTCCGGGATGGTGACGTTTTAGAGGGCATATGTGGCTCTGAGATAGGCTTTTTGCATGAAATAGTGGCATCTGGTGGTCTGTTATGTACACCTCCCGATCCGCGGTCGAACGCGCTGAGAATTTACGTCCCGAGGACAGCGCTCACGGGGCTGGAGCTGCTTGCGGTGATCGGCTCGGCGGCGAAGAAGAAGCCGGTCGCACGTCCTGTCCAGGATCGGCAGCCGGGACTGTTTGGCGAAGGCTAGAATCTCGACTATGCGATTGATCGATTTGGCGGAGCGGTTGGGAGCGGCACTCGCCGGCGGAGATGGGGAGGCGGAGATCACCGGCGTTGCCGGGATTGAGGAGGCCGGACCGGGGGAGGTGACGTTTGTCGCTAATCCGAAGTACGCGGCGCTGGCACGGACGACGAAAGCGGCGGCAGTGATCGTGGAGCCGGGGTTCGGGGAAACGCCTGTTGCGACGCTGCGGGTCGAAAATCCTTACCTGGCCTTTGCGAAGGCGATCGGGTGTTTCTACCAACCGCCGGTGTATGCGCCGGGCGTGCATCCGACGGCCGTGATTGCGCCGGGGGCGAAGCTCGGGGAGCGGGCCCATGTGGGCGCCTATGTGGTGGTGTCGGAGGGTGTGACGGTGGGCGATGACGCGGTGCTGCTGCCGCATGTGGTGCTGTACCCGGGGGTGACTGTCGGCGACCGGTTTTTTGCCCATGCCCATGCGGTCGTGCGGGAGCATTGCCGTCTGGGCGACGATGTCGTTTTGCAGAACGGTGCCATTGTGGGAGCGGACGGCTTCGGGTTCGCGAAGGGGCCGGGCGGGCGCTGGGTGAAGATCGTGCAGTCGGGCCCGGCGGTGCTGGAGGACCGGGTAGAGGTGCAGGCGAATGCGTGCATCGACCGGGCGTCGATTGGCGAGACGCGCATCGCGGCCGGCGCGAAGGTGGACAACCTGGTGCAGGTGGGGCATGGGTCGACCGTAGGCGAGAACACGCTGCTGTGCGCGCAGGTGGGGCTGGCGGGATCGACGACTGTGGGAAAGAACGTAGTCCTGGCGGGGCAGGTAGGGGTGGCGGGGCACCTGACGGTCGGCGACGGAGCGGTTGCCACGGCGCAGACCGGGATTCCGGGAGATGTGGCGCCGGGCGCGGTGGTGAGCGGATATCCGGCGATGGACAACCGCGCGTGGCTGCGCACCGTGGCCGCGGTGAACCGGTTGCCGGAGTTGCTGCGCAAACTGCGGGCGTTGGAGAAGTAGGTGCCAGAGGGTTTTCAGGCCAAGGCAGGGCGTGAGAAAATCACGGGATGAGTGAGTTCACACCAAGACCCAGCGGAGTCAAAGTCGGCGGGCTAAGCCGTGCGGCGCAGAAACTGCAGTCAGCCCGCGAGAAGGCTGCCCACATAAAAACCGGTGGCAAGCCCGCGCCGGGCGCGTCGGCGGCCGCGTTCAAGGCCAAGGATGCGTTCGCGGGAACCAAGAAGACAAACTTCCAGCGTAAGGCGACCTAGAGCGGCGCGTGGCAGGCCGATGGCGTGGCCATAACCAGACTGTCGCGAAACTCGCCAGGCTTACCGCGGCATGTGCGGGTTACTTTCGAGAAGCCGAGTTATTGTTACTGATCCCATCCTTATCCGCTTTGTCATCCACTCCGTCATCCGCTCGGTCGATGACAAAGTATGAGAAGGCCGCTGATCGCTCAGCGGCCCATAGAAAAAGCAACTTCAATCGGCGATCTTCTGGTCCGCCTGCGAACTATGAGACGCCGCAAGCTTCCACGCGCCGTTCTCGTTGACCCAGGTGTCCGTGGTTAGGACCGTGCGCGTGCGATGCTCGCCTCGGATAATCAGGTCGTAGGATTCCTTGTACCTCGCGATCGCCGTGTTGTTGCCAAAGACGCTAACCTTGATATCGCTGATATCCCGCTTGGCCGTCTTGTTGTTTGCGGTATCGGCGGCATCCTTCTGCAACTGCGCGTTGTCCTCCCAACCTCCCCAACTGGTACCCATGATGTAGTTGCCAGCGTTGTGCGCCTTCATCCACGCCCCGCTTTGGCCGGCCATGTCGGCCCTGGCCGAATCCATTTCCATCTTGCTGATGGCCGCTTCCACGCTTTTGCTATCTGCGGGTTTGGCGAACATTGCGGGGACCATCGTCGCCGCGATCAGGATTGCGGACAATACACTTACGGGCCACTTCCATCGATTCGTCAACATACTTCCTCCTTGACCGTTGCACTAAGTGTGCGATGTCCAGCCAGGCTGACTTAGTTCAACCAAGCTGGAGAGCTGCGAAGCAGCTAGACTCGTTAATTGGAATTCACCAACTGCTTGTAGGGGTGGGGGGCCTGACTATCGTTGCCGGCCCCGACTGTAATCCTCTTGTAGAAGAGAAGCAACCTCGCCCGGATAACACGTTGCTTGACGATGGCACTCGATGAGAGCTTCGTTTTAAGATTTGCCCGCTTGATCTTGAAGTGCACCACGCCTTGCTCCACTCGACTTTTTGGAGACTCACCGTCCGAACCGGGCCATGGCAAGCCCGCGCCGGGCGCGCCGGCGGCCGCGTTCAAGGCCAAGGATGCGTTCGCGGGAACCAGGAAGACAAACTTCCAGCGTAAGGCGACGTAGAGCGGAGCGTGGTGGACCGATAGCGTGGCCATACGAGACTGTCGCGAAACTCGCCTGGCTTACCGCGGTGCGGATTGCTTCCGACAAGCCGACTTATGAGGAGTGATCGCGCTCAGCGGCGCTGGCGCGCTTGATTCGCTCAAAGATTTCCCAAAGCCGCGCCGATTCGATATCTGAAATGTCGACGCCATAAACCTCACGAATCTTCGCGATCAATAATTCATTTGTCTGCTCTGAATGGAAGTCCCAAAGACTTGACTCATCGGAAATCCACGCCCATTCCAAACCGAGGATCTTTTGAATGAAGCCCTCGCTGAGGCT
>JBBRNF010000013.1:0-125333 GCA_038230455.1 Terriglobales bacterium
GCCTGCCCAGATAACGCCCCAGACGGTTCGACGAAAGCTCCAAATCACCGTACGTCAAGCACACAGAACCGCTGCGTACCCCTATAGAACCAGCAGTACCCAAGCCCTGCGCAGATACCAAACCGTGCACAGAAGCCGCGGTGCGATCAACAACCGGGCCGAGGCCCATCTCGAGTACGCTCTGCTGCCCCCTTGTAGAAAGCAATGAAAGGTTGGCCAGCGCCACTTGACTATCGGCCAGTACCTGCCAGAGCAGAGCGCGGAGCGAATCTGCAAGGCCTTCCATCGACTCGCGCGTGTAGCGACCGGGATCGTACTCTACCTGGATGTCGAGTCCCGCTTGAACGGCGGTCGCAATCAGGCGCAACTTCAGCTTCTCGGGCGCGACATGTACAGCGACTGGCACGATGCCGGTCTGGGCGCTGCGTAAATCGTTGTACTCAAACCCGATGGCGGCTTGTTCCGTCGCACTTCCGGGCGCAAACCAGTCCTGCTGAGCGCGTGCCTGCCTGGTCACGGTAGCGACCTGGCGCAGCACCTCCTCAAAGCGAGTCTTGCCTTCAAGGTCGGTCGCGATGGGCAGATAGCGCACGAACAGCCCGATGGCGTTCTTCAATTCGTCGTACTCGCGCCCATCGCACGCCACCAGAGTCGTGATCCGGCCCTCGCCGCTCATCCGCCCCAGCAGCACCTGCCAAATGGCCAGCAGCAAATCGGCCTCGGTAGCGCCCTGAAGCCCGGCCACACTGCGCAGCCGCGAGGACAACTCCGGCTCGACCGCCAGGCGAACGCTTTCTGCTGGACCTCTCTCCCCTGCGCCTTCGAACGGCAGGGAGATCGGCGTATGGGTCTGCGCTTGCCAGAAAACCTTAGCCGCCTTCGCCGCGTCCTCGGTGCCGTTGAGCAGGTCATGCTGCCATTCGGTCACGTCGGCGTATTGGATCAGATTGTCGTCGGGCGGCTCACCCGCAAGCTCCTTGCGCAACTCTTCGGCCATCACGGCGAACGCCTGCGTATCGCAGCAGGGTCCAGCGACTTCCACCAGCAACGCGGTGTTTTCAGCGCCCGCTGCGCCACCGAGGAGGAATAGTGTGGCCGAGACCACCGGCGCCTCGTCGGCCGCCCGCACGGCCCGCGCAGCTTGCGAGACCCGAAAACGAAGTTCGGTCTGCTGCTCGTCTGCGTTCAGATGGCTCAGATTTTCAACCTGCACCGCGGGCACATCGCTATCGAGAATGACCTGCATCGGCAGCTTCAACTGGCGCTGCCTGCGAAAAACGGTCCGCAGGATTTCATGCCGCGCAACCACATTCGAAAGAGCCAGGCGGAGCGAAGCCTCGTCCACCGGAACCGCACACTTATAAAGGCAGACCGAGGGCGGGTAGCCGGCCTCCTGCGCGGTTGCTACGAGGCGCTCCTGTTGCGGAGACAGACGGAAACCCGTGATCGATTCGATGGACATAGTTTCTGAGCGCAGCCCTGACTCTTCAGCCCTGCATAATTCAGCCGTACATTTTCCGCCGTTTGGTCGAACCCGCAAAACGAAGCTGTTCCCATACTCTTTGCGGGCCCGCTCCGTTTTGCGGGCAGGCTCTGTATCTGGTGATCGTTACGCCAATTATGCCTGCTTTTCTCGGTAAAGTTAACAACTTTCCACAGCGGCGTACGATTGCCGACCTACAGCCCGGGGCGAGCCAGACAGGCCGTGGCGACCCAGCCTCCCGAATCAGTTCACGAACAGTTCCGCAGGGAGCGCGACGCGATTATCGGTGGCGCGCGTGGCGGCATGAGCCAGTAATTTGTGGTGCATGGCGAAGAGTGCCAGTTCCAGACGGTCGGAAACACCTGTTTTGTCGAAGATGGACCGCAGGTAGTTTTTGATTACCTGCTCGGAGTTGTTAAGTTCTTCCGCGATGTCCTTGTTTTTGTAACCCTGCAGAATCAGGCCTAGAATCTTGAGTTCCTTCGGCGTCAGGCGGTCGCGCACGCGTTCAGCCACCATGTCGGACTCGAAGCCGGAGGAGCCAGAGTCCGTGCGACGCTGCATGTACGTTTCGCCTCGCCCGACGGCCCTGACGCAGCGCAGCAGATCGCTGCTCAGGACGTCGCGGTGGACGATCCCGCGGACTCCCGCCGCCAGAAAGCTGTATGGGCTTTGGTCATTTTCAAGTACGACCGTCGTGGTGCTGCCAATCGCGTGGGCCGACTTGACGAGTTCTGCAAGATCCGGCTGCAGGGAAGCAGCAAAAATGATGGACGACTTCATCGTGGATCCCGCTGCCTTCATCAGGCGAGCCAGATCATCGCACTGGCCGACGATGCGAAAATCTTCTTCAACGGCAAACAGACGAGCGGCGCCGGTGCGAAAGACAGACTGATTATCAGCGAGAATCACCTTGTGAATCATTTAGGCCCTATAAGCAACGCAAGTCTTTCGGCATCGGAGGTGTATTCGAAGCAGGGGGCCGCCTGAGACGAAATCGTCTGACCTCGCAGTTGCCCTGCTTGCCACGGTATCTTCCGTAGGAAGTGGATGTGTCGTTACTGTACCGAGCGCCGATCCGGCGGCGTATCCCACGAATAAATTCGGACGGTAACACCTTTGGGCTATTACAAACGTTACGGCTTCCGAGCGCCCGCATGAAATCCGCAGAACGTTCGCAACGTCGCGGTTTCGTGTAACACTCCGGTACGTGAAACAAAGTGCCGCGGTCCCAGTTTCGCTTGTCTCGAGCCACCGCGACAGCAAACGTGCGCCCGCGCTTTTATATGTCGCATTTTTCATGACAGGAATTGGTCTGGTCCTGCCTGGGGCGTTGCTGCCCATACTGCTTTCGCGCTGGGCGTTGACAGACCAGCAGGCGGGGCTACTGCTCTTTTTGCTTCTTGGGGGCGCGATGTCGGGCGCTCTGCTGGCGCGCTGGTCGCTGCCGGCCTCCGTTGCCCGTGGGTGCGCGGCTGTCGCGGTGGCCGCGGTGCTGTTAGCCGGTGCGTCACGCGAAGTCGCGTTTGCCGCTATGGCGCTCTACGGCCTCGGACTCGGCATTATTATGACTGCCGTAAGCCTTCTGGTCTCGCGCATGTATCCCGAGGAACGCGCGGCGCGCATCACGCGATTGAATCTTGTATGGGCGATCGGCGCGTGCATGGGGCCGTGGATAGCCCTGCATGGAACAGCAACCTGGGGTCCGCAACGCGTGTTGTGGACCCTGGCGTTCCTGTTCGGCCTGGCGGGTGTGTGCGTGCTGGGGACAGTGCCGCACTCCGACGCCCCCGCAGCAAACGTTTCAAGCTGGTGGCGACAACTGCGCTCGGTCTCCCCTGCGTTGCTGTTTATGGTGCCGCTCGCTACGGGTATCGAAAGCTCTGCGGGCGGCTGGCTGGCGACGTACTCGCGGCGGTCGGGCGCGACGCTCAATGCCACTATCGGCGCGGCAACGTGCTTCTGGGCGGGGCTGCTGCTCAGCCGCCTGATTCAGTCCCATCGCAAGGTCGCGGTGCGGTCGGTCTGGGGGGTCTTCGCATTTGCCCCGTGGCTCATCGGCGCGGGGCTGACTTTGCTGATCGCTTCGAGCGAAGGCGTGCCGCTGCGGATCGCCGCCCTCCTCATCGGATTCGGCATCGGCCCCATGTACCCTGCGGTCCTCGCGCTTGTGCTGCGCCGCGGAGAAGGCGGCAATGCTGTATTCGTAGCGGCTGGCGTAGGAGCCTCTTTGCTTCCGCTGCTGACAGGACTGGTATCTGGAGGCACGGGCTCGCTGCGGCTCGGTTTGGGTGTCCCTCTCGCCGCAGCCATCGCCATGGCTGCTTGCGGCTGGAGTGTTTCCCGCGTCAATCGCTTCGGATGAAAGTCCCCACGCCGCGCTAGCGGGCAAACGGGCGATAATGGAGAGATGAAGCCGGACCCCCAAGACGCCGCCGCCGCCCCTGCTGGCGATCGCCTGCAAAAGATCCTAGCCCAGGCCGGCATCGCTTCGCGCCGCGCGGCGGAGCTGATCATCCTCGAAGGCCGCGTGCAGGTCAACGGCAAGGTCGTGACCGAACTCGGCACCAAAGCCGACCTTGACCGCGATCACATCCGCGTCGACGGCAAGCTGCTGCACGGGCGCGAACAGCAGAAATACTTCATGGTCAACAAACCTCGCGGCTACGTCACTACCCTGGACGACCCCGAGAAGCGGCCTACCGTCATGCAGCTGCTGGGACAAGACTCGCAAAAGAAAACAGTGGGCGAACACTCGAAGATGCCCCGGCTGTATCCCGTGGGGCGGCTGGATTACCTCAGCGAAGGCCTGTTGCTGATGACCAACGACGGCGACCTCGCGAACAAGCTCTCGAAGGCTTCAGCCGGTGTACTGAAGACGTACCTGGTCAAGGTGTCCGGTGCGCCCACGGCGGAGGCAATCGACAATCTGCGGCGCGGGATCATGATCGACCGTGGCCGCCTGAACGAGATTCGGTCCGGCCGCCGCGATCGCGTGCTTACTCAACCGGCAAAGATCGAGCAGGTGCGCAGCGGCGACAATCCCTGGTACGAGGTCACGCTGACCGAAGGCCGCAATCGCCAGCTGCGCAAGATGTTCGAAGAGATCGGCCATCACGTCGAAAAAATTCGCCGTATCGGTTATGGAGCGCTGGTGCTTGATGTTCCGCCTGGCGGGTTTCGGGAACTGACTCAGGGCGAAGTGCAGGCGCTCAATCGCGCAGCCGCAGGTAAAAAGGTCGAGCGCAAGCGGACACTGCCCGAAGCCGCACAGTTGAAAAAGCCTGTGCCTCCGCGCCGCAAAGCCTTCACCGCGAAGCGCAAGCGGGCGTAAGCATGGATCGCCCAACAACGGATTCGCAGCCTGCGCGACAGCCGCCTCCGCCTCCTGCTACCGTAGAGGCAGTCGACAGAGGTATGACTTCACAGCGCCAACTCTTTTCCGAGCAGCAGATGCTTTCCGAACCCGAAATGGCCTCTACGCCAGCCGATACAGCCCAGGGTTCCGCAGGCCACGCGCCCGCGCCAGTTTGGCTGCAGCGCATGAGTCTGATCGTGCTTGTGCTGTTCTGCCTGTACATTGGGGCCATTGTTGCAGTTTTGCCGTGGGTGCCGCGCTACTGGGATCACAACGCCTGGCTGTTCGCGCATCCGTCGATGCATGCGCTGGTGCGGCAAGGCTGGCTGCGCGGCCTGCTCAGCGGGCTGGGGCTGCTCGATATCTGGATTGGCGTGAGCGAAGCGGTTCACTACAGGGACTTTCGGGCATAGTTGATTGTTCCCAACAGGAGATCTCGCATGTCCGACGAAGCATCGTTTCCGCGGAGTGGCTACGTCTCCGAGCGTGTGCCCGAACCGCTCGAGTCTGCGCCGCTAGCCTACGAGAACGACGAATTTCTGGACTCCCCCGACGGCCGCATGGTGCGCATCATGGCAGAGTATTCCGAGCCTATGGCGCGCTTTCGCCGGGAGCGCATTCAGGATACAGTCGTTTTCTTCGGCTCGGCCCGCTTTCGCGCTCGTGACGTCACAAGCAGGGAGCTGGAGCTGCTGGCCAACACCGGCTCAAGACAGCCCGCGCCAGAAGCCGAACAACCCGCGAGCGCAGGCGAAGTCGAGAGCGGAGAGACCAGCGAACTGAAGCGCAAACGTGCCGCGGCTGCGGTCGAGATGGCGGGTTACTATGAAGACGCGCGCGCCCTCGCGCACCTGATGACCGATTGGTCGAGCAAGCTGCCGGGGCGACGTCACCGCTTCGTCATCACCTCCGGCGGTGGGCCGGGCATCATGGAGGCAGCCAATCGTGGGGCGTGGGAGGCCGGCGGAAAGACCATAGGCCTTAACATCAAGCTCCCCTTCGAACAGATGCCCAACCCCTACATCACGCCGGCTCTTAACTTCAACTTCCACTACTTCTTCATGCGCAAGTACTGGTTCGCCTACCTCGCGAAAGCGCTTGTAGTTTTCCCCGGCGGATTCGGCACACTGGACGAGATGTTCGAGCTGCTGACGCTGGCACAAACCCGCAAGCTAGCCAAGAAAATCACCGTCGTCATCTACGGGTCGCACTATTGGAAGAACGTCATCAATCTCGATCTGCTTGTCGAAAAGGGCGCCATCGCGGTCCAGGACATGGAGCTGTTCCAATTCGCGGACACGCCGGAGGACGCTTTTCGTATCCTCCGCGAGGGCTTGAGCGCGAACCATCTGGAGCTGCAAACGACACGCAGCGAAGAGCCGATTCCCAGCGAGCCTGAGCAGAGCGCTCAGGCGCTGCTGGGCCCGGACATTGCGAAGACCAACAGTTGAAGAGTAGAACGAAGCTAGTTCTGTGCATTCACCGGAAGCTGCGTCTTGATCCAGCGATCCGTGCGCTCGTCCAGCAAATCGAGCGGAAGCGCGCCGCCGCTGAGGATCTCGTCGTGGAAGGCACGTAGATCGAAGCGCGCACCCAGTTGCTGCTTCGAGCGGTCGCGCAGCTCACGTATTTTGAGCTGCCCCATCTTGTAGGCCAAAGCCTGACCCGGCCAGGCAATATAGCGATCGGTTTCGGTTTGCGCGAGCGCGTCGTTGACGTCGTTGGCATGCATGTAGTCGATGACCTGCTGCCGGCTCCAGCCTTTGTCGTGGATGCCGGTATCCACCACCAGCCGAACCGCGCGGAACAGCTCCGAGTTCAGGCGGCCATAGTCCGAGACGGGGTCAGTGTAGAAGCCTACTTCCTTGCCAAGCTCCTCCGCATACAGCGCCCAGCCTTCGACGTAAGCCGTGTAGCCTGCGCGCAAACGAAACTTCGGCAGGCCTTTCAGCTGCTGAGCTACCGATATCTGCATGTGGTGTCCGGGGACGCCCTCGTGGTAAGCAACGGCTTCATCGAGCACCAGCGTGCGTGTGGTTGGATTGGCAACCGCGACGACCACGCGGCCGGCGCGTTTGCCGTCCGGCGTGCCGGAGTTGTAGTGCGTCGCGGACGCGGCGTCAAAGTCTGGAATGCCTTCCACGGTGACCGGCGACTTCGGCAGCAGGCCGAAAAGCTGCGGAAGTTTCGGCTCCATCTGGTGGATGTATTTTGCAAAGTCGTCGATGATTTGCTGCTCGGTCTTCGGCTTCCACTTGGGATCGGCATTGATGGATGCGCGAAAGCTGGCGAGATCCTTGAAGCCCTGCGCCCTCGCAAGCACGGTCATCTCCGCCGTGATGCGATCGACCTCGCTCAAGCCAAGCTGATGCACGCGCTCTGGTGTGATGCTCACGGTGGTCATCATCTTCACCGCCGCCGTGTATCGGCGCTTGCCATCAGGCAACGACTCGACAGAGAGCGCCGTGCGGCCATGCGGTGCGTACTCATCCCGCAGAAAGGTGGCGAAACTGCGATACGCAGGAAATACCTCATCGTTGGCCGCAGCCGTCATCGCCGCTGTAAGGCGCTGCTTGTCCGCATCGGTGAAGCTGGCCGGAAACTTCTTCG
Organism: Terriglobales bacterium; assembly: GCA_038230455.1. Lineage (GTDB taxonomy): Bacteria > Acidobacteriota > Terriglobia > Terriglobales > Acidobacteriaceae > Granulicella. The sequence continues at coordinate 7,452 of JBBRNF010000013.1, forward strand.
CGGGTAGCACGAACGGGTTGGCGGCGATGATGCCGTCGCATTGTGCGGGCAGCTTTTCGAGAATAAACTTCGGGGGCATCAAGCCGTCTTTCATGCCCGCGCGCAGGACTTCGGTGGTCTGTGCGAGCACACGGGGAATCTGGTGCAGGCGCTGAATGTAGTCATCATAGTGCGCGACCGTATCGAGCGGCACGCTGAGCGGCAGGTCAGCCAGTGCGGTGTGGATGCCGTTCTGCTGGTTGACGGGCATCTCATAGTTCTTCAGGTCGTAGTTCACGTCCTGCTGCGCGAGTTGGCGCTCCAGCAGATCGTGCGAGAGGCGGTCGGTGTCGTCCATGCCTGTCGTAGGAATGGCGCGGAGGCGCGCGAGGAATGCGTCGGATTCGGCGTGCTGGCGCGCGGTGGCGGCGAGCGACGCGTCGCCAAGCTGGTTGTTGTACCGATAGTCTCCGATGGAAGTGGCGCGCTCGGGTGAGTTCTTCAAACCCTGTTGGTAGAACTCTTCAAACAGGCTGTTCTGCGCGGCGACGCGCGCTTCGGGCGTGGCGATCTGAGCGGAAGCCTGGGCCGATGTGCGGGGCGTTGAGAGCACGAGCGAGAGCGTTGCGGCGGTGAAAATGAGCTGAAATCGCATGGGCTTGAGCGTAGCAGAACCCGTTGGGTTCAGCGAGAAAGCTCGCCGAGATAGACGCTGTAGGGCGGCAGAACGATGTGATTGGTGTACTGCGCGAAAGGCGTTGCGGTCCACGAGGCGGCGAGCGGGCGGAGGGTGCCGGTGGGGATGTGAAGGTGGGTGAGGTCGGTGTCGAGCGTGAGAGTGAGGGTGTTTTCGGAGAGGTTTGCGGCGACCACGACCGTGCCGGCGGTGTGGGCGTTGGCGGGTGCGCGGCGCAGCCAGACGAGCGCTTTTTCGGCGTCACGATTGAGCGAAAATACAGTGCCAGAGCGGATGGATGCGTTGCCGTGGTGGAGTTGGATGAGGCGGCGGTAGAAGTTGAGTAGAGACCTGGGGTCGGCGTCTTCGACCGCGACATTGGCCGTTTTCGCGTTATAACCGACGCCCGTTTTGAGCGCACCGGAGGTAAAACCGGGCAGCAAATCGGGGTCAATAAGGGCCACTTGACCCGGTAAAAGTGGCTTTGAAACAGGTTTTGGAGCGATGTAGGGTTTGAAGGCTGTATAGACGTTCGGGTCGGAGGGAGGGTGGAGGGCCTGGGGCTGGTCGGGGGTGGAGGGCGGCGAGGCGGGAGGCGTGATGTTGGAGGGGGTCCACTGCATGACCATGGAGACGACCTCGCCCGGCGGACTCGCGAGGCCGAGTTCCTGACGCCACTCGAAAGCTGCTGCTCCGGGCATGGTCAGCAGTCTCGCGGCGACGATTTTTGCCATGCCGCGCCCGAGTGGATCTGTGTCGCCGAACATGTCGGGGGCCAATTTGCCCGACTGAAGCAGCGGGAGGCCACCTGCTGGCAGAGGCGCGCGAGCGGCTTGCCACTCCGAGTTGGTGATGGGTTTGGGCAGGATCGCCTGGGGCATGTCGATGATCTGGCCGACAAGCTGGGCCGCGCCTGGCTCGAGGACCTGCCCGGATCCAATGGGGCGGGCGATCAGGACGCGTTCGCCGGGAAAGCTGCCGGTGAGTGCGCGGAGATCCCGGAGATGGGCTTGTGCCTGATCTTCCGCCGTGCGGAACGACCCCTCCACTGAAATCCCGGCCGCACCGCGGGTGAGCCACAAGCGCGCCTGGCTGACGAGGTTCGCCTGCCCGGTGCCCAGCTCGATCACGATGCGAATGTGGCGGGTGCCGGCTTCGCGAACCAGGTCGCCGAACGGGCTGTCTTCCTCGGACGGAGAGAGGACGATGGCGTCGATGCCGAGGGACTGCAGGTAGTCGAGGCGCTGGATGACGCCGCGAAGGTCGCCGCGGCCGTCGCCGTCGGAGTCCTGAAAGGTGCTGACGACGAGGCGGTAGAAGACGGCGTTGCGCCACCAGGGTTCGGACGCCAACCCGGACCCCACCCAGCCGGGGCGGGCGAGGGTCTGGGCGGAAGCTGGAGGAACGATGGTGGCGGCCAGGGTTGCTGCGACGATCAGCGCAGTCCAGGCAGCGACGAGCGGGCGGACCGCTTGCGGAAGCCGCTGGCGGGTTTCAGGCGGGGAGGAGATCTGCATAGAAGAAGCCGTCGCGCTCGACGGTTTCGCCGGGGCGTACAGCGATGCTACCGGAGCTGCCGGTAGCGGAAAACATGGGACCGGCGGAGACGAAGGTGTGGAACTCGCCGCGCTCGCCGCAGGGGTCGGCGGTGGAGGGCAGGTCGGCGAGGAGCTGCGCATCGAAGCGGCGGCCGGCAAAGCCCGGGTCGATCTGGCGCGGGTCTATGCAGGCGAGACGAGCTTCGATCCCGGCGGCGATCATACTGCGGGCAAGATCGGCGGTGGGGAGGCCCCAGCAGGGGAAGATGGGGACAAGACCGGTGGGCGCGAGCTGCTGCTCACGATAGGCACGGACGTCCGCGAGAAACAGGTCGCCGAAGGCTATGCCGTAGATGCCGTCGGCGACGGCGCGGGCGCAGGCCGCAGCCATGGCAGACGCATAGATCTCGTTCGAGCACGGCCATGGGAGAGGGACTTTCCAAAGTGGGAGGCCGGCGCACTCGGCCTGGAGGTCGAGGAGTTCTTCGCGGAAGCCGTGCATGGCGACACGGCGGAAGTGCTGATTGATGGTGGTAAGCAGGCCGACGACTTCGCAGGTGGGGTCCTGGCGGAGCAGGTGGAGCGCCCAGGCGCAGTCTTTACCGCCGCTCCAGCTGAGGAGTATGCGCCGAGGGTGCATAGGCGTAGTGTACCGGGGAGGCAATCGGTGGTGGCCTAGAAAAACCTGGGCCACTCAAGCAGCGAGTGCGCTTTCGCCGTCTGCATGGTCAGCGTTTCCTCGTGCTTTTCGCGCAGGATGGAGAGGGTTACCGGTTTGCCACCGCTGGCTCTGAGCCGCTTGGTCCAGTCGGACGTTGTCGCTACGGGCCGGGTATCGACGCGTAACACGATGTCGCCCGCGCGCAATCCCGCTGTGGCAGCGGGGCTGTTGGTCTCCACCGCGTGGACCAGCAGCCCGGTTTTCGGCGGAACGCCAAAGAAATCCGCCAGTTGCGGCTCCATGGCATCGAGCGTCGCTCCGGTGTAGGGTCCGCTGCGCAGCACGGTGCCGATAAAGCTCTGGGTGCGCGACTGGCTCCTGGGCCCGGTCACCGTCTCCACGCTGTAACGCTGCACAAGGACGTTTCCGACCCCGTCGTCTATGGGCGGGGGCGGCGGAGGAATGAGGTGCTGCATCCACGGATTGCTTTCCAATTCCTTTTGATCGGCCAGTTTCGCCGTCATCGTCAAGGTGCGGCCGAGGCGCAGGATGGACAGCTTTATTGTCCGCCCCGGCGTCGATTCGCGGATGCGGCGGCGGATGTCATCCGCGCTCTCAATGTTCTGTCCGTCCATCTGGAGAACGATGTCATGGGGCTGCAGGCCCGACTTACCCGCTGGCCCGTCATGATCCACCATCATGATCTCAGCGCCGTGCGGCCCGATCAGATGTAGCGCCGAAATCTCTTCGTCTGTGGGGTCGTGGAACTCGATTCCGAGATAGCCACGCGATTTGTCTCGCGCGTTGGCATGCACCGCGCCGGCAGCGGCTGCATGAACCAGCAGCGGTGCCGCAAGGGCAAACGCGCACACCAGAAAGCGCGCCAACGATGCATTGCCGGTCGACGAACGCTTTCTACTGCTGATACTTTGCCGCCAAACACGCATAGTCGCCATCGCCGCTGAATCGTTGCCCTTATGATCTCTTGCCCGGATCATCTCTTGCCCGGATCATCTGTTGCCCTGATGTTTGGTGACCGGATGATCTGGTGACCGTATGATCTGCTGGCCTGATGATCTGTTGCCCGGATGATCTGTTGCCCGGATGATCTGCTTGTTTTTCTTTACTGAATATCCGCCGTACCCTGCAAAGCCTGAAAGGATGCGTTGCGAATGGCGGGGTTATCGTCCTGGGACGAAACTGTCCGCAGCACTTGCCGCACACTCGAGTCCGCCTGCACTGGTTCGAGCAGCGAGATAGCTCGCGTGCGCACGTTGGCGTTCGAATCCTGCATGAGCGAAACCAGCACGGCGTCGCGGACACTTCTGTCCTGCGCTACATAAGGCTCCAGGCCTTCGAGCGCCGCAAGCCTCACGCTGGCACTCTTGTCATAGCGCAGGGAACGCAGCAAGGCGTTGCGAAACTCGGTGCTTTGACCATCCACCGGACCATTGGCGCAACCGTGGCCGGAGCCGCAGTACCTGGCCAGCATGGAAACCGAATCGCCATGCACGTTGGCATCGGTGGCGAGCTTGGTTCCCAGCATGAGCAGTTCGCGGATCTTCGGATCGGTCATCGGACCCTGCACCGACTCCGGCACAAGGCGGTTGTACTTGACTTCCACCACGTCGGAGTTGGGGGTGGGGACAATGCCGGACACGCTGGCGATCACGCCATTGTTGGTGTTGGAAAGCGTTACTGCCTGCGGTGGCACCGGAGCGGTAGCCACCTGGTAGCGCGTGAGCATGTTTCCGCCCAGAAATCCCACCCCGATGAGCAGGGTCGTCAATGCGGGTGTGGACTGCATGGTGCCGACCCAACGCAGAAAGTTCATCGTAAATCGAGCACCGAAGGACCGGGGTGGAATGGCGTCCAGCATCTCGTCGAGCTTCATACGGGAGGCGGCCAGCAGGTTCGGCGAAGGCTCGACCAGCGGCATCAACGCCAATTCTTCGTTGAGCGCCTGGAGCGCGTTCCATTCCCGCTGGCAGACCTCGCATCCGTCCAAATGCTGGTCGAGTGCAAGGTTCAGCTCATCCGGCAACTCTCCATACTGCGCGAGAACCATATTCTGTTGTGCGTTTTCGCAGATCATTTTTCCTTACCTCAACCAGCCTCAAAAGTTTTTTCGCCGTGCGTGCGCGGGTCTTTGCCCACTGCCTTGATGTGTTCGTGGTGAGTTACCTGTTGCGAGCGGATTGGTCGAGCTTCCGACCAGTCAGCGCTGACAACTTAGAACTACGTGACACTTTAGAGCTACCTGACTGCGTAGAACTATCTGACTTCGGCCAGACTTGCGCGCAACTTTCTGGTTGCGCGAAACAGCGTGTTCTTTGCGGTTTCCTCGGTCGTCGAAAGCATCTCGCCGATGGTCCGCAACTTCAGACCCTGATAGTGCTTCAGCTCAAAAACCATGCGTTCCCGCGGGGTCAGGTGGCTTAGCGCCTCCTGAATCGCCTCGTTCATTACCTTGCGCTCCAGTTCACGCGCGGGGTTTGCCATCGCGCGGTCGTCGGAGATATTGGCCAGCAGATCCATCTCGTCGCCCGACGAATCCAAGGCGGTGGATGGATCTTCGCGGCGGCTCTTGCGGCGGCGAAGCTGGTCCAGGCACAGGTTCGTCACGATTCGATACAGCCACGTGTAAAACGAGCACTCGAAGCGGAAGTTCGCCAGGTGCCGGTAGGCCTTGATGAACGCTTCCTGGTGAACGTCCTGGGCGTCCTGCTCGTGGCCTAACATGTGCAGCGCCAGACGCAGAACGGAGCGGTCGTACCTGCGCACCAGCGAGTCGAACGAAGACCGGTCGCCGGCCTGGGCCGCGCGAATCAGTTCATCGTCTTCTGCCCGCTGCAGTTGACGCGCCTCCAACTGCTCGGCGGTCATTTTGGCACGGGTACCGGATTGAGCAGCAGACCTTGGCACTGCCGAAGATTCTACCGCTCCTTGTACCGCACCTTCTACCGCTCCGGGGATAGCTCTTGCCGCACCAACGACTTCCTGCATGCCGAGGGCGAAAGGACTGGGGCGGCGGCGACCGATCTCGCCGCTGACAAAAACTGCTTCCATGCTCATGTTGTTCTGACTCCGGAGTCAGGTTCTGCTGCCTACATCTATTCAGACGAGTCGCTCGCGGGAACGTGAGCGTATCAAAACGACTTGAAAAGGGCAGCGGCAAGTGGCAGCCGGGGGCGCGGATTCCGGGCCGGGATAAACTGGCGCTGATGTCTTCTCTCTTTCCGGAACCAACGCATCTCGCTACATGGGTTAACGCGCATTGCGACGGCGGCGCGCGGGGCAACCCTGGCCCCGCCGGCTACGGCGCGCTTATTCAGGATGACGCCGGCCACGTGCTTGCCGAGCTGTCCGAGTTTCTGGGCTTCCGCACAAACAATTATGCGGAGTACGCGGGCCTGCTGGGCTGCCTGCAATGGGCGCTGGAGCACAACCACCGTAAGCTTCGCGTCGTGTCCGATTCGGAGCTGATGGTCAAGCAGATTCAGGGGAAGTACAAGGTGAACAGTCCGGACCTGAAACCGCTGTGGGAAGAGGCGCGTCGACGGATTGCGAAGCTCGAGGGCTTCGAGATTTCGCACGCTCTGCGCCACAAGAACAAGGACGCTGACCGTCTCGCCAATGAGGCCATGGACCGCGGTATGAAGCGGACCGGGGAGACCGGTGCCGCCAAAGCGACGCCCTACCCGGCCAAGCCGGCGGCACCCGCCCCGGTGATCAGTCGCCCGGCCGCGAAGCCGGCTGCATCGGTGTCAGAAACTAAAATGATGCGCGGCTTTACGCGCGATGGCGTGGTCCACCCGCTGGGCGGGGTTACGCTGCCGGACGGCGTATTCGTCAAGATCATCGTGGAATGATGTATGGGGCATCATTATGGGTCATGGGGCATGGTCGGGTCATGCCTGCCAACCACCTGTATCCGCTTGCATCTAAAGTTGGCATGAAGGCAGCGAGCTTGATTGCCGGGCTGATGTTTGCGCTGACTGCTGCTGGCAGCGTCTGGGCGCAGAACATCTCTTCGCGCTCCAGCGAGCCGCGCGCCAAGCAGCTGTTGCAATCCGTCGTTAAGTCCGAGCTGGCCGCCGCCGAGCATGATCACAGCATATGGACGTACCGTGACCACGACAAAACGCCGGACAAGGATGCCATCTACCACGTGGTTGAGTCGCCGGGCGGCAGCGCCAAACGCACCCTCGAACTCAACGGCGTGGCGCTCTCGTCCGACGCCGAGCAGGCCGAAACCGAGCGCATCACAGACTTCGTCCACGACACGTATAGCCAGGCCAAGCAGCGCAGGGCTGGCCAGCATGACGACGAGCAGGCCCGGCAGATGCTGCTGATGCTTCCCGATGCGTTTGTATGGACCGTAAAGAGCGAAACTGCTGATTTCGTGACCCTGACCTTTCGCCCCGAGCCCGCCTTCCGCGCGCCGACCATGGAAGCTCGTGTGCTGGGGACCATGGGCGGTGAGCTGGTCATCGCCCGCTCCGATAACCGCATACGCACGCTGCGCGGGGCACTCACCGATGACGTCAAGATTGGCTACGGCTTTCTTGGCAAGCTGCGCCAGGGCGGCACGTTTGACGTCGAACGGCGCGAGATCGCGCCCCACGTTTGGCAGATTGTGGAGACCCACGTTCATATCGACGGCCGCGCGCTGCTGTTCAAAACGATCGGTCAACAGGAGGACGAGGTGAAGTCGGACTGGCAACCCTCCACTGCAAAGAGTCTGATCGATGCCGCACGGCAGCTCGGCGCGGGGTGACGGACGTTTGCGTCATTGACCCCAGTTTTCGCATCCCTTTGCGCGGCGTGGCACTCTAATAGCGAGTGCAAAATCTCCGCCATTTTCTGAAACTGGGCACCACCGCCCTGCTCGCTTCGGCTTGCTCCTGTGCGCAGACGCAACAGGGCCCTGCACTTCCTGCCGCCCCCAGCGCGGTACTTGCGCAGTATGCGGTCGGGCCGCCCGCCGGTTCGGGCAAGATGTTCAAGGCACCAGGCACGTTGCCCGGCCCGGGGTCGGTGCCTGTCGAGCGTTCCACTGCGGACCCCTTGCCGCTCTCGATCGACGACGCGGTGGCGCTGGGCCTGGAGCGGAACCTGCGCCTGGTTACGGATCGGGCCAATCAGCGGATTGTCAAAGGCGACCTGCTGCAGGTGACCAACGCGATTCTGCCGTCGCTCTCGCTGGACGCCTACACCAACGCGCAGGAAATCAACCTGGCCGCGATGGGTTTCAGGCCCGGCAGCATTAGTATTCCGGGCTTCAATGCCAACTTCTCGCCGATCGTCAAAGTCAATGTCACGCGGGCGGTACTGAAGCTTGATCAGACGCTGTTCAGCGTTCCCGCGTACGAGCTTCTGCGGGGCGCGCAGGACGAGAAACAGGTCGTGGACCTGAACACCCTAGCCGGCCGCGGAGACCTGGTCGTGGCCGTCGGGCAGGGCTACCTGAAGGTGCTGGCGGACCAGTCGAACCTCACCAATACGCAGGCTCTCGAACGTTCCGCGAAGACGCTGTTTGACCAGGCTACAGCGCGTCGCGAAGCCGGTGTCGGCACCAGCCTGGACGCGCTTCGCGCTCAGGTTGACTACCAGAACCGCGTGCAGCAGCGCATCTCCGCCGAGGCAGAGCTGGCCAAGGACATCATCCAGCTCAACCGCATCATGGGTCTGCCGGCCGGACAGAAGCTCCTGCTGACGGACACCGCGCCGTTCACCCAACTTGCGGACATGGACCTTGACCGCGCGAAATCGACCGCCTACGGCCGCCGCAAGGACTACCTCAGCCTGCTCTCGCAAATCCGCGTCGCCGACCGGGAGCGCCTCGCCATCAAGTATCAGCGCCTGCCATCGCTTGCCTTCAACGGTTTTTACGGTGTGATCGGCGAAACCCAGGGGCTGTACCACGGCGTTTTCAATGCCCAGGGCACGCTCAAGTTTCCTATCTTCCGCGAGGCCGGCCAACGGGGCGAAAACGAAGCGATCAACGCGCAGCTTCAGGCTCTGCGCCAGCGCGAAGCGGACCTCCGCGTCACGATCGACGCGCAGATCCGCGCCTCGATGATGGATGTGAACGCCAACCGGGAGCTTGTCAAAGTCGCCCAGAGCAACGTCGATCTTGCGCAGGAAACTCTTTCCGACGAGCAGCAGCGTTTTGTCGCTGGCATTGACGACAACCTTCCCGTGGTTGAGGCACAGGCGGCTGTTGCTGGCGCCCAGGCGCAGCTGGTCCGCGCGCTGTACGCATACAACGGCTCCAAACTGGAGCTCGCGCGCAGCACAGGGATTGTCGAGTCCCAGTACCGGACCTATCTCGGAACGAAATAGCTGCGAGGAGAGTTGTCTGGGTGTGTCGATCAGTGCATTGGCCCGATATCGTCACTGGAGAATGGATGGGCGGGCAGGTTACTTCCGACATGCCGACACATCGGTACTAATCCGGTGATGGTCTGCGTATTTGGCGACTCTGCGCTCGTTGCGGTCGCGAAGGCCCAAAAGTCCGGCTTGTCAACCCACTAAGACAACAGCGACTGAACACCCATTAATAACCCCAGTCATCCCCTGCGGGTCCGCTGTTGCTTTGGAATGTTTAGGCCTAAATCGCAAACCTCAAAATAAGTTCTTGCCGATGAACAATAAATAGGTTATTGTTTATCAATAAGAATTAATGAGGAAGACCCATGAAACCGCTAACAGCGTTACCAGTGACCCGGGTCACTTTACGTATCCTGATCGTCCTCAATTGGATTTTCGCCGCGCTGATCTTCGCAATGTTGGCGATGAGCTTCCACGCCGAAGGTTGGACTTGGCGAGCGCTCGGCGTACCCCCGGTCAGCGGTCACGAGGGCATGGTCGCCGGCATGCGCGCCATTATGGTCATCGGTATCGCAGGCACCCCCCTCGGCTACGTCGTGTTCAGCCGGCTGTTGAGCATTGTCGAGTCCGTGCGCACAGGCAAGCCCTTCACCACGGAGAACGCCGGACGGCTGCGGATCATCTCCTGGGCAATGGTCGGCCTCGAAATGCTGCACATCTGCGTCGTCGCGATTGCCTCCGCCGTCTCTACCAAGGAAGTGCCATTGCACATCAAGGACACTTTCCACATCACCGGCTGGCTCGCCATCCTGATGCTGTTCGTACTCGCGCAGGTTTTTCTGGAAGGTACGCGCATGCGCGAGGATCTGGAGGGTACGGTCTGATGGCCATTGTCGTGAAACTCGACGACCTGCTGCACGACCGACGCATGACGCTGACCGAACTCGCCGCGCGCATCGACATTACGCTCGCCAACTTGTCGATCCTGAAGACGGGCAAGACGCGGGCCATCCGCTTCTCTACTCTCGAGGCAATCTGTAGCGTGCTCGGCTGTCAACCGGGCGACCTTCTCCAGTTTCGACCCGATTCCGACGCACCGGAGAGCCGACCATCTACCCCACTTGATAAGAATGGAGATTTGACATGACTTGGACTGCTGCCACTGTTTCACCCGCCGCTCGCGTCTCGGTCGAGAGCGAAGTTTCTCTCACACGGCTCTACGTTTTACGCGCGATGTACCTCGTGCTGGTCATCGGCGCCGGGATCGCGTTTCTGCCGCAGTTGATAGGCCATAGTCCGACTGCGCGCGGCGTAATTCCGAGCATGCTCGCCGGCATGTGGCTGCTTTCCTGTTTCGGGATTCGTTACCCGCTGCAAATGCTTCCGATCCTTCTGTTCGAGCTGGCGTGGAAGACAATCTGGCTCGTCGATTATGGTCTACCGCAATGGAGGGCGGGTGTGAACACGCCGATATTCAAAGACGACTTCAAAGCCATCGCATTGGGCCCCATGGTCTTCATCCTGGTTATCCCGTGGGGATACGTCTTCCGGCATTACCTGAATAAGCGGGGATCCCGTTGGTGCAAGGCACTGTGAGTGATGGCGCATCTTCGAGACACGCGCCTGTTGCTATCGCGTCCTATGCCTCACTGGGAGGCACACAGATCCAATAAGGAGAACGACCAATGAAACCCAACGTCATGTTGACCGTTGCGTCTCTGCTCTCGATCCTCTTCGTGACGTTTCACCTGACGAGCGATACTGTCCACGCCCGGATCGGCACGCCGGAGGCAGGCGGCTCCACTCTCGTTTTGGTGCCTATTCTGGCCGTCTGGCTATACGCAACGCTGCTGCTCGCCGAACGGCGCTCGGGGCACATCATCATGCTCGTCGGATCGCTCCTTGCGCTGGGCATGCCTGTCATCCATGTGCTGGGAGCAGGAGGTATTTTTCGCGGCGCGATCGCCAGGTCCAGCCCAGCCTTCTTGTTTGTCTGGACGCTCCACGTGCTTGGCGTGACTGGGATGTTCTCCCTCATCCTCTCAGCGCGCGGACTGTTGAGCCTGCAGCGGGGCCACCCGCGGTAGAGCATGTTCCCTGTGGGTGTGGCCCAGAGTTTCAACTTTTATGCACATTTCCCCAATACAAGCTCCGCTGCGCGATCTCCGTCGGATACCCGGTAACAGGGGAAATGCCCTAGCTACTGACGGGAGCGCATACAGCAAAGACTCGCGAGTACATCGCTGTCTTCATGACGAATGTTCGTAACGATAAACGGGGATGTCATCACTTTGGACGTGAAGTCGGCTTATCGGACAAGTGCCCGGCGGTCAGCTGATCGGACGCGCTTGGGGGGGCCAATGTCCGATACGACCGTTATACGGACACTTGACCGATTACTGGCGACAAGCCGACTTGTCGTTATGGATCCGCTGTCGCCGACTGAATCGGCGCTTTGGCGACAGTTGACAGGGGGCCGAGAGGGGTCCCGTCTCCTATTTAGAATGGATGCATGCGTAAGGCCTCAATCCTCATATGCGTCCTTATCTTCACCGCAGCCTTCATAGCAGACGCACAGAAGCCAAAGCTGCAGGTGGCCATAACGTTCGATGATCTGCCCTCCACCGGTGCAGCTCCGCCTAACGTGACGCGGGCGCAAATCATCGAGTCGATCCTCGCCACGCTCAAAGCAGAAAAAATTCCACCTATCTACGGCTTCATAAACGCTCACACCCTAGAAGGAATGCCCAGCGGGTCCGCCATTCTGCGCAACTGGACGGCCTTCGGCAATCTGCTCGGCAGTCACACATATTCACATCCCGATCTCGAGTCGACCTCTGTCACGGACTTTGAAGACAACATCCTCAAAGACGAACCAGCGCTACGGATGTATGCGGGCAAGACCGACTGGCACTACTTCCGCTACCCGTTCCTGCACGAAGGCGAAACGTTGGAAAAGCGGCAGGCCATCCAGTCTTACCTCAAGGAGCACGGCTACAAGATCGCCGAAGTATCGCTCGATTTCGAGGACTACCTGTGGAATGACCCGTATGCGCGGTGTGTCGCCAAACAACGGTTCGACGAAATCGACGCGCTCCATGACAGCTATCTCGCCGCCGCCGATCAGTTCACAGACATCTACCGCTCGCTGTCGAGGCGGCTGTATGGGCACGACATTCCATACGTGCTTCTTCTACATGTCACCGCATTCAATGCCAAGATGCTGCCTGATCTGATAGCGCAATTCCGCGAACGGGGCTTTAGCTTTATCGCGCTTCGTGACGCACAGATAGACCCCGCATATTCGATCGACCCGGCCATCGGCTACCCAAGTGGCGGGGCCATCGAGGAGACGTTGGCCGCCGCTAGGAACCTTCCCTTCCCACCGGCTGTAAAGCCGAACGAGTGGCTGAATAAAACCTGCAAATAGATCGACTCGAGCATTGGTCCTCATAAACGCCGTTCTCGGAAGTGACGCGACTGAGTTGATGCGAAATTGACGATGCACTGACCAAGAACCTGAGAACAGCAGCCTGTGAACGATAAGCGTCTCGTGGCGGGGGCGGCGCATTGCGCTGGGCGACGGCATATCGGTCTATGCAGCATTGCCGGGTCGCCGGTGTTGACGACAACCTTCCCGTGGTTGAGGCACAGGCGGCTGTTGCTGGCGCCCAGGCGCAGCTGGTCCGCGCGCTGGACGCATCAGGTTTCGGTGGGCGCATTGGCGATTTAGCACCCATGGGAGGGTAGACCTCACACTAGCCGAGTTTTTTATTCCCCTTTTAGAGAGCGACCGGGAGTCTTATGCTGTCTGGAACCAGGGTCATAGGTGAGCAGGGTAGAGATTGCAGCCTTGGCTAGCGAAAGTTCTCGACAAGCATCAGGTCGCTTGCCGGGTCATCCAATTGAGCATAAAGCAGCTCACGCTGATCGGGTGATAGAGCCAGCCCAAACTCGGGATGCCCCATCTTCCAGATAGTCGATGTTCTTTTTGTTGCAAAGCTGTAGAAGGCCAGGGTGCTCGTTCCGTCCTCACCGAGGTTAGTCATGAAGTAGATTCCGGCTGCACCCAAGGCGTAATTCCCTCGAAAGATTGAGTCCACCAACTTCTCCTCGGGGCCGCCCGCGATTGGCATCCTCCAAACCGACCCGCTTCCGCCGGGTTTAGCAAAGTAAAGCGTCTTCCCGTCTGCTGAAACTACGGGGAACCATCCGCCAGCATGTGTAACCTGCACTGGCTCTCCACCCGACAGCGGTATCCTGAAAATTTCGTCTTCCCCTGTCTTTGCAGACCCGAAATAAATCCATTTGCCGTCCGGTGACCAGATCGACCCGAAGCTATCAAAGTCACCTTTCGTAAGCTGCTTCGCGCTACCTCCGTCCTGGCTTATCAGGTTGACCTGGTACCGCCCAGTCTCGTTGCTGTCGAACGTCAGCATGCTGCCATCAGGCGACCAGTGCGGTGTTCCCGCAATTCCTTTTTTTACAAAGGTGAGCTGCCGAGGCTTATCTATCCCGTAATCTTCGACCCAGACTTGACCTTGCCCGCAAATTTCGCTGCATCCTGTCTCCGTCCGGTTCGAATAGAAAGCCAGTCGTCTGCCGTCCGGCGAGAACTGGGGATAGACATCCCGGTAAGTGGAGGCGATTAGCCTCTCAGGCTTGGTAACTTTTGCCGTGAGATCGATCCTCCAGATGTTGGCGTCACCTCGTCCGACGGCAAAGGCAACTCGGTTCCCCCGGCTGGACACCGCCAACCCGTGAATATCAGTCCCTATCCAACCAACCAGCTTCGGGTCGACTTTCTCGAGCGAAGTAATCCTGTAGACACCGTCCAACGCATGCGCCAGTATCCCGATGCCTTCCGGGAGCCATAGCGCTTCGCTTACCTGAAGCCCGGGTGTCTGTCGAGGTACTGGCTCCCCTATCGGCATGGAATGATTGTCCAGCCGCGCTGTCCAAAGAGTCCCCCATAGGTAATAAGTAGGGTGCCGCACGAACATGAGGGTCTTGCCATCAGGAGCGATGGTAGGAGCTTCATCGTCCTGGTTAGAGTCGGGATGCGTGATCTGGATCGCCTCCCCTGTACTCACTGAAATTCGAAACAGTGCAGAATGCTGCTTCAATACGACCGGCACAATCAGCCACTGATTGTCCGCCGACCAGGCCGCAGCCACACTCGAATGTCGATCCCAGATTGCAAATTTTGCTAACATTCTTTCCACCCCACCCGAAGATGGGATAACCCTCAGTTCGCCCTTTTCCGGTCCTACCATTCTGATGAAGGCGATCGATCGGCCATCCGGGGACCAGGAAGGCATCCGGTCTGCTCGCGGATCAGATGTCAATCGCAGCGGAGTCGCACCCGGTCCTAGCGCTTTTATGTAGATGTCGGTGTTGTCCTGCTTCTCGCCATCCCACTGGAACGCTACCTGGGCGCCATCCGGTGAGAAGGATGGTGACTCCTCGCTGCCCCGGTAGGTTGTTAGCGGCACGGGTGCGAAGTTTTCGGCCCGAATGGGCTTCGGCCAAAAGCGCCACCCCAGCATCCCTATCACCAGGACGAAGCCTGCTCCTGAGAGCAGCCACCTCGAAATGCGCCGACTTTGCGTTCCGGTTTGCTGCAGGTCCAATTCGGCGCGTACCTGGTTGGTTGGCAGGGTAACGTTGTTGCCCTGGTCTAGCTCCCCTTCCAACTGACCGATGAAGCGGTACCCCATTCGCGGAACCGTCTCGATAAATCGCGGTTCCTTCGGATCGTCATCCAACACCTTCCGAATCTGCGCGATCGCCCGGGTCAGTGCATTGTCGGTAACCGCAGCCTCATTCCACACGACGCGGAAGATGTCCTCCTTGCTCTGCACCTGCTCTCGATGCTCGATGAGGAACTGCAGAAGTCGGAAGGTCTTAGGCTCCAGTGCCAGATCTGCCTCGCCCCGCCGAACGCGCCGCAGGCCGACGTCCAGAGTGAATCGGTCGAAGCGGTAAATGGGCTGGAGAGGCATCTGAGTTGGCCAAAGTATAACCCTGCTCTCCAACGAAAAGCAGCGAAAACGGGGCTAAACCAATTCATCACGGATCCATCATTTCGCTCAGCGAAACGTCCAGCGTTCATCACGACTTGCTTTGGCACCGTGAAGCACATTCGGGCCATGAAGATCCTTCGTGCTCTCCTGCCTTCACTGCTGTCCGCCGCCACCCTCGTTAGCCACGCCCAGGCGACGCCATCCTTCCCACCTTCAGCGTTGAAGCTCATGGCCGGCGTTCCTGTTGTGAATGATGTTTATCTCAACGGCCAGGGTCCGTTTTGCTTTGTCCTCGATACAGGCAGCCAGACCAATCTGATCGACACCAGGCTCGCCCGGAAGCTGGAACTACCCTTGGGCGACCCGCTCGTCCTTATCAATCCTGCCGGACAAACGACTTTGCGAGCAGCAAAGGTGAAGCAGCTGGCCGTCGGCGGTGTTCAAGCCCGCGACCAAGAGTTCCTGCTGACGGATTTCGACGGCCGCAGTATTCTCCCTCCGGACGCACGCGGGATCCTCGGCCAGGAGTTCCTCGCTCACTTCGACTACCTCATGGATCTTCAGCACCGGCGCTTTGCTTTGTCCGATCCACCCCGCACCGGCCGGAGAATTGGCTTCAGCCTGATCTTCGGTCGCATGGCATTACAGACCAACCTTGGCTCCTTGGTGCTCGACTCGGGTGCCTCTGTATTGAGTCTCTTCCGTCTGTCCAGCGGACCCTCCACGGCTCAACTCATCAGCGCATCGGGCCAGCACGTTGCGGTCTCGGTCCAGGCAGCCCCCAGTCTCATCCTTGGCGACTCCGTCTACCATCTGGATCGTGCCCAATATCTCGTCGTGTCCGACGCTCAGGAGGCTGGACTGCTGCCCGTCAACGCCTTCCACGCTGTCTATGTCTCGAATTCCGAACACTATGTATTGATTAACCCACAACCATAATCAGTAGCGTGACCCGTCATTCCCTCGGGCGGACACAGGCTGAAGGCGGGATTCGTGCGCGGCTTTATGATGGCGGCAGCTTCTTCACTGCTTCTGAGTGAGCCCAGCAAGCCTACGAAGCGCAACATGGGAAGACCCTAGAGCTCGGAAGTGACGCGGCTGGATTGATGCGAAATCGCCGGCGCACTGACCAAGAACCTGAGAACAGCAGCCTGTGAACGATAAGCATCTCGGGGCGGGGGCGGCGCATTGCGCTGGGCGACGGCATATCGGTTTATGCAGCATTGCCGGGTCGCCGGTATTGGGGCCGACGAGAAGCCGTCAGCAAAGTGGGAGCAGAAAACCGGCGCGCATCGCCGTTTGTTGATCGTTGCCAGATCGTCTTGCGGATGGAGGTCAATGGGGAGAGCTTCGCTTTAGAGTTGCGAGCAGAGTTGTCTGAGGGTGTCGATGAGTGCATTGGCCTGTTTGCCCCCCTCCACCATAAGAGCGGTGGGATTCATAGACACTGGCCGACTTCTTGGTACCGATGTGCGCCACAAACGTATCGTAAAGAAAGGATCAGGCCGTCGCGAAGAACCACACCACGATGGACGTTCTCCCATCTCGTGCTCTACCAGCGCTGCAATGGCTTGGCGTTCATCGGGTGAAGTAGCTTTGCAAAAATTCGGTGAACTCCTCGGCACCAGGTGGTAGTTTCTTCCCCCGGTTGCTGATCAGGTGGTACTCCGCCTCGATCACGGGATTGATGAGTCTGCTCGTCACAATACTTCGGTTCCGGAAGGCCATTGGTGAGATGTAAGGAACCACTGCGATGCCCTCATCGGCCTCCACCATTGCAATCTGCGTATCTAACAGGTTTACAGCGATCACGTGGGAGGGCGTGACCTGGGCATGAGCGAGCTGTCTGTCTACCAGCTCCTGCAGCGGGCTATGCGGGGGAAGAAAGATCAGTTTCTCTCCATTGAGAGCAGACCAGGTGATCGATGATCTCCGCAGCGCTGTACTCCTATCCGCGCGAATCACGACGAGTGGCCGCCGCAGAAAAAGTGTTCGCCGGATGCCCCGTGTAGACATAAAGGACCCCAACCCAAGGTCGAGCTTACCCGCCTGCACCCTCTGCAAGAGTACCGGTGTCCTGTCGTCGAAGAGTCGAATGCGAAGCGAAGGCCGGTGTGCCTGGAACTCCTTGATTGCTGGGATGATGATGTTGGCGGAAATCAGAGGCGGTGCGCCAATGCTCAGCGTCTGGAGCGCGTGGGCCGCCGACTGGCCAATGCGTGACGTGGCCGCATCCACCTCCGCAATGCTCTTCTGGGCTACCCCAAGGAAGTCACTGCCGGAGTTTGTCAGCGCCACGTGGCGCGTGGTGCGGTCGAATAAGCGAAATCCCAATTGCTTCTCGAGCTCCCGTACCAGAACGCTCAAGCCGGAGGGTGTGATGAAGAGAGCCTCTGCCGCACGCGAGAAGCTGCGATGCTGTGCGACCAGAAGAAAGGCACGTAACTGGCGAGAGGTATATTCCATTGGTAAATATTCTTCACAAATTATCAAATTATTTGAGATTGTAAAACAGCGTTCGATGGAGCCCAATAGGCCTATTCGTTCTGGCCGCGCGATCGTTCCGGATCGCCGGCTGTCTGGAGAGTCAGTGTTAGAGCAAAATACAGCAGATGCCGACACAAAGAACCTTGGAGGGAATCCAAGCAAAGTCTCCTTGACCCCACTCCAATGGACGATCTGCGCCGTGGCTTCGTTCGGATTCGCCTTCGATCTGTACGAAACCCTGATGCTGCCCCTCATCGTGCGTCCGGCAATCACGTCGCTGGGACATTTGAAGCCAGGCACGCGTGAGTTCAACCTCATGGTCGGTCTCCTGTTCTTCATCCCGAACCTTATCGGAGGCATCTTTGGTCTGCTTGGCGGCTACTTCGCTGACCTCCTTGGACGCCGCCGCATCCTGCTCTGGAGCATTCTGTTGTACAGCGTGTCCGCCTGCGCCGCGGCCTACTCCACCTCGCTGCCGCAACTGATCTGTTTGCGCTGCACCACCCTGATCGGCGTCTCCGTCGAGTTCGTCGCCGCTATCACGTGGCTGGCCGAAATATTCCCCGACGCCGGGCTGCGCGAGCGGGTCCTGGGATACACCCAGGCCTCCCACACCGCCGGTGGCCTTCTGGTCGCCGGCGCGTACTATATCGCTGTCACCTGGGCAGAGAAATTTCCGCTGATCCGCGGCGGACATGAGGCCTGGCGCTATACCCTTCTCTCCGGTTTGATTCCCGCGTTCCCTCTTCTCGTCCTCCGCCCGCTGCTCCCCGAGTCGCCTCTGTGGAAGCTCAAGCGGCTCACTGGTGCCCTCAAGCGCCCCTCCTTCGGCAAGCTTTTCCAGCCCGCCCTCCGGCGGGTCACTCTGGTCACTACTCTGGTCTTCGCATGCACCTACTCACTGGCCTTCGGCGCGATCCAGCAGACCGTCCGGATGATCGCCGGTCTGCCCGATGTTCACGGCCTGGGCCTTCGCCAGATTGAGCAGGCCGCCAGCCGGGTACAGATCTTTCAAGAGATGGGTGGCGTGATCGGCCGATTCCTGTTTGCCGTACTCGCCATCCACATCTTCTCTCAGCGACGTCGGCTGAGCGTGTTTCTGCTGCCAGCGCTCTTTGTCTTTGCCTGGATGTATTTCTTTGCCGCCACCCGCAGCCTCGCCTTCATGGAGGCCGGCCTTCTGCTTTCGACCATGCTCTTCAACGCCATCAACAGCTTCTGGGGAAACTATCTTCCCCGGCTGTATCCCACGCACCTCCGCGCTACCGGGGAAAGCTTCGCGGTCAACATCGGCGGCCGGGTCTTGGGAGTCTCGGCCGCCCTCATGACCACAACTCTTTCAAACCTGATGCGTGGCGTTAACCCCTCCGCCGGTCTCGCCCACTCTGCCGGAACCGTAAGCGTCCTCGCCATTCTGACCGCCCTCGTCGCCGTCTGGTGGCTGCCCGAACCGCAAGCCGATGGTCTCCCCGACTGACCTCCCTCGCCCCCGCCGCCACCGCGCCAGGAAAGAAGAACATGACCGTCAGACACCGGGACCAGCACACCTCCTCCACTACTGCCTACGCGCTCAGTAACTCGAACCCCGCGGCGCCCGGGCGCTTCAGCGCGCTCTCCACTCTCTTCGACTCGGCGACGATCCGCCACCTTCAGGCCTGCGGGCTGCGCGAGGGCTGGAACTGCCTCGAAGTTGGCGGCGGCGGGGGCTCCATTACTGCCTGGATCGCGGACCGGGTCGGCCCCACCGGACGCGTCTCAGTTACCGACATCGATCCTCGGTTCCTCACCGGATTTAGCTCTCCCACTGTCGAGGTCCGGCAGCACAATATCGTCACCGACCCCCTCTCCGACTCCTCGTTCGATCTTATCCACGCCCGTCTTGTGCTGATCCACATTGCCGAGCGCGAGCAGGTGCTGGCCCGCCTCGTCGCTGCCCTGAAACCCGGGGGATGGCTGGTCGAGGAAGAGTTCGACTCCGCGTCGTTGCTCCCGGATTCATCCCTGTTCCCCGGAGAGTCTTTCCTTGATACCCAGAAGGCCGCGATGCGCCTGCTCGACGACCACCAAGTCGACCGACGCTGGGGACGGAGGCTCTTCGCCCACATGCGCGCCCTCGGTCTGGAGGACGTGCGGGCAGAAGCTCATCTCTCCATGTGGCACGGCGGATCCTCTGGCACCGCCCTCATGCGGGCCAACTTCGACGAGCTTCGTTCCGCTATCCTCGGCGCCGGCTACGTCACTTCGCAGCAGTTCGACGCAGACGCCGCCCGCCTCGAAGACCCCTCCTTCGTCACTCCCGCGCCCATAATGTGGACGGTCTGCGGTCGACGCCCTGCCCCACTCACCTAGTAACTCATTTGATCCGAAAGCGGCACATGCATGCAGCCATCGCCGCTAGCCTCATTCGTCTACTTCAGGCGGGCATAATACGGCGCAGGGTGATCATGACGGTGGAGTCGATCTACAGGATCAGTCCCGACTCGCAAAACTAGGTCTGGCGACATAACCTTGTCTAGAACGGGAATACTGTTGCGCCATCAAAAGATCGGGGACTGTTCATCACGTTGGGGATGAGTGGACCGCGTCGAAACCGACTACCCCCAAGGATTACTCGCCAAGCCGCCGTTGTCGACCACCGGTAAATCGCCGATGCACTCACCAAGAACCTGAGAACAGCAACCTTTGAACGGTCAGCATCTCGTGGCGGGGGCGACGCATTGCGTTGGGCGACGGCGTATCGGTTTATGCAGCATTGCCGGGTCGCCGGTATCGACGACAACCTTCCCGTGGTTGAGGCACAGGCGGCTGTTGCTGGCGCCCAGGCGCAGCTGGTCCGCGCGCTGTACGCATACGACGGCTCCAAACTGGAGCTCACGCGCAGCACAGGGATTGTCGAGTCCCAGGACCGCACCTACCTCGGAACGAAATAGCTGCGAGGAGAGTTGTCTGAGGGTGTAGATCAGTGCATTGGCCTGATAGCGTCACTGGAGAATGGGTGGGCGGGCAGGTTGCTTCCGAGAAGCCGACTTCGCGGTACTAATCTGTTCGTCAATGAGTGACTCGGCGATAACTCAACAATGGATAAGGATAACCGCCGTTCAGGTATCGCCACGATCAGCCGATGAACCGAGAGGTTGACCGTCAGGTGGTGTTGTTCACGCCGCTTAGCATCGGGCGAGGGTCACAGTACCCGCGGATCGCTACGATTCTTCCGTCAGCTACATGAATATGCTCGGCGAACGGAATATGGCCAAAGATCGTATCGATCTTCACAATAGCGACGCAGTGCTCGCCGTCTACAACAAGTCGGATTACCTCGATGCTCTTCACGATCGAGGCGAACTGGGTGAGCGCCTGCCGAAACGCAGCCGCTCCGCGGTACGTATTTGTCGGGAACTCGCAAACTATCTCTGGATGAAGAGGAACGGAGGAGGCGTCATTACGCCGCAACGAGTCGATGTAAGCTTCCACCACCTGGATCACCTGCTCGCGCGCACCGTCCATCGCGCCATGCATTGGCCAGGTGTCGGGAACGATGCCTTTCTCCAATTGCCTGCGATACTCGGTGGCATCGAAGCTGCCCAGCGATGAGGTAATCAAGCCGTCCACCCCAAAACGCCATTTTTCTGATCCGCGAATGCGAACGTTTTGCCCGGTGCCTTGCGGCCCTGTATTCCTTCCCGTAAGAAGCCAGTGGTACTCGACGTCCTCGTCGCGGACTGCAAGGTCCTCCATCAGGACGCGAAGATTGGGAAAGGCGGTCATGAACGAAGAGGCCACCTGCGTGATGGCGTTCCGACCAACTGCGGGAGCATCGTTATTCACCGCCAGCGAACCTTCCTCATCAAAGAAGGCAGCCACCATGGCAGGATTGCGGCTGCACCACGCCGCGGTGTAACGCGTCGCGAAATCCTGCAACTCCTCGGGGCTAAGAGTCATGGGCGAGATGGTATCACGCAGGAGTCCGACGCAGTCGGCCAGCAGCCCGCATGAGATTCTCAATCACCGGACCTGCCGGATTCTCATCCAGAACTGAAAGATCTGGAAGAGTGATTCGCCGATTTGGCTGCATCTGAGAAGAGCAGGCAACTGACCGGGAGCGCGCCTTTCGGTACGTGAGATCAGTCCTTGACGCAGTTGGAGTCTTTCGAGGAGAGTGCATGCAGGCCAATGCACTCGTCGAAGGCCGCGTGGCCGATTCGTCCTGACAAACGCCGTTCTCGGAAGTGACGCGACTGGATTGATGCGAAATCGCCAATGCACTCATTGACGGGCCAGATAACTTCTGGCAAGCCCATTTATCATCACTGATTCGCGTGCTGCGCACGTTAAATTCTGGGGCGGGCTGCGGGCGGGAATGAGGATGTTTCAAAACTCGTCGACCTCCGTTGGCACTAGACAGATCATTAACCACAAGCCGACTCTCAGGACTGGTCGCTGAGATTCTCTTTCGCTTTACAAGTCTTTGCTCTTTGGAGTTTCCAGACGGAAGATTCTTCTTTCTTATTGGAACAAACCTCATTCATATCCGTATTCATTGTTGTTTCCGTCAGGTCACCCAGTCAGAGGAGAGCAACTTCCCATGAAAATCCACCTAAGCGTGGCCTTGTATCTGGGGGCCTTGACACTTGTGCTGCCCGCTTTGAGCCAGACAAGTGCCGAGGTAAAGACGATCGCCTTCCGGGACGTTTCGGTGATCCCGATGGACACCGAGCGTGTTGTCCTCCATCAAGTCGTGCTCGTTCGGGATGGAAAGATTGTTGACCTCGGTCCGGCGGAATCGGTGCATGTGCCAGCTGGGGCGGTTGTCATCGAGGGACAGGGTAAATTCCTTGCGCCTGGCTTGGCAGATATGCACACGCATGTCGACCGAAAGGACATGCTCCCGCTCTTCCTGGCGGCCGGAGTTACAACGATCCTCGATATGGGGAACGCTTCTCCGGAGTTCGTTACAGAGACTCGCGCCAAGATCCAGCGGGGTTTGGTGGTGGGACCCCGTGTCTTCGCCGCCTTCATGATCGATGGTCCCGGCGACCCAGGACCGGAGTATGTTGCGCTTTGCGAGCGGGATGCACGGGGAGCGGTCGACCGGGCAAAGCTGGTCGGCTATGACTTCATCAAGGCTTATGAACGACTGGATCCCAATGTCTATGCCGCGGTGATGGATGAGGCCAGGAAACAACACATCGCGGTTGTCGGGCATATTCCCCCGCGGGTCGGGCTTGAGAGCGCGCTCGATCAGGGCCAGGTCATGGTCGCGCACGGCGAGGAGTATTACAAGACATACTTCCAAGACAAACCCGATGAGTCCCGCATTGCGCCTGCCGTTGCGCTTACCATCAAGGCCGGTGCCTACGTCACGCCCAACCTATCCTTCTTCGCTACTCTCACTGAGCTTGTATCGAACCCACAGTTGGTGGACAAACGCATGGCCGCACCGGATATGAAGTTGGTCCCCCCCGATATCCGGGGAGGTTGGCTGCGTTCTCGTTCTGTGAAGCCATCCAATATTTTTGTGCCGGAGTTGGCTACGATCAAGAAGCTCACTCTGGCGATGTCGCAAGCTGGTGTGCCACTGCTTGCGGGCACGGACACGCCTGGGAATCTCATTCCGGGCTCCTCGCTCGATGATGATCTCGATCAGCTTGTCGCTGCGGGGTTGACTCCCTTTCAGGCTCTGGCCGCCGCCACGCGTACGCCCGGGGAATTCATTCATCGGTATGTGCCGGGAGCAGAAGAGTTTGGGACGATCGCGCCCGGCCGATCGGCTGACCTCGTTTTGCTTGCGGCGAATCCACTGAAAGATATGCGTGCCATGCGCACGCCTTTGGGTGTGATGGTGCGCGGCCGATGGTTTACGAAGCAGGAACTCAAAGCGCTGACGGAGCTTCCTGTACCCGGCTACGAACGCGTGATGAAAACGGAAGCGGTCTTTGAAGGCAATCTTATGCAGCGGGGCGCGGCGAATGCGATTCGGGCATTCCATGCTCATGGCTCAGTGAGCGACAAACTTCCCGCAAGCTTTCTGAACTCGCTTGGGTATCAAATGATCTCCGCCAAAAAGCTGGATGAGGCAATCGCGGTATTCGTCTTCTACACAAATCAGTACCCCGACGATTGGAATGCCTACGATAGCCTGGGCGAGGCTTATGCCGATAAGGGCCGTGTGGACCTGGCCGTGGCCAGCTACCGGCACTCTCTTGCCCTGAACTCCAAAAATTCGGGTGCAGTCGAGGTACTCCGGAAAATGATTTCTGCACCGGCGAACTCCAGATAAGCGATAACCCTTCCCACGGAAAACTAAGATTTGTGCAAGGAGCTTTTCCTTACGGGCTTAGCTCTCTGTGAGCGCCTCATCGCCAATGCACTGGATTTGAAATGCTGAGAACTCATGTGCAGTGCGATTTACGGTCGCGCGCGAGACGTATACTCCACAGTGTCTCCGGGCCAGGATCGAAATCTTCTTTCAGGAACGCTTATGGCCCGCCGACTCGCCGCCTCGATGTTTTTTCTTGCCCTTGCTCCAGTAACTCTGTGCGCCTTGGCTGCCGACCGCATCCTGTTTGCGCACCTTTCCCCATCGCAGGCCCAACTCTATATCGCCAACGCGGACGGCACCGCCGAGCACGCTCTGACCCAGACCGGCGGCATGGACTACGATCCTGCGTGGTCGCCCAAGGGCGACTGGATCGCATTCACCTCGGAGCGCGCAGGCTCAGATGACATCTTCCGCGTCCGCCCCGACGGCACCGGCGTTGAGCGTCTCACCGACTCGCCGGCCTTCGACGACCAGGCTGCCTTCTCCCCTGACGGTTCCCGCATCGTCTTCGTCTCCACGCGCGCCGAGGGCTATGCCAACCTGTGGACGCTGGACGTCGCAACGCACAAAGCCACAGCACTCACTACCGGAAAGGGCGGCGACTTCCGGCCCGCGTGGTCGCCCGACGGCCAGTGGATCGCGTTCTCGTCGGACCGCGGGAGCGACCTGCCGGACGCCAAGGGCCGCTGGGAGATTCTCCACCTCGTCGATGTCTATATCGTTCACCCGGATGGCACCGGCCTCCAGCGCATCTCCGAGCACGGCGATTTCTGCGGCGGCGCTGCGTGGTCGGCCGACAGTAAATCGCTCGTCGCCTACTGCATGACCGCGCAGGAAACCTGGGATTTCCGCGTTCGCCCCAGCGAAGGCAACGACCAGCTGATGCAGTTCGACATCGCCACCAAAACCGGAACCCCGGTCGCCGTACCCGGCGGCATCAAGTTGTCGCCCCAGGTTCTGCCGGGCGGAGTGATAGGCTATCGGCGTAACGGCCCGGATGCTCCCGGCCTCGCGTACTCAAACGGCAAGACCGGACCCAAAGGCCCAGACGTGCAGATGGCCAACTGGTCAGCAGACGGCAAGCTGGCGGTCTACGCCCGCATCAAGTCCGACCGACCTACGGATCCGCGAGCCCTCTACAGCACGCGGCCGGACTTCGCGCTCTATGGGACCGCTTTCCTGCCGGCAGTCTCAGCCGACGGGCGGCGCTTGCTGACCACGAAGATCAATCCAGACCACTCCTGCTCCCTCTTCGTGATCGACGACGGCATGCCCGCACGCGCCATTTACACCACGAAGGACTACCAGACCGAGCTTCTGATTGCCCCGCAGTGGTCGCGTGACGGTAAGCAGATTGTCATCGGCATCGGCGCCTTCACCGCCTTCCTCGACTTCGACGCTGGCAACAAGAAGCCCATGACGCCTGACAATGGCGGCGCGCAGACTGCAATCCTCAACGCCGACGGCACTGGCTTCCACATCGTCACCACCGGCGCGAACAACAATGCCTTCGCCAGTTTTGGCCCCGACGGCAAGCACATCGTCTACCGTACCTTCGGTGTGGAAGGCGACGGACTGCGCTCCATGAACCTCGACGACCACAGCGTTACTAAACTCACCGAGACCTGGGACAACTTCCCAATCTGGTCGCCGCAGGGCGATGTCGTTGCCTTCGTCCGCCGCATCGGCAGCAACTTCAACGTCTATACCATCCACCCCGATGGTACTGGCCTGAAGCAACTTACCAACACGCGCGGGAATGAGGCCCACCTCGCATGGTCGCCCGATGGCACTCGCCTACTATTCGCCAGCAGCCGCATGGGCTTCAAGGACGAAGCGCTGCTGACCAACAACCCGCAACCCTACGGCGAGATCTTCGTGATGAATGCAGACGGCACCCACGTCGAACAACTCACCGACAACCAGTGGGAAGACGGTGGCCCCGCGTGGCAGCCGGCCAGACCCGCACGCTCGACTGCAACAGCAGAGGCACACTTACGCCCATGATCTGAAAGCGGTGAGCGTTTCGTGGCGGGGCGGCGCATTGTGCATTGTGCTGGGCGACCGCATATCGGTTTATGCATCGCGGAGCGATACGGGCGAGTCGGGTGGAATTTCATCCGCTCGGTCAATGCACTACGTCTACACCGCAGCCAAGCTATCGAGCACCACGCCAATGCCATGCAACGTTGAGGCCACGCGCACCGTTCCGATGATGAATTCTTCGCTGACCCCCTTTTCGCGCAGCACCTGTTCGTGAGCGTCAATGCATTTTCCGCAGCCGTTGATGGCGCTGACGGCAAGCGACCAGAGTTCGAAGTCTGCCGCGTCCACACCGTGCGTGCGCATGACATTCATACGCAGGCGAGCGGGCATCGTAGCGTAACTTTCGTTCGAACTGAGGTGCTGGAATCGGTAGAAGACGTTGTTCATGCCCATTACGGCGGCAGCGGCGCGCGCACCATCCAACACCTGCGGTGTGAGGTGTAGGCCAGCCTCGGCAATCAGTGCGGCAGTGAGTTGTGGGCTGCGTGTGGCGATCGCGGAAGCTACCACCGTCCCCCAGAGTTGCGATGTGCTGAGCTCAGTATTGCCGCGGACGAGGCTGGAATAGTTAAGCCTGAGATCTTTCGCATAGTCGGGCAGAGTTTCGAGCAGTTGGTCGATTGTCATGTTTATCCTCTAAATTTCCGGTGTTGAGCATGCCCCTTTCCCCGAAAATATTCGTTACTTTGCTCGGGAAAAGGGGCCTGTGAATCAGGAATTCGCGATCACACTTCGATTGTGGCTTCGCCCTTTTGCCAGTTGCATGGGCACAGTTCATCGGTCTGCAGAGCATCGAGGACGCGTAAAACTTCCTGCGGACTGCGTCCTACGCTCAGGTCGGTCACGTAGACAAAGCGGATAATGTTCTCGTTGTCGACGATGAACGTTGCACGCTGCGCTACGCCCTCCTTCAAATCCAGAATGCCCAGCTGTTCGCACAAGTTACGACGTACATCGCTCAGCATCGGATAGGGCAGATCTTTGAGGTCTTTATGGCTGTTGCGCCAGGCCAGGTGTACGTACTCGTTGTCTACGCTGCAGCCCAAAATCTGGGCATCACGATCCTGGAACTCCTGATTGAGTTTGCCGAAGGCCGCGATCTCTGTGGGACAGACAAAGGTAAAGTCTTTCGGCCAGAAGAGATACACCTTCCATTTACCGGCGAAGCTCTGGTCCGTGATGGTTTCAAACGCCTTGTCTTTATCCGTACTAACGACAGCCTGGACGCTGAAGGATGGGAATGATTCTCCGATGGTGAGCATTGGGTCTCCGTTCATGGATTGTTGGGCGGTGCGAGGAGGCGGCCAGCATGGAATGACGACCGTTCGCGACCGCGTAAAAGTGATTCAGGCGCACCTTTCCAGAATAACGATTGTGAGAATGTACTGGCGAATCGCAAGATAAACGCTTTGCTGGGACGCAGGTTGCGCGGTGCTGGCGACTATTTCACGAAGCTGGAATGACAGATTGCGGCCGCCGACAGATATGTGAATCACTGGCGCCTGTGAGCCGCTCACCTGCTGGTTTCCGGACAGGTAAGCGCAAAGGGACACTCCTGTTACGAAGTGCAGTCGGTCGCCCACGTGACGATGGAACGGTTTAAGGCGAATAACCGATTCAACTGCCGTCTGACATGAGGATGCGGTCCGCGGCGGAGACAGGCGGAATGCCACGGAGCTCCGTATGGGCGGTCATGCGTCGGGGTGATTGCATCCAACAACCTTATGAAACTGTTCGCTCGGCTTGTGCTTTCCGCTGCCGTCCTGCTGCCGTCGTTGGCTCGCGCGCAGGACAATCCGTCCGTGCCGCCGAATCCACCGGGCCAAACGGACCAGGGCGCGCCTCCAAAACAAGGCATGCCGCAGCCGCGGACGGACCCGGCCACGCAGGCCAACCTGCCCACCGCACCTTCATCGCTCATCACGGCAAAGCCCCATGGCCAGGGCAAGATTCCTCTCGAAGACGTTCCGCATCCGCAGGCCACGCTCGTGAAGACGCCGCTGAATATTGTTGGCGATACCTATCGCATGTTTACCTCGCCTATCTATATTCGCGGCCGCGATCTCAAGTGGCTGTTCCCTCTGGCAGCCGTTACGGGTGTCGCGCTGTCTGAAGACACGCACGTTGCCAAGGACGTCGTGAGTCACGATCCTGGTTTCAACAACACCAATAAGACCGTTTCCGACGTTCTTGTGTACAGCTACATCGGTGGCTCCGCAGGCATGTACGGTGTCGGACTTCTGAAGGACAACGATCACCTGCGCGAAACAGGTCTGCTTTCGAGCGAAGCTCTGATCGATTCTGAGATCTTTGAAACTGTCATCAAACTCGCCAGCTTCCGCGAGCGCCCCACCGCACCTGACTACGCGGGCAAGTTCTACCAGACCTCGGCTGGGATCGATTCCTCCTTCATCTCGGGTCATTCCATGAAGGCCTGGTCAGCAGCGGCAGTGATGGCGGCTGAATATCCTTCGCTGTGGAAGCAGGCCGCGCTCTATTCGGGAGCAACTGCTACCGCGCTCACGCGTGTCCTCGCCGAGAAGCATTTTCCCACGGACGTCCTTCTCGGTTCGGCCGCGGGCTGGATGATCGGTCACTATGTCGTCCGCGCTCATCATCATCACCCCATCTATCGACGCAATCGCGCCAACCCACGGTTGACGCAGTAACGGAAAGAAAAAGAATGCCCACTGAGGACATTTGCCGATTGTCC
Organism: Terriglobales bacterium; assembly: GCA_038230455.1. Classification (GTDB taxonomy): domain Bacteria; phylum Acidobacteriota; class Terriglobia; order Terriglobales; family Acidobacteriaceae; genus Granulicella. Next base: position 36,233 of record JBBRNF010000013.1, read on the forward strand.
CAAGGTGATTTGGCGTTGTGATCGCTTGTTACTTCTTGATGGCGGCGGGCTTGCCTTCCTGCACGTAGTTGATGTTCCAGGAAGGAATCTCGACGACGTAGGTGCCGGGCTTTTCAATGACAGCCTGGCAGCCGAGTCTGGAGTTGAGTTGAAGGCCGGGTGCCGTATCCATACGGTCCAGTTCAAGGTCTTCGGGCTCGGAGAGGCCTTCGGAGCCAGCTTTTACGTGTATGTGGCAGGTGGTGCAGGCGCACACGCCGCCGCAGGCGTGGTCCAGGAAGATGTGATAATTTTCGGCGATGTCGAGCAGGCTCATCGGCTGGCCGTGGCCGTCGTAGGGCAAGGTGCCGAAGGGGAACTCGACTGTCTTGCCTTCGGGCTGGAAGGTAACGCGAACCATGTTGTCCGCGGGTGGCAGGGAGAGATCGACTTCGGGGAGAGCGGTTTCGAGATCAGACATGTCAATTTTTATTTTAGTCGAGGGAGCGGGTGTGTGGCCGAAGGCAGGTGGGTGTGGGTAGAATGCGATTGTTTGAAGGAGCTACTAAATGAGGATCGACGGCTTGAATCGGAGGGCATTTCTGGGTGGCGCGGGCGCGGCGCTGGCCGCGAGCGGCATGGGTGGGTCGGCGCTGGCGGAGGGCAGGCTGAATGAGAGCTCGCTGGTTCACGAGGTGATCGCGGCCCAGGCGGAAGAGAAGCCGAAGTACTCGATTAAATTTGCGGTCTGCGGCATGAGCCATGACCACATCTTCGGGATGGTGGGCGCGATCCAGCGCGGCGGCGGCGTGCTGGTGGCGGCGTACGGCGCTGAGCCGGACAAACTGGCGGGCTTCAAGAAGCGCTTTCCGGACGTGAAGTTTGTGGGGAGCGAGCGCGAGATCCTTGAAGACAAATCGATCCAGCTGGTTTTGAGCTCGACGATTCCCAGCGAGCGCGCGGCGCTGGGGGTTCGGGTGATGAAGGCGGGCAAGGACTTTCTAAGCGACAAGCCGGGGATGACGACGCTCGATCAGCTGGCGGAGGTACGCAAGACAATCGCGGCGACCCAGCGGCTGTACGGCATTCTGTACAGCGAACGGCTGGAAGTGAAGGGCGCCGTGAAGGCTGGCGAACTGGTGCACGCAGGCGCTATCGGAAAGGTGATCCAGACGATCAACATAGCGCCGCACCAGATTGTGCAGGGCGGCGGCGATGGCGGCGGGGCAGGGGGACGGCCGGAGTGGTTCTGGGATCCGGCGAAGTACGGTGGGATTCTGTGCGATATCGGGTCGCACCAGGTAGACCAGTTCCTGTTCTATACGGGGTCGACCAGGGCGGAGATCGGCGAATCGCAGGTGTCGAACGTGCGCCATCCGAAGCGGCCGAAGTTTCAGGACTTCGGCGACATGGTGCTGCGCGGGAATAAGGGCTTTGGGTATGTGCGGCTGGATTGGTTTACGCCGGACGGGCTCGGAACGTGGGGCGATGGCCGGCTGTTCATCCTGGGTACCGAGGGGTACATCGAGGTGCGCAAGTATGTGGATGTGGCGGTGAAAAAGCAGGGCAACAATCTGTTCCTGGTGAACGCGAAGGAGCAGCGATATATCGACTGCAACAACGTGCCGCTGCCGTTCGGGCCGCAGTTTGTGGCGGACGTGGTGAACCGCACTCATGTGGCACAGGATCAAGTGCAGACACTGCTAGCCGCAGAGCTGGTGATTCGGGCGCAGATGGCGGCGAAGACGGTGGTGCTGGAGAGCTAGTTGCTTAGTGAATGCGGAGGAGGCCGCGAACGGAAATATCTTCGTCGAGCTCTTCCCAGCTGATGCCGTAGCCGCCGCCGATGATCTGCCATTTGCTGCGCTGCTCGGGCGTGGCGTGGAGGAGGCTGGGAAAATAGGACAATGGCGCGGAGATTTCGGGGCCGTCAGCGAGGAAAATGCGCAATGAATCTTCATCGAACTGCACGTCGAACGTGGACGTGCGGTGGCTCGTTGTTCTCAAGACTGTAGAAGAAGAAAACGTACGGGCCGATGCGAAGCCCTACGGGCATAGCCGTACTTTCTCACACTATCAATCCTCGGTCGATTCGCCGGGTGTTTGGGGGTCCTGTTCGGCGCGGGTGATGTCATTGGGGGCGTCGAACTGCGCGGGAGCGAAGGCGTGCGGGGCGGTGGGTGCCTCGCCCATGTTCTGGTTGAGGCTTTCGCCGGCGGCCTGCATGGTTTTGCCGCCGAGTGCGCCGGTGACGGCGGAGTCCATCATGATCTCTGCAAAGCGGCGGGTCTTCTTGTCGAGCTGCTCGATGGCGTTGCGGATGATCTTGTAGTCGCCACCGGCGATGCTGGCTTTCAACTCGAGCGCGGCGGCTTTGATGTCTTCGTGTTCGATCGAGGTGAGTTGCTGCCAGGCGGGCGTCTTCTCGCCCTTTTCGACGGCGTCGAGGATGGCATGGGCTTCGTTTTTTGCTTCGATGACCTGGCGCGCTGTGATGTCTTCTTCGGCGTAGTCGAAGGAGGCGAGAATCATGCTTTCTACCTGCTCATCCGTGAGGCCGTAGGTTGGTTTGACTTCGACTTCGGCCTCCTGGCCGCTGCGTTGCTCGCGAGCAGAGACGTGCAGGATGCCGTTGGCGTCGATGAGAAACTTGACCTCGACTCGCGCCATGCCGGCGGCCATGGGTGGAATGCCCTTTAGGTCGAAACGTGCGAGAGAACGGCAGTCTTTGGCGAGTTCGCGTTCGCCCTGGAGCACGTGGATGGCGACCGCGGTCTGGCCTTCGACGGCGGTGGTGTAGTGCTCGGTGGCAGAGGCGGGGATGGTGGAGTTGCGCTGGATGACCTTGCTCATGACGCCGCCGTAGGCTTCTATGCCGAGCGAGAGTGGGGTGACGTCGAGCAGGAGGAGGTCTTCGGTGGCGGCGTTTTCGGTGCCGGAAAGGATTTGCGCCTGGACGGCTGCGCCGAGGGCGACGACCTCGTCGGGGTTGAGTTCGGTGTGCAGTTTCTTGCCGCGAGTGTTGATTTCAAACAGGTTAGCGACGAGGGTGCGAACGGCGGGGATGCGGGTGGAGCCGCCGACCATGACGACTTCGGCTATGTCTGAGGGGGAGAGGCCGGCGTCGCGCAGGGCCTGTTTGCAGGGGGCGGCGGTGCGGGCGATGACCGGGGCTATGAGCTGGTCGAACTGCTCGCGGGTGATCTCGCGGAGGTACTGTTTGCCGTCTGAAAGGGGTAGATTTATGCGCGTGGAAGTGGCATTTGAGAGCGATATTTTGGCTTCTATGACGGCTTTACGCAGCTTCTGGAGCACTTCCGGATTGGAGCGGACGGATTGCCCGATTTCGGGGCCGAGGTCGCCCTGGATGTCGTCGAGGGCGACGGCAGTGAGGAGGTTGTCGATGTCGTCCCCGCCGAGGTGGGTGTCGCCTCCGGTGGCGATGACTTCGAAGATGCCTTCGTGGAGTTTGAGGATGGAGATGTCGAAGGTGCCGCCGCCGAAGTCGTAGACGGCGATGATGCGGTCGATACCGTTGGGGCTCTCGGCAGTCTGTTTATCGAGGCCGTAGGCGAGGGCGGCGGCGGTGGGCTCGTTGACGAGGCGGAGGACTTCGAGGCCGGCGATGCGGCCGGCGTCTTTGGTGGCCTGGCGCTGCGCGTCGTTGAAGTAAGCGGGGACGGTGATGACGGCTTTGGTGATGGGGGCGCCGAAGAAGCGCTCGGCGTTGCGCTTGAGCTGGAGGAGGATGTAGGCGGAGATTTCGGGGGGGGTGAGGGTGAGGCCGCCGACGTTGAGCTTGAGGACCTCGCCGGGCTGGAGACCTTCGGCGAGCTGGAAGGGGAAGAGCTTGAGTTCGGGCTCGACGTCGGCGAGGTCGCGGCCCATGAGGCGCTTGACGGAGTAGACGGCGTTGGCGGCGTTGGTGAGCAGGACGCTGCGCGCGGCGTTGCCGACGGAGAAGCCGGATTGCGTGTCCTGGTCGAACGCGACGACGGAGGGGACGATGGGCGAACCGTCTTCGCCGGGGATGACGGTGGGGGTTGAGCCCTGCATGAAGGCGATGAGGGAGTTGGTGGTGCCGAGGTCTATACCGACGACTGGGCCGGCGACGCGCTGTGGATTGGACTGCTGTTCTGGCACTGCTTCCTCTTTTCGCGCGCTGCTCATCGGATGCAGTTCGCCCAACTCTATTGTCCTATAACGGCGAGTTGATTGGGCTGGGAGGGCGCGGGGGCAGGATGGGTCTTTGGAGCGAGACTTTCTGAAAGCCACGGGGATGTGCAAGTGTCAGCGGGACGCGGGCACTTCGCAGCGGAGCTGCTGACGATCAAACAGCCAAGGAGCTGAGTAAGTCAGACAAGGTGAGTCAGACAAGGTAAGTCAGACAAGATCAGTTAGACACGGTACGTTAGCCAAGGCCCACTCGACGCGCGAGGTCGGCGAAGCGTGGGTCGCCCCGGATCGGGTCAAAATAGGGATGGGTTTTCATGAACTGCAGGATATTTGATTGCTCTTTATAGGCTTGTTCGAGCCAATGGAAGGCCTGTTCGTTGTCGCCGAGGCCGAGGTAAGCGTTCACAAACGCACCGGCGGGAATGTAGTCCGCTTTCCTGCGTTGTTTCAGGTCCGCGAGGAGCCGGATTGCGTCGCTCCGCCTGCCAGCGTGGGCGTACGCCCGGATCAGGACCCCCGTGACAGCAGGACTACCTTTGGATAGCGACAAAGCCTTCTGCAGGATGGGTATTGCCTCTGCTGGTTGGTTGTTTGCGATCAGCGCAAAACCAAGGTCCATCAGGTTGAGCGCATTGTCTGGCTGTACGGCTGCTGCGCTGCGTGACTCACGGATGGCGTCATCGTAACGATGGGCATGGAAGAGAATCTGCGCTACGCTGCCACCGGTAACCCCAACCGGATCCAGTTCCCGGGCACGCTGAACGGAGGCCACGGCTTCGTCTGCACGTCCCTGGCATACGAGCCACAGAGCATACCACGCGAGGGCAGTGGCTTCGTTTGGGTTCAATTCAAGGGCTTGCCGGTATTCCGCTTCTGCTTCCTTCCAGTGCCATTCCTGCTGCAGAACATTGGCCAGCAAAACGTGGCCTTCCACAAGATCGGGGTCGAATTCCAACGCCTTGCGGGCGAAGGTTGTGACTTTCGGACGCGTTGTCTCTGCAGGGACGCCTGAAAAGACTGTGCCGAGGTTGGTATAGGCCTTTGCCAGGCCCAGGTAAGCCGGGGCAAACGTCGGGTCTTTCTGGAGAGCGTCCTCGAAATAGTGAACGCTTTGCTCCAGCCCTGGCCTGTTCCCCTGTTCTAAAACAAACCTGCCTTTGAGATAGCTCTCATAAACCTCAGGAGCAACAGGGCGCGTCGCACGGAGCCGTTGCTGTTCCCCTCCGGTAATGGTCACTTCCACCTTGTTGCCGATGGATAGTGCCAGCTCGCTTTCCAAACCGAGCACGTCGCGCATCTCGCGGTCGTATGTTTCGGACCACAGGTGCTCGTCGGTGGCGCCGCGAATCAGTTGCGCCGTGACACGAATGCGGTCCCCGTCCTTGATCACCGACCCCTCGACGACAGCGCCCACGCCGAGGGTCCTGGCGATTTCCGGGATGGACAGCCGTTGATCTTTGATCCGAGTCACGGAGGTGTGCGACACGACGTGCAAATCGCGGATGTTGGAGAGACGTCCGATGAGTGCCTCGGTAATGCCATCCGCCAGGTAGTCCTGGGCAGGGTTACCGGATAAGTTGCGCAGCGGTAAGACGGCAAGGGATCGAATTCTGGGCTCGACCGTAACGGTGTTGCGATGCCGGAGGACGAGCCACGACGCAGCCGCCGACAGGCTGATAGCCAGCACTACAGCAAGAGCAACACCTCTGCGGTGTGTGGACACGGGCGGCGAGCCGGTACGGGACGGGGGTGCGTGGAGGATGGTCTCCACTTGTGGTTTCTTTGCGGGCTGGTCTGTCTTAATTGCGGGCTCGGCGTGTGGCGCGCTTCGGCTCTGAATCCAGGCATCCAGCTCTGTGGTCAGTGCGTAGACGGAACCGCGCTTGTCGTGGACATGCCGGTGGACCGGCATTGACTCCCGCTTTTCCCAGCGCTGGACCGTTGTGACATCGCGGCTGAGATAGGCCGCGATCTCTTTCCACGAATCGAGCCATTCTGCGGATTGCTTTTCTACGGGCGGTACTTGATTCGTCGACGGCTCGCCCAATGTGACCTCCCGTGTGGCCCAGTTCGGCGCGGGAAACAGGTCAAGTATAGCCTCGGACCGGGCGGCACTAGGCCGCATTTGGCGGCAAAGTGGGTGTCCCGCGAGTTGCTGCTTGACCCAGCCGAGGAGCGTACAGGAAGGTGTCTCCAGTGCAGGCGCGAAGTCGTAGAAGATTTCATCGGACCCCCGGAAGTACGCACAGAAATACAGCAGAAGGCTGTCCTATGAATTTTCGGTGACCGAGCGTCCATCTTAAAACTGGAGTTCCTTCATGCAACGCAAAATCATTCCTTCGGCTGCGTACGTGCTTGCAGCTCTTTTACTGGTTGCGGGCACCTCTGCCCAGGCCCAGGAGCGCAGGCCGGTCCACTTCACGGGTCTGCTCAACGACTATTCGCCTGCGAACCCGCTGATCAACGGCAGCCCTTATGAAATGCATGGTCAATGGTCCATCGATCTGCGTGAATGGGGCAGCATCGCGGATTTCATCGCAGATATGACGATGTCCGATTATGGGAGTACGAATGGCGTACTGGATGCGACGAAAGGGGGGCAGAATCCCCATACGCACCACATCCGATTGAGTAACGTGCATGTTACGGGAGATATGGGCGGATGCCCCGCATACTCTAAACCGGTCCCGACAACGGGTTTTCAGCTGAACGGCACTGTCAGTCTCATTACGGGAAATGGAAGCGCAGCCCCCTTTGAGACGACTCCACCCAGCACGACGCTGCAGGTCTGCGTGACCGGGGGCGACAAGGTTCCGTATGCAAACATGACGATGGTCTTCGGGGGACCTGCGACCCACCATTTCGGCACGCAGGCGATACATGGCGTGGTGCGCAAGGCGCTCACCGAGGAGGAGTGGAAAGAACAAAAGGGTCGTTGATGAAAGCATCTCGGCCCGGAAGCCACTCTCCTGACGGAGCGGCTTCCGGGCCGGTTTGTGAGACGTAGCTGGACACGCCGGAGCGATTCCGCTCTAGGACTGTTTTGCAGCCGCGTACGATCCTGGCGGTTCACGGAAGGGTTCCACAGCAATGCGCTCGTAACGCACCTCCAGCACCGTGAGGCGTTCTTTGCCGCCGGGTGCTTCGAGAACGACGCTGTCCCCCTCAGCGGACCGCATGAGCGCGCGGCCCAGAGGGGAGACCCAACTGACATGGTTGCGGTCGTCGATGCGGTCAAGGTCGACCTCGTCGATGCCGACGATGCTGACCTCTCGTTCCTCTCCCGCGGCGTTGGCATAGCGCACTGTTGCACCGAAATATACCTTCGACGCACGCAGGGTCGATCGCGGAGCTTCGGGGTCGACTACTTCGGCAGCTTCCATGCGCTTGGAGAGGTGGCGAATCCGCCCGTCTATTTGCCGGAGGCGGCGCTTGGCATATTGGTAGTCTGCGTTTTCACTGCGATCACCGTTGCTGGCAGCCCAGGCTACGACCTCGGTGACGGTCGGGCGATCCCTGGTGAGCAGAAACTGGTGCTCCTGTTTCAGGCGCGCAAGTCCGCCGGGGGTGATGTAGTTCTTGACGTGCGCTGCCGGCGAGTCGTCTTGCGGTCTTCGGGTGGAGCCTTTACGCATTGGGTATTATTTCACTGCGCAATTTCAGCGGGACCCAGCGGCTAAAACTTTCCGTCGGCGTTCAACGTGATGAGCGACCGTTCTGGGAGAAGCTGTGGGCATCCCGGGGGGACTTGCGAGCAGGCGCATGCCGCGGTGGCGATTTCAACTTACGGTCAAATAGGTGGCGTATAGCTCGTCTTTGATTTCGGTGAAGGGTGCGAGGCGGATCGGGCCGGCGGCGGCCGATGCCTGCCAGGCGGTTTCGCCAGGCAGTCGCTTGGCCGCAAGGAGCTGCGCTGCGGTGATCGATGGAGTTGTCTCGCTCAGTGCAAAGAGCACAAGCGGTCCGCGCAGGAGAGCGACACAGTTCAGATGGGTGCTATCGATCGCTTCGAGTCTCATGCTCATCGGGAGATAGAGGTCGACGCGGTCACCGTCTCTCCATGATCTCTGAAGAGTGGCAAACCCCGAATTCACGTTTACAGGCAATGGTTTGCCATTCACCCGTATGGAGACGGCACCCTCATTCCGGCTCCATGCAGGGATACGGAGGCGCAGGGCAAAGGTGGATGGTTTGGAGAGCTTAAGCTGGAGTGCGACATTGCCTTCCAGGGGGTAGCTGCCGGTCTGATTAAGCTTTAGCAAGGCGCCATTCGATGCCGTCCATTGCACACTCGATGGCAGGTAGAGGTTCACGTAGAGTCCCTGCGCATCATGAAAGTAGCAGCAGACCGCATAGTCTGCTGCGACCTGGGGCAGGGTCCCGGCACAACAGGGCCAGGCGTCGCGAAAATACGTGCGCCTCCCATTGTGGTTGTAGTCCGAGTAGTAAAAAGACCGGCCGTCGGCCAGCAGCGGTTTAGCTCCGAGAACGGTGTTGTAGAGGACCCGCTCCAGGCTATCGCCGTAGCTTCCGTCGGCGGAGGCCCGGAGCAGATATCGCGTCAGCTTCATATGGGTATAGCCGCCGCAGGGTGTCTCAAAGCTGCTGTGGGTCGTTTCAAGGCTATTATAGAGTGCGTTGCTGCCGCTGGGATGGAAGGATTCGTCAGGGCCCCACCCCCCGGTGGCAAAGCTCTGGTTGGTCTGAACCATTTCGAAGCCAAAACGTGCTGCTCTCAGATGCTTCTGGCTGCCGGTGGTGAGATACGCCATCATGGCGGAGTTCAAGGCGTTGAAGTAGCTATAGGCGTGGCGATCCGGCATGACATCGATGCCTTCGGAAAGAGGGTCGAAGAAGGTGTTGTCCAGCAGAAATCGATCGGCGAGGAGACGATAGCGCTGACCGGCTCCGAGGCGATAGGCGAGGTAGAGGTTCTCAGGCAGAGTGTAAGACTCATCGCGGGCGTGGTCCAACGTTTCGTTTTCTCCGATGGCAACATGCCACTGGCGCTGAGGCTCGCCGCGGTCAAGCGCGGTGGGCGGCAGACTGGGTAGCGCCGCCTCGGTTGTGCGGTCCAGCACAGCAAGAGCGTTCGGAATGTCGGCAAAGCGGTGAGCATCCAACAGGCCCAGCACCATCTTGTCGTAGTTGTAGGCTGGATAGCGAAAGTCCTTGTAGAACCTGGGGGAGATGGCGGCGTTGTAAAGGTCTACCAGCCGCATCACTCTGGCGCGGACGCGTGAGTCACGGGTACTGGCATATCCGCGAGCGAGTGCGGAAATCCATTGGCCAAAACTATGTGCGGGAGCGTAGCCATGGCCGCTGGCGGGGGTTGGCACCGGCGGTGCTTCGTCATACCAGCCACCCAGATCCGGGCCGGGAGCCGGGAGTCCAGCGCGAAGCCGCCATGGCTTGAGGAGGCTATCTTCATCAAGGCTCATCAGTACGGATTGCGTCTGCTCGAACTGCGTATGGGCGAGGCCTGGGCTGAGGTGAACGTCGCCAGGGCTGAACTCTTCTAAGTGATTCGCGGATAGGGGACTTGCGGAGACTTGCGCAAACGATAGATGCTCGAATGGCACAACGAGGCCGAGCGCAGCGGCGGTCTCAAGAAAGCGACGTCGTGTAGCCAAGGGGTCTCCCGCGAATGGAGCGAAAGTTGCGTAAGGGGCAACGGCGTTCCGTTGGCAGCTGACAACGTACGCGATCCCCGGGCCCAGCTTATAGGATGCGGGGCTTCACGAACATCTTTGGCCCAGGCTGAACGTAAATTCACGTGGCGTAGTCAGCGGTTGCAGATTATCTCCATGGCGCTTTGCCTTACTTGAGGGCGAGGGGATGTTTCGATTCGACTCCGCTGAAGGTGCCGACGGGGAAGCGGCAGCCGGGGTGTCTCTGCAGGTGTTCGATGTGGGCCCGGGCACCGAGGCTGGATTCCTTGAGCGCCTGCACCGGGCCGTGGCAATATTTGCAGCGCATGAGCTCGGCGCGTTCTGTGAGGGCTTCGTAGAGGGTGCAGGGGAGCCAACGGCCACGCACCTTCACCTCGCACTCCGTCATCACCGGCGGTTTTTTCTTAGTAGCCATGGATGCGTTTAGATGCCTTTCAATTTTGCGTGTGCTTCTGAATTTATCCAGCACCGCCCGGTTCGGACGTAGCATGGTGACGAGGATGACGACGATGGCGATCAAGGGTTCTTCTGTGATTCCAAGCGTGCGGTATCGCGATGCTCAGGCGGCGATCGAGTGGCTGGTGCGGGTGCTGGGGTTTGAGAAGCAGGCGGTGTTTGAGGGGCCGAACGGCACGGTGATGCATGCGCAGTTGACGCGGGGGATGGGCATGGTGATGCTGGGGTCTATACCCGAAAAGGAGAACCCACCGGAAGCGGGCAGCCCGGGGAGCGAGTACCACGGTCTGCTGGCGCAGCCGGAAGAGGTGGGTGGGCGCGAGACGGCGAGCTTGTGCCTGGTGGTCGAGGACTGCGAGGGGCTGTATGCGACCGTGAAGGATTCTGGAGCGGAGATGGTGCAGGAGTTGAAGTCGCCGGAGTATGGCGGCAAGGCGTTTGCCTGTCGCGACCCTGAGGGCCATGTGTGGTGGGTCGGCAGCTACGATCCGTGGGCCGAGCCGGATGGAGGGTCCGCATGAGTGTGCCGTATGCAGCGATGCTGGCGGGGCGGGATGCGCAGCAGGTGATCGCGGAGACGCCGGGGCGGTTGGCGGCTGGGCTGGAGCGGTTTACGCCGGAGGAGATTGAAGCGCGTCCGGCACCGGGCAAATGGAGCCTGCGCGAAGTGATGGCGCACCTGGCGGACTGCGAGATTGCGTGGGCGTGGCGGCTGCGGGTCGCGTTCGAGAAAGACCGCGCGGAGATGCAGCCGTTCGACCAGGACCCCTGGGCGAAGATGTATGGGCAGTACACGTTCGAGGCGGCGCAGGCGACGTTTAACGCGCTGCGGGCGTGGAATGTGGCATTTGTTGCCGGGTTGACGGAGGCGGACAAGCGCAAGCCGATCTTCCATCCGGAGCGGGGGGAAGAGACGCTGTGGACGCTGGTGGAGATTATGGCGGGGCATGACCTGCATCATCTGGCGACGTTGGAGAGGGTGTAGGTAGAGCGTGTTTCCTTTCGAGGCCGTGGCTGGGTTATGTGTCGCGCCTTCAGCGCTCGCACGCGGTGTGGCTTTCTACCTAGGCCTTCGGCCTAGGCTGGTATGTAACGGGCCTTTGGCCCTGAGGGCAAGACGCCACACCTGGCCTGAGCGCAAAACACCACACCAGGCCTCAGAGCAACACCTCACCAGCCTTTAGAGCAAGACAGCACGCCTGGATGAAAAATGCTCTAGGAAGGGTGGCGGCGGCGAGTGGTGGGTGAGGGCTCGCCGTCGGCGGCTCGCTCGGCACGGAGGGTGGCGGTGAAGGACTTTTCCTTGCTGTCGATTTCAGCTTTGTAGCCCTGGGGGTCTATCCAGACGGAGGGTCCTTCGCGGGGCATGCGGGCGAGTTTGGGGAGCATGTTGGAGTAGACGCCGTGGGCTCCGAGGAAGATGTCGCAGGGCAGGGCGCGGAGGGTGGCGAAGGTGCGCTCGAAGTCGGCTGCGATGCCGGGGTAGGTGGCGGGGTGCTCGGGGGTGAGCTTGCCGGTGAGGCTGTATTGGGAAAGAGGCGCCCAGCCGCCGACGATCACGATGTTGCGGAGCTGCGCGGGTGGATCGCCGGGGATGTGGGTGTGGAGGGTCCAGGTGGTGCAGCCGCGGGTGTGGCCGGCGGTTTTGTGGGCGGTGAGGGTGACGTTGCCGAGGGTGACGGTGTCGCCGTCGTGGAGGACGCGGTCCACGCGTGAGGGCGGGTAGGCGAGGATGCCGTCGGTGTTGGCGGCGAAGTCGGCGCGTCCACCGGTGCGGATGGGGGCGGCGTCGCCTTCCATGACCATGTTGCGGGCGTGGGTTTCGCGGAGGACCTGGGCGGCGCCGGCCATGTGGTCGAAGTGCGCCTGGCCGTTGAGGAGAATTTTAGTGTCCTGCCAGTGGAAGCCGAGTTGTTCCACGCTGGCGCGGATTTGGGGTGGCGAGGTTTCGAGGTTGGCGTTGATGAGGATGTTGCCGGCGGGGGTGGTGACGAGGTAGGCGGCGAGGTCGCGGGAGCCGACGTAGAAGAGGTTGTCGGCAAGGCGGAACGGCGGGATGGGTGTGGTCCAGTCGGGGTTGACGGAGGCGAGGGCGGGGAGGGTGAGAAGGCAGAGAGCGGCGGCGAGGAGTCTGCGGGACATGTCTGTTGATAACAGATATTGAGGGAGCGGGCGTTGCAGGGTGTGGTTCCGGGCGGACGGTCCAGGCCGGAGGCTAGTCGAGGGCCTGGTTGACGTCGCGGACGAGATTGCGGACGTAGCTGCGGCGATTGAGCAGGGCTACCATGGCGTCTTTTGCGGAGGCCCTGGCGAGCGGGTCGCTCGAGTCGACTGCTGAGTCCCACGCGGTCCAGAGGGCTTCGAGTTGCTGTTGCAGGCTGGCGAGCATGGCGGTGAATTTTTCGCGGGCGGCTTCGAGATCGCGGCGGGTGTTGGGGTCGGGGTCGAGACGCATTTCTTCGAGCGCCATGTTGAGCTCGAACGCCTCTTCGAGCAGGTCGGCGGGGGCGACCTGTTTCTTTTCGGTGCCGGAAGCTTTGGCGGCGTCGGTGGCGGCGCGAGACTGCTCTTCGAGCTGCACGCCCTGGAGCCCGAGCAGATATTCGGTGCGGGCGATGGGGTCGCGGAGGGTGCGGTAGGCGTCGTTGAGCTGGGAAGCGGCTTGGAGCGCGGAGTCCTGCTCGGCTTGCGGACGGGAGGCGAAGCGGTCCGGGTGGAGCTTGCGGGACTGGGCGTAGAAGAACTTTTCGAGCGCGGGGAGGTCGATGTGAAGGTGCTCGGGAAGGGTGAAGAGGGTGAAGTAGCTGGAGGTGTTCATGCGATGTCAGGCGGCAACGCGGATGATATAAGCGGTCGTGACAGGTTCGGGAATGGGCAGACCATCTTCGATCAGCTCTTCGATGTAAATACCGACACTTTCGCGGATAACTTCTCCGCGGGTTTCAGCGGCTACGCTGAGACCGGGAAGGTCGGGAGCGTATGCGCCCCAGCCGCCGTCCTTGCCCTGTTCGTAAATGACGAGATAGTCGCGCATTACTTCTCCGAGCCTGCTTGCCTAAGGATACTCCTCACCGTTCCTTCAGGAATATCTCTGCCGCTATGATAAGCGACAACGACGGAACCGCTCTTTGTTGGGTGCTTGGAGACCTGGTGGCTGCCGCGTTGACGCTTGAAACACCATCCGTCCGCTCGATGAGCTTAATCAGGTCTCTGTACTTCACCCGCAACGCCCCAGACCGCAGCGTATCCGAAGCATCGATCGGGAAACTCGTTCAGAATGCGGACAGTCGAAGTCAGTCAGGCGGAAAAGCTTGAACCGCAGCCGCAGCTCTTGGTGGAGTTGGGATTGATGAAGTTGAAGCCCTGGCGCATGAGGGTTTCTTCGAAGTCGAGGACCATGCCGGCGAGGTAGAGGAAGCTTTTGGGGTCGACGAAGAGGCGGATGGGGCGGGCGCCGGAGGGGTCGTTGGGAGTTTCGATGCCGTCGCCGAAGACGAAGGTGCGGTCGCGGTCGCGGGGCTGGGTGTCGAAGCGGATGTTGTAGCTGAGGCCGGAGCAGCCGCCACCCTGGATGCCGACGCGCAGGCCGCCGGCGTCGGGCGAGATGCCTTCTTTGGCCATAGCGACGCGGATGCGCTTTAGGGCGTTTTTGGTGATCTCGATGGCGGCCTTGGCGCGAGGCTGTTGGCCGTCGGCGACGAGGAGGGTCATGCCGGCGAGGGGGTCGGTAGGGGCGGAAGCGCCGGGCTTTGGAGCGGAGGTGCCGGGTTGGAGGAGGGTAGTCGACATTATTTATCTATCTCTTCAATCAGGCATTCGCCATGGCAGTTACGCGACTGTGTGCCATCTTGCGAGGCGTTCATGAGCACGCATTTGGCCGAGTTCGAAGTCCGATATTTCGCCAGGACGCAGCGGTTCGGGCTTCCGTTTATAGGAATCCAGATATTTGGCCAAGCTCTGCGTAGCAGACATAACGGCGAAATGTTCTGTGAGTTCGATCAGAAAATCGATCACGATAACGCTCCGGGCGAAATCTGAGGACCGCATGCAAAGGCCGGCGAAGCGCTAAGCTTGCCGGCCTTGCAGGTGTAAGGGTGGAGCTTAGTGAGCGGCTGTGAGGACGCCGGCTTCTTCAGCTACGTTGTTCTTCTTCTTCCAGTCGCCGATGGCGGCGCGGATGGCGTCTTCGGCCAGCACCGAGCAATGAATCTTGACCGGCGGCAGCGCGAGTTCCTTGACGATGTCGGTGTTGGTGATGGTGAGGGCTTCGGCGACCGTTTTGCCTTTTACCCACTCGGTGGCGAGGGAGCTGGAGGCGATGGCCGAGCCGCAGCCGAAGGTCTTGAATTTTGCGTCTTCGATGATATGCGTTTCGGGGTTCACCTTGATCTGGAGACGCATGACGTCGCCGCACTCGGGAGCGCCGACCAGGCCGGTGCCGACTTCGGCCGAGCTCTTGTCGAGCGTGCCTACGTTGCGGGGGTTTTCATAGTGGTCAACTACCTTGTCGCTATATGCCATGGGAATGTCCTCGTCTCGTCAGTTTAGATGATAACTCGGACCGTTTCGGTGCGCAAAGACTTTGCACCGGGCTGTGTGTGTGTGACGAACAGGTGGGAGCGGCGTTTCGACTTCTCAGGGCCCGGCGCTTTGGCGCTGGACGGCACCGTCCGGCGTGAGCAGGAAGGTGGTTGCCCCGGCGCGGTCGGTGCGGACAGTCTGTACGCGGGCCTGGGCGAGGCGCTCCAGAATCTCGTAGCGGGGGTGGCCGAAGGTGTTGCGGCGGCCGGAGCTGATGACGGCCTGGGTGGGAGCGAGGACGGCCAAAAACTCGGGGTTTGTGGAGGTTCGGCTGCCGTGGTGGCCGATTTTGAGCAAAGTGACGGGGGCCAGGCGCTGGTGGGCCAGCATGGTGTCTTCGCTGCGGCGTTCGGCGTTGCCTTCGAGCAGGACGCTGGCCTTGCCGAGGTCGAGGCGGAGGACGAGGGAGTCGTCGTTTACGGGGGCTTTCGGGTTGGCGTAGCCCGGTTCGGGAGCGAGGACGGTGGCCTGCGCGCCGCCCCAGGCGAAGGCGTCGCCGGCGGAGAAGTGTCGGACTCGCACGTTCAGGCGTTCGGCCTCGGCGAGCAGCGACTGGAAATCGGTGGAGTCCGCGGGGTCGATGCTGAGCCAGAGCTCGCGGGGATGGAAGTCGCGCAGAATGGCAGTCATGCCGCCCATGTGGTCGGAGTGGGCGTGGGTGAGCAGAACGGCGTCCAGGCGGCGCAGGCGACGGGACCACAGGTAGGGCGCGACAACTTCTTCGCCGATGTCCCACCTGTCGGCGGCGGCAGCCTGGGTTTCGGAGTGCCCGACTGGACCGCCGGCGTCGACCAGAAGGGTGTGGCCGTCGGGGGCGACGACGAGGAGTGAGTCGCCCTGGCCGACGTCGAGTGCGGTGACCTCAAGCGCACCGGCGTGGAGCAGCGGCGGCTCCGGGCAGAGTGTCGCGACAGGAACGAGAAGCAGCGCGGCAAGGCCGGTAGCGGCGATCCAGCGGGGGCGGTTGCGCAGAGCCCAGCAGGCAAACGCGATGGCGAGCAGAGTAGCGGCGATAACGGCGGGTGCAGGACCGGGGACGCGGGTGTCGGCAAGGCTGGCATGGCCGAGGTGGCCGATGGCGAACCGGACGGCGTGCAGCAGGAGCGCGGTAGCGGCCGAAGGAACCATCGCTACCCAGGGGCTGATGAGGGAGGCGCAGAATGTGAGCACCGCCAGGGGAGCGAGCACACCGACCAGCGGGATGGCGAGGAGGTTCGCGGGCAGTGCCAGCGGTGTGGCGCGATGGAAATAAACCGCCATGGGCAGGGCCATGCAAAGTTCGATGACGGCGCCCACCAGGGCCAGTTCGGCAAGGTACAACGCTGCGCGGAGAAGGCTGACTGGGAGAGGGCGTGCCCAGCTTCCCAGCCAGGCGGCGAGGGCCTCGCCGAAGACGCGCAGCGTGACGCGGCGCTGGGCGAGATGGGGCGGCAGGCGGGCGTCCAGCCAGATTGCGTCGAGGTCGCGGGCGGCGCGGGCATGGGGCAGGAGGGTGCGCTCGAGGATGGGCAGGGCCAGCCCGCCGACGGCGACGAGTACCAGAAACGTCATCTGGAAGCTGGTTTCGGTGAGCGCACGGGGATCCCAGACGAGGACAGCCAGGGCGGCGGCGCCCAGCGCTTGCAAGATGTCCATATTGCGACCAAGCCAGCGCGCGAGCAGAAAGACGGTGGTCATCAGCAGAGCGCGCTGCACGGGGACGCCGAACCCGGTGAGGGCGGCGTAGGCAGATGTAATGCCGATCGTAGCGAGTGTCGAGATGCCGGGCGGGAGGCGCACCCGTCGCAGCGACCCGAACAGCATCCCGGCGAGCAGGGCGACGTGCATGCCGGAGACGACGAAGAGGTGGAAGGAGCCAGTGCGCTCGAAGCCGATCCGCAGCTCGTGGCGCAGGCCGGCGCGGTCGCCGAAGAGCATGGCATTCAGCATGGCCGCGTCGTCGGGTGACAGGCGGGTAGCGGCAGGGAGGGTGCGGTTGGCGCGCGAGGACACGAAGGCCGTGAGGCGCGTCGAAGCCCAGGTTTGGGCGGCGAAGGCTCGACAGCGGAGGTCTGGGACGCCGCTGCGGAGGATGCGGATGCGCTCGGCTTTGACGCTGCCCTGCGCGGCGATGCCCTGCTGCAGCAGATCGTCGGCGTGCGACCAGGCGCCGGGGTCGCGGTAGCGGTCGGGCGGATGCAGGCGCAGGGGCAGTTCGAGCGTGTCGCCGCAGTGCAGCGCAGGGAGGCCATCGAGCACTGTGACGCGGACGCCGCCGATGGCGGGCTGCATGGTGGAGGCGTCCGGCGTGACGTCTTCGATGCGGTCCATGCTGAGGTCGATGGACTCGGTGGGCGCGGTGTCTTCCGGTTCGGAGTCCCCTGTTTCGGGCTGCCGGGCAGTCGCTGGCGGGGGTGGTGCGGGCGGCAAAATGCGGACCCGGACGATGCGTGCCTCGACGGTGCGGCTGAGCCCGTCGGCGTAGCGAAGGAGGTCGGTTTGCGGCGACGGGGACGGTTGCATCTGCGCGCACCAGCAGCCCGCCAGCGCCCAGAGTGCGAGCACCGGAAAGGGAGCGAGGCGGAGTGAGTGGCGGACTGCGAGCGTCGAAAGGACCAGAAGGAGCGTCAACGCGATCAGCAGGATGACGGCAAACTGCCAATGAAGGGCGAGGGCTTCTCCGGCGGCGAAGGCGAGGGCGGCGGCCAGCAGCGGAGCGCGACGCAGGCGGAGGAGTTCCACCGGCGCGGGGTCGTCCATCCAGAATGGAGTAGCACCGGCTGCCCGCATGAGAAGCGCTACCTTGCGTTGATCTTGGAGTGAGTAGAGTCAGCCTAGTGTGTCACACCTGACGCTTGAGTACTACGACCGTTTCGAGATGGAAAGTCTGCGGAAAGAGGTCGACGAGATGAAGCTCCGCGACGGTGTAGGCCTTCTGGAGGACGGCAAGATCGCGGGCCAGCGTGGTGGGGTCGCAGGAGACGTAGATGATCTCGCGCGGTGCAAGGCGGAGGAGCAGATCGCAGGCTTCGACACCTGCACCGGCGCGGGGCGGGTCGAGTACGATCAGGTCCGGACGCTCGCGTTGGACGACGGCTTTTTGCAGGAAGGCGAGCGTGGTTTCGGTGACGGCTCGATGACGCGGGCCGAGCTTCTTGAGCACGGCGGCCAGATCCTGTGAGGCCGAAGATGCGGCCTCGACCGCTGTCACCTGCAGGAAGCCGCGCGCGAGCACGCGGGAGAACAGGCCGACGCCCGCGAACAAATCCCAGGCCAGGGCGCCGCTGCGTTTGGCCGTGACCAGATCGACGAGCGTGGCGATGAGGAAGCGGTTGATTTGAAAGAAGCCTCCGCGAGAAACCCAATAGGTTTCGTCCCCGGCTTTGTAGTTGAGTCCGGCAGCTCCGTGCTCGGCGAGGATGCGCCCGGTGGGGCCGGTGCGCGCGTCGAAGGCCGCTGCCGCTGCTCCCGCGACCTGCGGCACGCGCTGCTGAAGAGCGGCTGTCATGCGCGCGAAGCTGCCTTGCGGGGACTTGGTGCGGGGTGCGACGAAGAGGGTGAGTTGGATGCGGGAGAGATCATCGTTGGCGAAGAGTTCGAGCTCGCGAGTGGCGTCCAACCAGTGAGCGGCGTCGGGGTCTTCTGCCGCGAGCGCAAGCAGGGCTGCGGCGGTTCCGATCAGGCCGGGCGCGCTGATGGGGCAGGTTGTGATGGGGAGGAAGCTGGTTGTGCCGCGGAGGTTGTAGCCGATGCGGAGCATGTCTGCGACACGCTCTATGCGCAGGCGAATTCGATTGCGATAGCCGTAGGGTTGGGGGGAGGCGTGGGTCTCAACGGCTGGCAGGGGGGCGATGGCTTGGGCATGCAGTATGCCGGTGAGGATTTCCCGTTTGATCGAGAGTTGGGCGGAGTAGTCTGCGTGCTGGTACTGGCAGCCGCCACAGACGCCGAAGTGTGGGCAGAGTGGAGCGGCGCGTTGGGGCGAAGGCTCTGCGATGGGGCCCGGCCGGCCTTCGGGCGAGAGGTCAGCCGGCTCCCCGGCCAGGTCTCCGGCCAGCTCTCCGGGCAGAACGAAGGGCAGCGATACTGCGGGATCACTGGTGGCGAAGGCTCCGCCGTAGAGCGGGGCACCGATGCGGAGAAGCGGCGGATGGCTCATGCGTGTCCCATGTAGAAGAGGCTCAAGCGAGGCAGGCTGTGCGACTCCAACAGGCGCTTGTGCAGGAATTGCTGCTGGATCTGGCGGAGCTGGACGGCGGACATTTTGCTTCGGTAGGGCGCGAGTTCGCGGTCGGCCTGGGTTTTCACCGCGACCAGATCTTCTTCGGTGGATGAGGCCAGAAGGCTGGCAAAGAGTTTCTCTTCGAGGACGGTGAGGGTGCGGTCCAGCTCGTCTAGAGGGATGGCGGTTAGGCGCATGGTAGCGGCGAGCTGGCGCAGGCGATCGGCGGTTGCATCCGCTGCTGGAACCCAGGTCCGAGACTTGGCATCCGGCAAGGTTGCTGCGGCTGCGATGGCGGTCGCGTTTTGATCCAGGAAGGTGGCCACGCGTTCGGCTTCGAAGCCGGATTCCTGGGGGTCGCGGGGAGCGGGCCTTGCCATGCCGGTGGCGGCTTCCTGCATCTCTTCGGTGGCCTGCATCACTGCCTGCGCGCACCAGGCCAGGCCGTTTACCTTGCCGGTGCGGCTCCTGGAGGTGGCGAGCTTCGCGTCGTATTTGTCGAAGGCGTTGTCGATGCCGCGGAGGACGGCTTGGAGGGGAATGCCGGCATCGCGCCAGGTCTCGATGAGCACCCAGTCGAGGGTGGAAAGCATGAGGATGGAGCCGCGGCGGCGCTGGAAGCGCTCTTCAATTTCGGAGAAGTAAGCAAAGTAGTTCATAGGGAGCAGCGAACTGCGACGAAGCAGCGAAGTGCAGTACGGCCGCGAAGAGGTCGCCGAAGACAGGCGGTTCGCGGATGCTTGCTTTAGCTGACTGCTTTAGCTAACTGCCTTAGCCGACTGCCTTAGCTGACTCGTTTATCTGCGCCGATGCCGGTCGTGGTTGCGTTCCCAGATCAGCCGCAGGCCGTTGAGGGTGAGCATTTCATCTACCTGGCCGATGTGTTTGCAGCCGCCAGCGATCAGCTTGGCCAGACCGCCGGTGGCGATGGTTTTGGTTTCAGGGCCAAGCTCGCCGATAAGGCGCTCGAGGATGCCGTCGACCAGGCCGATGTAGCCGTAGTAAAGCCCGATCTGGATGTTGTCGGTGGTGCTGGTGCCGATGATCTTGGTGGGTTTCTTGATTTCGACGCGGGTGAGGCGGGCGGCGCGATTGAAGAGTGCGTCGGCCGAGATGCCGAGGCCGGGAGCGATGGCGCCGCCGAGGAATTCGCCTTTCTTGGACACGACGTCGAAGGTGGTCGCGGTACCCATGTCGACCACGATGGCGGGGCCGCCGAAAAGGTCGAACGCGGCGACGCAGTTGACGACGCGATCGGCACCGACCTCACTGGGATTGTCGGTCAGGATGGGCAGGCCGGTTTTGACGCCGGGTTCGATGAAGAGCGGCTTGACTTTGAGGAAGCTCTCGCACACGCGGCGCAGGGTAGAGTCAATGGGCGGAACCACCGAGGAAATGGCGATGCCGTGGATGTCGCCCAGCGAGAGGCCGCGCATGGTGAACAGCATCTGCAGCTGCGAGGCGATCTCATCGGTGGTCTGCTTGAACGGTGTGGTGATGCGCCAGTCGGCGACCAGAGCCGCGGGTATGCCTTCTACCGCGGGCCGGTAGAGTCCGATGGAGGTGTTGGAATTGCCTACGTCGAGTGCCAGTAGCATGGTGCTTTCCCGCCTCGTTCCTGATGGTCTACTTTAAGCATTGCGAACGCCGCCCGAAAGTACCGTGCGTCGAACTCCGTCGTCTCCTATGACTTGCAGGAAACCGTGAGCGTCGAGTCCATCCGTGACGCCAGTATAGCCGCCCGCTTCCCCTACCTGAACACGTTTGCCGCGAACCCATGTGGAAGCGGCGCTGAATCGGGCCAGCAGGCCGGGCGCGTTGCTTTCGAGGTGGGTGAGTTCGAGGTCGAGCGCCCGCAGCAGGGCCGCGAGGAGAGGCTCGCGGGGATGAGCGCGGCCGCTTTCGATGCGCAGCGACGTTGCCACGGGAGCGAGGTCGTCGGGCAGGCTGGCGTGGTTGACGTTGATGCCGATGCCGATCACGGCAAGGCGCAGATCGGCGCCTTCGACCGAGGTTTCGACGAGGATGCCGCCGCACTTTTTTTGGCCGAGCATGAGGTCGTTGGGCCAGCGGATGTCGATCGCGAGCGAGGTGGTTTTGCCAATAGCGGTCTGCGCGGCCAGGCCCGTGGCGAGGGAGATCCAGAGGGCTTCGCGCAGCGGCAGCGGAGGACGAATCAGCACGCTGACATAGAGACCATCCGCAGGGGCGGAGTGCCAGGTATGGCCGCCGCGTCCGCGTCCGGCGGTTTGCTCGTCCGCGACGTAGACCGTACCTTCCGGCGCTCCCTGGTTGGCTGCTGCTAAAAGCGCTGTGCTGGTCGAATCGATGGAAGCGAAATGATGCACGCGGCGCGCGAAACGAGTTCCGGCGAGCGCCCGGTCCAAGGCGGCGGGATCGAACGGTTTTGGACGAAGCGGGTCGAGGTTGCCCATCGGCTCCATGCTATCTGCATCTAAGCTTTGTAAAGGAAGAACGCGCCTGCCGATGGAGTTGCCAATCTCGCTGCTGCACCAGTTCGGCATGCTGCTGCTGCTGGCGCTGCCCATTGCTTGTATGGCATGGACGGTGACGCACGAAGAAGTGTTCCGCGAGCCGCGTGACTATTGCAAACGGAAGAGCGAGAACAGCAAGAAGATCGTGCCGCGCAAGTTCTTCTATCTGTTTACCTGTGAGTATTGCTTTTCGCACTACGTCACGGCACTGGTCCTGATTTTTGTCCGGTACCAATTGCTCTATGCCGGCTGGCGCGGCTATGTGCTGGCCTGGTTTGCGCTGGTATGGGTTGCGAATTTCTACATGAGTGCCTTCAACAGGCTGCGGCTGGAGATCAAGCACGAGAACGTGTCGATTGCGATTGAACAGACCACGCTTCCCGCCGATCCGGCGACGGCGGCCGTTGCGGCGAAGTAGAACATTCGGGTGGGGATGCTTTCGCGAAGAGGCTATTCCGTGGGCGTGGCTAACGGGAGTTCGCCAACGTTGCGCTGACCGGTTGGGCACAAGGGCAGGAGAGGGCAGGCTTTGCATTGGGGGTCTGCGAAGGTGCAAAGGGTCTGGGCATGGAGCTTGATGAGGGAATGATGCTCGTCGAGCATGGCGGCGTCCCAGGTTTCGGGCACCAGGCGCATCAGGCGCTGCTCGGTGGTGGCGGCGTCGGCGCGGGGCACGACGCAGAGGCGCTGGGTGACGCGGAGGTGGTTGGCGTCGATGCAGAGCGCGCGGCGGCGCAGGGTGGAGAAGTTGACGACTGCGGCGGAGATTTGCGGGCCGACGCCTTCGAACTGTTCCAGCCAGTCGCGGATCTTCGGCGTCTTGTATTTGGCGAGGAAGTCGAGGGTGAGCGAGCCGTAGCGCTCGGTGATCTGCTGGAGCGCGAGCTTGAGGCGCGGAGCTTTGACTTCGGGAAAGGTGACGACGCCGATGGTGTGTTCGATCTCGGTGACAGAGGCGTCGCGCACGTTTTCCCAGTGTCCGGGGCCGGCGGTGAAGCGGCGCTCGAGGTCGCGCATGACGGCGTGTGAGGCGGGCGTTTTTGTCCGCGAGGACAGCAGGGAGTAGATGAACTGGGTGAGCGGGTCCCAGGGAGTTCGGGCGGGCGGAAGGCCGTAGTGCTTGAGCAGAAGGCGATGGATGTGCGGCAGCTTGTCGGCCTGCTCGGGGGTGAGCGGGCGGGGCGCATCGGGTTCGGGGGTGAGCTCGGGGAAGAGTTCGGATGGCGCGGACGGCATTGGTTCCATCTTATCCGGACGGTCCATTGGACTTCAGCGCGTCCAATTCCTGGATGCCTGAACGGGAATCAAATCACGTTCAGGAATTTGTTCTAAGAAGTTGCAAATTCCAGGTGCCAAGGGGAGTCGAAGGGTAGAAACAAGGAGACGACGGTGCCATCGTTGGCCTTGCTCCGAATTTTGATGACACCTCGGTGGCGCTCCATGATTTCTCTGCTGATCCACAACCCAAGGCCAAGGCCCCCAATGCCTTTGGTTGTAAAGAACGCTTCGTACCCTCTTCGAGCCGTCACGTCATCCATACCCACACCGGAGTCGGCGATAGTCAGCGTGAGGCCCTTGCGTCCCGTGCGCCAGTCGGTCGCCTGGCGGCTTCGGACCAGGAGTCGTCCACCGTTCGGCATAGCGTCGATTGCGTTGGTCACGATATTGCTCAGGACCTGCCGGATATCACCTTCGAAACAGAGGATCGGTTGGTTGGCTCGTTTACGCTTCTCGACTGTGACGTTAGCGTTTTTGAGGCGAGCTTCGTAAATGTCGAGGGTTGACGAGAAAAGGTTCGTACAGGTAATCGCCTGCGGGTCCGATGCCTGCTTGTGAAAGCGCAGCGTCTGGTTGGTGATGTTCGAGACGCGGCGGAGTTGCCGGTCTGCCTGATCGAGCCACTCTACCTGTTGTGCGTCGACGGCTCGCTGACGCGAGAGAAACAGCAGGTTTGTGACGGCCTCAAGCGGGTTGTTAATTTCATGAGCCATGCTGGAGGCGAGGCGACCGACCGCGGCTATTTTTTCACTTTGAATGAGCGCCGAGTACGCCCTCTCCTGTTCAACCAGCTTCAGACGGGCTTCCAACAGGAACATGACCTGTCTTGCCAGACTTTCAAGAGCCGCAATCTGGGCGGGTGCAAGAGAACGCGGTTTGCTGTCGAAAACGCAGACGGTGCCCAGGATGTGACCATTAGGCGCGATCAGAGGCGCACCCGCGTAGAAGCGGATTCGGGGTCCACCGATCACGAAAGGGTTGTTCTCGAATCGGCCGTCCTCGAGAGTGTCCTCGATGATGAGCACCTTTGACTGAATGATGGCGCAGGCACAGAATCCGTCTGCGCGTCCGGTTTCGTTGGTTCCGAAGCCTGACTCCGACTTGAACCATTGGCGATCTTTGTCGACGAAGGTAATCGTCGCGTAAGGTGCGGAACAAATGTAAACGGCCAGCGCCGTGACGTCCTCGTAGCCCTGTTCAGGTCGCGTATCCAGAATGGAGTAGGAGTGCAGAGTGGCCACTCGGCCAGCGTCATCGTACGGAATGGGGGCGGAGAACATGTTGCGGTTAACCGATTAGACCAGACTTCGCCAACGAAAGGCGGCGCCGGGCGACAGGCGAGAGGTGCGCTTCGCGCCTCGGTGCTCAATCCCTGCGGTACGAGAGTCTGCGGAGGATTCCCTGCGTTGCGCGAAGGTTCATCTTCGCCGTATCCTCGCCTCTAGTGGAGATCGCAAACAAAACGAAAGGCTCCAAAGGCTCCGATGCGGAGCGGCTGGTTTCTGCCGGTCGCGTGGACGACGATGATGCGGTCGAGCTGAAGCTGCGGCCGAAGCGGCTGGCGGAGTTTATCGGGCAGGAGAAGGCCAAGGAGCAGCTGGCGATTGCGCTGGCGGCGGCGAAGGCGCGCGGCGAGGCGCTGGACCATGTGCTGTTGTTCGGGCCGCCGGGGCTGGGGAAGACGACGCTGGCGACGATTATCGCGAACGAGCTGGGGGTGGGGTATCAGCAGACCAGCGGGCCGGCGTTGCAGATACAGGGCGATCTGACGGCGATTTTGACGAACCTGCGCGAGCGGCAGGTGCTGTTTCTGGATGAAATTCATCGTTTGCAGCCGGTGCTCGAAGAGAAGCTGTACACGGCGCTCGAGGACTACCAGATGGACATCATCATCGGGCAGGGGCCGAGCGCGCGGACGCATACGCTGGAGATCAAACCGTTTACGTTTGTGGGCGCGACGACGCGGCCGGGGCTGTTATCGTCGCCGCTGCGGTCGCGGTTCGGGATTCTGTTGCGGCTGGAGTTTTATACGGACGATGAGCTGCGGTTTGTGGTGGAGCGCTCGGCGGAGGTGCTGGGCGTGCCGATTGACCGCGACGGAGCGGCGGAGATCGCGATGCGCTCGCGCGGAACGCCGCGTATCGCAAACCGGCTGCTGCGGCGGGTGCGCGACTACGCGGAGGTGAGGGCGTCGGGCAGGATCGACCGCGAGACGGCGATGGCGGCGCTGAAGTTGCTGGAGGTGGACGCGCATGGTTTCGACGAGCTCGACCGGCGGCTGCTGCGAACGATCATCGAGAAGTATGACGGCGGGCCGGTGGGTCTGAATACTCTGGCTGCGGCACTGGCCGAAGAGCAGGACGCGCTCGAAGAAGTGTATGAGCCGTTTCTGATTCAGATTGGGTTTCTGGACCGCACGCCGAGGGGGCGGGTGGCGACGCGACTGGCGTATGAGCACCTGGGGATCCCCATGCCCCGCAAAGCAAGCACGCTGTTCGACTAACCCGCGAACGAACTTCGATCACTCACCACAAGCCGGCATTTCGGGGGCAACCGCGATTCGCTGTCCCGTAGTATTTCTTTATCGCATCCAGAGCGGCGACGACCAAAGAATTTTCGACCATGATGCATGATGCATCGGACAGCCTCTCTCTCGTCGTGCGCGCGCATCACTCTATCGAGGCTAGAATCCAAGAGGCATTGGAGCATGTACTTCCTCGCGCAAGTGCCCTTGAGCTTCGCCGAGTGGCTTTCCTTTTGAAGGTCGATGTTTTGGTTGCTCTGGGAATCTTCCATCCAAAGTTCCCCCCCCCTCTTTGAACGGGTCAACACCGTACGGAACCGTTTTGCCCACGATCCCGATGCGACGTGGCAACCAACAGATGGAATGAGGGTCAACAGTTACCTCAAGGCGATCAACCCAACCTATCCGTGCGAAGGGTTACGGTGCGATTCATTGAAGGTCTTGCTTCATGTGGCGTTTGACTGTGCAACGCGGAGATATGACGACTAGATCGCCGAGAGCTTCCGTCCTGAGGCTTTGCACGAGATGATGGCCGACCCCGAATGGCATGAGAGGGTAGTGCCGGGACATAGCCAGCTTCCATCTATCCCCGAAGAGATGATGAAGGAAGTCATGGAGTTGATGGATGCTGAGGTTGAGTCGCGCATGAGGAATAAACTGGCTTCGAGAGATACTGCATTCGAATCGAAGCCAACATCCTGACTCTCCATAAAACGCTCGTCTTTTCAGAAGGCGGTCACTTCCGACAAGCCGACTTATCAGTACTGATTTTTTCGGCACTCAATTCGAGGACTACTGCTCTGCAGAGGACCAGACGGTGACGTGCCGACCGAATCCAGCGAGCCGCACCCGTTCGCGGAAGATGATAGTGAGATTGGTGGCTACACACCGGCTGAACCTGTTGTACTATACCTGCACTTCCACAATAACGTTCTTCATGGAGTCAATGATGACTGCTTGGTTCGATGTCGTAAAGAAGCAAACCTTTCTGTTGGAATGTTTCCAAGTGCTGCCTAGGCAGACAACGTTGGCAGTGGCACTTCTAATCCTGCCTCTGGTGGGCGTTTCCAATGCACTAGCCCAAGGCGGAGGCACTACCCCAATGGGATGGCCAGATGCCACTGCAAACCTCATCCAACTGAAAACGACTTCCGAAACATGCATATCGATTATCAAACAGTACGGACATATTAATCAAAAAGCGCATGCCAGACTTGAATATGGCAGTGCCGAAGGCAACGCAAATGCGGTCATCTCGGGGTTAGAAGTGGCATTGTTCAGTTCTGGGAAAATTACAGATCTACAAACACTGCAAAGCAACCTCAAATTGGCCTCAAACGAGGTTACGGAGTCTTGCAACATTGCAAGCGCCATGATCCCATCGACTAAAGGACACAAGGGTGTTGTTGACGAAATTGCGAAAGCTGCAATTGAGCCTCTTGTTAAGGCTGTCTCCGATGGTATCGCTGCGCTCTACAATAATCACCGCGCTGATAAGGATTTAACAAAGAAGACGATACAGACGCAACTTGAGGCCGCAAAATGGCAAGACTACGACAAAATCGTTATTGGGCACTAGTCTTACACTTTTCATGCCTAATTTCGGCAATACACACTTCTGCCGCAGCGCAAAACATAGAACGTCAGAGGTACGATCGGCCCGTATTGCGAATCGATCCGGGAATGCATACGTCTGACATAACTTCACTGAGCGTCGACGCAGGCTCAACGCTTGTCGTTAGCGGGTCGCTCGACAAAACCGTTCGCATTTGGAATGCCCAGACTGGGAAGCTAAACCTCATCATCGAGCCACCATTTGGCCCCGATAGATTTGGTCAAGTCAATGCGACAGCACTGGTTCCAGATGGAAGTCTGCTTGCAATCGGTGGCTGGACTGAGAAGAACGTGATCTATCTCGCCGACCCAAAAACGGGGAAAATTAGCCGATCTGTTCCCGGGATGCCCAACGTTGCTACCCGATTAGCATTCTCTCCCGACGGAAGGTACTTGGTCGCGGGAACGGTCGGGCTCCTTGTATTCGATAGGAACCAAGCGTGGAAAGAGGTTGCCCGCGATGACGACTACACTGATGCGGTAAACGGCATTTCTTTTACCAAGGACGGAAGGTTTGTCGTCTCGACTCAGGATGGCCTTGTCCGCCTTTACGATTCTCACTTCCACTCTTTGAGCAGTGTCCATCCACGCGGAAGTCGTGGAGTGACCTCGATAGCATTTAGCAAAGATGGCTCGTCAGTGGCGGTTGGACTGACTCAATACCCTTGCGTCCTGATCCTGGATGGTCAAGCGCTCACAGAAAAAGGCACCCCCCAGACGAACAGCGTTGCGGGAAAGATGGCGACGGTCGCGTGGTCGTCCGACAACAAGACACTCTATTTTCAAGCGAGTTTGGGTGCGTCGTTGTTTATCCGCGGCAAGGGTGGGATTGAGGCCTGCAATGGCCATGGACTAGGTGAGTGCCGAAGGATCGAAATGTCGTTTGATTCAACGAGCACAGAAATGGTCGCGACTGAACAGGGAGCGCTTGTCATTGGAGCTCGCGATGCTCCTTATCTGGGCATGTATGATTCGGCGACGAAGGTGCGTTGGGAGCACGGGTCACCGACCGCAAAGTTCCCCGGAAGACAAACTTTGAAAGTAAATGAGGATGGGAATGACGTCGATTTTCGTTTTGAACCGACACCATCTGTCGTCCGATTTAGTGCCAACACTGAGACTATGTCTAATCCGCCTCAAATAGAGTGGCCGGACGACACCAAGGCCATTTCAATCAACAATCAAGGGGAGGTAGTTCTAGATGAAAAGGCTGCTCCGATGCACTTCAGCGGAGAAGCTACTTCAGCAGCCCTGTTTCCAAATGGGACCGACATTGCTGTAGGTACGCTTACCGGGGTCACTGCTATTTCAAGGAGTGGGAAACGATTGTGGGTTCACTCACTTGAAAACGCCGTTTCCGCAGTTACGGTGAGCGGTGACGGGCAAATCGTTGTGGCAGCAGTCCTCGACGGGACGATCAGGTGGCTCCGGGCTGACGATGGTGTCGAACTGATGGCGCTGATGCCGATCTTAAGAGATAAGTCGACAGGAGCGGCCGCTCACTATGTTGATGCGGCTTCGCTCGGTTGGGTCACTTGGACACCTGATGGTTTATATTCGTCGACGACCGACGCAAACAATGTCATTCAATGGCTAGCAAATCAAAGCGGAACTGATCGGGTAATTAATGTTCCGGTGTCGAACATACCGGAACTGCGACGCCCTGATGTGCTGAAACGTCTCATCGGAACCAGAAATATCGATGTGGCCCTTGGTCAAGCAGATCGGGCACTGATCGCGCACAAGATTCAGATTGCTACGGGTGCCAGTTCACCTCCTGGCGCCCGTCTTTACGCCCTAGCCGTGGGAATCAGCGACTACGGTCCATCGGCTTCTCGACTCAACCTGAAATTTGCTGATAATGATGCGATCGAGTTTTTGGAGAAGCTCGACAAGAGCCAAGACAAAGGCGGCCTCTACTCAAAGATCCAGCCTATGGCTTATCCGAACGATGTAGCCACTAAAGAAAATATTATGCAAGCACTAAACGTAATCGAAAGCCAAATGCGTTTGGGTGACGGAAGAGACGCGATGATATTTTTCTATTCAGGCCACGGGGCTAGGATTGACGATCAACTCTTCCTTTTGCCATATGGGGTAGATGCTTCGACATCTTCGAAAATCGAATCGACTGCGCTTCCAGCAGGGCAACTGCAGAATAAATTGGCAAGCATCGCTCAACACGGTTTTGTCTTGACTCTCCTGGATGCGTGCCGGTCCGGTTCAATTACAAGTGAGGGAGACAGTTTGAACCCTGATGCAACTGCGCTTCAACACCTCTTTTCTAATGACGGCGTACAGATATTGACATCCTCGTCGGGAACAGAAGATTCGATCGAGAAGGATGAATGGAAACACGGCGCTTTCACCAAGGCAATAATCGACGTGCTTTCGGACCACCCGGAATACAGCGATATTACGGTTGGCGAGCTAGCGAGTGAACTCTCGGAGCGGTTGGGGGAACTGACAGGGAATGCACAACACCTAGGGATGAACCCAGACTTTACTCAACTGTCCAGAGTCATCTTTAGAAATGGGAAGTAACATAATGCGCCCTCATCGAGGAAGAACTGCGCGTTCGAGAGCGGCTCCGGAGAAGTCAGTTTCGCAGAAGTCGCGGTTGCTCCTGGATGACGATCAATCTGGAAGTTATGTCTTTGGATTAGTAAGCAGAAACGCCATTGTGGGCAGTTGGAGCGGAGATTGCCGCCGAGACCTGCTCTCGCCATTTGAACCGCCTCAAATCGCCTTCGCCAGAGCGCCACCCACGCTCGCCAGCCTCTCCTCCGCAGACTCTCTCCCCAGTCCCAGCTTGCCCATCACGATTGCCGTCTTTACGTTTTCGCCGGACTCGGAGAGCAGGCGGGCGGAGGTGGCCGCGTCGCAGCCGGTGGCGGCTGCGATGATGCGCTCGGCGCGGTCGACGAGTTTGGCGTTGGTGGGGCGGACGTTGACCATCAGGTTGCCGTAGGTGGCGCCGGTGCGGACCATGACGCCGGTGGAAAGCATGTTGAGGACGAGCTTGGTGGCGGTGCCGGCTTTCATGCGGGTGCTGCCCGTGAGTACTTCCGCGCCGGTGGCTGGAGTGATCGCCAGGTCGGCGGCCTGCGCAAGCGCTGAGCCGGGGACGCTGCTGAGGCCAACCGTCAGCGCACCGAGCGACCTGGCGTAGTCGACCGCGCCGAGGACGTAAGGCGTGCGGCCACTGGCGGCGATGCCGACCAGGGTGTCGAGCGCGGAAAAGCCTGCGGCGGCAAGGTCGGCGGCACCTTCTTCGCGGGAGTCTTCGGAGTGCTCGCTGGAGAGACGCAGTGCGCGGTCGCCACCGGCGATAAGGCCCTGCACGAGGTCCGCGCTGACGGAGAAGGTGGGCGGACACTCGCTGGCGTCCAGCACGCCGAGGCGGCCGCTGGTGCCGGCGCCGATATAGAAGAGGCGACCACCGCGGGCGAAGCGTTCGGCGATGGCGTCCACGGCACGGGCGATGCTGGGCAACTCGGCGCGGACGGCGGCGGCAACTTTGGCGTCTTCGTCGTTGATGACGGTGAGCATGTCGAGCGTGGAAAGCTGGTCGAGGTGCTCGGAGGCGGGGTTGCGGGCCTCGGTGAGAAGGTGCGCTAGAGCGGGCTGGTCTGGGGCGGGCTGGCTGGGGGCGGGCTGATCTGGGGCGGGCTGGCTGGGTGCGGGCATGGAGTCACCATGATAACTTTGCGCGCGGCGACCAGTGGGGCTAAAGACTGGCTGGCAGAAGACTGCCTGCCGCGTGACGCCGATGGCGCACTCCCGCGAGCTGTAGCGCGGCGGTAATCAGGATGCCCGCGCCGCTTGCGAAGGCGAATGCCGTCCAGCGTTTCTCCGACACCAGGTACAGCACGGTGTGGGCGGCAGCGAGAGCGAAGCAGGCGTAGTTCCACCGCTGCAGGCGCTTCCACTGGGGCGTGCCCAGCCTGCGGAGAGAGAGGTCGTTGGAGGTTGCGAAGAGTGCGAGCAGGACAAGCGCGGCGGCCAGGCCGGTGAAGTTCGCAGACCCGAAGAGGTCATGGCGGAGGGGCAGCAGGTGGTGCGAGTCGCTGGGGTAGAGATAGTAAAGCCAGGGACGGCCACGCAGGTGCACACACTGCCCTATGACGGCGTGGGTAACGCCCAGGATGCCGGCCCAGATGCCGATGTCGCGGCGGAGGTCGCTCGAGACCGGGTTGCGACGCGCGCGGAGGACGTTCCAGGGGCCGATGCACAACGTGGCCGCGAGCAGAAAGAGCGCCGGGTAGGCGGAGGCGAAGCTGGCGCGGCTGATCCAGTCGCGGTACGGGCGGGTAAGGAACAACAACGCGAAACACGCAGCCGTGCCCAGCGCCAGGGGAAGGTGATGACGCAGGAGACGGGAAGCGTTGCGCTGCCGTTGCGCTTGTATACCGCCGCTATTGAGTGTCATGCGCGTGGTCCGGTGCCTCTATTCCAGTATCGCCGAAACGTGCCGTGACTTCTGGCGAACGAATTTGTGAAAGCATAGCGTATGCCGGACGGCGAAAGTCAACCTACTCAGGAAGCCTCAGGAACGGCGGCGTGGCGCTCGCGAGACTTCCGCTTTTATCAGTCGGCGCGGTTGCTGGGCGTGCTGGGTTCGGAAGCGCAATCCGTCGGTGTCGCGTGGCAGGTGTATCAAATTACGCACTCTGCGCTGGCGCTGGGATACACGGGGCTGGCGCTCTTTCTGCCCGGGCTGTTTTTCGTTCTTCCTGCCGGGCATGTCGCCGATCGCTACGACCGCCGCCGCATTATTCTGCTCTGCTACACGGTGCAGTCGGTGGCAACCGTTTCCCTGCTTTGGCTGTCGCTGCACGGCATCGGGCGCATCTGGCCGGTTTACCTGATCCTCTTTGTTATCGGCACTGGCCGCTGTTTCAGTGGGCCGGCGGCCAGTGCGATGGTGCCGACGCTGATTCCGAAGGAACATTTCGTCAATGCGGTCACGTGGGGCGCCACCATTTTCCAGATTGCCAATGCTTCCGGGCCGATGTTTGGCGGCCTGCTGTTCACGCTGGCGCTCACTGGCCGAATGAGGATTTTGAACGGCGCGCCGCTGGTGTACTGCTTCACGCTGATCTGCCTGCTGGCATTCCTGGTGCTGGTTTCGACGCTGACGCCGCGTCCACTGGCCACCGGTGCGGGCAAGGCTTTCACGATTGAGACGCTGTTGGCGGGGTTGCGCTATGTGCGCAGCACGCGGTTGCTGCTGGGGTCGATTTCGCTGGATCTGTTTGCTGTGCTGCTGGGCGGCGCCGTGGCGCTGATGCCGGTGTTTGCGCACGAAGTGCTGCATGAAGGGGCCAACGGGCTGGGCCTGCTGCGCGCGATGCCCAGCGTGGGCGCGCTGGCGGTGTCGCTGCTGCTGCTGTTCTTTCCGATACGCCGCGAGGCCGGCCGCATCATGCTGGCGTGCGTGGGGGTGTTCGGGGCGGCGACGGTGGTGTTCGGGTTGAGCCGCAGCGTGTACCTCAGCTGCGTGGCGCTGGTGCTGATTGGCGCCAGCGACATGGTGTCGGTGGTGATCCGGTCGAGCATCCTGCAACTGGCCACGCCGCCCGAAATGCGCGGCCGAGTGAGCGCGGTGAACTGGCTCTTCCTGGGCGCATCGAACGAGCTGGGCGAATATGAAAGCGGCCTGACCGCGCACTGGTGGGGAGCGGTCCGCGCGGTGGTCATTGGCGGCTGCGCAAGTCTGGCCGTCACCGGGTTGTGGAGCGTCTTCTTCCCCGCCCTGCGCCAGGCCGACCGTCTGACCACCGAGAGCCTGATCGCGGTGGAACAAGAGTTCAGCGCGGCCGAGCCGGTGGGGTGACAAGCTTCGCGCATCAGACGATACACTCGTGCGAGAACGGCGCGCAGGCGAAGCCTGAAGCGCAGCGAAGGATTGCAGAATGGAAAACGGAAAGAAAATCGCAGTCGGTGTTACTGCGGTATTTGTACTCGCGATTGCGGTGCGGGTGGGCCTGATCTATAAGGCGAACCATGAGGAAGCGCCGGCGCCGAAGGGCGCGTTCGTCAAACCTACGCTGTCGGACGACGACGCGGTATTCCTGCGCAAGCAGCGTCCGGACTCGCTCAAGGACGAGCGGGCCCTGATCGGCAAGACCATCTGGGTCAGTGCCGGAGGGCAGATGGACTACTACCACTACGCCAACCACCGCGCCGACTACGCGCATCCGGTGAGCACGCTTTCCGGTGCCGACCCGCTGGTCGTCAAGGACGTTTTCGAGCAGATGCCGCCGAAGGCCGGACGCGCCGTGGCCCGGATCGCCGCCGGCCAGCGCCATGTGCTGCTGGCGTTCACGCTGCCGAAGTCCGCCGATCCGAACGCTCTTTATGCGGTGCCGGTAGGTCACTACGACGCCGGTAACTACGAGTTCCTTACCGACGAGATTTTCTTCTATGACGATCCGCATACGCTCTACAAACACTGGGGCGCGGACACGTGGGCGCACGTCGAAAAGCACGAAGTCGTCCCGGGCATGAGCGAGAACCAGGCGATGATGGCGTTGGGCCAGGTGATTGTGCCGAGCGGCGATACCATGGGCGACCGGACCGTGACCTACAACAACAACGATCATCCAGTGAAGATCGTTTTCGAGCACAACAAGGCCGTGAAGATAACGCCGCAAAACTGAAAGCCGGGCAAGCGGGGCCGGACATTACGATTCTGCTGAAGTGTAAGGTTGTGCGATGAACCGTCGTGAGTTGCTGGCCAGAGCGGCAATGGCAGGGGCAGGCAGCTGCGTGCAGCGCGCGGCGCGGGCGTCGGGAATGGCGCCGGAACCTGTGCCTACGGGGCCGCTCGCGAAGACGACCCATGGCTTCGTTCGCGGCACGTTTGGCGACTTCAAGCCCGGGCCGAGCCGGCCAATGCCGGTGGTGGCCTGCTTCAAAGGCATTCCGTACGGCATGGACACGGCGAAGACTCGCTTTGCACCTCCGCAGCCACCGCAACCTTGGGATCACGTTCTGCTGTGTGCGCACTGGGGTCACCGGGCACCGCAGGTGGGAGGTGCGCGAAGCCGCCGCGAGGACGACGCAGCGCCGCCGGCCGGCTATCATCTGCCTCCGGACGAGGGGGTGGAGAGCGAGGATTGTCTCCGCCTGAACGTCTGGACGCCGTTGCTGCGCGATGGCAAAAAGCGTCCGGTGCTGGTGTACATCCATGGCGGTGCCTACTCGAACGGCACGGTGAACTCGCAGCTTTACGATGGCTCGCGTCTGGCGCGGCGGGGCGATGCCGTGGTCGTCACGGTCAATCACAGGCTGAATGCATTCGGCTATCTGTACCTGGCGGAGCTTCTGCCAGGATTGGGCTTTGACGACTCCGGCAACGCGGGTCAGCTTGACCTGGTCCTCGCGCTTGAGTGGGTGCGTGAGAACATCGCCGAGTTTGGCGGTGACGCTTCGCGTGTGACCATCTTCGGTCAGTCCGGCGGCGGCGCCAAGTGCGCTACCTTGATGGCCCAGCCTGCCGCGCGTGGGCTTTTCCATCGCGTGATTACGATGAGCGGGCAGCAGTTAACGGGCGCTCAGCCTGCGCACGCCACCGAGCGCGCTCGCAACTTCCTCAAAGCGCTTGAGCTCGATTCCGCGAGCACCGAGGCCTGCGCGAAGGCGTTGCGCGCGCTACCGATGGACGAGCTCCAGAAAGCTGCAGCGGCAGGCGGCTATTTTGGGCCGGTTACAGACGGACGCTCGCTGCCGCGCGATCCGTTCGCGCCCACCGACCCCGCGATCTCCGCACACGTTCCGATGATGCTTGGCAACATGCACGATGAGACCCGTGGCCTGATGGGCCAGCCCGCGTTTTTTCATCTGACCTGGGATACGTTGCCGGACGCGCTCGAACGGAACGCCCCGTTTTTGAAGAGTGAACGAATTTCGCTGCCGGTCGCGCAGGTGATCGCGAGGTATCGGGCGTGGCATCCGGCCTACTCGGCGAGCGATGTCTTCTTTGCGGTGACGACGGATTCACGCTCGTGGCGGGGACAGATTATCGAAGCCGACCGGCGGGCCGCCGACGCCATCGCGCAGCCTCATACGTGGGTGTATCAGCTGAACTGGAAGTCACCCGTTCGCACCCCGGACGGAGCTGGCAGCTACGGCTCGCCGCATACCCTGGATATACCGCTGGCCTTCGATAATGTAGAACTCGCGCCGGGCATGGTGGGCGGCAGTGTGGCCGACAAGGCTCGCGCGCAGCAGATGGCGGACTTGGTCAGCGAGAGGTTCCTGGCCTTTGCGCACTCGGGCACACCGGAATACCGTCACATGCCGCACTGGCCGGCCTTCGATCTGAAGCGCCGCGCGACCATGATCTTCGATGTTCCCGCGCGGGTGGAGGACGATCCGCGCGGGGCTGAGCGACGCTATCTTGGCCAGGTGCCGTATGTGCAGCCGGGAACCTGAGGGGTTATTTCGACCGAAACAAGAGCGGGGCAAACTGCAACAGGTTTTCGCGCCACACCGGCCACACATGTGCGCCGGGCGTTTCGACGGCTGTCACGGCAAAGCCTTTGCCCTTTGCCCATTTGACGAACTCACGGTTGGGCTCGATGAGGTTGTCCTCGGTGCCGCAGGCCACCCAGAGCAGCTTGAGGTCGGCCTTCTTCGCATCGAGACCGGCGATGTGCTGATCAAATTTGCGCTGATGAATGGCGGCGCTCATGCCGCCGACATAGGCGAACTGCGACGTGTGATTGAGGCCGATGTAGAGGCTTTCGAGGCCGCCCATGGAGAGGCCGATGATGGCGTGATTGTTGCGTCCGGCGGCGATCGAATACTCCTTCTCGACGGCGGGCACGACCTCGGTCAGCAACAGGCCGGAGTAGAGTTCCGTGTTCTCGTCGATTTTCGCGGCGTTGCCCCAGATGTCGAAACCGTGCGTGACGAAGTCCAGATTGCCGTAACCGAGGGGCATGACGACGACCATGGGAACGATGCTGCCTTTGGCGAGCATGTCGTCGAGGATATAGTTGGCGCGGCCGACTTCATCCCATCCGGTTTCGTCGTCGGACCAGCCGTGGAGCAGGTACAGCACGGGATAGCCGCCTTTGTGACGCGAGTCGTAACCGGGAGGCGTATAGACCACGTACGCGCTCTGGTTGGCCGGAAGATTTTTGCCAATGTGCGTCGTGAATACATGGCGGTCGACCCGGCCATGCGGGATGGAGGTCAGCTCCCATGGTTTGGGCGTGTCTGCGGGCAGCATGACATTGCTGCCCAGGAAGGCGAAATTGCGGCGCGCCAGCGGATTGAGGGGGTCGAGCGTGGTGACGCCATCGACGAGGAATGCATAGCCGTAAAACTCGGGCGCAAGCTTGGCCGTTGTGACCGACCAAAGTCCTTCCTGGTTCATCGTCATGGGCAGCTTGCCGACTGGCGCGTCTAGCGAAACGATGACTTCCTTGGCTGCTTTGTTCTGGTAGCGAAAGGTAATGGTGCCGTCGCTGTTGACCTGATGAGACTGGAGCGCAGGAGCGATAGGGGTTTGGGCATGAGAAGAAGCGGCAGAGGCGGCGAGAAGCACAAGAACGGAGAGAATGCGACGCATCCGCGAAGTGTACCGCATTGATGTGCGCCCGGTCAGCCTGTGTTGCGAAGGCCCGCGCTGATGCCGTTGATGGTGGCGGTGATGGCGCGGTCAAGCTCGTCCGAGCGCTCGCCCGCGCGCTTGCGCCGCAACAGTTCGACCTGGAGCAGACTCATGGGATCCACGTAAGGATTGCGGAGGCGAATGGAGTTGCTGAGGACCCCATTTCGTTCGAGCAAGTCCCGCTGTTCCGTGACGGCGAGAATCATGCGGCGGGTCTTGTCAAACTCCGCTTCGAGCGTGTGAAAGACCCGCTCCCGCAGACCTTCGTCTTCGACCAGCGAAGCGTAGAGCCGCGCGATCCCGAAGTCCGCCTTGGCCAGTGCAAGTTCGACGTTGCGCACCATGTCGAGGAACAACGGAAAGCTGCGCGCCATCTCCTGTAGGGTGGCAAGGCCATCCGGGTGTGCCTGCACGTAGGCGTCGAGCGCATGGCCCACTCCGAAGTAGGCGGGAACGACGTGACGGGACTGCATCCAGCCGAAGACCCAGGGGATGGCGCGGAGGTCTGCCATGCTGCGCTGTTTTTTCGCGCTGGCGTCCTGGCGCTTGGCGGGACGCGAGCCGATGCGGGCGTGCTCGAGTTCGGCGACCGGTGTGGCCTGCTCAAAATAGGTGAATACTTCTGGATTCGCGACGATGTGCTGTTTGTAGAAGGCGAAGGAGGACGCCGAAAGCTCATTGAGCGCAGCCTCCCAGCGGGGCGTGATCGCGCCCGTCAGGTGCGTGGGTGAGGCTGTATCGAGCTTGCGGTCGGGGCGTGCGATGGCGTCGAGCGAAGCCGCAATCATCAGCTCCAGGTTGCGCTCGGCCAGCACTACATCGGAATACTTCCAATTCAAAACTTCTCCCTGCTCGGTCAGGCGAAGCTCGCCGTTGAAGCTGTCGAGCGGCTGGGCATAGATGGCGCGATGCGTGGGCCCACCGCCGCGGCCTACCGTTCCACCGCGCCCGTGGAAGAGCCGCAGCGTTACCCCACACTCGCGCGCGACGGTGTGCAAAGCACGATGCGCTTTCCAAATCTCCCATGTGCTGGCAATCATGCCGCCATCCTTGTTCGAGTCCGAATAGCCGAGCATCACTTCCTGTCGGCCACCCCAGGCTTCGAGCAGAGGCTTGTAGGCATCGCTGGACCATATCTCTCGGCAAATGGCGGGGGCATTTTGAAGGTCTTCGATGGACTCGAACAGGGGCACAGGCTGCAGCCCGGGGTCATGCTCGCCGTTGGCTGCTTCGCCGCCCTCCACGCGTACTCCGCCGAGACGCGCAAGCCAGAGCACGCGAAGCATGTCTTCCGCGCAGCTGGCACCCGATATGACGTACTGCGAGATGGCGCGCGGTGCGTGCTGCTTGGTCGTGGCGATGGCACGAAACGTGGCCAACACTTCGCTAGTCTGCTCCGAGGCCGGTGGCGGCAGATCGAGGGCGGTATTGGATTGCCACGCGGTGAGATCCTTGACCGCGGCCGCGTGTACCAGGGCATGTTGCCGCACGTCCAGAGTTTGCAGATGCAGGCCGAACGTTCGCACCTGCAACAGCAGCGGTTCGATGAACATTTGCGCGAGCCGCTCGCCGTGATTGGCGGTCAATGAGTCGCGCAGCAGCGAGAGATCGTCGATGCATTCTGCCGGCCTGTCGTAGAGCGGCAACGTCGCATTTGAGGCGATCGCGAGGTTGCGGTACATCGTCGAGGGCGGGGCTCCTCCCAGCCGCAGCGCGATGCAGGCAATCATCAACCGGGCGGCTTCATGCGGGAACGGCGTTTCCGGCTGCGACTGGCCGGAGGTGCGCATCTGGCGTACGTAGCCTTGCAGCCGTTCCCGCAGCGCGTCCGCGATCGGCGTTTGATGGGTGGACGAGGCGAGCTGCTCGAACACCTCGCCGAGCTGCGCAAGATAATAGTCCAGCAGAAGCTTGCGCGACATCTCCATGGCATCCGTTGTGGTCTCTGCGGTGACGAACGGATTGCCGTCGCGGTCGCCGCCGATCCACGAACCGAAGCTTACGACCAGCGGCAGGGTGCCGAGCGCGGTGGGGCCGGTGTCCGGGTCTGGAAACTCCGCGTCGAACGAACTTGCAATATCACCGTAAAGCTGCGGCACCGTGGTAAAGATCGAGGCCTCGTAGTAATCGAGCGCCATACGCACTTCGTCGCGGACCGTAGGCCGAGCATCGCGCACGTCATCGGTCTGCCAAAGAGCGGTGATCTCGGCGGTAAGGTCTTGTTCGAGCGCGTCCAACTGGGCGGGCGCGAGGGGGATACGGTCGAGTTGTTCGAGCAGGTCCGAGATGCGACGCCGCTTGAACATGACGCTGCGGCGCGCGACCTCGGTTGGGTGCGCTGTAAAGACCGGTGTGATGGAAATCCGCGCCAGCAGACGCAACGCTTCGGCGCGGTCGATGCCTGCGGCACGCAGCCTGCGCAGGGTGCCGCGCAGACTGCCACGCTGGGGCGGGGCGGAGGCGTCGAGCAGCGCGGAAGCACGACGGCGTTTGCGATGGTTCGTCTCGGCGAGGTTGATGAGTTCGAAGTAGAAGGCGAACGCCCGCGCGAGACGGTAGGCCTGCTTCAGGTCGGCGGCTGCGGAGTGGGTGAGCGCCTGCGCTTCGCCGAGGAGCGCCTCGGCGGACTCGCGCGCGTTGGCGGCCTCGGCCTCGCGGCGCGCGATGGCGGTTTTGCGCAGAGATTCCACGGCGTCGAACAACTCGTCGCCAGCCTGCTCGCGGAGAACGTCGCCCAGCAGCGTGCCGAGTGCGCGAATGTCGCGGCGCAAGGGCGCCTGCTTGGCGTCGCCGGTACGAGCTTCGAGCTCGGCCAGGCGTTCAGTCCAACTGTCGGGAGTCCACAAGGACGGCATGGTTCATGATGCCACGCGTTCGACCTGCGGCGATTTGCGTCGAGTAAATTTGAGGGGCAAAACGCCTATACGGGGCGAGACTTCTCGTAGATGCTCAACTGCACGAACGCGGCGCGTACCAGGGGGGCCTGCAAGCTGTGACGGTCGGCACGGTCCAGCAGGTCGCCGAGGATCTGGTCGACTTCGACGGGCGCTCCCTTGTGCAAATCACGATACATCGAAGCCGTCAGATCGCTACCCTGGCGGGTCAGCCGATCGTGCATCCGCTCCAGCTCGGTGGCAGCGGTCGGATAGCCTTCGGCGGCGGCGATGGCGGCACACTCTGCGACGATGGCGTGTGCGGTTGCAACACCGCGCGGCGTGGATGCTACCTCGCCAATCGTCCCGCGCAGCAGGCAGGTGATCGAGCCCAGCGAGGCGAGCACCACCCACTTGCGCCACATGAGAGCAGTGATGTCCGGAGAGAGCGTGTCGCCAAAGCCGGCATGGGCCAGCGCAGCTTCGAGGGCCTGCAGGCGCAGCGTCCGCTCGCCGCTGAGCTCGCCATAGTTAAGATCTTCGAGTGCGCCCAGATGCACGATGCGGCCGTCCGCATCGAGGTCGGCGGAGATGTGCGACGTCCCGCCCAGAACCGCATTTGCGCCGAAGCGGGCGGCGAGTGCGCCGATGTGGCGCATGCCGTTGAGCAGCGGAAGGATCATCGTGCCGGGGCCAACGGCTGGCGCGAAGTCTTGCATGGCGGCCTCCAACGTGTAGGCCTTCACAGCGAGGAGGATCAAGTCGTACGGCGCAGCCAGCCCGGCGGCCGAGATCGTCTTGACCGTGAGGGCAAGATCCCCGGAGGGACTCACGATGCGCAGACCGTCGCGCTGGAGTTGCGCAGCGCGTCCGGACCGCACCAGGAAGGTGACATCGCGTCCCGCAGCCGCGAGACGGCCACCGAAGTATCCACCCACGGCGCCGGCGCCGACGACCAGAATCCTCATTCGAGCTTCTCCTATTTCAGACCGTGGGCTTCTGGCCGTGGGCTCCAGGCCGTGGGCTTCAGGCAGTGGCCTGGGCCTCAAGCTGCGTGGCGGACTCTTCCCACTCCTCGTTGAGCGCGGCGTGACGGTCGCGCATCGCATCCAGTTCCGCGGCGAGCTGCTGCGCGGCCTCAGCGGTGGTGAATACGGCCTGCTGCCGCTCGGCCTGCAGGATGCGATCTTCGAGCACAGGAAGCTCCGTTTCGATGGATGCTACCCGGTCCTCCAACTGCTTCAGCTTGATCGGATTGAGGCGCTTGGCCTGCGACCGGGCAGGCCCGCTGACGGGATCGAGCGACCCGGCCATCTCGTGCGCCGATCCGTTCGAGGCCGATCCGTTCGAAGCTGCCCCGTTCGTAGCGCCCTTCTGGGCTACGGGTTTCAACATGCCGGTCACGGAATCGATGTGCGGATTCGCCTTCACCGCGTCGGCGATCTTCTGTACACCGCCACCCTTGCGGAAGAGATAGTCCTCGTAGTTGCCGGGATAGATATGCAGGCGGCGATCTTCCACCTCGAACACGCGTGTGGCCAGGCCGTCAATGAAGTAGCGGTCGTGCGAAACGAAGATCACCGTGCCGCTGAAGTTGCGGATAGCTTCGAGCAGAACGTCCTTGGCCCGCAGGTCGAGATGGTTGGTGGGCTCGTCGAGCAGGAGGAAGTTCGATGGCGACACGAGCATCTTCGCCATCGCGTAGCGGTTGCGCTCTCCGCCCGAAAGCACGCCCAGCCGCTTGAATACGTCGTCACCGGTAAACATGAAGCAGCCCAGCAGTGAGCGTAGCGTCACCACGTCGACCTTGGGGTTCGACCCGGTGATGTCGTCGAGCATCTCGGCGCCCGCGTCCAGCACCTTGTACTGGTCCTGCGCGAAGTAGTCGAGCAGGACATTGTGGCCGGCCTTGATCTCTCCGGCGGTCGGCTTCTCCAACTGTGAAAGCAGCCGGATCATCGTCGATTTACCCGCGCCGTTCGCGCCTACCAGCGCGATACGGTCGCCGCGCTCGATCGAGAAGCTGATGTCCTCGAGCACGCGCTTCACCCCGCCTTCGGGCATGGGGTAGTTCTTGGTCAGGTGCTTCACCTCGAGCACCGTGCGGCCGGAAGCGATGGGCTGCGGAATCGTAAAGTGGATGGTCGCTTCTTCTTCCGGCACCTCGATGCGCTCGATCTTTTCGAGCTCCTTGATCCGCGACTGGACCTGCTTGGCCTTGGTCGCCTGCGCGCGGAAGCGGTTGATGAATGCCTCCAGCGCCTCGATGCGGTCGCGCTGATTCTTGTAGGCGCTCATGATCTGGGTGCGGCGCTCTTCCTTCTGCGTCACGAACTTTTCGTAGTTGCCGTGATAAAAGTGCACCCGCTTGTTCCAAACTTCGACCACCTTGTTTACGACCTGGTCGAGGAAGTAACGGTCGTGCGAGATCAGGATGTAGGCCTTGGGATAGCCGTGCAGGTAGTCCTCAAGCCAGTTGCGGCTTTCGAGATCGAGATGATTGGTGGGCTCATCGAGCAGCAACAGCGAGGGCTCCTGCAGCAAGAGTTTGGCCAGCGCGATGCGCATCTGCCAGCCGCCCGAGAACTCTTCGGTCCGACGCTGCCAGTCTTCCTTAGAGAAGCCGAGGCCGCCGAGAACAGCGCCCACCTGTGCGTCGAGCGTGTAGATGTCGCGCGAGTGCAGCAGGTCCGCGATGTCGGAGTAACGCTCCGCGGCGGCGGCGTACTCCTTCGACTTGGGATCGGCATCCGAGAGCGTGTGCGTAAGTTGCTCGGACTCCTTTTCGAGGGCGAAGAGCTCATCGAAGACGGAGAGACACTCTTCGAAGACGGAGCGGCCGGAGAGCGCGAGTCCGTCCTGGGGGAGGTAGCCGATGGTCATGCCGCGGACGCGGGTGAGCTGGCCGTAGTCCAGAGGCTCGACGCCCGCCAGGACTTTGAGCAGCGTGGATTTGCCGGTGCCGTTGCCGCCGACGAGACCGGTGCGCTCGTCGGGGGTAATCAGCCAGTTGGCGTCTTCAAACAAGAGTTTTTGGCCAAACCGTTTGCCGGCGGCGGAAAGTTGCAGCATTCTGCTTCCATTTTCTCATCCGCGTTGCGTTACGCCGGGCCCGGGGGACGAATCGTGGTGCGCGACCGCGCTGATACCATAGCCAAAGCCTGAGTTTTGCGACCCCAATTGGACTCCAGGCGATTTCGACG
The DNA here is from genome assembly GCA_038230455.1 of Terriglobales bacterium. Classification (GTDB taxonomy): domain Bacteria; phylum Acidobacteriota; class Terriglobia; order Terriglobales; family Acidobacteriaceae; genus Granulicella. The sequence goes on from JBBRNF010000013.1 coordinate 78,913, forward strand.
CCGGAACCGCAACAGGGACGCTGGAACCCCAACAGAAATGCCGATTCAGCCTGAAACGCAGCGATCGCCGCCGGCTTCACGCACGGACGGCGCCGGGCTCACCCCGCTGCCGGAAGGGACCGGAGCGACGACCATCCAACCGCGGTCGCCGCGCGAGCACCGTCCGCTGGTGCGGTTTCTGAAGCTGCTGGGCGTGGATCGCGCTATCGCGTTTACAGTGCTGGCGCGAGGCTGGTCGTCGCTCGCGGGACTGGGGACGCTGACCCTGATCGCACGGTTCCTGACTCCGGCGGAGCAGGGTTTCTACTACAACTTCTACGCACTGGTCGCGCTCCAGATCGTGTTCGAACTCGGCTTCTCGGTCGTCATACTGCAAACCGCGTCGCACGAAGCCGCTCACCTGCACATCGCCCCGGACGGAACCGTCACCGGCCCTGAACGGGAACATGCGCGGCTGGCTTCGGTGCTGCAGAAATCGCTGCGCTGGTACACGGTGGCGGCCGTCCTGATGGCCTGCATGCTGGCGCCCACAGGCATTGTCTTCTTCCGCCATGTCACGGCCAAGCCGGGATTTGGCGGCGTACATTTTGTGCTGCCCTGGCTGCTGGTCGTTTTTGCATCCAGCTGCACCTTCCAGATCGACCCCATATTTTCCTTTCTGGAAGGCTGCGGCCTGGTGCGTGACGTGGCACGTACCCGCCTGCGCCAGTCCATGGTGAGCACGCTGCTGGGGTGGGGCGCATTTGCCCTGCATCTGGGCTTGTTCGCGCCCGGATTCTTCATTTTCGGACAGGCGCTGGCGGGTGGATTTTTCATCTACACCAAGCGCAGTCTGCTGGGTCCGCTGCTAAACCGTGCGACCGGCAACTTCCGCCTTCACTGGGGTACCGAGGTGTGGCCGTTTCAGTGGCGCATCGCGGTTTCGTGGATGTCCGGCTATCTGACCAGCCAGCTTTTTGTGCCGACGATCATGAACTTTCGCGGCCCGGTCGAGGCGGGCCGTCTGGGCATGAGCCTCACGGTGTGCGCCACGCTGACGACCATGGCCGTTTCGTGGTTGAACACCAAAGCGTCGCCCTTCGGCCAGATGATCTCGCGCAAAGAATATGGCAGGCTGGACAGCATCTTCTTCCGCACGCTGCTGCAGTCGACCGGGGCGGCTGTGCTGGCCTGTGTCGTGGTATTCGCCGCAGTAGAGTGGCTTACGATCAAGCAGGTGCGGCTGCATGGTGTTCTACTCGCCAGCCGGTTGCTGCCGCCGGTTCCGCTGGCGATGCTTTTCTTCGGAACGGTTGCGAACGTCGTGGTGATTGGCGAAGCGCTGTATCTGCGTGCGCACAAGCAGGAGAAGTTCATGCTGAACTCGATCCTCGGCGCGGTGTACTGCGTTCCGGTGGCGTTCGTGATCGGGCGCATGCAAACCCCGCACGGCGGCGCCTGGGGCATTGCCGCGGCGTATGCTCTCGGCGCGGCGGTGATCGGGCTGGGGTTTGGGACGTACACGTTCTTGAAGTGGCGGAGGATCTGGCATGAGTGCTGAGCCGAGTACTGCCTCTGCCGCCGCTCCCCTGCTGACCATCGCGATCCCTACCTTCAACCGCGCGGCCAGCCTGTCGCGGCTGCTGTCCGTCCTCGAGCCGCAGGTGGCCGCTTTTCCGCAGGTAGAGGTTTTGATCTCGGACAACTGCTCGACGGACGGAACATCCAGCGTCATTGCCGAATACCGACGCCGCTACGCCGCTGCCGGTGCGACTCTGCACGCACAACGCCACCCGGAGAATGTTGGCTCCGACGCCAACTTCGTTTCGCTCTTCCATGCAGCACGCGGGCGCTTCTTCTGGATTTGTGGAGACGACGACCTCATCGCCCCGGGCGGTCTGGCGCAGGTGATGCCGCACCTTCTGTGCGACGAGCAACCTGACCTCATCTATGCCACCAGCTATGGCTTCCGCGACGATCCCGCAGCGGAATTCCAGGGGGACCCGTTGCAACGCCGGTTCCACACGTTCACCTCCGCCCGCGGGTTCGCAGGCGTGGTGAATATCATGTTCACGTTTATCACGGGGATCATCGTCAACCGCGAAAGGCTGCAGTCGCTGCCGCACGAGGACCCGGCGGCTTTTATCGGCACGAATTTGGTGCAGCTTTCCTGGTCGCTTCCTCTGCTGCTCGCACACCGCCGTTCGATCGTGCTTTGGCAGCGACCGGTAGCGGCACAGCAGGGGCAGGCGCACGGCTACTCACTGGGCAGCGTCTTCGGCGAGCAGCTGGTGGCGCTGACCCATCGTTTGCTGCCGGGCCGCCCCGACCTGGCCCGGGCGATCCTCGACCCCACAATCCGTCGCTGGTTCCCGTCGATCCTGATCGACGTGCGCTCTTCCCAGAACACAACCCTGCAACTGCACAGCGCGCACCGGCACCTGAAGCGCGCGTTCCACGGAAACTTCCGCTACTGGCTGTTCACGTGGCCTGTCCTCACGCTGCCGCTTCCTCTGGCAAAACTTTGGCAAAAAGCAGGGGCCGCAGTGAGCAAGGCGACGTACATGGTCACGGTGCCGGGATTCTGGCGCAAGCAGACCTGAGCGAGCATCGGCGCGTTCTGTGCTATTCTTTTGATGCGCATAGCTGTACGCGCAAAGGGCACACGCGGGCAGATGACTCCGAATGGATTCGAGTCTGGCCAGAGACCGCGAGCCGCCCGCTACACTTTACCCTCTTCCACCGCCGTTGTGCGTTGGTTGCTCTGGCTAGCAGGGAAGTCCAAATTTGGGACCTCACCTCGCCGTGCAGCAGCAGCGCTTCGGAACCTCCAGGCAATGCTGATTATCAGAATCCATGACGCGTCCGCGCCATTGCGCCGGAACCTCGCGTCTCTGCATTCGTTCGCCGAAACACACACGCAGTATAAGGAAAACCTTGTCTACTCTTACGCTTGAATCGATTTTGAACCCTGCACCGCTGGCACCTTCCCGTCGTATTACGCAGGCTGACTCCAACGCCGTCCACTTCAACGACTTCGCCATCTCCGACTCCATCAAGCAGCGGCTTGCTGCTGCGAACTTCGTCATCCCGACTCCCGTTCAGGCCGGTGCGATCCCGCCCGCGCTCGAGGGTGCGGACATTCTTGCCACTGCCTCGACGGGCACCGGCAAGACTCTCAGCTTTCTGATCCCAATGATCCAGAAGATGGACTCGACCTCCGTTCCCTCGAGCAAGGGCAAGCGCGGTCCCATCCGCTCGCTGATCCTGCTGCCGACGCGCGAGCTCGCGATGCAGGTCCTCGAGGCCTACCACAAGCTGGTGCCGGCGACCAAGAACGACGCCGTGCTCGTCTGCGGCGGCCTTTCTGAAGGCAACCAGCTGGACCAGCTTTCGCGCGGACCGCGCCTGGTTGTTGCCACCCCTGGCCGCCTGGAAGACTACCTCCGCCGCCGGGCAATCAATATTTCCGAAGTGGAGATGCTGGTGCTCGATGAAGTGGATCGCATGCTCGACATGGGCTTCCTTCCTGCCATCAAGCGCATCGTGCAGGCGCTGCCCAAGCACCGCCAGACGATGTGCTACTCGGCGACGCTCGATGCCAACATCCGCGAAATCGTACGCGACTACGTCAAGAATCCTGTACGCGTCGAAATTGGCACGGCTTCTCGCCCCTCCGATCGTGTGGAGCTTCGGGTGTACACCGTGATGCAGGACCAGAAGCTGTCGCAGCTGGACAAGATGCTCAACGAGGAAGAGGGTACGTACCTCGTGTTCTCGCGTACCAAGCACGGCGCGGACCGGATCGCGCGTAAGCTCGATAAGCTGGGCCACGCGACCGAAGTCATCCACGGCGATCGTTCGCAGTCGCAGCGCACGGCTGCGCTGAAGAGCTTCACTGTGGGCCGCAGCCGCATCCTGGTGGCGACGGATGTGGCCGCCCGCGGCATCGACGTTTCGCACATTGCGCACGTCGTCAACTACGACCTGCCCAATGGCTCGGACGACTTCGTGCACCGTATCGGCCGCACCGGCCGCGCGGGCGCCAAGGGCATTGCGACGACGTTCATCACGCCGCTCGAAAAGGGCGACGCACGCAAGCTGGAACGCGAACTGAAGATCCAGTTTCAATGGCTGGTAGCGGACAAGAACCTGGCCAAGGAAGAGCGCAACAAGCCGGTCGACTTCAAGGGCAGCGACATGTCCAGCATGTTGCAGATGGAGACCCGCTCGTGGAAGAACGCCGACGGCACGGCTTCCGAGCCGCAGCATGGACACCAGTCTGCGCCGCACCACTCCAAAGGCAGCTCCTCGGCCGGGCACGGTCGCTCTCACTCCGGCCAGCGCAGCTTCGGTGGCCGCTCGGGAAGCGCCTCAAGCACTGGCGGACGCAGCGCAGCGGGCCGTCGCGGACGCTAAGCTTCTCAGCTACAAACAGAGTGGCGGCCCCCCAACGGGCCGCCATCGCTTTTTTGCTTGTCATTCCCGCAGGGAATCTGCATCTGAGCTGCTGCTTGTCATTCCCGCAGGGAATCTGCGCCTGCACTTAGAATCACTGTCCCAGACGCCCAATCTCAATCAACTAGGCGATCGCAGGTACCAGGCCGCCATTTGCCGACGCCGTCTGCCGGACCCGCTTCTCAGCTTCCGGCAGGCTGTGGTTGTACTCGTACACCCAGCAGTCCGTGCTCGTTCCATCCTGCAATCGAACTCTCACCTGCTTGCGTTGGAACAGGCTTCGCTTCAATTCTTTGGGGTAGTACTCCTCGTACGCGTCCAGCTCCTCGAGCGCAACTTCGCTCGGCACCTGGAACACTTCGCCTGCAATGCGCGACCCGTTCTTCTGATCGATCTTTATGGCAGGGAAGTCGTGAAAGCGATGAATGCGGCCCCGGATCGTCCCTGTGCCCATTGGCTTGAAGCGGCGCACGACGTGCGCAATCTCCTCCGGCGCCCGGTCCGGGTGAAGCGTCCCGTAGACAAACAGCTTCTGCGTCATCGCGTCTCCATCCCCATCTTACTGCGTCTTCCGCTCCGCCAGAAGTTTTCTTAGGTTCTCAAACCCCTTCGCAGAGCTCTGGATGTAGTTCCAGACCGCCTTCTTCTCGCGAAGAAGGTTGAAGTAATACCCCAGCAAGGCTTCTGAATCCCGCCGTGCCAGCGTGCCCACACTATCCAGATACGCTACGAGTTCGAAAAAGTTCAGGAAATCCGTAAACTCCGGCGGCTCGGTCTGAACCATCGCTTCAAGCTTTCCTTCTTCCGCCACGCCATCGCAATCCAGCAGCATCTTCATCTGCTGGTACGTAGACTCCGCAAAGAAAGCCTTGTGCAGCGTCATCAGAAACTCGGCCGTCTTCGTCTTCGAGTTCCGGACATAGGTGAACATGCCCGTAACCAGGGCACCCAGCGTCAGCAGCGTTCCTAGCCACTTGAGCCACAGATCTGCATGCGTCTGGTCCACGGCGACCCCCGCAGCCAGTCTACCCGCAAGAGGTCGCGAACCGCCGCGTTACGAACCACTAGAGAACATTCGACAACATGCCGCCCAGTGCGCCCTGATCGGGTGCCTGTCCGGTCTTGGAGAAGTGCGCCAGGATCATAGGCAGCGCTACCGCGAGCGCCATCTTGGCCACTCCAGGCGAAACGCCCGCCTTTGCAGCCACGCTCTCCAGGATCCCCGTTCCCTGCAGCCCCTGCTCCACGTGGTCCGGGCTCATGGCAGGAGCCTCGCCGTTCTGGATGGCGTCTGCATGCTCCCCCAGGCCATTGTTGCGGAAGTTGGCCAGGATCGAGCCCAGCCCACCGGGGTGTTGCTGCACCGCCTCCACCAGGCCGCCCGCAACGCTGGCCGTGTTTCCACCACCGCCCATCGCCTGCCCTGCCATTCCCTGTAGTGAATCTAGAAGTCCCATGTCATTGCTCCTCGCCCTTCTGATGCAAAATCCGGTCATCCCAGTATCCCCCGAAGTTCGACATCGCAACCAGGCTGCTTGCCGTAGCATCGGGCATAGGACGACAATCAGCCATGCCCCAGACCAAGACTGCCATTTCCACCAAAGACGCTCCCGCCGCCATCGGCCCTTACACGCAGGCCGTGCGTGTGGGCGACACGCTGTATACCTCCGGCCAGGTCGCGCTGGACCCCGCTACGGGCGCACTCGTCCCGGGCGGCATCGTCGAGCAGACCACCCGCGTGCTCGAAAACCTGAAGGCAGTGCTCGCCGCCGCTGGCATCGACTTCATACACGTGGTGAAGACGACCGTATTCCTGAAGGATATGAAAGACTTCGCCGCCATGAACGAGGTTTACGCCAAATATCTCGCTCCGCACGGGGCCACCCCGCCGGCACGTTCTACGGTGCAGGTTGCCGGACTGCCCAAGGATGCCCTGGTGGAAATTGAGTGCATCGCGAAAGAAGACGCTGCTTAACGCCACGTAGAGGCACGCGTCGCGGCCAGAAAAAAGGGCCCCCATTGCTGGGGGCCAATCTGCCTTGGTTCTCTCCGGTGAGGAGAGCTTGTTGGGGTCGCGCCTTGATCCATCCGCGACCCCAAACCGGCGGAGCAGCACATTCAGAGCCGGGTTTTACTTTTCGGGCCAGACTGCGCGCTTCTGATCAAGGAACGAGCGCCAGGCCGCTTCGGATTGGTAAGAAGACCTGTCAGGGAGTATTTTTTTTATGATTCGTCACACGTTTGAGCGCCGAAACTAGCGCGTTTGAACGCTGATGACGTGAATTTCCGGCAAGTTCTGGTTCCAGTTCGAGCCGATATTCTCGAAGATCAGCCGGAATTCGCGCTCTGCCCCCGGCGCCAGAGGACTCACACTGACAGGTTGAGTATCGACATACGGCTCGCGGGTTCTGATCAGCGCCAACGGCACGGTCTCAACCTGAGCCGGCATCTTCTCGTCGTTCGCAAACAGCACCTGCACGGTGACGCCTGTGACGGTGGCCGGTCCATGATTTGTAACGTGGCCATCGATGTAGGTTGACTTCCCGCCGGAGAGCGATGTCGATTCGCTCATGGCGACGCTCGTAAATGCAAGATTCGACGCGTAGGCCGCAAGCGGACGGACGACATTCGCCGGTTCAGCGTGGCGGCGCCCAAGGAGCACCAGCACCGCCGCCAGGATAACGAGCGCGACACTGGCAATGGCGACGGCAGTGGAAGGAAAGGTGCGCTCCGCCGCTGGCGCAGCGAACATGCCCGAAGGCGGCGGATTGGATGGCGTTGTGCTCATCGGTTACTCGCTTACCAGCGAATCATATCAAGCCAAGCGATCCAGCCGATCGAATCGGTTGCCATGTCCGGATTCGGTTATGGATTCCAGCAGGGTCATCCAAATCGCGCCCGCGCCACGCCTTGCCGAAAGTCGGCACCGTGCACCTCAACGGCAACACACATTTCCTGCAGCCGGGAACGCATTCGCTCGCCGATCCTGTCGCCAAGAGTTTCCTCTCGCACGGCAGCCCGGGGCCCGGTTGTCTGGCCTCCGCCGGGCGGCAGGTTGGCGTAATTTGTGGTGATGATGGTGGTGCGGCGGTCGTTGTAGCGCATGTTCAGAATGTGCGCGACCGTGTCCCACACCCAGTCGGTCGGCTTGGACGCGCCCAGCTCATCGAGCACCAGAACCTCGGCGTCAAACACTGGTGCCAGCACCTCCAGCTCCGTCGCGGACACGTTCTTGTTGTAGGAGTTCTGCACCTGCTTGAGCAGATCGCGATAGTCGACAAACAGGCCTTTGGCCCCGCGCTCGGCCAGCAACGCCTGCAGCATGCCTACCGCAAGGTGCGTCTTGCCGACGCCGATCGAACCCGTGAGCAACAACCCCTTGCCTTCGGTTTCCAGCGGATACGCTTTGACGAAGTTCCGCGCCTGCACCAGCGCTTTGCCTAGTGACCGGTCGGCGGAAGGAAACGCCGTCTCGTAGTCTTCCAGTGTGCAGTGCGCGTAGCGCTGTGGAATGCGGGCCTGCTCGATCAGCCGCGTTGCCCGCCGCGCAATGCGGCATGTGCAGTCGGCAGCCGCGCGCGCGCCGTCCGCGCGCTCGACCAGGCGCATTCCTAAACCGTTGCAGAGAGAGCAAACTTCGGGCATGACTCTGTTCAGTATCGCAGCAGCGGCGACTGCGGCAGGGCTGTGGGTATCGCGGCGCCAGTGAGGAACACTGCGCTCTCGGCTTCACCAGCCCATCGTGCCCGGCGCACCTTTGAATGGACCTTTGAGCCAAGAGGTAATCCATCCGCCGTAGAAGTCCCCGGGCTGCGCCACCACCCGCTCCTCATCGACGTAACACTCGTCCACCCGGCTGGCGTAGAAGGCCAGATGATCGCGCAGCGCCACGTAAGCCGGCGAAGGCCGTGCGTAGCTCCAGGCGGCATCGGGAGAGATGCTTCCCTCCACGTTGACGCTCCAGTAGCTGGCGACGCCTTTGAACTCACAGAAGCTGCCGCGCCGCGCGGATGGCTGCATGTGCTCCATGGCGATGTCGGCCTGGGGAAGGTAGTACACCGGCGGGTGGCTGGTCTCGAGGATGCGCAGGCTGGAGGTGGAGTCGGCCAGCACGATGCCACCGTGAACGATGCGTACCCGGCGCTGTGCCTGCTCCAGGCTAGGAGGCCGCGGGTAGTCCCATACGGATTCGACTGCGCCGTTGTTCGCCATACGGAAACTCCTGCCGGAGGCGTTGTTTCCCGGGTTTTGCAAGCTTAAACTGTTGCTTTGGAGCGCGGGGCGCTCCTTGAAACCAGGGAGTGCCAGATGAACGCAGGCGACAAGAAGTTGAATGAGATGAACAGTCTTCGCGACATGGGCCACTTCCCCGCCGCAGTGAATGCCGGGGCTACGGCCAACGTGCTGCTGACGCTGTGTGTGACCTGGATGATGGTGCCGCGCTTTCCTCAGGCCGCTGCACCAGTGGTGTGGCTCGCCATCGTTCTGTTGCTGAACCTGCTGCCGGTTGTTCTGCTGCGCTCGACCATGCGCCCTGAAACGGTGTTCCCGCCGCTCAGCCGGATGAACTTCGTCACGGACCAGCACAAGTTTTCCGACTGGGTCTACGTCGCCGCCTCGGCGAACATGGCGTTCTGGGTGCTGTCGGGATGGGCACTGTTTTCGATCAGCCATAGCCCGGCTACTCTCGGATTGATGCTTGCGGTGGCTTTCGTGGCGACTTTCTCTCCGGTGCTGGTGCGCGGGCTCAAGACGCGGTGAGCGCCGGTCGGTGGTAAACTAGTAGGAGCGCCTGAAGCCCCGGGAGACGGGGCCCAAGCTCGCAGCGCGACAGGAACATCGATGTCGGCCAACGTTGCTCAGTGATTTGCCCTGAGGTCGACGCCCGGCAAGCGAACCGTTCTGCGGCGGGAAAGCTAAGGAGAACCACCGTGGCAAAAGAAGGAATTCACCCTAACTACATCGCAACCAAAGTAAAGTGCGCCTGCGGTAACGCATTCGAGACGCGCTCGACGCATAAGGGCGACATCGTCGTCGAAATCTGCTCTGCCTGCCACCCCTTCTTTACCGGCAAGCAGAAACTGGTCGACACCGCCGGCCGTATCGAGCGCTTCCGCCGGAAGTTCGCCAAGTCGGACGAAGGCAAGAAGGCCGAAGCCGCCAAGTAAACGGCAAACAAGCAGCCCGGAGGCCTCCGCCGTGGCGGGGGCCTTTATTTTACGAACACGGAAGAATGACTCATGCCATCTGAGCACCTCGGGATGTATCTACTTCGGGCCGCCGATTTCATCCGCGGGATGAATCTGATGCGAGAGGACGAGTCATATTCGAATTCATCGGCTCTGCTGGCGATACATTCGGCAGTTTCGTATTCAGACGCACTCAGGATCGGCCTTGGCGATCACGAACTTTCAGCGGACGATCACAGGAATGCCGCAAGCGCATTGAAACGTTTGTTGACGGCTCGGCAACTGAGCGACCAGACTGGCCTTGGACACCTACATTTTCTGGTTTCGAAGAAGAGCCTAGTTGCGTACGGTGATCGGCCTCTGGATGCAAAGGACTGCCGCACTCTAATCACCAAAGCAGAGAGATTTGCACGTTGGGCTAATAATGTGGGCGCGCAACTTAGGATTGAGGGGTGGAAGCATGACAGCGATTGAACAGATTGAGCAACAACAGCTTGGCAGAGCCAAGAATGCCACGCTTACATTCCTCGAGAGACGATTGTCCGTACCAAAAATCTATATTGATGCGGAATGGGCCGGCAAACACGTGGATGTGCTCGCGATAGATCGCGATGGTGTAGGCGACGTGACGGTCGTGCTTTTCTTCGTCCGCAAGCGAACACAGATCTCCAACGTGAATATCGCTCACGAAGAAAGCGAGCGGAATCGGCTTTCTCAACAGCTAGATCAAATCCCGGCCCAATTTAAGTATCTTGCCGCCGTTGACGTCATCACTCGTGACCCTGCTGGTCTAGGAAACTACGTGCTTGCCAATCTAGACGCTGACAAACTGCTCGCGCCCGACGGTCTGGGGCGAACCGGCGTCATCCAAGTTCTCGTACCGACCGAGGGGGATACCCAGGTAACGTTGGCAGTCAAGCCGGAGCGTTTTCGAGCCAAGATCGCCAAACTCGCGGATGATTACATCCTCACGCACGAAGCCGATTGGGAAATCCGCGCCTGATTGCCACGCGATACCTACATGAAAAAGAACTGGGAAGACCCGAGCTTTATCGAGCAAGCCCGTGCCATGCCGCACGAGGCGCGCGTGCCCGCCGAGTTCCATATCGGCGGCGTGCGGATCGCGCCGGCGACTGTGCTCGCGCCCATGGCAGGCGTGACAGACACGGTCTTTCGCCGCTTCATCAAGAACGCTTCGATGTTTACCGCCGAGACGACAGGTAGCGATGTCGATGTGGAGACCTCCAACGAGGTTTCAGGCTGCGGGCTCATCATGACGGAGTTCACCTCCGCCGACGGCCTCTCCCGGATGCGCGAGACCAAGCGCAAGCGTTACCTCACTTACTACGAGGATGAGCATCCGATTTCCGCGCAGATATTCGGCTCGAACCCCGCGACGCTGGCCGACTCCGCTCGCATCTGCCAGGACGCCGGCTTCGACCTCGTTGACCTCAACCTGGGCTGCCCGGCCAAGCGCGTCGTCAACTGCAACGGCGGCAGCGGTCTGCTGCGCGACCTTCCACTTATCAAGACCATCTTCGAGACCATTCGCGGCTCGGTCACCATCCCCTTCACCGTCAAGTTCCGCATGGGATGGAATGACAAGAACATCGTCTGCGTCGAGCTCGCAAAGATGGCCGAGGACTGCGGCCTGAGCGCGGTTGCGCTGCACGCCCGCACGCGCGAAGACGGCTACTCCGGCAACGCCCGCTGGGAGTACATCGCCGCGGTCAAGGACGCTGTCACCATCCCCGTCATCGGGAATGGTGACATCCGTTCGCCGGAAGATGCTGCTGCGATGGTCGACGCGACCGGTTGCGACGCCGTCATGATTGGCCGGGCCGCGCCAGCGAACCCGTGGATCTTCCGCCAGATCGCGCAGTACACCGCGACCAAGCAGGCCACAGGCTCAGGCCACTATGACAAGCCGACAGAGATGGACCGCTACCGCATGATCCGCGACTACTTCGAGCGCCTGATGCACGAGGTCGCCGAGCACCCCGAGGTCCTCGGCCCGGCCGAAGACGATCTTTCCAAGCGCCTCAAGCGCAACCACGAGAGCGCGCAGCGCGACGCCATCGGACGCATGAAGCAATTCGCAAGCTGGTTTACCCACGGCGTCCCCGGGGGTGCCGTGCTTCGCCGTCAGATCTTCGAAGCCAAACGCGGTGCCGAGGTGATGGATAAGGTAGAAGTTTTTTTCACGGAACGTGCCAAGGCGCCAGTGGAAGAGACGACTCTGGAGCCGGACGAGGAGCTCAATGCTGTACCTGCGGCCTGGGGCTAACGTGGAATCCCCGGAGACCAGATAACCAAGATCACCATCGCTCAGGCATCCCCTTCTGATCCTGTCGAAGGTCACCTCGCTATTCGGTCCTGACACGTTTACCCTGTTCGAATGTCCGCAACAAGGAACCTCCGTGTCGGCATCGCTCAGATCGCGCCCGTCTATCTGGACAAAGAGGCCAGCCTGGCGAAGGCCCTCGAGTGCGTGCAGTCCGCTTCGGCCCGCGGCGTGGAGCTCCTAGTCTTTGGCGAGACCTGGTTTCCGGGCTACCCGGTGTGGCTCGACGTTTGCCCCACCGCCGGGCTGTGGAACCACGAGCCAACCAAACGCATTTTCGCGGAGTTGCGCCACAACAGCCTGGTTGTGGGCGGCCCTGAAACCCGTGCTCTTGCGCAAGCCGCGTGCGACCACAAACTCGCCATTGTCATCGGCATCAACGAGCGTGTGGACAGCGGCCCCGGCCAGGGCACGCTCTACAACAGCCTGCTCACGTTCACAGCGGACGGCCTGCTTGCCAACCACCATCGCAAGCTGATGCCTACCTTTACCGAACGGATTGTTTGGGGACAGGGCGACGGCGGCGGCCTCGCTTCGGTAGCCATCGGGAACCACAAGGGCGGGGAGACGCGCGTCGGCGGGCTTATCTGCTGGGAACACTGGATGCCTCTGGCGCGGGTCGCCATGCATCAGGCGGGGGAGCACATCCACGTCGCCCTGTGGCCGACCGCGAATGAGATAGCCCAACTCGCGAGCCGCCATTATGCGTTTGAGGGCCGCTGCTTCGTCATCTCCGCCGGCCTGATGATGAAGACCAGCGACCTTCCTTCCGGGCTTCCGCACGACGTCAAGAGCGAGTGGGTCGAGCGCGGCGGCAGCGCCATCATCGCCCCCGACGCCAGCTATGTGGTCGAGCCCGTCTATGATCGCGAAGAACTGATCGTCGCCGACCTCGATCTTGCCATGATCGACCGTGAAAGCATGGCGCTCGACGTGACTGGCCACTACGCGCGCCCGGACATCTTCAGCTTCTCGCACCGGCCCATCGCGGACCGGAACTAATAAATCCTGCTTCGCGTGCAGTAGGGCGTTATGCAGCAGCGGCGTACTAACACTTGCCACCCTGCTTCCGCCAGATCACACGCACTCGCGACCGCCATCTTTCGTCGAGCGCCAGCAGATTCCACTCCACGCGCGGCGAGACGTAGTGCAGAATGATCTCCGTCGCCGGATGGATATGCAGCGCAGGCGCGACCAGGTACAGGCGCGGCGGGAGCGGCGAAAGCTCAACGCCGCGAAAGTAGCCGTGGCGCTGAAACTCGCCCATCGAGCTGCGACTGTCGCCCGTCTGCAAGTGGTGGTGACGCACGCGAATCCAGTAGTCGAGGCCCTGCAGCGCGAGGTGCAGGTCGTCCGCCGCTTTCAACTCGATCACTGCCAGTCGCCCGTCGGCGGTGACTCCGAGCAGATCCAGCATTCCGCGGTCTTTGGCACCCGCGATCGCCGGCACCTGCGCGTAGACGTGCCGTGGATCCAGCCGCGGAATGACGCGCGACTCCTCTTCCGCGGCGGCGCCAGCGCTGCCCGGCGGATCGACGCGATTACCGATGGTGTCCGGGTCCGGGTCGTTGGCAAACCTTCGTAAATCGCCGGAGCGCCCTGGGGGGACGACCGGGGCCAAGTGCCGTGTCAGCGGGGACAGGTCCAGCCGCAGCACGGACTCCAGCCAGCGCTCCGGCGCGGCGCGAAACAGTGGGTCCTTCGTGCTGTCGTCGGAGTCGGTGCGGCGGCGGCGAAACAGCTCGCCTACGGCTCGGCAGAGTTCTTCGTTCTTCCCCGGCGAGAGCACAGTTTCGCTTTCGCCCACGCCCACCGTCACCTCCACGACCGGCGCAAAGCTGTTGCCGGTGTACGTAACACGGGCCCGCGCAAACTCCATCCCATGCAGTAGAAACGCGAGCTCCGCCGTATTTCTCAGCCTCTGCTCAACCCTCGCGTGTTCGTGTGCCGGAATCAGCTCCATTACCTGACGCACGGCCCCGGCAAACCGCTCCCGCGCGGCGGTTTCATCGGGATGGTGAACCAGCCGGGTGCGCAGATTGCCCTGATCGGTCGCGTCGCGGGGCACCAGTTCTTCACTCTTTTCATCGAGTTCAAAGAGCTTCCACTGTGCCGCGCTCTCATTCATCCACGCAAGGCGCGAGAGCGTCGCGACGGCACGCCCGCTCGGCACAATCAGCTTCAACCCTTGATACAGCCTGCGCCCCTCGGCGTGTTGGCGACAGTGGTGCAGCCAAAGGACGCCCAGGGTAAGAATTCCGTCGACGGTAGTCGCGCTTTCCGACTCATTGACCGCGATCACAGCCCAGGCCTGCTGTCCGCGCAGGAGAGACCCCCGCGCATACGCCGGCCCAAAGCTGCGCTCGAGATCCATCGCGGTGCGAAAGCCGTCCGTCCTGAAATCGGGAAACGCGCGCAGAAGCACGCGGTCAAGCGTCTTCAGATAGCGCGTACGAGCGTTCTCTCGCGTGCTCGGTGTGCGCCGCTCGCGCGAGGCCACCAACTCCAGCAGCCTGGTCTGCGTCTGTCCAAAGCGCTGCGTGGCCAATCGCAACGAACCCGCGCGCTCTGTCGCCGAGACCACCCGCCGAACCACATTCCGGTCCTCGCTCCACAGTTGCAGCGTGCAGCGATTGTGCTCGGTGGAAAGCGTGTACTTGGCCTGTCGCATGTCGAAGACGACCGCGCCGTCTTCGAGCACCGCAGCCTCAGCATGGGTTGCGAGAAACGCCTCGATCGCCGACGCGACATACTCCGGCGTCTGCTGTGGCTCACGCGCGCCGGTTGTGGCCGCGGAAGAGACTCTGGGCGGGGACATGCCTCGCAGAGTAGCACTCCCGCCCCGATTACGGCATTAGTTGTTTCGTCGCGATGTCTTCGACCCCGGTCTTGCCGTCCACGCGTCCGTACCAGACGCCGCCCCCGAACGTGTTGATGTACACAAACCCCGCACGCCCCGGCTGCGGCGTCACACGCAAACCGGCATGGAAGTTGTAGCCCGCGATGCGCTGCCAATGCGCGCCACGATCGGTAGAGTGCCACGCCGAAGACTCGAACCCAACCGCATACATCTCGTTCAGGTTCTCCGGGTTCGCGCTCACATCGGACACATGCCGATCCTGGTCGAGCAGCACGACCCAATGCGCACCCGCGTCGGCAGACCCGTAGACCCCTCCGCCTGCACCGCGCTGACCTGTGTTCCGAGCCCACGCGGAAAGATACATCTTCCATGGCTCCCGCGGGTCGACATACACGCCCGTCGGCCCATTCACACCCTCAGGCAGCGCCACGCGCTCCCAACTCTCAGCGCCGTTGCGCGAGCGGTAGAGCGCACCATCGCCGGCGTTGCCGATAGAGCCGTCCGCCGACTGGCGCGCGATCACGACAAACAAGTTGCCATCCGAGGCCAGCTTCAGCTTAAAGGCGAGCGGCTGAGCCTGGGCGATGCCATCGTTCTTTGCTGTCCAGCTCCTGCCGCCGTCGACCGACTTGAACACACCGCGCCCCATTGTCGCCGCATACAACGTGCGCGCCTTTGTATTGCTTCTGGGGTCGAGCAGGATGTCGGTCGGCGCGGTCTCAGGCATCCCGCTGCCTGCAACTTTCCAATGCACGCCACCGTCTTCGCTGCTCACCACGCCACCGCAAAATTGGGCTACATCCCGGCGCAACATGCGGGCTCGCGGCAGGTCATGATTGTGTGTCATCACGGCCCACGCACGGCCTCGCACCGCAGGGTCGAAGACCATGCTGTAAGTCGTGTTCTTCCAGGCAAATGGCACGCCTTCGACGCTGCTGCGCCAGCTCTGGCCGCCATCTTCGCTGCGCATCAAGCCGACGTCGGTATACGCAACAAACAGGCGCTTTGGATCGAAAGGATCGAAGTGAACGCCATAGCTGGTCAGCACATCGAGGCCGGTACTGACAGCCCCGCCGCCTGGCACGCTACGGGAATAGACGCCCATCCAATGCGCTCCACCGTCAGAGGACTTGATGGTTCGGCCAAGATCTGTCGCGTAGATCAGCCTCGGGTCGCTGCGCGCGACGTCGAGTCCCAGTGGCTGCTCGCCCCACCCGCTTCCCAACGCCGCGGACATCCAGCCGTCGGCGATGTTGGGCGACCCCTTGCCCGCATCTTTCAGCACCAGTGTCCAATGCTGGCCGAGGTCCTCGCTCCTGGCGATCCCCAGCCATGTTGTGCCATCCATCCTTAGATTTCTAAAGGATGCATAGAGTGTCCGGCCATCGTGTCCGCTGGCAGCCAAAGTAATCGCTGCGCGGTCTCCTACGGGCTGCGCCACGCTCCACGGAATCTGCGTCCCTGGAGCCGAAGCGTCGACCCAATACTTGTCGACCCAGGCGTTATAAAGCTTGCCCCCACCGACTGCAACCGCCAGCAGCTTGCCGCCAATCGCATCCAACCAGGCGCTATCCAGCCGCGCCACGCCCGCTGGCATCGAAAGTTTAACAGGCGCATCTTGGTCGCTCACACCGAAGCCGTTTACGGTCGCGACTATCACAAGGCCAGCGCGGGTGCCCTCCATGCGCACCATCGCAACACTCGTAGCCTGAGCCGGTAAGCCGCTGCGGGGCTCCCAGTGCAGCCCCCTGTCCTTCGATTCCCAAAGCCGGTACCCGGCCGCCAAGAGCAAATGCTTAGAATCCAAAGGATCGACCGCGAATGCAGACGGTGGCGTGAACGGGAAGCTGTGCCTGCTATCCGCGCCTCTCGTAAGCAGTGTCTGTTCCGCTTCGTCGGAGGCGTTTTCTACGCCCACCACCGTGGCGGGGTCCGGTGCGAGCAGCCGCCACGTCTCGCCTGCGTCACTACTGCGCCACAGCCCGATGCCGAGCGCGTAAATCACCTTTGCATCGAGCGGATCGAATACAAAACCACGTAGTGCACCGCGCAGGTTGAACAGGCGCCAACTCTGCCCGCCGTCGTGCGTGATGTAGCCGCCGGACATGTCGCAACTGACCAGCACGGTGCGCGGATCGTGCGGGCTGATGGTGGGGTGAAACATGGCGCCACCGCCGCCGGGGCCAAGTATGCGGAATTCTCCCGTGCGCTGTGCCAGCCCCACGCTGACGCAGGCCAGCCACGCGCAAAGAACCGCAATCAGCTTGCGCAAAGCTCTACCAGCCTTTGGCGGCGCGTAAATGGTCGATATGCGCGACATGATGCCGCGAGTGCCAACCGTACAGCAGTGTCGCCACATCGAGCCGCATTTTGCCCCGCTCGCTATGGCGAAAGCCTCGCTGCCATTGCTCTTCGGTCAGCGATTGCAGGAGCATTACCCACCGCGCGTGCACGCCCTCCACCAACTCCAGCGACCACTCCACCGGCGCCTGCACGTCGTGCAGCGTGGCAAAGGCCTGTTCGCTGTATCCGTGGACTTCGGGCCAGTCTTCGGTCAGCGCGCGCCGCAGCCGGTGAAACGCCGCCATATGCGAGTCGGCCATATGGTGCACCACCTGCCGCACCGTCCATCCTCCTTCGCGATACGGCGTATTGATCTGCGTGGAGTCCAGGGGGCGAATCGCGTTGCGCAGCAGTTCAGGCGCTTCCGCCAGACTCTGCATGGCATAGCGCCGGTCTTCGGCGGAGATCACTTCAGGAGCTTCAAACTTGCCGATCGGATAGCGAGGATCGTGCGCGGGCTGGGTAGAGTTGGGCATAGGGATGGTCTCGTAGGAACGTTCAGCGGTTTGTGTTGAGGGGCCGTCTCGCAAAATTGTAGCTGCAAACTGGATGTAATCTGTACCGAGGGACGTTTTCAAATGCGGATACGATGCATAGGGCTGGCTATGGGTGCGCTCCTGGTTACGGTTGGCTGCTCGCCGCCCACGCCCTCCGAGGCGACTCCTGCGCCAATACCTGTGCAGGCCGCAGCGACGTCTGAGGCAGCGTCGCCGCCGAACAGCCCGCGCCACGACACCGCGCATCTCGGCTTCGACGCCAACGACTATCCCGGCGATGAAGCCATGTCGGCGCTCCACAAGACCTTTGCTTTCAGCGGCTACTGGCTGACCGCTCCCCCGGGCGCCGATGGAAACCAGTGGAAGGGTAAGCGCGACTTGCTGAAGCGCCAGGGGTGGGGCTTTCTGGTGCTCGCCAACGGCAAGCTCGAAAAGCAGATACTCAAGGCCGCCAGGACCGGGACCGCGGCGGGAGCGCTCGGCCGCCAGGACGCCGCTACGGCCATCGAATCTGCTCGCGCCGAAGGCTTCCCCGCGCACACTATACTTTTCCTCGATCAGGAAGAGGGTGGACGCCTGACTGTGCCGCAGGCTGCTTATCTGCTCGCGTGGACCGAGGCCGTCGCGCGCTCGGACTTCCGCCCCGGCGTCTACGCCAGCGGCCAGCCCGTGCCAGATGACCCCGGGAAGACCGTCACCACGGTAGAGGACATCCGCGAGCGTGTGCGCCAGCAGCACCTGCACGCGGTCGAAGTCTTTACCTATCGAGACGATTGCCCGCCCGCTCCCGGCTGCACCTTGACGGCGAAACCACTGGCCGCCAGCGGCACGGCAGACGCCCTTGCCTGGCAATACTCGCAGTCGCCGCGCCGCCCGGCCATCACAAAAAGCTGCGCCGCCACGTACGCCGCTGATGGCAACTGCTATCCGCCCGGCTTCCCGGCCATCCCGGTCGACATGGACGTCGCTGCCAGCGCCGACCCCTCGTCCGGTCGCTGAGCCTGGGCCACGCGCGGGTTTCAGACGGTTGCGGATAGAATCAAAAGATGGCGGCTTTACCGAATTCCTTGCCCACTGAAACACTCGAGCACAAGCGGTACTTCTTCGACAAGCTCGGTCTTACGGAGCGTCTTCTCGAACGCTGCCTGGGCGAGGCGCTCTCCGCCGGCGGCGAATTCGCCGATCTGTACTTCGAGGCCGTGACCTCCACCTCGCTTGGCATGGACGAGGGCATCGTCAAGACTGCCTCCCAAGGCATCAGCGTGGGCTGCGGTGTTCGCGTGCTCTTCGGCGAGCGCACCGGCTTTGCCTATACCGACGACCTGAGCCCGGAGCGGCTGCTGAAAGCCGCGCGTACCGCCGCGCTGATCGCCAGCGGACCGCAGACCGAAAGAGTGCAGGGCTTCACCGAAGCGCGCACCCCGCAGCTTTATCCGGTTGCAGGCAGCAGCAACGACGCGACTATTGCCGCCAAGCTCAAGCTGATCGAGCGGGCCAACGTGTGCGCCCGCAACTTCGATTCGCGCATAACGCAGGTCCGCGTTTCGCTCAACGATGAGCTGCGCCGCATCCTCATCGCCGCCTCCGACGGCACTTTCGCCTCGGACACCCAGCCTCTGGCGCGGTTCAACGTGCTCGTCATCGCGAAGGATGAGACGAACACCGCGCGCGGCACTTCGGGCGGCGGCGGTCGCGTGGCGCTCGACTTCTTCGATGGCGACAAGAGCCCCGAGCACTTCGCACGCGAGGCCGCCCGCACCGCGCTGCTGCAACTCGGCGCCGTTCCTGCGCCCGCAGGCGAGATGCCCGTCGTGCTTGGCCCCGGCTGGCCCGGCGTGCTGCTCCACGAGGCCGTCGGCCATGGTCTGGAAGCCGACTTCAACCGCAAGAAGACCAGCGCCTTCGCCGGTTTGATCGGGCAGCAGGTGGCATCGAGCAAGGTGACCGTCGTCGATAACGGAACCATGCCCGGCCGGCGCGGATCCTTGAATGTGGACGACGAAGGCAATCCCACCCAGGAGACGGTGCTGATCGAAAACGGCATCCTGCGTGGCTATCTTTCCGACAAGCTGAGCTCCCGCCTGATGAACATGCCCAACACCGGCAGCGGACGCCGCGAGAGCTACCAGGCCATCCCCATGCCGCGCATGACCAACACCTACATGCTCTCCGGCGACGACGACCCCGCCGACATTCTCAAGAGCGTGAAGCGCGGGCTCTACGCTGTCAACTTTGGCGGCGGCTCGGTCGACATTACCAATGGCAAATTCGTCTTCACCGCGAGCGAAGCGTACCTGATCGAAGACGGCGTTGTGACAGCCCCGGTGAAGGGCGCTACCCTGGTCGGCAATGGACCGGAGGCGCTCAAGTACGTTTCTATGGTGGGGAATGATCTGGCGCTCGATGAAGGGATCGGCACCTGCGGCAAGCAGGGCCAGAGTGTGCCCGTCGGCGTCGGCATGCCCACGGTCAAGCTGGACAGGATGACGGTCGGCGGCACCGGGCGATGATTCCCAACCAAGCCTCCTTGGACACGGCGGCTACTATCCAGAAGCCAGACTCCAAGAGCGATCTTGCCGCCATCGTCGGCCCAGAAAACGTACACACCGCAGAAGCGACGATGCACGTGGCTCCCGCCAGCGTTGCCGAGCTGTCGGCAATCCTCGTGTACGCGAACCAGCACCGCATCGCAGTCTCGCCGCGAGGCGCCGGAACCAGGCTGGGCTGGGGCAAACCGGTCAACGCGCCAATCGTTCTGCACACGAGTCGTCTGAACGCGCTCCGCGAGCACATCTGGCAAGACATGACCTGTACCGTCGAAGCTGGCGCAACGTGGTCTTCGCTCCAGTCCGCGCTGGCACGTCACAACCAGTTCGTGGCTCTCGACCCGCTGTGGCCCGAGACAGCTACGGTCGGCGGTATCATCGCCACCAACGACTCGGGCGCGCTGCGGTTGAAGTACGGCTCGCTGCGCGACCTCATCCTCGGCATGACCATTGTGCTGGCCGACGGCACCATCGCGAAGACCGGCGGCAAGGTGGTCAAGAACGTCGCCGGTTATGACCTGCACAAGCTCATGACCGGCGCCTTCGGCACGCTCGGCGTCCTCGCAGAGGTCACTTTCCGTCTGCACGCGACGCCCGCCGATATCCGCAGCTTCACCCTCTCGTCGACGGCCGTCGAGCCGCTCGGCGTGCTGTTGTTGGAACTGACTGCCTCGCAACTCAGCCTGCACGCGCTCCAACTGCGCGCGCTCACTGGCAGCTTCGCCCTCGATGTGGCGCTGGCCACGCTGCCCTCGGTGCTGAGCGTGCAGACCGCCCAGCTTGAAGCCATCGCCGCGCGCCATAGCCTGACGGTTGCGAGAGCCAACGAAAGCGTCTGGGCCGCGCGCGAAGCCGTCTTTGCCACCGCAGCCTTCGTTGCGAAGATCACCATGCTGCCCACAGACATCGCCCGCTTCTCGGCCCTGGTCCAGCAACTCGGAGGCACGGCTGTGACGCAGGCTACAGGCATCATGACCGCCGCGCTGCCTTCCGCGGACGCCATCGGCCGGCTACGCCAGGAGGCGGAAGTGGCCAAGGGGCACCTGACGATCCTGCAACAGGCCGCTGGTTCTGCTCTGCCGGCCTGGGGCCCACCGCCTGACACGCTCCCGCTCATGCAGCAGATCAAGCAGCGCTTTGACCCGCACGGTATTCTGAACCCTGATGTCTACCTCGATGGGATCTAGTTCGATGGGATCCAGCTCGATGGAATCTAGCTCGACGGAAATTAGCTCGATGGAATCTGGCTCAACCGAATCTGTTCTCCGCGTTCTGAAGCCCTCCGCCTTCGACGCTCATAACCCTCCCCAGAAGGAGATCATCGACTCCTGCGTGCACTGCGGCTTCTGCCTGCCAGCCTGCCCGACCTACGTGCTGTGGGGAGAGGAGATGGACTCGCCGCGCGGCCGCATCTACATGATGAACAAGGCTGCCACGGGCGACGCTCCGCTCGGCCAGCGCTTCCGCGAACACATGGACAACTGCCTCGGCTGCATGGCCTGCGTGACCGCCTGCCCCTCCGGGGTTCAGTACAACAAGCTGATCGAAGACACCCGCGCCCAGGTTGAACGCAACATCCCGCGCCCCGTGGGCGACAGCCTTTTCCGCAAGCTGCTGTTCGCCGTTTTCCCGCACACCAACCGCCTGCGTGCGCTTGCCCTGCCCATGCTTGCCTACCAGCGCAGCGGGGTGCAAACGCTGCTGCGCGCCAGCGGTCTGCTGCGCCTTCTGCCGGAGCGCCTGCACGCGATGGAGGCACTTCTTCCCAGAGTCCCCGCGAACCCCTTCAAGCGCCTGCCCGCTGAGGTGGCCGCGCAGTCACAGCCCTCCCGGCGCGTGGGTATGCTTGCAGGCTGCGTGCAGCAGGTGTTTTTTCAGCACGTCAACGAGGCGACCATCCGCGTGCTTTCCGCTGAGGGTTTCACGGTCGTCACTCCCGCGCTACAGGAGTGCTGCGGCGCGCTGATGGTGCACTCGGGCCTGGATGAGGACGCCTCCGCGCTCGCCCGCAAGATGATCGCGACTTTCGAAGCGGCCAACGTGGACACCATCGTGATCAACGCGGCCGGCTGCGGCTCCACCATGAAGGAGTACGGCCACCTGTTGCGCTCGGACCCCGCCTGGGCTGCACGCGCCGCCGCCTTCAGCGCGCGCTGCAAGGACATCTCGGAGATTCTCACAGAGGCCCCCGCCCGCGCACCGCGCCACGCGCTCCCCATGCGTGTCGCCTACCACGACGCCTGCCATCTCCGCCACGCGCAGGCGGTCTTCGAGCAGCCTCGACATCTGCTGGCTGCCATTCCCGGCCTGGAGGTCGCAGAGGTCGAAGAAGCCTCGCTATGCTGCGGCTCCGCGGGGGTCTACAACCTGCTGCAGCCTGGCCCTGCCAACGAGCTGGGCGACCGCAAAGTGCAGCATCTGCTCGCCACCAACGCGGCGGCCGTCGTTTCCGCGAACCCCGGCTGCCTGCTCCAGCTCATGAACGGGCTCCGCCGCAAGGGCCACGCTGCGATGCCGACGTTCCACATGGTCGAGCTTCTCGACGCCTCCATCCGCAACGTCTCCGCCGATGAGTTGCTGGCGCAATCCGCCCAGCGGAGCTAGCGAAGCGACGCCGAAGCAGACTTCGGCGCATAGTCGATGCGCACCGTCTGAATTTGAAACGGCGTGACCGCAACTGTTACGTGATCGCCATTCAACTTCGCTGCGTCATCGGTCGGCTTCTCCATCAGGTTGACGACCCTGGCTCCGGTCGCTCCGGGCGGCACCGTCAGCGTCACGTCCCCGCCCGTTCCGGCCCACTCGTAGAAGCGCAGCACCAGGCCGTCGCCGTCCTCGGTCTTCTTGAGTGCGGTCAGCACCACGTGCGACTCCGCCACACCGACAAACGAGTGCTCGGCGGCAAGCGATCCTTCGTGCGCCTGCACCTGCATTGCCTTCAGCCGATAGTTGAACTCGTAGCCGTGCCGCACTGTCAGGGCCTGCTTCCAATCCCCACCATGCGGGTACAAGGCGTATTCGAAGTGATGATGCTCGCGGTCGGCGTCGCGGTCGGGCCAGGTCGGCGCACGCAACAGCGTCAAGCGCAGCAGGTTGCCGACCGAGTCATAGCCGTACTTGGAGTTGTTCAGCACACTCA
Source organism: Terriglobales bacterium (assembly GCA_038230455.1). GTDB lineage: Bacteria > Acidobacteriota > Terriglobia > Terriglobales > Acidobacteriaceae > Granulicella. Next base: position 102,268 of record JBBRNF010000013.1, read on the forward strand.
ACCCGTGCTGCCCGTCGCCCGCATCCGCCCAGCGCATCGCGGGCACCTCAAACTTTGCCTTCTCGAAGCTGTTGTTGCGTGTGGTGGGCCTTTCGATGCTGCCGTACGGAATCTCGTACGTGGCGTGGTCGCTCGATGCGGCCAGCGGAAACGCCGCCTTCAGCAGCACGTGCGATTCGTGCCAGTCGATCTCGTTGCTCACGATGGCATGGTCGCCGCCGGTGTACAGCATGATGTCCTGCACGAACTTCGAGCTTTGCCACACGCGGGAAACGCGGATCACAGAGCGCAGCGGCCCGCTTTCCACCATCTTCACGGACTCCACCTCATGCAGCAGCGTGGGCGCGACATCCAGTGTGCCGGGATCGATGTTCCACGCGTCGTAATCCTTGGGCGTGTCTTTGAAGGCCTGCAACTCGTTGCCGCAACCGCCCTTCGCGATGGACTCGAAGCCTGTCTTCTTATCCAACAGCGAAGTGATGCAGCCGGTCGTGGCGTCGACCGTCACGCGCAGCGCCGCGTTCTCGAGGGTCAAACCTGAAGACTTCAGATCGCTTGCAAACTCGCGCTTGCCCGCGACCGCGCGCAGTACAACATAGCCCATGGAGGGCGTCTCGTTGAGATGAAACAGCAGGCGATAGGTATGCGTCGCTTCATCACGCGCAACAACCTGCGAAGGCACCACGCGCCCCTTGGAGTCGAGCAGCGCCACGTCGTTCGCCGCCGCCGGCATCTGCACGGAAACCTCTGCCGCGCCCCCGCGCGTCCAGCCCAGCGAATTGAACACGACCACAGGCACGCCTGCAGGCACTCGCGTGTCTACGCGGGCGGTCAGGGTCTGCAAAGACTTTGCAGACACCTCCTCCGTCGCCCAGCGCACCTGGTCGTAGTCCTTCTGGGCCTCACGATAGATTGTTCCGATACCCGAGCCGGCGGCAAGATCATGGAACTGATTGAAGAGCACATGCTTCCACGCGCCGGTCAGTTCGTCCGCGGGGTACGCCTGTCCATCAAGCCACGCGAGCGACGCGACCTTCTCCGCGTCGAGCACCCACTCTTCGCTGTCACGCATATTGCGCTTGTGATCAGCCTGCGATGTAAATACGCCGCGGTGATATTCGAAATAGAGCTCATCTTTCCAGGTCGGAATACTGATCTGGTCGCCCGTTGGCACGGGCAGAGACGTATCTCCCTTGGCGATTACCTTGTAGTTCCATGTCGGCGACCGAGCACTTACTTTCGCCTCGATATTTGTAAAGTAACTCTGCGCCGTGCCAAATTCTTCTTTCGGCGTAACGCGCCCCGGTTCCATCCAGTGCAGGCCTTCATCGAGCATGGCGCGGGTTGGTCCGCCGCCGTGATCGCCCACGCCGTACAGGTCCATCATCTGCAGCATGCCCGGCGCGAAGTTGCGCGCGGTGGCGAGATCTTTCGCCAGTCTGGTGGGATCGAGATTGTTGTTTGCGTAGTCGTGCGGAAAGTACGTGAGCACCTTGCTGCCGTCCGGCGACTGCCACCAGAAGAGCTTGAACGGCAATTGATTCGTGTCGTTCCAGGTCATCTTCTGCGTGACGAAATAATCCATTCCAGACCGCTTGTAAATTTGGGGCAACTGCCAGTTGTAGCCGAACGAATCCGGGTTCCAGCCTATGCGTGTGGTCTTACCGTACAGCTTCGAGAAAGTATTCTGACCGACCAGCAACTGGCGCACCAGCGACTCGCCATCCGGCATATTCAGGTCCGGCTCCAGCCACATGCCGCCCACCAGCTCCCAGCGCCCTTCGGCTACGCGCTGCTTGATCTCGGCGTTCAGCGGCGGATACTTATCTGCCATCCACTGGCTGTAAACCGCCGCGGATTGCGTGTAGGTGTAACTCGGATACTCACGCATCAACTGCGCCGCGGTGCCGAACGTCCGCTTTACCACGTCGACCGTTTCCGTCCATGGCCACAGCCATGCCGCGTCGATGTGCGAGTTGCCGGAAAGGTGCAAGGTCGCCGTTTGCAGCAGCGGTCGAATCGAGGTCAAGGTAGCCTGCGACTTTGTCAGCGAGGCATCGAAAGCCTTCTGATCGCCGCGATCAAGCGCGCCCAGGTCCACCTCGGCAATTGCTTTCAGAAGCGTCGCTCGTTCCGCGCTCGTACCGGGCTTGAGCGAGGGAATGACGGACGACGCGACCACAAACTGCTGCCGCAGGTCTTCGGGATCGGGCCGGTTGGCCGCGAATTGAATCTTCATCACCACGCTGTTGAAGTTCTTGTCGTCCACGGTCTCCAGCAGCTTAACCGCCACCAGCACCTTGTCGCCCGGCTTGGCGTCGGTGAACAGGCCGATTGGCTCGAGGTCTTCCCCAAGCGCTACTCGCCGCCCGTTGAAGTAGATGATCGTCGGCACGGGACCGTTCCCGTAGTCGCGGAAGTTGAAGCTGATCTGAGAGCCGCGGAGGTCATAGCCGTTCAATGTCTTCGGCACTTCGATTATGCGGCGATACCACACGGCCTCTTTGCCAGCCTTCGTCCCGGGCTTCATGACTGGCCAGCTCGAATCGTCCAGATCGGGCGATTCGCCATGAGCGATGTCGCCTGCATGGAAGCGCCACTCGTCGCCGGGCAGCGTGCGAAAAGAGTCCAGTCTGTCCAGCACCTTGCGCTCGGGCGGGGTGAACGTCACCGGGCCAGCCTGCGCGTGTTGCGACTCGAAAAGCTGCGCGGATGCAGGAGAAATAACACAAAGGCAAGCGGTGAGGGCGGAAAGGCACAGCGTTCGGATCACGAGCAGCTCCTGGCAAAACGTGCATCCAGTATGTACCAGATCGCCGCTGCCTTGTTTTGACGCCGGTGCTCCGCGGAGCAAGAAGAGAGGCCGCGCTGGGCGGCCTCTCCTTGGGGGTCTTCGCTTGCTCTAGCCGAGGGTTTCCATCAGCTTGTTTACGGTGCGGTTCAGGTCTTTGTCGTTGCGGCGCTGCTCGTCGATCTTCGAGATCGAATGCATCACGGTGGTGTGATGCTTGCCGCCGAACTGACGCCCAATCTCCGGCAGGGAAGCCTCCGTCATCTGCTTGGCCAGGTACATCGCAATCTGCCGTGGCACAACGATCTGCCGGGAGTTGTTCTTCTGCTTCAGTTCCGCCACGCGCATGCCGAACTGCTCGGCCACCGCCCGCTGGATGGCTTCGATGGTGATCTTGCGCACCTGCGTGTCAATGAACTGCTTCAGGCATTGCTGCGCCGTGGGTAGCGTGATCTCAATGCCGTGCATGGAGCACCATGCAATCAGCCTCACCAGCGCGCCTTCGAGCTCCCGCACATTGGTGCGTACATTGCCGGCAATGAACAGCGCCACGTCCGTTGGCAGCGTCGTCTGCTCGAGCTCTGCCTTGCGTTGCAGGATGGCAACCTTGGTTTCGAGGTCCGGTGGTTGAATGTCGACCACCAGGCCCCACTCGAAGCGTGAGCGCAGCCGGTCTTCAAAGTCCGCGAGTTCCTTGGGCGAGCGGTCGGACGCAATGACGATCTGCTTGGAGCTTTCGTGCAGCGCGTTGAAGGTATGAAAGAACTCTTCCTGCGTGCGCTCTTTGCCTGCGAGAAACTGGATGTCGTCGATGAGCAGGACGTCGACAAAGCGATACTTGTCGCGGAAGCTGGTCATCTTGTCATAGCGCACCGAGTTGATCATCTCGTTGGTGAACTTCTCGCCCGAGATGTAGCTTACGGCGGCATGGGGCTGGCGCAGCTTTACCATGTGCCCGATCGCGTGCATCAGGTGCGTCTTGCCCATGCCAACTCCGCCGTAGACGAACAGCGGGTTATACGCCTTCGACGGCCTCTCGCCCACGGCCGATGCTGCGGCATGCGCGAACTGGTTGCCAGAGCCGATAACGAATGTGTCGAACTGATAACGCGGGTTCAGCTGCGAAGCCGTGTTCCAGTCAAAGCGCGCCTGCTCCGGCCCTACGCCCGCCACCGGATTGGGCTGGCGTCCACTGCGTGGGGCACTGGCGCTGTGGCTGGGCTGCGGGGCGAAACCTCCATCCTCACGCACGGCGCGGACAGGCTCGGGGGCTGGCGCCTGAAACACAACTTCCTCGATCTCCAGACCAAGGTTGTCGATGGCTTCCTGGATCAGGTCGCCGTAGCGATCGCCCACGTGCTGAAAGTCAGCCGAAGGTATGCGCACGTACATCGTCTTTTCGCTAACGTGCGAGAAACGCGTGGGTTTCAGCCATGTTTCGAAGCTTTGCCGGTTGATCTTCTTTTCGAGCGCACCGAGAACGCGTACCCACTGGTTCAAAACGGCGGTCGACACCGGGACGAATGACATTCTTGATCTTCCTTAAATTCCATAGACGTGCGCTGAAATCGCCGCCTGAGCCAGGCATTACAGAAAAGAAGCAAAAAGATACAAGTCCCTCGACAGCAGGCAGCCTGCGGAGGGATCGTGCCACTAATTGCTATGGATCTTCGCCAGTTCGAGCGCGGAGAAAATTGGAGCAAGGGTAGTACGGCCCATCGGTGAAACAGCTCGCGGTGCGGTTTCACAACACCACGGAACGGAACTGATACTAGCACGCAGAGAGGGACATTCTGGCAAGACAAAAGATGCAATCGGACAAGAATTTTTTCGTTGCACCATCCATGGTGAAGAATGGAATCAGGCGCTCTTGCGATGTATCTCTGAGGGTCTCGCAGATGTGACCAATGGTGCTGCGTCGTCAATCTTAGGTCACACGAATGGTGCGCGTGGGCGCACGTTGATTGCCTGGAGGGCACCCGTTCGCGTATACTCAAAGCTTGCTCGCGCACCACGATATCAGTCAACAGGAAACACTCTCATGCCGAAGCGTACCTTCCAACCTAACCGTCGCCGCCGCTCCAAGGTTCACGGCTTTCTCGTTCGCATGGCCTCCAAGGCCGGAGCCGCTGTTTTGAGCCGTCGCCGCGCCAAGGGTCGTCACAAGATCGCCGTATCTGCCGGCTTCCGCGACTAGTTTTTCGCCGTCGCCCGTCGCGCTGATTCCCGTGCGCGGTAGAGCGTACAAATTTCTGTTACGAATCTCGCTTACAAATCTCCAGGAACTGGCTTCCTCAACACCCACGGTGGATTTCCGTGGGTGTTTTCGTGCGCTTTCCTCGCTACCTCAGACCATCGGCAGTCCGCGCATGGCCGTAGCAAACATCCACGCCACAAAAGCGGTATAGATGGTCGCGAACAGAACGAGCAGCGTCAGTTGCAGAGCTTCTGCGGCCCGCGTTCTGGCGAGCAGAAGACCGGCGAGCGGAAATAGCTGCAAGCCATGCAGGGCGAAGAAATGTGCGATGCGGAGATCTCCGTGTCCACGGCTCCAGTTGAGAAAGGGCAGCCCTGCCAGGCCGTCCGGCGCACCCACGGTGTGTGCGCCATTCATCACGATGCGCGCACCTTCGGCACTGGCTACAAGCAACAGGAACAGGCCGAGCCGGACTCCCCAGACCACTACCCGCGGCAGACCCGTCCGCGTGACGCACCACAGCGCGAGTAACCAGACTGCCAGCGCAGAGTTTAGCGCGATGAACAGTCCCATAATGGCAAACAGTATCGCGTCGTGCACAGTAGTGAAGTTCATATGCGAACGGACGCCACGCGCCGACTGCAGGGCGATGATGGAATTTTCGACAATCATCGCCACGCCGAAACCCCATCCCAGCCAAAGACGTGAGCGTCGCCACCCACCGAGCCGCCCCAGGCCATCGAGCATCAGGCCCACAGTCAAAAGAAAAATGATGACCGAGATCTCGAACTTGATGGGCTTGATCCAGGGATTGAGCCCGAGAATCGAGCGTTGATCGAAGGGAAGTGCGGCCACGCTGGCGACGAGCAGGGCCACGTTCCACCAAACGCCGACGGCGATGCCGGGATTGGCGCGGAGCGATGCCCAAAGGCCCGGCCCCACGGCGCGCGTCTCCGTGATTGTCGCGGTCACGCGGGCACCACGCTGACGCCGACCGTGCGGCGCATCGCCAGCCGAAGCAGAAGATAGAGCGCGAGGCCGACAGGCCCAAACATGAATGTCAGGAACAGGCAAGGCAGCACCAGCCACCGCGAGATGCCGAGGCTTGCAGCATCGCGCGCCTCCCATGCTCCTGTGAACAGATCGAAGGCCAGGTAATGAATCCAGCCGGCCAGCAACGCATAGGGTGAACTGAACAGCCGACCGACCTGCGCCAGCGAGCCGAATCCGGCGCCCGCCGACCGGGGATGCAGGAGCAGTGCGACATAAAGCGCTGCGATCAGAAGCGGGACCACGAAGGTTGCCAGCCGCTGCGTCCAACGCCAGGTTGGCGCGATGGCCAGCAGAATCCAGCAGGGCAGCACGATCGTCCCGGCGATCGAAAACCAGAGTTCGAGATTCATACCCTAGAATCTATAGGAGAGAAGCACGGAGACGAGCCGGGAAACGTTGACTTGGCTCCGTCATTTTGATGGGACAGCAGCCCGCCACAACGATGCCTTCAAAGACCACATACCGGTTGCGCAAACACGCGGACTACCAACTCGTGTACAAACGCGGGCGCAAACAGTTTGCGAAAAATATCGCGTATTTCTATGCCGTTCGTCCCGCAGACCGGCGCAGCGCTACGGCGGGCGCGCGTGTTGGTCTGACGGTTCCGAAGGCACTGGGCAAGGCGGTCGACCGCAATCGCATCAAGCGACGCCTGCGCGTGGCGGTGCGCCGCAATCTGGAGCTGCTCTCTGCGCCGCTCGACGTTGTGCTCCATCCACGCCGTGTCGTGATGGAAATGGAGTTTGCCGCGCTCGAGCGCGAGGTCGCGATCATCTTCCGCGCCGTGCAGGCGGCCAGTGAGCGGGCTGTCAAAACGCCCGCGCGGACGGTATGAGCGCCCCTGAAGCGGCCTTCCGGTTCTACAAGCGAGCGGTTTCGCCTGCGCTGCACGCCGTGGGGTTCACGCAATGCCGATTTCTGCCCACATGCAGCGAGTACGCGTATGTAGCTGTCACGCGCTATGGGTGGCTGCGCGGAAGCTGGCTGGCGGGGCGGCGGCTTCTGCGCTGCCATCCGTTCGCGAAAGGCGGTTTAGACCCCGTTCCTTAACAAAAATTCTTCATTCCCCATTTACCATTGGACAATGCAGGTTTGCGCCTGGTGCGCGCCTCGAAAGTGTAGGAAACATCTTTGGCAGAGTTCAAGAATCCCAATCAGGCCGGCGGCGGATCGCAGGATAACCGCTCGATGCTGGTTCTGCTGGTCGTCATGTTCGGCGTTATCTTTGGCGTGAACTATTACCGCGCGAAGCACAATCCGCAGACCGCGTCGCCGGCGGCGCCGATTGCGCAACAGACCACCGCGGCGAAGCCCGCTGTGATGCCGGCACCTTCGGCAACTCCGCTGGCTGCCAGCGCGGGCACTTCGCCTGTATCCGCGGAGACCGTGCAGGCGACAGCCGAGCAGACCACTATTGTCGAAAACGAGGTGTATCGGATCACCTTTTCCAACCGCGGCGGGCAGGCGACCTCCTGGGTGCTGAAGAAGTATCACGACAACGACGGCAAGCCGCTCGACCTGGTACACAACGGTGCGGCGAAGCTCTTCGGCTACCCGCTCTCCCTCTATACCTATGACCCGGCCCTGACGCAGGGACTGGCGAAGGCGCTCTACGTCCCGTCAGCCACGGGTCCGCTCCAGGCCCCGGGCTCTCTGAGTTTCCAGTACACCGCTGGTAATTTGAGCGTAAAGAAGACTTTCACCTTCGACGCGACCTATACCATTCATGCCGACACAGTGGTCTTGCGCGATGGAGCCCCGATCCGGGCGCTGGTGGCCTGGCCTGCTGGCCTGGGAGACACGGAAAACGCGCAGGCGTATGCTGGCGCGCAGATCGACACGTCCCAAAACGGGAAAGACAATCACGAGACTTTCAAAAAAGTTTCGAGCGGCAACACGCTGAACGGCCCGTTCGACTGGGCCGGCGTCAGCGACCAGTATTTCGCGACCATCTTCCTGCCTGACAATCCGCAAACCGCCACGCTCGCCACTCTGCACAACGAGATCGACGTCGACAAGGTCCAGCGCCGCAACGGCATAGGCCAGGGCGTGCCGGCGAAGGACGCGAAACCGATCCTGGTGCCGGTGCTTGGGGCCGCCCTGGGCGACACCTCCGGGCACACGCAGACGCGTATCTTTGCCGGACCGAAAGCTGTGGACGTCCTGGCTGCGGTCAAGTCCACTACCGGCGAGACGCTTAGGCCGCTGCTCGACTTCGGCTTCTTCGGCGCGATCGGAAAGTATCTCTTCCTCGCGTTGCGCAGCATCCACTCGGCCATCGCTCCCAGCGGGGCCATTGCGTTGACCTTCCGCGATCGTTCCTGGGGATGGGCGATCATCCTGTTGACCATCGCGATCAATCTTGTGCTGCTGCCACTGCGCATTCAAAGCATGCGTTCGATGCTTAAAATGCAGCGTATTCAGCCCCAGGTTGACCTGATCAAGGCAAAATTCAAGAATCCGAAGCCCACCGATCCCAAGGCCGCGGAGATGAACGCCGAGGTGATGGCGTACCAAAAGGAGCAGGGCGTCAGCATGTTCGGCGGCTGCATCCCTACTCTCATCCAGCTTCCCCTGCTGTTCGCGTTCTTCTCTATGCTGACCAAGGTGGTTGAGCTGCGCCAGGCGCACTTCTTCTGGCTGCCGGACCTGTCAGCCGCGGACCCGTACCATATCCTTCCTATCGTGATGGTCATCACTTCGTTCCTGGTGCAGTACTACACGCCCTCGCCGGGCGTGGATCCGCAGCAGCAGAAGATGATGGCCTTCATGATGCCGGCGTTTTCCGGCTATATGACATGGAACTACGCTTCCGGTCTGGCGCTGTACTGGACGGTCGGCAACTTCATCATGATCGCGCAGCAGGCCATCATGAACCGCACGGCGCTGGGCCGCGAGATGCGGGAAATTGCGCTGAAGCGGGCGCGGGCGAAAGCCGGAGCGCCGAAGGTCATCCAGGGAAAACGTTGATGTGCGGTCCCACTCTCCTCCGTGGTATTGCTTTTGAATCACTTTCCCATTACGGTGTCGGCTATACCAGTTTCAAGGAAAATCAAGAAATACCATGGAACAGCTCGCAGAGTCGGCCGAAAAGATAGCATCGTTGATGAGGGTCCTCACCACGACCGGCGGTTTCCGGTTGAAGTTTCGCATCACAGCCGGCGCAGGCGCGGCGGACCCGGACGGCTTCGAGCGGCGCGACATCTATGTGGAATGCAAGGGGCCGGATGCCGAAATCCTGACCGACCGCGACGGCGAAGTGTTGCGCGCCCTGGAGCATGTTGCCGCGAAGATTCTGGCGTTTGACTCCGAGGACCACGACCGGGTTTCGTTCGACGCCAACGGCTTCAAGGCGGAACGCGCGAACGCGCTGAAGGCTGCTGCCCAAGAGGCTATTGGCGAGGTGGAGGATGCGGGTGAGCCGTTCCGTTTTTCTCCGATGTCCTCGCGCGAACGGCGCATGCTGCATATGTTCCTGCTGGACTCCGGGTTGCAGACGGCGAGCTCTGGCGAGGGCCCGGGAAGGCATGTCGTTCTCTATCCGCAGGGTTACCGTATTCCGACGGAGCGGCCGACGTTTGACCGCGGGCGGAGCGGAGACCGCGGCCGTGGACCGCGCCGCGACCGAAGGTAGCAGCGTCCGCCAGAGTCTGGCGGGCTGATTTCATCCGAAGATACTTGTTGAAGAGACCTTTGAATCGGCTATATTGAGGGCGTCCCGCTCCGTCGAGTGCATGGGGCGTCGGATCCGCCTGTTGAACATGAGCGAGCACCGAGACTCGCGAGCATGGTGCCTGGCGGCCCGCGAAGTCAAGACGGTTCCAGCCGCACAGGCTCCAGTACCCTTGCCCCACCTCCCTTGAACCAATCGTCGTTTGTGTGGTCGGTCGTCCGGTCGCTCGTCTGTGGTCGCCCGTGTGGCCGCTCGTTCGGCGAAGCAGGAGAAAGGTGAAGACCTATGCCCGCAGGAAGAGATGCACTTCGGCACATCGTCGTTTTGATGATGGAGAATCGCTCGTTCGACCACATGCTCGGTTCGCTGAAGGCGGAGATGCCCGACATCGACGGGCTGACGGGTGACGAGGCCATCCCGGACTCGAACGGGGACATGATCAAAGTGCAGCCACTGGCCGAATATCGCGGCCAGTTGCTGCCGGACCCCCATCACGACTTCGCTTCGGTGGACGCACAGATCTTCAACGGCGCGACCGGACGGGACCGCAAGCCGACCATGGACGGCTTCATCCGGATCTATCAGAAGCAGCAGCAACCGGACGTGGCCTCGTCGCACCGCATCATGTACTACTTCGACGCGAATCCGGACGCGCCGCAGCCCAACGATCTGCCCGTGCTGCAAACTCTGGCGCGTGAGTTCCGCGTCTTCAACCGCTGGTTCGCTTCCATTCCCGGGCCGACACTCTGCAATCGAGCGTTCGCGCACTACGGAACCTCCTTCGGCAACGTGGGCATGAATCCGTTCTATGTCGGCGTCAAGTTCAAGAGTATTTATGAGCGGCTGGTCGCGGCCGGGCGCACATCGAAGCTCTTCTACTACGACGAGAACAGCTCCACGCTGGAGGTCGTAAATCTGCTGCAGAACCAGCAGGTCATGTTCGGAAGTTTCAAGGATTTTCTTGCCGCCTGCGACGCGGACGCGCTGCCTGACTACAGCTTCATCGAGCCGAATTACAAGGACCATCCTTCGCCGGACGGTAACGGCAAGCTAAAAGCGACCGACCAGCATCCCGACAGCGACGTGCGATCGGGTGAAGACTTTATTGCGGACATTTACAACAAGATACGGTTGAATCCGGTGTTGTGGCCGAAGACCGCTCTGCTGATCGTGTACGACGAGCACGGCGGCATTTACGACCACGTTGCGCCGCCTGCGGTGTTACCAGACGGCTTTCACGCGCAGCCGGATGCGACGGGAACGCCCGATCCTTTCTTTTTTGATCGGCTAGGGGTTCGCGTGCCGGCGATCCTGGTGTCGCCGTGGGTGGAGCGCGGCATAGTGATCAACGAGACGTTTGAGCACGCCTGCATACCGGCCACCGTGACGGAACATCTGCTGCCGGGCTTCGACGACCAGCAGCGCTCCCCTCGGGAAGCCGTGGCGAACACATTCCTGCAGTACCTGACACGCGACGAGATGCGCGAGGATTGTCCGGACTTCGAGTAGCTTTCCAGAGTCACCGTTATGGTTCACCGTTCCGCGAGGAGGTTGTCACCCCATGGCTACCGTTAAGCGTCATCCGGTCCCAGACAGCTCATACGAGCCTGACCGTCCACTCAACGATCTAGGGCGGGAGCAGTTGTCCCACTTCGTCCACGCGGAGCGGCGCCTGGCACCGCACCACCGCACCGGTCTGCCGGAGCCCTCTCCAGAGGACGGACCGGCTTGCTCGATGTATATCGCCGCTGTCACTCGCACGCTGCTGGCGCTGCGGGGGGACGCGAAGCCCGCAAAGAAACAGGGACCCAGGCTGGTCAGTTCCCGTCCGAAGCCCAAAGGCAAAACGCGTCCGCAGCCGCTGGCGATCGCGGCCGCAGCGGACAAGGAGCCTCGGAAGAAAGCGGCAAAAACGAGCGTTCGGAGGAAGCCCCTATGATCGCGGGTAGAGTACTCGCTTTGCTGTTGTTGCCTGCAGCGCTGACCAGCGGAGGAGCAGCGGCTCAAGCGCCAACGCCCGCCAGGCCGATCGACAACCAGAACCAGAGCTTCTGGAAGGACCTGGATCGGAGCTGGGTACAGGAACGGGAGAACCTCGGCGCTTGCAAGCGGCTCAACTTCAAAGGCATCAGCGGATGCGCGCAGACCCTGTTCACCGGCTCGCCGTTCCATGTGGTGGTTGGGAGCCTCGCCCCGCAGAACGGTATAGCCGGGGGGCTTGCGTTTTCGCAGCCCTGGCACCCCACGTACTGTGCGTCATGGATCGACTTCACCAGGTCAGAGCCGGGTCCGCGCAGAAACCAGTGCCATTGGGCCGTTGACTTCAGCGCGGAGGCGGAAGCGTCCGGAAACGGTTCATGGCGAGCAGGGGTGTATGCCGAAGCGGCACGCACCGCGTCCGAGCGCCGCATCGTGCATCGGCCAGGTCAGCCCAAGGCCAGGCTCGCCGAGAGCAGCTTCACCGGTGCGTCACCAACGGTGGCCTTTTACACCGAGACCTCTTCCCTCCAGCGCATCTTCTTTTATGGCCTAGGCAACGACTCGCTGCTGAAGAACCGCACCGACTTCGGTATGACCGAAACCATCACCGGCGTCGACGCCGTAGTTCCACTCAAGCAGCCGAGGGTATTCGACAAGCTGGGTCTGGCGCTGGTGGGAGAGATCAACGGGCGCTTCCCCTCGCTGCGGGGAAGCTACGGCGATACCAGCCCTTCGATCGAGCGGGTGTTCACGGAGTCGACCGCGCCGGGACTGGCCAGCCAGCCGGGATTTCTACAGTTTGGCGAAGGCGTGCGTTTCGTGCCGAGCATACCCAGGGAAAGGTTGCAGTTGAACTATCTGGTCAAGTTACAGGAGTTCATCGCGCCGGCTGCCGGACGGTACAGCTTCCGGCGCGTCACGGCTGACCTCGACAATACGCTGCCGCTATTCAAGCTGAACCGCGGCAAACCGAACGTAGACGGCGCTGTACCACCGGTTTCGACCAGCAGAGATCTCGTCGCCTCTCTGAATGCACGCATGCTGATCGTAACCTCGGCGGCGGGCGCCGGAAGCAACGTGCCGTTTTACTTCATGCCCACCATCGGCGGGTCCGACCTGAACAACGAACCCATGCTGGTGAGCTATCCGGACTACCGGTTCCGCGCTCCGAACCTGTTGCTACTGCACGGAGCGTATGAGCAGAGCCTGGGTAAGGTCCCGATCGGTCTATTCCTCGGCGTGGACGAAGCCAAGGTGGGTATGCAAAGAGGGGACATCGGCTTCGACCATTTGCGCCATACCTACAGCGGCGGCTTTACGGTTCATGCCGGAGGCTTCCCGGTGTTGTATGTTCTGTTTGCCTGGGGTGGCGGTGAAGGCCATCATGCGGTGGTCAACTTGAGCAACCAATTGCTGGGCAAGTCGACGCGACCCTCGCTGTTTTGAGACCCGCGCATCCAGAAGCTCCGTCAACCGTCCTGCCTGGCGCGGCTGCCATAGCTCTGCGCTTCGTTTGTCTTGTCCAGTGGCGGGACAGGACCGGACGCCGACCGGGATAAGAGAGGCATTACCTACTGACGCGGATGGACACCGAACTGGCACCAAGGTGGAAGTTCCAAGCGAATTGCCGATAGATAGACTCGCCTCACGTCTGGGCCCTGGGGAGTCTGTGTATGCACGTTCTTGTCCGCATTGGGGTTGCCGGTCTGCTGAGTTTTTCGATCCATGCGTCGGCTACCGACCGTGTCTGCATAGGTGGTGATCTGGATCATCTCAGCGAAGTACAGAAAAGTGCGTGCTGGTCGAGCGCGCGGCAGGTTCACGCCAATGCCGACAAGTTCAAAGCGCCCGATGACTGGCATTTCTATGTGATCTGCAGCGAAGCGGACTGGAAAGCCTTTGCCATGTATTCAAAGACCAGCCCGAAGCTTCTCGCGGCAGCCGCAGCGGACACCGACCTCGGAAAGCGCACCACCTTCTTCCGTGGGGAGTGGCTGGTGAGGGCTGACGAAGCGTACGTGCAGAAGACCGTCGCTCACGAAGTCGCCGTTGCCCGGCTCGAAAGTACGGACGAGAAGCGCGTCCAGATCCAAATCGCAAAGTGGATTCCGCAGACCGGCAGCAGAGCCCTGACGCTGTGGGCCTCGCGCTGAGACTGCGGCCTTTGCTCTGGGCTCAGGCGCGTTTCAGTCGCTTGTTGCCCGCCCAAACGCCAAGCAGGCCGGTCGCAAGCAGGAACACCGACCCCGGCTCCGGTACCACACCGATCGGCGGAACGTCCGGAACTGTGCCGGGCGGAATCCCCGGGGGCGTCACCGGAGGCGTCACAGGCGGAGTGACAGGGGGCGTCACAGGCGGAGTCACCGGGGGCGTCACAGGCGGAGTGACCGGGGGCGTCACGGGAGGGGTCACAGGCGGAGTGACAGGTGGCGTTGAGGGAGCGATGACGGGCGGAATCCCGGGGGGCGTCACAGGAGGAAGGATGGGCGGAATCTGTATGCCCCCAAAGGGCAAGTCGCCAGGGCCTCCAAACGGTGGAAAGAAGACCGGAAAGCCGGGGAATCCACCCGTGCCGGTCTGGGCAGGGGGTGTGACGAGTCCCACCGGAGGCTGGAGCGCGGCGGAAAGGAACGGCACATCGCTGTCCGGAGGAAGAAGTTCGGGCGACTCCAGCAACGCCGTGATGGGCAGATCGACGGTAGGAAGGGGCGCGAAATCACAGGCGAACTTGAAAAGCCGCTCCTGCTCGCCCGGCGATTTGGGGTTTGGCTTTCGAGTTTTGTGCTTGGGCGGGATATACGCGTGGCCGTGTTTCGCGAGATAGCTGTTACCCCACTGCTCCCACGCAGCCAGGGTCTCTTTGGTGTGTCTGTGCGGTGTTGAAACGCGGCGTTGAGCGGCCTGCGAGGCAAGAGTCAACGTCTGGACGAGCGAAACTTTGCAGGCGTCGGAAGCAAGCACGGTGCCCGTAGACATCGCGGTGCAGGCAATCATTAACGTAAGTGGAAGCGTGCGGCGAGCTACGCTCACACGTCTTGTTCTGGGGCCCATTCGATCTCCGTCCTAGTGCCTAAACGCCGAGCACCCACGGCAATACGCCCTGCAAACCATATGATCTGCTGATCGGCGGCGACGCTCTTCAGCTCTAAGGGTCTCTCAAACAGACGCCTTACGTGCCACAAAAGTTGCATGAGTCTGCATTGAGCATACGCTTCCCGGCGCACTTTGCGGCCACAAAACGCACTTATTCCGCTATTTTCGCGGAAAAACGCAGGGACAGTGAGTAAGGACTTTAGTAATAGTGAGATGCGTGCACCTCCCCACTTTTGGAGGACACGATGGCGTATACGTGCAGCTTTGATCCGTCCTCAACCGACGAGGCCCAGACCATTTCCACGTCGCCTTCCACATCAAGGTTCTGAGGATGACCCCACCGTTACCCGGCGGTCGGGTCTCCCCGCGTCCAGGAGACCGCGCTACCCGCTGCGCTACCCGGTGCGATCCACCCGCCGGGGGCAAAGACGCCCTGTTACAGTACTGTCGAGCGACGCCAAGCCAGTGATAGTAGAGTGGACGAGGCCGTCACAGCCGCCGTTGCTCCTGCTTTTCTCGTTGTCATTTCCGCCGGGGTTTGTTGCTCCTGAGAGCCAGGAGTTTCAGCTCGCTTAAAAACGCGGCCACCCGGTCTTCCACTGCGGAGACTGAGCCGCCTGAACCCAGAGGATCGCTCATGAATCGCCTCCTCCTGCTTTGCGCCGCGCTCTGCACTTCCCTGTGTCTGCATGCTCAGGGCTCGTTAGAGGCCGCGAATGCTGTCCTCCAGCGCGAGATGCCTCTCCTCGCCCCTCAGATCCACCTTACCCTCGCCCCCGGCGACTACGCCGGCAAGCCCGACGGCTTCCACATCAGTGGCACCCGCGCCAACATCCAGGTCCGGGCGGCCACTGTTCCCACGCTTCTGTTTGGAGTCAACTGGTACCTCAAGTACACCGCCCACCTCAACGTCTCCACCAACGGCAGCCAGCTGGGCGCTCCCGGCCTGCAACTTCCCGCGCCGCCGTCCACGACCCGTCCGGCGCCATATCCGTTCCGCTACGCCCTTAATGAAAACACCGACGGCTATACCACCCCTTACTGGGACTTCCCGCGCTGGCAGCACGAGATTGACATCCTCGCCCTCTCGGGCTTCAATGCCATCCTCATCCAGCGTGGCAACGACCTCGCGGTCTATCAGGCGTTCCGCGAAGCCGGTTACAGCAACGCCGCGATCCGCGACTGGATCACCCAACCGGCACACCAGAATTGGCAGTGGATGGGCAACATGTGCTGCTTCGTCCAGCCCATCTCGCTGGCCCTCATGCAGAAGCGCGCCGCCTCCGCCCGGCTCATCATCGACGAGCTCCGCGGCCTCGGCATCACCCCGGTCCTTCCGGGGTTCTGGGGAGTCGTTCCTGCCGATTTCGCCCTGCACGTTCCCAATTCCCACGTCGTCGTCCAGACCAACCCCTGGAACGGCTTCCAGCGTCCCGGCTGGCTCGACCCCCGTGACCCCGCCTTCGCCCGCCTCGCCGCGGCCTTCTATAAGCACCAGCGAGACCTCTTTGGCGACACTACGCTTTACGACATGGAAACCTTCCAGGAAGGCGGCCAGTCCGGCGATGTGCCCGTCTCCGAAGGCGCCCGCGCCATCCAGAAGGCCCTCAACACCGCCCACCCCGACGCCCTCTGGTTCATGATGGCCTGGCAGGACAATCCCAAGCCTGCCCTGATTGCCGCAGTGGACCGCTCGAAGATCCTGGTCGCTGACATTGAGCAGGGTCGCATCCCCCGCGAAACCCGTGAGCAGGACTTCCACGGGGCCCGCTGGCTCTTCGGCGGCCTCTGGGAGTTTGGGGGCCGCACCACCATGGGCGCGCCGCTCCTGGACTACGCCCGGCGCATGCCGCCCGCCGGCACCCGCCCCGGCAGCCATCTTTCCGGCACCGCCCTGTTTACCGAAGGCCTGGATCACAACCCATTCGCCTTCGACCTGTACACCGAGATGGCATGGCGCACCGAGCCCGTCGACCTCACCCAGTGGACAGCCGACTACGCGCTTCGCCGCTACGGTGCCCCCGACCCTCACGCCGCCAACGCCTGGCGCATCATTCACGAAACCGCCTACGGCTACCATGCCGACGGCGTCAGCACTCACGGCGAGCGCGACGCCGCCCATGAGTCCATCTTCAACGCCCAACCCTCCCTCACCGCCAAGCGCAACGGCCAGTGGTCGCCTGACGAAGCCCGCTACCCTCTGGACGACCTCAAGCCCGCCCTGAGCGAACTCCTCAAGGTGGACTCAGCCCTCCGCAACACCCCCAGCTACAAGTACGACCTCGCCGACGTCACCCGCCAGGTCCTGGCCAACGACGCTCGCCGCCTTCTCCCTCTCATCCGCGCCGCCTACAACTCCAAAGATCGTCCCACCTTCCACATCCTCACCGCCGAGTGGCTCCGCGACATGGAGCTTGAGCAAACCCTGCTCGCGACCAACGAGTACTTCCTCCTCGGCCGCTGGCTCTCGTATGTCCCCGCGTGGTCCACTTCCGCCTCCGACCTGGCCCTGATCGAGTACGACGCCCACTCCATCCTCACCACCTGGGGCGACCGAACCGCCAGCCGGGAGCTTCATGAGTATGGGAATCGCGACTGGGCCGGGCTGGTGAGCACCTACTACGCTCCGCGCTGGAAGCTCTACTTCGACTCGCTGGACACCGCGCTCGTAACCAACACCGCCCCCAAACCCATCGACTGGTACGCTTTCGGAGACGCCTGGAACCGCAACCCCCAGCACTTTCCGTCCGATCCCACCGGGGACACGTACGCCACCAGCCAGATCATCGCAAAATCCCTCGGCCTCCAACCGCCGGAGCATCCATGACAACCCGCGACCCCGACTTTGCCCCCAGCACCGACGCCGACATCATTCGCCCCACGGAGCGCCTGCTCTCCCTCGACGTCGTCCGCGGCCTGACGATCGCCTTCATGATCATCGTCAACAACCAGACCGGCCGGGCCCCTTTCACCCAACTCTCCCACGCGGCGTGGAACGGCTTCACAGCCACCGACCTGGTCTTCCCGACGTTCCTGCTGCTTGTCGGGCTGTCCACGGTCCTCTCTACCGCCTCCCGCCTGACCCGTGGAGCGACCCGCCGAGAGCTCTTCCTCCACACTCTCCGCCGAGCCCTCCTCCTGATCCTCTTCGGATTCATCGTCAACAACTTCCCCTACTTCCATCTCTCCACCGCCCGCTACTACGGAGTCCTGCCTCGCATCGCTCTCTGCTACTTCGTGGTTGCCACGCTCTACATCCTCTCGCCCACATGGAAAGACAAAGCCCTTCTTGCCGTCGCCTGCCTCCTCGGCTACTGGATCCTTATGCGCTTTGTCCCGGTCCCCGGCTTCGGCGTCCCCACTCACGAGATTCCCATCAATGACCACGACGCCAACCTCGTGGCCTGGCTTGACCGGCACATCTTCTCAGCGCCTCACCTGTACGAGCACACGCGCGACCCCGAAGGGCTGCTGTCCACCATCCCCTCCATCGCCACCGCGCTTTTCGGCATGCTCGCCGGCCTCTGGCTGCGCACTGCCAACTCCCGCACCCGCAAAGCTGCAGCCATTGCCATCGCAGGGGCACTCTGCCTCGCTCTGGGCCTGGCCTGGCATCCGTTTTTCCCCATCAACAAGAAGCTCTGGACCAGCTCCTTCGCCCTCTTCGCGGGCGGCTGGAGCCTGCTGATACTCTCCGTCTCCATCTACCTCGTCGACGTCCTCCGCCTCGCCCGCCCGCGGACCGACTCCAACAAGCCGGAAGCCCTGCATCCCACCCTGTACAAACCCGTGTTGGTCCTCGGTACCAACGCCATCCTCGCGTATATGGTTTCCGAGCTTGGCGAGGGCATCCTCCACCTTATCCAATTTTCTTCCGGGGCTACCCTCAAGCAAGTCGTCGTAGCTGCAATCAGTAGCGCCGTCCCCTCGCCGCAGTGGTCCTCCCTGCTCTACTCGCTGGCGTTCGTATTCGTCTGCTGGCTCATCGTCCTGCCCTTCTATATGAAGCGCATCTTCCTTCGAATCTGAACCGATGACAGAGTATGGAGAGCCATGAAGCCGGCTTCCGACCCATCCCACGCTCTTCTGAACGACCACCGCTCGCACCGCAAGCTAGTCGACGCGGTTCTCCTGGTCAAAGGCCATCGCCCGCCTTTCTCCAGCGGTCGCAGGGGCACACAATCATCAAAGAGCCCATCGCTGCCACGCGCGTTAGGGCTTGAGGACGGGCAACTCGATGTAACTGGCATCAGTGGGGGAGTGGAAGACCTTCTGCTGGGCCTTATGATAGTCGGCTGGCTGGGCGAAGAAGATGTTGGGGACGAAGGTCTGGGGGTTGCGGTCGTAGAGCGGGAACCAGCTGGATTGCACCTGCACCATGATGCGATGGCCGGGCAGGAAGACGTGGTTCGCATTGGGCAGGGCAAAGCGGTAGGGCTCCGCGGTGTTGGAGGGAATGGGCTCGGGCTTCGAGAGGCTCTCGCGATAGCGTCCGCGGAAGATGTCGCCGGAGATCATGAGCTGGTAGCCGCCCATCCAAGACTCGCCGGCGACCTCTTCGGGGTAGAGATCGATGAGCTTCACGACCCAGTCGGAGTCCGTGCCCGAGGTAGACGCGACGAGGTTGGCAAGGGGCTCACCGGCGATCGTGACGGGCGCGGTGATCGGCTCCGAGACGAAGGTCGCGACGTCCGGACGGCCGGAAGCGCCGCGCTGGTCCGAGGCGAGCCAATTGGCCCAGGGGCAGCCAGCGGTGTAGCAGGTGGGCTGATTGGGGCGCGGAAGGTACGGCACCGGGTGGGCCGGGTCAGAGGGGTATTCGGTGAAGGCGGCTTCGGTGGCGGTGGGCGCTGTGAAGCTGAGGGCTGCGTTGGCGTGCAGGTAGAGCTTGGTGTTGGGCTGGGCGACGGGCCAGGCGGCGAGCTTCTGCCACTCGTTGGTGCCGGACTGGTAGGCGGTGACGATTGGGATGGCGGGGGCGGACGTGTCGTCCTTCAGGTAGCGGGCCAGGAAAGGTGCGAGAACGTGCTGCCGCCAGTAGAAGGACGGGTCGGCGGGGAAGGCAAGCTGGTTGGCACCTAGGTTGGTGCCGTCTGCGATGGCTCCGCCATGGTGCCAGGGACCGAGGGTGATGTGAACTAAGCCCTCCTTGTCATAGGGCTTTATGGCCTTGTAGACGGCGGTGGCGCCGTAGATGTCCTCGGCGTCCCAAAGCGAGTGGACGAGCAGGATCGGCACGGTGGGCAGATGCTTGGCGTATTGCGCGGCAAGGATCTTGTCGACAGCCTGCTGCTGCCAGAAGGAGTCATAGGCCGGGTGGGCGACCAGCTTGCGCCAGAAACCCATCTGATCGAGGCCGCGGCGTTTGCCGAGCTCGCCAGCGGAGCCGGCATTCATGTAGGTGTCGTAGTCGTCGAAGTTGGAGGTCCACCAGTGGGCGGAGTTGTCGCGCGTGCCATCCTGCTCGTAAATGTAGGGCTCGTTCTGCTCACGGAAGGCACCGTTGTGAAACCAGTCGTCGCCGTGCCAGCCGTCGACCATGGGATTCATCGGGATGGCGGCCTTGAGGGCTGGGTGAGGGTCGACGAGCGCGGCGAGCGACGTGTAGCCGTCGTAGGAGATGCCGATGATGCCGACCCGGCCGTTGGTTTCGGGGATGTTCTTGATGAGCCAGTCGATGGTGTCGTAAGTGTCGGTGGAGTTATCGACGGGGGTTGGATTGAGCGGGCCGCGGAAGGGACGGTTCATGACGTAGTCGCCCTCAGAGCCATACTTCCCGCGGACGTCCTGGACGACGCGGATGTAACCGCCTTCGACGATGACGTCAGTGGCGTTGTCATAGCCGTAGAGGCTGGCCGCCAATTGGCTGCTATTGGTATTCGTAGTGAGGACCGAAGCATTATAGGGAGTACGTGTGAGGACGATGCCGGCGCTGTGCGCTACCTTGGGGATCAGGATGACGGTGTGCAGCTTGACGCCGTCGCGCATGGGGATCATGACCTCGCGGCGAGTGTAGTTCGCACCATACTGCGCGTTACTGACGGAGGCCGGCGTCTCCGAGGGCATGTTGGGGTATTGCGGCGAGGCCGTCTGCGCATGGAAGGCAAACGAGGCGCTGGCGAGCGAGGCGACGAGGCAGAGGATGACTGGCTTCATAAGAGGATTCCTTCGCTGGGAGCGACGCTAGGCGTCTGACCGATGTCCTGTGGCAATGTTTCGTAAGTGTAGTGCATCGTTCGGCAACCGACAGAAGTTGGTCTTTTCCGCGAGAGCCGCTAGCCTTCAATAGGCCCTCGCGTTCTGCATAATCCCCTCCAGACCCTTGCCCGTTTCCAGACCCTTGACCGCTGTAATTGTGCGTCGGCGATAGTGCACAAACTGAGGTTGCGATGCATGACTCTGGATCGCTGATGACACATCCACGTGAGCGATATAATTCGCTGGGATGCTCCACAGAGGCGGTTGATCGTCCTGGTCTTTTGGGCCCTCTTTGCAACATCGGCTAAGGTTCGAGAACGGAGACCCATACCATCTCAGACCCCACTATTTCGGAGCGATTTCCCCGATCTTCGCTCTACAACTCGGAATGGCTCCTTGCCAGCATCAGCGGGGCCGCTAATCCACTCTGGATGGCCGAGTGGCTTGCGCCGCCGCTCGATCTGCGGCCTGGAATGCGGGTGCTCGACCTTGGCTGCGGACGCGCCACCTCATCGATCTTCCTCCACCGCGAATTCGGAGTTCAGGTTTGGGCCACCGATCTGTGGTTCAGTACCGCGGAAAACGGCCAGAGAATCCGCGATGCGGGAGTAGAAGACGGCGTTTTCCCCGTGCATGCAGACGCCAGGTCGCTACCTTTCGGCGACGAATTCTTTGACGTCATCGTGTCGCTTGATTCCTTCCCTTACTACGGGACCGACGATCTGTACCTCAACTACCTCGCCCGATTTGTGAAGCCTGGCGGAGTGATCGGCATCGCCGGGGCTGGCTTCATGCAAGAGATCGACAGCATTGTTCCGGAACATCTTCGCGATTGGTGGACGAATGACCTCTGGTGTCTGCACTCGGCACCCTGGTGGCGCCGCCACTGGGAGCGGACGAACATGATGGACATCGAACTTGCGGATACGATGCCGGATGGTTGCCAACTCTGGCTGGACTGGCACAGGCTCATCGCCCCCGACAATGAAGCGGAGATCAAAGCTCTCGAAGCTGACCGAGGAGTGTATCTCGGCTACGTTCGCCTCGTAGGTCGCCGCCGCACCGATTCAATACTGGAAGACCACATTGTTTCCGTACCTACGCGATATATCAAAAAGCCTCTGCTGCGCACCGAGCCCCGACGCAGCAGCCGAGACCGGTAGCAGTGCAACGCTGTGAGGGATCTCAGCTGTCGATTTTAGGCCACTACACTCATCGGCAACTCACGCACCCGCCGCGCAGCTCTAGTGACTCAATCAGTTGAAATCCCGCAAGAACTCGCCAAAATTAACTTCGCCTACGAGGGACCTTCACAAAATACTCGACACCACCGAGATCACGTCACCAGCAGTAGCCTCTTGAAGGTGACCAACCGCGCCAGCGAACTCGCCACCGCAGCCGCCACGCTCTGGATCATCCGGCACTTGGTCGTGCAGCAATGGGTAGCGAAGCCTTTGGGTCGTCCACCCGAAACCCCAGTGGGCTTCATCAAACGGCTTCCGCAGATGTTTCACCGCAGGGATGAGGTCGGCAGGCACTGTCGTCTCCCAAGACTCGGTATTCTCGTACATGCTGCCCTTCCAAGAAATAGTATCCCCTTCTGGAGTGGTCTCCGGGCCCAGGGGTGGCCAACCGGAAGAGCCCAAAGTACATAGTAGGATGGTGCTGCACGACCTCAAACCATTAAGTGCATTGGCCGGTAGATGGCGGACGGGAACACGCTGACCTTTGTGCGCTCCAATCAGCGACCCACGTAAACATGAAAGCTCTATCTTTCAGGAGATTGTCTTGACCCAAAATAGACCCCTCAACAAGGATGCGAACGTCAACACCGAAACCTTCGTCATGGAGGGGAAGTGTCCCTTTGGCGGCGATCGGATTGGTGGTGCTGTTGGAACACCGCCCGCGCTCTCAGACTGGTATCCAAATCGCCTAAAGGTTGAGCTGCTTCACCAGAACGGCCCTCAAGCCGACCCGCTTGGCCCTGACTTTGATTACAGAGCCGCGTTCGAGAGCCTTGACTTTGCCGCGCTCAAGCAGGACATCAAGGCCTTTCTGACGACGTCGGTCGCATGGTGGCC
>JBBRNF010000014.1:0-113251 GCA_038230455.1 Terriglobales bacterium
AGCCTCAGCGAGGGCTTCATTCAAAAGATCCTCGGTTTGGAATGGGCGTGGATTTCCGATGAGTCAAGTCTTTGGGACTTCCATTCAGAGCAGACAAATGAATTATTGATCGCGAAGATTCGTGAGGTTTATGGCGTCGACGTTTCAGATATCGAATCGGCGCGGCTTTGGGAAATCTTTGAGCGAATCAAGCGCGCCAGCGCCGCTGAGCGCGATCACTCCTCATAAGTCGGCTTCTCGGACAAGTGCCCGGCGATCAGCTGGCCGGGATGCGCTTCGGGGCCAAATGTCCTAGAAGACCGTTTATCGTCCAAATGTTTTCATGGATGCATCTCAGGCACCTAATCTGTCTGTGGTGCAAGTAGAATCAGATGCCATGAGACGAACGGGGAGGATAGTGATCGTATTCATGGGACTGCTGTTGCTGGTCGTTTGCGCCACGGCGTACCTTCTCTCTCCAGCTTTCGAGGGTTCGTTAACGCGGAGTTTGAGTGAAGAGAAGAGCTACTTCCGGCACGCCGGAGCTTCCTTTCAATTACGACCAGAGCTACGTGGTCAAAAGGGTAGTCTTGAAACATGGGACGAAGCCGAAGCGATTGTGTCCTCTGTTCAGGGACAAGGTCCAACAGGTACTTGGGCAGCTTGGAGCGACCAAATCAGCTACCTCCCGGAACCGCTGCGTCTCGACCCGAACAGACACCCTCTGTGCGTCATTAGGACAAATCTGGAGGTCTACGTAGTACGCGGTGTCAAGAAACGCGTGGCTCGATGCGTTGCCGTGACACCGGGCTTCAGTGTCATGGGCGTGCGCTCAGGCGAAGTCGCTCCGTCGTCTGATCGGCTGGCCGAGATTTACTACCAGCGATTGAAGCCATAGTCTCAACTTGGACGAGTAGTCGGCTTCTCGTACAAGTGCCCGGGGGTCGGCTCGCCGGGAGCGGTTTCGGGTCCAAATGTCCGATATGACCGTTTCTCGGACATCTGCCACCAGTTTGCCCTGCGTGCACGCTAGCATGGGTGGTGCGGAATTTTCTTAGAGAAGGCATTGGTGAGGCGCGTAAAGCGGCGCATGGACCTATGCATCGTTTGGTTTTGGCGCTCAACAAATGGCGTGCCGATGTGCGTAATGCAGTAGTATTGTTGGGATGGCAACTGTATATAAACCAAGCAAATGGCGGGGGAAGCGGGTGGAATACCAGTCAATAGACCCCGCTGAGCCGAAAAGAGAAACCACGAGGATTGGGGTTCTGTTGGTGGTGTTTGCTCTTTTTATGGCGATTGTCATTGGGAGCGCCTACAGGTAGTCATGTCACTTTCAAAGTGACGCAAATGCCCAAATGTCCGAGATGCCCGTTACACGGACACTGCGCACGGCGAGGAGCAGGGTTGCCCCTTTTGAAGCCTCGAACGGGCGTGCTCAGAAACAGTTCTGATGTCTCTAGAGGATTACTCTTGTGCCATGCGGGAAGACATACTCAGACGGTACTTCGTCGGTGAGATCAGCACCAAAGAACTGGTCGAGGATGTTTCTGGTTCGTTGACGATGTTGGACAAAGTGGCGTCATCCGTATCGATCCAAGACATGGATGAGCACTTCACCCTTCGTCGAGAGCATCTCCTGCGCCTCTGCGATGCAACACTGGATCAAGATCTGCCCGCCGAGTGCCTCAGCACCGTAGCCTTTGCGCTCATCGCGTCGGACTATTTCGAGTGGGAGGGGGAGGACGAGACAATAAGCGAAGTGCTCAGCGACTGGTCTTGCCCGGAGGTCAATCTTCCCTTGACCGAAGAGACTTTGAAGATGCACCGCCAGTGGATTCAGGGAGTAGTAATGCCTGCCCCGCGACCAGTACCTTCGGGAACCCAGCGAAAAGGCCGCCTTATATCGATCAGAACTAAAATGTAACAAACCGCTCTTCTTCGAAGGTGAGAGCACCTTATTCAGTGGGCGAGAAGTCGGCTTTACGGATAAGTGACGAGAACGCCTCCGAGCGATCTAACGATTGCCATCGAACGTTGGGGTTGGTTGCGGTCGGCAGAGGATTTGGACATCAGAGAGTTGTGTCCTGCAAATCTGGCGGCTAGACGGGTCAAGCGCATAGCGAATGACGAGGTGGTGGTCGTCAATCCACTTCACGGAGTCGGCCCCCATGTAGTCATCGCCGTCACCTTGGTACTCGTAGGCGATGTAACGATTGCAGCAGCCCGTATCCGTGAACGTCACCTTCGTGTTCGATGCGTCCCTAAGTGAGCTGTGGCTTAGTAAAGCAACTCTCTTTCCAGTGATCGAGGAGAATGCAAGGTGCTCGCGTGGAGGATCAGCGATCATAAGACTCCCCAGAAATAGAACACCCGAAACAAGCGTTGTCACCATTAGTAAGGCTGATCCTGAGATGCGAAGTGTCGTCTTCTTCCAACTTCTGGGTACCCGAGGGGAAAGGATTAGATAAACAGAAAGGCAAAGCAGGATGGCCGGAATGGTATACACGAGGATTTCGGGCAAGTAGTCCATGAAGACGAGAAAGTACATCCTGCTCCTATGGACCGATCTTGGTGGCTGGAAACATCTTACAAGTTCGGTGGACGAGAAACGGGCATATCGGTCAGGGGTCGCGGTCGGTACCCCGTCAGGTGTCCGATATGCCGACTGCTCATCCATGTGGGATTGACGGGGCTGTGAGAGGATCATTCTGACTGATGAAACCCCCTTCCAAATTGTGGATTCTTGCTCTAGCGTTGGCATCTTCATGCGCGCTCTATGGATGCAAGAGCACCTCACGAGATGTTCCTACGATTTGGAGGCAGGAATTTCCCTCGCCAGACGGGGCCTGGGTTGCCGTTGCTCACACAGAACAAGATGGCGGATTTGGCTCAGCGATGATCATGACCGACGTGGACTTGATACGCGTGGACAAAACAATAAATCGGGGTAGGCCGAGGAACATCTTAGAGTTCGATTGTCTAGGGCCAGCGGCGCACGCCTACGTCCTGGATGCGGCAAACGCAGGTGGGACAATTGGCCTCAATTTGGTTTGGTTATCTCCACACCAATTAGAGGCCACGTGGCAGGGACAGGCCAACCTATTATTCCAAGTTGCACAAATCAATGATGTGATCGTCTCCGTCCGGGATCTTTCCCATGATGCGGGTCAGGTCACGTCTCCGAAACGCTGAGCGGGCGCTCTCTTCTGAGTCTGTAAAACGGGCTTAGCGGACAGGTGCGGGGATTCCGGAGTTGCCTAAACGCGGTACGGACCTGACTATAGCGAGACTGATGCAGGCCATCCCAGCAAGCATGAGAACAAACGTGAGCACGAACCGGAACGCTATTCGTTTCCGGGACGAACTCGCCGGAAAAGCGATCCGGTGAACGCGCAAAGCTGGCATCCACCAGAAGCGGTTGAACCAAACCCCTGAGTTGAGTGCCCGTGTTTCATCGACCAGACTGAAGACCGCCCGAATGATCATCCCGTAGCTAACGAGCGCAAACACCATCAGGATGTAGCCGGCGATCTTCATCACGTAAATATTTTACGTTTCCACATGTCCGTAAAACGGTCTTCTCGTACATTTGACCGTTGAAGGCCGTTCAACATTGACAGAACAGCCCCGGCTTCGGCTGGGTTCTTTTGTTGTTTAATCGCATGGACTGTGGATAATTGCATCACGCTGAAAATATGGTGACCAAGTGTCGGGAGATCCGCACGCGCTGAAGCTTTATATCGATGGGAGCGCCTACAACAACCCTGGCGGATCGGGGGGGATTGCGTGCTTCGCCGAGTTCCCGGAGGCCTGGGAACGCCCTGACGAAGAGGTCTTTAGTGTCGGATTTTACGAGACCACCAATAACCGTATGGAGCTGCAAGGGTGTATCCGTGCCCTTGAGTATGTAAAGGCAAAGGGCAGCGCGATCGGGGTGCAGCGCGTTCAGATAGTAACGGACTCGCTCTATGTGCACGACAACCAGAGGATGCCCGCTGCCTGGCGCAAGAACGGTTGGAAGACGAGCAACGGTCGACCAGTCGAGAACCCCGATCTTTGGAAGAAATTCCTCTCGGTGCGTTCCGGCTGTTCCGTAAGAATCGACATCATCTGGCAAAAGGGGAAGAAGAGCACGATCCTCAAGAGTGTCGACCGTGTGGCTAAGCAGGTCGCGAAGGTTCCGTCTAAGTGTGACCGGGGATTTAGGGGTGGCAAGATTGGACGATCAAAGGTGAAGGGTGGCTCGTCCTCGCTCTATCCGGCGAAGGGACAAGAAGCCGTGATTCGCATCTACAGGACCTCGTTGATCAGGAAGACAGGCCACAAGGTCATATTCAATGTCTTCGACGAGATTCGCGGAGAATACGAAGAGAAGTACAAGGCCTACGTTGGAGACGACATGATCAATGAGCTTCACAGGGGTCACTGCTATCGCGTCTTATTCGATACCGACAGCGAGTGCCCCACAATCCTCTCGATTCTGGACGAAGTTACGCCACCGGTGGCTCCGTCATTCTGCATCTCTGAGGGGAGTCCCTAACGCTTGCGACGACTGCATTTGATCTCTGTCGGGTACCGCAATTAGGTATGGACAAGTGCGCTCTTTGATTGTCTACTACTCGAAGAAAGTCCTTCAATTTGATGCTCGACAGGGAAAGTTAGGCGGGGTATCGTAGCAATGAAGCTTGGCCGGACGTGGATCACGACAGCTGTTATGTGTTCCTGCATTATGCAGCCACAAGGCGTCACACAGAAGCGGGCGCGGGTGACACCACCATCGGATTCACAACTCCATACATTTCCAGTGCAGACACTTCCCGTCTTTGAACCGCCGGAGGCATCCACTTCATTCATACTGCTGACTTCCTGGATACCAGGAGAAGGACACAAAGGGAGCTTTCGATATCAGGTAGCTGCGTGGGGCGTTAATCTCGCAGACAGTGAAAAGGCTACCTACGTCAAGAAACTCTACAGATGCGACTTCACCCTGGAGCTGAAGGACAAAGACGATTTCATCCTCAGGAGGATAAAGCTGCCCTTGCGTGGAGCCGTAGGCCCCAATGGGGCCCTCATAGAATTGGACGCGAACGATGCAACGCAGATGGACCTCCCCGACTATCGGAGCCTCATAAATGGGGGAGGTTTCGCCGTCTCGTGGATCTGCCCGTAGTTTACCCCGCACAATAGCGGCGATCTAGAGGCGAAGGCTTTCGAGGTATGCGTCGCACCGGTGCTGAGGAGACTCATTTGAGCACGCGAACCATTCTAAGGGTCACTTAAGCACGTCCTCATCATCCGGCATATACCAAGGCACATCCTTGTGTTTGAAGAACTCAGGCTTCCGACGCGTGGCCGTGCTCACTAAATGCCCAGCGACCTTGGTGGCGAAGTCCATCTCGTCTCCCCAATCCCGATTGGAAAAGCTCTCATCGTAAAGGGGCGGTCTCCGAGCTGTCCGTATTGCGAGGATGATGGCAGCCGCAATCACCAACGTGGCCCCAAGTCTCTCGTAATCGATCTCCCTATTGTGCCCGCCTACCTTCATGCTTCACCCTTGACCGCTGGCCGATCCTTCAGCGCCTTCAGTTGCTCCATCGTGAGTTGTACGTCGCACCGACCGTTCCCGGTTGCAATCCCAAACTCAAATGCTTGACGTTCGGCCAGCGTCCATCGTGTTGGCGTCTTGCTGATGAGCTCTCTGATCTTGGCCGAGTCCTGAAAGCGCAGCGGCAGGGCCATTGGGAGCATTGAAGTCGTGTGCAGGAAGTGAACCCACCAGACCGAATGCTGAAGGCAGAACGTCAGAGTCGCTGACTGAGGTTGAGCGCAGCGGTCGCAGCAACGAGGTCCACCGTGCCACCTCATCACGTCCAAGAGGCGGGGACAGTGAATGCACATCCTGCCGTTCCCCCTCATCTCCTCGGCGGCACTGCGCTGAGCGCTCATGCGAGGAGTGTAGGCGAAGCAAAAGCGAAAGTCATCCACAAACTGTTCTGCATCATAAGAGGTGCAAGGAGGATTCATGGCGACTGATCACCACTACTTCATAGAACCGGTTGAAGGCGGATTCGCAGTACGCGCGAAAGGTTCAGAGCGGGCAAGCGCAGTCCTACCCACTCAGGCCGAAGCCATCGCCAGGGCAAGAGAGCTCAACCCTAATGACCACCCGGATGTCTCGCGTGTGCGCCAGACCGAAGGTGGCGGGCCGGACCAATGGCGCAAGGCCTAGCGCTCGACCGGCCTTGATCCTCAGGTCAAACTCGTGCAGTAATCATCACTGAGTCGCAACCACACCGCTCCCTGGTCAGAGGTCCGCAACGGCGGCGCCTGCAACATATCTTTCCGGCGATCCGTTGTCGTGTGGTTGCTGCTCTCTCACCACCCATGGGTGAGCATGGCGAATTAAAGGCGAAGGAAATCCACAGACCTTGCAGATGGGCGAGCATATCATTGCTGGATGACGCTAACTCTACCCGCTCGGTGGCTGCTTGGCTGTTCCCTGTGGTTTGCACCATTCGCCTTAGCACGAGCACAGGCCGCCTCTATCGCTCCGGCTCAGCCCGCAACAGTGCCGAAGCAGTTGCCGCTCTCTACTCAGATGAAAAAGACTGTGGGATTTCTCGCTACCAAATGTCTGCATGAGCCGACTCCTGATGAATTGGCAAAGATGACGCCGGATGCCGTGTTGAAGCTGACACGGGAAGAACGCGAGGAATGGGAACTGGAGGTCGCTGGGAAAGCTAAGCCTGGAGACATTGCGCAGCTGACGCCCGAGCGTCAAAAATTTGTGAGGTACGACCTGCACTCGGGGACAGGGTTCTTTGTGTCTTACCCTGAACCACGCGCTGGCAAGGACGCCAAAATCGGCTATTTAGTGACGAACCATCACATGTCCCAGCCAGGTATTGAAGTTCGAAAGCCCTGCAACGTCTTGGGTTACTCACTGTATCTCAATCACCGTGGTGCGACGAAGGACTCACCCGTGTACATAAGTCCCTTGTTGATTGGTGCCGACACGACTTGGTACTACGCGGACAACGATGCAACCGTGGATGTCGCGGTCACTCCTATTGTGGTGCAGGACGCTGATTGGGATGTGGTAATGATTCCAAAAGATCTGTTTGTAACCCCGGAGATGGTTAGCGCGAACGAAATAGTGGAGGGAGACCCGGTCATTTTCGCTGGCTTGTTTTTGCAGTTTGCGGGTACGCAGAAGATTGAGCCGATTGTCAGGTCTGGTTCAATCGCGATGCTTCCGGGAGACCCCATTCTCACTCAATTAGGTCTGGCGCACGTATACCTGTCAGACGCTCACGTGTTCGGAGGCAACAGCGGTTCTCCCATGTTCGTGGACATCAACAAATTCAAACAGGTACTCGGCTTTGATTATCGCCTCCTCGGTGTCGTAGCGGGTGAGATGTATGAGCAAACCGATTTCTCCCTCCAGCCGACCGTGCCGGTGAACGGCAGGTTCAATGCGAACAGCGGCATATCCTACATCGTCCCAGCGAGTGAAATCAAAAAAATCCTGGAGGGGCCAGCGTTGCAGAAGGGGCGCGACGACTTCGTTGCATCATTACAATCTAAGAAGTAAAGACGTAGTAAAACAACCCCACAAACAACCCCACACGGATGCTGCTTTTCAATGTTTTTGGGGGTGTTTGGATGCACCTAAGTGGCTGAAAACACTCAGAACACGCGCTTTGGGAAGCTGACGTTCTGCCACTGAACTACTCCCGCTACCTTTTACAGTCAATTACTGACGCGTCCGGCCCGCCCGCGGTACCCAGAGTTTGATTACCTCTGACACGCATCCGCGTGCGGGCGACTGAGGTGCAGCAATGTGACAACGATACCAGAGAGGCAGTATTCGGCGCCACAATCGGGTCATGAGCCCCGACGGCCCACAGTCAGTGAGAATCGATGCGTCTTGCGGATACTTCGGAAAGAGGACTACGTCGCAGGCTCAGCTCTGTTAGCAGCATGTGTGGCGTGGTGAGCGCAGCCAGTCCAATGAAGACCAGCTGTATGAGCTTCTGCGAGTACACCGATCCCGGCAATACAGCCCACAGACCGCCTCCTAATACGAGCGTTCCAAGGACAGTCGGCAGGGCGGAATGTGCGATATTCCTGACGCCTCTCAAACCCAGGTTGCGGGCAGTCTCCATCAGGTGCCGGGGGCTGTGCAGCAGGCAGAAATAGCAGGTGAAGAACAAGATTGGTGGCAGAACGAGACCGCCGACCACTACGGTCGATAACTCGACCAGATTCGACCGGCGAAATTTGGATCGAGAGCTTGCTGCAAATAGAGCGGTCCCGATCGCAACCAGAGCGAAGGCTTGCGACACGGTCACAATTTGATGCGCGACCGATGCGCCGAGCTGCCGGTATATCTCTTCTACCTGGCGGCCCTTGCAGAGTGCAGGAATGGAGACAATCGCTATTCCGAAGGCCCGTTGCCCCCAGGCCGTGCTGCGACCCTCCCAATCACTCCCAAAGTGATATGCCGAGATACTCAGAAACACGATAAGCGCCGCGTTGGGAATGACGATCCAGACAGCTGCGCAAATAGCCGCCATACCGGTATACAGAACCACAAAACGGGTCATTGTGAAGGACTGGCGTGCGCCCCAGAGCTGCGTCGCCACGAGAGGGTCGAGAGCACCATGCGGGAGACCCAGAATCACTACCCCACCCACCAGGAGTACGAGGATGAGCGGCGCACCAGGGCTGATGCCGCTTGCGGCGGCAACCACGAAAACTAGTGTCAGCGAAGGAAAGAGCACGCTGAAGAGAGAGGCAGTCACGAGTTGTCCGGGGGCGGTTCCGGCAGGGCGCGCCTTCATGGCACACCTGCGCCAGATAGTGATTGCAGTGCGGCGACTGAGAAACCGATCCAGGGTAAGCTGCACATGACTCTCCAGTAATCTGCGAGTCGCGGTTCCCCGCTCAAGAATCGAACCAGCGCGTCAGGCTCGGTGTTCTTAAACAGGCGTGAAAAGATGGCCTCACCGGAAGCACTACGTTGCTGCAGCGCCCGTAGAAAGACGTCGTCCATCAGGTCGAGGACCCGGTTACGCGATGGCGGTACAGGCGCTCCGCCCGCCATCAAAGCGATGCAACAAGCATCCGCCCAACGTTGGATGGAGTGAAATGCGTAGCCAGTGGATGCCCGCATGCTGCCGCCCGCCGTCCCGGCCAAGATGATCGACCCGGTCGCGTGGGTGTTCCGACGGACAAGGCTCATGGGCAACGAGCCTGATTCCTGCCTTCCCAGGCTCCAGCCATGGCCTGCGTTCTGACCGATCCAATCCAGCAGTTGTTGCTCTATCTGGGTCTTTTGACCACGCTCTTTTGAGAAGCGAGTCCATTCGCACAGATAGGCCCCCCCACCCAGCGGCAGCAGGTAGATGAACTGCACAGCACTGGTGCCCGGCACTTGGAAGTCCATCAAAACCGGGAATTCGCCAATCCGCTCTTGGAGTGCCTGACTCCCGTTGACGACGTAACCGACGAAGTTCTGCCATAGCGACGGCGGACGAAGTGCCGTGACCCGAGGCCGAGTATCAACCAGCCATTTCGAGGAGAACGTTCTTCCATCCAATAGGCCTATGCTGACGGAACCGGCCCGCTCTCGCACTGTCTTCACATTGGCAGCCATCGCGATTGAAACCGTGGCGCTGCCCCGAATTGCCCGGCAAGACTCCGCATAAAAGCGATCGGCGGGAATCATCTCGTACGGATAGCGTGCGCTCGTTCGCTCGATCGTCTCCTGCGTGGTTGCGATACGCCATTTCGGCCATGCGGCCACGGCGCAGTCCTCGAAGGGATGCGGCGCTGTCCTCCAACCGCACCAGGTGCGGTCTTCTTCGTAGTGGTCGCGTTCTTCAAGGACCAACACGCGTAAGGTTGACCC
The DNA here is from genome assembly GCA_038230455.1 of Terriglobales bacterium. Taxonomy (GTDB): domain Bacteria; phylum Acidobacteriota; class Terriglobia; order Terriglobales; family Acidobacteriaceae; genus Granulicella. The sequence goes on from JBBRNF010000014.1 coordinate 9,899, forward strand.
CGATGTGGCGAGTCGAGAGGCAAGACTGAGACCGGCACAGCCGCCCCCCAGGATGATCAAATCCGCGTCGAGATGGAGCGAAGGAGCACTCATGCCAGCCCCGGTAGGCCGCCAAGTACATCATGAAATCGTGAGAGATCGTCCGGGCAGCGCATCTCTTCAAGCTTCGAATGACCAGTAAAGATAGAGCCGGCGATGCGCACTTTCGAAAGCATGGGTACGACCACCCGGCCGCGGGCACAATCGCAACCACGACGTCGAAGAATAACGCCGATTTCGCGATATACGGCTGCCGCTATCCTAATCCCCTTCCGAGCTCGCGCAGGAATGGCCTCGAAGCCGGGAACAGCGGCCGCATAGAAAATATCCGCAAGCGTGAGAACCCGTTCAATGCCAATCCCCAAAGTCGCGCGCATATCGGGGTCGTCTTTGTAGCCATCTCCAATTTGTTGGGGCGTCAAATCGGCAATCCATAGGCTGGGTACATACCGGCGGCGCAGCTTCGCATCCTCGACCACGTCACGCGCGATGTTCGTAAGTTGCATGGCAATCCCGAGGTCGATTGCCTGCAGCCTTCCCCCCGGTGAATCGACGCCAAGGATGGCGCACATCATCAGGCCCACTGTGCCTGCGGCCCCGTAGCAATAACGGATCAGTCCGGCTTCGTCCACTATCGCCGCACAGCCAATGGCATCCGCCAGCAAGGTGTCGAGCAGACAAACAGCCGCGCGTAGATCCAGTCCGGTTCTTGAGGCCAGGTGAAGAATCTCTGTGAGGAGAGGGTTTTGCGAATTGCCCGAGATAAGGTCTTCACGGATTTGTTCCAGGTGCCCTACCGGATCCTGGTCCGATCCCGATGCGGTTGTGTGATCCGCCACATCGTCCAGATAGCGGCAAAACGAATAGAGTATGGCTGCATCGGTCGCCATTTGTTCCGGCAGAAACAGACTAGCGAACCAGAAGCTCTTGCCGTTCCTCCTGATGGAAACGCGAGCGCTTCGTTCAACCACGCCGGTCATGCGGGCACCGCTCGAGAGATCATGCGGTCCACCACCCGCGCGCTGCTCAGCACGCCGGGCAACCCAGCTCCCGGATGGGTGCCGGCTCCAACCAGATAAAGGTTGCGAATGCCTTCAGACCGGTTATGAAAACGGAACCACGCAGACTGACGAAAGATCGGCGCAACAGAAAAGCCAGCCCCATGCACACTTAGGTATCGGCCTTCAAAGTCTTGCGGAGTCATGTGAAAGCGGCCGGTGATGCAATCGCGAAGTCCCGGCATCATCGTCTCGTCGAGTGCTCGGATGATGGAGTCGCCATATTGTTCTGCTATCGAGTCCCAGTCCGTGCCGGCCTGAAGGTTTGGCACCGGTGCAAGCACGTAGTAGGAGTCGCACCCCGCAGGCGCAAAGCTGGGGTCCGTTGCCGTCGGGCGGTGCACATAGAGAGAAAAATCGGTCCCGAGATGGTGTTTATGGAAAATATCCTGCAATAGTTCTCGATAGCGATCACCGAACCAGATCGTGTGGTGGGCCACGTCCGGAAACGTGCGAGTCGTTCCGAAGTAGAGTACAAAAAGCCCCATGGAGTAGCTCGCAGCTTTCAACTTAAGCTTTGGCACAATGGGAACACTCTGAACCATGCTGGAATAAAGGAAAGCCGGGTCCACATCCGAGACTACAAGGTCGGCATCCAGTTTCTCTCCGGACTGTAGAAGGACACCCGTAGCTGTTCCGTTGACCACCATCACCTGTGTCACGGTCTCCTTGAGCCTGATCGCGATACCTTGCGCTGCCATCAGCTCTCCCAGGGCCTTTACGATGGCACCGGTACCGCCCATCGCGAACAGGATGCCCCACTTCCGCTCAAGATAGTGTATGAGCGAGTAGATACTGGTGGTGTCGAACGGATTGCCGCCAACCAGCAAAGGGGAGACCGAAAGAGCGCGACGTAGCCACGGATGGCGTATGTGGCGAGCTACCTGTTGCCAGACAGTTCGATAGCTCCCAAGCGAGATAAGTTGAGGGAGCAAGGAAACCATGGTGCCGAAGCGGTCAAACGGCATATCCGCGAGTTGTTCAAATCCAACCGCGAATATCTTCTTGGATTCGGCTACCAAATCCAGATAGCCCTGACGATCTTCCGGACAGAACTTGGAAATCTCCTCAAGCGTATCGTCGACGGTGCCGCCATAGTTGAAATAAGTCCCGTCCGGAAATCGAAAGCGATACCAGGGATTGAGTGGGACTAATTGGACGTGATCTTCAAGCTTCTGCCCGAACAAAGCGAATAGTTCCTCAAAGAGGAACGGCGCCGTAATGACCGTGGGTCCTGCGTCATGACGGAACCCGTCTCGGTGGAAGACCTGGGCACGCCCCCCGAGATGCTCGCAACGGTCGACCAGCGTTACCTCGTAGCCCTTGGCCCGCAAACGTAGCGCAATGGCAATTCCCCCAAATCCTGCACCTATGACAACCGCTCTATCCGACATATTGCAGACTTCCGGCCCATGCGAACTCATTTGCAGCCTTTGCTTCGAGGTCCGCGAGCATTCGGCCGGCGTGACCCACCATCACTGCGGAGCAATGTTGCGGAAGCTCAACCGCATCTTGAATACACCCATGCAGTAGCTCGACGGCTCGGGCAGCAGCCTGGGCGCGGGCCTGGTCCAGGTCAAAAGATCCACCGCGACACAGTACAGACAAGATGTTCAGCGCGCCAATCTGCTGGTCCTGCGGATAGTCCTCAAGATCGTCCGCAATCTGATATGCCACCGCAAAAGCCTCGGTGACCCTCTGCGCCAGCGCCATATAGGAGCTTTGACCACTGACCATCAGCGGCAAATGAAGGGGTAAGGTCAACAATGAGGCAGACTTGTCTATCGCTAACGCCTCATACGCGGCGAGCGTCAACGGGATGGAATTCTGTTCAGATCCCTGGCCAACAATGACGGATCTTGTATGACGGAAGACGAGCTGTATGGAAGGCGCAATAAGCGCGGTCTCGGACAGTTCCGCAATGACTGCAAATGCAGCCGAGAGCATCAGGTCGCCCGCACAAATCGCGACCGTCTCTCCAAACAGCTTCCAGACGCTCTCGACACCTCGGCGCTCAGCCTCTCGGTCGAAGACGTCATCCTGAAGAAGAGATGCGTTGTGGATTAGCTCGCACGCTGTCGCGAGTACCACCGCTGTTTCGTCGGAAAGGCCAAGGCGCTGGCTTGCGTGTAGGCAAACGAGTGCGCGGATTCTTGCGCCGCCCGCTTGCAGGTGATGCGCTACAGCACGGACGACTGGGGTATAGCCCTCACCCGGGGTGCAGGTAACCCTCTCCATGCACCCTTCAACGAGACCTAGTAGATGTTTGGAGCGATCCATCGATAACTTTCACGCAAAACTGATGGAAAAATGGGGGAAGGTTCGATAAAACCTTCCCCCACCTTGGTTCTTACAGGGCAACAACCGCATCCGGACGGCCGGAACTGTACGCTTCGGATTCCGAATAAGACTTCTTCAGGGCAATGTTGTAGATGAATAATCCAAAGGCAGCTTTGGCCAGAACATCGGCAATGCTGTATCCAACCTGAACACCAACGACTGCGTTGGTACCCGTAAGACCGATCATGGGGAGGATGAACACAATCGGGTAGAACAGCCAGGTGACGACAGTGATGTAGCGCGCCGAACTCACCATCCCGCGAACCGAATCAGGTTGCAGAGCGATCGAAGAACGCAGACCGACGAAGAGTTCGAACTGAATGATCAGGAAGGGGATCATCGAGAGACACCACCACAGCCAACGTGTGGAGGCAACATTCGAAATCTCGCCCGGATATCCCAGCACGACCATGATCACGGCCAGCACGGCGAGGCGGGTTGCCTTCTTCGTACCTTCATTGCCTGATAAACGCATTACCAGTATCAGCTCCGTGACGAGTAGTGGCACGGTCAGAAGCCAATCGACATAACGGTAAGCGTCGTTGAACGGACGCCCGGTTGCGGTTACCACGCCGTTCATCACACTGTAAGCCTGGTCCCAGCTATTGAAGATACGAAAGTAGTGGTACATGGCGATCATCGTGACAATGCCAGAAACTGTTACGGCAGTCTTGTAGTGCGAGGCAATCTGTGACCGGCTGAGAAAGAGGAAGACAGTCGCTGCGGCCATCGCTGCCGTGACGAACGAGAAGGAGTTATAAACTAGGCTATATTGGCCTAAAGATAGCTGTTCCATTAGTTTTTCCTTGCATGTGTGTGGAAGTGTGTTTGCAACGCTCCACAAAAGTACTACCAATCGGGGTTGCTTGGAAGTTACTGATTTTTGTCCGAAACCGGTTATCGACGAATATTTGACGCTATGAATAATTGACTCGCTTTGAGCTGTGAAGCTGAAATCACTACGCGCGCCTTGCGTCGATATCGTGGACGGCTCCTTCGGAAACGCACGGAACTCTTGAACTCGAGATCAATCTCCCGGAAAGAGCACCCATAGTTCAGGGCGGCCCACGTTGCAATGCACCGCGCGAGAAAGTAGGCCGAAACAGGCCCACGAAAGATAGAGCGTCATACGCGCACCTTGCCATGCGCCATGCTCCTCTGTGTCGGCTTGCAGACATTGCATGCGGCTCGTCACCGAAGGAATCGGATGGAAGACTCGTTCTATCCATTTCGAACGGTTTGGCTCGTCATCCTGTAGCTGGTCGAGAACGATCATTCCCTCTTTCATCGTCTCCTCCGCGACTCCTCTGCGGAGAGCGAAGCGGTCGGCCTCAAAGACACCTGGCCGATTAACAGTAGGAAGCAAGAGCAAGCCGACAAACGACCATAGCGTAAACCAGAGGCCGGTGTTGATCAGTCCAGCGGCATTGGTGAGACTTGCGCGTGGTAATTGGCTGGCAATAGCAAAGCCCAGTAAGTTCCAGACAAGAGCCAGTGCGACGCCCCGAGTCCGGGCACCGGTGACCAGCACTCCAAGGCGTCGGGCAATCTGCATCGTCATGATGTCAACCGGCAGCGCTTCCACCCAGGCGGAGGGCAGGATAAGTCGTTCACTGCCAGGAAGGCCGACCAGTCCCCCCACGAATGCCGGGTCTCTCGATTGATAAACGAGCATCTCCGGTTGCTTTATCTCCTTGCCGGCTAAACTCTGCAAGCGGCCAGCCGGACGGGCAGGACTAAGTCGCAACGTTGCCACCAGCCTTGCAACGAGCAATTGTCCATGCAAAAGGCAAAGCATCAGAAGTGCGAACATTCCAATGCCAATGACGACGCCCCCGCGGCTCGCAGCCTGCAAGATAAGGAGTGCACACGATGCCATGATCAGTGTTTGAAAAGCGACACCTCTGAACCAGGAGCGGAGAAAGGGACGCAGCTCCGGGCATATCCGGTGGTAGCGCCGGGGAAGAATATAGCCGCCCAACAGGTCAGCCGGGACGCTCAGTAAGACGTAAATGGACAAGGCCACAATAATCGCTTTGACGCTTGAACTACCACCAAGTGCGCGTCGAGGAAGATCGAACCAAAGCGCTGTCGCAGACGCCGTAACGAAGAAACCGACGCCTGAGATTCCGAGCCACAAACGCGCTCTTGCATAAGTCATATCATCGATACTACGGCTGGTGATCGCGCACAGCGAGTATGGGTCTGAGGTGTGTCCTGAGGTTGGTCCTGACGTTTCCCTGCCGTCAGATCCGCGTACTCACTCCCGCGGCGCGATGGCAGGCCCTGCCCTCATTGCTGATAAGACGTGTCAGAGCGGGCGTTTCCGTTGAACGCGTTGTCTGCGGCAACGGGTCTCTGTCAAACTCATGACAGCGGCCGCCTCGTTGTCGATAGGGCTCCGCCTGCCTGTGTCACAACCGTGGACGGGAAAAAGGGGTCAGCCTTGAAGGACTTATTGCGTATCGAAGCTATCGCTTCCAAGCTCCACCTAACCGAGTCCATGTATGAGCGCCGAAGCTCTGTAACCGCCAAGCTCAGCCTCGATCTCCTGGATGATTTCCCAGGAAAGAATGCGAAGCCCGGCAAGTTGATTCTCGTCACGGCGACCACGCCGACCGTTTCAGGCGAGGGTAAGACGGTCACCTCGATTGGCCTGGTGCAAGGCTTGGAACGTATCGGTAAACGCGCAATCATCACCTCGCGCGAACCGTCCCTCGGTCCGGTTTTCGGCATGAAGGGCGGTGCGGCCGGAGGTGGGAAATCGCAGATCGAGCCAGCGGAGAAGATCAATCTCCATTTTCACGGAGACTTCCATGCCATTACATCGGCACACAATCTGCTGTCGGCGCTCATCGATTCACATCTCTACCACGGTAACGAATTGAATATTGACCCGCGTGGAGTGACCTGGCCACGAGCCTTGGACATGAATGATCGGGCGCTGCGCGCGATCATCGTAAATGCGACGGCCCCGGGAAAGAAAGAGCGCGAAGGCAGTGATCGGAAGTCGGGATTCGTAATCACTGCGGCTTCGGAGATTATGGCAATCCTGTCGCTCGCGCACAATCGCGATGATCTAAGGCGGCGGCTGTCCAGCATCGTCATCGGCTCTAATCGCGATGGACAACCGGTGCGGGCCTCCGATCTGGGCGCGGTAGGTCCCATGATGGCCCTGCTTGCGGAAGCGCTCCAGCCGAACCTTGCTCAGACCTCCGACGGAACCCCAGCGTTGGTTCACTGCGGGCCGTTCGCTAACATCGCCCACGGTACCAGCTCCGTGGTGTCACAGCGTATAGGCATCAGTCTTGTAGATTACGTCGTGAATGAGACAGGCTTTGCGGCGGACCTCGGCTTCGAGAAGTTTATGGATCTGGTGATGCCCTCGTCAGGCATCAAGCCAGCGGCCGCCGTCCTTGTTACGACCGTGCAAAGTATAAGCAATCAGGGCGAAGGTCAACTCAAGGCGGGCTTGCCGAATCTGCAAAAACACATCGGAATTATTCTCGGTTTCGGTGTGCCCGTGGTGGTTGCACTCAATCGTTTTCCCTCTGATTCGGATGCCGATCTCGCTGAGTTGCAAGACTTTTGCGAAGGGCAAGGCGCCGCGTTCGCACTCTCCGAGGCTTTCACCAAAGGTGGCGAGGGGGCCGAGGCATTGGCGAGAAAAGTGGTGGACGTGATCGACGCCAATCCGGACCCACAACTTGCCACTACTTACACCTCCGAAGATTCGACCATCGAGAAGATCACCAAGGTGGCACGGCAAATCTACGGTGCGGAAGGAATCGAAGTATCAGAGGTCGCGAAAGAGAATCTGGCTTGCTTTGAGCGCTGGGGCTTTGGTCATCTACCGATCTGCGTCGCCAAGACACAGTACTCGCTCACCGACGACCCAAAGCGAATGGGCGCTCCTATGGGCTGGCGTCTGCATGTGACGGACATCTCGCTCTCCGCGGGCGCTGGATTCATGGTCGTAATCTCCGGAGCGATGATGCTCATGCCCGGCCTGCCAAAAGTCTCGCGAGCCATGAGCATCGACGTGGATCCGAACGGCGAAATTACGGGTATGTCCTGAGAATTGTTGTCGGTCTCCAATCAGGTCGTGGTTTTCTCTCGATGAGTATCCGCGTGCTGTCGCCAAGCGAGAATCACTTTCCGCCTGACCGTCACACGGGCGGAATCCTTCGCCAGATCTGGCTTCTTAGTCTGGCAGCGCGGCCGCTTGAACACAACAAAACGATATATAAATTCTTTCCTCTTCTCGAGCGTGCTTCAGATCGCAAGGATTGGCTTGGAGCATTGGGGCGAGTCACAAAATCCATAGGTTAGAATCATCGTCCTTGGGAGAAATTCTCGATGCACATCTATTTCTTTACGTTACTGTTGGCACTGATGGGTCTCACAATGCCGCAACCGGCCTCAAATTCTAGTGCGAGTGCCGCAAAGCCAAATTCCAGGGTTGAGGAAAAATTGATCTCCGACATCCAAGCGCGCGCACGCGCCTACGCTGCAGGCGATTGCCAATCTTGGGCAACCTACGTAAGTAGCGACTTTCGGTTTATTGATCAGGCAGGCCAAATCTTTACGAGGAATCAGGAGATAAAGGAATGCCATCCTCATCAGGGGGCTACCAACAAGAGAAATCTCATGGACTTCCATTCACGGGTAGACCGCACATCAGCCTTTGTGGACTACCGTTATGACGAGATTCAGTACTGGGGTGGGAGCAAAATCGTCCAATCGTTTCGACATCTCGACACCTTCGAACTTCGTCAGGGTACCTGGATTTGTGTGTACGCAATGCAGGTGCAGATTTTCGACGATCCTCCAGTTTTCAAAGTGGATCCGAGTATCTACAATCACTACGCTGGGCAATACGAGTTGAGCCGTGGCATCGTCGATACGGTTATCCGGAAGGGCGACGATCTGTTCATCAAAGCACCGGATGACGATATGCCCACGCAATTATTTCCGGAGAGCGCTGATACTTTTTTCATACCCGGCTCCCCAACTCGGCTAACGTTTGTTACGGGAAAAGACAAAGGTGTGGTCGAACTCGTCCTACATTTTCCCCAACGAATAGTGTTTCGCGAAAAGAAAATCAACTAGGACCTGTTTCCCCCGGCGTCCTGGACTTCAGGGTCTAAGCTCCGTCCAGCAATATTGCGCTACAACCGCCGGGCAGACCGCCCCGCCGCTGCTTCTATGCTCGTTATCAGTCTCGCGGCGGTGATGCGGCGGGCGGGCTGGATGCAGGTTTGGAGGCCCGTGGGGGCGTGGCCGGGGCATCGTTGGGCGTGGCTTCCGATGGCGATGGCACCACGGAGTCGCCCGTAGTGGAGCGAGGCGAAGGGACGTCGGGCGGATCCTCAGCAGGCTCCGCCTCCTCGTCCTTCGGGGTTTTTGGCATTTCTTCGTCGGTCTGCGGAGAGGGCACTTCCAGCTGCCGCTTTGGAGCGTTGGGCTTGGCGAAGCTTTCGTTGGGCTTGCCCGCGATGGCGGCCTTCATAAAATCCATCCACATGGGCAGGGCGGCTCTCGCTCCGGTCTCTTTTTCGCCGAGTGACTCGCGGTCGTCGAAACCCATCCAGGTTCCGCATGTAACGGATGGCGAGAAACCAACGAACCATGCGTCGGTGTAGTTGTTGGTCGTGCCGGTTTTGCCTCCCAAAGCGTGCTTCATCTGAGACGCAGCCGCCGCCGTCCCGTGCTGCACGACAGCCTGCAACAGGATCATCATGGAGCGCGCGGTGTCGAGCGAGATCACTTCCTTGACCTCGGCGGTGGGTTCCTGCACCTGCAGGCCGCTCGTCTGGACAACCTTGCGGATGTAGTGAGGCGCGATACGGATTCCGTCGTTCGGGAAGACGCTATAGGCACCCACTTGCTCGGCAAGAGTGATGTCCGCCGATCCAATCGCCACGGGCAGGAAGTTCGGCATGTTGCTCGTGATGCCAAAACGGTGGGCAGTTTCGATCACCTTCTTGATGCCGTACTTGTTCGCCAGCCGGAGCGCGGGGATGTTACGCGATTCCGCAAAGGCTTCGATCAGCGTCATATTGCCCTTATAGCCAGCTTCGTAGTTGTGCGGGGTGTAGGGGCCATTGGGGGTGTAGAAACTGGTGGGAGCGTCGACCACAATGCTGGTCGGCTTTTCGCCATTTTCGATGGCCGTGGTGTACACATACGGCTTAAACGAAGACCCCACCTGGCGCTGGGCCTGCGTCGCGCGGTTGAACTGCGAGAGCGCGAAGTCACGGCCACCAACCATCGCGAGCACTTCCCCGTTGGCATTGTCGACGGCCATGAGAGACGCCTGCGCCCCGCTGTCTTGCTCCAGAATCACCTTGGGTCCTGCGCCTCCCTCGGCGCTGACTACTTTGACGTAGACCACGTCGCCGGGGCGAACCAGGGCATCGCCACGCACCTTTTGCGTCCAGGCCCAGTCCGCAGGGGTCAAGATGGCCTGTTGCGCGCCAAGCTTTACCACGATCTTTGAGGTCGTCGCCTCCAGCACCAGTCCGTGCAGGTAGGCCCCGTCCGTGACAGGCTGCGACCAGTCAGGATGGCGGTAGCCCTGAAGATCACCACCGCCGTTGAGCACGTTCTGCAGCCTGCCCTTCCATCCGTGGCGGCGCTCGTAGTTGGCCGTGCCATCCAGCACGGCCTTGTTCGCTACGCGTTGCAGGTCAAAGTCCAGCGTGGTGTACACGCGCAATCCCGCCCCGTGGGCTTCTTCAACCCCGTACTCTTTTTCCAGTTGGCGCCGAACCTCTTCAACGAAGTACGGGGCTTCGGTGTTTACAGGCGTTTCGATGCGCAAGCCCAGCGGTTTTGCTTTGGCAGCAGCAGCCTCCGTCTCGGAGATCTTCTTGTCCTGCACCATCTCAGTCAGGACGAGGTTGCGGCGCTTCAGCGCGCGCTCCGGGTGACGAACCGGCGAGTAGGACTCCGGACCCTTCGGCAGCGCAGCCAGCAGGGCGGATTCCGCCAGCGTCAGGTCATGAACATGCTTGCTGAAGTAAAACTCCGATCCGGCCTCAAATCCGTACGTACCGCGGCCCAGGTAGATCTGATTCGCGTACAAAGTGAAGATCTGCTGCTTGGTGAAGCGGCGCTCGATCTGCAAGGTGAGGAAGATTTCCTGCAGCTTGCGGCCGTAGGTTTTTTCGGACGATAGAAAGAGATTGCGGGCCAGCTGCATCGTCAACGTCGACGCACCCTGCGATTTTCCCTTGGAATGCACGTCATGATAAGCCGCGCTGGCAGCACGGGTCAGATTGATGCCGCCGTTTCTCTCGAAATCCTTATCCTCTATGGAGAATATGGCCTGTTTTAAATTTTCCGGGAACTCGGTATACGGCACAACGACGCGTCGTTCGAGCGCGAACGATCCAAAAACCTTGCCATGAATGTCCAGCAGCTCGGTCGTTGTGCTGGGGCGGTAGCGTGCCAGCTCGTCCATTTGCGGCAGGTTGATGGTGTAAACCAGCATCAGGCCGCACATAATGCCGAAGACGGCAGAAGCCGCGAGTAGCGACAGAAATGCACCGCGTATCGCCAGTCTACGGGTGGGGTAGGTGGGCTCGCGGAAGTTCTGCAGAAAACGCCGCCAGGCTGGCCTGGCGGCGTTTTCGTGTTCTTCCTGCTCGTTCTGTTGGAGGCTGGGCACGGCTATCAGTGTACGATGCCAGTCGGGCTCAAGCCGTCGTCGCCTTCAGCATATCCAGAGCTTTTGTAAGCTGGTCGTCCGGCTGCGCCGTAGCGTGCTTCGGAGCTGCCGGCGTGGTAGTCTTCGTGCCCTCTTCGTCCTCAAGCGCGGCGAAGTCATCGGGTTTCGAAGCCACAATCGTTCCCGGCGTCACGGCGTCGTCCTGGAATTTCTTGCCTGAAGGCGATTGATACTTGGCAACCGACAGTATCAGCGCAGCGCCATCCGGCAGCTCAAACGTCTTCTGCTGCGCGCCCTCTCCGAAAGTCTTTTCACCCACCAGGTCGCCCCGTTTGTTATCTGCAAGGGCTGCGGCAACCAGCTCGCCAGGGCCCGCCGTACCACGGTTGACCAGCACCACGAGCGGCGCGGTCGCGTTCACCGTCTTCGCGGGGTCGGCGGTAAAGACTTGTTTGGCTACTTTTTGGCCTTCCAGCGACGCTATGGTGCCTGACTTCAGCAGAAAGTTTGCCAGGAGGGTCGCTTCGCTCATGTCGCCCGCTGCCACGTCGCGAAGGTCGAGCAGAATCTTCTTGTTCCCGGCTTTGGACATCGCCTTCAGCTTGCCTTCCATCTGAAGGACGTGGTCGTGATCGATCGCCATCGGCTTCAGGTAAAGGATCGACGAATTCTCATACATTGTCTCTGATACCGGCGCCTGCGTAATCACGACTCGGTTCATAACCACTTTCTCCGGTTCTGCTTTGCGTGGCCGGATGACGGCGACCGTCAACTCGCTGCCCGGAGCGCCCTCCAGCATTCGGCCGATCATGGCAAGCGAAATATCGCGGGTATCTTTGTCGCCGATCGCCTCAATAATGTCGCCGTCGTTCAGGTTCGCCCGGTCAGCCGGACTGCCCGGCACAACCGAGACCACCGTCGCATAGCCGTAGCGTTTGGAGACGTTGATGCCGACCTGCGCCTTTCCACCCTTGTCCGCCTTGTACTTCTTATAGTCGGCAGCAGTCAGATAGCTGGAGTCGGCGTCCAGCGACTCCAGCAGCCCACGCAGGGCCCCATTGGTCACAGCGTCGATATTGGGATCTTCAACGTAGTCGGTCTGGATGTGCTGCAGGACTTCACGATATACGCCAATTTGCGTATAGGCACCCTCCTGCTGGCCATCGGGTATGCCCGACGACGCGCGCACACCGCGGGAACTCAAGCCCAGGAAAACGGCCAGCACCAAAGCAACGGAGGTGGCGAGAAGGACAATCTTGGCATTCTTCAGCATGGTTTCTGGCTGCTCCCGAACTACGATCGAAACTTGACGTCAGAGGTTTAGACGTTCCACGCCGGCGGATCGATACCCCGATAGCGGAATGATACTCTCTGGAGGAAAAGGCCACCATAGCGAAGGGTGCGAATGGTGGCGGTGAGAGGAATCGAACCTCTGACCTACGGGTTATGAGTCCGTCGCTCTAACCATCTGAGCTACACCGCCGGGGCTGGACTGGAGCGTCCGAAACCGAAGTCAAGCGGCATGTGTGCAAAATAATGCCGCGACGACAGTCGCACTCTCATCATAGGAGTCGTACGTTCACAGGTCAAACAACTGCATGGGAACACGGAGCCTTCACCCAGTGCGCAAGTGCAGCAAAGCCACAGTTTTGTTGGGCGTTCTGGCAGCAACCCTTCCGGCGCTGGCCCAGGAGTCCCGCTGCGCAATAGACCCCCACGATAGTGGATGCGCTCTTGACAGTACACTGCACCTGCTTCGAGTCGCCGCGATTGCACTGGCTGTTTTCCTTGTCCTGATCATAGGGCTGGCGATAGCGGTCTATCGAAAGAATCAGCGCAGTAAACTCACACCTGATGACTAATTCTGCGGTCCGTGTACTGGGCGTCATACCCGCCCGCCTCGCCTCCACGCGTTTGCCCGGCAAAGTACTGCGGCCGGTGGCCGGGGAGCCGCTGCTTCACTGGGTCTACGCCGCGGCAAGGGCCTGCCCCGCGCTCGACGACGTTGTCATCGCCGCCGACTCCAGCGAAGTGCTCGCTTTATGCAACGTACGAGGCTGGCCTTGCGTGGCGACGGTGCCAGATCTGCCAAGCGGCACCGACAGGCTGTTTGCCGTTTCGCAGTCGATCGAAGCGGACATCTACGTCAACGTCCAGGGCGATGAGCCGCTGCTTCGGCCCGAGCACATCGACGATATCCTTCGCCCCTTCGCCGCGGCCCACGTGGACGTTACAACCCTGAAAGTACGGTGCGCCCCGGAGTATATCCACAACCCGAACGTGGTCAAAGTGGTTTCGGCGCATGACGGTCGGGCGCTGTATTTTTCTCGCGCCGCTATTCCCTTTGACCGGGATGCGCAGGCTGGCACTGGACTTTACTGGAAGCATCTGGGTCTGTATGCGTACCGCCGGGCCGCATTGCAGCGCTTCGCCTCCCTGGCGCCAGGAGAACTCGAACAGACCGAGCGGCTGGAGCAACTTCGCCTGCTTGAAAACGGCCTGGCTTTATATGTAGCTGAAACTGCGTTCGATACCGTAGGCGTGGACACGAATGAGGACCTGAAACGGGTGGAAGCGATCCTGCTTTCGAAAAGGCCGTAAGAATTACTCTGCTTAGCTTTCTGAGAAAGTAAGCTCCACACCACCATCGACGGTGCGCGCGGAAACCCTTTGCAGCGACTCCACAACCCATTCGGCCCCCGCCGCCTTCAGCTCCGCCGCTGAGTGCGTCCCCAGCACGCCCAGTACGCGGCAGCCAGCCGCAACGCCTGCACCCACGCCGCTGGGAGCGTCTTCAACCACGATGCAGTCCGCCGGTGCTGCGTGGATCATCTCCGCACCGCGCAGATAAGGTTCCGGATGCGGTTTGCCGTTGACCACCTGATCGCCCGCGACAATTCGCTTCGGTGCGGGCAGCCCCGCGGCCTTTAGCCTTGCGATCATCAGCCGGTAGGTGGCAGATGTGACGATGGCCCAGCGATCTTCTGGCAGGCTTTCGAGCAGCGCACACGCTCCGGGAAGAACCTCGAGATCGGCTACGTCGGCAATCTCCATGTCTTCAATCAAGCGCAAGCCCTCGACCTTATCCACGCCGGGTTTCAACATTTCCATGACCTCGACGGCGCGGGTCCCATGCGCAATTTCGACTGTATCCGCATTCGGCACGCCGTAGTGTGCCGCCCACTTTCGCCAGCAGCGGCGCACACTGCCGATGGAGCTGACCAGCACGCCGTCCATATCGAACAGCAGCCCCGCCGCACTCACAGTCACTGGTGCCATCAGGCTTTCTCCCCTTGCAATACGAACGCTTCGGCTGCCTTCAACACCAGTTGTACGCTGGCCTGCGAGCAGCTTTCGCAATACACGCGCAGTAACGGTTCGGTGCCGCTGGCACGCAGCAGCAGCCATGTCTCCGCTGCGTTAGGCAGGCCTGCACAGGCTGGGTTTTCGAGGAAGAACTTGATGCCGTCGAGCGTCTCGACGCGCAGTACCTTGAGTCCTGCCATGTCTGCGACTCCCGCCTGTGCACGGCGTATGGCGGACTGCTTCAGCGCCTCGTCGATGTGCATATCGATACGGCCGTACTGATGCTCGCCGTACTCAGCCTGCAGGGCGGCGACAAGTTCGCCCAGCGTCTTCTTTTCGTCGGCCATGACGTTGGCCAGCAGCAGGCTATTAAGCAGGCCGTCACGCTCGGGCAGATGTTTACTGATGCCGATCCCGCCGGATTCCTCGCCGCCGATGAGGATGTCCCGCTCCAGCATAAGGTCGCAAACGTACTTGAACCCGATGCCATGCTCGATCAGCGTGCGCCCGTGTTTGGCCGCGATGCGGTCGAGCATCTTCGTCGTATTGAAAGCGCGCGTGATGTCGCCGGGCCAGCCCTTGCGCTCGAGCAGCCAGCGCAACAGGATTGCGTAAATTTTGTGCGCGTCGACGACGTTACCATGCTCATCGACCGCGCCAATGCGGTCGGCGTCGCCGTCGGTGATGAGGCCGGCATCGCACTTTGCCGCGACGACAGCTTCCCGCGTCGCCGCGATATGCGGCATGATCGGCTCCGGGTTAATGCCGGGGAAGGCGGGATTCAACTCGCTGCGGATTGCGACGTAAGGTATGCCGCCGCGCTCGAAGATGCCCGCGATGTAGCCTTTGCCGGCGCCGTACATGGTGTCGATCAGGAAGCGATAGCCGCTGGCCCTGATCGCCTTCAGATCGACGAAGGCCTCGAGCGCAGCGATGTAGGAGGGAGCAAAATCCAGCGTATGGATCGCTGCTTTCTCCCGCGCGTCAGGCAGCGGCTTCATGAGATAGCTTTCGATCGAGGTCATGATCGAAGGCTTGCCGGAGCCGCCGTAGCTTGCCTTGTACTTGACGCCGTTCCACTCGGCTGGATTGTGGCTGGAGGTAATCATCACGCCGCCTGCAGCGCAGCGTTCGCGGACGGCGAACGACAGCTCCGGTGTAGGCGTGAACTTGTCGGCCAGAAACACGGGGACGCCCGCTGTCGCGAGTACATCGGCCACAACGCCGGCAAACGACCGCGAGCCGAACCGGGTGTCGTAGCCCACGCAAACGCCGGCCGAAGCGTCTTCGTGCGCCAGCACATAGTGTGTGATGGCGCGGGCCGCAACTCTAACGTTTTCGTAGGTAAAATCGTCGGCGATAATGCCGCGCCAACCGTCGGTGCCAAACTTTACGACGTTCATCATCCAGTCCTGATCTCTCGTGTTGACTCTTTAAATCAAATCTTCCCTTCCACCTTCGTGGATGGCACGCACAATTTTCGAGACGTCCTGCGATCGCGAGCGTGTCGTAATCAGAAGCGCATCGTCGGTCTCAACCACGACCAGGTCATGCACTCCCAGAAGCGCGACAGTCTTGCCGGGCGCGAAAACGTAGTTGCCATCGGATTGGATCGTAAACAGGCCGGTCGTTTCGCCATCAATGACGTTGTCACGCTCGTTGCTCCCCAGATGCTCGTGCAGCGAAGCCCAGGAGCCGAGGTCATTCCAGCCAAAATCTGCAGGCAGACAGTAGATGTGCGACCGCTGCTCGCCCTTGGCGGAGCGGCGTTCGAGAATCGCGTAGTCCACCGAGATGTTTTCGCACGTCGGATACTTGCGCGCAAAGACGCTGTCGAACTCAGGCGTGCCATGGGCGGCGGCAATCGCTTCCAGAATGGGTGCCATATCGGGCATGTGTTCGCGCACGGCGGCGGTCAGGGTCTTGACGCTCCACAGGAAGATACCGCTATTCCACATAAAGTTGCCCGCCGCGAGAAAGCGTTCGGCGGTGGCAGGGTCGGGCTTTTCGCGGAAGCGCTTCACCCGGTGGGCGCTGATAGGCGCAAAGCCTCGCGGCGCTTCGTCGCGCTCGACCAGGCCGCCCTCTTCGATGTATCCATAACCAGTCTCGGCGCGGGTCGGACGTACGCCCAGTACGACGATGTTGTCATCCGCCGCAGCCAGCCGTACACCTGCTCCGATCACCTCTGCGAAACGCTTGGTGTTGGCTACGACGTGGTCGGAAGGAAAGATGCCAAGCACCGTTTCGGGCTCCGTTTTCTCGAGTAGAAACGCCGTGAGCGCGCAGGCCGCCGCTGTGTTGCGGGCGCAGGGCTCGGCCAGCACATGCGCCGCAGGCAGCTCAGGAAGTTGTTCCGCGATCACGTCCCGCAGCCAGCCGTTGGTTATCACCCACACGTCGCTCGCAGAAGCTAACGGCTGCAGCCTCGCCAGCGTGTGCTGGATCATGGTCCGCTCGCCATCGAGCGAGATGACTTGTTTGGCCCGGGCTCGGCGGCTGCGTGGCCAGAAACGCGTCCCGCTGCCGCCCGCCAGTATCACCGGAGCAAACCGCGGCGCTTTCCCTGCCTTCCATTTCGACATACGTCTCCGTGACGAGCCGCAGGTGCGCCGGCCGGTTCAATCTGAGTGCTTGCTAGCTGAGGCCGGAAACAAACTCGCGGATCCGCTCGACGCCTTTGTCAATTACGTCGCCGGACACCGCGTAAGAAAGACGGATATGCTCATCGGTCCCAAAAGCTTCTCCGGGAACGACGACCACATGCGCTTCGCTGAGTAACTTCGCTGCAAGGTCGCTCGCAGTTTGGATGCCTCCCTTGCCAAGGAAGTTCCTGATATTCGGATAAACATAAAAGGCCCCCTGCGGAACGGTGCATGTGAGCCCCGGAATCGTCTTGAAACCGGCCAGCACCCGGTCGCGCAGCGTGATGTAGTCCGCGCGCATCTCCCCGACGCAATCCTGGCTCGCGGTCAGCGCCGCGATCGACGCCTGTTGCACCATGCTGGCCGTGTTCGATGTGCTCTGCGACTGCAGCTTGCTCATAGCTGAGATAATCTGCTTCGGACCGAGCGCAAACCCCGCGCGCCATCCCGTCATCGCGTAGGTCTTTGACAGAGATCCCAGCACCACGATGTGCTCCTTGCAGTCGGTAAATGAGGCGCCGCTGACGACGTCGCCCGTAAACGTCAGGTAGACATAACACTCGTCCAACATCACAAAAATCCCGCGTGCATGAGCCAGCCGCACAATCGCCTCGAGGTCAGCAGGGCTGACCACGGCTCCGGAAGGATTGGAAGGCGTATTCAGGATGATGGCCTTGGTACGGTCCGTGATGGCTGCTTCGATCATCTTCGCTGTAATGCGGAAGTTCTCTGCCTCGTCACTTTCTACGTAAACAACCTTGCCACCCGCGTACTGGATGATGTCCTTGAAGCTGACCCAGTAGGGTACAGGCAGAATCACTTCGTCACCGTGATCGACCAGCACCTGGATCGCGTTGAACAGGGCCAGTTTCCCGCCGGTCGTAAACACGCATTCTTCGACGGAGTAGTCCGAGCCGAAGTCCGCCCTGTGGCGGTCGACGATGGCCTGCCGAACCTGCGGCACGCCGGCGACAGCGGTGTACCGGGTAAAGTTGTTCTCGATAGCCTTGATGGCCGCATCCTTGATGTGCTGCGGCGTGGCGAAGTGCGGCTCGCCCGCGCCAAAATCGGCAAGGTCGATGCCGGAGGCCTTCAATCGCAGCGCCTCGGCGGTGATGGCCATGGTGGCCGAAACTTCAATACGATCGATGCGGTCCGAAAGGACCTTCTGGGCTATCGCTGTGCTCATGCACCTAGTCTTTCAGATTTGCGCGACGAGATAAAGCGTTGCAACGGAACGACCCGGCTCAACGTGCCTAAGTCCCCAAAAATTTGACCACGGTAAAGCGCTAGCTTAGCTTCCGCACCACCCACGTCGTCATGCAGCGATGATCCTGCACCACGGTCGTCTTGAGCGGGTCTATCAGTTCGCCACCCAGCTCGTGCGTAAGTTCCATGAGGATAGCCTCGTCGACCAGGAACCATTCCTGGCCATCGCCGACGCGATAGATATTCCCGTGCAGCAGTTTGAAGCGCATCCCAATGGTGGAACCCAGGCGGCAAAACAGCATTCCGCCAACCCGCAGCGTCCGCCACAGCTCTGACACCATCGCCGAAAATTGCTCGGAGTCGCGTGCGAAATGCAGAACCGAGTTGCATATCACCACATCCGCAAACTCGTCGGGGAACGGCATCCGCTCGATGGCCGCCACCTGGAAGTTGGTCCCCGGCAGCTTCGGCGCAAGCGTGGCCGCGACGGCCCGAACGTACTCCACCGCTTCGGGATTCTGGTCGCAGGCGAACACTTCGAAGCCCTCGCGCAGGAGGTACACCAGGTTCCGCCCGCCCCCGCAACCGGCGTCCAGCACCCGCATGCCCGGGACAATGTTTCCGCGCAAAAGCTGGTCGAAGACATAGATGTCGATTGCGCCAAACTGCTCCTCGAGCGTCATGCGGCTGACCCGGAGCCCTTCGCCTTCAACCGTTCCATCACCAGTTCCGGCACCAGCGCCGACACATCCCCGCCCAGCCGGAAGACGCCCTTTATCAGCCGGGAACTCACGTAGGTGTACTTTTCGGCCGGCATCATGAATAGCGTCTCGATGTCCGCATTGAGCTTGCGGTTCATCATGGCCATCTGAAATTCGTATTCGTAATCGGAGATCGCGCGAATGCCGCGTAGCACCGCCTTCGCTCCTTCGGCACGTGCGAAGTCCACCAGCAGACCGTCGAACGTTGCCACCGACACGTTGCCGAAGCTGGCCGTAGCCTCGCGAATCATCTCCACCCGCTCGGGCACGGTGAACAACGGCACGCCTTTTTCCGAGTTGCGCAGAATCGCGACCACCAAATGATCGACGATTTTCGCGCCGCGCGCGATCAAGTCGAGATGCCCGTTGGTGAGTGGGTCGAAGGTGCCCGGATAGATGGCTTTGATCGAATTCATCGCAAGGAGAGCATATCAGCGTCGAACCTCGTGCCTGCCACCCGTGACCCGCTTCAGCCCTCGCGCTCCAGATAATAACCCTGAACGTAGTCGCGTACACCGTCTTCCAGGGGAGTAAAAGTCTTGCTGTACCCC
The DNA here is from genome assembly GCA_038230455.1 of Terriglobales bacterium. Taxonomy (GTDB): domain Bacteria; phylum Acidobacteriota; class Terriglobia; order Terriglobales; family Acidobacteriaceae; genus Granulicella. The sequence goes on from JBBRNF010000014.1 coordinate 29,483, forward strand.
GCAGCCCGCAACTTCGCGACCGACGCCTGTGTGAAGTACTGATATTTCCCCTGAAGGGCATCAGGCATCTCGATGAATTCGATTTTCGGCTCGCGCCCCATTGCCGCGAAAGTGGCCTTCGCCAGATCCACCCATGTCCGCGCCCGGCCGCTGCCGCAGTTCAGCAGCCCGCCGGCGGCGTCAGCCGGCTGTAGAGCAAAGTGCAGGGTCACGTCCACCGCGTCGCGCACGTAGATGAAGTCGCGCATCTGTTCGCCATCGCTGTATTCCGGCTTGTAGCTTTTGAACAACCGCACCACATCGGCATCACGAATCTGCTCGTAACTCTTCGAAACCACCGACCGCATATCACCTTTGTGGTCCTCATGAGGCCCATACACGTTGAAGTACTTGAGTCCCACAATAGTCGCGAACAAGCCATGCTTCAACGCCCATAGGTCAAACATGTGCTTCGAGTAGCCATACATATTCAGCGGCTGCAGCAAAGCAGTCACCGCGTCGTCATCGTCGTAGCCTTGCGCGCCGTCACCGTACGTGGCCGCGCTCGACGCATAGACGAAGCGCACGTCGTGCTCCAGGCTCCAGTTGCAAAGCACGCGGGTGTACTGGTAATTGTTGCGTAGCAGAAAGTCAGCGTCTTTCTCGGTCGTCGCGCTGCACGCGCCCAGATGGATCAGAGACCGCGCATCCGCGAACTGACCTTCCTCCAGGAGTCCGAGCAATTCCTCCGGCGACACGATGTCTTCGTAGCGCAATCCAACAAGATTTTTCCACTTCTCATCCTTACCCAGTTCGTCGACGAGGATCAGCTCGTCCTGGCCGCGCCGGTTCAACTCCGCCACTACGTTGCGGCCAATGAAACCGGCCGCGCCTGTCACAATGATCGGTTGCCCCATCCGCGCACGCCCTCCCCACCATGCTACTGGTTTCGACTTTCCTGGCGCCGCAAGAGCTCCCGCGAAATCACGATCCTCTGAATCTCGCTGGTTCCTTCTCCGATGGTGCACAGCTTCACATCACGATAGAACTTCTCCGCCGGATAGTCCTTGATGAAGCCATAGCCGCCGTGAATCTGCACGCCCTCGTCGCAAATGCGGCAGGCCGCCTCGCTCGCGTAGAGCTTGGCCATCGCGGACTCCATCGTCACCTTCTGTCCTTTGTCCTTCATCTGCGCCGCGCGCATGGTCAGCAGCCACGCCGCATCGAGCTGCGTCGCCATGTCTGCAAGTTTGAACTGAATTGCCTGGAACTCCGAGATCGCCTTGCCAAACTGCTTGCGCGCAGTCGCGTACTTCACCGCGGCATCGAGTGCCCCGCGAGCCATGCCCAGACTGAGCGCGGCGATCGAAATGCGTCCGCCATCGAGCACGCGCATTGAGTCCTTGAAGCCTTCTCCTACCGCTCCAACCAGATTTTCTTCCGGGATGACGCAGTTTTCGAAGATCAGCTCGGCGGTATCGCTGGCGCGCAGGCCCAGCTTGTTTTCCTTCTTGCCAGGCCGGAATCCCGGCGTTCCCTTTTCGATCAGGAATGCGGAGATGCCGCCTCGCGTACCCTTGTCTTTGTCCGTCACCGCCAGCACCAGCGCGCAGTCAGCATAGGTTCCGTTGGTGATAAATGTCTTCGAGCCGTTGAGCACCCAGCCGCCATCGCCGCGCACCGCCGTAGTGCGCATGCCGCCGGCGTCCGACCCCGATCCGGGCTCGGTCAATCCCCAGGCTCCCAGCCACTCGCCGCTCGCGAGCCTGGTCACCCAGCGCTTGCGCTGATCGTCATTGCCGCCAATCATGATGTGGTTGGTGCAAAGCGAGTTGTGCGACGCAACAATGATGCCCACGCTGCCGTCCACGCGGGAGAGCTCTTCGACGGCCAGCACGTACTCCACATAACCCATGCCGGCGCCGCCCAGTTCCTCGGGGAAGATGACGCCCATCAGTCCCATCTCGCCGAGCTTGTTGACCACCTTGTGCGGAAACTCGCTCTTCTCGTCCCACTCCGACACGTGCGGTGCCACTTCCCGCTCCGCAAACGCCCGTACTTCTTTTCTCAACTGCTCCTGCTCTTCTGTCAACCCGAACATCGCCACGCAAATCCTCCGTTGGAAAACTCAACACGTTAACACATTGGACGCATGCTTTGCTCCTGGCGGAGTGCGAAAACCGCGCCGGCTTCGCTGGGAGCAATTTTTCATGGCGACTTCTGACCCATTTCTACCGCCGCGGTGTCTAACGCCGCAGACCTGTACGCTGCACCCCAAGGAAGCCGCATGCGCCTGTACGTTGTTGCCGCTCTGCTCGCCCTCGCTCCCACCCTCGCCGCACAAACGAATCGTCCCCGCGCGACCTCCCCACTCTCGAAGACCACCGATACCGCCACCGAGCACGCTGCCAGCCTGCCGGTGACGCGCGTCTCACTCTACAAGAACGGCGTCGGCTTCTTCGAGCACACCGGGCACGTCACCGGCAATGCGGATGTCGCCATCGACTTCACTACGGCGCAGCTGAACGATGTTCTGCAGTCGCTCAGCGCGGTCGACCTCAACGGCGGCCGCATCTCGGGCGCGGGCTACAACTCGACCACGCCGCTCGATCAGCAGCTCAAATCGCTCCCTCTCGCGCTCGGCGAAGACACCACTGCCGCCGACTTTTACGCCGCCATACGCGGCGCTCGCGTTGAAGTTCATGCCGCAGAGGTCAGCATCACCGGACGGCTACTTTCGGTAGAAAACCGCAGTGTGCCCGCTAAGGAGGGAGACGATGCTAAGCCGGTCATCAAGTATTTCCTCACCGTGGTCTCCGATACGGGAGAGGTTCGAACGCTGGAGCTCACCGCGACGACCAGCGTTCGCCTTCTCGACACTGCACTCCACCAGGACGTAACGCGCTACTTGCAACTACTCGCCGGAAGCCGCAGCAAGGGCCTGCGCCACCTCACCCTGAACGATCGCGGAACCGGCACCCACGAGCTTCGCGTTTCCTATATTTCTGAAGTGCCTATCTGGAAGTCGACGTACCGCATCCTCTTCACCGATAGCGCGAAATCGAGCACAACCCAGGGTGCGACGCTGCAGGGTTGGGCGGTGGTCGACAACACCGTTGGCGAAGACTGGACCAATGTGCAGCTTTCGCTGATCGCCGGAGCCCCGCAGAGCTTTATCCAGCCGCTCTCCAATCCGATCTACTCACGCCGCCCCGAAATTCCGATCGCCGAGGAAGCACAGCTGACGCCGCAAACTTTCGACAGCGGCATCGAGTCCATGGGTAACGGACCGATGCAGGCGAACGAAACCGTCACAGTGAACGCAGCGCCGCCGCCGATGGTCAGCGCGAAAGCAGTAGGCCGCAGCTATGGTGTTGCCGGCATGTCTGGAGGCTCGACGGGCGGAGTGATGGGCGGCATGATGGGAGGCACAGGTTCAGCTCCCGCAGTCGTCGCCAACTACGAACAAGTCGCCACAGACTCGCTCCGTGCCAACACACAAACTGCCGCCTTCGACGACTTCTTCGAGTACAAGCTCTCAGAGCCGATCACGATCCGCAAGAACGAGTCCGCCCTCGTGCCCATCCTGCAATCGAAGATCGACGCAGACCGCGTGACGCTCGTGTCGTCGAACGGCAACGCGACTTCGCAACCGCTGCGCGCGCTCTGGATCAAGAACACGACCGGGCTGACGCTGGATCGCGGCAGCTTCGCTCTCATTGAAAACGGTAACTTCGGTGGCGAAGGTCTGATCGAGCCTATCCACGCCGGCGAGCGGCGCCTGCTTTCCTACGCGGCGGACCAGGCCGTCCACGTCAGCGCAGAGAGCAACAGCTTCTCCAGCCGCATCGTCAGCATCAGCGCTTCCAAGGGCGTGCTCACCATCCGCCGCGCCGAAGTCAAGGAGATCACCTACCTGCTCCACAATTCCGCCGCCGATCACCGCTCCATCGTGCTTGAGCATCCGTTCGAGAGGGGCTTCACGCTCGACTCCGATCCCAAGCCGGAAGAAACCACGCCCACCGTCTATCGTTTTCGCGTGGAGGCCGACGCCGGGCAGACAGTTCGCCTGCACCTGGGTGCCAAACGCCTTGGCAACACGGTTTACCAACTGACCCGCTCCGACGACAACCAGCTCACGTACATCCTCAACTTCAGCGACCACAACCCCGCGCTCGAAAAGGCGCTCGCGCCCATACTTGCAGCGCGCCGCCACCTCTCGGAAGCTCAGGCCGCGGTCGACCAAACTAACGCAAAGCTCACCACGCTTCGCAGCGAAGAAGAGCGTCAGCGCGCGAACATCACGGCGCTCGCGACCGCAGACAAGGGCTCACGCGACCGCTTCGTCAGAGACCTGAACACCACCGAAGACCAGATCAAGTCGACCCAAACCGACCTGACGACGCGCACCTCTGCCCTCGATGCCGCCAAGGCCGACCTCGCCACTCGCATCGAGCAGTTGCAAGTCGACGAAACGCTTTAGTTCGCTCATGATTGGGTGCCCCATGTCCGGATCCTCGGACATGGGTTCCCCTGCACTTCAGGCGTAGCATCGGATTTATGGACGCATTTACGCTAGCGCTTGTTCCAGGTCCGCCAGAATATCCGCCACCTCTTCAATGCCCACCGAAATGCGCAGAAGACCATCCGTGATGCCCAGCTTTGCCCGGCCCTCCACGCCTACCGCAGCATGGGTCATGGTGGCGGGATGGCAGACCAGCGTTTCCACACCGCCGAGCGATTCAGCCAGCAAGCCCAGTTTCAAGCGAGTCGCGAACCGATTTGCGTTTTCGAGCGAGCCGGTCTCGAACGCGAGCATCGATCCGAAGCCGCGCTGCTGCCGTTTCGCAAGTTCATGCTGAGGATGCGTTTCAAGCCCTGGATAATAAACCTTCTCCGCTCCCAGCCTGTCCGCCAGAAACGTCGCGACGGCGCGGCCGTTCTTCTCATGCTGCTCCATGCGCACAGCCAGCGTCTTGACGCCGCGCAGCAGCAGGTAGCTGTCGAACGGCGAGAGAATACCGCCCGTACACTTCTGCACAAAGCGAAACGTTTCGGCGTGCTCCGGCTTCGTCGCGATAAGCACGCCGCCCAGGCCGTCCGAGTGGCCATTCAGGAACTTCGTCGTCGAGTGCATGACGATGTCTGCACCCAGTTCAATCGGCCGCTGCAGGTAAGGCGAGAGGAACGTGTTGTCGACGCTCAGTTCCACTCCCCTGCCGTGGCAGGCCTCGGCCACCGCGCGTATGTCAGTTACGGACATCATCGGATTGGTTGGCGTCTCGATATGACAAAGCTTCGTCTCCGGCCGAATCGAGGCCGCAACCGCCGCAACGTCGCGGGTGTCGACGTACGTAAACGTCAGCCCATAGTTCGACAGCACCTTGTCGAACAGCCGCCCCGTTCCGCCGTACATATTGTCGGAGCAGACCACGTGGTCGCCGCTCTTCATCATCGTGAACATTGCGGTGATGGCCGCCATGCCGGAACCGAAGCAATGCGCGCTGGTGCCGCCCTCCAGCGAACAGAGGCTTTCTTCAAGTGCGTCGCGCGTGGGGTTGGTCAGCCGAGCGTATTCATGCCCCCGGTCTTTGCCGATGCCGTCCTGCTGGTATGTTGACGTTAGGTAAATCGGGACGTTCACCGCGCCGGTCGCGGTATCGGGGGCTTGCCCATCATGGATAGCCCTGGTTGCAAATCCGTGTTTCGTCACCTTACTCATGACTACCATCTTACCCAGCGATAGAATCGTGATAATCGTTGCCCTTACTACACCGGCCTCTAAGCCGGTCGCTACGCCTGCGGCTTCGGCGTGAACAGCACAAAGTCCCGGGCTGCTCGATCCCAATCCGCCAGCAGGCGACCTGCCAGCACCGAATGCGCAAGCCGTACATGATGTTCAAGCAGCGTTTTCAAGGCCTGTTGCTGCTCCGCGCCAACAGCTTCAAACGCCGCCGCCTCCAGAAAATCCGTGTGGTAGCGGCTTTCTGGGATCATTCGCTGCCTATAGTCAAGGACCCAGGCAAAGCCGCCCGTCATGCCCGCGCCAAAATTAATCCCAACTTCCCCGAGCACCACAACTTGCCCGCCGGTCATGTACTCGCAGGCATGGTCGCCTACACCTTCAACCACGGTGGTGACGCCGGAGTTGCGGACCGCGAAACGCTCACCCGCGCGACCGGCGGCAAACATGCTTCCACTGGTCGCGCCATAGAGTGCGACGTTGCCGAGAAGCACGTGGTCCGCACTACACTCCGCCGCTCGCCCTATCGGGCGCAGGATCAACGTCGCGCCCGAGAGTCCCTTGCCGACGAAATCATTGGCCTGACCGGTCAGGATCAACGTCATCCCTTCGGCCGCGAACGCGCCGAACGATTGCCCGGCCGTGCCCGTCAGATCGAAGGTCACGTCTGCCCTGCTGAGTTCACCTTTCGCACGCCGCACACCGAGCTCACCCGCCAGGCGTGCCCCGATAGAACGGTGCGCGTTGCAGATGAAGTCCTTTGCCAGAAACGGTTCTCCTGCAGCAATGGCCTTCAGGGCCGGTTCGGTCCAGGCTTCGTCGAGCTGAACGTCGACGCCCGGCCGCTCATTTTTTACGCCCTGCCAATGGCGAGGCCCGCCATGCGAGTGCGCCAGCATCGGCGTGAGATCCAGGTTGCCGTCGAACCGTACCTGCTCGAGCAGGTCTACGCGCCCAATCGCATCGTTCAAAGAAGGCAGACCGAACTTGGCCAGCAACCGTTGCAGGTCGTCTGCCAGAAGCGTGAAGAACTCGACCACGTGCTCCGGTTTGCCGCGGAACTTTGCACGCAACTCCGGCTTCTGCGTGGCGATGCCGGTTGGACACGTATTCAAATGGCACTGTCGCGCCATATCGCAGCCCAGCGCCACCAGCACCGCAGTGCCGAAGGCATACTCGTCGGCGCCCAGCAGCGCAGCTACCAGCACGTCATGCGCCGTGGCGATGCCGCCATCGGTCCGCAGGCGTACGCGGTCGCGCATCCCGTTCGCCATCAGCAACTGCTGCGCTTCCGCCAGACCGAGTTCCCACGGATTGCCAGCGTACTTGATGCTCGAAAGCGCGGCGGCGCCAGTGCCTCCAGTGTTTCCGGCGATCACGATGAAGTCCGCGTACGCTTTTGCCACGCCCGCAGCCACCGTACCCACCCCGCAACTGGAAACCAGCTTAACGCCAACTGCAGCCCTGGGATTGACGCGCTTCAAGTCGTAGATGAGCTGCGCCAGGTCTTCGATCGAGTAAATGTCATGGTGCGGTGGCGGCGAGATCAGCGGCACACCCGGCTGCGCGTGACGCAGTCTGGCGATGAGTCCGGAAACCTTGTGGCCGGGAAGCTGTCCGCCCTCACCGGGTTTAGCTCCCTGCGCGACTTTGATCTCGATCTCTTCGGCATGGGCCAGGTACTCGGCCGTGACCCCGAAGCGTCCGGAGGCAATCTGCTTGATCTTGTTGTTGAGCGAAACGTGCACCGCCGGCGCGGCCAAAACAGCCACTCCGCCCTGCTCTGGCGAATGGGCGCTCTGACTTTCGAGCGAAGCTTCCGAACCGTGAGGCTTCGACCCTGAACCCTGGGGCCGGTATACATCCGGGTCTTCTCCGCCTTCACCTGTATTGGAGCGGCCGCCCAGCATGTTCATGGCGGCGGTAATGGTCTGGTGGGCCTCCGGGCTTAGCGACCCCAGGCTCATTGCGCTGGCGACAAAACGCCGGCAGAGGTCCTCCGGCCTTTCAACCGCATCGAGATCGAGCGGAGCGCCCGCCGGACGAATCTGCAGCAGATCGCGCAGCGTGGCGGCTTCCCGAGAGTCGACGCCGTCCGAGAAGATGTGGAACGCACCCGCCGGATCCGCGCTCGGCACCCCCGCGCGTGTGCTTCCAACCACCGTCTGCAACGCCTTTACATTGGGCGGCTGCCACATATGCGGCTCAGCGGAGTCGGCCTTGCGAAAGCGTACCCAGCCGAAGTCGGGCAGGTCGGCCTGCGGGGATGTCTCGCCGATCCAGCCCTGTCGGAGCCTCCGGTCCACTTCCGCGAAACCGATGCCGGACAAAGGAGCCGGCGTTCCGGGAAAACAGCGATCCACAATCGACTCATGCAGACCGAGAATGTCGAATAGTCCCGCACCGCGATAACTGTCGACGACCGAGATGCCCATCTTCGACATGACCTTTGCCAAACCAGCATCCATGGCGTGCAGCGTCTGAACCTCGCCGTCTACACCTTCCGGCTGCCCCTTCTCACCGGCGAAACTGCGCGCTGTTTCAAGCGTCAGCCACGGACAGACCGCTCCCGCACCATAGCCGATCAGCACCGCGGCATGATGAATGTCACGGCAGTCCCCTGCCTCCACGGCGAGCCCACACAACGTACGCATGCCCGCCGCCACAAGCGCCTGGTGGACAGCCCCGGTTGCCATCGCCATGGGGATGGGAAGCGCTTCTGCGCTCGCTCCCCGATCTGTCAGCAGAACCAGACGCGCACCGTTCAGCACAAGCTCCACGGCTCGCTGACACAGTTCGTCGAGACCCGTTTCCAGGGTTTTCGTCGGTGCGTAAAGACAGGCAAGCTCTTCAAATCGGAGCGCTTCGGCGTGAGGATAGTCCCCTGCCCGTAGCGCCTTTACCTGCCCAAGCGATAGAAACGGCGATTCCAGCGAGATACCCGCCAGCGGTGCATGATTATCCAGCAGATGCGACCACGGCCCCAGGCGCGTGTGCAGACTGACCACGATTGCCTCGCGCAGCGGGTCGATTGCCGGATTCGTCACTTGCGCGAACCGCTGCCGAAAAAAGGCGTATAACGGCCGCGGCGACCGCGCCAGAAAAGCCAGCGGCGTATCGTCCCCCATCGACCACACGGCGTCCTTTCCGCTCGCAGCCATGGGCTGCAGGATCATCCTGACGTCTTCCTTGGTATATCCAAAGCCACGCTGCTGCGCGATGAGCGCTGCAGACGCCATGGGCCCATCGGCCGCCAGCCCGACCAGCGGCGCATTCTCCACCAACATGTCGTACGGGAACTTGGCGTCAAACGCTTCGATCATTGCCTCATTGTGATAAATCTTCTGCTCGGCCATATCGACACCGAGCATCTCTCCCGGGCCAAGGCGTCCGCTCTCGATCAGCGTCTCCGGATCAAGGTCCACGAGTCCTGCTTCCGAACCTGCCACCACCAGCCCATCGCTTGTGATGGCGTATCGACAGGGCCGCAGACCGTTGCGGTCCAGCGCAGCCCCCACCACTACCCCGTCCGAAAACGAGATGGCCGCAGGTCCATCCCACGGCTCGGCACAATCGGCGTGATAGCGCAGGAAGGACGAAGGCTTCTCCACTACTGCAGGCGGCAGCAACATGCGCACGGACTCGGCGATCGTTCGGCCGTTGTGCGACAGCATCTCAATGGCTTCGTCGAGGCTGGTTGAATCCGTGCCGTCTTTCGTGAACACCGGTTGGCACTCAATCGGCAGCGTGGACGCCCTCGCCGCCATGCGTGCCCGGTTGCCCCACACCGTATTGATTTCTCCGTTATGGCCCAGCTTGCGTGCCGGTTGTGCACGATGCCATGCGGGCAACGTGTTGGTCGCATAGCGCTGATGAAAAATCGTGAAGTTCGTTACGTACCCAGGATCAGTGAGGTCGGGATAAAACTCACCCAGGGCTTCCCCCAGGCACAGCGCCTTGTACACAATCGTCTTTGACGACAGGGAGCAGATGTAGCCCGTCACTTCTCCCAACTCCACTACGCGCTCAAACTGTTTGCGCGCTAGATAGAGGCGCTTGTCCATCGGGTCGGATTCCCCGGTCGCCGCGTCGCCAACAAAAACCTGCCGGATCACCGGCATCGAGTTCAAAGCAATCTCACCCAGGACCTCGGTACAAACCGGAACGTCACGCCATCCAAGCACGCGAAGCTCCTGCGAGGACAGGCAGCTTTCCAGTACGCCCTCGGCACGGGTCTCGCCGTGCGGCAGAAAGACCATGCCGACACCCAACTCGGCCTCCGCATTGAAGTCGAAGCCCGTTGCCGCCAGCAACAGCCTCTTCGGAATGCCCGTCATCAGGCCGACGCCATCACTGCTCTTGCCATCCGTCGCCACCGCCCCGCGGTGTGCAAGGCGGGCCAGGGCAATCAACGCTTTCTGCACGATGTCATGGCTTGGCTTGCCTAACGCCGACGCCACAAAGCCCACACCGCAGGAGTCATGCTCCATCCGGGGATCGATGAGCGACGTGTACCGAAACGCGTTTGCTACAGCACCCCCAGCGGCGCGATCCCGCGCAGGATGCATCTCGTCCGGCGCGCGCTCGGAAGCAGGCATAGGCCTTGCAGCATCAAACTGGTCCATGGTTCACTATACGTCGCTTCCCTTGCAGGAGGATAATTTGCGACCCTTCCCGTTGCTTTTTTGTCCGTATCAAATAGCACTCGATACGAGACTTCAAACGAGCTTTGCTCCGTCCGTCGACACCTTCTTGCATTGCCGTCTCTGTTCTTCCGCCCGGACCGGCTTGACAACGTCCGTTTGAATATTTATACATAGTAACTGAATGTTTATGCACAGCGCGTTACGGCCCTATGCGTCACGCTTTTCTCTTTTGCAGAAAGGCAAGTCGTTTTGAAGAGCCCCCGGCACAGCGCTATCCGCGAACTCCTCGCGAAGACCTCGGTTACGAGCCAGGAGGAGTTGCGTCGCAAACTCGCCGCGAAGGGCTTCCACGTCACCCAGGCCACACTCTCGCGGGACATGCACGAGCTCAAGCTTTCCAAAGGTCCCACGGGATACGTTCTGCCGGGCAACGCCGAAGACGAAGACGACGACGATCAACCCGCTATTCACGAAGTGCTGCAAAACTTCGGCCTGGAAGCGCGTCAGGCCGCGAATCTGATTGTCGTCATCACCCGCACCAGCGGAGCGCAGCCGGTCGCCGCCACCATAGACTATGAGGAGTGGCCAGAGGTCATCGGCACCATCGCCGGCGACGACACCGTGCTCGTTATCTGCCAGAATCCCCGTAAAGCGTTGATTGTGAAGCAGAGGATCGAGGCCCACATTGCCTGACGAGACTCTCCGCACCGCCGTCGCCGGAGTAACCGGATACGCCGGTGCGGAACTGGCGCGCCTGCTCCTGCTGCATCCGCGGCTCAGGCAGACGCCGCCGCTCTTTCTCGGCCGTATGGCGCACGAGTCCGATGCAGCCAGCGTCGCGCTTACGAGCCTCCATCCGCAGCTCTCCGGCCTGCCGAACGCTGACCAATGCAGCGTTACGCCGTTTGATTTCGCCCAGCTTCAGCGCGAAGGCGTCGACCTCCTGTTCCTTGCCACGCCCCACGAGCAGGCGCGGGAGTGGGCACCTCAGGCGCTTGCCCACGGCATCCGCGTCGTCGATCTCTCCGCTGCCTGGCGCCTGCAGCAGGATGCCAACCGAGCCGTATACCAGCTGACCGACGCCGACCCAGCCGCCGCAGCCAGGCTTCAGGCCGAGGCTGTCTACGGCTCGCCAGAGTTGCATGGCGAGGCGATCGCGCGCGCCCAGCTGGTCGCAAACCCCGGCTGCTATGCCACTTCCATCATCCTGGCCCTGGCTCCCTTGCTACGCGCCAACCTTGTGGACCTTGGTTGCGGCATCGTCGCCGACGCAAAATCGGGCGTCAGCGGTGCCGGCAAGACGCCGAGCGCCAACACCCACTTCATGTACGCCGCGGACAATTTCTCAGCCTATGCCGTCTTCGGTCATCGCCACACGGGCGAGCTGCTGGAGCAACTGAACCTGGCCCCGGACCAGATCCAGTTCACGCCGCATCTGCTGCCCATTCCGCGGGGTATCCTCTCGACGATCTACGTGCGTCTAAACGAAGTGGCGTCGCTCGTCGAAATCCAAAGCTGCTTCGATGAGTTTTACGCGGCGAGTCCCATGGTGCGCGTTCGCCGTTCGCCGATGCTCCCGCAGATCCAGCACGTTGTCCGCACATCGTTCTGCGACCTTGGCTTCCAGCTTTCGCCGAACGGCCGTCGGCTGGTGGTCGTCTCGTGCCTCGATAATCTTCTCAAGGGCGCGTCTTCACAAGCCGTCCAGAACATGAACCTCATGGCCGGCTGGCATGAAGCGGAAGGTCTTCTATGAAATTCGTAGTCAAACTGGGCGGCGCCGCTCTTGAAAAACCCGAGGTGCTGCAGACCTGCGCGCGCTCCATCGCCGAGCTCGTCACAGATGGTCACAAGGTCGCCGTGGTCCATGGCGGTGGCGTGCAGCTTACGCGCCTGCTCACGCAGATGGGCAAGAAGTCGGAGTTTGTCTCCGGCCTGCGCATCACCGACGCCGAGACGCGCGACGCAGCCATCATGGTGCTCGGCGGCCGCGTGAACAAGACCCTGGTTGCGGCGCTCGACCAGTGTGGCCAGGCCGCAGTGGGACTCACCGGCGGCGACGGCCACGTGTTCCGCGCGCGCAAGAAGAAGACAACGCCCGACCTTGGCTTCGTCGGAGAGATCGCCGAAACCGATCCGCGCTGGCTCGACGCCATCTGGGCCATGGGCGCCGTGCCTGTCATCTCCTCCATCGCGCTGGGCTTTGACGGCGAGTACTACAACATCAACGCGGACGAGATGGCCTCCGCCTGCGCAGTCGCCACCAAAGCCGACGCGCTCGTTTTCCTTACCGACGTCGCCGGAGTCAAAGGAGCCGACGGCAACGTGCTGCGCTGGCTTTCGCTCAAAGAGATTCCAGCGCTCGAACGGTCCGCAGTCGTTTCTGGCGGTATGTTGCCCAAGCTCAACGCCTGCAAAAACGCACTGCTGCACGGCGTGACACGGGTACGCATCCTGCCTGCGGAATCGGCGGCGGTGCTGCCGAATCTACTTAGCTCACGCGTCAATGACGGAACGGAGGTGATGGTCGCATGAATCCCAATCTCAAACTCAGTGATCTGCAATCGACAGAGTCCAGCCTGCTGCTGCAGACCTACGCTCGTTATCCGCTGCAGTTGGTGCGTGGGGAAGGCGTGCATCTCTTCGACGAACAGGGTAACCGCTACCTCGACCTGCTCTCCGGCATCGGGGTCTGCGCGCTGGGCTACAACCACCCCGCCATCACGAACGCCATCAACGCGCAGTCGCAGCAGCTGATCCATACGTCGAACCTCTTCTATCACCGCGGCACCACAGAGATCGCGCTGCGCCTCACCGAGATCACCGGGCTTGACCGAGCGTTCCTTTGTAACTCAGGCACCGAGGCCTGGGAAGCCGCGCTGAAACTTGCCCGCGCCCACGCCGGCATGCTGCGCGCGGAAGGCACGCACATCGGCAACAGGTTCCTCGCGCTCGAACACAGCTTCCACGGCCGCACCATGGGTTCGGTTGCCACCACGCATAAGGCGGCATACCGGAAGCCCTTTGAGCCCGTCATGCCCGATGTCCAGTTTCTTCCGCACAACGACGTCGCGGCACTTCGCGCCGCGTTCAGCACGGATGTTTGCGCCATCGCCATCGAAGTCATTCAGGGCGAGGGCGGCATCAACGTCTGCTCGCCGGAGTTCCTTGCCGTCGCGCGCGAACTGTGCGACTCGACCGGTGCCTTGTTGATCTTCGACGAGATCCAGTCCGGCATGGGTCGTACCGGCGAATGGTGTGCTTATCAGAACTTCGGCACCAAGCCTGACGTCGCTACGCTCGCCAAGCCGCTGGCAGGCGGCATCCCGATCGGCGCGATGCTGTGCACCGAAGCGGCGGCTCGCGCAATCACGCCCGGCATGCACGGAACGACGTTCGGCGGAAATCCGCTGGCCTGCGCCGTCGCGATCGCCGTCATCGACGAGATCAAGCAAACCGGCCTGCTCCTGCATGTCCGCGAAACCGGCGACTACTTCCTCGCGCAACTTGGCTCCTTACAGAGCAAGCACTCTGCGATCACCGAAGTCCGCGGCTACGGCCTCATGATCGGTGTCGAAATCGAGTCAGCCGAGCTCGCGAAGTCCATCGCCGACGACCTGCTCGCACGCCGCATCATCATCAACCGCACCCACGAGACCGTTCTGCGTTTCCTGCCCCCGTTCCTCATCACCCGTGAGCACGTCGATGAAGCAATTGCAGCGCTCGACGATCTACTCACGCAGCACGCCGCACGCACGACCCAAACGACCATCTCCGTGAACGCTTAACCAACAACCAGGAACCGATTACCGAGAACCCTAATGGCAAGCAAAACCCTAGTCATGAACGCACCCGAAGAAACTCCCAAAGCGACCGTCACCCTCGGCATACAGTCCGACTCTGCCTTCACCGAAGCCGCTAAAGGACTTTCCGGACGCGACCTCACCTCGATCACCGACCTCTCCGTGCAGGAAATGGCAGCCGTCATGGAACTCGCGCACGCCGTCAAGAAGCAACCCGAAGACTTTCGCCACGCGCTCGACGCCAGGCAGATGGTGATGTTCTTCGAGAAGGCTTCGCTGCGCACGCGCCTCACCTTCGAAACCGCGATGAATACGCTCGGCGGCAATGCAGTTTTCGTCGACCAGACTGCTTCCCCGCTCGGTGAGCGCGAGTCCATCCCCGACGTGGCGCGCAATCTCGAGCGCTGGATGCAGGTCATCGTCCTCCGCACCTACTCGCACGAGACCGTTACAGAGATGGCCGCCAACGCACGCGTCCCCGTCATCAACGCGCTCTCTGACCTCGAGCATCCCTGCCAGGCTATCGCCGACTTCATGACGCTGGAGGAGCGCTTCGGCTCCGTCGAGGGCCTCAAATTCACCTACATCGGAGACGGCAACAACGTCTGCCACTCGCTGATGCTGACCGCCGCGCAGCTCGGCGCGCATTGCACGGTCGCCACGCCGAAGGGCTTCGAGCCCAAGCTCGAGATCATCCACCAGGCTATCGGCATCGCCGAAACCACCGGCGGCTCGCTCACCCTTACGCACGATCCCATCAAGGCGGTCACCGGCGCGGATGCGGTCTACACCGACGTTTGCACCAGCATGGGACAGGAACACGAGGCCGCACGCCGCGCCCCGATCTTCAAACCCTTCCAGGTGAACGAAGCGCTGATGGCGCACGCGCAAGCTTCGGCGGCATTCATGCACTGCCTCCCCGCGCATCGCGGCGCCGAAGTCACCGATGCGATCCTCGACAGCGAACAGTCCATCGTCTTCGACCAGGCCGAAAACCGCATGCACGCGCAAAAAGCGATTGTGCTGATGCTGCTCGGTGGGGCCAAGCGGATACCTACGCATCGCAACCGCGGCGGCCTGCAGGCCCGCAGCAAACGATAACGTTTCGCTGGCGAAGCGATAAGGCGGTTTTAGCTTGGATCGCACATTTACCGGTTATTAGTCACTTATCAAAGGAAACAATGTCAGTCATTCTCGAATCCCTGCCGCTCGGCCAAAAGGTGGGCATAGCCTTCTCCGGCGGCCTCGACACCTCCGCCGCGCTGCACTGGATGAAGCAGAAGGGTGCGCTGCCGTATGCCTATACAGCGAACTTAGGTCAACCCGACGAATCCGACTACGACGAGATCCCCCGCAAGGCCCTTGAATACGGCGCGGAGAAAGCCCGCCTCATCGACTGCCGCGCGCAACTCGTCCGCGAAGGCATCGCCGCCCTCCAGGCCGGCGCGTTCCACATCACCACCGCCGGCGTCACGTACTTCAACACCACCCCCATAGGCCGCGCCGTTACCGGCACCATGCTCGTCACCGCCATGAAGGAAGACGACGTCAACATCTGGGGCGACGGCTCCACCTTCAAGGGCAACGACATCGAGCGCTTCTACCGCTACGGCCTGCTCGTCAACCCCGACCTCAAGGTCTACAAGCCCTGGCTTGACGCGGCGTTCATCGACGAGCTAGGCGGCCGCGCCGAAATGTCCGCCTTCATGACCAAGGCGGGTTTCGGCTACAAAATGTCCGCCGAAAAAGCCTACTCCACGGACTCCAACATCCTGGGCGCGACACACGAGGCGAAGGACCTGGAGCTGCTTGCGACCAGCATGAAGATCGTCGCTCCGATCATGGGTGTCGCCTCCTGGCGCGACGACGTTTCCGTCAAACCCGAACAGATCACGATCCGCTTCGAACAAGGCTTCCCCGTAGCCCTCAACGGCACGCACTACGCTGACCCCGTCGCGCTCATGCTCGAGGCCAACTCCATCGGCGGCCGCCACGGCCTCGGCATGTCGGACCAGATCGAAAACCGCATCATCGAAGCCAAGTCACGCGGAATCTACGAAGCCCCCGGCCTCGCCCTGTTGTTCATCGCCTACGAACGCCTCATCACCGGCATCCACAACGAGGACACCATCGAGCAGTACCGCGAAAGCGGCCGCCGCCTCGGTCGCCTGCTCTATCAAGGCCGCTGGTTCGATCCGCAAGCCATCATGCTCCGCGAAGCCGCCCAGCGCTGGGTGGCCAAGCCCGTAACAGGCACCGTCACCCTCGAACTCCGCCGCGGCAACGACTACACCATCCTCAACACCGAGAGCCCCAACCTCACCTTCCACCCCGACCGCCTCTCGATGGAAAAAACCGACTCAGCCTTCTCCCCCCGCGACCGCATAGGCCAACTAACCATGCGCAACCTCGACATCACCGACACCCGCGCCAAGCTCCAAACCTACGCCCAAACCGGCCTCCTAACCCTAAGCAAAGGCACGGAGATGCCGCAACTAAAGTGATCCTTTAGAGGCTGTCATCGGTACCACTAAATCGTTCGCTAATGGCTGTTCGGCCTAGTACCTCCCGTTACGTCCTTATCTTTTGCCGTGATTCCAAGTGCTAATAGGCCACCGGTCGCAGCAAACTTTGAAAGGAGCAGTAGAAGGTAAAGCCAAGTCGGTGGGTGAGTCGGGTCGCCAGGAGCGAAGTAGGTCTTGAGCGAATCTTCGCTGAAAGCTACGAGAGAGAACCCGCCGACACTGTCGCACTAATTGTTGTTTTCCAGTTTGCACCAAACATAATTATCCCCTTTGAATCGATATTTGGCCCGAAAACAAGATGGATTCTTATCACGCATTCTAGACCTGATCTTGCGCACCCAACCGTCTTCTTTTTCTAGTAACGATAATTTTCTTGAGGTAATCACCGAGTAATGTCACAACAACCCGCAAAAATGTGGTCCGGCCGTTTCCGCCAGCCCCTCAACCGTATCCCCGCTAACTGGCGTCGTACATTGCTGATGGCCATCATCTGCCTCACCGGCTTCGCGGCGGACACACGCGCTCAAGAGGCGACCGTCACCTTCTACTCGCACGGATCCTATTTGACCAGCGGTGTTCCCGGCACGAAGCATGGCATGTTCTTTGGCGCGATCTATGACGGTGCCGTTAAGCTCACCGGCTTTGCCGAAGGCTTCGTCGAGAAAAACAACCGCTTCATCACGATCCATTTGCCTGTGGGCCGACACGAGTTCACAGCCACGAACTCAAAGCACCCGGGCAAAGAGGCGAAAGTCCCGATAGTGCTCGAGGCGGGTAAGCAGTACTTCTTCCGCACTCAGAATGAGTCCTCGGGCATAGTCCTCATCGAGTGGGAAAAGGCCCGTCTCGACCAGGTTTCCTGCGCCGAAGCTCACAACGAAGCCGCCAACGCCAGACCTCTCAAACCCAGGCACCCACCCACAGGCCTAGCCGCCATGCGAGTCAACATCGAGACCACGCCCACATGCCAGTAAACGAAAACCAACCCGCCAAAATGTGGTCCGGCCGCTTCCGCGAACCCCTCGACCGCACCTTCGAGCTGTGGCATCGCAGCTTCCCCTTCGACTGGCGCCTCCTCCCCCAGGAAGTAGCCGCCAGCAAGGCCCACGCCCGCACCATCGCGGCCGCAGGCATTCTCACAGAAGAAGAACTAGCCAAAACCCTCGAAGGCCTCACCCAGGTAGCCCAGCGCCCATTGAACTGGGCCCACCGCATCTCCGCCACCTCTGGCGAACCCGACTACGAAACCAGCAACCAGCAAATCCAAGCCGCCATCGTCGCCTCCGCCCCGCAGGCCGAGGACATCCACCACTACGTCGAGCTCGAACTCACTCGCGAAATCGGCGCGCTCGCCCTCAAGCTCCACACTGGCCGCAGCCGCAACGAGCAGATCGCCACCGACATGCGCCTCTTCGTGCGCGACGCCATCGACGCCACCATCAGCGGCCTCATCCAGTGGGCCAACGCCCTCGTCACCCTCGCCGAAGCCAAAGCAGCCAACGTCATGCCCGGCTACACCCATCTCCAGCGCGCCGAACCAGTCCTGATCGCCCACTGGCTCCTCGCCTACGTCTCCATGCTCGAGCGCGACCTCTCCCGCTTCGCCGACGCCAGCACCCGCATGAACTTCTGCCCGCTCGGCTCCGGAGCCATCGCCGGCGCGACCCTCGCGCTCGACCGCAACATCGCCGCCAAGGCCCTCGGCTTCACTGCCCCCACCGCCAACTCGATGGACGCCACTTCAGACCGCGACTTCATGCTCGACTTCGCGCAAGCCGCCTCCACCCTGGGCCTCCACATCTCGCGCTTCGCCGAAGAGCTGACCCTCTACGCCACCGCCGAATTCGGCTTTGTCGACCTCCCGGAAGCCTTCTCGACCGGCAGCTCCGCGATGCCGCAAAAAAAGAACCCCGACCTCACCGAACTCGCCCGCGGCAAATCTGCCCGGCTGCTCGGCGCAAGCACCGCTCTCTCGACGCTCATCAAAGGCCTGCCGCTGGCCTACAACAAAGACCTCCAGGAAGGGCAGGAGCAGGTCTTCGACATCGCCGACACCCTCGCCGGCCTCCTCTCCGTCCTCCCGAACTTCACCCGCGCGCTCACCTTCCGCACGGTCAAGATGCAATCAGCCGCGCAGAACGGCTACCTCAACGCCATGGCCGCCGCCACCTATCTCAGCAACAAGGGCGTCGCCTTCCGCAAGGCGCACGAGATCATCGGCAACGCCGTCCGCCTCGGCCTCGAATCAAGCCGCGAGCTCCATCAGCTCACCCTCATGGAACTCCATACCCTCTCGCCCGACTTCGCCGAAGACTTCTTTGTGAGCATCACGCTCGAGGCCACCCTCGATTGCCACGATGTCCCCGGCGGCACCGCGACGCATCGCGTAACGGAGGCTCTCGCCGCCGCCAAACAGCGCCTCGCAACGTACACCGTCGCGGAGGCTGTCGATGGCTAACGATCCCAACATCCGCGTTCTCAAAGCTCGCCTCCAGGACGCCCAGGACATCTACGAACTCGTCAACTCGCTCTCCGGAGACGGCACGCTGCTGCGCCGCGGCTACGCCGAAATCTGCGAGAACATTCGAGACTTTACGGTCGTCGTCCGCGCCACGCCAGACGGCGAGTCCACCTTCCTCGGTTGCGGAGCGCTGCATTTCTACGGCCCACATCTTGCCGAGGTGCGCTCCATCGTCGTCAAGCCCGAGCACCGCGGTCTTGGTGCGGGCGACGACCTGCTGGAAGCTCTCGTCGCCGAAGCCGAAGAGCATCGCGTCATGTCGGTCTGCCTGTTCACGCGCATCCCTTCGTACTTCGAACACCTCGGCTTTCGCGAGGCCGACCGCAGCGCGATGCCGGACAAGATTTACAAAGACTGCCAGACCTGTCCACGGCTCTACGCCTGCGACGAAGTGGCGATGGTGCGCGGCCCGTTGCCCAACGTGGCAGTCCTCGGACCCAGCAGACAGCAACCGGAACTCGTCACCTTGCAGCTCCGGCCCACCGGCACGGCACGCTAGCGCGAAACCTTCGCGTGTGCCGTACTCGCTGAACTGTTCCATATGGAACGAAGCCTCCACATCTGCCCGGAGACCATGACGGGTTTGCCGTCGGCGGAAAACGTCTCGACGCGGCTCTTTTGTCCATCCGGATAGATCAGGTTCGTCATCGCGATTGTCCCGCCCTGGGCGAACGCTTCGATCGAAGAGCGGTCCACAATCAAGTGCAGATCATACCCGCGGCCTTCAACCAGCGGCGCTGTCGTTCTCGCTGGAAAGTCTGGCGCAATCATTAGCCCCGACCTGGTTCGGTCCATGAAAAACTCGCGCTTCTGCCGATCGAAGCCGATCTCGGTCCAGTGCTGGTCGTCGGTGTAAATCCTCAGCCCGAACGTCTGCTCTACCGGCGCCTGAAACCTTAGCTCAAGCTCGTACGGCGCTGCTCCAGCCGCAATCGCGGCAGCAGCGCCTTTGCCTCCCGCTTGCGAGCGAACCGCTGTGCCGGCCTCGCGCAGCCCGGCTGTTACTGGCTCCTGCTTGAGAGCGAGGCCAGCGGCGTCGCGCACCACCGACAACCGCCGCGGAACGCTCATCTGGCCTCGCCACGGAGAGGTCGGCAACTTCGCCGCGTAGTCCCAGTTACTCATCCACCCCACCAGCGTGGGCCGATCACCCTTCGGCAGGCCATTGAAGCTCATGGCGCAATAATCATCCTTGCCGTAATTCGTCAGGCCATGGGAGCCTCGCTCGCTCGAGCTCGTAAACGCCCGCCCGTCGAAGCTGCCGAGAAAGTACTGCTCGCCCGATCCGCCCTGCGGCGCACCGGGGTTCAGCCCCACCTTCAAGGCCCATGCTCCGCTCCCGGTCCCGTTCGCACTCGGAACATGAATAAGATTCGGACACTCCCAGTCGCCGGTCACGTTTCCCGCCGGTCCAAAGTCGCTCATCAGCGTCCATTGCTTAAGGTTGGGCGACCCGTAGAAACGCACCTTGCGCTCTTTCGGCAGCGCGACCGCCATCAGCCACTGATGTCTCTCTGCATCCCACTGCACGCCGGGATCACGGAAATCTTCGAGGTGCAGGTCGAGCACCGGATTGCCCGCGAACTTCTTCCACGTCCGGCCGCTGTCGTGGCTGTAGGCGATATTCTGCGTCTGGCGCATGCCTTCCGGAGTTTTTCCGTGCCCGGTATACACCGCCACCAGGCACTCAACCTGCGGCAAGCACAGGCCGCTCGTATTGTCGTGGTCGATGACGACGCTGCCGGTAAAGATCATCACGCCGTCTTCCTCTGGAATGGCGACCGGCAACTCCTTCCAGTGCAGCAAGTCCTTGCTCACCGCATGTCCCCAACTCATGTGGCCCCACTCGTCCCCGAAGGGGTTGTACTGGTAGAACAAGTGGTACTCCCCGTGAAAGTAGACGAGCCCGTTGGGGTCGTTCGTCCAGTTTTCGCGCGGCGAAAAGTGTACCTGCGGGCGGAAGGGCTGGTCGTATGCGGCGGTCTGCGCGGAAGCCAGCGCCGGGCCGACCACAAGCGTGGTCGCGGCAAGGAAACGCAACAGATGTCCGAATAAACGTCTTTGCATGGTGTGCACTCTCTCAGGAACAACGCATTCGTCTGTTGAGTGTAGTCGCATTGAGCAACAGACCATTCGGCTGGGTGCTACAGTGGTCGGCTGGAGTCACCCGCCGATGAAACGGATCGCCGTCCTTGCCTTGTCCGCTGCCACTTTGCCTCTCCTGGCGCAGACCAATCCCTCCACCCTGCGCAAGCTCGGCACCGTCGACCCACGTTTCCAGTCTTACAACGTCGAGATGGTCGAAGTCATCGGTGGCCGCTTCTGGAAGCCCTACGCCAGCAAGACTCTCGCCGCTCCATCCTCCGCCGCCATGACGCCGGGCGGCATGGATCCCAATCTCTACGAGCAGCGCACGCCGATCGACCTCAGCAACCCGCGCCTCCGCAAGCTGGCCTCGGCACTGGGTCCGGCGTATGTCCGCGTCTCAGGCACCTGGGCCAACACGCTCTACTTTCAGGATTCCGACGCCCCCGCTCCGGCCTCACCGCCCGCAGGTTTCGGCGGAGTCCTCACCCGCGCACAGTGGAAGGGCGTGATCGATTTCACGCACGCCGTCGACGCCAAACTCGTCACGTCCTTCGCCACCAGCATGGGTACACGCGATGCGGCTGGCCTGTGGAAGCCGGCCGAAGCCAGCAAATTCGTCGAATACACCCACTCGATTGGCGGCTCCATCGCGGCTGCGGAGTTTATGAACGAACCCACGTTTGCCACCGCGGCCGGCGTCCCCAAGGGATACGACGGAGCGGCATACGGACGCGACTTCGCTGTCTTTCAGCCGTTCTTCCGCAAGGCCGCTCCCGAGGCCATTCTGCTCGGCCCAGGGTCAGTCGGCGAAGGCATCGATTTCGTACCCATGAAGCTTCTGCCTACCAAAGACATGCTGGATGCCCTCGGCCCCAACCCCGTCGATGTATTCTCGTACCATTTCTACGGTGGCATCTCCGAGCGTTGCGCCCGTGGCCCCGCGGCCTCAGCTGGCACCTCCACAGACGCCGCGCTCACTGAAGATTGGCTGACCCGCACCGACCGGGTGGAAGATTTCTATGCCAGGCTGCGCGATACCTACGCCCCTGGCAAGCCCATCTGGCTCACGGAGACAGGGCAGACAGCCTGCGGCGGCGACCGCTGGGCTGCATCGTTCCTCGACACCTTCCGCTACCTCGACCAGCTTGGCAGCCTCGCGCAAAAGGGCGTTCAGGTCGTTATACACAACACGCTGGCCGCCAGCGACTATGGCCTCATTGACGAGAAAACGCTCGTACCCCGCCCCAGCTACTGGGCGGCGCTGCTGTGGCACAGCACCATGGGCACAACCGTGCTCGACGCCGGCACCTCCCCGTCGCCGTCCCTGTCCGTGCATATGTATGCGCATTGCACGAAAGGTGCTTCCGGCGGCGTCACTCTGCTCGCGATCAACCTGAGTCGAACCGACCCTCAGTCGCTCACGTTACCCGCAAGGGGCATGCGCTACACTCTCACCGCTACGGACCTGCTAAGCCATGCCGTCGAACTCAACGGCAAGGCGCTTTCCGTGTCATCGAGCGGCGATGTCCCGCAACTAGCCGGGGCACCTGCACCCGCAGGCAAGCTGGCGCTGCCGCCGGCCAGCATCACGTTCGTCAGCTTTCCAGCCGCGAACAATCCGGCGTGCAAAGTGCCCTGAATCGCTCGCGCAGGCTACCAGGCGTGAAACCAGCCGTCTCGCACTGAGAGATGAATGTCACCGCCGAACAACGCCCCAAGCCGCTCGGGTGTCAGCAGGTCTATCTTCGCGCCGTCCGCCACGATGCGTCCGCTCTGCATCATCACGATGCGCTCCATGTCCGGCAGAATATCCGCTACATGATGCGTAATCAGCAGGATGGCCGTGCCGCTTTGTGCCAGAACCCGCAGCAGCTCGCGCAGATCTCTCTGCGCCGCCAGGTCCAGAGCATTGGACGGCTCATCCAGCAACAGCATCTCTACCTCTCCACGACCATCCTCGGTCGCCCCTGCCATGGCCCGCCCGATCATCACGCGACGCTGCTCACCGGCGGACATCTCTCCCACCAGCTTGGCGCGAAGCTCGTGCGCTCCGACCATGCCCACGATTTCCTCCGCGCGCTCGCGCATGGCCGAGGTGACTCCGAGATTCGGCCACAACGTCGAGCTCGAAAAAAAGCCCGTCAGGATCGCGTCAAAACCGGTTGTGTGCAGCGTTTGCCGGCCCGGTAGCTCCGCCGAAACCACACCCATCTTCCGTTTCAGCTGTGTCAGGTCCCAGCGCTCGCGACCGAGTATTCGCACCCGCATATCGGGCTTCACCAACGGATAGAGTTCGCAGGTCATCGTTTTCAACAGCGTCGACTTTCCACAGCCGTTCGGGCCCAGAATGGCCAGATGCTCACCTCGTCGCACCGTCAGGCTTACATCGTGCAGCACGACTGCGCTGCCCCGCGCCACGCTCACGTGTTCCAGCTCCACGATCGGCTCTATACTCACTGCGTCGCGCCTCGCCGGGTCCGCAGAAGCACGCCGAAAATCCTCGTCGCGGCCAGAAAAGACGCCTTCAAATTACCCGACACCTTGGAGGCACCACCGATTCTCCGCCGGTAATCCACAGGAATTTCCACAATGCGAAGACCATCCTGTATTGCCTTGATTTGCATCTCGAGGCTCCAGCCATAGGTCATCTCCGTCATCCTCATCCGCTCCAGACACTCACGCCGTATCGCCCGAAACGGCCCCATGTCCGTATACCGGTAGCCGTAAAAAATGCGCACCAGCGTCCCGATCAGGTACGCCGCAAACACCTGGCTGCCCAACATCGATCCCGCCTCGCGCCGTCCCCGAATCCGCGAGCCGATCACGAAGTCCGCCTCTCCGCGCGCAATCGGCCCCACCAGCTGCGGCATGTGCGCGATCACGTCAGACCCGTCACCGTCCATCAGTACCAGGATTTCACTGTCCGGCCTCGCCGCCTGCAGACCGGCGTACATCGCCGCGCCATACCCCCGCTCGGATGTGATCACCCGCGCGCCTGCCGCAGCGGCGACTTCGCCCGTGCCGTCCGTGCTGCCGTTGTCCACCACGATGCACTCCGCGATCGCTCCCCACGGCATGGACCGGACGACCTGCCCAATCGACTCGCGCTCATTCAAAGCCGGAATGATAACGGAAACCTGAGACTCCATCGCATCAGTCTATCCGGCCCAAACAGACTCCAAGGCTGTGTGCCGCACCCGACATACCTCTGGATGGGCGGTCACCGCGCCGGAATGTGCCACCAAACTGTTATCCTTACCCTCGTCACATTTTCCCGAGGAGTTCGTATCCCATGATCGATATGAAGGGCAAAGTCGCCGTTATTCTCGGCGTTGCCAACAAGCGCAGCATCGCCTACTCCATCGCGGAAAAGCTCGCTCTCGCCGGTTCCACCCTGGTCCTTTGCTATCAGTCCGAGCGCTTGAGGAAAGAAGCAGAAGACCTGATCGAATCGCTGGGCCAGACCGGCCGCGCCCGCGCCATCCAGCTCGACGTCTCCTCCGATGAGCAGATCGACGCCGCCTTCGCCCAGATCGCCGCAGCCTTCCCGGTCATTCACACGCTTGTCCACTCCGTCGCGTTCGCCCCGGCGGACGCCATGAAGAACGATTTCCTCCTGACCAAACGGGCCGACTTCGCGCTCGCTCACGACGTCAGCGTATATTCGCTCATCGCCGTCGCCCGCGCGGCCGTTCCCCTCATGACCGAAGGCGGCTCGATACTGACGCTCACCCATTTCGGCAGCACCAAGACCTTCCCCAACTACAACGTCATGGGCGTCGCCAAAGCGGCGCTGGAATCCACCGTCCGTTATTTGGCCGCCTCGGTTGGCTCGAAAAACATCAGGGTAAATGCTATCTCGGCGGGTGCCATTAAGACGCTCGCAGCCCGTGGCATCGGCGACCTGCAAACCATGCTGGACCGCACCAACGAGCGCGCTCCGCTGCATCGCAACGTCGAGCAGGCCGAAGTCGGCAACACTGCGCTCTTCCTTGCCTCAGACCTGGCTAGCGGCATCACCGGCGAAATCACCTACGTCGACTGCGGCTTCAACATCACTGGTATCTAGCCGAAGATGTTCCTTGGCCGAAGCGGTTCATCAGCCCTCGAAGTCCAGTCACCCGTCTCCAAACGCGCGGCCAAATCCGGGGCTGGAGGCGACCTTGCGTGATATCGCATTTTTAATCCACGTTAAGTTCATGGCAATAAATTGTGGAAACATCCGGGTCCCCTGAAGCGTCTTTGCATCCAACGGGAAAACATGGGTTCAAGAATGATTTCACGCCGCGCGCCCCGCGCATTTGAGGAGAATGTTTGCCAGAGATCACACAAAAGGAACGTGCCGAGGCAGCCGCCTTCAACGGCACCCGCAAGCTGGTGCGCCCGCATCTGCCCGCTCAGGAGCGTCGCCGGATCGAGAACACCATTCTGCTCGCGGATCCGTTAACCCACGCCCTTGCTGAAACCCACACACCAACCGAAAGCTCTCACGCGGAAGCCTTCTATTTTCAGAAGCAAATCCAGATGCAGACCGAGATGATGTTCATACTGGACGACGGCGAGGAGCTGCGCGGCGTCATCGAGTGGTACGACAAGTGTGTTGTCAAGCTGCGCGTCGGGCGCCAGCGCGTCATGGTCTACAAATCAGGCATCAAGTACCTCTTCAAAGCCAGTGAAGCGCAGTCGATCGGCAGCGTGATGAAGTAGCCGTCAAGCCTCGCGCGCGGCCTTCTGCAAACGATCACGAATCGCATCGTTCATGCCTCCGCCGGCTGGCAAGGGACAAAGGATCCGGTGGACGCCACTGTCATCGAGCTCGCGCAAACCAGCGAACAGAGTAGCCGCCAGCTCCGCAGGATCGCCCCACTCTCCCCAGTCGAACACCTTCGCCGCCCGCTGCAGCCGCCAACCCCGTGGCAGCATCACACCTGCAAACTCCGCATCTGGCACAGCATCAAGCGCATCGTGTAGAAACCGCTCCGAGCCTCCGGTGAGAATTACCTTAGCGTGTGGGGCATAGTGCCGCAGTCCAACCCCAGGGGCGGGAAGCGAGTCCGGCGGCTCAGTCTTTGCCACCGCCACATATAGTTCCGCGGAAGCGCCGCAAACCGCCGCAATCTGGTCCAGTGTCACGGCCCCCGGCCGATAGACCACCATTGCTGCCGGATCCAGCACGGTGGACTCAACACCTACACGAGTGGCGCCCCCATCCAGCACAGCGTCGATGCGCCCATCAAGATCGGCCAGGACGTGGGCGGCGGTGGTCGGGCTCGTATGTCCGAACGTGTTGGCGCTCGGCGCGGCGATGGGCAGATCCACGCGCCGGAGCAGCTCCCGAGCCACCGGATGCGCCGGGATGCGAACCCCTGCCAGCGGACGACCGGCCGTGACGGCATCCGGTATGCGACCACCGCGCGGCAGCAGCAGCGTCAGCGGACCCGGCCAGAACGCCGCCGCAAGCGCGCTCACCCGCATCGAAAGCTCAGCCGGGATGTCCACCACATCCTTAAGCTGTGCAAAATCAGCGACATGCACAATTAACGGGTCCCACGCCGGGCGCTGCTTGGCAGCGAAAATCCCCGCGACCGCAGCCGTATCTAGCGCGTTGGCACCAAGCCCATAGACGGTTTCCGTCGGAAAAGCGACCGTGCCGCCCTCTCGCAGGATCGATGCGGCGTGCGCAACGTCACCCGGTGCGTCGGACTTTAGACGAAGAGTTTTTGACACAGCTTTCATCGTACCCGCGTAAGGCTATACTCACCTCCATGCACGGTGCAGAGATTGAACTCAAGTTCCCCATCTCCGACCCGCGAGCCTTCCGTACCCAGGTTGAAGCCGCGGGTTTTCGTTTGGCCACCGAGCGCACCTTGGAACAGAACACGCTGTACGACACCGCCGACCGAAGTCTCCGCGCGCGCGGACAGATCATTCGCCTGCGCTCCTACGGCAGCCGCTGCGTCCTGACCCACAAACGTCAACCGCCCACCAACGACGTTAACGCTCGATACAAGACCCGCATCGAAACCGAGAGTGGCATCGACGATTGCGAAGCGCTCGCTGAAATCTTCAGCCAACTGGGCTACGCCCCGGTCTTTCGATACGACAAGTTCCGCACGGAATGGGGCTTCGGCTCCACCTCCGGCCATCTCGTCGTCGACGAAACACCGATCGGCAACTGGGCGGAACTGGAAGGTGACCCCGCCTGGATAGACGCCATGCTCGACAGGCTGAATATCGCTGCGGAAACCTGCAGCACCGCCAGCTACGGGCGATTGTTCCTCGACTGGAAAGAGCGCACCGGGAGTCCAGCAGACGATATGACCTTCGAGGCGGTCGAAACGATGCTGGTCAACCAGTAGCCCGGAACGCAACGAAGCCCGCCCAATACGGGCAGGCTCCGAGAAAAACACTAGAAAATCTGGAAGTTTACGTCGATGTAGAGGTCCACCTTCACTGGCTTGCCATTCTGTAGCGCCGGCTTGAACTTGTACTGACGCACCGCTTCGACCGCCTTCTCATCCAGCCCCATGCCAACGCCGCGCACCACGCGCACGTGAGAGGGCTTACCTTCTTCGTCGACCCACAGATACACCTGGACGTTGCCAGAAAACTTCGCCTTGCGGGCTTCTTCAGAGAACTCAGGCTCCACGGAATAAAGGACCGATGGCGGCCGAACCGAGCCGCCTACATGCATAGGACCGCCGCCGGTATTGCCACCCGACCCCGGCCCAATCCCATTTCCGTTACCCGACCCAATTCCAGAGCCGTTGCCGTTGCCCATCGAAAACCCCTTCAGGTTCGAGTTGGGCACGCCCAGGTCCGGCATCTTGTTGTCGGCCATCTTCAAGTTCGGCTGCACCACTACGGTGGGTTCCACGGCCAGCTTCGGAGGCTCCACTGGAGGAGCCTTCGGCGGAACGATCTGCTGCTGCGCAAGCTTCGGGAGATGGCCCTGTGTCACCGGCGTAGGCCCCTTCTGTCCGCCGCCGCCGCCAATCTTGTCCGCCCGCGGAGCCAGTGGCGGGGGTGGAGGCGGCACCTCGAGCTGCGTAAACGACGTTTTTGGCGGCGCCGCCAGTTGAACACCCTTCTTAAGCAGGAACGCGAAGAACAAAATCAGCAGAGCGTAAAACGCGATCGACGCGGCGTACGACGACCGGCTCATCTTCGTCGCCATCGGGTCGGCTACATAGATGGGCTTCGATTCCAGCACCAGCGGCGGCAGCTTCGTGGGAAAGAACACGTCGCGGAAGCTTTCGATCAGCGACGTGAACACGCCCTCTTCCTTCAACTCCGTGCCAACGTGCGGCGTCTCGGCAGCCGGAGCGAGGGTGCGGTGGGTTTCCTGGTCGGACTCGGGCGGCGATATCAGAGTGTTGGGCATAAGAAAGTCAGGTGCCGCGAAAGACAGCTACAGATATTGGACGGACTTCCCTACTATAAAGTCCGCCACTGCCTTCTCGACATATTAGACGCAGATGCAGGCGAAAGTGTCTCGCAGTTGTAACGTCCGGCGTGTGTGCGGTCATCATTTCCCACACAGCCTTACAATAGAGGTTTCGGGGCAAGCGCGCAGACCGCTGCTTTGAATACGAGCCACGACGGAGACCGGATGCCGGAAGAAGCACAACCCCAACCCGAGAAACAAACCCTGAAACAAACGCTGAACCTGCCCCAGACGCAGTTCGCCATGAAGGCCAACCTGCCCCAGAACGAGCCCTTGCGCCTCGCCGAGTGGGAAGCCGCGGGCCTGTACGCGAAAATCCGCGCCGCCCGTGAAGGCGCTCCGAAGTACATCCTCCACGACGGCCCTCCCTACGCCAACGGCGCCATTCACCTCGGCCACGCCCTCAACAAGTGCATCAAGGACTTCGTCGTCAAGACCAAGACCATGGCCGGCTTTGACGCCCCCTACGTCCCTGGATGGGACTGCCACGGCCTTCCCATCGAGATCAAGGTCGACGAGAAGCTCGGCGGCAAAAAGCTCGAGATGCCCGCCGTCGCCGTCCGCCGCGCTTGCCGCGAGTACGCCGCCAGGTTTATTGACCTGCAGCGCTCGCAGTTCAAGCGCCTCGGCGTCTTTGGCCGCTGGGACAAGCCCTACGCCACCATGGACTTCCCCTACGAAGCTCGAATCCTGGAAACGTTCTACGGTTTTTATGAGAAAGGATTCGTCTACAAAGGTCTGAAACCGGTCTACTGGTGCTCCCACGACCACACCGCCCTCGCTGAGGCTGAAGTCGAGTACGAGATGCACACCTCGCCGAGCGTGTATGTGCGCTACAAGCTCACCAGCGCAGGAAGGGGCCTATTCCCCGAGGCGACACAAGATAATTCTGGAGATTTCGTCGAGCAGATGATCTCTCAATCGGATGATATCTACGCCATCATTTGGACAACAACACCGTGGACTTTGCCGGCATCGATGGCCATCGCGTTTGCTCCGAAGACAGGTTATGTCTTCGTGCGCTGTGTCGGTGGGACATACATCATGGCACAGATGCTGATGGATGAAGTTATCTCAGCCTGCAATCTTCGGAGTGCTCGCGCGCCGGACTGTGCGGCGAATGAAAATGACATCATTGGAAGTTGCGAAGGCTCCATGCTCGATCGCGCCACCTTCCAGCACCCCTTCCTCGACCGCTCCATCCTCGGCGTCAACGCCGACTACGTCACCACCGAGCAAGGCACCGGGGCCGTTCACACCGCTCCCGCGCACGGCCCCGACGACTTCGCCACCGGCCAGCGCTACGGCCTGCCCCTCACCTGCGACGTAGACGCCCAGGGCAAACTCCGCAACGCCGAAGGCCTTCCCTACGACGGCATGTTCGTCTTTAAGGCCAACAGCGTCATCAAAGACCTCCTCCAGCAGAACGGTGCACTGATGGGAGCGCATGACCTGCATCACAGCTACCCCCACTGCTGGCGCTGCCACCACCCGTTGATCTTCCGCGCCACGGAACAGTGGTTCATCGCGATGGAGACGCCGGTGCTCTCGTCGAAAGAGGGCACCGGGCAGACGACCTTCCGCCAGCGCGCGCTTGACGAGATCAAGCGCGTCGTCTGGGATCCCGCCTGGGGCGAAGAACGCATCTCCAACATGATCGCCACCCGCCCCGACTGGTGTATCTCGCGGCAGCGCATCTGGGGCGTACCGATTGCGGTGTTCCTCTGCGAGAAGTGCCATGAGCCCCTGAATGACGAGGCCATCAACGCGAGCGTCGTCAAGCTCTTCGAGAAAGAAGGCGCCGACGCCTGGTACGTCCACTCGCCCGAGGACCTACTGCCCCCTCAAACGGCCTGCAACAACTGCCGCACCGTCATGCAGTTCCGCAAGGAAATGGACATCCTCGACGTCTGGTTCGAGTCCGGTGCAAGCTGGAACGCCGTGCTCGAAGCCGAGCCCGAACTCCAGTGGCCCGCCGACCTCTACACCGAAGGCGGCGACCAGCATCGCGGCTGGTTCCACTCGTCGCTTCTCAGCTCCGTCGCCATCCGCGACGGCGCACCCTACCGCATGGTCGCCACCTCCGGCTGGACGCTCGACGAGCAGGGACGTGCGTTTTCAAAGTCGCTCGGCAATGGTGTCGACCCGGTGGACGTCGCCAGCCGTCTCGGCGGCGAAATCATCCGCCTCTGGGTCGCCAGTGTCGACTTCCGCGAAGACGTCGCTGCCAGCGAACCCCTGATGCAGCGCGTCAGCGAAAACTACCGCAAGCTGCGCAATACCCTGCGCTTCCTCCTCGGCAACATCCACGACTTTAACCCCGCCACCGATAGCATCGCGTTCTCTGCGATGCAGCCTTTAGACCAGTACATCCTGGCCCGGACCGCGGAGCTCGACGCAAAAATCCGCACAGCCTACGACGGATTCGAATTTCACCGCGCCTATCAGGCCCTGAACGAATACGTAAACTCCGATCTCAGCGCCCTCTACCTCGATGTGGTGAAGGACCGCCTGTACACGCTGGCACCGAAAAGCGCGGCCCGGCGTAGCGCCCAGACCGCTCTGTGGAGGATCGCCGAAGCCCTGACCCGCCTCATAGCGCCCATCCTCTCCTTCACCGCCGACGAAGTCTGGAAGCTCCTGCCCACCGTTACCGGCCGCGAAGAGAGCGTTCATCTGGCGCTGTTCCCCAACATGGCAGAGCTCGTGCCCGGCGCAGTCGCCACGCTCGAAGCAGACTGGGGACGCCTCGCCGCCATTCGCGCTCTGGTGCTGCTCGAACTCGAAGCCCTGCGGCTCAGCAAGTCCATCGGTAAGTCGCTCGAAGCCCGTGTCACCTTGCTGGTCGAAGAAGGCTCAACCGACGGTTTGCTGCTTACCAAATACGAACCTGCGCTGGCAGAGTACTTCAACGTCTCCCAGGCCACCGTCCAGGCCGTCGGTGCTACCCGGAACGACACCTCCCTGCTGCTGCAGGTTGCCGTCGCCGAGGGCGCGAAGTGCGCCCGCTGCTGGCGCACCCTCCCCGACATCGGTGCCGACGACCGCTGGCCCACTGTGTGCGCCCGATGCGCAGACGCGCTCGAAGCCATCGGCTTTCCGCCTCAGCCACAGGAGGCCGCTTGAGCGCCCGTATCAGCAATCGCATTCCGGACGCACGCTGGATGCTGTTCCTGATCTCCGCCGTCGTCGTCTTCCTGGACCGGCTCACCAAGCTGCGCGTCGAAGCCGCCGTTCCGCTCGGCAAGCACGTCGTCGTCATCGCGCACACCTTCTGGATCTCGCACGTCCTCAACACCGGCGCGGCCTTCAGCCTCTTCGACGGCACCACCTCTCCGCTCCTCATCCGCAACCTGCTTATCGGTTTCTCGGTCCTCGCCGTGCTGGTTGTCCTTGCTGTCATCTGGCGCGTTGGTCGCGAGCTTTCGCTCACGTCCGTCGCCCTCGCGCTGATCCTCGGCGGCGCCATGGGCAACCTTTACGACCGCATCCGATTCGGCTACGTCGTCGATTTTCTTGAAGTCCACATCCACGGCTACCACTGGCCGGACTTCAACGTGGCAGACTCCGCCATCGTGGTAGGCGCGTGCCTCCTGCTGCTCGAAATGCTGCGCCCCCACAGGACGGAACGGCCCTAGCTCATGGCGCACACACCTCTCGACCGAATCACAATTCGCGGCGCCCGCACCCACAACCTCAAGGGCATCGACGTCGACATCCCTCACAACGCATTGACTGTCGTCAGCGGTGTCTCGGGCTCGGGCAAGAGTTCGCTTGCGTTCGACACCGTCTACGCCGAGGGCCAGCGCCGCTACGTCGAGAGCCTTTCTGCCTACGCGCGTCAGTTCCTCGAACGCATCGAAAAACCCGACGTCGACCACATGGACGGCCTCGCCCCCGCCATCGCCATCAAGCAGAAAAATCAGACCCGCAATCCCCGCTCCACTGTCGCCACCGCAACCGAAATCTACGACTACATGCGCCTGCTCTACGCGCGCTGTGGCACCGTCACCTGCCTGCACTGCGGCGGCGTGGTGCGGCATGACACCGTCGACGAGATCGTCACGCGTGTCCTCGCCTTGGACGAAGGCACACGCGTCTACGCGCTCTTCCCTGCCTTGCGCCGTGAAGTGACGCTTGAGCCTTTGCGTGGGCCAGAGCCCGACGCCGCAACTCCGGTTGCGCCACCTCCCGTCAAGCGTGCAGCCAAAAAAACCACAAAGAAGGTCACAGCACCGGTGGTCGATCTTTCCGACGCCATGAAGGAGCGCCTCACCGAACTGCGTCGGCGCGGCTATAACCGCCTCTGGCAGGCTTCCGAAGACGGCACGGGCAGCGGCCGCATCGTCGAGTTCTCCGCCCCCGAATCCTTGCTCGAACTGGAGTTCAACTCACCCGATCGCCCCATATTTGTGCTGGCCGACCGCCTGGCCCTGTCGCCCGACAGCCGCGCCCGCCTCGTCGACGCGATCGAAACCGGCTACCGCGAAGCCGGCGAAATCGTCTTCCGAGCGATCCCGCGGGACGGTGAGACGGTACCGGCCTCGCTGCGTTTCTCCGCCGCCTTCGAGTGCTCCACCTGCCATCGCGCCTATCGCGAGCCCGAGCCGCGCCTGTTCAGCTTCAACAATCCCTACGGCGCTTGCCCGCGCTGCCAGGGCTTCGGCAACACCATCGACTTCGACCCCGGCCTCATCATCCCCGACCGCACCAGGACCCTTGATGAAGGCGCGGTCGATCCGTGGACCAAACCGAAGTACCGCGTCCATCATGGCGAGATGCGCCGCGCCGCCAAAGCCGAGGGCATACCGCTCGACGTGCCCTGGTTCGACCTCACCGAAGCGCAGCAGCGCTTCATCGAAGAAGGCTCCGGAAGCTGGACCGGCATCCGCGGCTTCTTCGCCGAGCTGGAGCGCAAGAAGTACAAACTCCACGTCCGCGTCTTTCTCTCCAAGTATCGCGGCTACGCGACTTGCCCCGAGTGCCGTGGCCAGCGCCTCCGCGCCGAAGCCCGCGCCGTGCTGCTCATGGGCAAAAACATCTGCGAAGTCTGTGCCCTCACCATTACCGGCGCACAGGAGTTCATGGACTCGCTCACGCTTTCTCCGGCCCAGATGGAAATCGCCGCCAAGGTGCTCGAAGAAGTCCGCCAGCGGATCAGCTTCCTGCACCAGGTCGGCCTCGACTACCTCACCCTCGACCGCCTCAGCTCTACGCTCTCCGGCGGCGAATCGCAGCGCATCCAGCTCGCGACGTCTCTCGGTTCGCGCCTGGTGGGCGCTCTCTATGTGCTCGACGAGCCTTCCATCGGCCTCCACTCCCGCGACACCGCCAAGCTCGTCCGCATCATGGAGGACCTCCGCGACCTCGGCAACACCATCCTCGTTGTCGAGCACGACCCCGACGTCATTCGCTCCGCCGACTATCTGCTCGACCTGGGCCCCGGCGCTGGTGAGTTGGGCGGCAGGCTGCTCGCCGCAGGCACCGTCGCTGAAGTCCGCGATAACCCCGACTCGATCACCGGCAAGTACCTTAGCGGCCGCCTGTCCATCCCCGTTCCCAAAGTCCGCCGCGAACGCGGACGCGAGAAGCTCGTCCTCAAAGGCGCGCGCATTCACAACCTGCGCGGCGTCGATATCGAAATCCCACTCGGCATGCTTTGCTGCGTCACCGGCGTCTCCGGCTCCGGAAAATCGACCATCGTCCACCAGGTGCTCTACCGCGCGCTGATGCAGGCGCTCGGCCACACCGAGGGCGCGGACCCCGCGCACCTCTATCGCGAACTGAGCGGAACACCCTCCCTGAACGATGTGATCCTGGTCGACCAGTCACCCATCGGTCGCACACCGCGGTCCAATCCTGTCACCTACATCAAGGCCTTCGACGCCATCCGCGAACTCTTCGCCGCGCAGCCCGATGCCAGGCGCAAAAATCTCACCGCCGGACACTTCTCCTTTAACGTACCCGGCGGCCGCTGCGACGTCTGCGAAGGCGACGGCACCGTCACCGTGGAAATGCAGTTCCTGGCCGACGTCGAGCTCCCCTGCGAAGAGTGCAACGGCACCCGCTATAAAACCACTGTGCTCGACATCAAGTACAAGGGCCGCAACATCAATGACGCCCTCTCGATGACCGTTAAGGAAGCGCTTGTGTACTTTGCCGGCGTGCCCAAGATCGTCGACAAGCTCGCCGTGCTGGACGAGGTCGGCCTCGGCTACGTCCGCCTCGGTCAAAGCGCCACCACCCTCAGCGGCGGAGAAGCCCAGCGCGTCAAGCTGGCCCAGCACCTGGCTTCGGCGCGGTCGGGCGCTTCTGGTGGAGCAACAGGCGTTCGCGGCGAGGCCAAACGCGTCGCCAGCCGCATCCTTTACATCCTCGACGAGCCAACCACCGGGCTGCACTTCGAAGACGTCTCAAAGCTTCTCGCCGCCTTCCGCAAGCTCATCGAAGGTGGCGGTTCGCTGCTCGTCATCGAACACAACCTGGACATCATCAAATCCGCCGACTGGGTCATCGACATGGGTCCCGAGGGCGGCTCGGGCGGCGGCCAGGTCGTCGCAGCCGGCACCCCGGAAACGATTGCTGTCACACCAGAGTCCTACACGGGTCAGTGGCTCGCCCCGGTCTTGCAGGCGGGCCGGAAGGGGTCCTGATGCGTCAGATGGCATTCCTTGCCGCTCTCACATTCGCCGCAAGTCTCGCCGCGCAGATGCCGGCGGGCACACGCGACGCTGCCGACACCTCCCGCACCGATGCCGTGGCCGCGAAACTTCATGAGGCCGAAGCCGCCCTCGAACGCGCAGATTACTCCGCCGCCGCCAACACCCTCAAGCTCCTCTCCGTCGAGCGCCCCAAAGACACGCAAATCCTCTACGACCTCGGTTTCGCCGACGAGCGCATCAACGACGACGAGGGCGCGGCCAAAGCCTACGCGGCCGCTTTAGCCGTCTCGCCCGATCTCGCCGAGCCCAGGCTGGCGCTCGGTCTTCTCGACGCTCGCGCCGGACGGACTGAAAAAGCCCACGCAGAATTGAACGCCGTAGCCCAGAGCCCGTCCGCTGCCCCGCAGTTACGAGCCAGGGCGCTCCGTGCGCTCGCGCAACTCGACGAGCGTACCCACCCCGCCGACGCGCGCGAAGACATTCTCGCCGCCGTCAAGCTGACCGGCGAAACCCCGGCCGACGTAGCGCTCTCCGCCGCCCTTGCCGACCGCGCCGGTGACCGCACCGGTGCCGAGGCCGCCTACCGCCGCGCTCTCAATCTGCACCCCGACGACGTCGAGGCGGCCACCGGCCTCGCCCACATCCTGGAGCAGGGCAATCGCGCCACCGAAGCCGAAACGGTCCTTGCCGCCCCCCTGAAAGCCCATCCCACCGACCCCCGCCTGGTCTCGCAGATGGCGGCCATCTACGCAGCCGAGGGCAAGCCCAACGATGCGATTCCCCTTCTGGTCCAGCTCCGGTCTGACCCCGGCTTCGCCGCCGACCCCTCACTTGCCCGGCAGCTCGCGCGCCTTTATATGCTCAACAACCAGAACGCCGAGGCCGAGCACATGTTCCGCGCCACTCTCGCCCAAAACCCGCAGGATCCCACCCTGCTCGACGATCTCGGTACCGTCCTGGTGCGGCAGCAAAAGTACGCCGAAGCCGAAGCCCTGCTCACCAAAGCCGTCTCTCTGGCCGATAAGTTCCCCAGTACGGCAGCCTTCGGAGACGCAGCCGGACACCTCGCCTTTGCAGCTTCCAGGGCCGGGCATCCAAACGGCGTGTTGCAAGCTCTAAGATTGCGTGCTACAGTTCTGCCCAACTCAGGCCCCTCGCTATTTCTTGAGGCAACGGCGTACGATACCCTCAAGCAGTACAAGGAAGCCGGACGGTTGTACCGCGCGTTTCTGGCAATTGCGGGCGGTCAGTTCCCGGACCAGGAGTTCCAGGCAAGGCATCGTCTGGTAGCTCTCGAACATATGAAATAAGGCACGGCGTCACTTCGGAGGTGCGCTATGAGCTTTGCACTTGCTTCCCGCTCCGTTCGTCCGCTGTCTTTACGGTCTTTTGCGCGCCCGCTTTCACTTCTCACGATCGCTGTGTGTTTTGCCTGCCCCGCGATCGCGCGTGCAACTGCCATCGAAGAAGCGATTCTCGACGACAACGCCCTCACCCAACTGGAAACCCGCGCCCAGGCCGCTCAGCCCCGCGAGCAGTGTTTCCTCTACGCTGAGCTCGTACACAACCTGACCGAGATCGCCGGTAAGCAACTCGCCGCCGGTGAAAGCGAACAGGCCGGAGCCACTCTCCGCCGCATCGACGCGCTCGCGCAAAAGATTCACATGGCCCTGGCACGCGATACCAAACGAATCAAAAACGCAGAACTGCTCATGCACCACACCACGCGCCGTCTCGCCGACATGCTGCACGTTGCATCCAATGACGACCGTACCGTGCTCCAATCAACGCTCAAACGACTGGACACCGTGCAGACCGAACTGCTCGCCCAGGTGTTCATTCATTGATAGAAACTCTGCGGCGAGTGGTGATGGTCCTTGCCTTCTGCGCCCTGTCGTCTGTGTCGTCGCCTCGTGCGCGTGCGCAGGCCTCCGACAACATAATGAGCAACGCCGAGGTGGACGCTCTGCGTGAAGCGGCGTACGTCCCCACCGACCGCATCGCAGCGTTCATCAAGATCCTCGACGCCCGCAGCAAATCCATCAATGCCATCCTGACCGGGCGCCGCAAAGCTGGACGCGACCAGCAGTTGCACGACATCTTCGACCAGTTCAGCGGAATCGCCGACGAACTCAACGACAACCTTGACGACTACGCGCCTAAGCATCGCGACATCCGCAAGTCACTCCCCAAGCTTCTCGAAGCCACGGAGCGCTGGTCGACGACGCTGCGTGCCGCCCCCGAGGACGCGAGTTACAACGTCGTCCGCAAAATTGCGCTGGATTCCGTCCGCGACGTGCACGACGCCGCTCTGAAGATGCAGGAGGAGCAGCTCGCCTTCTTCAAGGCGCATCCGGAAGCCGCCAAAGCCGAAGCCGACCGCATCAGCAACACTCCCGCCAAGCAGGAACAGATTGACATTCCTCGGTGAGGCCTGGGGATGGCTCTTCGGACCCAATCGCAAGCTCGCGAAGCCTGATCCACCAAAGCCCCGAAATCAAACCAAGACCCACCCCGCCCGCCTGCAATCTTCTCCACAGGCGGCGCGGTACACTGGCGAAAGCGTGCCTGTTGCTGCCCTTCCCCGTGTCCCAGCCTCCCTCGTTGCCATCTTCGAGGTGGAGTATCGCGAACTCCGTCCCCGTGCTCCCATGCCCCCGATGGACGTGCGCTTCCGCCGCTTCACCAGCCTGAACACCACCATCCGACTGCGCGAAGGCCACCTGCACATCCGCCTCTCGGACCTGCTGGAACACGCACCCGAAAACGTCCATCAGGCCATCGCGCACATCCTGCTCGCCAAGCTCTACCGCAAGCCCATCGAGCCCCGCCACGCCGACCGCTACCGCCGCTACACGCAGTCGGAGATGGTTTCGAAACAAGCCGAGCGTATCCGCCAGACTCGCGGACGCAAGCGCATCACGTCCGCGCAGGGCCACCAGTTTGACCTGGAAGAAGTGTTTGAGACTCTCAACACCCGTTTCTTTCACGGCCTGCTGGGCCGTCCCACCCTCACCTGGAGCGCGCACGTCGCCAAGCGCATGCTCGGCCACTACGACGCCGCGCATAACACCATCGTCGTCAGCCGCGTCTTCGACCGCCCGGGCACCCCGCGCTATGCGGTCGAATATCTGCTCTACCACGAGATGCTGCACCTGAAGCATCCCGTCCGCGTCAAGGCCGGGCGCCGCTGCGTTCACTCCCGCGAGTTCCAAGCCGAAGAACGCCTCTTCCCCGACCTCAACCTCGCCCGAGAGTTCCTGAAGCGGCTTTAGACGGCCTCGGTTTCGATAAACCTCATGGCGTCGTACTTTCGTGCGCGGACAATCATCCAACCCAACACACCCACTCCCAGCACTGGAAGGCATGCGCCGATTCCGAACGCCAGGAAATCAAACCGGGTAAATCGCGACTTTGCGTAGAGTTCAGAGAAAGAAATCAGTTGCGGCTGCATTCCGCGTAGCTTCAATTCTCCACGCCATTGCGCTTCCGTTGCAAAGTTCTTGCGCTCGTCATCGGAGGTGTCAACAACGAAATACGGCACTTCACCCTTGCCAAGACCGAAGGGCTCTCCAGACCGGTACCCGGCTATGTATTTTCCGTCAACTTGTAAGCTCTGCACACCCGTAACGCAATTCTCATCGGATGAGAAAGTTCCGCTAACGCTCGGCTTACAAACAGATCCGTATTCAGTAACATCGATCGCCTCGATGCGATAGCCATTCGAAAGGTTCGCGTAGAACGAGTCGCCCAGTCCCATGTCACGGTGCAGGACTGTGAGATTGATGACTGCATAGCCGGCAAATCCTATCGCCTCTATCCCAATGACAATCCACGGAATCATCAGCGCGAAGAGGCGCGCTCTCTTTTTCAAAGTCGTGGCGTTCCGCGTGAGGTACACCGTGAGAGCTGCCAAAACACCGGAACTAACACTTCCCATCACTGCCAGCACCGCTGCCCAGAACAGCAGAACGAACAAAAGACCCATATCAAACCTCATGCGTATGACGGCTGGGGAACCAAGTGTTCCTTGGCGCCCATCTCAAACCGTCGCGGATTCATCCCCCCGGGTCACCCACATCATCGCTGCGCCAACCGCTACACTCCCCAAAGCCGCAACCTGCGCATTCGACATGCCCCAATAAATCGGCGGGTTGATGCGCACGAATTCGACCAGAAAACGCCCCACACCGCTGATGACAAGGTACTCGCCCGTCAGGAACCCCAGCGGTCGGGGGCTTGAACCGCGCTTCCAGAGCCACCATCCCAGGGCCATGGCGAACAGAAACTCATACACCGGCGTTGGCTGCACCAGCGCATCCGGCGGATTAGGACGCACCAGCGCGTCCTTGGCCATATGCACTCCCCAGGGGAGGGTGGTGTTGAGTCCGTAGTCTCCGTCTCCCGAGGTCAGGCACCCAATACGCCCCACCCCATACCCAACGGCCGCAGCCGGTGCCGCCAGGTCCAGCATGCGAAGAGCCGCCTTGCGACCCGTCAGGCCATTTGGCCGCGCCAGATGGCCTTGAAACATCAACATCGCCACGCCCGCCAGCATCCCACCAAACCAGGCGAAGCCCGTTTGAAACCAGTGCAGAAAGCCTAACGCCACCTGCCCCGGATTGTGCCAGCCCGGCAGCACAATCGTCCGCCATGCCGCGGCCAGTTCGGCAGGGTCCTGGAGCTCGTGCCACAGCTTCGCCCCCAGAATGCCCGAGAGGGTCACCAGCGCCACAACATTCAGCGCATCCGCATCGACGCCGTTACGCCGAAAGTTGCGGTGCAAAACCACGGTCCCGCAGACGGCGGCAAGCCATAGCAGCAGACCAAATGTCCCCAGATGCAAGGGGCCGATGTTGATGTACGGATACATGCGTCACGCTCAAGTATAACGGGGCAAAAGACCTTACCTGAATCCTCGAAGTGTCCCGTTTTCCTCACTGCTTTTCGCGCTAACCTGTGCAAATGTCCACCAGTTTGCCCGCCTTCGTTCCCCCCAGCTCCATGGACGTTCTCTTCACCCGTGAGCAGATCGCCGAACGCGTCGCGGCTGTAGGCGAGCAGATTTCCAAAGATTACGCCGGGCAATCCATTGTGCTGATCGGTGTCCTGAAGGGCGCGGCCATCTTTCTCGCCGACCTCGCCCGCGCCATCGAGGTCGACAACACCTTCGACTTCGTCGCCGTCTCCAGCTACGGTCGCGCCCGCGTCTCGTCCGGTGCCGTCAAGCTCATCAAAGACATCGACAATCCCATCGAAGGCAAGCACGTCATCATCGTCGAAGACATCCTCGATACCGGCCTCACCCTCAACTACCTGCGCGATCTGATGCTTCAGCACAAGCCTGCTTCGCTCAAGATAGCCACCTGCCTCGACAAATTCGAACGCCGCCTCGTCCCCATCCAGGCCGACTACGTCTGCTTCAGAATCCCCGACCGTTTCGTCATCGGCTACGGCATGGACTACGCCGAACGCTATCGCGGCGTCCAGGACATCCGCATCATGCCCGAGGATCCCCCCGGCCACTAGGATCCGCGATGTGCGTAGGAACACCATCGCGAAGGACATTTTCCACTCGGTCTGATCGAATCATCTCTTCGCCTTGCGTTCGCCCTCTAATCCGCGTCGAATAGAAACAGCGCGATGATGACGGTCCAGCAAAAACTCGAAATCCTGGCCGACGCGGCCAAGTACGACGCGTCCTGCGCGTCCTCCGGCGCAACGCGCGCCGGCAACGGCAAAGGCGTTGGCCACTCCGACGGCATGGGCATCTGTCACAGCTATACGCCCGACGGCCGCTGCGTTTCCCTGCTGAAAATCCTGCTCACCAACTTCTGCACCTACGATTGCGTCTTCTGCGTCAACCGCGTCTCCAGCGACATCCGCCGCGCGCGCTTCTCACCCGAAGAGATCGTCACCCTCACGCTCGACTTCTACAAACGCAACTACATCGAAGGCTTGTTCCTCTCCTCCGGCATCATCCAATCGCCCGACTACACAATGGAACAGCTCATCGCGGTCGCCAGGAGTCTGCGCTCCGTGCATCACTTCGGCGGATACATTCACCTCAAGACGATCCCCGGTTGCGACCAGCGACTGGTGCGCGAAGCCGGCCAGTGGGCCGACCGCCTCAGCGCCAACATCGAACTGCCTACCCAGCAGGATCTCGTACAGCTCGCCCCCGAGAAGAAGGCCACCATCATCGAGTCCACCATGGAGCAGATCCATGCGCACAAACAGGAAGCCGATGATGAGCGCACGAAGTCCCCCCTCGCACCACAGTTCGCTCCCGCCGGGCAGTCCACGCAGATGGTCGTCGGCGCAACAGCCTCTACCGATCGCGAGATCATAGGCCGCGCGAGCCACCTTTACAGCGCCTACAAGCTGCGCCGCGTCTACTACACCGGGTTCAGCCCCTATCCGCTGGCAGACGCGCGCCTCCCGCTCCAGGCCACGCCCCGTATGCGCGAGCACCGCTTGTACCAGGCCGACTGGCTCATGCGTTTCTACGGCTTTCGCGCCGACGAGATCACCACCGCCGCCACGCCCGAGTTATCTCTCACCGAAGATCCCAAGACCGCCTGGGCCAAAGCCCACCCCGAGTTTTTTCCGGTCGACGTCAACACAGCCGCGCGCGAAATTCTGCTGCGCGTGCCGGGCATCGGGTATCGCAACGTCGAGCGCATCCTGCGCATCCGGCGCTATCAGAAGCTCTCGCTCGACAACCTGCGCAAGCTGCATGTACGGCTCAAGCAGGCTGCCGCGTACATCATCGCCGCCGATCATGTTCCGCCGCCAACCCGCGCTGTCAGTACGACGAACCCGCTGCTCGCCGTCCCTGCCTCCCTCCAGCAGATGGACCTCTTCGCGGCCACGAGTGCGCTCACAGGCTCGGTATAAGCGTGCGGCGCGTCCCCATCGCTCCAGACTTTGCCGCCTGGCGAGCGGCTGCGCGCGATGCACTCACCAGCGGCTATCGCCCCACTGAAATCGACCTCCAGGACTCCACCGTCCCGCGCCCGCTTGACCTTGACCTCGACTTGGAAGCTCCGCCATCAGGCCCTCCCCTGTCAGACCCTCACGTGCCCAAAGCGTTCCTCGCATCCGCACAGACTGCCGCGGTCCATCGCGAGCCCGAACGCTGGAATCTGCTCTACCGTCTGCTTTGGCGTCTCCAGACCCAGCGCGGATTACTCCATGTCGAGGTAGACGACGACGTCGCCGCACTGCGCCGGTTGAACGACCAGGTCCGCCGCGATCTGCACAAGATGCACGCCTTCGTGCGCTTCCGCAAAGTCGACGCAAATCCGGTGGAAGGCGCGTCCGAACCCCACTACATTGCCTGGTATCGCCCGGACCACCGCATCCTTGCTCTCGCCGCGCCTTTCTTTCAGGAGCGCTTCGCGGTCATGCGCTGGACCATTCTTACCCCGGACGCATCCGTCACCTGGACGCCAGCTACCGCGCAACTCGTCTTCGGCGAGGGCGTGCCCCGCGAGCACGCTCCGCAGGAAGATGACATAGAAGACCTCTGGCGCAGCTATTATGCGTCCATCTTCAACCCCGCGCGTCTCAACCCCGAAGCCATGCGCAGCGAGATGCCGGTGCGCTACTGGCAGAATCTGCCCGAAGTAGACTTGCTGCCGCAACTCATGCAGAAAGCGGAGGGCCGCGTGGCAACCATGATTTCCGTACAAAGCGAGAAGACAACCGCCGCGCCTTTTGTGCCCAGCTCGCACACCCTGCCAGCCTTGCGCCGTGCGCTCCCAGCGTGCAAAGGATGCGATCT
Source organism: Terriglobales bacterium (assembly GCA_038230455.1). Lineage (GTDB taxonomy): Bacteria > Acidobacteriota > Terriglobia > Terriglobales > Acidobacteriaceae > Granulicella. Next base: position 72,686 of record JBBRNF010000014.1, read on the forward strand.
GTACAAGTGCGCCACCCAGGCCGTCCCTGGTGCCGGGCCCGCGCAGGCCCACCTTATGCTGGTGGGGGAGCAGCCCGGCGATCAGGAAGATCTTGCCGGCGAACCCTTCGTCGGACCCGCCGGAGCTGTCCTGCGGAAAGCCATGGAAGAGCTTCGCATCGACTCGGCAGACGTCTACGTCACCAACGCCGTCAAGCACTTCAAGTTCATACAGCGCGGCAAGCGTCGCCTCCACGAGAATCCGCGCATGAGCGAGATCAACGCCTGCAAACCCTGGCTGCTGGCAGAGCTCGAGGCCGTCAAGCCGCGCGTCGTTCTTTGTCTGGGAGCCTCCGCAGCCAAAGCTCTCCTGGGCGGCACGTTTGCGCTTATGAAGTCGCGCGGCACCGTCCAGGAGACCGGCTTTGCGCCACCCGTTATCGCCACCATCCACCCCTCGGCCGTACTCCGCGCCCGCGACCAGCACGGTCGCGAGCAGTTGCTTGCCTTCCTCAAACACGACCTGGCCATGGCTTGGGAACTCGCCCGCAAGGCCTCCTGACTGCTCCCAGCCACACGGTTCGGTAAGATAGCCGAATGGCTTCTGCTGCACCTTCCACCGTGAGACTCATCGCTCCTGCGCGCGGCTTTCGCGGCTCCCTCACCCTCCCCGGCGACAAGTCCATTTCGCACCGCTACGCCATGCTCGCCGGATTCGCCGAAGGCACATCGCGCCTCACCAACTTCTCCACCGGCGCAGATCCACACAGTTCCCTCGGCTGCATGCAGGCTATGGGCGCCACCGTCTCGACCGAAGCTCGCGTCACCGCCGTCACCGGAACCGGCGGCGTCCTCCGCGCCCCCGCGGAACCACTCGACTGCGGCAACTCCGGTTCCACCATGCGCATGCTCGCCGGCCTCCTGGCCGCGCAGCAAGGCACTTTTACCCTGGTAGGCGACGAGTCGCTCTCCGTGCGCCCCATGGAGCGCATCCGCAAGCCGCTCTCCGCCATGGGTGCCCGCATCGACCTGGACAACGGACACGCCCCCGTCACCATCCACGGCGGTCCGCTCCACGCCATCGACTTCGACACCCCCATCCCCAGCGCACAGGTCAAGACCGCCGTCCTCTTCGCCGGCCTGCAGGCGGAAGGCACCACCTCCCTGGCCGAACCCATACGCACTCGTGACCACTCCGAGCACGCGCTCAGAGCCTTTGGCGCAAAGCTCGACCGTAAAGACGATCGCCTCCACATCGCAGGCGGCCAAAAGCTCCGCGCCATCGACGCCGCGGTTCCGGGCGACATGTCTTCCGCCGCCTTCTTCCTCTGCGCCGCCCTCCTGTTTGAAGACTCGAATCTCGTGCTCGACGCGCTCGGCATGAATCCCACGCGATCGGCTTTGCTCGACGTAGTCTCCGCGCTTGGCGGCGCCATCAAGATCCTCGAGGTAGGCGAGCAGCACGGCGAGATGGTGGGCACCATCCAGGTCACCCGCAGTCCTCGCGGCCTCAAAGGCATCGACATCGGCGGCGCGCTCTCCGCGCAGTTGATCGACGAACTCCCCGTGCTCGCAGCCATCGGTCCCTACACTGCCGACGGCATTCGCATCCGCGACGCCAAAGAGCTGCGCTTCAAAGAGTCCGATCGCATCGCGCTCGTGGTCAAGAATCTCCGTGCCATGGGCGCCGAAGTCATCGAACACGAGGACGGCATGGACATTCCCGGCAATCAACTTCTGCACGGCGGCGTCATCGACTCCGGCCTTGACCACCGCATCGCCATGGCATTCTCCATCGCCGCGTTGCGCGCCGAAGGCGAGTCGGAAATTCACGGTGCAGAAGCCGCCGCCATCTCCTTCCCCGAGTTCTTCGACTACCTGGATGAGATGGCGATCCGCTAAAGCAATCCTCCTGAGGCTGCACGCCTGACCGGAATTCAACACCGTCTTTCGTCAAGGAAAAGGTACTTCGATCCATTTATCCAGTGCGAAGTGACAGGAGAACCGCTTAACCCTCATGAGCACCGTCTCTTCCAACCCCCGCACCATCTTCTTCACGGAAATCGAGCAGTTCGGCGGTGCCGAGCGAGCAGCCGTCGCCCTCTGCCGCTATCTCACCGACCGCAATCTGGACTGCCAGGTCGCAACCTATGAAGATCGCTGCGGTCTGTCGACGTACTCCAGCTTCCCACTTCGTGTCGTTCAGCTTCACCCCACCTCCGGAGTCGCAGCGAAGGTTCGCGCTCTTCGCAAATTCTTCCTTCCCCAGTTCGGCGCCGCCATGCATCCGCTCCTTTCCGGCTACCAGCCTGCTCTGCACGCCAGCCTTGCGGGTATGCGCGGCTTCCATGACCTCATGCACGACACGCCCGCCCTGTTCGACGACCCCCATCGACACACCATCAAGGAGCGTCTCCGCAGAATGGTCTCGAACCAGATCATCGGCTTCGGGCTTCGCTCCGGCGGCAACACCATCGTCACCAGCGAGTTCCTCCGGGACGAGTGCCGCAAAGACTTCCGGGTCGCCGCGCACATCGCCCGGATGGGAGGTTTCACCGAAGCCGTTACGCAACCTTTCATTCCCCGCCCTCCCCATCCAGACCAGCGTCTGAGCATGCTCTCCGTTTGTCGTCTGGAGGAAAACAAGCGTCTCGACTGGCTTCTTCGCGGCTTGGCCCGGCTGGAGTCCAGCCCTGCATCGCCGCTGTCCCGTTTGGTCGACTGGCATCTCGACTTCGTCGGCAAAGGTCCGCAGTTGGATACGCTGCGCCAATTAGCCGCGTCGCTCGGCATAGCACATCGCGTGAATTTCCAGGGGTTCGTCGCAGACGACGCGCTTGCCGAGCTCTACGCCCGGGCAGATCTCTTCCTGATGCCTGCCATTCAGGGATACGGTATACCCGCCATCGAAGCACTGGGTCGCGGCATACCCGTCCTGCTCCACCGCGACTCTGGCGTCAGCGACATCCTGGTCGATACACCCTGGGCAACCGTACTCCACGGCGGAGAAGCAAACACCGCAGCAACGCTCGCCAACGCAATAGATGGCATTTTGACTGGCAGGCACCTATCCGTACCGCTACCAGACCTTCCCACCGAGGACGCCTGGGCGCACCGCGTAGCAAGCCTGTGTGGATGGCTGCCGGACCACCCGCTCTAGCTACATCTTGTAGTTGCCCAGCTCGTCATCGTTCAGATTTTCGAGCCACCGCCGCAGATCCTCGGGGTTAGCGGTGCTCGACCCGTCCGCCGCCTCGCGCGCACGATCCAGAACCTGCCGGCTGACGAAGATAGGACAATCCGCCCGCAGCGCCAGCGCAATTGCATCCGAAGGCCGCGCATCGATTGCGACGGTTTCGCCTTGCTGATCGATCCATATCGTCGCGTGGAATGTGTTCTCGAGCAGCGATCCCACCACCACCCGGGTCACCCGCCCATTCAGTCCATCGATCACATTGCGCAGCAGATCGTGCGTCATTGGCCGCGGCAGAGTGGCCTTCTCGATCTCGAGCGCGATCGCATTGGCCTCGAACATCCCCACCCAGATCGGCAGCACAACCTCGCCCGCCACATCGTTCAGCACCACCACGGGCGACTGCGTCGACGGATCCATCATCAGGCCGCGAATCCGCACCTCAACATCCGGTTCGACGATCGGTTCCGCGTGCTCGGGCTTTGTACCGGGAAGATGCATACGTCAGTGTACGTCCGATTCTGTTAAATCGTAGCTGGGATGCGCGCGTTCAATGCCTGTTGCGCCAGCAGCGCCGGCGAAGGTGCGCGGGGCACCGACACCGCCTCCCCCACCAGCGAACTGGGAAAGATCTGCGTAATCTGCACGTCCACATAACTGCCGATCGCCGGCAGCGCGCCGCAGGTAAAGTTCACAGTCTTGTTCTGCGACGACCGCCCCGTGATTTGCCCGCGTGACGTGTTGTAGCTCTCTACCATCACTTCCATCGTCTGGTGCAGGTGACGGCCATAGTTCACGCGCTGCAATTCGCGCTGGCGGGCGTTCAGAATCGCCAAACGCTCAATCTTCACTTCTTCGGGAATGCTGTCGTGCATGTGGATCGCCGGTGTATTCGGGCGGGGCGAATACTTGAACCCGAAGATGGCGTCGTACCCCACTTCGCCCAGCAGCGTCATCGTATCTTCGAAATCCTTGTCCGTCTCGCCCGGGAACCCGACGATGATGTCCGAAGTCAGCGATATATCGCGGCGCGCCGCCTTCGTCCATGCAATCCGCTCGAGATACCACTCGCGCGTATACTCGCGCTGCATCGCCTGTAGCACCTTGCTAGACCCCGACTGCACCGGCAGATGAATGTGGTCGCACAGCGCGGGCATCGAGTCGATCGCATCCACAATGTCCTTGGTAAAGTGGCGCGGATGAGACGTCGTAAATCGCACCCGGCGTATGCCATTCACTTCGCCGACCGCAGATAGCAGTTCTGAAAAGCTCCGCTTCCTGCTGGGGTCCTGATAGCTGTTCACGTTCTGGCCCAGGAGCTGGATTTCCGTAAAACCCTGCTGCGCGATCATCTGCGCTTCGGCCAGCACGGAAGCCGACGTTCGCGAGCGTTCCTTGCCCCGCGTGTACGGCACCACGCAGTACGAGCAGAACTTGTCGCAGCCTTCAATAATTGTGATGTAACCACGATGCGGGTTGGTCCGCGCCGTAAATTCGGTGTCGAACGTCTCGTCCGTCTGGCGATCGTCGAGGCCCGTAATGCGCGTCTCGCCCGCCTCCAGACGCGCCAGCATGGAGGGCAGATTCCGGTAACTCGCCGAGCCCGCCACCATCGAAACATAAGGTGCGCGCTCGAAGATCTTTTCGCCTTCCTGCTGCGCCACGCACCCCAGCACGGCAAACTTCTTGCCCTCGCCCTGCATCTTCTTGTACTCGTTCAGCCGATGAAAGACCTTCTGCTCCGCCTTGTCGCGGATCGAACAGGTGTTGTAAAGAATCAGACCCGCGTCAGCCTCGTCCGGCACCTGTGCATAGCCCTCGCGCAACAGCGTACCGACCACCTTTTCGGAGTCGTGCGCATTCATCTGGCAGCCGAACGTTTCAATATAGAAAGTCTTGGACACAAGGTCCAGTATATCGTCCACTCAGGCACTTAACGATCCGGGCGGCTGCCGAAGCAGCCGCCCGTTGTTTTCAACGCGATCTAGCGACGTCCGCCGCCGCGGTAGCCGCCACCGCCTCGCCCTTCGTAGCCACGGAAGCCGCCGCGGCCTTCATAGCCGCGATAACCGCCGTACCCTCCGCGATAGCCGTAGCCACCCCGGTACGGATAGCCGCCATACCCGTATCCGCGGTAGCCGTAGCCGCGGTAGCCATATCCGCGACCATAAAATCCCGTCCGGAACCAGGGCCCGGCTCCAATAAAGTAACCGCTATCAAACCATGACGGCCCGTAGTATCCGTAAGGCGCGCATGCATAGGGCTCATAACCGTAATAGCCGTAACTGCATACGGGCGGTCCATAGCCCCCGATACCGATGCCCACCGACACCTGCGAGTTCGCATAAGCCCCCGCAACCATCAGGACTGCAACAAGTGCCAGATAACGTAAATAGCGCATTGGCAAACCCTCCATACAGGTCTCAGCCATCCAAAATCCCGAGACCGAACCTGCCCTCCGTTCGAACCCGGCCCAGGTAAATAAGTTGTTACAGTTCTGCGTTATCGCAGACAACCATCCGCCTCTCAGGACTGTTGTCGCATCTATTGATGGCAGAAAGGATGCGCTTGCATCCGGGAGCAATGTCTCCGCCCGAAACTGACCGGAAAGCGAGGAGCCATGAGCGAGGAGACGACCGCGGCGGGACGCTGGACCCCGCGTGTAAACCCGTGGCTCATCGCCGCAACCGTCGCCCTCGCAGCGTTCATGGAGGTGCTCGATACCTCGATCGCCAACGTTGCCCTCCCCCACATCGCAGGAACGCTCGGTGCCAGTTCTGATCAAGGCACCTGGGTCCTCACCAGCTATCTTGTTTCGAATGCCATCGTTCTTCCCGTCGGCGCATGGGCGTCGAGCGTCATAGGCCGCAAGCACTTTTTTCTGCTCTGCATCGTTATCTTCACCGGCGCCAGTTTTCTTTGCGGCATCGCCCCTACGCTGCCCATCCTGCTCGTCGCACGCGTCATCCAGGGTGTCGGCGGTGGAGGCCTGCAGCCCATGGCACAGGCCATCATGGCCGACTCCTTCGAAGAGAAGAAGCGCGGTCAGGCCTTCGCGCTTTATGGCCTGGTCGCCGTGCTCGCGCCCTCCATCGGCCCCACGCTCGGCGGTTGGATTACCGACAACTACTCCTGGCGGTGGATCTTCTACATCAACATTCCGGTAGGCGCACTGGCCTTCTTCCTGGTCACCCGCCTGGTCGATGACCCGCCGTGGATCAAGGCCGATCTCAAAAACCTCGTAAAACTGGACTACATCGGCCTCGGTTTCCTTACCCTCGCCATGGGCGGCATGCAGGTCTTCCTCGACAAGGGCGAAGAGAACGACTGGTTCGCCTCCAACTTCATCCGCGTCTTCGCAGGACTTTTTATCTCCGGCATGATCGGCCTCATCTGGTGGGAGTGGCGCGTCAAGAACCCCATCATGAACCTGCGGCTGTTCAAGTACCGCAACTTCGCTATCTGCGCCTTCCTGATGATTCTGATCGGCGGACTGCTCAACGCAGCCACCGTGTTGCAGCCTCAGTTCCTGCAGCAACTCCTCGGCTACACCGCCACCAGCGCAGGCGAGGCACTCACTGGCGGCGGCATTGCCCTGCTGTTCGTCATGCCGATGGCCGGCATAGCCACCAGCAAATTTGCCGCGCGAAACCTGGCCGCCATCGGCTTTGCCTTTTTCGCATTCGCCTACTTCTACGCCTCTACCCACCTGACGCTCACCATGAGTTTCGGTTTCGCCTCCTGGCTGCGCATTCTGCAGATGATTCCGATTCCGTTCTGCTTTATCGCCATCACCAACGCCGCCTACGTCGGCTTGCCGCGCGAGTCCAGCAACCAGGTTTCCGGAATCATTAACTTCGTCCGCAACGTCGGCGGCAGTATCTTTATCGCGATCACCGGCGCCATCGTTACCAATCGCAGTCTGTTCCATCAGGCTCGTCTGCAGGAAGCCATGCAACCCGGCAATCCAGCCTATGTAAGCCACATCCATGTGCTGACCCAGGCCTTCGGAGGCGGCCCGGACGGGCGACATCTTGCCCAGGCATCCCTCTACCAGCAACTCAACCAGCAGGCCGGCGCGCAGGGCTATCAGGACATCTACCGCGTGCTCTGCTGGGTGGCGGTCGGCATGTTCTTGTGCGCGTTCCTGCTCAGTAAGAGCAAACCCGGCGAAGGCGCGCCCGCCGGAGAAGCTGTCCATTGAGAATCTTCGCCTAAGCGCCAACCATTTCGTCTCGCTGTGCCACTGATAAGAACGTCACCGCTGTCTGTCATCTGCAAGATGACACCGACACAACCCAGCGCTGTTGTTGTTGCTGCGGTCTCTTGAATCGTCACAAATCTCCGTAACTGTTCCTAACCGCAGCCATGATTGAAATATATAGTTCCTGAAAGCGAGGTCTGCATGAAACATTGGTCTTGGCTCTTTCTGCCCATTCTCTCTTTCTCCGCCATGGCTCAAAAAGCCCCACTGATAGCAGCCAAGCCGGTTGACCAGATCATCCAGAGGGCCATCACGGCGATGGGCGGCCTCAACCGAATCCTCGCGATCCACAGCTTGGTTTTTCGCGGTTTTCACTTCGAGGGCAGCTACAAGCAGGAGTACGAGGGAAGTAGAACGTCCAATGCTGTATTGGTTCGTATGCGTCCCGGCATGCGCTTGGTCGGCTGTAGACCGGGCATTCCCTCCTGCAATGGGGAGTGGGGTCGCATCGTTGAAAGCTACGACGGCCACACGGGCTGGGAACTGAACTGGCCTCGGCAGCGACTCGTCTACACGGTCAACAAAGCGCAGCAGGCAATCCGTTGCGGCGCGGAGTTCGATTTCCTCTTCATCAACTACAAGCAACGCGGCTTCACAGCAACCTACCTTGGCCGCAAGACGGTGCTGGGCATCGAAGGCGAAGCCGTGCAGATAAACCAGGAAGGCTGCTCGTCCGCAGTCTACTTCTTCTCACCCACAACGTTCCGCCTGCTCATGACTGAGCTGACGATCCCCATCCACGCTCGAGGCGACCTGCTGCAGACCGTCGCCGTCTATAAGGAATTTACGGTTGTGCAGGGCGTCCGCATCCCTTCAAGAAGTGAGGAGGTCAACATCGCCACCGGCGAAGTCCTCGGCGGTGGCGACTGGACATCGATTGAAGCCAACACGCTACATGACCCAACCATCTTCACCGCGCCTGTCACGCATCCTGTCGGCGTCACCGCAGTCACGCTGGAGATGTTGAAGCAGGCGAATGATGTCTCTCCGCAGAGCATGATGGCCACCTACTCTGCATTCCGCACGACAGCAGAGGGCAAACAAGCTGTGGTCATCTACGACATGAATTGGCTGGGCTTCGAGCTTCTGAAGGTCGACAAATACGCGTACGCCGTCCCCGTATTCCAGCAAGTCATCGATGAAAATCCGAACTCGGCCAGCGCTTACGAGTCTTTAGGCGAGGCGTTTCTTCAAGCGAAGGATAACCTGAACGCGATTGGCGCCTTTCAGCGAGCGGTCGATCTCGGCATCAAAAGCGAAGACGTTTCCAAAAAACTGGCGCAGCTAAGGCAGAAGTAGAGTCTTCACTGTGCTCTTATCTTGGGAAGTGCATCTGTGTTCTGTTCGGCTATGCGCGGCGAAACTTCATGGTGCCGGCAGCACACCTCAGCAGTTGGGAAGAGTGGAACGAGCATCTCGCGCAGCAGTGCCGCACGCGGCGCGAACGGCGACTGCGAGGACACGCCGAGACCGTCGGCGAGCGCTTCGAGCGCGACCGTGCGGCGCTGTTGCCGCTGCCGGCAGTGCCGTATGAAGCCTGCGAGACGATGACGGCGCGGGTGAACTCGCTGTCGCTGGTGCGTTATCGCGCCAACGACTACTCGGTGCCGACGCAGTACGGGCATCGCCAGGTTCTGATGAAGGGCTACGTCCATGAGGTGACGGTCTCGTGCGCGAGTGAAGTGACCGCACGGCATCCGCGTAGCTATGAGCGCGAGGCTGTGGTCTTCGATCCGTTGCACTACCTGGCGTTGCTTGAAGAGAAGACCAGGGCGCTCGATCCGGCCGCGCCTCTGGCGAGCTGGCATCTGCCCGCCTGCTTCGCCCATCTGCGGCGCCTGCTCGAAGCCCGGCTCAAGTAGGCAGCCGCGAGTATGTGCAGGTGCTGATTCTCAGATGATGCTTGTGAGGAAGTGGGGTGGCTCTTCAAGCCTAATTTCAGAGTTAGTGGTCTGTAGAGCGGCGATTTCATTTCAGACGAGGCTGAGTGCCTGAGTGAGGCGCGTTGCGCAGAGCACTCTGACGATTCGCTTGAGGTTGTAAGCCATGACCGCGATACCGATTTCAGTCTGAGCACCTGCCAGGCCCCGCAGCAGTATGCGAGGATGACCGAAGATGCGGTATTTGATTGTTCCGAAGGGATGCTCCACCGTCGTTCGCCGCAACCGCATCGCGGCTGGAGTCGCTCGCGCATTCATGCGGTTCAACGCGTCGTCATCGATGGAACGTGAGACGACCCGCCATGGCGACTTGGTACAGAGGGGGCGGCTCGGACAAGCTCTACAGTCCTTGATGGCGGCTTCATAGTGGATGGATCGAATAGGCCGGTTCAGTTGTTTCCTCGTCAGCGTCTTGCCTTCGGGGCAGATGAAGGTGTCGCTCTCGATCTGATAATCGAAGGTACTCCGGTCGAACAGGCCGTGTGGGTTGACGCTGCGCTTGGCAGGTACATGGGTGAGGACTCCGATCTCTTCGCAGCGGCTGGCGTGTTCGCCATTGGAGTAGCCCGTGTCTGCGACGACGTTCAGCGTCGGCGGCTTGCCGAGCGCCCCGCTCGCGGCCTCGGACATCGGCAGTAGGCAACGTTGGTCGGCTGCGTCAAGCGTGACGGCATGCGTCACGATCAGAGCGTGTGCGGCATCGACTGCGGTCTGCACGTTATAACCCGGCGAGATGCCTCCAGAGATCCGCATGAAGCCGACCTCCGGCTCTGGATGCCGGCGTAGCTTGTCGATGGCGGCCTGTAATGCGGATGGATCGATGCTGACTTGCTGCTCTGTGTCGGCTTGCTCCATGCCATCCAGGTATCGGCGCAGAGCATCGCGGTCGCGAACACTGTCTCCGTTGGCGACGGCACGGAATTTACTGCCGTCGATGACGATCCACTTGCCCCGGATCAGGCCGCAGGAACGAGCGAACTGCACCAGTGCCGCTCCTGCATTCGTCACCGCCACGCGGTGTATCCGGCGAAACTCGGCGATCGACTTGTGGTCGGGATAGAGCCTGCCCAGCAGCCACATCAACTCCACGTTGTGACGGCACTCCGCTTCAAGCCGACGCGACGAGCGCAGTTGGTTGAGGTAGCCATAGAGATAGAGCTTGAGAAGGTCAGCGGATCGTATCCAGGACGACCAGTCTCGGCGGCCTCCGCTCTCTCGAAGCCCAACTCCGCCATCGCCAACCCACTCACGAAAGCATTAAGCACTCGACATACATGGTCTGCCGGGATCAGGTCGTCCAGCACCACTGGAAAAAGCGTCCCCTGACTCCGACCTTCACCCTGGATATAGCTCATGAAAAGACCTCGCTCGAGGGCATCCTCTCACCTACGACTGTTAAATCAGAGTCCAATTTTTAAATCAGAGTCCAAAACTGGGTTCCGTAACAACCTCAAAGGTGCGCTGCTGCCAAATCGCGGCATAGCCGCGTTGCGGAGGGAAGAAGTTTTTGGAAAGGGACCCGGAGCCTGCGAGGGGCGAGGAGTCCGAAACCCCGAGGGCGCGGTCCGCGAGTTCTGAATGCAGAGCCGAAGGGCGCAGCTCCTGGACCGAAGCGGTGGCTGAGTGAACGTGGAAAGAGGAGATTCTGCAAGACTTCACATCTCCCTCGTCACGACTGCTACGACCTGATGCCGTTCCAAACAGATAAACGCCCAGATTTCAGCAGTAACTTTTTGGACCCGTTACATAAGCCCCCAATTCGCTACGCTCATCGCAAATGCAAGACTCAGTGCCAGCCCCAGCAATCTCGACTCATCTTTTCGGACCGGTGACACCACGCCTTGAATCACATGGGCAAAAATGGCGTCGATGTACGAATCGGAGATTGGACCACTATTGATTTGCAAACGATAGTAAAGCGGCGCATACAGCAGGTCGATCGTCGCATCGATATCGATGTCGGCACGCAAGTCTCCCTGCTTGATGGCCTCTTCAAATACACGTCGCGCTACCGCTCTCCTCGGCATTCTCCACCGCTCAAGGAACGCTTGCGCTAGCTCAGAGTCAAATTGCGCCTCTCCGATCAACTCCTTGATGACCGTGCCATATTTCCCTCGAAATGCCTTTGCCTGGGTCCGCAATTGCAGATGCATGCTGTCGAGCGCTCTAGGTGTCTTAGGAAAATCAGTATCAGGTCCAACCTGAGCAAGGAAGGCGTCCATCACAACCGCCGCTTTATTAGGCCAACGACGGTAGATTGTGGTCTTTCCAACACCTGCTCTGTTGGCGATAGCGTCAACGGTCAAGGCACGAAAACCCACTTCCGACACTTCATCCAGCGCCGCACGCAGGATAGCCTTATGCACCTCTTCGCTTCTTGGCCTCCCTCGGCGAGGCGAAGCGTCCGATTTATTCATGATTCCGCTCCATTTGTGAAAAGTCTATGTTCTCTGCATCTTTTACGCAACACGGTGTATCGTATATTTAGACATTTACGAAACATTTCGTTTCGTATTGGGGGCTTTGTGGATCAAAATGTTTGGCTGGTCGAGCAAGCTGGAGGATCATTCCAGAAAAGAGAGCGGCTCATACCGGACCTTGGAAGGAACGAAGTCCTGGTGAAGATTGCTGCGAGCGGTGTGAATCCACTGGATACCAAGATCCGCTCAGGACAAGCGGCACATGCGAGGCAGCCCCTTCCAGCGGTGCTTGGCCTTGATATGGCAGGCACTGTCGAAGCGATCGGGTCTCATGTCACTACCTTCAAGGTGCGTAGCGAAGTTTACGGAATGGTAGGCGGTGTCGGCGGGATACAGGGAACTCTCGCCCAGTACATCGTGGTGGATGCTCACCTCCTTGCAAACAAACCGGCGAATCTTCCTATGCGACAGGCGGCGGCACTTCCCCTCAGCATCATCACGGCCTGGGAAGGTTTGGTCGACCGCGCAAGAGTACGGGCAGGTCAGAAAGTGCTTATTCACGCCGGGACGGGAGGCATCGGCTATATTGCGATCCAGATCGCGAAAGCGTTTGGCGCAGATGTATTCGCCACCGTTACATCAGAGAAGAAGCGTATCGTCGAAGCCATCGGTGCTGTCGCCATTGACTACCGTGAAACCTCGTTCGAAGACTATGTAGCAGCTTCCACCGGCGGACAGGGATTCGATATCGTCTATGACACCGTGGGAGGGACAACACTGGATGCCTCCTTCTCTTCGGTGAAGCAGTATACGGGTCATGTTGTGAGCGCTCTTGGATGGGGTTCGCACTCCCTTGCTCCTCTCTCGTTTCGCGGAGCGAGCTACTCAGGGGTCTTCACTCTACATCCGTTGATCTCAGGTCAGGGTCGTGTGCATCACGGGGAAATACTGGCACAGGCAGGAGATCTTGCCGAAACAGGACTATTGAAACCTTTCCTCAACGACCGACATTTCACAACAGCAGAACTAGAGGACGCTTATGCGCTAGTCGAAAAGGGCGCATTGGGGAAAGTTGTAGTCGAGCTCTAGCTTGTAGGCGCTGGAAAGATGCAGCGCCTCAGGTTGTTCATACAGTCAGATCCCATACTCCAGCCTTACTGGGCGGGCACGAAGGAATCCAAATGAACCGCATTGAAAGCGTCCTCCCCACGCACGCAGGAACTGGTTCCACTCTCGAAGAGTATGATCTCGTCATTCTTGGCAGTGGCGAGGGATCAAAGTATGTCGCATGGACCCTTGCCAGGCAGGGTCAGCGAGTAGCAGTCATTGAACGCGAATACATTGGCGGCTCCTGCCCGAACATTGCATGCCTGCCCAGCAAGAACATCATTCACAGCGCGAAGGTAGCTTCGTACTTCCGGAGAGGCAAGGAGTTTGGCATCGTCAGTGGGGAATACTCCATCGACATGAAAGTTGTCCGTGAGCGAAAGCGAATGATGGTGAAGGGGTTGGTCGATATTCACGTCGACAACTTCAACAAGAGCGGCTCCGAACTCGTCATGGGTTCGGGAAAGTTCATCGCACCGAGAACTCTCGAAGTAACGCTAGCTGACGGCGGGATTCGGCATCTGCGCGGGGCAAACGTGATAATCGGCACGGGAACACGGGCAACGCTCGAACTCGTTCCTGGTCTGGCCGACTCCAACCCACTCACACACATTGAAGCATTGGAACTGGATGAGATCCCTGACCACTTATTGGTTATGGGTGGCGGATACATAGGGCTGGAGTTCGCCCAGGCGATGCGACGGCTCGGCAGCAAGGTTACGGTCATTGAACGTAGCGCACGACTGCTGCCCCGCGAGGACGAAGATGTTGCAGTAGGCTTACACGCCTTGCTTGCAGATGAAGGCATTGAGATAGTTTTCAATGCCAACGTTGAGCAAGTTTCAGGAAAGTCAGGCGACTCGGTCGAAATTACTTTAAGGCAGGGGAAGACCGAGCAGTCTCTTCGCGGCACTCATTTGCTGGTCGCAACAGGGCGCACGCCCAATACGGAAGGAATCGGTCTAGACGTGGCCGGCGTCGAAGTGACGGAACGTGGCTACGTGAAAGTCAATGAGCGACTGCAGACGACCGCCCCCGGCGTATGGGCAATAGGCGAATCCGCCGGAAGTCCGCAGTTCACCCACATTGCTTTCGATGACTTCCGTGTCATTCGGGACAACCTGACAGGAGGCAATCACATTACAACAGGGAGACAGGTTCCCTTCTGCCTGTTTACCGATCCAGAATTTGCTCGAATCGGTCTCAGCGAGACGGAAGCCAAGGGTCAAGGAGTGAGTTATAGCCTCTTCAAGATTCCGATGGGTGCCGTCTTGCGAACCCGAACGCTGTCAGAGACTCGCGGATTCTTAAAAGCGCTGGTCGACACTGGCAATGACCGAATCCTCGGCTTCACAGCCTTTGGCATCGATGGCGGAGAGTTTATCGGTGCAGTTCAAATCGCCATGATCGCCGGCTTGCCTTACACCGGCTTACGCGATGCGATTCTGACCCATCCCACCCTGCTTGAGGGGCTTGTCGCGCTGTTTTCCAGCGCCCCTACTATTCATTCGACAATAGCTACGAGCTAGGGACCCCAAGCTTTCAACTGTTGCACACAAGACGAGAGGAACAGAATGAAGAAGATCGCGGAACACATTCATGGGTATACCTATGGGACGTCGGCGGTCGCCTCTTCGGCTGTGACTCTCAAGCAGTTGGAGGCTCTAAAGATTAGCGCGGGCTTTACCGCCAACGATCAACGCTACTTGCAACTTGCAGGATCGGTCCTAGAAGACCAAACCCGTCAGATCGTGGCGCATTGGCGAAGCGGAATCATCGCTGGCATACCCAACCTTGCCCGGCATTCCCGCACTCCGGAAGGCGACCCGAATCCTGACTATCTCGCGAAGAGTAATCTGCGCTTTGAGCAATGGATACTCGATACCTGTTTACGGCCCTATGACCAGGATTGGTTGGATTACCAGCAGGAGATCGCTCTCCGCCACACGAGCCTGAAGAAGAACAAAACGGATGAGACGAGATCCACGTCTCACGTACCCCTCCGAGACATCATCGCCTTTATTGCAGTCATCAACGAGACGATCAAACCCTACCTTGCCTCAAAAGGGCATTCAGTCGAAGACGTAGAGGGAATGCACCGTGCCTGGTGTAAATCCATGCAGTTGCAGTCGGCCCTCTGGTCGCAACCCTATGCCGATTCCGAGCAGACACTGCACGAATGGTAAAGGCTCAGCCTTGAATGGCGCGATGAATAACGTTTGGATTTACGGACGCCGAAAGAGGAAGCAACATGACTCGAAGAAACTTTGTTTCATACGGAACCGGCCTGCTTGCAGCCTCTGTGGTGACTGACGCGTCGACGGCACGGGCCGCAGCTGCGGAAACGTCATCGCTCTCGGCGACCACAGTCCATCGGATCAAGGCAGATGGCGTCAGCGTCTTTTACAGGCAGGCGGGACAGGTAGATGCACCAGTCATTCTGCTGCTGCATGGTTTTCCAACCTCCTCAATTCAGTATCGCGAGTTGATCCCACGCCTAGCCGATCACTACAGAGTCATCGCGCCCGATCTTCCAGGGTTTGGGTTCACGGAAGTGCCTGCCCAACGCGGTTATCATTACTCCTTTGCAAACTTAGCGAAGACCATGATTGCGTTCACGGCCGCTCTGCAACTGAACCGCTACGCGCTTTATGTCTTCGACTATGGCGCACCGACCGGCTTCCGCATGGCCATGTCCCATCCGGACGGTGTCACCGCAAGTCGCAGAACCAGTGAAACGGCTTGTGAGATAGCCTCCAGTCTTTCATTGCTTTCTTACTTACACCGTATTCGCCAGAAAGATAGTCGTTAAGTTCATCCTCCAATTCAGTGAAGCGACGGCGGAGTTCGACTTTATCCTGGCTTGTGACGGTGCCATCCAGTTGTGTCTGTTGACGTCGGAACACCTCGACCGCTGAATCGAGTTGCAAAGCACGATCTTGGATTCGACCCATTGCATCGCCAAAATCTAGCTTTGCCCCGACTGACTTCTCGACGGCCTTAAGGTTCGTATAGCCGACAAGCGTGTTTCCTGGCCGGATATTGAAATCGATGTCGGGTAGCGGCTCGATGCGATCCTGAGAGTCTACCTGAGCGACGAGCTTCAGGAAGAGCCGCAACTTGCAGATTTCGACTGCTTCTTCCATGATGTCCACGCCAAACAGGTTGTTGACGATGATAGCTTTGAGTATGAAGTAGTCCTGCTTGGGATGACGCTTAGATTCTTCGAATACCTTTCGAAAATCAGCGTATTTCTTGGAAATCTTCGCTTTGTCGGGCTCTATCGTTGGCTGGCGAAAATTCGTAAACCGCTGTTGATGATATGCCACGGCGTCTTTGACCGGGAGGGTGTGGGTTGAGTTGCCCGCGCGCACATAGAGGCTTTCCTGATTCTCGACTTTTACATAAACTGCGGTGGATGACGGCAAGACAGTGACGCGACAGACGTCTTTTCCTTCGAGCCGCGCAAAAGAAATGTGAACGTTAGCGGCGTGTTGTTTGCCGCAAGCGTCAAGCAAGAGTGTCGTCAGCCAGTTCTGATAACTGTCGCGATTTCGCTTTTCAGCCTTCCAGAATTGCTGATCAGCCTCAATACCGAAAACACTTCCATCATCCTGTATCCCGATCAGGAGATCTCCACCTTGTGTGTTTAGAAAAGATGCCACCGTCTTGACGATTACTTGCTCCATCGCCCTGTCTGCCTTGCTCTCCTTAACACTCCATCTGGCTGTCGACTTGAATTCCAAGGTAGAGCTTTCTCCTAATTTAATAAGCTCATGAATCGACTTTTCCGGAGTTTTAGGCCGTACCGCGTCGTTGTCCTCTATGAAACCTTGCATCCTGATCAGGCAGGCTTCATAGAGGGGCTTGAGGATATTGAGCGCGGCAAAGAGAAATGCGCCGGAGCCACAGGTGGGGTCGAGCACAGAGACTTTCTCGATGGCCTTCCAAATGGCACGGAGCAGCTCCGGTCCTTCGCAGAACTGAATTGCATCCAGGGCGAACTGACGGATGTTCAGGTTTAGGGTGATGAGGTCGTTGACCTCATGCACTTCGCCTGCGACCAACTTCGCTTTGACGGCACGATAGCGTTGATGGCGGTCGATTGCCTCCCGCCAAATCTCGGTTGGCAAAGCGTACTCCTCGGGTGCCGTCTTGTTCCAACCCGAACGCTGCGTGACATCATGCACACCGGCTTCGATCTCAGTGGGTAGCGGCGGATCGGTGTCCCTCGCGCCCTTCTTCATCGGATCGTGGATGTATCTATCTGGATCGTCGCGAAGCAGACGCCAGACGGAACCTTCTGGTGTAAAGGCTACAGCGCAGCCCTTCCGCGCTTCATCAAGCAGAAACGGAATGATGGTGTTCTGGGAGATGTACTCAGTGATGTCTTCTTTGGTGTAGTACGCCCCCATCTGTTTCTGGTTAATGTACTTCTCGAAGATGTAGCCGAGCACATCTGGATTGATCTCGCGGTCGATATGGTCTTCGCGCTCGTCAAGATGCCAGTTGTATTCCTTGAAGAAATCGAAGAGCTGCTCAAAGGCTTTGTCTGCGATCACAATCGTTTTGCCGTGCAGTTCCTCGATCTGGTGTTTTTGGAACAAGCCACCATTTAGATAAGGAATTTCACCTAGAAGCTTGTTCGTCGCGGGCAAACGGTCGGCCTTCTTACACGCAAAGCCCTGAAAGAAGAGTGGGCTGAGAAACTCGGAATAGTAAGCATTAGGCTTGCGGGCGCTGCTTTCTGCAAGTTTGTTCCGCAGGTAGTTCGGATCTCCGTTGAGGAATCCCTTTTCCTGAATGAAGTAAAGGAACATCAGCCGATTGATCATGACGGAGGCATACCAGCTCTCCATCTGCTTGTCGGGAATACCCTTGATGAAGGCGAGAAAACTGGCGTGCTCGGTCTTGAACCGCTCGTAAAACTTCTTCGTCACCTTCTCGACATCGAAGGCTTTCAATCGTCCAGTAACGGTGCCGGTGCGGACGCTTTCTTCTTCCTCAAGAGTGAAGACTAGGTTGTCGAGCTTTTGGAGAAGGAGCTCGCCCGCTTGGCCCGATGCCGTGCTTGAAGAGAAATGATAGGTGCGGACGGCGGTTGGCTTGCCAGTCTCCTTGCGAACCCATTGCCAGACTTGGCGCCCCTGTGCCTTGTCAGTGAAAACTATCAGATGCTCAAAGTGGTCCTTGGCGACGAGCTTATCCAGCTTCACTCTGATGGCGTAGTCAGGGATGGAGTCAACTACCAGCACGACGACGCCACGCTTTTCTGCTATGGCGTGGAAGCCATACTCTATGCCGTCAATCTGCTTGACGAGCTTCGCAGAGAACTTGTCCCATCCAAGCTCTTCGATGAAGAGCTTGCGTAGGTCAAAGGCCTTGAGGCACTGTCGAGATCGTTCGCGGTCAATTGGCATTCTGCACTCCATCCCTCAAGCCGAGTGAGCAGATGATCTGCGCCAATGTCTCCGCCTCCTCATCACCCTCAACAATGCTAAGCCGCCCTTCCTCTCGGAGACTGGCTGCGAGCTCAGCAAGTGCCTGGTCGGTATCTCCGGTTTTCAGATGACGGTTCAAAATGTCTGTGGCTAAAGAGCGGAGGGGATAGCGGTAGACGTCGTCAAGCGTTCGCTGCAAGGGCAAAGTGTCGAAGAGCGTTCCTTTGATCTCTTGCGTGTATCGCTTGAGCCTCTCGTAGGTGCGATACCTTGCTCCGGTGGAACTGCCGAGACCGCCGCCTACGATCTTTTCCTCTGCGGTCAGTTCCTTTACAGCTCCATCGACAAGCTCATGGTGGTGTGGGAGTCGCGACACTGCGGTCGTGGTGGGAAAGCATTCGGCAGCCTTAAGGATCTTGTACGGTGAGTCGGTCACACGTTCACCCTTTTCATTTACCCACGCCATAGAGTCGGTGCCGCTGGCAGTTCTCAAGTAGACCAAAGCACCTTGCGTTGATGGTTCGGTGCGTTGGTGTTCTTTAGCCGTATAGACCACGTTTGGCATATCCTCAATCGTCTTCTTGAGCGCTGGGTCGACAGTGATCGCATCCTGCCAGATCTGATAGGCGTAAGAGACGAGGTCAACCTCTGAGTCGTCTTCGCCATCAAGCAGACCAGCCTTCTCATGGTAGAGGTCGGTCACAGCCTTGTTATGCCTGTCGTCGTCGAAGAAAGACTCATCCGTTCCCACTACCTCGGAGTTTGCGTGCAGACGCGCACGCACCTTCGCCCGCAACCGAATGATGCGCTCAATCCCTTCCGCCGGCAAGAAGCTATAGCAGAGAATCTTATGCGACATCTGCCCGATACGGTCAACACGGCCGGCACGTTGAATGAGCCGAATGATGGTCCACGGCAAGTCGTAGTTAACGATGATGAAACCGTCCTGGAGGTTCTGTCCTTCACTGAGGACATCGGTCGCTATCAGAACGCGGAGTTGCTGTTCCGGTAGAATGGTCTTTTTGTTGCTGGTCGGACTGAAGCGGTAGACCAAATCTGTTAAGTTTTCAGAATCGCCCGTAGCCGCCGCGCTTCCCTTAACCCCTGCCGCCACAAGCTGACGATTCAGATATTGGACGGTATCGCTGAACTGGCTAAAAATGAGAATCTTGTCCGTCTTGTGCTTTTTGCTGACAAGGCTGACGAGTGCATCGAGTTTGGAATCTTTCTTGGGTTTCCAAACAGTGCATCTGTCAAAGATCAACATGAGTGCCTTAGAGTCTTGAAGAAGACCGGTTCCAAGCTGCGGAGCAAACAGTCCGGGACGAATCCACTTAAACCTCGACCGATAAGAGTTTGCGTAGAGCGCGTACACCTCTCCGGCTCGAATCTTGAATTCATCGACAGTTCGAAGATGGCCCGTTACACTCGCGACTTCATCGGGTGTGCGAGTTGCCATCGTGTCTTCATCGGACATTGAAGTATCTAGAAGGCCGGAATCCTGGGTCCCGATGGGAATAACCAAACCCTTCTCTATCGCGTGAAGGAAGATGAAGTTGCGGAGGATGTGCCGCTCAACGGAGAGTAGAAAACTATGACCGCTGCTCTCCAGCCGCTTGAAAAGATTACTGCGGCAGAATCCCATGAGCCGCGTCCCCGCTGCAGATAAATTGGCGAGGATAGTCATCTCAGCATTCGTTGCAGCAATCGGCGGCTTAGCGGAGACAAAGTTACCCAGCCCATAACGAGGCAGACTTAGCCCGTTGACTATATCGACGACCGGGGCTGAATAGAGCCTTGCGTACTCGTCGTTTGGATCGTCGTCATCGACCGTGAACGGCAGCTTCTTTGGAACCCGATCAGGAAAATATGAGCGCGTGCCATCCTTGAACTCAAGATAACGGCGACCGTTTTCCGGATCCGTCTTGGCGTAATTCGCCTTGATGAACCCGCGTGTACGCCGGACCATGTAGAGACGCATAAGGTCACGCCAATCGTCGGGGTAGTGGCTCTTTTCAAAAGCTGCCAACGTGTTAGCACCGCACTGGTAGCGGCCCCTAAACTGAGCTCGGTCTACGTCATGGAGCAGACGTTCGGGACCAATCTCGAGTTCTTTCTCGGGCGAGACGAACAAGCGCAGTTGGCTGGCCAGATCGAGGTACTCTTTGTTGAATGGAGTAGCTGAAAGCAAGATGCACTTGCTTCCAGACCTCTGGATATATTCGAGGATCACCTTGTATGTCTTGCCCTCTCGATTCCTGAGATTATGGCTTTCATCCAGGATGACCAAGCGGTAAGCACGAAGTTCTGGCAATTGCTGGAGAACCTTGGAGTATGAAAGGACCTTGCAAGATGGCACACGATAATCGTGGCAATAGTCTCGCCACATTTCCGTCAGATTGAGTGGACACAGGATGAGGGTCTCTAGAAGCAATTCATCTGCAAGAACTCGCGCAAGAGCCGTGGCCATCAAGGTTTTGCCCAATCCCACAACGTCGGCGAGCAAAACACCTCCGCGCTTCTGCACATGGTGTGCAGCGATCTTGACCGCCTTCTCCTGAAACTCGAAGAGTTGGTTTCCGAAGTCTTTCGGAATCCCATACCGGACGATGCCCTCTCTTGCTTCCTGAGAGAGATGGTAGGCCATCTTAACGTAAATATGGTGCGGTGGGATTGGTTCTGGACGTGCCCAGCTCTGGTCGATTATGTCGGCGATTTCTTGCGAGATATCGAGACACCACTTGTCGCTCCAGCGCTCGTTGAACCACTTTGCTAGTTTGTCGCAAGCATCGTGGTCAGTGATGTCAACGTTCAATTCGCCTTGCTTGGATAGCCCCGCAAAGGTCAGATTACTGCTTCCAAGAAACCCTATGGCTGGGCTCACGGGGTCGTGCCTGAATAGGAGGTATAGCTTAGCGTGGAGGGTGTGGCGAAGATGAAGCTTCACGATCACCTTCTTGCCGCGGATCTGGGCCGCGAGCCTCCGAAGCCCAATCTCGTCCGCGTTTGTCGGAGCGCCAAGCGTAAGTTGGAGCCTAAACTGCTCAGCGAGGGCCTTCTTGAGGCGAAGGGCGGTCTGGTTATCGAGTTCCGCGTCCTGCTTTATGATGCCGTACGCTTGGGCGATTTCCTGTTGGGGTAGCGTCTGCATTCCGACTAGAAGACGGCAGCATTCTCCCTCCCCACCAGCCCAGCTCTCAATATCTTCATCGAGCTGTCGCCATCCCCTGAGATTGAAGTATCCGACGCAAAAGTCAGAGCGGTGTGAAACAGACAAGGTGGTCTTGAGCGATGGCAGAAGCTGCTGGTCGATATTGTCGAAAATGCGCGGCATAGGTCTCTTTATCCCGTGGCCGAGGCCCTCCACCGGTACAAATGGAGGTGCCCGGCCCGTTCTTGTGTCCGTCTGCCGATGATAAACGTTTGCCGAGAACTATTGCGGCAGGCTGGGGACAGATTGGTCTCTGGAAGATCCGTTGACACATCACATTCGACCTCAATCGCTGATTAGCCGCGCAAGCTAATAATTAGAGGCCTAAACCGTATTCCAGATCTTCTCCAAACTTGACTTTCGGAAGGATCGTTCTACCGTCTGATTTCGGGACCGCAACCTCGAATGCGGCGGTCTTGGAAATCTCTGTCGACAGTCGCTCTGCCAGGGTTTCTGCCTTGTTGGTATAGACGCGGGCGTCATCCGAGGCGCGGGAAATGGCGACATAGACGAGCCGATTGTTGATGAGGCTAAGCGACGAATCGGTGTCAATATGGGCGATAACACGGCCTGCGGTGAGACCCTGCGAGCTGTGCGAGGTGACGGCATAGCCGTGGTCGAACTGCCGGAATTCTCGGGTGTCGAATTTCACTGTCCGGGCGGACTTACCGTCCATTCGTAAGGTTATTCGACCGTCTTCCAGAGCGACGACGGTTCCGAGGTCGCGATTGGCAATACCAAGGTCTTTGTTGGTTGCCGTAAACTGGACGCGATCCCCGGTAGCGAACTCCCGCTCAGTCTCCCGGAAGACATTGACGCCCTTTAGTCGGCGGGGGTCGTAGCTGAGGGTTAAGCCGCTTTCCAACGAGACGGTGAGGGTGTTTGTGTGAGGGTCGACGTAACGGACTGTGGCGAAGCTGTCGCGCTCGATACCTTCAGTCTTGCTGCCGGTGTTGTATTGCAGAACGTCCCCAGCGTTGTAACGCGCCGCCCAGGTGCGATCTGCCCCGGTCATATCTGAGCGGTGGGTAAGGGTGCGGAGCCTCTGCCCGTCTTCAGCCAGTCCGCCAGCTTTCCTTAGCTCGGTGCGAACTGCTTCGTTGATCTGCTGGCGGCTCCGATTGTCGGGCGAGACAATGATCGTGTTCTTTGGATTCGCAGCATAGTCCCTGGCGATAGCGGTGATGCGGTCGTGTCCATTTGATATCTCGGTGACACGTCCTTGCTCCGCCAGCATTGCGACACCTTTTTTCGTCTCATTGTTCGCAAGATGCTGAACTGCTTTGAGGAGCCCAGGGTCTTTTTGGCGCATGATCCTATCGAGTTGCGAGGTCTGCATTCCGGCCTCCTGCATCTGCTGGAATGGCCGTCCTGCGTCCACGCCCTGATGCTGCCGAGTGTCTCCAATGACGAGAACGCGGTCGTCTGAATTGAGCTTGCAAAGGAAGGAAAGCATCTGCCGGGTGCTCGCTAGACTTGATTCGTCGAGCATGTAAAGACGCCGATGGGCGGTATCAGCGCTTGGATGATTCTGACCACGGGCGAGGAAGCTTTGAAGAGTCGTAGCCCCTATTCCGGCCTCGCGAAGCTGACCTGCTGCCTTAGAGGTCGGGGCCAATCCTTCGACAATATAACCGCTGGTCTCCGCACCTTCGCGAATCGTCTGTAGCGTCGTGGTTTTGCCGCTGCCTGCCAAACCTTGCAGGCCGTGAATGCGGTCGGACGAGTTGAGAATTTCGTCAATGACCCGACGCTGGGAGTCATTCAGGAAGGTTCGCGTGTTGGCTTGTTCTCGCGCCCGCTCCGCACTCATCATCGGCTCGATGGCGTTCCGCCCCTCAAGAACACAGCGGATGTTGGCGCGTTCGGCGGCAATCGTTTCGGGCGTGGTGAAGCTGCGACCTGAGTCATGCTTCATGCCCTGGACTGAGCGAAACTCCCCCGACTCTCGCCTTTTATCAAACTCAGCTCGGATGTCCCGGTAAGATGTCTCAGCCATGCCTCGACGGAGTGCATCTCGGAGGATCGTACGCTCGTCCGCCACTGCTTCGCGTTCGAAGATGCTGTCACGAGCAAAGGTCACAGCCTCCTTGGCGCGGGTCTTCTGCTCCGGTTCTAACTTCTGCAGTTGAGCTCGTGTGCGGGCGGTCGCCACAACCTGCTGAGCCTGATGTCCGTAGCTGGCCGCCATTACTTTATGAGCCGCGAGGACTTCTTCGCCTGTGAGCGGCTGCTTCTTGTCTCGGGTAGTGTGAGCCGCGATCTGAGCCGCCGCAGGGCCGCTGAATCCCGTCTTTTCAAGCTGCTCTCTGATCTGGCGGGAGCGCGGGCTGGAAGCATCGAGATATTCCTGTGTGTATCCTTTTATCTCTGGAGCCCCGCTTCTTCCAGGCTCGATTTCGTATCCAAGCTGCGACAGCCGGATAGTCAGCTCAGACTGATAAACCGCTGTTGCAAAGTTTTGGCTGTCGAACAATCCCTGCGGCTGAACCGCACGTGTTGTGCCGTCTGTGCGCTCGGTGACGTTGAAGATCACAGCATGGGTGTGGAGTTGCGGTGCGGCATACCCATCCACGGGGCGTGCGGTGTCGTGCTCAAACTTGGCTGCAATGAAATTGCCTGTGGCTTCGGCTTGATTGTTACCGCCGATCCGCGCCTGGGTGTATCGCTCCAACTCCTCCAAAGCAGTTGTGACGGCAGCTCGATGGGCCTCACGAACACGGTCGTCGCCGCCCACAAGGGCGGTGAGAGAGACAGACTTAGGCGCAGAGAAAGTGGCATCCCACCCGGCACGATGCTCGACCGTCTTGGTAATGCTGCCATCGGCGTTCTTGTATTCCATCGCCCCCCGGTGCCTGACCATCTGCTCGTCCGTACCGGGGTTCTTCCCGTCAGCGAGACGCGAGAATTCGAGCGGCGAAACCTCGCCAGCCAATCCGAGGCGAGCGGCGAGTTGGCCTTGCCATTCGCCTCGGACAGCATCACCTTGCTTGTAATAGTTCTGCGTTTTAGAGGTGAACTCCAGCTTGTGATAGCTCTGCGCTTGGCCGGAACTGAGAGATTTGGAGATGGTTAGCATGGTTTAGAAAATCCCCGGATGAACCGCGTGTTCCAAGTCATCGACTGGTACTTCCAAACCGTGATGAAGAGAGCCGAGCATTTCTGTGCTATCAGGCGCAAGCGCCACTTCAGATGTGATTCCGCCCTCCTGCTCGATCTGGATTGCAGCATAGGTTGGCCTTTCAATTTTGTACGCTAGTGGAGCGCCCCCGCCCGACGCCACTTCGGACTCTGTGGGAGGTCGAGCGGTATCAGCTCGACGCGGTTTCAAAGTGTCAGGGTCGAAGCTCATCTCGCCGTCCGCTGAACGCCGCTGCAGAAAGCCAGGTGTCGGAGTGGGCAAGTCCAAATAATCGAAGTCAAACCGGGCTACATCGTTTCCGAGCTTGAGGTATGCATGTCGGTCGTCCAATCCACCGATCTCTGAACCCATGACCAGAGGTTCAATCTGCCGGTCGACGGTGAAGTTCTTGCCAGAACGTGATCCGTCAAATTTGGTTTCCTTCAACCGCTCAATCTCGACTTTCCCGATAGCTTCGGATATCCATTCCGCCGCCTTGGGCTCGGCCGTTTTCATGAAGATTTTGGTAGCTGGCTGGGACAACATGACCTCCGCTAGATGTCCGTATGTCACTTCAAGCTGGGACTTCCCCTGGAACCCGAGCACGATCGGATTCTTGCTTTTTCGGTTTTCAGTTATGGCGGTGTGGAGCTGCGGGAGTTTCTGCAAACTAGCTAACTCGTCAATCACAAACCACACCGGTTTTTGTCCGGGCTGCGGGGCCGTAAGCAAGCGCATGACGAGCAAGTCGATCCAAAGTGAATGGAGAGGACGGAGTGTTTCGCGCTCTGGCGGACGGGATGTGATGAAGATCCAACCCTTCCGCTCCTTTGCCCATGACCGAGCGTTCCAAGTCTGATCGGTATCGTTTTTCTCAGGCAGGAGCCGAAAGCATTTCGCTACCAAACCGAGCGAAGCCAAGACCCCGGCGCGTTGCGGTCCGGCCTTACGGTCAATGTAAAAGGACATTTCTGTTCCGGCTACCGACTGCTCCAGGGTCTCACTGTTCGCCATCCACTCTGCGAGTTGGTGTGGCGTGGGCCCCTTCCTTAGTAGATGTGCGAAAATCTGTGCCGGCGTCTGGTGAAAGAACTCGTCCTTAGCGTCTGTGGCTGGCTGATAAAGTGACGCCGCGATAGCGTCGGCCTCGGCATTCGACGCCATCTCCTGAGCCGGTCCCCAGTACGGACAACGTTTGTCCAACGGGTTTAGAACGATGTCTCCGCGGTCCTTATCGAAGAATCGTTGGATGTATTCGCAGGCCGGATCGTAAACGATGGCGGAGTCGCCGCGCTCTCGTATCTGGCGCAGGATTTGCATGATGAGCTGTGTCTTCCCGACGCCCGTGTCGCCCATGATTTGGAAGTGCTGGGATTCCTTACGGGCTGGGATTCTCATCATCTTGCCGAGTTCGGTTGTCTTGAAACCGATCCCGTCTCCCTTCTGCTTTCGGTTGAACTCCTGCGGCGAGAGGAGCTGAGGGCCGCGCAGAATGCGTCCGTACTTCATCTGCTTGAAGCGCCGGATATCATACGGAACGGCAAGCCAGAGCATCAGAGCGAGGCAAACCCCACCCTCGATGAAGCTGATATCGAAGAGCCCGAAGACGCCTTTGTCTTCGTAAACCGTTAGGCGGAGCCAACGGTTCAGCGAGAGGTCTGCTAGCTTCTGCTCCGGCCCACGGTAGAACGAACGGTATCCTTGGGCGACTGCCAATTCCGAAAGGTCGACCGGCACAACCTTGCCGCCCGGAAGCACTGTTCGCCCTGGGACAAAATCGACCGGAAAGGCAAGGCGCGGCTTTGCTTTGCCGCCTCCGAGATACAGAAGCCGATAGGACTCGTGAGCCTTGAATATGCCCCCTACTCCAGAGCGGATGTACTCGCTGATGTAGCTCTTCTGGAGTGGCTCTAGGGAAAAGGCGAGCCTTTGCCAGACGAAAAGGCAGGTGACAAGGATGGCCGTTGCGATAGCCGTATAGCTGAGGATTGGGACGTGCGGAGGCCAGATGACGGTTTCTTTGCGTCCCCATTGAGTCGCCATGATTGCTGCTCCTTGGGTGTAGCGGTGGTGTATTGTTTTTGGATCTCCTGAGCGACTTTGCGCTTGTCGGAGCGGACAGTCGCGCTGATGCGCGAGAAGTCCTCTGGCGTAACGAGCTGCCCCATAGCCAGAGGCTTAAGTAGATTGAGGAGGATCATCCGAGTTGCGATAAGTTCGGTGAACATAGGGTCGTCTGTGCGGTGGGCCTCCCGTAACGAGGCATCGCGGATTTCGCGCAGGACTACGTCGCGCATCCATTGCCCCCGAGCGATTCCCTGTGACCGAGCGAATTCCGTGACCAACTTCCGTTCGTCTTTGGTGAACTTCGCTGTAACCGGGAACACTCTATGTGCGGCCTGCTGTTCGGCCACTTGCAGGTCCGAAGTGGCGTTCAAGACTGCCATGTTTGCCTCCATAATCTCAGGTGCCCGTAGGTGCACCTGAGATTGCTATGTCGTTGAAGTCATTACAAGTGCACCGTGGGGCACCTGCACGACCCTCGAAGGGGTGGAGTGTCAACATTCTTCCGGTGCGAAGCACCGTTGTGGCTTTGCCCCGGAATGAAATGGAGGATCATGCGCTTTTAGCCGGCGATGTAGCAGTGGCAACAGATGCTGAAGCAGGCTTGTGAGGCATCGGCTCAGGAGCCTCGGTAGCAGGTGCCTTCCGAATGCGCAGCGTGGACGAAACCTTCCGGGCTTCCGGCGTCTTCAGGAAGTCCTGGAAGTCGCGGTCTTTGCTGAAGACATAGGCGAGAGCTTGTTCGACAACATCGTCGGCGCAAGCGCGAATGAATGCGGCGTACTGGTCAACCTGCGTTGCGGTTGTGTCAGTGAGGCGAATCGAGGCGCTGATCTGACGGGTTTGGACGACTTCAAGCAGTGGCATTGTGGTTCTCCTTGGGTTTGTGATTTGAGATAAAACTCTGGCGCGCTATCATCCGCTGAGCGGTAGTCGCAATCTCCCTCGCTCTTGAGGTGCGAAGGGCCGCTGGGGCATCGGCGGAACGACGGTCTGCAAGCATGGCGATTACTCTTTCAATCGCCGCACCATTGAGCAACATAAGGCGCGCCGACGCTACGTCGATGGTGCGCTGGGCGTAGTAGAGGGGGTTTGGCTTATCTGACCGGCGGGAAGCAAGCTCGCGAGTGAGATTCACGGCATCCTCGCCAAGTGAAAGCTGTTGGACAGCCCACGACCAATCATGTTCCGAATGGGTGTTCTTTCCTGTCGCATATGTCCGTGCCGTATCACGAAACGAGATCACGGCATTCAGCGACAAATCATCCAGTCGGAAGTCGCCAGGATGGTAAATGGAGTCACTGGGGTATTCGACTGAAACCTGATGAGCGGGTTCGTATTTGCGGTTGAGGAATCCCGGCACTCTAAGAACACGGTTGCGGTCGGTACAAGCGGAGTCACCGCCAAAGGCCATGACGAGCAGCTTCAGTTTGTTCTCCTGCTGATCGAAGTCAAAGCCTCTGACCTTCCAAAGCACCTGATACTTGTCGGGCGATGTCGAGAGAACGATGCTAGGAATAGGCACCTGCTTTGACTCTCGAAGTGCTGCCAGCCTGTTGTCACCGTCTATGTCGATGTCGATGTAGAGGTGGCGAACTTCGGTGATGCTGTCCTTTGTCCGCTTGCGACTGCCGGAGTGCAGCGGATTGGCAGCGACATAGATGTTCGCGCCGTTGTGATTCTCATAGGCCAGCCAAGCGAGGTAGCGCGGCCCAATGGCCTGCTCCAAGCGAACGATCCGCTGTGTTGTCTTGGGCGGATTCTCCCGCCGCAACAGCAGCGCGATTGTCTCTTCAGGACGAAAGCAGCGGGTTAGGAATTCCAGAGCAATCTTCGTATTCATTGCGAGTCTCACAGTGCTGGAAGCCCGGCGTCCACCGGGCTCCCGAGTTGATGGGGGAAAGCAGCTTATGCGGCCACTTCCAAATGAAGTTGAGGCTCCGTCTCCTGCTCATCCCGGCCTGCCTTCTCCGCCCGGTCCAGCTTGAGAATCGAGTTCACCCGGATCTCCCAGATGGTCTTCTTCTGGGCTGCCTTCTTGCCGACCTTCTTGGTCTCGTACTCCCGGCTACGCAGCTCGCCTTCCACCTGCAGATGAGCGGCCTTCTTCAGCGTGCCGGCGAACTCTGCGAGCTTGCCGAAGATCAGGCAACGGTGCCATTCGGTGTGCGAGATGTACTGGCCGTCCTTCTTGTAGGAACTCTTGGTTGCCAGCGAGAGAGTGGTGAAGCTGCGGTTGTCGTTGGTGCGAACTTCTGCGTCGTTGCCGAGGAAGCCGATGAGGGTGACTTTGTTTGAGTACATGGTGGTGATCTCCGTTTGGTTGAATTTCCCGTATCCTGCTCGGGTCACACCTGGCGAAGCCGAGCGAGTGGGCCCGGCTCCCAAGTGCCAAGCTCTGCATTTGCGGAGGGTCCGGCGAAGCTGGAAACCGTAACCCGAAGGGCGACGTAGTCGAAGCAGAAGAGCGCCGAGCCGCCGGGCGCCGGTTTTGGCCCCGAAGCGTGACCCCGAGTAGAGGACGGGATACGAAACGGCAGACTCCACTGGACCGAAGTCATCCTGTCGCTCTTGGCTGAGGATGTTCGCCCAAAGCGCAGCACATCACTGCTGGCAGGAGTTCCCCGAAAGGACGCCCTTTCGCAACCGTCGTTGCGTTCTTCGCAGCTCATGGACGGCACGTTGAATGCGTTTAGAGACAGGTGGGGCTGTGCAACCGGATTGGGAGCATGATGGTGCATCGGTGAGACCTCGGATACGGTTTGGATTCTCTAGCGTTTGGACTGGGCGTTAGGCTGCGGAAGCACGGTAGACCTCCTCGGTCTGGAAGCTCTGGTCCGCGTGGCTGTAGCCGTTGACCATAATCAACTCACGCACGCGACGCCGGCCTGTTTGGTCACGCTCGCAATAGAGCACGAAGTCAATGGCTTCTGCGGTCTCTGATCGCATGAAGGCATGGTTCAGATTCGGCTTGGCACTTAGAGCAAGATTGGAGAGGCGATTCAGCGCGTCCCAAGCCGACTTAGCATGAATAGTTGACAGCGTTCCGCCGTGGCCTGAGTTCATCGCCTGGAGCAAGTCGTAGCCGCATTCATTGCGAATCTCACCGATGATGATCCGGTCCGGACGATGGCGGAGGGCTGCCGCCAATAGCTCACTTGGAGTGATAGCAACTTGACCCGGAATCTCCTCCACCGCTTCCCATCGAACGGCGTTCTGATGAGCGACTTTCAGCTCAGCCGGTTGCTCAATGATGAGAAGCCGCTCGTCCGCCGGGATGTGGTCAAGGAACGCCTTCATCAGGGTCGTCTTACCGGAGCCGGTTCCTCCGCTGATGATGCCGTTCTTCTTGGCACCGATGAGTGCCACCACGGTGTCACGAACATGCTTCGGCATACTGCCGGAGTCGATCAGCTCATCGGACGTGTACCAGCGATTGAACTTTCGGATGGTCAGCGTAGGGCCGTTGATCGAAGATGGCGCTCCGACGACAGCGACACGGGAGCCGTCCGGAAGTCGGGTATTGAGGATCGGATTCTGGGTGGTAAGGTCCTGGCCGAGTATGCGGGCGACGCGCTCGATTGCCGCCTGCAGACGTTCGTTCGTATACGGCGTGGACAGCGGGATGTGCTCCACAACGCCAGCCCGATCCACGTATACGCCGGTCGTCCCATTGATCATCAAGTCTGAGATGGAGGGGTCGAGCAACAGCTCGCGCAGTTCCTCTGGGAAGAACGGAAGAATGAGATGGTAGCTCATCGCGGCCCTCCCGAAACAGACTGCGGGGCTGACCAAGCGGCAGGGGACCTGGTGCCCGGCGAAATGGGATCTACTGACATGCGGTTTTCGTGGAACTCGGTGATGGTCAATCCCAGCGGATTGATCGTCTCGAATTGAGGGAACATATGGGCCTGATCGCTTACCTGTTTCGGATTTAGGTAGTAGGTCACGCTCAGCAACCAATGCTCCGTCCTGGGCTCACGCGAGTTCCGCTGCGAGTACAGTTTATCGATGGTGACGAGAGCCGTTCCACGAGCGATGGTCGCGCCCTGTACCGTCTCCTCAGACATTGTTGTGATCGTGACGTTCTTGACCTCCACTTCGCTCTGCTCAACCTGACCACCAACCACCTCCGAGACGAGGTGATTCTGGTTGTCCTGTCCCATCAACTGCGAGGCCAATGTCTGCGACAGGAAGTAGTAATTGAGTGGATACTTCTTCGCGATAGTGTCCCGGTTGACCGTGTACCGATAGTTGGCCCAATCCGTGAGGTACGTCCGAACTTCGCCCTCGCGCGGACTGTAGTTCAAGTCTGTGTATGCAATAGCCTGAGCCCGTCCCATCTCGTCAATCCGGATGTACCGATTCGCAATCGGTCGGGGAGCAAAAGAAAAGATAAGGCCGAATGCTCCGAGTAGTAGAACCGTCTCTGCTCCGATCACGAAACGGCTCATTTTGCGTTCGGCGTAGTGCGAGGCGTAGACCTCGTTCCCGATCTCGTCGGTGAGCAGCGATTGGGCCGGTGTGAGCCGGGATTCAGTGGGTAGAGTGGCGCTGGACATGGGGAGCACTATTCCTTTCGTTGACTGCTTTGAAAACAACACCGGCGTAGATGAACGCGGCGACTAGGACACCGATCAAAAGGAGCCACAAGACAGGCCGCAAGATCCGTCCGAGGCCTGTCGCGCGACCAAACATATATCCAAAAAGAAAATCCCACATAAGCTCATGCTCCTCCGGCCCTTATGGCCACTGTTGCTAATCCCGCCCCTACGTCCGCCGCCCTTGAAGCGAGTCCCGCCGCTCCTCCGAAGATGGCCTGTGTCATGCTCGGAATGAAAAGCATATTGATGATGAATGCGATAAATACCATCGTGCAAGGGATGAGGTTTGCAAGCCACATCTCCATCGAATAGTTACCGTTGAACGTCTGTTGAATGAAGGCGTTCATGAATCCGCCCCACACGAATATGAAAGCTGCGGCAACGGCACGGATCATCGCAAAGCTGATGAGTACATCAAGAAAGTGGAAGAACTTCGCCCGAAACGTCTTTGTCATCAGCAATGGAACAAAGATCGGGCCGAATAGTGCGGTGACTCCGTAGAGAATGAAGGCACTGCAATTGATGAGGAACAGGATGGCTGAGGACAGTCCTAAAAGAATCTGCACAAAGAAATAGCAGAGGATCTGAACGGGGGCTGTAAACGACGGCATAGCCGTTTGATCGCCAGCGGTTTTCAGCAATTGGAGGAGCGAATCAAGCGAGCTTTGATCGAACGCTGCGACCATCGCCTGGGCGATGTAGGAGAAGAAATGGTTGATGCCAAAGCTCGCTCCGGGAAACGGATTCACCCAGTAATTCTCCAGGAGACAGCAGATGATGAGCTGAAGTAGAAACTTCGTCAAATCACCCACTTGAACCTGATGGTGGTGCAGCCGGAAAGTCATGGTCGAGGTTTGCCAATTCACCACCATGCTGATGAGTGTGAATAGCGCGATGCAGCTTAATTCGGTCATGCCAAGCTGGGTGAGAGCCCCGCCATTCTGCGTTGTGAGGTTGGTCAGATTGTTGGTGAACTGATATAGCCAATCGACGCCGGAACTTGCGGACGGAAGGGCTTGCGCTAACAACATAATGGAGGCCATAACAGTGCTCTCTCTCAGAATTAGGATGCGTGCGGTTTAGGGAACGTACGTCTTCCAGGTCTTGCCTTCGTGGGCGGCGGCAGAGTTATGTCTCTTCTTGTCCGCTTCGACCTGCTTCCGAAGGGCTTCGTTCTCCTGCTTCAGATATTCGTCGTCATCTCTTTGCATTTGAAGGATTGCTGCTGCTTTGGCGGCTGCAGCGGCTGTCTTGGCTGCTTGGTCCCGTTGATAAAGCGCGGCACCGCCAATGACGGTCAGTACCGCAAGGATTGCAAGAAGAATCTTCGTGTTGATAGCGGTAAGCATTGCTTCTCCGGTTTAGGGGATGTAAGTCTTCCAGGTGCTGCCTTCGTTGGCCGCGCTGGTGTCATTCGCAGCCCGTTGAGCCTGAATGGTTGCTGCCGTATTCAGGTCCTGCGCTGCTGCGTTCCGCAGTTGCATGTTCGCCACAGTCATCTGGGAAGCAAGGCAGACCTGCATCGCCCCTTGTGACTGTGCCTCGGTCAGTTGCTGCGCCTGCGCCGCATTCAAGAGGTTCAACTGCTGAACCTCGCTGTTCGTTGCCGAAGTCGCATCGAACTGCTGCTGCGACAACGCTCCGTTGGCGGTCACGTTCTGGCCGCGAGTTGTCCGATACTGGCCGACTGCTGTAAGGCAGTCAGGCGAGATCGAATCCGACATCTCGACCATGGCGAGCTGGGAGAGCTGTGCGCTATTCCCAACAATCTGACCCCGGAGGTAGCTGGTTGTCGTAATGTTGACCGGGACACTGGCGGTCTTCCATGCCATCGTCGAAGCACTCGGCGAGTTGCTGTTGAGCGCAACGCTGAATCCAGCCGTCTCGCCGAACATGTTCGTCACGTTCGCGTTCTTGAGAGCACTCAGCGTAGTTTGCCACTGCTGCTTGAATGAGAAGTGAGTGACGTTGTTCTTGAACATGTTGTATTGCGACTGCAGCGTGGTGAGCTGGGACGCAAGACTGGCATAGCTCGTGGGATCGAAGACGATATCGCCGATGCCGAAGAGCGCAAAGCTCGGCGTAGCCGTCGCAAGCAGCAAACCGCCTGCGAGTAGGTATTTGTTTCGCTTTCTAAGATTGAACTTCATGGTGACTCCTTATGGGTTAGAACTGATTGCACTCGGAGCGGGTGGGGTTCATCCGGTCCGGGAGCGTCTTTAGGTTGGTCACGATCTCGCAGAGGCGGCCCGGCACGTTGGCATAAAACAGAACGGCCGTCGTGAACCTAACGAATGTTTCCGTGCCTATCCCATGCGCTATCCCGTAGCCGACGGGTACGACCAAAGCGAGTGACAACCAGATTTTGGGAATACGGGACTTCATGTATGCCTCCGGTGGCATCTTGAACGGTGATTACAGGGTGGGATCGACTCGATGATCCGCGTAGGACGGGATCAGGATGTCGGTACCGATATACACACGGGCGCGCGAGCCTTCTTTGAGCGTGATGATCGGCAAGCGGTTGAGGAAGTGACTGAGGATCTGTTCACCCTCATTCGCCGACTGCTCCGAGATGCCGTCACGTATCTGTGTCGATGGCGAGAGCACACTACCGCTATTGCCGATCTGGGCAAGTCCTCCTAAACCCCCGACCGCCGCCGCAGCTGCAAACGCCTGGAGATAGCCATGGTCGATCTTGGTGGCGAGGCCGGTCGTTCCGATTGGATCGAGTCCGACATACTTGTCCAACTGGAGTGAAAACCCGTCGGGGCACACCGCCCGATGGAAGGTCACCAAAATCTTTCGTTGCTGCGCGTTCCCGACGCTTTGGACCGTCCCAATCAACCTCGTGCCTTGGGGCATGAGAAGTTGTTGGTGGTCATGCGAGTAGTAGTCCGTCGTCAGCATGATTAGGATCGGGCCGGGAAGCCCGCCGTCGGTGTGGTTGGTCACCACACCCTCAAGAACGGTTCCCTCAAAAACTCGATACAGGCGACCGTGGTAGCCGTCGAAGTTGTAAGGGGCCATCGGGTCAGCTTTCGCTGCTGCTTTCGGCCGTTCAGAATCCACCGTCTGTGCCACTCCGGGGGCGGTTGGGATAATCGCGTCCGCCGAAGCTGTCGGTGTGGTCTCATCCCGTTGACCGAGTACGGCTGTCGCCTGAGCCGGAGAACCGGGAGTGGCAACGCTGGGACGGCTGAAGTCGATGGCCACGGTATCACTGTTCACGGCGTCCTTATGCACCTTCTCTCTCTCCAAGACCTTCTGCTTGGCCTCGGCTTGGGCTTGCGAGACATTCGAAGTCTGTTTCGGCGCATTGGAGCTGTTGCCGTAAATTGCATCACGCTGTGCGGCGGTCATCTTGGGTGTCCCATCGGCCTCCGGGCCAGGGACGGCCTGCTCCTGTTGCAGCTGCTGCATCTCGGCCGCGAGTTCTTGCTGACGCTGCCCGTCGCCGAAATCCTTGCGCGCCTGCATCTGTTGCTGCGCCTCGAAGCTTGAAACCTGCTGAGCGTTCGCGGTGGAGGGCCGCATCGGCAGTGCGCTTGCCGGGGTGGACTTCTTCTTGCCGCTGACAAGGCTCGATATATTGGCGATCCCGATCAATGTCACGATGGCTATGAGTGCGATCACCACGGGGGTGCTTCTCTTCACCGGTCCAACGGCTTCGCGTTGCGCCGGTACTGTGGCTTCAGGGGTCTGGTTGAGTTCAGGCATGGCTAGTTCTTCTCCTGACTGCGGTGGAAGTCCACGCGCTTCTTCCCGATGGCGAGGTAGCCGTTGTCGAGTTCCTTGGGAACCGTGTACAGTCCCCCGTTGTAATCGAAGTTGATAAGCGAGCCTTTGCCATCCTTTGTCTCGTAAAGAACCGCCGTCTCCTGGAACCGGCCTCGCAAGTAGGTGAACTTTTCGTCATGCCAGATCTGCTGAAGGCCCAACTCCCTTCCCTTCTTCTCGTCCCAGACGAAGTCGAAGTGAAGGCTGCCGGGATACTGACTCCGATACGCTTCCGCTTTTGTCTCCTCAGTCTTCAGTTCAGCAGCCTGCGCGGCCTTGGCCGCTGCCGCCTCCAGCTTGGCCCTTTCCAGCTCGACGGCTGGCACGAATACGGGTGAATCGGTCAGTCTGTCCTTGGCAGCCTTGTCGCCAGGGACGATGAAGACTTTGGAATCGAAGTGAACGTCCGCGTCGTTCGAGATCTCCTGCAACTGCAGGGTGTACTCATTACCGTGGTCCGACACGATGTGGATGTCCGTCGTCGTGTTTGCAAGTTTTGGCTTCACGCTGATGAAGCGACTTGCCACATGTCCCGCGTCGAACACCCAATCCACGGTGTCACCACCGAACACGGTCGCGATCTTTTCCTCGGCAGGCAGGAGTATGAGCGTCGACTGCAGCAGGCCGGCGCGGATCACCGGAGGTGTCTGCACCTCAGAGACCGTGACGGAGCGCGGCGCATTCGGCTGAAGGTGGTGCGGTCCGGGTGTGGTCGATGCTTGCGCCAAGCCACAGGCAAGCGAGAGGAGAGACGAGACGGCAAGCGGGAGGGTGAAGCGGATCGGCGGTTTCATGGGTGGCCCTTGTGGTGATGGTTTGAACAGGGTTAGACAGCCTCGCCCTGGGCGAATCGAGTAATGCCCTCGGTGAGTCCGTATTTGTCGATCAGCTTCGTCCGTCGGACCCGGTCCTTCGGCTTGGTAGAGAACGTTGCATAGCTGCGGCTGTCGAGATTCAGGGTGACGACCTTGGTCAGACCGTCCCTTCGCATGTAGAGTCCCTCGCGGTCCTGCAAGCTCTCGAAGAGAGCTAGCTGCTGCTCGTTCATCTTGAACAGCTCGGCATAACGCTTCCGGTTAAAGGTGGCATCCTTCAGGAAGAGGAACGACGTGCAGGAGTTCACGATGCTATCGGCGTTTGCGCCAAGGTCATCGGCAGACTGGCCGATCATGGTCACGCCGCCAAGGTTCTTGCGGACGGTTTTGATCGAAGCCAAAGCGCCGTCCAAAAGCTGCTTGTTTTTCATTGAAGAAAAGATTTCTTCGATCAGAATGTGCTTTGGCACTCCGAGATTGGCCGGGTTATAGAGCACGTCGTTGATCCGGCGTAACAGCCAGACCATCAGGGGCTCGATCAGGTCGGCGTACTGCTCGTTGTTCACGCCTTGGAAGTCGAAACACTGGAGGCGCGAGAGCGAAAGGCTGTCTTCCACGTTGTCGAAGACGGCGTTGTAGATGCCAGTGCCAATCCACTTCGACAGGTAGCGCTGGAGCTTCTTGGGAAGATAGAGATTGGAAAGCCGGCGATTGGCCGCATCAAGCATGTACATGTCCTGCACAGCTTTGTGGATCACGTCGTCATCTTCCGGCTCAAGCTCTGCGCCGCCGTTCGTCAACAGCAGCTTCACAAAGGAGTAGAGGAACTTGATGTTGCTCTCGGTCGGCTCCAAAGCAAATGGGTTGATGCGCGGACCGTCCTTGCCGACACGATCGACCTTGCCGCCGTACAGTTCGACAACGCTC
Organism: Terriglobales bacterium; assembly: GCA_038230455.1. Classification (GTDB taxonomy): domain Bacteria; phylum Acidobacteriota; class Terriglobia; order Terriglobales; family Acidobacteriaceae; genus Granulicella. The sequence goes on from JBBRNF010000014.1 coordinate 109,552, forward strand.
TCGTAGCTGCCGCCGATGTCGAAGATGTAAGTGAATCCCCCGTACTTCTGCTCCAGAGAGATCATTTGGTTCCCATGAACTGACTTGCCGGTCCCAGTAGGTCCGATGATGAGCATGACTCGGACGCCGTCCACATACACGTCCTGGAAGAACGGCGTTCGTGTGCGTGTCTCGAAGATGTTGAGGTACTCGGAATCCAGATCCTCGGACTGCGGATGCCCAATATGTGGCGCGAACACAGAGGAGAGGCGAGCGTGATGATCCTCAGACAACCACATCGGGAAGACATTGAATTTGTGATTGCCGGGGAACATGGCATAGAAAGCGGACAGATTCCCGAGCGTCTCCTCCATCACCTGAGCACGGGCATCAACGAAGATCCGATGTACTGCTGGTGAGCACGACCGAAGCTGCTCCGGGCTATTGGCCGCCAGCAGCAGGCGAAGCGAGAACTCTCCCTGCGCTTTCTTATCGAGTGAGCGGATCACGTCGCTCAGGTCGTCTACGCTGTGGTTCGCAGCTTTTGCTCCGGCTCCGGTATCCAGCGACGCCGTATCGCGCCCGCTCATCACGCGCGTGAGCACGCCAACTTTGAAAAAGGAGATGAACTTCTCTTGAGCGTCGATCTCGCTGCGAGCGGCGGAGGCAGACTTCACCCGCCATGTGGAGCAAAGGACACTGTCACAGTCAAGGGTGAGCAAGCCGGACAACTGGCATGGGCGCGATGCCTCGGGGGTTGTCTTCAATGAAAACATTTGTACGTGTCGCTTGCCGACTTGCACATGATCCTTGTGCCACGAGACGGGACTCTTCACGATCTGGCGGTCTACGCCCGTGTCGCTTCGGAGTTGGTCCTGTGCGGCCCATTCCTCCAGATTGAAGAGGTAGCTGAAGAATTGGAAAGCTTCGTTCTTGTCGAGGAGCCGCAGACCCAGCGCGCTTCCCAGATGCCCGACAAGCAGCGTCGCAGTCTTCTCCAGGTCGGAGAGCATCCGCGATGTTTCAACCGCATTCTCCTGCGGCTTCCGGTTGAAGGTCTTGAACTTCGACGACTCAAGAGTGAGGCACCAGTGAAGATCGATCCGGCGGAAGGACGCGTTCTTCTGGAGGAATAGAAAGCGATCACTCGCGAACGCCTCTGTGATCTCACTCTCGTATTGCTTTTGCCTTGGAAGGTTGAAGTCCGACATCACGCGGGCGTACTGATAGAGGCACGATCCTTCTGGGACGGTCCGCAGCGCACCTTCTATCTGGCGGATACGCGCATCAAGCTCCTGTTCGGTGAGGCCCTCTTCATCCAAGCCTGTCAGAGAGAAGAGGCAACCGTAGCCTCCGCCCTTCAATGCGAAGAAGCTTTGGCCGACGAAGCGGGAGATCGGCACGATGCTGCAGGCCGCTCCCGCCTTCGCAAACCACGGGGTATGTTTCAGTTGCTCAGCGTTTGCGCGGGTCATAGTAGCTCTTCTGGCTGAGGCTCAAGCCCCAGAGTTGAAACATCTTTGGGTGTTTGCGGACGATCAGCCATGCGCCGCCTGCGAGTGTTGGAAAGCTCAGGATCGCCAGCATTCGAAAACCAACGAGGAAAACCGTCACGCAGACAAATACGATGGCCATCCATGCCGAGATATCAAGCCCTAGTTTGGCTCTCGGCCTGTTCATTGCCTGATTGATTGGTAAGGGTTCTCCCCGCCTGGTCGTGTGCATGGCAGCTCCTACGGGATCGTTTGACCGGTGAGTGAACTGATCCAGCCGGCGCCCCAGCCGAGAACGCCAGCGCCAAACAACGCACCGAAGATCCCGGGTATCGCGTCTTGAAACCGGCCACTCATCATTCGAATGCCGGCAAAGATCAGTCCGCCAAAGCAGATGACGGCGCCCGCATAAATGGCGAAGGTCTTGAACGTTCCCATGAGCGTGGTTGCCCCGGAGAAGTCGATCGTCCCTTGGGCATGGGCGACGCTCGCCAGCGTCAGCGCAAGGAAAGCGGGAGCCACCACGCGAAGAGCGTGCGCGAGGAACTGCTTTGAAAAGGGTGAACCGTTGGGATGAGCGAGGCGGTTTGGACGACTGAGAGCACTGCTTTGGCGGATCATTGGCTACCTCCAGCAACGATGAATTCAGTTGCGATAGCCAGACCATATGGGCAGCTCAAGCCCGGCGTCCAATGACTTCCAGACCCAACGTGATGCGCGCCGCGCATCACTCGGTCATTTACTTGAAGAATCGTTGGTCGAACGGATGGGAGTAGCGCGCCGTGATTCGCAGCTTCTTCATCTCCGGATGCAGCGGGTTTATCAGGAAGTTTCGGCGTTCAGGAATGAGGACACTCGGGACTTCAAAAAGGAGGGTCTTCCGCGACTGAAGCCAATTGTCACCAATGGACTTCGTCAACACGAGATTGGTGGGCCAATCGGGACTCAACTTCTTCACGTTCACTCGCTCAACCGCAAGTGCCACAGATGACTGAATCTTCAACACCTGGAAGGTTTGCGGACGATCCTCGGAATCGATCTCCATGTGAACCAGCGTTTCCAACAGAGCCGTGGAGGGGTCCTCGCTACAGTAGACGATGGAATGGCCTTTCGTGTGCCAACGCCCTCCGACAAAGGTTCCACCTACGCCGTCCAACGTGGCATAGTTGCTCACTCGCCATAGGGTGATTCCATTGCTCATGCAAAGATGCCGTAATCTAATTGCAGCAGCATCTCCTCTACGAGGCGCGCTCCGGCTTCGGTTCGCGAGACTTCCAACGGAGTACGTCCGTCAAAGCGTTCCTTGATCTTGCGCAGCCATCGACCCGCTTTTGCATCGTCGCCGAAGACTTCTTCCGCGAGGGAAGTAATCCTGGCAATACGCACGGCGCGGTCAGATTCATCGTGAGTCAGGGGTTCACGTTTGGACTTCCGATGCACCAGCGTTCGGCGAGGAAGAATGTACGAGTAGACCTCATCATCACTGAGTCCATGGGAAGTCAAAGACTCGACCGACGTCAGGGGCAGTCGCTGCTCGACGAGCCGAGCCAGGTCGCTGTCTGAAGTCAATGTTCCTGTACCTAGCTTTCGTTCCATGCGGCGGTAGAAGACAGACGGTTCGCGTCTGTGAGCCTGTGACGCCGCAGCAACTTTGGACAAGACAACCGCTTCCGGCATAAAACCCTCCGCGCAACCTGCACCTATTATAGCGGCAGATTGCTCAGTCCGAATTCATCTTCATGATGCGAAGTTACGGTTCACAACCGATATCGCAATTGCACAGTCGTGCGCTCCATGTTGGCCTGTCGCCTATAGACACTTGTCACGGACTCTTCTTGGAGACCCAACCTGTTCACGGTCGCTGAACGGAGCCCAGGGATAAGGTCTGCCGCCCTCAGCTGTCGAGTTGAGGTTGGACCTAGAAATCGGACAGAAGTGACGCGCTTTGCCTATTAGGCTTTTCTCTGGCGCAAAGTGCCACCAAAGTGCCACCAAAAGAAAAGAGGCAAACGAGCGATTTTCCGCGCATGCCTTCAAGTCATTCATTTTATTGAAGTTTTGGTAGCGTTACCGGGGCTCGAACCCGGACTCTTCGCCTTGAGAGGGCGACGTGTTAACCAGTTACACCATAACGCCATCGAACGAGATCAAAGCCCCGCAGCAACTCGCCTAGTATAGCAAGTCCGCCGGGCGGCACAACCCTACAGCCCCAGCTTCTTGACCTCGTC
>JBBRNF010000015.1:0-107068 GCA_038230455.1 Terriglobales bacterium
AGCGAACTTCTTCGCTCTCGGCGGCCACTCGCTTCTGGCCACGCAAGTGGTCTCACGCATCCGCCGCACCTTCGAGGTTGAGCTTCCGCTGCGCGCATTATTTGAGACGCCCACCGTCGCCGGACTGGCTGCCGCTATCGACACGCTTACCGCGAGCAGCAACGTTTCCGTTTCGCCGGCCACACATCGGGCTGATCGGAGCCGCCCGATCCCGCTTTCCTTCGCGCAGCAGCGGCTCTGGTTCCTTGAACAACTGGAGCCCAACAATCCGCTCTACAACGCGCCTTCCATCATGCGACTAAGCGGGCTAATCGTCGTGGAGGCGCTGCAGGCTGCGCTTACCGCGATGGTGGAGCGGCATGAAACTCTGCGCACACGCTTCGACGAGGTGGACGGGGAGCCGGTGCAAATCATCGAGCCGCCGCATGCCTTTGCGCTCACGCTGACCGATCTCACTGAAGTACCCGCAGAAGTCCGGCTGGAAGAAGCGCGGCGGCTCGCCATCGACGCCGGAGCGACGCCGTTCGACCTGAAGCAGGGGCAGCTCGCCCGCGCATCGCTCATCCGCCTGACTCTTGACGACCACGTCATCGTACTCAATACGCACCACTCCATCAGCGACGGATGGTCGATGGACGTGTTCTGGCGCGAGCTTGCCACGCTTTACGAAGCAGGCCTGAACGGCACCGCGTGCGAACTGGCGCCGCTGCAGCTACAGTACGCCGACTACGCCGTCTGGCAGCGGGCCTTCCTCGCGGGCGAAGAACAGGTGCGGCAACTAGCCTACTGGAAGGTGCAACTCGCGGGCGCGCCTCCGGTGCTTGAGTTGCCGACGGATCGGCCACGACCGCGCGTCGAGTCGTTTCGGGGTGAACGCCACTACATTTACCTGCCCGCCGACATACTCAAATCGCTGCGCGCGCTTTGCCAGCGCGAAGACGTCACGCTCTTCATGGCTCTGCTGGCGGCATGGAACGTGCTGTTGGCGCGCCACTCGGGTCAGCACGACGTGGTCGTCGGCTCGCAGATCTCCGGGCGAAATCACGCGGAGTGGGAAGGCTTGATCGGCCTCTTTACGAACACGCTGGTGCTGCGCACCAGTCTTGGGGGCGACCCGACTTTCCAGGATGTGCTGGAGCGCGTACGCGAAACCACGCTGGGGGCTTACAGCCACCAGGACATACCGTTCGAACGGCTAGTGGAAGAGTTACAGCCGGACCGCGACCTGAGCCGTAACCCGATTTTCCAGGTGATGCTGGTCCTGATAACCGCAGCGGGCGACGCGCGTCACCTTGGGGCGGCACTCGCCGAAACTTTCCCTATCCGCAAGCAAAGCTCGAAGTTCGACCTGACGCTCTACGCCGCAGAGCATGATGACCGCCTGCGCCTGAGCTTCGAATACAACACCGACCTCTTCGACGCGGCCACCATCGATCGCATGGCCCAGCATTTTGCAAACATTCTCGAAGCGGTCGCAACCGATGTCAGAACGCCGGCCCTGCGCATCCCCATGCTGAGCGGAGGCGAGCAACGCAACCTGCTGACGACCTGGAACGATACCGCGCGGCTCTACCCACGCGAAGCGCGGCTGCCCGACTTGTTCGAACAGCAGGTCGAGCGCACTCCTTATGCAATCGCTACAGCCTCAGGCAGTGACCGGCGTACGTACTTCGATCTGAACGCGCACGCCAACCAGCTTGCCCATGACCTCGTGGCGCGGGGCATTGGACCGGGTTCGCTGGTCGGTGTTTGCATGCAGCGCACACAGGAGCTGCTGGTGGCGTTGCTCGGAGTGGCAAAGACCGGTGCGGCGTATCTCCCGCTCGATCCTAACTACCCTCAGGAGCGGCTCGGCTATATCCTCGACGACGCGCAGACGCGCCTCGTCATCACCGAAACCTCCGTCCGCGACATGCTGCCTTCGTTCGAAGGCGAGACCCTTTGCCTCGACGCGGAGTGGCCCGCGATAGCGCAGCGCTCCACGTCCAATCTGCACGCATCGGGCGATGCGGACGACCTCGCGTACGTCCTCCACACCTCGGGCTCCACAGGCAAGCCGAAGGGCGTCGAGATCACGCACCGTAACCTGGTGAACTTCCTCCTCAGCATGCAGCGCGAGCCCGGCATCGCGCCTGGCGACGTGCTGCTGGCCGTGACGACACTGTCGTTTGATATCTCGGGCCTTGAGCTGTATCTCCCGCTCATTGCGGGCGCTTGCGTGGTCGTCGCTTCGCGCGAAGACACGACGGACGCGACGCAGTTGATGGCGCTCCTGCGCCGCCATGACGTCACTATCATGCAGGCGACGCCGGCCACGTGGTCGATGTTGCTGGAAGCCGGGTGGAAGGGCGATGCGCGCCTCAAAGTGCTCTGCGGAGGCGAGGCCCTGCCCCCGGAACTCGCCGCACAACTCGTCGCGTCCGTGGGCGAAATGTGGAATATGTACGGCCCCACTGAAACTACGATCTGGTCTTCCGTCGCGCGCATCGACGCTGAAAATCTCGCGCGCATCACCATCGGACACCCTATTGCCAACACCACGATGTACGTCCTCGACTCCGCACGGCAGCTTGTACCGGTGGGCGTTGCCGGTGAGCTGTACATTGGCGGCGAAGGTGTTGGCCGCGGTTACTGGCGCAAGCCCGAGTTGACGGCCGAGCGTTTCGTTGCGGACCCGTTTGTTCCGGGCGAGCGACTATACCGCACCGGCGACCTGGCGAAAGTATTGCCCGACGGCAGCATCCAGTGCCTCGGCCGCATCGACTTCCAGGTCAAGGTGCGCGGTCATCGCATCGAGCTGGGTGAGATCGAAATAGTTCTCGCCCAGGACCCCGCCCTTGTGGAGTGTGTCGCCGTGGTGCGCGAAGACTCGCCCGGCGACAAGCGCATCGTGGCCTACGTTGTCATGCGTGCGGAAGGCGCGTCTACTGCGCAACTGCGTAAGCAGGTCGCCGAACGGCTGCCCGACTACATGGTGCCTTCTGCGATTGTGCTGCTCGCGGAACTGCCTCGCACAGCCAATGGCAAGGTGGACCGAAAGGCGCTGCCCGCGCCTGACCATAGCGACAGCGGAGCGCCGGAATACACCGCGCCGCGCACGCCCGCTGAAGAGATGCTCTGCGAGATATGGGCGGAGGTGCTTAAGCTTCCGCGCGTCGGTATCGCGGACAATTTCTTCGAGCTCGGCGGCCATTCCCTGCTTGCTACTCGCATGATCGCGCGCATTCGCGACACCTTTCAGATCGAGCTGCCGGTGCGCGCGCTGTTCGAGTCGCCGACGATTGCGGGGCTCGCCGAGCGCATAGCCGCCAAGCACTTGAAAGTAGCCGCCGCGCCCATCGAGAACGTGCCCGCGGACGTAGCAGTGCCTTTGTCGTTTACGCAGCAGCGCCTGTGGTTTCTCGCTGAGTTCGAGCCGGAAAGTCCCTTCTATAACATCCCGTGGGCCGTGCGCCTCGGCGGTGAATTGGACGACGCCGCGCTCGAGCGTGCGCTCGACGCGCTGATGCAGCGTCATGATTCACTGCGCACCCGCTTTGCCGTGACCAGTGTTGGCAGCGAACCGGTGCAACTTGTCTCCAATGAAGAGACTCTGCCGCTAACCCGGGTCGATCTAAGCGCGCTGTCAGCAGCCGCCCGCGAGGAAGAAGCCCTCCGTCTCATCCAGGCCGAGGCTCGTCGGCCATTCAAAGTCTCCGTCGCGCCCCTTTTCCGCATTCTGGTGTTGCGCTTGGGCGAGCAGGAAAACATTCTGCTCATCAACCTGCACCACGCCATTGCAGATGGCTGGTCGCTGGGTGTGATCAGCGAGGAACTCGCCACACTGTACGAAGCCTTCCGCGCCGGCGCAACCTCGCCGCTCAAGCCGCTCGCGTTGCAGTATCGCGACTACGCCGCCTGGCAACGCCAGTACATGACGGGAGATGTGCTGGCGGAGAAGCTCGCCTACTGGAAGCAGCATCTTGCGGGCGCACCACCTGCGATCGAGCTTCCGACGGACCGTCCGCGCCCTGCGCAGCAAGTTGTCGATGGCGCCAAGCTCGTCGCGATCGTTCCTGCAGAAACGCTGACCGCGATCAAGGCGCTTGCCCGGCGTGAAGGCTCTACACTCTTCATCACACTCTTTAGCGCGTTCAACGTGCTACTGTCGCGCTACTCCGGCCAGCAGGACCTGGTCGTCGGCACGGCCATCGCCGGCCGCGACAAGCCTGCCACCGAAGCGCTGATAGGCTACTTTGCCAATACGCTCGCGCTGCGCTCGGACCTGTCGGGAGAGCCTACGTTCCTCGACCAGCTGCGCCGCACGCGCGCTTCGGTCCTGACGTCCTACGCGCACGCGGACATGCCGTTCGAGAAGCTGGTCGAAGAGTTGAACCCGGTGCGCGACATGAGCCGCTCACCGCTATTCCAGGTGATGTTCGTCCAGCAGAACGCCTTCGAGCGTTCGGCAAACTTCGGCTCGCTCGCGGCGGAGGCCGTGCCAATGTCGGGCTCCGACGCGAAGGTCGATTTGATCCTCAACGTCTCGGAGCAGGCCGGCACACTGCGTTGTGCACTCGAGTACAGCACGGCGCTCTACGACGCTGAAACCATCGAGCGAATGCTCGCCCACTATGGCACATTGCTCACGCGGCTCGCCCAGGATCCTGCCCAGAAGATCACCGAAGTTTCGTTCCTTGGCGAAGAAGAGCGGCATCGATTGCTGGTGGAGTGGAACCAAACCGACGCCGATTACCCTCGCGACAAGTGTCTGCACCAGTTGTTTGAAGAACAGGTCCTTCGCACACCGAACAACACTGCCATCATCTTTGGGGATGCGTCACTGACGTTCGCCGATCTTAACAAAGCGGCAAATCAGCTGGCAGAACATCTACTACACAGCGGCGTAAAGCCCGGCGACCGGGTGGCTATTTATGTGGAGCGCTCGCTTCGGATGCCCATCGCCCTGCTGGCAGTACAGAAGTGTGGCGCGGCCTACATTCCGCTGGATCCAGGGTATCCGCCGGAACGGTCGCGAATGGTGATCGAAGATGCCGAGATCGCCTGCCTTGTCACGGAGCAACTGCTGCTCGAGGGCGTACCCGAATACGCCGGTCCCATCATCAATCTCGATAACGTGGCCGCCGCCATCGCCTCGCTCGATGGCACTAACCTGGATATCCCCGTCAGCTCGGGCGATCTAATTTACGTCATCTTCACCTCCGGCTCGACCGGCAGACCGAAGGGCGTCGAGGTCTGCCATCGGAACGTGGTGAACTATCTTTGCTGGGCGTTCAGGCAGATGGAATTGACCTCTCAAGATGTGTTCGTAGCTTTGTCCAGCTATGCATTTGATATGTGCATCCCCGAGCTATATGGTCCTCTTATCACGGGCGGATCGGTGGTAATCTCCAGTCGCGAAGTTGCTTCCAACGGAGAAGACCTTGCGCGGCTGCTGATTGGGAACCAGGTGACGGCGATGGTCGCCACCCCCACGACCTGGGCGATGCTGCTCGATGCCGGTTTTGCGGGCAAGCAGATCAAGCGGATGATCGGAGGCGAGCCTCTGCCGCGCGAACTGTTTCGCCGCCTGATGCACGCCGGGGAAGGCTCGCCGCTATTACACGTTTACGGCCCCACGGAAACCACCGTTATCTGCGTCACGCATCGCTTCACCGACCCGGAAGAATTGATTGTGATCGGCCGTCCAGGCGCCAATATGCAGCTTTATGTGCTGGATCGCCATATGCAACCTGTCCCGGTGGGCGTGAACGGCAAGCTCTACGTCGCAGGTGATGGAGTAACCCGGGGTTACCTGGCGAGGCCCGACCTGACCGAATTGAGCTATAGCCCGAACCCGTTTTCCGCAGGCAGCAAGCTTTACGACACCGGCGACATCGTTCGCTATCATCCGGATGGTTCCATCGAGTACGTCGGTCGCGCTGATCTTCAGGTCAAGATTCGTGGCTTCCGCATCGAGCTGGGTGAAATCGAAACGGCGCTCAGCGCACATCCCGCGGTGCGCGAGTGCGTCGTGATCGCGCGCGAAGACGATCCCGGCAACAAGTTTCTGGCTGCCTACATCGTTGCGCAGGATGGGAATGCCGCTATCGACTTTGCCGATCTCCGCAAGCACCTCCGCGACCGTCTGCCTGAGTACATGGTTCCCCGCGGATGGATGCAGATCGAATTCCTGCCGCTCTCGCCTACCGGCAAAGTGGATCGAAACAACTTGCCCACGCCGCCTGCCGATGACGGGGAACGGGCAGACGACTCCCGCAGTCGGACTCCTCTGGAAGAGATCGTTGCGTCTACCTTCTGCGACGTGCTGAATCTGGGCCGCATCGGTCTGGATGAAAACTTCTTCGAAGCCGGCGGTCACTCTCTTTCCGCCACGCGAGTCGTCGGGCGGCTGCGTCACGCGCTCTCCATCGAAATTCCGCTGCGCGTTCTGTTCGAAGCGCCGACCGTCGCAGGCGTCGCGGAACGCATCACGCACCTGCAGCGCTCGGATCTAGGGCTGCTTGCACCGCCGCTTATCGCAGTCCCGCGCGACCGCGACCTCGTGCTCTCGTTCGCGCAGCAGCGGCTCTGGTTCGTCGCACAGATGGACCCCGACAATCCGCTCTACAACACCCCTTCCGCTCTGCGCCTCAAAGGCACGCTACACATCGCGGCGCTCCAGCAGGCGATCGAATCGCTGGTCGCCAGGCATGAGGTACTCCGTACGCGCTACGTCGTCCACAATGACGAACCTGTGCAGATCATCGACCCGCATCAAACCGTTGCGCTGCCTCTGGTCGACCTCACGGCGCTGCCCGCGAGCGTGCGTGAGGCGGAGGCCCTGCGGCTGCTGGACGCGGAAGCGCAGAAGCCTTTCCAGCTCGCGACCGACCCCATGCTGCGGGCGATGTTGGTGCGGTTGGACGATGACGAGCACATTCTGCTGCTCAACTCGCACCACATCGCCACGGACGGCTGGTCGAACGCCGTTCTGCTGCGAGACCTCACCACGTTTTACGCCGCCGCGCTTGGACAGGAGACCGGGCCGCTGCCGCCGCTGCCTATCCAGTACGCCGATTATGCAGTGTGGCAGCGTAACTGGTTGCAGGGCGCCGTGCTGGAAGGGCAGCTCGCTTTCTGGCGCAAGGCACTCGCCGGTGCTCCACCGATCCTGCAGATTCCTACCGACAGGCCGCGCCCGGAGTTCCAGACCTTCTCGGGCGGTTTGCATGTCTTCCAGATTCCAGCGGAGCGCATGGCCGCACTGCAGTTGCTTGCCCGCCGCGAAGGTGCCACGTCGTTCATGCTGCTCATCGCCGCGTTTCAGATGCTGATTGCGTACCTTACCCGGCAGAGCGACATCGTTCTCGGCACCGACCTTGCCAACCGCACCGCTGTGCAGACAGAAGACCTGATCGGCTTCTTCGTCAACCTGATGGTCGTACGCGCAGACCTTTCCGGCGACCCCACATTCATCGAGCATCTGGCCCGCGTCCGTCACTACACGCTAGACGCTTACGCACACCAGGACGTGCCGTTCGACAAGCTTGTGGAAGAGCTTGCCCCTGAGCGCAGCCGCAGCCACAACCCACTGGTGCAGGTGCTCTTCGTACAGCAGAACACCCCGCGCAACAGCACAAAGATGGACGGTCTCGAATTGAGCAGCGTACGCCTCGGACTTCCCTCGAAGTTTGACATGGCCGTCTTTGTGCGAGAAACCGCGGAAGGACTCGTCGGCGGCTGGCAATACAACGCCGACCTCTTCGACGCTGCGACGATTCAGAAGATGGCGGCACTGTTCGGCGTGGTGCTCGAAAGCATCCAGACTGATCCTGACACCAAGCTGAGCGCCATCCACAGCAAGCTGGCGGACTGGGAGCTAGAAAAGGCGATCGCTGCTCAGGAGCAGGCGCGCGCACTGAGCCGCAAGAAACTGACAATCACCCGGCGAACGGCAGTGACGACTTAGTTGCGATGGACGTCGCTACTCCCTGCGTTGCTCGGTGTGGCCACCTCATCTACTGCTACCACCACAATATCCACGCGGCGGTTGGCCCTTCGGCCCTCGGGTGTCGCGTTGCTTTCCACAGGATGATACTGCCCATAGCCCGCAATCGACATTCGTTTCGGGTTGAAGCCGGCATCATTGACCAGCATCATCGCCACGGTCATAGCGCGTGCGGTAGACAGCTCCCAGTTGGAAGCGAATGCAGTATTGTGGATAGGAACGTCGTCCGAGTGGCCCTCGACGCGCATATCCATGCCGTACTCCATGAGCACCATGGCGATGCGCTTGATCGTAGCGTCCGCGCCACCCACCAGTCTTGCCTCACCGCTTGGAAAGAACCCAAGCTCGTGCAGGCTGATGATGAAGCCTTCTGGCGTCAGCTTCAGCGTCACTTCCTTGCGCTGGATCTCTTTGCCCAACGCCGTCTCCAGCTTCCGCTGCAACGCGCTGGCATCGATCCCATCGGACGGACGCATCGCCGGGCGCAAGACATCAGCGGTCTTCCCTCCCGCCGATACGTTGCTGCTGGTGAAGGTACCCATCTCCTGAAACCCTTGCTTCACCGCCGAAGAAACCTTCTGGATAGCCTTCTTGTCATGCTGCGCCGAAGCGAACAAGACGACAAACAAAGCGAACAGCAGCGTCATAAAGTCCGCATACGAGACAAGCCAGCGCTCATGCTGGGCTGCTTCCTCGGGCTTCTTTTTGCGTCTCATTTGCCGGCCAGTGTGACGGGCCTTCCGGCCGCTGTGGAATGCAGGTAGACCGCCAGTTTCGCTTCCAACACACGCGGGCTGGTCTTTTCGACAATCGCCAGCACACCTTCGAGCACGAGTTCGCGCAGCACCTGCTTGCGGTGCATCAGAATTTTGATGCGGCCGGCGCACGGCAGAAAAAGGAGATTCGCCGCGCCTACCCCGTAAATAGTCGCGACAAACGCGACAGCAATGCCCCGCCCGACTTCATTAATGTTTTCCAGCCTCTGCATCACCTGGTCCACATCAAACGCACTCACCCCGCCCGTGATCGACATCCGCATCGTGTCGCAAACAAATTGGCAAGCATGATGGTCTTTTAAAAATGCTGGATATTTAGAAAATGTAGGACTTTTGTCTGGCTCTTCCACGTCTGCTTCAATCGCCACCGCGCCTTCCTTGCGGGCCCGTGAAAGCAGGTCGAACAGCATTTTCAACGTCTCCACGTATCTCTTCTTGGAGTACGGCGTACCGCCGATCACACCCACCAGGCCCGAGACGATCTCTTTAACGATATGCATTGGATTCGCTGTCAGCACCGTCCCAATGGCGGCGCCGAAGATGATAATCAGTTCCGCTGGCTGGACCAGCACTGCCAGATTCCCATGTTCCATCAGGTAGCCGGCAACCACGCAGCCGAAGACAACGAGAATCCCAATAATCGAAAACATCCTTACCTCATCTGATTTGCTATGTATGTCGTTGGCTTCCTATCGGCATCAACACACTTTTTCTCCAATGAGAAATCAACGGCCCGATGAGCACTCCAGGGCCCTCATTCCAGCAACGACTCTGACACAGGCTCAACAACTGCGTCGTACTGCCGATAAGAGAGGCAAGCGAGGCTTTGCCAAATGAACCTGGATTCGACACACACCGACACCGGCATCAATCTCAACGAGCTCTTCGCCCGCGTGGAGTACGATCGCGACCTGCTATGCGACATGCTCCAGGTCTTCTGCCAGGAGTTTCCCAAGCTCCACGCCCTCATCACCGCAGCCGTGATTCGCGGCGACAGGCATCAGGTCCAGGCCAGCGCGCACACCTTGAAAGGGATGTTCGCCAGCCTTTCCTTTTCTCAAGCCTCGGCGTCAGCCCTGCGCATCGAGCGCATGGCGCGACAGGCCAACCTGACCGGCGTGCCTGACGAAATAGACCGCCTCGCGTACAGTGCAAACTGTGCACAGGCTAACCTTCAGCGCGTTTGCGGGCGGGAGGCCTGGTGAAGATTCTGCTGGCCGATGATGATGCCGTTTCCCGCATCCTTCTGCAGCGCACCCTTGAGCGCGGCGGGTTCAAGGTCTTGTGCGTCGAAGACGGCCACGCCGCCGCTGCCGCGCTGCTGGCCGACGATGGGCCCCGCATGGCCATCCTGGACTGGGAAATGCCGCTGCAGGACGGTCCCTCGGTCTGTCGGGAAGTCCGCGCCGCAGGCAGCTCTGCCTACCTCATCCTGCTAACCTCCCGCGAGGCCGTCGAGGACATCGTCACCGGCTTCGATGCCGGTGCCGACGACTACCTCATCCATCCCTGCAACCCCGACGAACTCAAAGCCCGCATCCGCGTGGGCACACGCTCGCTCCAGCTTCAGGCTTCGCTCATGCATGAGGCCCAGCACGATCCCCTCACCGGCCTGCCTAACCGCGCATGCTTCGTCAAGCGACTGGCCCATAACGTCCGCAGAGCTCGCGAGCACCCCGGCTATAACTTTGCCCTGCTCTTCGTAGACATCGACCGGTTCAAGGTCATCAACGACAGCCTCGGCCATCTCATCGGCGACGAGCTGATGAAGTCCATAGCCCAGCGTCTCTTGCAAGCCGTTCGCTTCGAGTCACCACCGCCCGGACACAGTGCGCCTCGCGACCTTGTCGCGCGCATCGGTGGCGACGAGTTCGTCATTCTGCTCGAAAACTGCGCCGGCCTCGATAATGGAGTCGACGCCGGCGTGCGAGTGGCGCAACGCATCCAGACCGTCCTTAAACAGGCATTCTTCCTGGAAAACCACGAGGTCTTCGTCACTGCCAGTATCGGCATCTCCACCGGCTCGGACGCAACCGACGCCTCTGAGGTCCTGCGCTCCGCAGACGCAGCCATGTACAAAGCGAAGCGCCTCGGCAAAGCGCGCTTCGAGGTGAACGACACCCCGCCAGGCGCACCCACGGTCAACCGCCTTCAACTCGAAAACGATATCCGGCGCGGCGTCGAGAATGAAGAGTTCGAGGCTTTCTACCAGCCCATCGTGTCGCTCGACGACCGCTGTATCGTCGGCTTCGAGGCGCTTGTCCGCTGGCGCCATCCCCAGCACGGTTTGCTTCAACCCGATCACTTCCTCGAGATTGCTGAAGATAGCGGCCTCATCGTCCCAATCGGCGCCCAGGTGACGCGACAAGCCTGTCGCTGGATGCGGCGCTGGAACGATTCCCTCATCTCCCCGCGCCCACTCACTATCTGCATCAACGTTTCTCCACGCCAGTTTGCCGAAGACGATCTCGTGGAACGCGTCCAGCGGGTCCTGTCGGAAACAGGCATCGACCCAGCCTTCCTCGAACTCGAAATTACCGAAAACCTCACTATGCAGGACGCCGATCGCGCTGCCTCGCTGCTCGACCAGATCAACCGCCTCGGCGTCTCCATCAGCCTCGACGACTTCGGCACCGGTTACTCGTCGCTCAACTACCTGCTGCGCTTTCCGCTGCGCACGCTCAAGGTCGACCGTTCGTTCATCTACGACATCGAAAACTCCCGCGAGCGCGCCACCATCGTCGAAACCATCATCTCGCTCGGCCACAACCTGGGCATGCGGGTCGTCGCCGAAGGCATCGAGAACGCCTCTCAGATGGATCTGCTGCGCTCGCTCGATTGCGACTCCGGCCAGGGCTACTTCTTCTCGCACCCCGTCCCGGCCAACGAAGCCGAACAACTCCTGCAGCGCCGCCCCATTGGCCTCATAGAAGCCCTTCACCCCGAATCGCAACCGCGTCCCGCACTGCTTATGGCCTCGTGACTATAAGTTGATTCGATTTGAGAGAGCAGAAGACCGGCTAAGGCACGAGCGGCACAATCGGCAGACTGACATAGCTCGCCGTCCCTGGCGTGTGCCATACCCTCTGCGTCGCCTTCTGATAATCACCCGGCTTCGCATCGAAAATGTTCGGCACAAACGTCTGTGGATTGCGGTCGTACAACGGAAACAGCGTCGATTGCACCTGCACCATAATCCGATGCCCCGGTAAGAAGGTGTGGTTCACCATCGGCAACCCAAACGTAAACTCGGCCGGCTCGTTTGGCGTCAAAGCCGCGGGATGTTCGAAGCTGGTCCGATAACGGCCGCGAAAAATATCCAGCGACAACGGGAGCTCGTAGCCGCTCATCTCCACCGGCGGAGCGACCCTGTCCGGGTACACGTCGATCAGCTTCACCACCCAGTCCGAGTCCGTCCCGCTGGTCGATGCGAACAGATGCGCGACTGGCTCGCCCGCCAGTTTGATCGACTCTGTCAGGGGCTCGGTCGTGTAGGTCAGCACATCCGGGCGGCCATCCACAAAGCGCTGGTCCGTCACAAGCCAGTTGCCCCAACCCGGTCCTTCTCCTGTAATCGGGCGCGGCAGATACGGCACAGGCTTCGCCGGGTCGGACACAAACTCGTCGAAGCGCTTCTCACCGGCGCCGTGCCCAGCCCCGTCACTCGTCGGAGCCGCGAACGACAAACCTCCGTCCAGCCCCAGGAACAGTGCCTTCGACGCAGCCGGGCAGTCCTTCTCACAACTTAACGGCCACTCTTTCAGACGATCCCAATGGTCTGCGCTGGTGTTATAGATAAGCACCGGCGGAGTGTCAGCCCTGGCCGCCCCCGGCTTCAAATATTGGTTGAAAAATGGCAGCAACACCTCCCTGCGCCACTGCGCCGCGGTGTCCGTTGCCCACGTGTACGGCCCCAGCGTCCGGCCTTCGCGATTGATCTGCGAATGACGCCACGGCCCCATCACTAGATAGTTGAGGGTGTTCTTCTTGTCCTTCGCCTCAAGCGCCCGATACGAATGAATCGCGCCCCACATGTCTTCCTGGTCCCAGAGCCCCTGCTCCCACATCGTCGGTACCGTCAGCGGCATTTTGGCAATCAGCTTGTCCAACGCCTGGCTTTGCCAGAAAGCGTCGTACGCGGGGTGCTGCTCGACGGTCCGCCAGTATGGCAACTGGTCCTGCCCCTGCGCCCGCGCAAAGTCCCCGGCAGATCCCGCCCGCAGAAAATTTGTGTACTCATCGCGACCTTCGCGCGGCACTTGGGCGCCCGCCCCCCGCTGCGTCGTCTGCCCGATAAAGTAGTCCAGGCTCACCTGTCGAAACGCACCATAATGGAACCAGTCGTCCCCCATCCAGCCATCGACCATCGGGCTTTCCGGAGCGGCCACTTTAAAGGCAGGATGCGGGTGCAGCAGCGCCATCACCACCGTGAAGCCTTCATACGACGACCCGATCATACCCACTCGCCCGTTGCTTTCCGGCACGTTCCTGGTCAGCCACTCGATCGTGTCGTAAGCATCCGTAGTGTCGTCCGCTCCGGTCGGATTGAACGGGCCCACCGGCGGGGGCGTCATCAGATAGGGTCCTTCCGACCCGTACTTACCACGCACATCCTGGTAGACGCGTATGTAACCCGCCTCTACAAAGACCTCATCGCTGAGCGGCAGCGCTTCGATCATTCGCGGCGAAGCCGACCTTTTCGCCCGGCCCGCCGCGTTGTAGCACGTGCGAGTCAACAGGATAGGCGCACCCGTGGCACCCTTCGCGAGCACGATCACGGTATACAACTTCACCCCGTCGCGCATCGGCACCATCACCACGCGCTTCTCGAAGTCGCTCTCGACTGCGGGCACTTTGAACCCGGGCGTTAGGTCGTCCCCTATCGGCTTTTGTTGCGCAGACAATCCGATTGCGCCATTCGTGGCGAGCAGGGCAAGCGAGAGAAAGCAGAAGTTCGTCTTCGAAGGGAAGAGTTTCATAACCACCTGTAAGCCGCGCGGGCTCAAGAATTCAGTCAGCATAGCACTCGGCCCGCGAGAAAGCTGAGAGCGCCATAAGTACCATTGAGTGATAGTTTTGCTCGAAGGCAACAACAATTTGATTACCGAAAATGGTCCCCCGCGGAGATATCCCTAGTTCGGCCTGCACCGGGACGAGGATGTCCACACCGCAGGACCGCATCCCGTCGGTGACCATTCTTCGCACGCCTTTCCCTCCACACCGAGTATCCTAGCTACTGTGAGGTGGGCCAATGGAAGAACGTGACTTTTTTGACGAACAGGCCGAACAGAAAACGCACTCTCTCACCTGTCCACATTGCAACCAGCAGGGCGACTATCGTCTCAATTGGCTGGTTCGCCGCAAAAAGCAGCAAGCCCCAGGCGGAGGCGACGAGCGTGACCGCGCTCGGTTCGCAAAAGCCCAAAGCTACATGGTCCGGCGCGACGACAAGGCTGCATGCACCAATCCACGCTG
Source organism: Terriglobales bacterium (assembly GCA_038230455.1). Taxonomy (GTDB): domain Bacteria; phylum Acidobacteriota; class Terriglobia; order Terriglobales; family Acidobacteriaceae; genus Granulicella. The sequence goes on from JBBRNF010000015.1 coordinate 14,242, forward strand.
CCGCAAGAATTTCGATGTCACTGGCCTCCAGACGGTCGCCTACCTGGTGGATGCCTCCGGCCTCCCCGCCGATCACCGCGACATCGTCAAGGACGTTCCAGTCGACGACCGCGCCGCGCGTCTCAAGGCAGCGTTTGGACGCCGCAACCAAGGCTGAACGCCCCACTGGGGCTGAACCACGGTAGTTAACTTGGGTTCAAGTTCCGCTTTAGCGGTTACAGAGTGGTAACGGCGAACAGGCGGCGCAGACCGTTGGGTCAATTTGCAGACCGCGGTGTGATTTAATAGGGATGTTGAACTGTGCGGCGTGCCGCATCGGAACCACGCTAAGGAGAAGCCCGATGGCTAACGCAATTCTGCCCTACGAGGAACGCACCCTGACTCCGGACGAAGTCGAGGCGCTGGACCGTCGCCGCCGTCGGGGGCAGCTATTCCTCACCATCGGTGTGCAGTTCCTCGTTGTTGCGACGCTGGTCACAGTCTGGGCCGGCCAGGATCTCACCTATTCGCCCGGCTGGGCACGCCCGATGGTCTATTGGGACTCGGTCACCTTCATTCTCGCGGCCATCTTCATCGTCAACGGCATCCGCCTGCGCCGCGGCTCCAACGAATTCATCAGCTACTAGCTTCACGCCATCCACAAACGGCGGGCTTCGGCTCGCCGTTCGGCTTTAATCAGGCATTCTGGTATCGTGACTAGTTTGCTGGCGGAGGCCTGATGACACCCTGGAAGATGGCTGAACCGCTGCACTTTTCTGTACCTGAAATGGGTTTCCTGGCACTGTTTAGCATCGTTTCGGCGGCATTATTCTTCCTCCGGCTGAAACCGATCGCCACCAACATCCTTGACTCGAAAAGAGACCAGCCCGGAACCCTCGCGCCTTTTGGCAGGCGCGCCTGGGCCTTCTTCTGGGAAGTGCTCTGCCAGGCCAAGGTCATCCAACAGCGACCTCTGCCCGGCATCGCCCATGCCTTCGTCTTCTGGGGCTTCCTCGCCTTCGTCCTGGTGTCACTCAATCACTTCGCCACCGGGGTAAGGCTTGGCTTTCTGCAACACACCGGCTTCGTCGGCACCTTCTACTTCGGTTTTGCGGGCGTCTGGGCAGCCCTTGTCGCCGTCTCCATTGCCGGCCTCTTCATTCGTCGATTTTTTGTACGCCCCATCTGGCTCGGAACGAAAGTTTCCTACGAGTCGGGCTTCATCGCATTCCTGATCTTCACCCTGATGGTCACCTACATCGCCGCCTACTTCGTCTCAGACGATGGCCTCGCCGTGAAAGCCCTGTGGTGGACCCATACCCTCTCCCTGCTCATCTTTCTGCCTCTCATCCCGCACACCAAGCACCTGCACCTGGTACTGTCTCCCCTGACCGTCTTTCTCGAACGCGACGGCTTCTCGCAGATCCAGCCGCTGGTCGGGGATGAAGACTTCGGCCTCGTCGCTGGCAAGGACATCACTCAGCTCATAGCACTAGAGGCCTACAGCTGTGTCGAGTGCGGCCGCTGCACCGAGCACTGCCCGGCCTCCAATACCGGCAAAGTCCTTAACCCGAAAGAGATTATTCTCGGCATGAGGACCTACCTGAACACCTTGGGCCCTGCCAGCGAGACGCCGCTGTTGAACGAGCTGCGAGACACCCCCGCCAACTCCTCCCCCGACAACCCGGCCGCCAACTACCTCAGCATGGAGGCCGCCTTCGAATGCACCACCTGCGGCGCCTGTGAGTTTCAGTGCCCCGTCGGCATCGAGCATCTGCCGATCATCGTTGGTCTGCGCCGCGGCGCCGTCAACACTGGCGCGTGGGAAGACCCCTACGGCACCAAGCTGTTTCTCGCGCTCGAAAGCAAAGGCAACGCGCTCGGCCTCAGCGCCATGGAGCGGGACAAGTTCATCGCCAAGCAGGCATTCCCCATCTTTGACGGCTCCCAGGAGTATTGCCTCTGGCTGGGCTGCATGGGCGGCTACGACCCCAAGGGCCGCGAGATCATCGCCGACTTTGCCCGCGTCATGCAGCATCTCGGCACCACCTTCGGCGTCATGAAAAAGGAGAAGTGTACCGGCGACCCTGCCCGCCGACTCGGCAACGACCTGGTTTTCGGTTCCCTGGCGGAGCAGGGCCTCGCCGCCTTCGAAAAGGCCCAGGTGAAAAAGATCGTGGCCATCTGTCCGCACTGCGTTCGAACGATCGCCACCGACTGGCGAGAATACGGCGTCGCTCCCGAAATCGAGCACCATTCAGAATTTATGGCGCGTCACGCTGATTCTCTGCCCAGGCAGATCGACGGCGAAAGCATCGTCTACCATGACCCCTGCTACCTGGGCCGCTACCAGGACGTTTACGAAGAGCCCCGCGCGGTCGTTGCCGCCGCCGGAAAGCTGGTCGAAGCCGAGCGCAACCACGAGCGCAGTTTCTGCTGCGGCGCGGGCGGCGGCCTGGTCTTCCTCGGCGAAGAAGGGGGCACCGGACGCGTCAGTCACAACCGTGCTGCCGAGCTCGTCGCCACCGGCGCCAAAACCATCGGCACCGCCTGCCCGTTCTGCAACACGATGTTCCGCGATGCCCTGGGCGCTGTGGGGGGCGGAGCGCCTCCCCAACTGCTCGACATTGCGCAACTCACCGCGCGCGCTCTGCCAAAGTCCGACCCCGCCGTTTAGCGAGCACCAAGGCCCGGCTTCAACCGATTGCAAAACCGCTCCGGGCGCCGCGGCAGATAGTGCAATCGGGAAGAGCATGCGTCACACGTCGCCGCCTGTCCGCAGCTCACATTTCGTGCCAGCGCGCACGGGGGAAAGTTTCTTCAGCACTGATGTAGCGAATCGTGGCCTCCATCCACCCCTTTCACAACGCCCTCACAGTCCCGCTGGATCGAGCGTCCGGTTGCACCCTGTATCCTAGTAACAGCAAGATCAGAAGGACCCAGCATGCCGCTCTACGAATACGAGTGCCGCGCCTGCCATAAGCGCACCGAAAAGATCCAAAAGTTCTCCGACCCCGAAATCACCATCTGCCCATTCTGCAGCGGTGAGCTGGAACGCACCATTACCGCGCCCGCCTTCCAGTTCTCCGGCGGAGGCTGGTACAAGGACGGGTATGGCTCGGTGAAGCCACCTGCCTCGGGCGCAGGCGATGCACCCTCCACGGGCGCAGAGTCCGCACCAGCAACGGCAACCACCGGAGGAGGCGACGGCGCAACCGCGACACCTGCGCCCGGACCGGCGGCGCCAGCGGCGGTTACGGCACCCGCATCCACCGCGCCCGCAAAATCGTAACGTTGAAAACGTGAGAATCTTTGCACGCATCCTATACTTTCGAAGGGCTGTTGCCGATACAGAGTCGTGACCCGTTGGTCGTACAGGTTGGGTTCACACAAGTGCGCAGGAGGTGAGCTATGATGCAAGCCATGAATCTGTTTCCCTCATTCCGCAGGCTGGAGCAAGAGCTCAAGGACGCCGTCGCGTCAAGCTCGTCGGAAGGCGACAACGTCCTGCGTAATATCGGCTGGGTCTCGGCCGGAATCACCGTTCTTGCGCTTGGAGTGGTCGTTGGCCGCGAGCTGCGGAAGCGCTATAAGTTCAATCACCGGACGCCGTATGACATGTACTCCCATTCCGGCGATTCGATGCACGATGTCGAGTTTGGCGTCGGTATCTAACAGATAGCCCGGGACGAGTTCGCATTCCGCCACTTGCGGAAGCTACGAAGCGAATAGACTGTTCTTAGCTTAAATCGAACCAGTCTGTAGGACTGTCTACAGACTAAACACCCGTTCTCTGCCCAACGGACAGGTTTCGGCTGTCATCGGGTCGGTCTACAGCAGTACCTTGCTTATGGGATCAGATTTGCTCACCATCGCCGCCATCTCTCACGCACCGCTCCAACCCACCACCGAGCGCGGGGACGGACGTCTGCGGGACAGCCATGGCCGTGCCATCACGGACCTTCGGGTGTCTGTCACGGATCGCTGCAACTACCGATGCGTTTACTGCCGGACGGGCAACGAGGGCGCGCAATATACCGAGCTACCCATAGCCGACTACGCCCGCATCATCCGGGTGTTTGTCTCCCTGGGCATCGAAAAGGTGCGTCTTACGGGCGGCGAACCTCTGTTGCGCAAAGGGCTGGTTGAGTTCGTCGCAGAAATTTCGCAGCTTCGCCCCGCCTTCGACTCCGCCGCCGGGGCCAGGCTGGACGTTGCGCTCACCACCAACGGGCATCTGCTGGAAGGTCTGGCGGCTCCGCTCGAACGTGCGGGTCTGAACCGCGTTACGGTCAGTATGGATGCGGTTGATCGGGATATTTTCGCCAGCATTACGCGTGTTCCGGGCAGTTATGAGCGCGTGCTGCGAGGCGTTCGCGCCGCCCAGGCGGCCGGCCTGGGGCCGGTGAAGGTAAACTGCGTGCTTCTGCGAGGCTTCAACGAAGATCAGATCGAGCCTTTCGCGCGTTTTTCACGAGATGAGAACGTGATCGTGCGTTTCATCGAGTACATGCCGCTCGAGGAACCATCCTCCGAGCCGAATGGCCGGTCGTGGACCCCAGAGATCGTCGTCACGATGGACGAAATAGTGAGTCGGCTCAATGCCTTTCGCCCCGTGGTCGCCTTGCCGCCGAACCATGCCAGCGAGACGGCACGCCGCTTTACCTTCGACGACGGCATCGGTGAAATCGGAATCATAGCGCCCGTATCGCAGCCGTTCTGCGGACACTGCAGCCGCGTTCGACTTACCTCCGACGGTAAGGTGCGCACTTGCCTGTTTTCGCAGAGCGACCATGACCTGCTCAGCGTGATGCGCAGCGGCGGCAGCGACAACGATATGGCCGATTGGATTCGCGCAATCGTGATGCGCAAGGAGGCACGCCACCACATTGGTGAACCCGGCTTCCTCAAACCATCGCGCAGTATGGTCCATATCGGCGGCTAGCCTATGTCGGATATACGACATAGGCTATTCCACTTCCGGGTTCCATCCCCCGAATGGGCCATGGCCGGACCCGCCCAATCGTCTATGATCGTGTATTACAAACCCCAAGGGGTCTGGCAGAGTAAGGTACAAGACCGCCATGGTAAGAGATCGCCGCCAAGCCGAAGTCATCGATATGCGCCAGATGGAGAACCTGCGCGTATTCCATGATGTCGCTCGCGCCCTTACCTCCACGCTGGAGCTTGAACCCCTGTTGCACACCATCATGACCAAAATGGCCGAGTTTTTCGGTCCCGAACGCTGGTCGCTGATGCTTCTGGATGAAGAGGCCGACGAACTCTATTACGCCCTTTCTGCCGGCATGAATTCAGAAAAGCTGGAAACCCTTCGCATCAAAATGGGCGACGGCGTCGCCGGCTGGGTCGGCCAGACCGGCAATCCCCTGGTCGTACCCGATGTGCGGCTCGATAAGCACTGGTCGCGCTTCGCGAAACAGCACCCGGAATTGAAACTCCGCTCGATCGCGTGCCTCCCCATTCGCTGCGGCGAGCGCACCCTGGGCGTGATGCAGCTGCACAACAGCTCCCTGGACCTGCTTCCCGAGTACTCGATCTCCTTCTTGCGCGTGCTTTGCGATTACGCAGCCATTGCCCTTCAGAATGCCCGCCACGTCAAGCTGATCCATCACCTCAGCATCACGGACGACTGCACAGGCTTATACAACTCGCGCTATCTCTACCGGCAGTTGGAAGAGCAGATTACTGAAGCGACCAATCCTCAAGTCATTCCGATCCATCCCCACTTTAGCCTGGTGTTCCTCGATCTGGACCGTTTCAAGACTGTCAACGACACCCATGGCCACCTGGTAGGCAGTCGTCTTCTGGGCGAAATTGGTGTTCTATTGAAGCAGGAGATCGGGTCGCAACATTCGGCATTCCGCTACGGTGGTGACGAATTTGTGGCGCTTCTGCGCGGACTCGACAAGGCCGAGGCGACAGCCCTTGTCAAGCAGTTGCGGCAGCGCCTCAACGAGGCGACTTTCCTCACCCGTGAAGGCCTTTCAATTTCCGTTACTGCCAGCTTTGGCGTCGCTACCTACCCGCAGGACGGTGCTACGCTGCACGGCATCATCCGCTCCGCCGACAGCATGATGTACCGCATCAAGAACTCGACCCGCGACGACATCGCGATCGCCCACGGAGAAGTTCACTCCGGCGAGTCTTTCCTTCAAAAGACTCCTGTCATTCGCGCCGAAGCCTAGCAAGTCAGCGAACCACCCAACAGCCCGAAACAATCACACCATCCACGTCAAACCGCTGCGGCTATTTCGCGGATGACAGCCTTATTCACTCCTCTTTCGCCCCTATTCACTCCTCTTTCGCCTTTCCAGCGCGGCAGGCTTTCGTTCTTCCGGCTTGATGGCACCGGCGTTCTCGGGCGCTGTTGGATGAACGCCAAAATCCCACACACTCAGGTTCACTTCGCGTTCGGAGATAACTTCCATCAGTGCGTACTCGCCGAACTCCAGCGGCTGGCGAGCGGTCACGCGCATCCAGTGTCCCCCGGGGAGCAGCGTGGCCTCGGTTTCCACGACATCTTCCTGCCGCTTCACGCCACCCAGCAGACTGATCCGAAAGCTCGCCAGCCTGCGTGAGCCATTGCGAACGTCGGCGCGAACGATGACGTAGCGGCTCCTTTCCGATCCGCCCGACGGCGTGGCGCGACCCGACGCTCCGTGCGTGTCAACAGTAAAGTCGCTTCCCCCGCCACTACCCTCCGCCACATCGTCATTGCCCACGCGAACGTAGAGAACGGGATCGGCAACATGCAGTTGAGCATCGGCGCGTTCCCCCTTGATCTCAAGTATCTGGTGTGACGCCGCCAAAGGGTTCAGCGCAGCGCGGAGGATGTTGTGCGCCGTCTGCTTGTTCAGGTCGCCGCCTTCCTGTTCCAAGGGCACCAACTCGGGCACTGCCTGGAACGTGTCGAGGACCAGAACGCTGTCTTCATCAGGCAGGCGGAGGTTCGGCGCCACCTCGGGCGAGCGCGCCGCCCGGTCCGCCTCTTCCTTCACCAGTTCCGGACTCAACACCGTGGCGGGACGGGCCGCTTGGTTGGCTCCGGCCACATGAGCCGCTTCCCACTTGTGCGTCGCGTCCAAATCGACCAACGCCAGTGGAATCTCCTCCACCGCACCGCCGCGCTCGGCACTGCGATACCGCACGATACCGCCATCCACCTTGTAGTTCAGTACGACCTGATAGGTTCCGTCCTTTAGGATCAACCGCGTCCGATGACTCGCGTCCACGCTCGACGGCACGTCCATGGGCCGCCGCTGTGCCTGCCCATTCGCGCACAAGAAAACTGCCAGAGCGATATGGATAACCCTCGTCCGGGACTTCGGACACCAGATCCCGGCGGCGATCGACCTCATCCTCAAACTAAAATCCTCACGTCATTGGACGTCCATCTTGACCGATCCGCTAAAAGTTTTGATCCCTCAACCACTCGCGGAATGCAGGCCCCAGGTCAGCACGCTTGAGTGCAAACTCCACGGTCGCCTTCAGGAACCCGAGCTTGTCGCCAGCGTCATGACGCTTGCCTTCGTAGCTGAAACCGTAAACTTTCTCATACTGAAGCAACGCCTTGATGCCGTCGGTCAGTTGGAGTTCGCCACCCGCCCCCGGCGTTATCGTCTCCAGCATCTCAAAAATTCGAGGCGTCAAAATATAGCGCCCGATGATCGCGTGATGGCTCGGTGCATCCTCGGGCTTCGGCTTTTCCACCATGTCGTGGACATCTAGCAGGCGCGGATCCTCTGGGTCTTGCGTGCAGGCGAGACAGCCATAAGCGGAGATTGCCGCGCCTTCAATCACCTCCGAACCCAGAATCGACGATTGTGTTTGCTCAAACGCCTCCACCATCTGCCGTATACACGACACCTTCGAATCAACGATGTCGTCCGGCAGGATAACCGCGAATGGCTCATCGCCTACCAGCCACTTGGCCTGCAGCACCGCATGGCCAAGGCCCAGGGGCTCGGCTTGCCGAACGTAGGAGATCTTCGCCAGGTTCGTCACCGACCGCGACAGCTCCAATAACGCCGTCTTGCCTTTGGACTGCAGCGACATGTCCAGCTCCGGCGTCGCGTCAAAGTGATCCTCCATGGTCGTTTTGCCACGGCCGGTCACGATAATGATCTCAGTGCAGCCCGCGGCCACAGCCTCCTCCACGCCATACTGGATGAGTGGCTTGTCAACCAGTGCCAGCATCTCTTTCGGCATCGCCTTGGTTGCCGGGAGGAAACGCGTGCCCATACCCGCGGCTGGGAATACTGCCTTGCGAACTTTCTTATAAGCCATCAAAGATTCTCATCATCCTAAAGTCTTGAAGCGCGCTCTCTCCATGCACGTCGGGCGGGCTTACATCATCGTAGCAACCCGGCGATCATCGCGTTCCGCACGGCCCGGATCGAGACACCTAAGTTGTAGATGCAAATTGCCAGCTCGACATCCGCCCGGCTATTCTTTCGTGATTCAGACGGCTTTGCCATTCGCTCCGAGACACGCTCCGGCCTGGCTACAGTACTGCTGAGTCATCCTTCAGCATCTGTTTGCGGATTACCTTGATCGGCGCGAACCCCTGCCGCATGAAGTCGTCATGAAAGCGCTGCAAGCTGAAGTTCTTCCCCTGCCTGGCCTTTACGTCTTCGCGCAGCTTCATAATCTGCAACTTGCCCAGCGTGTAGTACAGATACAGCGCGTCAGAAGTTCCGCGTTTGGTCTCCATAGTTCCGATCGCGCGCGATTGATACCCCTCCGTCACGAAGAAGTTCACCGCATCGTCGAAGCTCATGGCGCCGCCCACGCCGGTATGGAGCCGCAGGCTCACCACAAACCGTGCATCGCGAAGCAGGGCATCCTGCAACTGGCCCAATCGCACCAGCTTCGCCTCGCGCACATCTTTGGCTCCCATTCCCGGTTGTCCATAGCCTTCATCCAGCATCATCTGCTCGCAGTAGTGCGCCCAGCCTTCAATGTTGGTGCTCGCTCCAATCAGCTTGCGCACCTTCGATGGCACCTGCGGACTCCACAAGAACTGCACGTAGTGGCCCGGATACGCTTCATGCACGCTGGTCGAAATGACCGTTCCTACATTGAACGCCGCCATATGCTCGGCGACGCGCTCCCTGGTCCAGTTCGCTTCCGGCAAAGTCACGTTGAAGTATGCCTTGGTGGAGTGCGTCTCGTACGGTCCTGGAGGATCCATCGAAGCTTGCGTCGTCGCCCGCATGAACGGCGGCGTCTCTTCCAGCGTCGGCTGCACTTCACTCGGGATCGTAATGATGTGCCGCGTGTGGATGAAGTTTATGAGCGAGTCGAAGGTGTCGTGGAACGCCGGCAGCAGCTTGTCCGGTGCGGGATGAATACCCGCCAGTTCCGCCAGCATCGCCTGGGGAGTCTTCTGCGGATCGATTTCCTTCGCGACCCGCGCAAACTCCGCCTGGTTACGATGCAGGTCGGCCATGGCAATCTCCAGCAGCCGCTCCAGCGGAATGTCCACCATCTCGTTCAGCGCGAGCTCTTTGCGAAACGTGTCCGGGCCCAGCTTGTACTCGCCATTGGATCGCGGCAGAAGATCCGTCTTCATCCACGCGCCATAGCTCTTCAGTGCGTCAATCACACCGGCGTTCGACCGCGCAAAATCCGCCTTCGCCTCAGGATCGGTCGCATCCGCGAATGCGCTCGGCACATCCGTCTGAAAGAAGCTCACCAGCCCATCGATCTGTTCAAGCGCAATCTCGGTGAAAATCTTCGGTGGATTTTTCAAGTTCCTGCGTGCCTGCATCAACAGCAGCGGGATCAGCTTCTCGCGCTCGACCGCCGCGCGCAGCCTCGTGTTCACCGGCGCAAACGGTCGCTCCATCAGCCCAAAGATCGCGCTCGTCGCGCCGCTCGAATAGGCATCCGGATTTTTTTCAAGCGGCTTCACAACTTCGAGCGAAAGCAGCGAAGACCGTATGCTGTTCAGCAGGATCTCGCGGTCTGCCGCCTTCGGCGCATCGAGCGCACTCGGATCGATCGCCGCGATCTTCTTCTCCCACACATGCAAGGCAGCACGCTGCTTCTCGAGCGTCGCCGCGGAGTAGTCCTCAAGCTTGGTGTCGTACTGATGAAAACCGGCCTGCGTTCCCGCTGAAGGCGAGTACTTGAAGTACACCTCGGTGAAGTATTGCTCGGAGAGAAAGTCGAACGTCTGCGCCGCGCCATCGGCGGAAACGCGCTGCGCGGATGCAGTCGAAAACATGAACACTCCAAGAATCAATGCAGCACAAGCAGCCTGGCCAAATGGAAGAATTACACGCGTCATAGTCTCGCCAGTCTACCCGCAAAGCTCAGCCGACATCCAGCGCCGCCAGCAACTCTCTTGTCTCGCGAATGACATCGTCCGCCTTCGCCGAACTCAGCGGCCACTTCAGCACGCCTTGGGGCGTAAACTGAGCGCCGTTCTTGGCATTCTTCGCAACCAGCTTCATCAGCAATCCGGCGTTAATGCCTTTGCCATCCACCTGCGGCGCCGCGTGCAGCTTGTCCGAAAACGTGACGTACAGCATGTCGCGCATCGCTTTCATTTTGCCGGCTACGCCGATCGCCTCTCTTGCCGCCCGAGTCGCATTGGTTTCCGTGCGATTGATGACGGCGCGGCTTGAAAACTGCAGGTTCGCCGTCTGCGGCGCCTGCCCATGCCGGCCCGCCAGCGGAGCCCGAGCCGGGGCCGTGCCTGCGTTCCATTGCCGCGTGTACGCTGGAGCGGCTGCCGGGCGCCCTGCTGCGGGCGCAGCCTTCTTCGGCTCTTCCATCGCCGTGCGCTTGCGCTCCAGCAGCGCGATCCCCAGACGCTCGCAGGTCAGCCTTATCTCGCCAGCCGCCAGCAGATGAAGAACGCTCTCAGGAGGCGCACCATAGCGATCTTCCAGCTCTGCGCGCACGTCGACCAGCGCCGCGTCGGTCTCCGCTCCCGCGATGCGCTTGTACATCCGCAGCCGCTGATTTTCCTCCGCGATGTAGCTGTCGTCGATGCGCAGCGAAATGCCAAGCTTCACCTCGACGTTTGGCCGCTCATCGCGTCCTTCGCCCTTCAGCCGGCTCACCGCCTCTTCCAGCATTGTCGTGTACATCTCAAACCCGATGGCCTCGATGTGTCCCGACTGCTCGCCGCCCAGCATGTTGCCCGCGCCGCGCAGTTCCAGGTCGAGCGCGGCGATCTTGAAGCCGGCACCGAGGTCTGAAAACTCCTTCAATGCGGCGAGCCTGCGGCGCGCGATATCTGTAAGCTGCTGCTCCGGCGGAATCAGCAGGTATGCATAAGCACGCCGATTCGACCGTCCTACCCGCCCTCGCAACTGATAGAGCTCACTCAATCCATGCCTGTCCGCGCGATTGATGATGATGGTGTTCGCGCGCGGAATGTCCAACCCGTTTTCGATGATGCTGGTCGCGCACAGCACGTCATACTCGCCGTCCATGAATGCCAGCATGGCGCGCTCAAGCTCAGCCTCCGGCATCTGTCCGTGCCCGACGACCACCCGTGCCTGCGGCACCAGCTCCCGTATCTTGGCGGCCAGTTCGTAAATCGTCTCCACGCGGTTGTGTACGAAGTACGTCTGCCCGCCGCGCTCCAGCTCCATCTCGATCGCCGTTCGAATCAGCTTCTCGTCGAACTTCGCTACGATTGTCTGAATCGCCATGCGGTCCTTCGGTGGCGTCTCAATCACGCTCATATCGCGCAGTCCCAGCAGAGACATATGCAGCGTGCGCGGAATCGGCGTCGCCGACATCGCCAGCACGTCGATCGCCGCGCGCATCTGTTTCAGCCGTTCCTTGTGCCGCACGCCGAACCGCTGCTCTTCGTCGACTACCAGCAGCCCCAGATCCTGGAACTTCAAGCTCTGCGAGAGAATCGCGTGCGTCCCAATCAGGATGTCCACCTTGCCCTGCTCGGTCTTCTCCAGCACATCTTTCTTTTCCTTCGCCGTGCGAAAGCGCGAGATCATTTCGACGTTGACCGGAAAGTTGGCAAACCGCTTCTTGAAGCTCTCGAAGTGCTGGAAGCAAAGCACTGTTGTCGGCGCGAGCACAGCCACCTGCTTGCCATCCTGCACGGCCTTGAACGCCGCGCGCATGGCGACCTCGGTCTTGCCATAGCCTACGTCCCCGCACAGCAGCCGATCCATGGGTTGCGTTGATTCCATGTCGCGCTTGATGTCGGCCACAGCGTTTAATTGGTCGTCGGTTTCGTTGAAGTCGAACGCATCTTCAAACTCACGCTGCATGTTGGTGTCCGGTGCAAACGCCGTACCCACCGCTGCAGCACGCTGCGCATACAATTTCAGCAGCTCACCGGCCATATCCTCCATGGCTTTCTTAACGCGAGCCTTGGTCTTGGCCCAGCCGGGGTTGCCCAGCTTATTCAACTGTGGCGCCGGCCCCGTATCGGTGGAGCGATACTTCTGGATCAGATCCAGCCGCGTCAGCGGCACATACAGCTTGGCGTCGTCGGCGAAGTTCAGAATCATCAGCTCCAGCGGCGGCGCATCTGGCTGATCAAGCACGCGCAGGCCCTGGTACTGCGCAATGCCGTGCTCCACATGCACCACGTAATCGCCGACAGCCAGATCACGAAAGTCCGAAATGAAGGCCGCTGTTTTCGACTTGCGAGGCACAGGACGAGCATGGACATCCGCGTCGTCCGAAAGATCGTTGGCACCAAATACGATGACCTGCCGCCCGCTTGCCCGGTCAAGGTCCAGAATCTGCACGCCGTTCGCTATCGCCGCGCGCACAATCACTGGCGTGCGCAGGTCGCCCGCCAGGTAGCTCGACTCCGAGTACACCGTCGCCGACCCGCCAGCCTGCGTCCGCGAGCCCAGCCGGTACGACACGCCGTACTCCTGCATCAGACCGGCAAGCCGCTCCACCTCGCCCTGGTTCGGTGCCGCGATCAGCACCCGCGCTTCGTTCAGCATCAGCGTCTTCAGCTCATCGATAAACCCCGGAATCGATCCGTGGAACCGCATGGTCGGCCGCGTCGCAAACTCCACCTCGCTGGCATCGCTGCGGTCCGCATCCAGGATGTCCACCGCTCCAAGCTGATCCAACTCACAGCCCGAGTAGCTGCGAATGCGGTCCTGCAGTTCCCAGGGCGAGAGGTACAGGTCGCTCGGCCTGACCAGGGATCCGATCCCCGCCCGGTCATGCCGCTGCTCTACCTTCGTCCACCAGCGCTCGCCCTGGTTGTCCACCATTGCGGGTTCTTCGACGAACACCCTCGCCTGCGGCCCCATCAGCTCCAGCAGCGACGACTTCGCGCCCGCCACGGGCGCATAAAACTCCCACCCCGGAAACACTGTTGCAACCCCAGAGTGCGACTGCAATTCCACTGGCGTTTCACCGCCTTCGATGTCCGCTCCTGCGGCCGTACCCGATCGCGTAAGCCTTGCATTGATCGCCGCCAACAGCTTCTCTGTTACCGGGGTTTCGGTGAGTGGCAGCAACAGCGCCGAATCCATCTGCGAACTCGACCGCTGCGTATCGGGGTCGAACTTTCGGATCGACTCAATCTCATCGCCGAAGAAATCGATCCGCACCGGGCGATCCATCTCCGGCGAGTAGACATCGATGATCCCGCCGCGAATCGTCACCTGCCCCGGCATCTCCACTACATCCACCCGCGTGTAGCCGACCGAGAGCAAGTGCTCGACCAGCATCTCGGGCATGTGCTCTTCACCCTTGTTCAACCGCAGTGCCAGCGCCGCATAGTAATCCCTGCCGAACAGCTTCATGCACGCCGCTTCAACCGGCGCGATCACCAGCCGCGGCCCGCCGTCTCGTCCCGCGCCGCTGGCCAGCTTCCACAGCGCCGCCGCGCGCTGCTCCTGAATTTCCGGATGCGGCGAAAGGTTCTCAAACGGCAAGACATCGTGCGCAGGCAGGCGTAGCACTTCATCGCCAGCCAGCGCCCCGGTCAACTCGCAAGCGGCCAACACCGCGCTATGCAGCGCCTCGGCGGCTTTATTGTCGGAGACTATGACCAACGCCGGCGCAAGCCCCGCGCGCACCATGTAGGGCAGGTACAGGGCCCGCGCCGTGGCAGTGAGCCCGGACACACGTCTCCGACCCGTGCCGCCCCCCAGATGGCGGCGCACACGCTCAAACGCTGCGGAGGACTCCAGGTCCGCCATCAACTCGCGGACGAAGGGAAGAATCATGCTCTCCCTAGTCTACCAAGTCACTATGAAAACTCCCCTCCAGAGACTGCCCCCTTGTAGCGTCCCAGTTCCTTCACCATCCGGCAGTGCCGCCGCAAGCCAGCCATGGCCAACTCCGCTTTATCCTCGGTGTCGAATCGGAAATCGATATAGAAGATGTACTCCCACGGACTGCCCGGCACCGGTCGCGACTCGATCTTGGTCAGGTCTACGCCCGCCTCCGCCAGTACCCGCAGCGCCGACACCAGCGTTCCCGGCCGATGTTCCACGGCAAACGCTACTGAGACCTTATCCGGCGCGCCCAGCCCGTCCACGACGGCGTCCGTCGGGCGCAACAGATGGAAGCGCGTGAAGTTTGCCAGGTTATCTTCTATGCCTTCCACCAGCACCTGCGCGCCGTACTCTTCGGCCGCAAGCATGGGAGCGACACCGGCCGTATCCCGCAGTCCCTCGGCCATCACGTGTTTCACGCTGCCCGCCGTGTCATAGAACGGCATCGCTTGAGCCTGCGAAAAACGAGCCAGAAACTGCCGGCACTGGGACAATGCCACCGGATGCGAGATCACGTATTTGATATCCCTTAGCGGAACACCCGGCGCGGCGATCAGGTTATGCCGCACTCGCAACAGGCTTTCTCGATCGATGCGCACATCGTTGCCGAGCAGCAGGTCATAATGTTCGGCGACCGATCCATGCAAGCTGTTCTCAATCGGCAAAACCGCCCCATTCACCCGCCCCGCCGTCACCGCTTTGATCACGTCGAACGACTGAGAACAGGGAACGATGTCCACCTCACCCAGCATGGCCAGCGCCGCGATGTGACTGTTCGATCCGCGCTCTCCCTGGATCGCAATCGAACCTTTTTTGCCCATCGCAGGTACTCCGGAAATGGTTGCCATGAAACTCCCATCGGGTTGCTCGTCAAGCTGGGTATATATATCCAGAAGGAGTGGCAACCTCCAATCCCTCTGCCGCAACTTACCATAACGACGCTGGAGAACACGGCGCAGCCTACGGCAGAAACGATTGCCAGGCAAACCATCAGGAGAACTCCTCTTATGCTTTGGACAATCACCATCATTCTCGTAGTCCTGTGGCTCGTAGGCTTTGTTGGCTTCCACATCGTCGGCAGCTGGATCCACCTTCTGCTCGTTCTCGCCGTTATCGTTCTAATCTTCAACCTGTTGTCCGGTCGACGAGGCATATAAGACACCTGTCAACATCGGCTAGTACCATCGGGCCCAATGGTACGGGTTTACCCGTACCGTACCTCAATATAAAGTCGCACCGGTTGCAAGGAGTCCATTCCATGAGCACAAGCGATAGCAGCATCAAGGGTAAGTTCAACGAAGTCGTCGGCAACGTGAAACAGGGCATCGGAGAAGCGGTCGGCAACGACCGTCTCGCCAACGAAGGCGCCGCCGAACAGGTCAAGGGCCATGCCCAACAGGCTTGGGGCTCAGTCAAGGAAAGTGTAAGTGACGCCGCAGACGCTGGGCACGCGCGCGCAGAAGAGGCAAAGCACGATGCTCGTGACAGCGCCACTTCCACTGCAGCGGACGCTAAGCGACGTGTTGAAGACAGCGTTCGTAATTAGTTTTATAACTAACTGTCTCGAAGGAGTGAGAAAGACCCGCCTTGCGCGGGTTTTCTTGCGTAAGGGCTCAAAATCGGCGGCGAAGGAACACATCCGCCGCGACAGCCAGGAAAAAAACCACCGAAATAATTCCGTTCAGTGTAAAGAACGCCGCGTTCATCCGGCTCAAGTCCCTGGGTGAAATGATCGAGTGTTCATAGGCCAGCAGCGCAGCGACTATCCCAAAGCCTACAAGCGCCGCGGTGCCCAAACCAAACAAATTTGCCATCCAGAAAACCAGCAGCACCATTGCCAGGTGCATGCCACGCGCGATCCAGAACGCTCCCTCCAGCCCAAACGCCTGTGGAACGCTGTTCAAACCAACACTGCGGTCATGCTCGAAGTCCTGGCAGGCGTACAGCACATCGAATCCACCTACCCACAGCGTCACGATCGCCGTCAGCACGATAACCCTTGGGTCCAGGGTGCCGCGCACCGCGATCCATGCGGCTGCTGGCGCAATCCCCAGCGCCACGCCCAGCACGAGGTGCGACCATCTCGTCACGCGCTTCATATAGCTGTAGACCAGCACCACGGCCAGCGCCACGGGTGACAACTCCAGCGCCAGCCGATTCAACCGCCCCGCGCTCAACACAAACACCACCGCCGCCAGCAAGGTGAATCCCAGCACGAAGCCGCGCGAAAGCTGCCCTGCCGGCAGAGCACGGAGTGCTGTCCGGGGGTTTTCTGCGTCCAGCTGCGCATCCACCAGTCGATTGAACGCCATCGCTGCCGATCGCGCCGCCACCATACAGACCACAATCCAGAACAGCGTCACGCCCGGCGGCCAGCCGTTCGCCGCAAGCACCGCCCCAGTCAGCGCGAATGGCAGCGCGAAAATCGAGTGCTCCCACTTGATCATCTCCAGGGTCACGCGGGTGCTGCGAAGAACGTTCTCCATACCTTCCA
Organism: Terriglobales bacterium; assembly: GCA_038230455.1. Lineage (GTDB taxonomy): Bacteria > Acidobacteriota > Terriglobia > Terriglobales > Acidobacteriaceae > Granulicella. Next base: position 30,979 of record JBBRNF010000015.1, read on the forward strand.
TCTTAAACGCCGAAGGCCGGTCGCAGCGAGCGACGAGCCTCGGGTTTCATGCACCGGTAATCGACAACAGATACCGAACTTACTTCTCGCGCCGCTGCTGCCCTGCCACTTGCAGGTTGTTCTTCACAGAGAACGCACCGGAAACACCATTCGCTCGAATGCCTACGAGGTCCTTGTCACCCTGCGAATCGACCACCCCGTTCAGGGTGATGTTGCCATTGACGACCGTGATGCGGATCGTCTTTGCCGGATCCAGCGCGTAGCGATTCAACGGCCCATATCCATAGATAGCCCGCGCCGCTTCTATTCGAATACGATCATCGTTAGGAGAAAGCGGTGCCACCTCCAACTCGTCGATCACGTCACGCACGCCGGGTGTGTTGGCGACAAGCGAAATAGCAGAGTCCTTGTCCGACGGCCCATACACCGTGCCGCGCAGCGTCACCACGCCATTCTCGACGCCGAGTTCGATATTGTTGAACGCCGTGGTTCCATAGCCCACCCGATCGTAAGCCAGGCCCTGCGCGAGCTTCTGTCGCAGCTGCGCGTCGGTGACCTCACCGCCGCCGCCTACTTCGATCATGTTGCGCACCGCGCGCACATTCTTGCGATGATGCGCCTTCTTGTCCGCATCCTCTTTCGCGCTATACACCGCCACGTTGCCGCTCAGCGTAACTACCCCGTCCTGCACCGCAACCTGCACATTCGAGAACCGTTTGTTGTCCAGAGAATGCTGTACATCCGCCCGAATCTGCGCATCATTGGCACCCTGCGCAAACATGAGCGGAGCTACGCCCATCGTTATCCCAAGAGCCAGAACCCTTAATCGACGCATGGATATTCCTCCTCTGTCCGCGCAAGGTTCATCCCTCGCCGGACACTAGTTTAGATGCGTCAACCGCGTTCCAGGACGTGCGCAACTCTACTGTTTAGAGAGGTTAGCGATAACGTTGGCGAAGCTTGTAAACGATCGAAAACACGCCCGACTCATCGCGCGTCGCCACCAATTGCGTGTTCTCTGATATCTGGTACTGCACCTGGATCAACTGCTGCGCGCTTTGGTTCACATTCGTCGCAAATACCAGCGTCAACTGCTTCGAAAGCGGCTCAGAAACCGTGATCCGCGCAGTAGAATTGCCCAGCGTACCCACGAACGAGGGATCAATCTTCACCGACCCAGACCCGAACAGCTTGTTCACCCGGCTTGAGACGGTGGCGTTCAAAGCTCCGCCCAGTAGAGCGCTCGTGGTCGGGTCAGTACCCGCCTGCACCTGCTGCTCCTGTGCTAATTGCGATTCCTCCTGCGTGCGACCCAGCGCCAGCAGGTTGAAGATGTCCGCCTCTGTCAGCGGCGGCTCCGACCGATACGTCGGCTTCAAGCTCGTCGCCGTTCCATGCACACCGATCGTGATGTCATAGTTGTTCACGCGCGCCGTTGCGTCCAGGTCAATCACCGGGTCAATCCGAACCGGATTGCTGAAGTAAATCGTCCCGCGCTGCAGCTGGTAGGTTGTACCGGCGAAGGTTGCACTGCCCTCGGTGATCTGGATCCGCCCCAGCACTACCGGGGTAGCCACCGTGCCGCGCACTGTCAGATCCACCGTCCCGGCCAGCTTCGCATAGGAATTCTGGAAGTCTAACTGCGGCGCGCTCGTAACATGGATATCCAGACGTATTTTGCTGGGTGCGGCATTCGGATCTGGCGGAGCCGACACGCCGCCAGTTCCGGCGAAAGCCGCGAAATCCACGTTCGGGCCCACACCAAAACGCGTGATCAGCACATCCCCGGAAAGCAGGGCAGATTGTGGTCCACCCTGCAAGTGGAAAGTCGCGTTGGCCGTGGTGCTCAACCCGTACAGCCGCACGCGGATGGTATCCGCCCGCGCGGTCAAATCGACAAAGATACCCTTCTGCTGATAACTCAGTGAGCCGCCCAGCCGAAGCTTGCCGCCACCCGTGGTCCCGACCACATCCTTCACTTCCAGCCGGTTCTGGTTGAACACCAGTGATCCATTCAAGTCCGTCAACCCGTTCGGAATGCCATCCACTGCCAGGTTCACGTGCACGAACTGAACGTTGCCCCCAAGCTGCGGCTGTTTCACACGCCCGGCCACACCGATCTGGAAGGTGACCTTTCCCGACGAGATAATATCCGGGTCGAACGTATGCGCCAGCGCAATGCTGACGCTGCCGTTCGCGTTCAGATTCACTGGTCCGCCCATCGGATTCGGGTCGCCAAACACCCGCGCAGTCCCGGCCAGATGCAGGTCCGTATCCAGGCCGGTAATGTGAAGTTGATCCACCGTCAGCACGCCAGCCCGCAGGCTCGCTCTCAGCGGCTCGGCCGAGCGTAGCTCCACCCCTTCGAGCTTCACGTCGAAGTCAGTGAACTCGGCCGCGCCTGTCAGCGCCTGCGGTGTAGCCGCAGGCCCGCTCACCGAAATTGTGCCGCCGATAGACGAGGTCGCCTTCACGCTATTGGGCGAGAACAACTCGATTGGCTTCGCGATGTCCAGTCCCGCCAGCGTCAGCTTCGCCTGCGTCTCGTATTTGCCGATCAACGATGTCTGCCCTAGCGCGTCAACCCGCGCGCCAATCAGCGTGGAGTGCGCGTCATAGAACAGAGTCGAACCTGTTGAATGCGCAGTCGCCGTCAATTGTCCTAACGCCTTGCCGTCGTACATCAGGTTTCCGAGGCTCAGCTTGGCGCGCAGGTTCGGCTCTTCGACCGTTCCGTCGGCATCCGCGGTCAGTGTCAGCACACCATCGGCATTCAGATTCGCCTTGCGCACGGAATCAAGTTTAGAAAGCTGAAGGTTATTCCCCTCCACATGCGCGCGAAGATGCTTGCTCGCGAGATTATAGGCACCGTTGCCGGTCACCTGCATGCCATGCGCCGCGACCAGGAACTTCGACGCATCTACCTGCTGCCCGCGGACGGTAGCATCCACTGACAGGGTCTCGTACGCTTCGCCGTAAGCCACTCCGTTCGTGAGCGTCACATTGCCGGCGCCATTCAAATTTTCCAGAGTTCCCGCCACACGCGCATTGATGTTCGCTATCCCCGTCACCGGATACTTGTTCTGTTGCCCGGCCATTTGCATCAGGTCCGTCAGCTGCGCGTTAGCCAGCTTCACCGAAGCGTCGACAGCCACATCGTTATCCCACACGTAGGTGACCACGCCCCGCCGCGACACAACACGCCTCGGCCGCACGGTCCCCGCCAGGTTCAGCACCGCAGTCTGCCGTCTGATCGTGGAAGAGCCCACGGCCACACCCGTGCTCGGCGAGTACTCGGCGTCCGCCACAACCGAGTCGATGAGGGTGTCCGTCACCGTACCCAGCTTGACTTCCACGTTGTCGGCGACCAGGTGCCCCTTCACATCGAGGTTCGCAATTGGTCCAGACGCAGTCCCGTTGAATGCCAGGGCTCCGTGCAGAACCACGGGAACCGCTGCGCTGCCTCTCTTCCCGTTCGCTTGAAATCCAAGCGTCTGCAATATCTGGTCGAACTCTCCAATGTCGCGCGCCTGCAGGTTCACACGCATCGACGTCAGCGGATCGCCTTTGTTCACGCCAAGAACGCCGTTCGCACTAAGGGTTGTCGCTGGCGTTTGCGCCAGCACGCGCTCGATGTTTACCACCTCCGTGCGGCCGTCATAGTGTGCGACCAACTGTCCGCTCACGGGGATGTTCTGCAACGCGCGCGATCGCCGCACGCCTGTCGGACCCAGTCGCAGGTTCGCATCTACCTGCACCGTGTCCGCGATGTCAGCCGCTGGTCCACCCCACTCCACCTTCACCGGACCTGTAATCGAGGTATCCAGCCCCAGATCTCCGTAGTCCGGCCTGGCCGCAATATCCATAATTGTGCGCAGCGGGATCTTATTGACCGTCACCGTCAGGTAGGCGTGCGACCGCCCCACCTGCGTCAAATTCATGTCGTTGACGACTGGCTTTGCGCCAGCGCCCTTCGCCACGTTGTTTGCCGTCTTCGCCGCCGCTACCGCGGTTGCGGAGGCCGCTGGCGCACTCGTCTGCACTTCGCCGAGCCAGTTTGAAATACGCAGGTCGCCTTCCGCACTTCCTCCGCCGGGCAGGTACCCCGTCAACGCCGTAAACAACAGCTCTGTCGGCGTGATGTGCAACTGCGCGCCACCGTTGATGTCGTGCAGCCGCACATACTCGTTCCTGTAGCCCGCGTTATGCATCTTCATCACGCCGACCATCAGGTAACCCGATTTGCACTCGGGGTCCGGCGGCAGCATCTTGGTCTGCGCCGTCGCATTCGACTTCGGCCGCCGCCGCGCGAAGAACCCCGGTTTCTTCTGCGCCACCACCGGGTCCACTTCACAATTGCGCCCGCGCACGTTCAGGTCCAGCTGCCCTGCCGTTAACCCGTCGACGCCTGCCAGAAAACCAATCTGCTTGAGCTCCAACGAGCCGTCGATCGATGCCTGCCACTCCGGCTTTGCAAAGTGGTTCAGCAGCGCCGTCGCGGTGAGCTTGGTCGAGGTGCCGGTCGTGAATTCGAGGCTCTTCAGCTCCGCCATATCACGCCCGAACTCCGCCGCTACGTGCAGCTTCGACAGCACTTCCGGCTGCTTCGCCATCTTGGTCCGCAGGTCCTTCAGGTCCACCGTCGCGCCATAATGATCCACTGAAGAGATGTAATGCACCTCCGCCTGCAGATCATTGGCAGCGATATCGAACGGAATCGCCCTGTCGTTGACGACAGCGAGACCTTGCGCCAATTCAACCCTGCCCGCCTGCAGATCGAGCAGCGTATTTTGAAGGGGTTCTGTGCTTGTGCTCGGCTTCTTCGGCACCGGCTGGTTGGTCTTGCCATCCTTGTCGATAATCAGGTGTACGTGGGGCTGCTCGGCCCGCAGGTAGTTGACCCCCACATGCGACTGGGCCCCTTTTCCCACGGTGTGCGAAAGAAATGTGTTGATTTTCAGTCGAATGAAGAGCTTCGCAATAGAGACATACGGCGCTTCCCCGGGCCCTTCCGTCCCATGGATCACCAGTCCGTCGGCTTCGATAGCCAGGTGCAACAGGCTGAACGAAATATGGCCCAGTTCGACCCTGCCGCCTGTCGAGTCCTCCAGCACCGACACGACTTCCTGGCCTACCCGCCTCTGGAAATCGCCAGTTGTCGTGTAATACCAGGCACCCAGCAGCACGACAAAGAGCAGTCCCACCAAAGATGCCAGCGTCCAGGCGACAACGCGTCCCCATCGCCGGCGCGGAACGTTGCGTTCCTCAGGGCTCGATACGGGGGCAGTACTCAAGGCGCCACCTCCGCTTGCTTCAAAACCACTACACTCCCCTGCGCGCGCAAACTCTTTAGCCAGTCGCCCAGCAAGTTCGACACCTGTTGCTGGAGGAGCACTTCCTGTATGCGCGGAGAGATCGCTTCCAGCTTCGGAGCCGTTGTGTGCTGCGCCTCATATTGTGGCAAGAGGGTCTTCTCGTAATAACTCTTGATGTCAGCCTCGGGAATGGTGATGCCCATCCGAAAGCGCTCCTCGATAAAACGCAGCACTTCCATCCGGGATCGCCACCGCAACGAAAACGATTCTTCCGTAAAACCGTGGGCCGTCAGAAACTCGTGCCAACCGGCGTCGGTCTGGCACCCTCCTTTGCAGTCCGGTATCGCCTTTCGTAGCGCGTCAACTTCCTTTTTCACATCCGCATCCGCGATCGGGTCTTCGGGCTGGAGCTTCGCCTGCTGCAGAATCAGGTCCCGATTGATGAGTCGCTCGATCGCCCGGTCCCGAGAGAAGTCGTTCTTGCGGTCCCGGAACGGCTGAAAAACGGAGAACCTGCGCTCTTCATCCACGTCGCTATCAAGAATCAGATCGCCATCTACGATCGCCACGATGCGATCGATCTCCTGTCCCTCTACAACCGGCATCACCGGCGCGGCCGGCTTAGCCGCGGGAGCGGTTTGCGACCCCGCCCGCTTCTGCGCCGCAGCCTGAGCATCTGCTCTCGGCGCGTAAGCAACCAAAGCCATTGTTACGGCCGCCCACAATGCGGATTGCAGTCGATTGATCATGTGCTAGAAGCTCTGTCCGATGCTGAAGAAAAACTGAAAGTGGCCAGCTTTGCCCACATACGGCTTCACGCCGGTGTAGTCGTAAAACACTGGATAGACCGGCGGATTGAGGTTATAGCTGAAGTCCACGCGAATCGGGCCGACCGGCGTTTTGTACCGCGCGCCCAGACCAACCGCGTGGGAGTAATAGTTGAAGCTGCAAGTCCCAGTCTGCACCGAATAGAAATCTGACGCTGACTGGCCCGGCGGTATCGGTCCCGTCGCCACATTTCGGCAGGTTTGCTCATTGGGTTGACGGAAATTCTTGATGCTCTTGAACATGTCGCCGGGATGCTGAAATACGTTCCCCATATCGTGGAAAACGACAAAGGAAACAGTATCGCCCACGATTGGCAGGGTTGGCGGAGGCAAGCGCAACTCGAACGTGTTAACCACCACAGCCGAGCCGCCCACGGGATAGCCCGTCGTCAAATCGCGCGGTCCGGCATCGTTGATTCCAAATCCCCGGTGCGATGTTCCACCACCCGCATAAAGACGTTCGGGTAGAGGAATGGCGTTGCAGGTTGCATTCGTATTCAGGAGGGCACCCGCGCAATTACTGATTCCCAGGTTCGGATTATTGTTAGAGGACTTACCGAACGTATTTTCAAAGCCGACGCGAAGGTTCCGTGCAAACACATACTTCTTCTTCCCGAAGGTGTGGTAAGTGCTCTGGGTAACATCAATGCGATTGAAGTTAGTATCGGATCCAAACTTCGAATTCGCAAAGAAGTCAACGATGGAGAGGTATCTGCCTTTCTGCGCGTCCAGCGGGCTCGGGTCCCGTGTGTCATGAAACCAGGTGACCGCTGGCCCACCCACTTTCACCGGTTGCGACAACTGAGGAATCAGGTTCGGCGTCACTTCGAGACTGTTCGCATCCACTGCCACCCGTCGAAACTGAAAGTCGTAAATAAAATTGTCAGCCTTCTTGAACTTCTGAGTTACACGGAAATCGAATTGCTGGGTAGATGCGGAAAAGGTCGAAATGTTCTGGACATTCGAGTAGCCGCCGGATACCGTCGCCGTCAGGTTCGGGTTCCCGAGCAGCTGCGGATTGACAAAACTCAACGTCGCAATCCGCTCCAGCAGACCAAACGTCGTATGCAGCGTAAGTGACTTCTGTGTTCCAAATAAGTTGATGCGCGATACATCCACAGACGCCCGCGGACTCGCGCCCGCCTTGCCGTTCTGCGCCGCCGTTCCCGCGGAGCCGCGCTTTTGGCCCGGCACCGTCGCCGGCGTTCCCAACTGCACTTCGAACCCCCCGCCATAGGTCACGTCCCAGCGCCGTGCTTCTGTAATCTGCACCAGCACGTTTTTGCGTGGAGCATCGCCGGTCGGGTTCTGCACCGCCACGTTCACTTCGTTAAAGAGCGCCAGGTTATACAAATTTCTCTGCGTTTCCAGCAACGCTGCCTGATCCAGCGGATCCCCCGGATGCACAAGGATCTGGTTCTCGACGATCGACGGCTTAGTGCGGTGAACGCCGGACAGCAGCACCTTATCGATGAATACCTGCTCTCCCTCGGTGACGGTAAGCGTCACGTCCGTCGCTTGTTTGTTTTCGGCCTCGGGCTCCTGCCTGATCTCCACGCGCGCCTGGTCGAAGCCATGCGAAACATAGTAAGAGAGCACCGCATCGCGGTCGCCCGAAAGGGTTAGCAGCGAAAATGGCTGGTCCTCCTGCGACGACAGAAGACTTTTAAGTGTCTCCACACGCGTGGCGTCAACGCCCTTCAGTTCGATCGACCCGAACTTCTGCTGCAGTCCCTCATCGATGTTGTACGTCACATCGATCAGCGCCACTTTCCCCTCTCCCGCGGAACTCTTTGCCGCTGGGGTCACCTTCGCCGCGCTGAAACCATTAGCACGGTACAGCGACTGGATCGCATCCGTATCGGACTTCACCAGCGCCGTACTGTACTTGCCCGCGCGCACGTAGAGATCCGCTTTCTTCACGCTCAGACGCTCCAGAATCGTGTCCGTATCAAAATACTTGTTGCCTTTGATCGTGACCGAACGGACCTTGTGCTTCACACCCTTGTTCACAGTGAACTGTACCGTGACGTTGCCAGTCCCTTCCCCCAGAGTCTTTACATCGGTCGTAACGTCGAAGAACCCCTGTTGCTGCATGTAGTCGCGAATATTGTGCGCACCTTCATTCAGCAGATCGTTGTCCACCGCGCCTTCTTCGTACACCGGCACCAGCAGGTGCAGGCGGGACTTCGATAGCTTGGCCCCGATCACTACGACCTTTACCACCGGCCCCTGGTTCGCCCCAAACTTGTAATCCAGCTGCTTGCGAGGCAGGTCGTAGGTCTGCTTCTGTACGCTTATCGTGGCCTCCAGCCGATCGCGCTTCTGGTATTGAGTGCGTACGCTACTCAGCGCGGTCGAAGTCGTTTCCTGCGTCACTTTTGGCCGGCAGCCTTTCGAAAAAAGCCGCGCCAACCGTCCACAGTTAAGCTTCGCCTTGGCGCGAAAATCTTCCGGCGTGAACCCCGGATCCTTGCCCTCCAGCGATACCTCACCGACGCGCGCCTGCACTCCGACATCGACCTTGAAGTTGAAGTTCACCTGCGCGCCAACCTCGTCTTTGGTCTGCGTCACCTCAACGGTCGGCTGATAGAACCCGTTGCGCGCCAGCGAGTCCTTCACGCCGGCGACCGATGCCGGCACCTGCGCTTCGGTGTACGCCGTTCCCGGTTCCAGCTTGGTCGCAAACTCGAGCAGCGATGCGAGTCGTTCGCTTTTTACGCCCTCGATAACAACCCGCCCAACGTAGAATCGCGGAACGCCAGCGTAGACCAGCACGATTCCGTCCCCCGACGCTTCGCTGCGCACGCTGATCTCGCGATATCGTCCACTTGCAAACAGTCGCCTCATATCCGCGCGCACATGATCCGGATCCAGCTTCGTCCCTGCTTTCTGCGTCAATTGACTTATCAGCAAGTCCCCGTCGGAAAACGTGACCCCATCGAAGCGAACCGACTCTACGAGCTTGCCACCCTGCTGCCATATGCTCGAAGCCAACGCAGGACGTGCGTTGGCGAGCTGCCCGGACTCCGTCGCACTTTGTGCACCATTCGACGAAGGCGAACTCCCCGGCACCGCAGACTGACTCGCCTGTGGAGTCGAGTTCGGCGCCGCCGGGTTCACGCTGCTCGGTACATTCGCCGCTGGCCCCGGCGTGGCCGAAGGAGAGGACGGATTCGCCTGTGCAACCAGCACCACCGGAGACGCCAGAAGTACAGCGAACACAGCCCCCAGCACGCGCGACCTTGTCTTAAATCCCACCACTTCCCTGTCGCCTCCACCCAGCGGAGTTTGCGGCCCACGTGCTCCAGCATCGAACGCCGAGCGGTCAGCCCCCCGGAACACCGGCGGGCCGTTTTGAACGCTTGCACAACCCTACACAATGCCTCAGCCCGGCTGGGTTTAATCTTACAGATGCGAGATTTGGAACATAGGTTCGCTACAACGCCCCGAGGCAAACGGTTTCGCGCCGCCATAAGACACGGGTTTCGCTTCTGCGCCCTTATACTTTGTGCTGATGCCGCCTCTGCTTGCCGACGCCGAACGCTACTCCCGCCAGGTGCTTTTCTCCGGCATCGGCGTCGAAGGCCAGCAGAAAATCGCCGCCTCCCACGCCGCCATCGTTGGCGTAGGAGCCACAGGAGCGGCTACCGCCAGCCTGCTGGCCCGCGCCGGCGTCGGGACCCTCACCCTCGTAGACCGAGACTTTGTCGAGCCGTCTAACCTCCAACGCCAGATTCTCTTCGACGAGGCCGATGCGCACGCCTCTCTCCCCAAGGCCGAGGCCGCCCGCCGTCACATCGCCGCCTTCAACTCCTCCATCACTGTGCACGCTCGCATCGCGGACCTCGTCCCTGAAAACATCCATGCGCTACTTGGCTCGGCGGACCTCGTGCTCGACTGCACCGACAACTTCGAAACTCGTTACCTGCTCAACGACTTCTGCGTCCAGCAAGCCAAACCCTGGATTTACGCCGCCGCCATCGGTTCTTACGCTGCGACCATGAATATCCTGCCGGCAGGCCTCGCCGCCTCCCACCCACGCGCGGAGTCTCCGAGCGCCACTGCCTGCCTCGCCTGCCTCTTCCCAAACCCTCCCACCGGCCCGGTCGAAACCTGCGACACCGCGGGCATTCTCTCCTCCGCCGTCAACTTCGCAGCCTCTCTGCAAACCACCGAGGCCCTGAAGTTCCTCTCCGGCAACGCCGTCCTTATGCGTCGCACGCTGCTCTCCTACGATCTCTGGAGCAATGACCGTTCGGAAATTTCTGCCTCCGCCCCCGACCCGTCATGTGAAATTTGCGGCACCCGCAATTTTCGATTTCTTGCCGGAGCCGCTCGCCCCCATATAACCCTTTGCGGTCGCAACTCGGTACAAATCCACGAGCACGACCGCGCGATCGACCTGACTGCGCTCGCCTCGCGCCTTGCCCCGCTTGGCAACGTACGCGCCAACGGGCTTCTACTGCGATTCGAGCGGCCGCCGCACACGCTGACAGTCTTCCCGGACGGTCGCGCCCTCATACAGGGCACCACCGATCCCGCGCTGGCCCGCTCGCTCTACGCACGCTTCATCGGTTCCTGAACTGCCAATTCAGCCTGCCCGACGATCAACGTGCAACCCCCACGCTTTCATGGCACTCCAAACCGTTTTGAGCTTACCCACCGCCTCCGCACAGACGCGAAGCCCAGCTTTGCGTTACGCTTAGTGAGCGTGCTTTCCGGCGGCGTTGGAACGAAAGGACCGGAAAGATTCCATGATCGTAGAGGCTCCCCCAGGAATGCAGACCAAACCCAACTCCGGCTTGTTCAAGCGGAATCCCCCGATCGCCGGCGAAGCGGAAGCTATCGAGCGCGCCAAGAACGGCGATCCCGACGCGTTCTCCAAGCTCTACGCGCTGCATAAGCGCCGCGTCTACACGCTTTGCCTGCGCATGCTGGGCAACGTCTCCGAAGCCGAAGACATGACCCAGGAAGCCTTCCTGCACCTCTTCCGCAAGCTCGGCAGCTTCCGCGGCGAAAGCGCCTTCTCCACCTGGCTACACAGGCTCACCGTCAATCTTGTACTCATGCATCTCCGCAAAAAGGGCCTGAACCTCGTCTCGCTCGAAGAAACCATCAATCCTTCGGAAGACGACGCGCCCAAGCGCGACTTCGGCTCCCGCGACCAGCAACTGGCAGGCTCGGTCGACCGCGTCACGCTCGAACGCGCCGTAGCCTCGCTGCCTCCTGGCTATCGCATGGTCTTTGTCCTGCATGACGTTGAAGGCTTCGAGCACAACGAGATCGCCACCATGCTAGAGTGCTCCACTGGCAACAGTAAATCGCAGCTTCATAAAGCTCGCCTCAAACTGCGCGAATTGCTTCGCAACCCCGAGCTTTTTGCCTCTGCATCACTTGGAAAGGAGGGCGTCTAATGTCTGACTCAGCCGCCCTGAATCACGGCCCCGAAAACTTCGACAACATGACGCCGTACGAGTTCGAAGCCCGGCTTCCCGACCTGTTCGCCACCGGCGGAGGCAGGGTCAGCCAGGATCCCCGTTTCGTCAATTTCCTGAAGAAGAACCCCGATTGCGCCGCCCTCGTCAGCGATCTGGAAACCATCGCCGACACAGCGAGAAAGCTCTTTGAGCCCACCCAGGAACCTTCCGACTCGGTCTGGGCAAATATCGCAAGCAAACTCAAGGACCAGCCCAAATCGCTGGACGAACCAAACGACATCTTCGAATAAGTCCTGGATCCTATGGCAACCCTGATCGACGCCATCGACGTGAAGCGAAAAGTCTTCGTCGAGCTGGAAAATACACCGTTCGTCTGTCTCGACTCCGACATCTCCACGCCAACGGCGCGGGGCGGCCAGACGCTCGTCCGCCTCAAGCTCCGCAACATGCTCACCAGTGCCGTCTTCGACAAGACCTTCAAGGCCGGCGACAAGTTCAAAGAGCCCGACCTCGAGACCGTCGAAGCTTCCTACCTGTACAGTGACGCCGACGGCTCTTACTTCCTCGACCAGGAAAGTTTCGAAACACACAATCTGAACACCCGCATGATGGGCGACGCGCTCGACCTTCTACTGGAAGGAGTCGTCGTTCAGGTCAACAAGTACAACGGCAGCCCCATCGGCCTGCAACTGCCCATGCACGTGGAGCTGACCGTCGAGTATACCGAGCCCGCCGTCCGCGGCGACACCTCCAGCGGCAGCGTCACCAAGGCTGCCCGCCTTGAAACCGGCGCGGAGATACGCGTCCCCCTTTTCGTGAAAGAAGGCGAGAAAATTCGCATCACCACAGAAACCCGAGAGTTCGCCGGCCGCGCATAAGCAGCCCTCTCAATTCCATGCCTATACCCGCCCGACAGCGCGACAGCCCATCCGCCGAACGCATCATCCTCACTGGCTTCATGGGCTCCGGCAAATCCACGATCGGGCCGCTACTCGCCGCGCAACTCCGCTGGAACTTTCTCGATCTCGACGACGAGATTGAGCGCCGCACAGGCCTCAACATTCCTGCGATCTTCGAGCAGAAGGGCGAGGCACACTTCCGCCGTGAAGAGACTGCCGCCCTGGCCGCGGCGCTCTGCACCCGCCATACCGTGATCGCGCTCGGCGGAGGCGCACCCGAAACACTTGCCAACCGCCTGCTCCTCAAACAGGCCTCGGCCACGCTCGTCGTATACCTCGCCGCTCCCTTCTCAACCCTCGCCGCCCGCTGCGCCCAGCAAGCCTCCGATCCCGCCTCCACCGGCCGCCCCGTCTTTGCCGACCCCTCCGCCGCCGAGCAACGCTTCGCAGCCCGCCAGCCTGTCTACCATCAGCTCGCTGACCATAGCATCGACACGCAAGGCCTCACCCCTGAGGCCACCGCAGCCGCAATTGCACAAATCGTTCTTCGAAATCTGACTCGTGTGTAATCTTCGGGGCACCGCCACGGTGCCGCACCGCATCGTACCGAAATACCGGAAAGAGGACTTACCCTGACGACCCCACGGCCATCCGACCGCTCCAACGACACGGTACCCGATCCGGAAAACAATCCCATGTCTGCGGAAACTCCCGCTGAACGCCGCGCCATACGTCGCCACATTCTCTTCGCCATCGCTGTCGTGGTTTCGCTCGGAATCGCCTGGCAGCTTCTGCATGTGCTCGAAATCGTGTACGTCAGCGCACTCTTCGCAGTCGTTCTCACCCCGGTCGTACAGCGCATACAAATGATAAAAGTGCGCCAATGGAGCCCTTCCCGACCGATCGCCATCGGTCTCCTCATCGCCACCTGCGCGGCAGCAGTGTTTATCTTCCTGATTCTCGGCCTGCCGCCGGTCCTTCATGACATCCGCCAGTTCAGCGCGGACCTGCCGCAACGCATCCCGCAGATCGTCGCGAGAGTCAAACACCTGCCCTTGGCCGACCGCCTCGGCGTCGATTCGCTTCCGGTAAAGCTGCAAGGTGCCGCTGCATCCGCCGCCGAGTACGTCTGGGCCTCGTTTCCCAATTGGGCCGAGCGCATCTTCGACGTCGTAACCGCCGCCTTCCTCTGCATCTACTTCATGCTGGAAGGCGAACACGCCTACGCCTATTTGCTGGCCATCTTCCGGCCCAGACAGCGCGAACGCCTCGCCGCCACCCTTCAGGTTGCCGAGCAGCGCATGAGCAAATGGCTCATCGGGCAGGGTGCGCTGATGCTCATCCTCGGCGTCACCAGCACCATCGTATTCTGGCAACTGCATGTCCGCTACTTCTTCCTGCTCGGCATCTTGATGGGCCTGTTCAATATCATCCCCGTAGCGGGAGGAATTATCACCATCGTCCTCGCGGCGGCGGTTGCCGCGGTCGATTCATGGGGCAAGTTCACCGGCGTACTGATCTTCTACTTGATCTACATCCAGATTGAAAACGGCTTCCTCATTCCCCGCATCATGAAGACCAGCGTCGATCTCATGGGCCTTAGCGTCCTGATTGCGCTGCTGGTCGGCACCGCTCTGGCCGGAATCACGGGGGCTCTCGTTGCGGTTCCCACTGCCGCCCTGATCGCGGTCCTTATGGACGAGTACATGGTCCAGAAAGACTCCGAGGCCCAGGCCCTCGCTTCGGAATAGGTGTCCTCTTTTCGGAGCAGCGAGGAAAGTCACAACCCGCGCGTTGTCGGCCCCGGTTTTCGGACGCTCAGGTGTCATCGAAAGATCACCCGGCACCGATCGAGTGCTATCGCACAGCCGCACCACACCGCGTACCTCGGTCTCCCACGCAAATGCAGTGGTCCCGCTGAGGCATAGGCCCCCCAGGAAAACGCCGATCCACTTGCATGCCGTTTGCCGCACCGTTAGGCTTCTTGCGTCGAAGGGGCCCACCCCCGCGGTTCAGCTACAACCCTCGTTCACGATTCACGCTTTTCCAAATTCCCGCGGCTGGCCTGCTCTCGCTCGATCGCCTCGAACAAGGCCTTGAAGTTCCCCTTGCCAAAACTCCGGCTGCCCTTGCGCTGGATAATCTCGTAAAACAACGTCGGCCGGTCCTCGACAGGCCGGGTGAAAATCTGGAGCATGTAACCCTCGTCATCCCGGTCCACCAGAATTCCCAGCCGCTCCAACTCCGCAATCGGCTCGTCGATCTTGCCAATCCGGCCCTGCAACTCCGTGTAATAACTATGCGGCACGGTCAGAAACTCCACGCCCTGCGCCTGCATCCGGGCGACAGTATCCAGAATGTCATTGGTCGCCAGCGCAATATGCTGGACCCCCGGTCCGCCATAGAAGTCCAGATACTCCTCAATCTGCGACTTGCGCTTTCCCTCAGCCGGTTCGTTGATCGGGAACTTCACGTAGCCGTTCCCGTTAGCCATCACCTTCGACATCAACGCCGAGTACTCAGTCGAAATATCGTTATCATCGAAGTGTTGGTAAAGCCCGAACCCCATCACATCCTCATAAAACTTTACCCATTCGTTCATCGCGTTCCAGCCCACGTTCCCTACGCAATGGTCGATGTGCAGCAGTCCGACCGGCCGCGCCACCTTGTCTTCGACGACCGCGCGATACCCCGGCAGAAACGGCCCGTTGTAATTCGTCCGCTCCACAAACGCGTGCAGCGTATCGCCATACGCCGCGATGGCGGAGATAACCGCCGTCCCATGCTCATCGGACAGTTCCATGGGCTCAATTACGCTGGTTGCGCCGCGTTTGGTTGTCTCCTCCCACGCCGAGCGCGCATCGTCCACCCACAGCGCAATCGCGCTCACGCCGTCGCCGTGCCGCGCAATCTGCCGGGCCATCGGATTGTCCGGACGAAGCGGAGTCGTCAGCACAAAACGCACCTTGCCCTGCTGCAGCACATAGGACACGCGATCCCGCCGCCCCGTTTCGGGCCCCGCATACGCCACTAGCGACATCCCGAACGCCGCGCGGTAAAAGTAGGCCGCTTGCCGTGCGTTGCCAACGTAAAACTCTACGTGGTCCGTCCCACGGAGCGGCAGAAAGTCAACACGGGGGTCAAGCTGTGTCGTCTCAAGGTTGGGACTGGTAGCAGCGGCCATAACGAATCGTCTCCAGGGTGCGCCAGGCTCTGGATGAGCGAGCACACGGCCCGGCGCAACTCGTTAGCCTATTCCAAAGAGCCTTCCTTTGGCTACCAGACGACCCCGATACGCCTCCCTAAGGCGTCGGAGGCACGGGCGCATCCGGTGCCTTAGTCGCGGGAACTTTCGGCGCCTTCGGCAACTTCATGGCCGGACCCCTGACTGCGGGTACCGCGGGCGGAGCCACCGGCGCTATGGTGATCTTCGGTGGAACGGGAGCCACCGGCGGCAGCGGTGCAACCAGACTCTTCCGCACCGTCACGTCGCCGTCCGTGGTCTGAATCCTCACCATCGGCCCGCCGTGTCCAACGATCCCGCTCATCTCCGGATGGTCGTCGCTGCCCGTCTTCGGCAGCGCGAAGTCGTTCTCTACATCGCCATGCCTCGTCGCTGCCTCCACCGTAAAGCTGGCCGCAGCCGGCACGCCCACATCCACCGACCCACGCCGGTTGGTTACGTCGATCGTGCCCAGCGGAGCAGCGCTCGTCAGAGTCACCGATCCATTGGTATTTACCACCTGCACGTTGCCTTGCAGCCGTTCGAGCGTAATGTTGCGATCGTCCGTCTTCAAGATCACCGGACCCATCATCTGGTCTGCCCGCAGGTCCGACCCCGTGTCCAACTCCACCTCGCCGTCCAGGCGCGCCATCTGGAAGTCCGTACGATGCGTGTGGAATCGCACTGCTCCGTCCACGCGCTCCAGGTGTGTCGTTCCCGCGTACGCCCCGCTTAACGACAGGTCGCCATGCACGTCCGACACATTGACATCGCCCGTCCGTCCGTCCGACGTCACAGCCCCGGTGATGCTGTGCGCGGAAAAGTTGGCGCCATCGCTGTGCAGATGGGCAACAACCGCCCCCGTCACACCGCTCACATCCACGTTGCCGCGATTGGCATTCACGGTCACTGGAGCGTGCAGCGTTCCTACTCGTACATCGCCGCGGTCAGCGGTCACGTTTAACGTAACTCCGCGCGGGACATCGACCGTGAGGTCTGCCATTCCGCCCTTGATGGAAGGGACGCGTAATGAGTACCATCCGCCGCTTTCCGTGACTGTCGGCTGCAGATCGCGCGCTTTGCTCTGTGCTTCGTCGTCCTGAAACGAAAACACGCGCTTATGCACTGCGACATGCATCTGCCCATCGTCACTTGTGCCGCTCACCGTCACGTCGCCGCGCGGATTATCGATGGTCAAGACACCATCGGCTGAAATCGCATGGGTCAAAGAGTCGTCGGAGTCGTGAGCATTGCCCAGCGCGCGATCGAAATCCCCTATGCCAAAGTGGAAGTTTCGGTCGTCCCAATTCCTCGCTCCCGCAGAAGTATGCGCCAGGCCGCCCAGGATCGCCACAATGACCAGTAGCCAGATCACACCGCCACCCACCGACCGCGATCCGATAGGCGGCAAACCGTCGGCCGCGCGCTGCCGCTGCGTCCGTTGGTCCAGCGTCCACTCCACCAGCAGCACCACACCTGCGGCGATCAACAGCAGAGGCCACCAGCGCCCAAACCATTCGAGGACCGGCCACCAATGCAGCCGCCCCATCTCCACCAGCAGAAAAATAACGCCAAGCGTCACCAGCAACACCGGCCCAACCAAGGAGCTGCGCCGCATCGCGCGGCGTTGCAGCTTCATCTGCTCGCGTTGAAACCGTACCTGATCCTTGTACATCCGGCGCTGCGCCTTCGCGTCGTAACCAAGCGGAGAATAGGGTGGAGGATAGCCGGCCATGATTAGATTCCCTTCCCATCAACACTGGCGTCAGCCGATTCAACCACCGGCACGACACCCACGCCCACCGAACGCTCCAGCAGCATCAGCGCACCGATTACGATCACCAGCACGGGCCAGGTTCGCCCAAATCGGATCACGTCGAACGCCTGCAACGCCGTCAGCACACCCAGCGTGAACAGTATGACCGGCCCGCGTAGCGAGCACACCAGCCGAGGCCGATACAGCACCCCATCGGTCGGTGCCATCCCGCCGGTGGCCGCCATCCGTCGCACCAGCAACCCAACCCCGAGCGCCATCAACACAAACGGAAACACCTTCGTCAGGTTGAAGCGCAACTCCGGCACCACGTTCAGCAGCAGAAACAGCAAGCCAAACCCAATCAACCAGACCGCCGCTCCCGGAAACCGATTCAAGCGCACCGGCGAGACCGGATATACACCCGCGGTCTCCTGCCAACCCTTCCCTCCAACCGGGGCTTCGCCCACCACCGGCGGAACCTCCCACACAGGCACATCCCAGACCGGCTGCGCCTGAGCATAGTTCGGCACGGGTTCCACAGGCGCAGGTGGCGTTACCACCGCCTGCGGTCCCGCATACCCCGTCCATCCCGGATACGCCGTATTCGGATAGCCTGAAGGCTGGCCGGGGCTGGGCGGAGCGCCCGCGGGTGTACCCCGAAAGTGCGCCCCCACATGGACGCCTATATTGTTCAACCCGAAGGGGTCAGGAAGCGGCAGACCGTCCCGGCGAGCCTTGGCCGTATGGTAGGCCTCAAAAACCTGATAAAGTACCCAACCGCCGACTAGAAAGCCAAAAAAGTCATTCATTCGCGCCATCGATTGCAGCAGCGCAAAGATCACGATGTGCGCGATACCCTTAGCGAATTGCCCGTTATACATCGCGCCGACGCCCGGAATAAAGCCCAGAAGTGCCGCCAGCACCGGCTTAGGGTTGCTGCCGCCGACTGGAGGAAACGGCTCCGTATACACCGGCCCACCCGCCGCGCCACCAACATTCGGGGGCACAGTCGCCCCGCTGAAGGGCACTCCATACGGTGGAGGCGGAACTCCTGCGCCGCCCACCCGTGTCGCCAGACACGGCTCACAAAATGTGGAGGAGCCTACAACACGCGCAGTCTCCACTGTTAACGGCTTGCCGCAGTCCTGGCAGAAACCGGCTCGTTCGGGGCCCTGCCCCGTTGGGTCTACTGTTTCGTCGATCATCGTCTTAGGCTCCTTTCTGCGGATCGAACGCCTCAGCGCTCGTCGCGTTTTCCTTCTCGTTACCTTTCGCGCTCGGCTGGAACACAGCCTCGGGCATCTTCAACTCGCTCGTGCCTCGTGGCGGCGTCTGCTTGGGGTTCACGGTCTCCGGCTTGGCAGAAGGAGCCTTCGGCTTCACAGACTCGCTCCCAAAAGGGCCGGAAGGGTCTTTACCCAGATCGTCGCCGCGAAGCTCATTTACCCGTGACTCCACCTGATACACCACCTTGTAACCCTGAAAACTCCGCGCCATCGAAGCCCGCGCCTCACCCACCGTGCGTTGGATCGCGCCGGGCTTCAGGTCCGTCAACCGGATTCCGCTCATGTTCATCGTCAACGCAATCGAGAAGAACGCCATCGCCGTCGTCATCGCCATACGCGGCTGAAAATGCGCCTGTCCGGGATTGAACGTAAACGTCGCTTCGATCCAGCTCCACAGCTTCTCCCGCTTGCCTGCCGCCGGCACAACCTCAAATCGCGGCGTCGGCACACCCTGCCGCGGAAACACAGCCGAAATTTCCGCTTCGCTGGTCTGCGCCAGGATCCTTTGCAACATGCCTGCGGGAGGCTCCGGACGATGTCCTTTCAGCATCTCCATCCACGCCGCACCGCGCTTGGCCTCCGCAAACTGCTCAGAGCAGGTGACGCAACCCGCCATATGACTCTCGAACAACGCCTGCTCCGCCACTGACAGTGTTCCGTCCACAGCATCGAAACACATCGCCTCGCACACCTCGCACGGGGTCGCCGTAGCGTCCCGGCGGTTATCTCCGACACTTGCTGCAAACCCGAGTTTTGTCCGGTTCGTCACCTTACATCACCTGCCCTTCTATACGTTTCAAAAGCTTCGCCAGTTCACTGCGCCCGCGGCTAATGCGGCTTTTCACCGTGCCCTGCGGTACGCCGAGCACCTCGGCAATATCCTTGTAATCCATGTCTTCCAGGTCGCGTAGGATCACAGCCTCGCGCAGTTCTGGCGACACCTGCTTCAGCGCTTCCTGAATTTGCGCCCGCAGCTCCAGCCCGGAGACGTGCTGCTCCTGGGTGCGTCCTGTATCGGCCAGCCGGTCCAGCTTCGTCGGCCCATCCTCATCTCCGCTTGCCGTCTCGTCGAGGGAATCGGTCACCCGATCCATCCGCGCGCGGCGGTAGTTGTCCACAAGCATATTGCGCGTCAGCGTCGTCAGCCAGGTGTTAAAGCCGCCTTTGGCAGGGTCAAAACTCTCCAGATTGCGAAAAACCTTGATGAAAACGTCCTGCGTCAGGTCTTCCGCCTCGCTAGCGGACCCGATAAACCGATAACAAATCCCGTAAATCCTGCGATGCTGCGTCCTGGCCAGTTCTTCCCAGGCCACTCCGTCCCCGGCCACGCACCGCGCCACCAGGGCTGCCATTGCCCTCTGTTCCGCAATCACTGCTGCCCGCTCCGGGCTGACAGCGACACGATCCCGATCCCGCAGATCAACGCTCACAGGCGTCGCCGAAGCGGCTGTGCTTGCAGCCCGGCCCGACGACACTCTGGCGAGCAATCCCGGTGTGCTGGACTCGCGCTCCATCGCCACGCTTTGTGCCCTCGTCGACAACGTGTCAGCTGCACTCCCTGTTGCGCGTCTAATCCAAACCTGCGTGCAATCCTCAAGTCCTGCCGGAATGGTGGCCGCGCCCATGCAAACCTATACGCAATCGCCCAGGGAACGGTTCCACAGGGTCATTCGAGCGCTATTTGTGAGAGAACCTATGTCCGGAGCTCCGGACATAGGTCCGATCAACCTACTTCACACCATCCGGCGCAGGGATGTTCAACACAGCACAAGCGATCCGGTTCCCGGAGTTCCCGCTCGGGTCCGTCTTCATATCGTCAGCCTTCTCATGGACGACGACCGAAGTCCCCCCATGGGCAAACAGCGAATTCGCCGCCGTCGGGTCGAGCGAGATCGAAGTCACCACAAACGTGGCCTCCCCGCGATGGTTCTCCTGCACCGTTACGTTCTGCGGAAGATCGCCGTTGTGGTGCCCCAACGGGTTCTCAAATCCATGCATCTTGCCATCCGGATTGAAGTGCGGACCCGCCGACTTGAAATCCGGCCCCTCGCACACCGGGTTCTGGTGGATATGCACACCGTGCACGCCGACAGGCAAGTCCTTCAGCTCGATCTTCACTCTAACGCCGGTCTTCAACTGCTTGAACGTCACCATGCCTACGTCCTGTCCGGTCGCGTTTTTCAGCGTGATCTTTTCCACTGCCGGCTTCCGCGCCGAAGCGCCCATCGCCGTCAAACCGAATACCAACAACGTCATCCAACCTGCTCGCATCTCGCCTCCTTGAAGGAACACGAGAAGGATACTCCAGCGGACGGTGCTGACCGTATGCCAAAAGCGGAATGCCGGCTTCTTCCCGCATGTCCGCCTTTGACACACCATCCCTGGCCTTAGCGTGCCCCCGGGCCTCATATCCACCGCAGTTCGCCGTACCATCGATGTCACATTACTTTAAGGCGCAAACCCATGCATCAAAGCTCCATCCCCGGCGTGCTCGAAGTCATCACCGGCCCAATGTTCTCGGGCAAGTCCGAAGAGCTGATCCGCCGTCTCAAGCGCGCGCGCATCGCCCGCCAGCGCGTCGCGTGTTTCAAACCCGACATAGACCTTCGCTACCACCGCACGGCCATCGCCTCGCATAGCGCGCAGACCCACGACGCCGCAGTCATCGCCACCGTAGAGGAGCTCCGCGCCAGTATCTTCCCGCAACTGGCCGAAATTGACGTCATCGGTGTAGACGAAGTGCAGTTCCTCTCGCCCGACATCATCCCGTTAGGCCTCGAACTCGTCGCCCTGGGCAAGCGCGTTCTTATGGCGGGTCTCGACACCACCTTCGCGAACGAGCCCTTCGGGCCCGTTCCGCAACTCATGGCCCTGGCCGATAAGGTGACGAAGCTCTCTGCCGTCTGCATGGTCTGCGGCCAGTCCGCCATCCACACCCAGCGTCTTGGCCAGTCGCAGGAACTCGTCGTCGTTGGTGCCACCGGCCTGTACGAAGCCCGCTGCCGCACACACTTCTCGCCCTTCGTCGACGAACACGGATCAGAACAACTCGAACTCGCGACCCAGTCCTGATTTCTTGCTGACCCTTCCCGGAGCGGAAGTCAGGCTTTGGCTTCTTCCTCCGCCGCCAGCGGTTGCCAGAGCTCAACACGATTGCCGTCGCAGTCCTTGATCCAGGCGAACCGTCCGTACACCGCGTCGTCACGCTTCGGGTCTATCCACACTCCGGCCGCCGACAGATCCGCAAGCAACTGATCAAGATCGTCGACGCGATAGTTGATCATCGCCGCCTGCTGACCGTCGCCAAAATACTTCGTGTCTGCGGGGAACGCAGACCACGCGGTCACGCCAGTTCCGGCCGGGACCTCGTCTTTCCACTCAAAGCTAACCCCGTAGTCGGTCGCCACGAAGCCAAGATATTTCGCATACCACGCCTGCAACGCGCCCGGATCCGCAGACCGAAGGAAAACACCGCCAACACCTGTGACACGCGCCATTGCGAGCACCTCGCCGTTACTTTATATCGAGAACAGGGGTCATGCCGTTAAATTCACCAGGAGCCGCTCGACCGCGCCCTGATCGATCGCTCGCGCGGCCAGCTCCATGCCTTCCGGCATGGCCCTGGCCAAGCCTGCTGCCACCAGCACTGCAGCCGCGTTCAAGACGATGACGTCGCGTCGCGGACCCTGCTCACCTGCGAACACGGTCCTAAGGATCGCCGCATTCGCCGTCGCGTCGCCACCCTCGAGCGCATGCAAGGGCGCCTCCTCAAGCCCAAAGTCTCCCGGACGCACAACATACTCGCGCACCACGCCGTTGTGCACCTCAGCTACCTGACTCGGCCCGCTCAGCGCCAGCTCATCCAACCCGCCGTCCCCATGGACAACAAACGCATGGCGCACGCCCAGCATCGTCATCGCCTCGGCTACCACGGGCACCAGCCGCGGGGTGTATACGCCCATCACCTGCGCGCGCGCGCCCGCCGGGTTCAACAGTGGACCAAGCGCATGCAGTACCGTTCGCACTCCTAAAGCACGACGCACTGGCATCACCGCCTTCATGGCCGGGTGATGGGCTGGCGCCAGCAAGAAGCAAAATCCATGCGCGCGCAAGGCGGCCGCCGCCTGCTCCGGCCCTAGCGTTGTCGGGACCCCCAGCGCATCGAGCACATCACACGACCCGCAGCGCGACGTAATCGCCCGGTTACCATGCTTGGCAACCCTGGCCCCTGCCGCCGCCGCGACCAGCGCCGCTGCGGTCGAAATATTGAAGCTTCCGCTCGAATCGCCGCCCGTCCCGCACGTATCGACCAGCTCCGACTGCTCCGCGGCGGTCAGCGGAAGTGTCGTCGCGGCCTCGCGCATCGCTGTCGCGAACCCCGCGATCTCAGCAGCTGTTTCGCCACGTCCGGCGAGCGCGCCCAGTAACGCCGCCAGTTCGACCTCGGCTGCTTCGCCTGCCAGAACGCGCCGCATCAGCGCGGCAGAGTCGCCGAACGATAATTCCTCGCGCGCTTCCACCACGCGCCGCAACTCCACCTGTATGGACATGACAGACAACAGGTTATCAACAACACCGGCCTTCCGCGAACCGTCAGATCGCCCGCAGAATGCGACCGGGAAGAGCAAAGAGCGCACCAACAAGATCCAGCGCGCCGCCCACAGCGATGCCTAAGACGCGAAAAGGCAGCAACAACAGCCAGACGAAAGGAAAGAGCACCAACGCCAGCAATGCGGCGGGCCAGCACACCACTAACAGGATGCAGAAAAGCAGGAGATTCATCAGGTTTCACCTCACCGACTGTTCCATGCTCTCGCACGAGCAGGATGCTCCAGGAGTTTACGTCAGACTCGAGGCTTCAGTTCCACGGGGCGCATCGAACCTGAGTGTGGCAAAACGCCGCAAGGAGCTTTCCATGGCAGACAATCGGCAGACGATGGCATCGGAAGAGGAAAACCGGACGAAACCGCGACCCTCGGGCGCCGCGGGCAATCCCGGCACGGCAGGGCCAGGCAAGAGCGGCGTGCCCTCGAACTCACCCGCCATCGCGGCCAATCGTTTGAACCCCTCCGCCCCGGGAGAAACTGGTACGACACCCGGAAGTAACGCCAAATAGACGGGTTCTGCCCTCTACGCACGGCACCCCACTGGGCGGCTTGATCGCACATTGAATTACGCTACTTCGACAGCTTCGAAAGCACGCTGACTTCGGGGCCGCAGCGTAACGTGTACCTTTCCGGCACGACCCGCAGAGCCGAGCGCATCCACACTAACGTGCGGCTAGACGCGGTGCGCGCGCACGTCCGCAAGCCGTCGCTTGATATCGAATGACGCTGGCACGACGGGGGATGCCTTGAGCTTGAAGTTCTTCACGCTCTCTCGAGTGGCAGCACTATCTGCCGTCTCCGTATCAGCCAAAGAACGCCGCCTGCAACTGCCCAGAGCGTGCCGACACGCAATGCCAGGCCGCTAAGGTTGGCCCAAAGCAGCGCGCAGACAAGGAAGCCAAAAACTGAGAGCATCGCCAGCAGCGGAGTTTGCTCCACCCACGCTCGGCGGGCGGCGGCGATGTTAACCATCATAAAGGCGATGAGTGCGCCATAGTTCAGCAGCTCCGCGCCGATCTCGTAGCTCATCAGAAATCCACCCGCGAGGCAAATCGAACCAATCAAAAGCACGTTATTGCGGGGCACACGGTTGCGTTCACTCAGCCGTCCAAAGAAGCGCCCAGGCAGCGCGCCATCGCGGCCCATCGCAAACAGGAGCCGCGCCGCGCCCATCTGCGACGCGACGCCGCTACCCAGCGTCGCCAGCAGCAGCGAAGCATTCACAAGAGTGAACAGAGCCCAGCCGCCGATCAGGCGCGCCACCTCCGGGTAAGCCGTATCTACGTCCCGGAACGCCGCCCCATGCGGCCACACGACTTGCGCAACATAGACTTCCACCGCAGCCAGCACGCCGGCGGCGACACAGCTCGCCACAATGGCGCGAGGCACATCGCGGCGCGGCTCGCGCGCTTCGTCGGCCAGAGTTGTTATTCCGTCGAACCCAATGTACGTCAGCACGGCAATCGAGGTAGAGTGCATCACGCGGCTGAGTCGGAAGGTCAAAGGGTCGTAGGCCGGGACAAGCCACTCGGCCCCATGGGGCACGCGCCCGTGGAGTAGATAGCGCACGGCGGCCGCCAGCACAGCCAGAATCATCAGGCTCAGCACTGCCGTCAGCACTGCATTTACGCGCGCGGAGGTCTCGACACCGGCGAGGTTCAGCAGTGTAAAGAGCAACGCGAAGAACACCACCCACACCGCATACGGCACACCCGGGAAGAAGGCGACTGACGCCTTGCTACTCCAGATGGTGCAGATCAGCGGGTTCAGGATGTAGTCCATGGTCATGCACCAGCCGCAGACGTAACCCAGCCCGGGATGCAGTTCGCGGCCTACATACAAAAAGGCCGACCCACCCTGGGGATGCACCCGCGCCATCCGCCCATAGCTGATCGCGGTCAGCAACATAGCGACCATGGCCAGCAGAATCGCTGTCACCACATGGCCTGCACCCTGTTGATACAGCACGCCGAACACCGGCATAGGTGCCGTGGGCTGGATCAGGATGATGCCATAGAGCAGCAGATCGCGGAAGCGCAAGGTTCGTCGTGGCAACGTCAGTTGTCGAGCATCAGCCACGAAGTACCTTTGGGGTGCCTACGGCGATCTTAGGCACAGGCCCAGTCGACTCCCGCCTCACCAACGCGGGCGGATGCAGCCGGATAAAAGCCTTCGCTGGCTTGGCTGCTGAGGATCCATTGTCCTGGGCGGCGGCGATCAAGCCAAGTAAATGCTCCGTGGCCACCTCGCCCATCTGCCGGAGATGTTGCGACACGGTGGTGAGGCTCGGTGTGTTCAACATGGCCTGTGGTATGTCGTCGAAACCGACGATAGAGATATCCTCCGGCACGCGGCAACCAGCCTCATACAAGGCGCGCAGAGCGCCGCTCGCCGTTAGGTCGTCGAACGCGAGGAGACCTGTAAAGGGCTTACCGCGGCGCAGCAGTTCGCGGGTGGCATCGGCGCCGGCTACATGGCCCTGCAGCGGATCGGCGCTTTCGGGCATCTGCACTACCAACTGCGGGTCGAGCCGGACGCCTGCCGCGCGCGCGGCGATCTGCATGCCACGCCAGCGCCGGTCGCTGTCCTGAAGCTGGCGTGGGCCGCGGATCACGGCGACGTTGCGATGTCCGAGTTCTAACAGATGCTCCATCGCCAGTCGCCCACCTTCCTCGTTGTCGATCAGCACGGAGCTTATGACGCTGGACGGAAATTCACGGCCCACCAGGGCAGCCGGAATGCCGTTCCGCTCAAAGCGTCGCAGGGTATCGATCTCGACGAACAGCCAGTTCGCCACAACGATCAGCCCTTCTACCTGCCGCTCTACAGCGAGGCCCAGGAACCGCTCAAACTGGTCTGACTGGTTGTGCACGTCCATGATGATGGGCAGCAGACCCGCAGGCTGCAAAGTAGCCTGAATGCCCTGTAGAATCAGCGTGCAATAGGGGTCGGCAATGTCGAACACCATGACGCCGACGAGCTGACTGCGGCGGCTGCGCAGCGAACGTGCGGCTGCGTCAGGACGATAATTGAGTGCAGCGGCGGCCTGTTGAATCCGCTTGCGCGTGTCCGCGGAGAGACTGCGCGCCAAGGGCCTGTCGTTGAGCACCAGCGACACCGCCGAAACGGAAAATCCCGACGCCTCGGCAACAGTAGCCAGCGTAGGCCGGCGTTGGGCGTTATTACCCGATAACTTTGGTCTGACCGATAATTTCACGTTCTCTGGGTCTCCGCATGATTTTACAGCCGCGTAAAGAACTGTTGACACAGCTTCGATGCCTGCATAGTATTCCGCCCAGCACCCTTATTCAAACGTTGTAACTCGATATTGTGTGATCATACAGATCATTCTGCACCCGAACACTTCCGGAGGCCACGTGAATATGAAACTGCACCGTTCCAGACCAGCCCTGTTCGCGCTTGCATGCGGCCTGTTGCTCGCGCCCGCGACCAGCAGCCAGGCCCAAGAGATCAACGGCACCGTCCGCGGCACGGTCACAGATCCGACCGGCGCCCTGGTTCCCGGTGCCACCGTCGTCGTGGTCGATACCGGAAAGAACCTCGAAGTTCGCCGACTCACCACAAACAGCAAGGGCGAGTACGTTGCGCCGCTGCTGCCTGTAGGCACCTACGAAATCGACGTCGAAGGCCCCGGCTTCAAACGAATCGAGCAAAAGAACGTCATCGTCAATGTCAGCGACCGGCTGGAGCGCAACTTTACGCTGACCCCCGGCGAAAAGACCCAGGTGGTTGACGTGACGGGCCAGGAGCTTCAGGTGCAATTGCTGAACGCCACTGCGGAAAGCCTGATCAGCGGCGTGCAGGTGCGGGCGCTGCCCACTAACAATCGCAACTATGAGCAGCTCGTGGCCATTTCGCCCGGCGTCAGTTCCAACACGAACGACTCGCTCTTCGTCGGCGTTTACAACTACAAGAACCAGACCAACGTGGCCAGTTTTTCCATCTCGGGCGGCCGCGACACTCAGAACAACTGGACCATCGACGGTGCCGACAATGTGGACCGCGGCAGCAATCGTACACTGCTCAATTATCCCTCGGTCGATGCCATAGAAGAGTTCAAACTGCTGCGTGGAAGCTATGAAGCCGAGTACGGCCGCGGTGCTGCCGGACAGGTCGAGGTCGTAACGCGCTCCGGCGGCAGTGCTTTTCACGGCGGTGTGTATGAGTTCTTCCGCAATGACGCACTGGACGCAAACTATGCGCTGAACAAGCCTGCTGGCGTCGGCCGCACGCCACTCCGGTACAACGACTTTGGCGGCACCATCGGCGGCCCGCTCGCCATTCCTGGCTTGATGAAGTCGGCCGACGCGCGCACCCACTTCTTCTTCTCCGAAGAGATCCGCCGTATCAAAACGCCGACACCGCTCAACGCTCAGGTCCCATTTCAGTCGCTCCTAAGCGGTAATTTCCCGTACGCCGTTTGCAGCAAAACCAACGTGGGCACGGGCGCATGTACAGCCACCAGCACAACCGTTGCGCCCAGCCCTCAGGCTGCCGCGTACATCAAAGACATCTTCGCCAAGTTGGGTGTGCCGACCGCCGTTGGCAACACCACCTTGATCACCTCGCCAACCGCCACATTCAACTCACAGGAGGAGTTCTACCGCCTCGACCACAGCTTCAGCGACCGCGTGCAGATTATGGGCCGGTTTCTTAATGATCACATTCCCACCGTCGAGCCGGGCGGTCTCTTCACCGGTTCAAACCTCGCTGGCGTCAGCCAGACCAAGACCAACGCGCCCGGCAAGGGCTGGCTGGGCCGCATCACCTTTGCCATCCGGCCAACGCTCTACAACGAAGCTGGCTACGCTTACAGCTACGGCGCGCTCGTCAGCCAGCCCGTCGGACTGGATAACTCGGCGTTATCGCCCGACGTGGGTTCGTCCATCGCACTTCCTTTCAAATCCTCGCTGCCGCGCATTCCGGATCTCGACTTCGGCGGAGATTTTGATGGCATCACCGGCTTCGGACCTTACCTGGACTACAACCGCAACCACAACGTCTTCGACAACCTGACTTACATTCGCGGCACCCACTCACTCAAATTCGGCTTCTCCTTCAACCACTACAACAAGAACGAGAACTCCGCCGGTAACACTGCTTCGCCGAACAACGGGTCCTTCAGCTTCGGCGAGGAAGGCACACCGCTCGATGCCAACGGCAACTGCATCAATGGCAGCGACGGCAACTGCGGCGTCTACCAGACCTGGGCCAACTTCCTGCAGGGCGTGCCCAACGCGTTCACCCAGCAGTCCACCGACCTGACCGCTCATATCTTTGAGAACACATGGGAGTTCTTCGCGCAGGATTCGTGGCGCGCGCGTCGCAACCTCACTTTCAGCTACGGGCTGCGCTACTCCTTATTTCTCCCGCCGACCGACGGTGGCGGCATCCTGACCAACTTTGCACCTTCCACGTTCAGCAAAGCGAATGCAGCGGTCCTCGACAGCGGCGGCCTGCTTACGGGTGCCGGCAATCAGCTGAACGGGATCATTCTGGGGGGCAAAGGCTCACCTTACGGCAACGGTGTGAATAGCCGCACCTATGGGGCACTCGCGCCGCGCATTGGCATTGCCTACGATCCTTTCGGGTTGGGTAAGACCTCCATCCGTGGCGGCTTCGGCCTCTTTCAGGAGCCGCTCATCGCAGGCTTGTGGGAAGCTTCCGTGTACCAGAACCCACCTTATAACCAGACCGCCAACTATACCGCCACATCATTCGCGAACCCTGCTACCGGTTCGCTTGCCAGCAATCCTAATCCGCCCGGCCTGGTCGGTTTCGCAGAGAAGTGGAAGCCCAGCTACACGGAGCAGTGGAGCTTTGACATTCAGAATGAGCTGCGTCCGAACCTGATCGCCGTCGTCGGCTACTACGGCCAGCACGGCGTCAATCTGGTCGGCCAGCGCGACATCAACGAAGTGCCACCCGGCCTCGCCTATCTCAATAACAGCACGAAGATCACCTTTGGCAATACGGCGGCTCGGCTCAACGCTTTGCGACCCTACCCGGGTTGGGGCGCCATCAGCATCTTTACGCCGTCGTACGCTTCCAATTACAACGGACTCCAGACCTCCATCACCAAGCGCTTCGATGACGGTTCTACGCTGAACGCCAACTACACCTGGTCGCACTCCTTGACCAACAACCAGACGGCCTATGGCACGCAGACGTTCGACACCTATCACCCCGAGCGCGACTACGGCCCCACCCAATTGGATCGCCGCCACATCTTTAACTTCAGCGGCGTGTACAACCTGCCATTTTTCCGGGATAACCGCAGCTTCCTGGGCGAGGCGCTCGGTGGATGGCAGTTCTCTTCCATCCTTGCAATCAACACTGGTCTGCCCCTGTCCGTCTTCCAGTCAGGCAGCCGCGGCGACGTAGCCGGCCTCGGCATACTGGACTCATCCGGCCTCGGCAGCACAGCTCGGCCCAACCTGGTGGGCAACCCTAACGCCAGCGCACCTCATACCTTTAATAAGTGGTTCAACACTTCAGCCTTCGCCACCAACACAGTGCTCGGTACGGACGGGACCGCCGGTCGCGGCTCGGTACGGGGCCCAGGTTTCTGGAAGCTGGACACGGCCTTCGAAAAGACCTTCCGCATCACGAAGAGCACAGGGTTCAACTTCCGCGCCGCCGCGTACAACACTACCAACAGCGTCAGCTACCAGGGCATCCGCACCACGCTTACGAGCAGCACGTTTGGTAAGGTCACAACTGTACGCGATGCACGGGTGCTGCAACTCGCGGCGCGCCTTACCTTCTAACAACTTACTTGCAAGAAAAAGTGGCCGGAGCGAATCTGCTCCGGCCACTTTTATCTGCAGGTACCGTTGCAAACGTCTAGCGTCGCTCAGACTTCACCGGTGCCACATTCCATCCAACGACTTTGATGCTGGCAACGTCCACGGCCGTCGACGGATCTAGAGGCCTGCCCGTGAGTACGACGCGCTCACCCGGCATCAACTGCAGAAAACTATCGCTCCAGAGCACAGCGTCGTACGGCTGCCCATCCGAGCGCTCGGTCAGTAGCTGAAGCTGTGAGGCAATGCCATTGCCCGTATTAGTGACAAGGACGCGGATGCTGCCGCTCGCATCCGGCAGACGCTTCGCAACAACGGTTGCCGCCGGCAGTTTGCGCAAACCGCTCAAGTCTTCAAACTCGAACGGTTCGGTGTGGGTGTAATCCGTTCTGCTCCAGTCGAGACGAGTCTCTTTGCCGCTCAGCCAATAGTCGTTGTGACTCACCGTTTCGCCACTGGCGTTTCGTAGAACGAGCCGCACCATTCTCAGGTTTCCTTGTAAGGGTCCCTGGGGAATCTGCAGCACGCGCGCGACTCCGTCCGCCGCCACGCGGACCGGTTGCGCCGCCCGGTACAGCACCTTACCTTCCGGCGAATAAACCAGTGCCGTCAGCCGCAAGCCATTGACCGCAGAAAAGCGGCTATTAACCACCACGGCGCTATGGTCGTCGTAGCTGAACTGCGCATGAATCGGTTCGTTCGCCTTCTTTGTACCGTAGTAACCGGCGCCAGGCTGGAGGTTGTAGTCGTAAAGGTGCCAGATCAGCGAAGGCCACGCATTGTTCAACATCCACTGCACAACGCCTGTGCTCACATACTTGTTGCGGCCATAGGCCTCGAACATCGCGCGCTCGGCGTCGTAAGCCATCGCCTCCGCAGTATGGACATACTCGTCCACGCTGGATGGTTTGCCATAGATATTGTCCATCGCGCGGTCCATCACGGAAAGGGACTTATATTTCCCACCGCCCGTGTGGTAGTCCCATGTCGAATTCATAGGCCACAATTTGTTCCCAGGCAGAAAGCGCGCCAGCTCGCTCGCATCCGGAATCGCCGGTCCGGGACTGGTTTCCGTGTTGAAGCCATACGCTCCACCCGCCTTTGCGACGTCGCGCAGCCAATAGGAGGGCACCACGTAGTCGTACGGCCCCAGCATCTTGACACCGCTCTTGCCCGTCGGCACGGTCGCATTCGCGGCCGCGGAAGAAAGCACTGCATTCGGCCAGTGCGTTTCGCGTTCCACATCGAGATAGGCCTGCTCCACGCTCGCCGGTGGCGGGCCATCGCTGCCGTTCAGCCACACCAGCATGCTGGCGTGACCGCGCAGCCGCAGCATCTGCGCACGCAGACTGCGCGTAGCAATTGCGAGGTCTTGGGCGGTCCAGTCCTTCCAATGCTCCCAATGGTCGCAGCAGCACCAGCCCGCCATCACCAGCACGCCCTGCTCATCAGCCAGGTTGAAGAACTGCTCGGTTTCGAGCTTACCCTCGAGACGAACCGTGTTCAGCCCAAGATCGCGCACCAGCTTAAACTGCTGCGTCATGCGCTTAGGCGACTCGCGAAGTAGCATGTCTGGGGACCAGCCACCACCCCGAATCAGAATCGGGTGGCGGTTGACGCGAAATAGACGGTGCCCGTGCG
Organism: Terriglobales bacterium; assembly: GCA_038230455.1. Classification (GTDB taxonomy): domain Bacteria; phylum Acidobacteriota; class Terriglobia; order Terriglobales; family Acidobacteriaceae; genus Granulicella. The sequence goes on from JBBRNF010000015.1 coordinate 62,801, forward strand.
TGTCCAGCTCGCTCGACATCTCGCGCACTCCGAAGCGCGTCTGCGAAGTGTCTGACACTTCACCGTCGTCAGTAGTGAATGCAAGCCGCAGTGTGTTCAGGTGCTGGCCGCCCAGACCGTATGGCCACCACACCTCGGCCTTGCTCACATGCAGGGCAGCAAACTGCAGTGGCGTCATTTCGACCTCGCGAGCCTCGTGTGCGGCCAGCGTCACCGGCAAAGCCAGTTGAACGGGCAGGGCCAGACCCTGCAACTGCGCCCGCAAAACGCCGCTTACGGACGTACCTGTCGCGTTGGTAAGCAGCGCGCGGATGGTAAGATCAGCGGCGCGTAGATTGTCTGCCGTGAAGTGCGTCTCCACTTGTGGCGCACGCACAATGACCGCACCGCTGCTGCGCAGCGTCACCTCGCCCCACAAGCCCATGTTCTTGTCGGCCGGGCACGGATTCCAGTCGACCCAGTTGATGCCCAGATCCTTCGCCCCCGGCGCGAATGTCTCGACGGCGACCACGTTGTCCGGACCCGCAGTAGTCACATCGGTCACGTCAAATTCATATCGCCGGTAGGCGCCAGCTACCTCATCCGGCCCCGCGATCTGGTGCCCGTTGACCCACACGGCGCCGCGATAGTTTATCCCCGCAAATTGCAGCCATCGCCGCCCCCCACCCGTCGCCACGTTGAAACGTGTGCGATACCACCAGCCGCATTTGTAGGGACTGTCTGCCGGCACCTCCTGATTCGAGAAGAACGTCCCGATTGGATAAGTCGTGCCAGGCATGAGCCGCAGGTTCATACCCCAGTAGGGGTCGAAGTGCGAACCGGGTTGACCGGCAGGCTTGATCGGATCGAACACGCCCGCAGCGAGCTGTGCAGCGATCACGGTGGACGGTACCGCCGTCGCCAGCCATCCGTTCGCTGCATAGGTGGATTGCGAGATCTGCGCACCGCTTTCGGCCAAAGCGCACGCGGTCTTCAACTGCCAGCCCGTATCCAGAGTCTGCGCTGGCAGGGCGGGTCCGATTGCGAAGATCAAAAGGCCAAAAAAAGCTCTATTCATACGTTTGAACACAAGCACCGCCCGGGAACAGAAGATGCGTTCCATCCTATCGCGCAACGGGGGTGGGCGGCGATTAGAGGGCAAGCCTTACCCACCCATGGCCCGCTGTAGATGCTCGCTGCGTCCGAAAGACTTAGCGAGTGCTGCCGCGCAAGTGTTCGCGCCCGCAACCAGATGTGCCCAGTGGCAAACACAAGTTGCTCTTTGATCAGCGTTTCATGGATCGCTGGTTGGCTTGGCCTGATTTGCGGGCGTGACAATTTGCAACGTCCGAGCGGATGGGCATCGGACATTTCTGATCAGTTGGAATGCCGCTTTTGATACGGGCGCAGGCGAGTCGCGCAACTTAGTTCCATCTCTACGTCCTGTGAATGGTCGCTTGAGGTGATTGGAGCAGGTCTTCTATGCGGATGGGCAGGTTTCGCACTCGGATTCCAGTCGCGTGGTGCGCTGCGTTGGTAATGGCTGCGGCGATGCCAGCGAGACCGATCTCGCCGACCCCGCGAGCGCCAAGCGGGTTTAGGTTGTAGTCCGGGTAGTCAAGAAAGGTGACGTCGATATCTGGAGTGTCCGCGTTGACCGCGACGACGTAGTCGGCCAGGTTGCTGTTGATGGGCGCCCCCGAGCGCCGATCATATTCGGTCGCTTCAAAGAGAGCCATGCCTATCCCCATCACAAGGGCGCCTTCAATCTGATTGCGCGCAGCGCGCGGATTTATCATTCGGCCGGCATCGATGACGGTCACCACGCGACTCACTCGCAGGCGAGCGATCTCGGGCTGCCACGTAACCTCGGCGAACTGCGCGCCATAGGAGTGGAATGAAAGTTTCAGGTTTGGGTTTCCGAAGGTACCTTCAGACTTGCCGGTGCCGGAGACGGCTTTGACGTTGGCGATTCGGAGAATCTCAGAGAGTGGGACGGCACCGGAGCTTTGACCCTTGATGCGAACATTGCCATCGACAAATTCGAGATCTTCCGCCTTTTTACCCTTGAAGGGCCCATCGACTGCGCCAGTTGCTGCCCCAAGAAGTGACTTACCTGCTTTTTGAGCAGCCTCAAGAACAGCGGGCGTGACTGAGGCTGTAGCCCACGATCCACCAGAGATTGGCCCGGGCGGCAGGCTGGAGTCGCCGAGAACGACTTCGATCTTGCTCAGCGGCAGCCCAGTCTCGTGCGCGACGATCTGCGCGATAGCCGTGTAGGTCCCGCCACCGATGTCCTGCGTTCCGCACACAACGCGTGCGGTACCGTCCTGTCGCAACTCGACGGTCGCCTCAGACTCCGTGCGGGCAGCGAGCCAGGTGCAAGCGGCCATACCCCAGCCGAGGGTAAGTCCATCACGCTGCATCGACCCGATGTCTGGGGTGCGCTTGTTCCAGCCGAACTTTTCCGCGCCGGTTGTGATGCACTCCTTAAGATGCCGCGAGGAAAACAGCTGGCCGGTGCTCTCGTCCTTCTCAGGCTCGTTGATCAGGTGGAACTGAACCGGATCCATCTTAAGCTTGATGGCAAGTTCGTCCATCGCCGACTCCAGCGCATAGAGGCCGGGAACCGCGCCCGGACCGCGCATGGATGTGGGCGTGCCAACGTTGCGGCGCGCAAGGCCACCGGTGACAAGCACGTTCGGCGAGGAGTAGATGAAGCCTGTCGCCTCGCCGCATCCCTCGTCATAGTCGTCCAGGATGGACGTGTGGTTGACGTAGTCCTGCTGAATAGCGGTGAGCTTGCCTGAAGCATCGGCGGCGAGCTGGATGCGCTGATCGGTAGCAGGACGGTGGCCTACGCTCTGAAACATCATGGAGCGGCTGACGACCAGCTTCACCGGACGCTCGAGATTTCGGGCACAGGATGCCGCAAGCAACGCGTGGGGCCACGGCCACAGCTTGCCGCCGAAGCCCGAGCCAAGGAAACGGGTAATGACCTGCACGTTTTCGGGAGGCACGCCGAGCATGGCGGCCATCACGTCGCGGTGGTTTACCACCGCCTGAGAAGTTTCATAGAGGGTGAACCTGCCATCCTTGTAGACAGCGACGGAGGCGTGCAGTTCGATCGGATTGTGCGTTTCCACGGGCGTACTGTAAACCGCGTCGTGCTTGACGAAGGCGGAAGCAAGCGCGGAGCCGGTGTTTCCCCGCTTCGTGACTTCCTTGGGCTCAGGCTCGCTGAGTGGAGTTCCGAGCAGCTTGTCGCTTGTGTCATGGCCGGACTTCGCATACGTAACCTTGATGGCTTCGGCTGCGGCGCGTGCCTGTTCTACGGTGGAGGCGACCGCGACCGCGACGTACTGGCCGTAGTAGCGGATCGTTGTGTCTTCGAGCGGCGGGCGCCTTTCGTCTACGATCATGCTGAAGCCCGCGGCAGGTGGCGTGCGGTAGAGCTTGCCGATATTTTCGTGGTGATAGACGGCGAGAACGCCAGGCATCTTCTCGGCCACCGATGTATCGATCTTGGTGATGGTTCCGCTGGCTACCGTCGCCGTCGCGGGCCATGCATGCACCAGGCCGGGAAAGTGGTGGTCAGACGAATACATGGCCGTTCCCGTGGTCTTCACCGGACCGTCAACGCGGGGTGTGGGAACACCAATCACTTTCGATTCTTTGATTTGCTCAGGTGCATGCTGTTGCATCGGGGTCCTCCTTAGGCGGTGACTGTGGCCTGGGTTAGCGCATGCAGAAGGCAGCGCTTTGCGAGTTCGACTTTGAAGCCGTTCTGCGACTGAGGACGGGCACCGTGCAGCGCCGCTTCGGCTGCGGCGCGAAAGTTAGCCGCAGTAGCGGCCCTGCCCTGCAGCGCTTTTTCCGCCTCGGGCGAACGCCAGGGTCTGGTGCCGACGCCACCCATGGCAATGCGGATGAAGTCGATGTGACCACCGCTCTGCTTGATGACGATGGCTGCGGAGGCGAGCGCGAACTCATACGAAGCTCGGTCGCGGAGCTTGAGGTAAAGGCTCTTAGAGCCTGCTGGCGGCGCCGGAAGACTGACGTGGGTGATCAGGTCACCTGGTTCGAGAACTGTCTCTCGATCGGGCCTGCTGCCGGGTAGCGTGAAGAACTCTGCGATGGGGATGGAGCGCTCACCTTTGCTGCCGGTTACATGGATTGTGGCTTCGAGGGCCGCGAGCGCCACATTCTGGTCGGACGGGTTGCTGGCGATGCAGTGGTCGCTAGTACCCAGGATCGCCAGCATGCGGTTGTGGCCACCGATGGCCGAACAGCCGCTGCCGGGCTGACGCTTGTTGCAGCCGAAAGCGGTGTCGCGATAGTAGACGCAGCGCGTTTTCTGTAGAAGATTGCCGGCAGTGGTCGCCATGTTGCGCAGTTGTGTGGACGCTCCGGAGAGAATCGCCTGCGAAAGCACCGGGTACAGCGCCTTGACGGTGTCATTGTTGGCAACGTCAGTGTTGCATGCAAGCGCGCCGATCTTCAGGCCGCCATCGGGAGCAGGCTCGAGCTTGTCGAGCAGCAGTCCGTTGATGTCAACAAGTTGCCGCGGGGTCTCGACGCTGAGCTTCATGTAATCGACGAGATTGGTGCCGCCAGCGATGAAGCGAACCTGCGCGCCCTGCTGGGCAGTAGATGAAGCGGCCTGCGCCTTCACGGCTTCGGGGACGCTTTTTGCGGTAATGAGTTCGAAGGGGTGCATCTGCTGATCTCCTTTCCAGGCGTCAGGCGTTGCGGCGAACGAATTGCACGGCGGCGACGATGTTTGGGTACGCTCCGCATCGACAGATGTTGCCGCTGAGCGCCTCTCTAACGTCCTTGTCCTCGGGTCCGCACTGTTCGTGCAGCATAGCGGCCGCGGACATTATCTGACCAGAGGTGCAGTACCCGCATTGGTAGCCGTCATGCTCGACGAATGCGGCCTGTAGTGGGTGCATTTTATTGGGGGTCCCTAGACCTTCGATAGTAGTGATTTCAGCGTTCTGCTGCATGGCTGCGAAGAGCAGGCAACTGTTCGCGCGACGACCGTTTACATGGATCGTACAGGCCCCGCACTGGCCGTGATCGCAGCCTTTCTTGGTCCCGGTGAGGTGCAGCGTCTCGCGCAAAGTATCGAGAACCGTGGCGCGGGGATCGATCTGCAGGCGATGCGTTTCGCCATTGACCTTGAGCGTTACCGGGACAGTGCCGGGGATGTCTGCAGGCGCTTGTTCCGGCCCGTTCTGCGGTTGTGCCTTCGCGGCGGCTGCAACCAGTGGCGCGCCGAGTGTGGCGGTTGCTGTGGCCACGCCCGCTGCGCTTGCCCGCGAAAGGAAGGCTCGGCGGCTGAGTTTTTCAAGTGCGGTCGTGGGGGCACGGCGCTCATCTTCTTGGATCGGCATGAATGGACTCCTCGCCTGGTTGAGTCGCGCGGTTCGAAACGCACGATATGCTCTCGATCGCCATAGTATAAATCGCGAACCGAATCATCGCGACGCCGATCGTTGCCCACGGAACAACTTGACGTGAATGATCGTCGGTTTTAGGAGGGAGCAGCCGAAGAAAGGATGGGACAGGATGCCGTTCGATGACACTCTTACAAGATCGCGGTGATCTGCGACGGCTTAGAGATGTGTTGCCGTGCAGGGGCGTCAGTTTTGGGGAGGAGTCGCAGCGTTCACCATTCGCAACGCAGCAAGCGCCGAATTGGGTTCGGCTGCGAAGTTGTTTCGATGGTCCGCAAGATAGCGATGAACGTCAGAGATGACCACGGAACCTTCGCCGACCGCGGAGGCGACGCGCTTCACAGAGTTAGAGCGCACATCGCCGACAGCAAACATGCCAGGGACGCTCGTAGCATAGGGAGTGCTCTCGAAACCGTCTGTGCCGCCGGTAAGAATGAAACCTTTCTTGTCGAGCCGCACCGTACCGAAGAGCCACCCGGAGTTCGGCTCGGCGCCGATCATCACGAAGACACTTCCAATCGATTTCAAGGTTGACTGGCCGGTCCTGCGATTGACCCAAGTGACGCGTTCCAAAGAAGACTCGCCTTCGAGCTTCACGATCTCGGATTCGGTGTGGAGCGTGATGTGGGAGGAGCTTTCTATACGCGAGATAAGATACTGCGACATGGTGCTCGCCAGCGATTTACCGCGCACAATATGATGTACATGTTTTGCGATCCCCGACAGAAATACAGCTGCCTGACCCGCTGAGTTGCCCCCTCCCACTACGATGACTTCATTTTCGCGGCACAGGACGGACTCCATCGCAGTAGCGGCATAATAGATGCCGCGGTTTTCGTACTGGCCGTAGTTCTCCACTGACAGCTTGCGGTATTGGGCGCCGGACGCCACAACGACGGACCTTGAGCAGACAGGGATGCCACCCGCAAGTTTCAGCTTATGGATGCCATCGATCTGCTCCGCCGTTATGATCTCTCTGGAGATGGCGAAGCGCACACCGAACTTCAATGCCTGCAACTGGGCGCGGCTCGCCAGGCGCTGACCGGAGATCCCTGTGGGGAAACCCAGATAGTTTTCGATCTTGGAACTGGTCCCGGCCTGTCCGCCGGGAGCGGTACTCTCAATCACAATGGTGCACAGGCCTTCCGAAGCCGCATAAACAGCAGCTGCGAGACCCGAAGGGCCCGCGCCGACAACGATCACGTCGTAAATCATGTCAGGATCGGGGAGTTCGGTAATACCTAGTTCGTCCGCGAGTTGCGTGATGGGTGGGCGATGCAGAGTCCGGCCATCGGAAAGAACCACCGCCGGTAGCTCTGAATCGTGATTGGCTAACTCCTCGTCAGGCAGCGAATCTTCCCGGGCTGGGGCTTCGACGATCCTGTGCGGATAGCTGTTGCGAACAAGGAAGCGCTGGATCTCTGTGGTCTTAGCATCCTTGGTCGAGCCCATCAGCACAATGCCACCATTCTCTTCACCAAGGATGCCGATGCGCCGCCATATGGTGGCCGAGGTGATGAGATTTGCGATATCACCCTCCGCGCGCATGAGTCTTTGCAACTCGCTACGCCGGATGCGAAGAACGCGACTTACTTTGACCGTTCGCGCCTCTACAAGCGATCCCTGTGAGGTCAAAAGATTTAGCTCGCCGGAGAAGTCAAACCTTTGATGGTGGGCTATGACTTTGGTCTCGCCATTCGCGACAGGCAGAAAGACATCCACCTCCCCGTCCAGGACCACGAACATATCGACCTGCCGCTCACCGTGAGTAAACAATGGGACGTTCGCCGAAACGGTCTCCTCTCGACCGTAGGAACCCATGCGCTCGACCATCTCCTCAGTGAGTTTGGCGAATGCGAGGTCCGCACGAAAGTCTGGATTGTTCCATGCACTGGTCTTGCTTTCTCCATTGGCGGTCATGGGCGTCGGCTCTCCTCGCTGAGTGCGTCACACCATTCTAAAGTCTCATGGTGTTTGCGAGACGCGTTAGCAGTCCCCACTTGAGAAGTGGTTCCACGCCATGGGCTCCTTGGTTTTAAGGGTATTTGGTTGGAATTTGCGACGAAGTCGCGGAAGGGAGGTGATTCTAAATGCCTGAAGTAATTGGTGGACCTGATCGGGATCGAACCGATGACCTCTTCCATGCCATGGAAGCGCGCTCCCAGCTGCGCCACAGGCCCACTCGTCAGGAGGGACTCGTCTATTGTCTCGGATGCGGCAATGCAAGTCAAACCGGCACGTAATCGGGCTAATGCCGGATGCGACCCGCTTATCCTTGCGAACCTCACACGAGTCCGAAAGACACCTGGCTGAACGAGTCAACCACCGCGTACCCCTCTAAACACCTCACTTATTGCCTGGGCCAAAGTTGTCATGATTTTCGGCCTAGGAACAAAGCGCGAGCGGGCGGTGTCTAAGCCCGCAGAGTGAGCGAGCACTCGGCCGCCGGCGGCGCAGTATTTTGGCTCGAGTTCGACGTTTACAGTTGTGCCATTGGAAAGCTACTGTATACGCACCTGAATGCAGGCAGGCAGAGCGATGAGCGATCTGGCAAGCGCGATCGGAATGGCGGCGGAGGAGGCTTCGCTCGTCGCGGAGCTGCAGGCTGGCTCCGAGACCGCTTTTGCTCTGCTGATCGCGCGGTATTCGCAGCCTATCTACTCCATGATCGCGCGCAGCCTGCGCGACCCGGCCGATGCTGCCGATGTCACTCAGGAAGTGTTCGTCAAGGTCTTTCGGCATATCGGCAGCTTCCACGGCGATTCCGGATTGAAGACCTGGATTTACCGCATCGCGCTGCATGAGACGTCTAACCAGCAGAGGTGGTGGTCGCGGCACAAGCGGCAGGAACTGACGCTGGACGCGCAACAGGAAAATGAAGATGGGGAGGCGTTCTGTCTCGGAGACACGCTGGCTTCAAATTGTGATTCACCGTTTCAGTGCGCTGTGCAGAGCCAAGCCAGGGAACAAGTTGTGGCCGCTCTGCGTACTCTGCCTGAGGTCTTTCGTACCGTGGTTGTACTGCGGGAGATCGAAGGTTTTGGCTATGAGGAGATTGCGGAGATGCTGGATGTGAACCTCGGAACCGTGAAGAGCCGGTTGACCCGCGGACGCACGGCATTGCGCGAAGCGCTCAAGAAGAACGCTATCGAGCGGTCCGTGTCGGCTGCCCTGGAGTTCACCGGGGAGGTGCTGAAGTGACAGACCGGCGAAACAATTCGATGGCGAATCTCGGTTGCACGTCTGTGCGCAAGAAGTTTTCCGACTATCTCGACGGTGCGATCAGCGGAGTCGCGATGCAGGCCGTCGCCGTGCATTTAGACGCCTGCGCGACCTGTGCCGAAGAGTTTGCGGCCCTGCGGCAGATGCAGGCTTCGCTCGCTGCGCTGGGGCCGGCCCGGGCGCCGGCCGGATTGCAGGCCCAGCTGCGGGCCGCTTTGTCCGAAGAACGCGTCCGTGGCACGCATCTGGCGTGGCACCTGCGACTGGCAACGATCTGGCGGACCCGGTTCGCGCCAATGGCGTGGAACGCGGCGGCGGGCACGGCGGCGGCACTCGTGTTAGTCGGCGGTCTGGGGCTGCTGCTCGTCGTTGCCGATACACCAAGTGCGGTCCAGGCTAACGATGAGCCGCTGGGCGCAATGACCGCGCCCCATTACCTGTACTCCGAAGTACCGCCGCAGCCGATCGAGTTTGGCCGCGAGGTTCCGGTTCTGATCGAGGCCAAGGTGGACGACCAGGGTCGGGTATATGACTACACCATCCTTTCCGGTCCGACCGACCCGAGCGTTGAACGGCGCGTGCAAGCCAACCTGCTGGCCAGCGTCTTCCAGCCTGCGACGGTGTTCGGGGTACCGGTGGCCGGACGCGTAATGATGACCTACACGGGCGTTTCCGTCCGCGGATAGTCTTCGTTTGCGGTTGCCGTGCCGCTTCCATAGACTTGGCGAGTGCGTCGAACCTTTATCGTGATCTCTTCCTGCTTCCTTTCTTCGCGTTTTCTGAACCGCCGCCTGGCCGCGATGGTCGTGTTTGCCGGTTTGTCGGCTATTGGCGTGCAGGCTCAGGAGTCGAGTTCCTCGTCCTCGGCTCCATCTGCGACTCAGCCTGCCGCAGATGTACCCGGCCAGACGGCCCGGGCGCGGGTGGTGCGCGTGGAGGAGGGCGGTGCGGCCGTAACGCTCGAGACGAGCGAAGCACTGTTCGACCTTGCAGCCGCGCTGAATGCGTGCGGATACGATGCCAACCTGGAGCATTCCGCGCCGGTGCGCAACTCGGTACGAGCCGAGATGCAGCAGGCGCTCGAGAGTAGCGAAGCCGCGCGGAGCAGCCGGGATGCGATGTGCCAGTACATCGGACAGCATCATCTGCGCGATCCGGGCCGCGACCTGGGGCAATATGTTTCGCTGGCGCTGTACCTTTCGCCGCCGCCGGAGCTAACGCCGAGCGTGGATGAGAGTGGTCTTCCGCCCGACTCGACGGCAGTGGTCAATGTGCTGCCGCTTGTGCGAACGTTCGCCGAGCGGATTCAGCTTCATGTCATCTGGGTGCACCATCATGCGGACTATGAGGCGCTGGTGGCCAATGTCCACGATCCTATGACCCGGATGCTGCTCGACACGAATATTTATCTGCATCAACCGGTTAGCAGCTACGACGGACGCCGCTACCTGGTCCTGCTGGAGCCAATGCTCGCACCGACCGTGACGAACGCGCGCATCTACGCCAACGACTACATCGTAGTGACGTCGCCGACTGCGGCCGAGACCGGCAGCGTCCACATGGACCTCATTCGCCATACGTATCTGCATTACTTGATCGAACCGATGGTCTACAGCCGTGCACAGGCGATGGAGCGGTTGCTACCGCTGCTGCGTCCGGTACAGGAAGCGCCGCTGGAGTTCCAGTACAAGAGCGACATCGTGGCTTTGCTGGCCGAGTGCCTGATCAAGGCGATCGAGGCGCGCACGTTCGACACCGGTGCGGCGAAGCCCGTGAAGCCGAAGGCGACGAACTCGCGGGCGGAATTGGCACAATATGACGCGGCCATGGTCATCCTCGATCGCCAGACCGAACTCGAGCGGCGCCAGATCATGGAACAGGACATGCGCCAGGGCTGGACGCTGACCGAGTACTTCTATGGCAAGCTGCAGGGTATGGAGCGGGAAGGCGACGGCCTGCGTGACGAGATTGGGCCAATGATCTACGGCATGGATGTGGAGCGCGAGCGGCATCACGACGACCAGATCGTGTTTGCAAAACAGGGCTCGAGCGATGTGCTGCGGGGATCTCCGCGGGTGCCGCGGGTGCTTACGGACCTGGACAAGGCCGAGAACGCGCTGATGAAGAATGATCGTGACCTGGCGACCGAGCTGGCGGAGAAAGCATTGACAGATCCGAAGGGCGACCACGGGCGGGCGCAGTATCTCTTGGCGCGGGTGGAGCTGATGTCGGGCCGGGCGGACCAGGCCGTGTCCGGCTTTGAGGCGACGCTGAAGGAGAGCAAGGATCCGCGCACGCTGGCCTGGAGCCACATCTATCTGGGGCGGCTGTACGACACGCTGCGCGAGCCGCAGCGGGAGAAAGCCATCGCCGAGTACAAGGCGGCGCTGACCGTCCGAGACTCGCAGCCAGACACGCGGCTGGCGGCGGAGCGTGGGATCAAGACGCCATTTGCGGCTCCGCGACGTGCAGAGCGCGCGCCGGAAAAGGACCTTGATCCGACCGGAAAAGCTGAAAAGGAAGCGTATCGGCCGGAAGCGCCGAGGTAAGAGCACCTTCGGGGAGTAGACCTTGTATGGCGCGGCTAACTGTTTACAGTGTTTTTACGGGCTCCAGAGGGTGACTACAGTTTGGGCGGTCCCGCCGGTACACAGGTCCGGATGGGCGGGTCGAAAGCCGACAGGCCGGGGTGAGCGTCTACAGTAAAGGAAGAGGGTTCCATGGCGCATCGCAAGGGCCGGGTGGGCGAAGAGGATGGCCGGTTCGCCGCGCTGGAAACCCGGCTCGGGCACCGGTTTGCCCGGCCGGAGTTGCTGGAACTGGCGCTGACCCACCGCTCGTTTACGTACGAGTCGCGAGGCGTGGATGAGCGCACCGCCGTGGCTGAGCCAGGGACGGACAACGAGCAGTTGGAGTTTGTGGGCGACGCCGTACTTGGACTCGCGGTGGCAGAGTCGCTGTTCCGGCATTTTCCGCAGTGCAGCGAAGGGGAGTTGACGCGTCTGCGCGCTAGCCTGGTGAGCCGGAAGCGTATGGCGGAAGTGGGCGAGGCGTTGAAGCTGGGCGACTTCCTGATCCTGGGTCGGAGTGCGGAGCTGGTGGGCGGCAGGCGCAAACCGGCGCTGCTGGCCAATGCGGCTGAGGCGGTGATCGCAGCACTCTATCTCGACGGCGGATGGAATGTGGCGAAAGAGCTTATCGAAGGGGTAGTGGTGGCGCCCGAGATGAGCGATTTGCGCAAGGCGCTGGAGGGATCGGCAGGAGGGGCGCTGCGGGATCACAAAACACTGCTTCAGGAGTTGGTGCAGGCTACGGGCGCGGGGAAACTGAAGTATGTGGATGCGGGAGCGAGCGGGCCTCCGCATCAGCGGCTATTTTCGGTCGAAGCGCAGTTGCACGGTGAGGCAGGTGCGATGGTCCTTTCCGCAGGCGACGGGGCTACGAAAAAAGAAGCCCAACAGCGGGCTGCTGAACTGGCCCTCACGAGGTGGAGAGAGGCTGGACAGCCCGCGTTCGAGAGAGACGCGAAGTGAATACGGCGCAACCGGAACTCGAGCAGAAGGCTAGTCGAGAAACCAGGCGAGAGAGGGACTTGCGGCGGGACGATGTGCTGACCGCCATTCAGTCCCTGCTGGTGGTGGTTGTGGTGGCGACGTTCCTGGTGACGTTTGTGGTGCAACCGTTCCGCATTCCTTCTGAGTCCATGGATCCGACTCTGCATGTAGGCGACTTCCTTCTGATGAACAAACAGGCCTTTGCGCCGCGGGGGCCGCTCGATTTTCTGCTGCCGCCCTCCTTCATTCATCGCGGCGACGTGGCGGTGTTTCACTATCCGGTGGACCCCTCGCTCGACTTTGTGAAACGGGTGGTTGCGCTGCCGGGAGATCGGGTGCGGCTCCGCAACGGACGATTGTTTGTCAATGATCGGGCGGTGGATGAACCGTATGCGTTTTATGCGCCCACCATTCCGGACAGTTTCCGCGATGAGTTTCCGGCCATCCACAGCATGGATGCGAATGTGGATCCGGGGTGGTGGACCGCGATGCGGCGCAATGTTCGAGACGGGGAACTGTATCTGCCGGCAGATCGGTACTTTGTGCTCGGCGACAATCGCAACGAGAGCGAAGACAGCCGCTACTGGGGCTTTGTCGCACGTAGCGCACTCGTGGGCCGGCCTTTGATGGTGTACTTTTCGCTCGGGCAGGACGGAGCCAAGAAGACGCTGAGCGAAAGATTGCGGGGATTTGTGAGTGGGGTTCGGCTGGTGCGCTGACGACCCTGCGTATCAACTCTTAAGGTGTTGTATGAGTTTGGTCGGGTGAATAGGTTTGGGGAGCAACTCGAAGGTGTAGCCCCGAGCTCGCGCCCTGGACAAAATTTCAAGCGTCGCGGCCTGTCCGGAGAAGAGCACGATGCGGGCGGTCGGACATATCTGCGAGATTTGAATTGCGGCTTCGACACCGTCGATTCGCGGCATCAGCACGTCGGACAGAACCAGCTCGGGGCAATTTCTACGGGCCACTTCGATCGCCTGCTCGCCGTCATAGGCGGCCTGGGCGACGAATCCATTGCGATTGAGAATTTCGACGATGGTGTCGGCGATAAGTCTCTCGTCGTCAACAACCAGAACTCGCCGGATCGCCGGTGCGTCCCCAGAAAGGTCGCCGGCAAAAGACGGGATTGGCTCCGGAGGACGGGACGAGTCGCTGCTGGCAAAAAAAATGCTCATATTTGGCCCCTGTTTTACCCGGACCACGCTGGACAGCCGAATAAGGCGTTTTCAGTGCAGCCAAGAGTGACGCAGAACAACCCCTTAGCCGCAATGAACGTGACCGAGAGGAAAGTTGAGTGAATTGTACTTGAAGTTGCTGAAGAAACACTTAGTCGAACGACAACTCCATCCGATCGCGCAGAAATACGCGGAACACGGTGCCGGAAGGCGACGTGCGGCGGCTGCGGAAGCGGATCGACCCCCAGTTTTTCCACGATGCCACCAGAAACCCATATGCAGCTGCTTTGGGTTGAGGACGCTGCGTATGGGCAAAGTTGTGAAGCTCGGTGCTGCAGACGAACCGGGATCACGAGCGACCGTTAAGCACCCAAAGTAAAACGCTGTAAGCAGGCCCGCGATGGCAGGTCTAGAACGGGACGCGGATAGAGACGACAAGTGCGTGGTTGTACGTGTGAAATCGGCGGACGGCGATCTGCTCTCCCATGCCAAAGGTGAGGGCCAGACGCTTGGGGTTTCCAGCGGCGTCGCGCGAGAGCGGGAGGCGGCCGATCATCAGGCCTGGAGTAAGAAAGCTTTGCACGTTACCGTCGTTGGGACCGCCCCGGAAGAATGCCGTATTGCTTTCCAGCTCGGGCCAAAGGAAGCGGCGTTTACCAGTTTTCGCAACATGATATTGGAGCGTGGTGTTCCATGCGATGGTGTGGCCAAGGCCGCGCGCGTTGGTGACGGGCAAAGTACCGCCCGCGGTAGTGACAACGTCGAATAGACCCCAGCCCCTGCCCAGGGCCAAGGTGGGCAAGACGACGGCGCAGCAGAGTCCGTTGGCATTCTTTCCGGTAGGGACGCTGGCGCCGAGGAAAAAGGTGGCGATGGCATTGCCATGTTCCTCGTTGCGCGAGAACATGCGGTATTTGAGCAGGACGGACAGGTCTCCAAAGCCGTCGCGTTTACCGGGTTCGGTGTGATCTAGAAACGGCGGAAGGTTGAGGGTGATCTGGAGAGGACCGAAGGGGATGGTCTCGGGGCCTTTGCCGCCGCCGAGGCTCCATGTGTCGTACCCGGCGGCGTTGCGCTGGCGGGTGAAGTCGGTACGGAGTTCCTGCTCCAGTCGCGGTGTGATCGTGACCAGCGGTGTAACCCAGCGCGGCTGGGCGGCCTGCGTGCTCGTGACACGGGCCTGGTAGCGTGCGAGAAAGCCCTGCGCCAAGGCTCCCGGACACAACAAAGAGAAGCTCAGGATTTGGCAGAAGAAACGGCGGCGCATTTCGACATCATCGCGATTCGGTGTGAATGCCGCATTACGACGCAACGCAAGTTTGGCGCAGAGACGATTGCCGCGTACATATTAGTTCGTGGACTTCAGCGCGAAGGGCCCAGTTGTTTCACACGCAACGGATCATACTGGCTTGCCTGTACACTCGAACGAGCATGTACAAGCGTGTTTTGCTCAAGCTCTCGGGGGAAGCCCTGGCCGCCGGCCGCGGCTTCGGTGTCGACGCCATCTTTGTCAGTAAGGTTGCTGCTGAAATTGTAGAAGTGGCGCGTTCCGGTTGTGAAATCGCCATCGTGGTAGGCGGGGGAAATTTCTTTCGCGGCGTGGCCGAGCAGGCCATTCACATGGACCGCGTGGCGGCCGACCATATGGGCATGCTTTCTACGGTGATCAACGCCATCGCCTTACAGGACGCGATCGAAAAATCGGGGCTGTACTGCCGCGTGATGTCCGCGATCCAGATGCACCAGGTGGCCGAACCTTACATCCGGCGGCGGGCGATAAGGCATCTGGAAAAGGGACGGATCGTGATCTTCGCGGCCGGGACGGGGAACCCATTTTTTTCAACCGATACGGCGGCTTCGCTGCGCGCGATGGAGATCGGCGCCGACGTGTTGCTGAAGGCTACTTCGGTGGATGGAATCTATACCGCAGACCCGAAAAAAGACGCCGACGCGGTGAAGTTCGAAGAGATTACGTACATGGAGATCATCAAGCTGGGGTTGAAGGTGATGGACACGACAGCGGTGTCACTGTGCAAGGACAACAACATGAAGATGATCATCTTCAGTATGCGGGAGAGCGGCAATATCGCGCGGGTGGTGCGGGGCGAGAAGCTGGGTTCTTTGGTCACGTCGTAAAGGCGGATTGCGGGGCAGCGGAAGGGAGTGTCGGAGACTCTCAGGTGGGCCTTCTGCTCGTGGTACTTAGCCTGCGGCCAGACTCGGATAACGCGCACCCCTGTCGCGAAGTGCGTTGACTTCAGGCATGAGCGGTAAGTCCGGACAGGATGCGCCGCCGCGATACACTGGCAGAGCGAAATCGAGAGCGGGAGATGCAGGCATTTGGACAAGAGCGCAAACCAGCAGGTAGATCGGCAGACAGAGACACCGGCAGAGGTAGTGGAGGCGCCGGAGCGGCGCAGCCTCAATGGTCGTGTCCTCAGGGATGGGGAGCCGGAGGAGACGCCGCTTGAGGCCCTGGCTTCGATCTGCACGGTGATCGTGATCGCGTTGTTTGTGTTTGCGTTCGTGGCACAGAACTTTGAAATCCCCTCGCGTTCGATGGAAAACACGCTACTGGTAGGCGACCACTTGATGGTGGACCGCGTGACGCTTTCTCCGGCGACGAAATGGGCGCCGTTCGTGCATTACCGGCCTGTGCAGCGTGGCGACATTATCGTGTTCCTGAAGCCCAACCCGGAGTCGCCGGACCTGATCCTGGTGAAGCGGGTGGTGGGTGTTCCCGGCGACAGGATTCACCTGGTACATGGGGTGGTGTACCTCAACGGAGTGGCGCAAGTGGAGCCTCACGCGGTGCCGCCGGATGATGGGGATCCTCGGCATGTCTATAACCCATATCGCGACGACTTCCCTTCCGTGCAGCCTCGCGAGGGCGAGCAACTCACTGAGTCCTGGCGGCAGGAATTGCCCACGGTTATACAAGGTGGCGACATTGTGGTGCCTGCCGGCAGGGTGTTCGCGATGGGCGACAACCGGACCGAGAGCCTGGACGGACGCTACTGGGGGTTCGTCCCGGATGAGAACATCATGGGGCGCCCGATGTTTGTGTATTGGTCGTTCAAAACCCCGGAAGACCAGGAATACAAGACGTCGATGGGCGAGCGCATCAGCTTCGCGTTCCATGTCGTCCTTCATATCTTCGACGGCACGCGCTGGTCGCGGACGCTGCATGTGATTCGATAGATGGAAGCACAGGAGCACAGCCCGCTCGAGCAGGAGCAGCGGCGCAGGTTGAGGCGGCGGGTAGTGTCTGCGCTTGTTGTTGTGATGTTGTTGCTGGCGCTGGTGCTGACGCCTCCCCTGCTGAACGTGAGCCGCTTGCGGAGACGCATTGCCGCCAACATGAGCGAGAGCCTGGGACGGCCCGTGCATCTGGACAAAGTCTCGCTGCATGTGCTGCCAGTGCCGGGATTTACGCTGGAAAATCTGGTGGTGAGCGACGACCCGAGCTTCGGCGCGGAGCCGGTGATCCGTGCCAACAGCGTTCGGGCGACGGTACGGGTGAGCTCGCTTTGGCGGCGGCAGGTCGAGTTTGGCACCATCCACTTCGACGAAACGACAAGCGTGAACCTGGTGCGGCGGGCGGATGGGCGCTGGAACATCGAAACGATTCTGCTGCATGCGGCACAGGAAGACGCGGCCCCGACTGCACAGACCAAGGCGGGACCGGCGCCACGCTTTCCGTACATTGAAGCCACGGGCGCGCGGCTAAATGTGAAGATGGGCGATGAGAAGATGCCGCTGGCGTTGACGGAGGCGGATTTCGCATTGTGGCTGCCGTCACCGCAGCAGTGGAAGGTGAGGCTCGAAGCCAAACCGGTGCGAACGGATACCTATGTGACGGATACGGGGCTGCTTTCGGTCGAGGCGACGCTGGAACGTGCGGCCCAGGTTGCGGATGTGCCGATCGAGCTGACTGCAGCATGGCGGAAGGCCCCGCTGGGCGAGGCGACGCGGGTACTGACGGGGCGAGATGCTGGATGGCGCGGAGGGGTAGAGGCGACGGCGAGCCTGCGCGGGACCCTAGGGGACGCGGTGTTGATGGGGAATATGAAGCTTGACGGCGTGCGGCGGGCTGACTTCATCCCGGCGAAGACGCTGGATTTGAATGCGGAGTGCACGGGGCATCTATCGGTGACGGTAGCGTTGTTGCGGGAGCCGACGTGTACGATTTCGCCGACGCCGATCAGCCGCATCGGGTCGCTGCTGGAGGGTCCGGCGAGTGTGTTGTATGCCACGGCAGACACGGTGGAACTGACAGGGCTCAAAGCGACGAGATTGCGGCTTGGAAGCCCGGGAGTATCGCTGGCGTGGTTAATGGATTTTGCGCGGGTGTGGTCGCTTAGAATACCGGCGGGCGAGACGGCCAGCGGTACGGTTCGGGGCAGCCTGGCGCGGACGGACGGAAGATGGACGGGTGATCTGAGCGGGACTATTCAAGCGGCGTCCCTCGATCACGGGCCGGACGGCGGACGAGCGGATCGGGAATTTACCCTTACTTCCGATGGAAGTGCGTTGACGTTATCGCCCTTCAATCTGACATTCGCAGACAAGACGGCTCTGATGCTGAGTGGGCAAGCGACGGCGCAGGCGGCGAATCTGCGGATCTCAGGCGTTGGGACCGCGCACCAGGTTGAATTTCTGGCGCGAACTATTCCCTCACTCGGAGAGGATGTGGTGAAGGCCTTGCCGGCGGGAGGTGCGGTGTCACCGGTGAAGCTGGATATTGCTTGTACGAAACCGTGGGCAAGCAGCGAGTCCTGCGCGGCCGTGGCGGAGCCGAAGGTGGTCAGGCGGCGGCGGCTTGGGGCACGACCACGGTAAAGGCGTGCGCAGACGGTCGGCGGAGCTTACCAGCAAAGAAGTCGGACCAGAGCTTTCACCGTGTGTGGATGGAGATGTCGCGGGTGTGGAGGGAGGTGCGCTGCTCGGGCACGCTGCCGTCATTGAGGAGCACCTGGGTGGGTTGAGCCTCGACGACGACGCGGATGCTGGCGTTGGCAAAGCCGGGGATGCGCAGGCGTTGGGTGGTGCTGTAGTTTCCCGAGCGGATGATGACGGGCACGTCGGCTCCGGCGGCACCTTCGTTGCGGACGGTTACGGCGACCAGCCAGCCGGTGGAGCGGCCCGCGGCGGCGGGGAGTTCCCGGGGTGTGACGTCCACGAGCGTGAGATCCGGAAGTCCGCGGTCGTGAAGCACCCAATCGTCAAAGAACCAGTGGAGATCTTTGCCGGAGTTTTTTGCGAGCATCGCCTCGAAATCAGAGGCGTCTTGATCTGGTGTTGCCGTCGACAAGGGGCGGGTGCGCCAGGCTTGCAGGGTCAGTTTCAGCGGCTCTTCGCCGGCGAGGTCGCGCAGCATCCACCAGACGGCGGCGGCCTTGCGGCGGAAGTAGAGCTCGCTGGTGGCAGTCGTCAGCGGCTGGCCGGTCGGTACGGAGGATACGCCGGGTGCAGGCTGGTTGGCTTCAAACGCGGGCTCGGCAAGGGTGACGGGTTGCAGCATCGCAGTAAGCTCGGCGACGGCGGCTTCCCTGCCCCGCGTGCGCTCGGTGCCAAGCAGGACAAAGAATTGAGCGAGACCCTCGTCCATCCAGGGACGCCCGGTCTGAACCCAGGCGTGGGTCAGGCTATGGGTGAGGGCGGGCAATGCGTCGGCCGCGGCTATGGCTGAAAGTGGGGCGACGAGGAAGGGCCCGTCTTCGAACGGCTGGCCGGGGTGGTCGAGGACGGCGAGGGTCGAGAGTGGCTGGGGGCCGAGCCAATCGGTGAGGAGCGCAGCCGCGTCTTTGGCGGTGGCGGCGATCAGCGGCAGATCAGGTTGGCCGCTTTCGCTCGGCGTCTCGACAGCGAGCAGGGCTGCCGCGGAAGCTCCGGGTAGGGAGGCGACGGGAGTCTCTCGGGACGCGATGACGAAGAGGCTCATGATGCGGAATCCGAGGGGAGCAGCGGGAAACTCTACGGTCGCAAGTCCAGAGGCATTGACGATTGGGGCGCTGTTGTTCTCGCTAACGGCTGTGAAGGCGCGGCGGTGACCACAGAAGTAGGCGGCGACGGGAGCGTCGCCGGTGTACTCGAGGGCAAGTCGAAGGCGGACCGAGGCGGTTGACTCGCGAAGTTTAGTCTGGCCGATGGCCTCGAAAAGCTGCGCACCCTGACCGAGGAAGAGTTGCGGAGCAGCAACGGGGTACCAGAGCACGTCCCCGAAGCCGCGGAGGGAGGTGGCGTCCGAGCTGATCGCATCCCAGTCAGCTTTGACGGCCTCGGTCCGGGTGGCGCCGATCCGCTCAAGGCGCGCAGAGTTCTGCGTGATCGCGCCGGAGTAGAAGGTGTCGAGGGTGAGGGACGCGCCGGGCGCGAGCGGGTTGGGCAGAGTGAGGACGGCCTCGCTTGCGTTGCCCGTGTGATCGGCGTCCGTCTCAAGCTTGTGCTGCGCAAGCGGCAGACGCGTCAGGGTGCTGCCAGCGATCAGGGTCGCACTTTCCCACCTGAGCGAGGACGAGACTTGGAGCGCAATGTGGGTGAGCGGCGACTTGCTATCGTTGCGCACAGTGAGGCGGGCGCGCATGGAAAGCAGCGAGGTGCCAGGCGTGAGGCGGGCGTCGAGGTTGTACGCAGTGAACGTGAGGGCGGAGCGCTCGGTGTCGGAGATATCAGCCGCGGCGTCAGCGTCGGGAGCTTTCCCTTCGGCCTGTTTTGGTGCGGTCAGGTCGGCGGCTGGCACTGCGGTGTGACGCTCGAAGATGACCTCGCCGTGGGGTGCGGTCGATTGTGATGATTGCGCCACGGAGGCGGCAGTCAGTAGAGAGAGGGCGAGCGCCGAAATCAGGCCCGCTTTGCGTTCGTTCATTGTGTATTGGACGCCTGAGCGGTCAAACGGGTTCGGCAACTCAGGAGCCCAGACCCTTGCGGGGCTTCGTGGGCTTTGGCGCGGCAGGCGGCGGCGTAGTTTCGCGACGCTGGCGCTGGGCTTCGTACATGACGACTGCGCCCGCCACAGACACGTTGAGCGACGAGACGCTGCCGGCCATGGGAATCCGCAGCAGATGGTCGCAGGTGCGCTTGACCAGCTCGTGGAGGCCGCTGCCTTCGCTTCCGAGAACGAGGCAGCAGTCCTGGCGAAAATCGAAGTCCATGTAGTCGGGCGTACCACGCTCGTCGAGGCCGACGATCCAGATGTTGCGCTTCTTCATCGCTTCGAGCGAGCGAGTGATGTTACTGACGCGGGCGATGCGGGTGTGCTCGGACGCGCCGGCGGAGGTTTTGGCAACGATGGCGTTGAGAGGTGCCGAGCGGCGGTCGGGGATGACGACGCCGTCGATCCCCGCGCCGTCGGCGGAGCGCAGCAAAGCGCCGAGATTGTGGGGGTCCTCTACGCCGTCGAGCGCGAGAAAGAAGTGGGTGCCGAAACGCGCGGGAGCGTTCATCAGGTCTTCGAGGGCGAGGAACTTGCGCTCACGCAGGAACGCAACGATACCCTGGTGGGTGTCGGTTTTGGCGTGTCGCGTGAGCTGGTCGCGCGGTTCGGCGGAGACCCTGATGCTGGCCACACGACATAGCTCCAGGACAGCTTCGAAGCGCGGATCACGGCGGGCCTCGCGCTCGCGGGCCACGCTCACATGATCGATCTGGCGCACACCGGCGCGGATTGCCTCCTCCACCGGGTGGAGGCCGTATAGAACGTCCATCCACATAGTTTAGCCGGTGGTGGAACGGACAGAAAACAGCGGGGCAGCTTACAATCACGGTAGACTCTTACTTTTCGTCGAGAGACTTTTCGGGAACATTTCACGTCTTTATGAGGGTGAACACTCCAGCCGTGCTGAGCGCATCCGCCTTGAAGCAGATCCAGCGTGAGAACGCTGCGATTGCGCGCGGGTTGAAGCGGCAGGACCCCGAGTTACTTGACCAGTTGATCGAGAAGTATCAACATCGCCTGATGCGCTACCTGCTGTTCCTTACCGGCAAGCGGGAAGTTGCGGAAGACCTGTTTCAAGAGACGTGGATTCGGGTTCTGCGGCGCGGGTCACAGTACAACGGACAAGCCCGGTTCGATACCTGGATTTTTACAATTGCACGCAACCTCGTGATCGACCTTTCTCGCAAGCGTACGATGGCGAGCCTGGACGAGATGCGCGAAGGCGGCGAAGATGAGCGGCCGTTTGAGATCGTCGAGGACGGGCCTTCGCCACTAGAGCAATTTCAGGGACGAGAAAACGCCGCGGAGATCGCGGAAGTAATTCTGACTCTGGAACCGAGCTATCGCGAAGTGCTGACGCTTAGATTTCATGAAGAGATGTCGCTGGAAGAGATTGCGACGATGACGCACGCTCCGCTGTCGACGGTGAAGTCCAGGCTTTATCGCGGTCTGGCGGCGCTGAAGCCAGAGTTGCTGGCGCTGCGTGCGCGCGCCAGCGGCGAGGTAGTGCGATGAGTAGCTTGCCCGACAATATGAGCGGCAATGCACGAGCTTCCGTAGTGAATCGGACGCACCGCGTGGTGCGCGAGGAGGCCCTGAAGATGCGGGCCGAGCAGGAACGGTCGCGAAGCCTGTGGGTGCCGGTGGGAATTTTCTCCGTTCTGCTGCCGGTGATCTGCTACGCGGTGTGGGCGGTGATGGACGAGTACGACCTGACGCCGAACGGTGTGCCTGACGCGAGCGACCAGTTGATGGTGCTGCTGCTGTGGCTGCTGCCGGTAACGGCGCTGGCAATGGGCGCCGTGTGGTATCGGCGGGTGCGCGCGGCGCATGAGGTGTCGCGCTAATGTGGATGGCGGCGCAAAGGGCAGACTCGGAGCCGAACGGCGATGCCGACCTGCGGATGATTCCGCGGTGGTCGATGGCGCTGGCGGTCGTGTTGTTTGTCGCCATGCAGTACTTATTTCATGGACTGATGCCCCATCATAAGCACGAAATGCTACCGATGCGGCTGATGATGGGTTACGCGTGGGGCACGATGTGGGCGAGCTACGCCCTTCTGCTCGGCTATGTGAGCCGCGATGCAAAGCGGCGTGGCATGTCGGCTGCGCTGTGGATGCTGATGTGCGTGGTGCTGCCGGGCGGGATTGGAGCGGTGGTGTACTTCCTGCTGCGGCAGCCGATCCTGTCGAAGTGCCCGAACTGCTCAACGTCACTCTCGAGTGCGTTCCACTACTGCCCACAATGCCAGTTTCAAATGGCCCCGGTATGCGGCGTATGCCATCGCGGCGTTAGGATCACGGATGCATACTGCACGCAGTGTGGGCACGACGTGGCAGAGGACGGCGCTCCGGCGCGGCTTCGCGCATATAGCGACTAGCGGTAAGGTCTAAGAAGCCCATGTCCAGCGCACTCACCGCACTCATTATCGACGACGAGCCGCTGGCGCGGCAGGAGCTGCAGTATCTACTGGATGCGGCGGGCGATGTTCAGGTGGTAGCCGTAGGAACCAACGGGATCGAAGCCGTCGACCTGATCCGCACCTATAAGCCGGATGTCATCTTCCTGGACGTGCAGATGCCCGGCCTCGATGGCTTTGCGGTGCTCAAAAAGGTACTGGCGCAGGACAAGAAGGGCCGTTTGCCGCAGGTGGTGTTTGCGACGGCGTACGACCAGTACGCGGTGCGGGCATTTGAGGTCAACGCGGTGGATTACCTGCTGAAGCCGTTTGACAAAGCTCGTGTGGTGAAGACGCTGGAGAAGGTGCGAGGCCGTATCGTGGTGGCGGGCGACAGCAACGCGAGCGGGCCGAGCGGGCTCGATGCGGCCGCCGAAGCGAAACTGGATGCGCTGCTGCGGATGGTGGAGGAGCGCAGCGTAGGCTCGGTGAGCCGGCCCGGTAAGGTGGTGGTGCGGGCGCAGAGCCGGCTATTGTTGGTGGACCAGAAGGATGTGTGTTTTGCTTCGATCGAGGGTGGGACCATCTCGGTGGTGACAAAGACTGTGGAGGGCGACTCGAACTGCAGAACGCTGGAGGAGCTGATGGAGCAGTTGGAGCCGGAGGCGTTCTGGCGCGCGCACCGGTCATTCGTGGTGAACATCCAGCACATCCGCGAGGTTGTGCCGTGGTTTAAGTCCAGCTATCAACTGCGCATGGACGATCGCAAGCAGACGGAGATTCCGGTGAGCCGGTCTCAGACAAAGCGTCTGCGGGAGTTGTTCAATCTATGAGATCTGCAGCACACTCTGCCGCTGCTAGAATTGAGGCTGCACGTGCGTTCCCGGCCAAAAGCTTCACCGAGTTGCAAGGGTGAGAGGTGGCGTATGGCGCGGTGTCGCCGCAGAGACCCTGAGTAGGATTTGGAGACATTAGTGAAAACGTTGCACGCTCTAAAGAGGATGCTTGCGAGAGCGTTCCGACTGCAGTGCGGCCCGTGCAGTACCAGGCCCCTAGGCAATCCGCTATGCGAAAAATGCTGTGAACACCTGCAGGACCTGAAATCCTGGTGATGATCAGGGGAGAAGGCACTGACTACTTCAACGATTACATCCTCGTGCCGTGCTCTCCCATCGCCGCGAGTATGGGGAACAGGTTTGTCATTACCAGCAGCTCGCGGACCTTTTTGCCGAGGTTGCGAAGCTCCAGCGTGCAGCCTCGGGCTTTGGCGCTGACGTAGAGGCGTACAAGTGCGCCGAGGCCGAGCGAGTCCATCTGAGTGAGGCCGGCGAGGTCAAGGATAATAAGCCGGTGGGCTGGAATCAGTCGCGACACGGGCAGGTACAGCAGGTCGGTTTCGCCGGCGAGAAGCTTGCCGTGGCAGAGAACAATGACTGCCTCGTGTTTCTCTTCAACGGTGAGGGTGAGGATAGGCGGGATTGGCATGAGAGCTCCGGGCGGGCTGGATTTGGGCGGCGGGAAGTCATGAGGATTGTATCGCCGGAGAGCGCAAGAGAGTTTGTGATTTAGGCGGGGCGTTTGCGGTTCCCGCTGGCGATGACGTGAATGCAAGCACTAGAAAAGGGTAGAGCCGGCGGCTCTACCCTTTTGTGATCCGGCCCGAGTTCTAAAGGTTGGCGGATCGGTTCCCACTGACCAGGCGGACTAGCCAGGTGAGAATGACCGCTCCGATGGTGGCGATGATGATGCTCATGATGAGGCCGTGATCTCCGACGCCCCCACCTCCGATGCGGCTGGAAATGAAGCCACCGATGAGAGCGCCCAGGAGGCCGACGATCATGTCGACGATGAAGCCAAAGCCAGAGCCTTTCATGAGTTTTCCGGTGAGCCAGCCAGCGACTACGCCGATGATGATCCAGGCAATGATTCCGTGACCCATTGTTGTGTTCTCCTTACACCGTTTTGATGCTGGAATCGGAAGGCGTGGGATGCGTTGACCACACAAAATTTAACCCCGTGCCGCGGGTGATTCCGCGGGACGGGGTTGCTTGAAGGGAGCGGAGGTAACAGATCAGGAACAGCGCTGTGCGGACCGGCGGCGGAGGGCCCCCGCAAGACCGGCAATGCTGGTGCCCACCAGGACGAACGTCGAGGGTTCGGGTACGGGAGCAAAGGCGTCAGTGTAGGCGAGGTCCGCGACGAGTGCGTGTCCGGCAGTGGTGGGGTGCTCGATATCCCAGAAGAGCGCCGTGTTGGGATTGCAGTTGGGGGTGAGAGCGCAGGGCGTGGTGACGTTCGAAAGACCGTGCGCGGAGGGGTTGGCCTCGATGGCGTTGAAGAGGGTTTCGATATCGACACCGACGACGTTGATGCCTGCTGCCTGGAGACCGGCGAGGCGGGCGGCCCACTCTGCGTCGAATGCCTGGGAAGCGGCGTTTGCGCCAGCTGCGAGCAGCGGATTACCGATGAAGGCGGGAATGTTGCCTAGGTCGGGGAGGTTGAGCCAGATGAAGTTTTTGCCGCCGGCAGCGGCGAGCGCGGCGATTTCGCTGGCGACATTATCCGCGGCGGTGAGGGGGTTCTGGCCGTTGAGGATGTCGTTGGCTCCGCCCCAGAGAGTATAGAGGGCGCCGGAGGGGGCGACTCCGCCATTGGAGAGGAGGAAGAGGGCGATCTGGTTGGCCATGTCCTGGGGGCTGGCGTTGCCGGTCTGGGCGCTGCCGATGGCGAAGTTGGTGCCGCCGAAGGGGCCGAGAGCGGGGGCGGGGTCGGGCAGGCCGAGCTTGGCGGCGAGCTGGTCAACCCAGGTGCCGACGGGGCCGCCGGCAAACTGCGGGTTGGTGAAGTAGCCGACCGGGAAAGGGACTCCGGCGACGGTGCGGGTGGCGTATCCCGTGCCGGGTACGGCGCCGAAGGTGGCAATGGAGGCATTTCCGCCATCGCTGAGACTGTCGCCGAACGAGACGATGGAGCTGACCTGGCCGACCGGGATGGTGCCCGCGAACACGGGGCTGCAGGGGGCGAGGGAAACAGCTGTGAGCAAGAGGAGGGTCTTGAGGCGCATGTCGACTCCAGTAAGGCAGTATGTGGGTTGTGTGGTTCGAGGTGATGATAGCCGAGGGAACGGCGGGGAGCAAGCAAAGATGGCTATGGGTGGGTTTCAGGTGTGGAGGGTGGGTGCAGGTCGGGGGCGAGATCGGTGCCGTCGGGCGCGGTGATGACGTCGGTTTCGACATAGTAGACAGCGTGGGGGCTTTCGTCGGGTTGGGTGACGGCGGTGGCGACCTGGAGGGCGTAGAGCATGGTGGCGGCGCGTTTGGGGTCGAGCTGGTTGCGGCCGAGCGCGGAAAGGATCATGGACGTGGAGACCTGGATGGACTCGCGGTCTTCGATGGTGGGGAAGTCGAAGGTGAGGGCTAGAGGGACCGTGGCGGGGGGAAACTGACCGAGGGCGTCGGCGCGGAGAGGGTGGAGGATAGTTTCGGTGGCGTCGAGCGTGGGTGCGTTGTGGCGGGTGCGGCTGCGGGCGTGGAAGTAGCAGTAGAGTTTGCCGCTGAGAGCGGGCGAGCCGCAGCGGCGGCCCATGACGTGGACGTGTCGACATTCGTGTGGCATGGTGGTTCCTCCCCCCTGGCCTGTTTCGGAAGGGGTTTGTTTGTTTTGTTGTAGATGCGCGGATGGGCGCCTGCAAAATCCTGATTGCAGGGATTTTGGGGCTAAATTGTCGGGAATGTTGGAGATAGGAGCTCGAGGAACGGAGAAGCCGCCCGCGGCTGGGCCGGGGCGGCTTTTTGTCTCTTACCTGTTTCTAGTGTAGCGGATTCGAAGGATATGTATGCACGGTGGATGTGGTTTGGTTTGTTGGGTTTAGAGGGTCAGGGGGCTTGACAGGATTTTGGGGTCTCGCGATTAATCGCGTGACCGGAGATAGTCGTCGAGGCCAGCGAGCGGATCTTGAATGCTCGCCCAGTGACATGGGCGTGTGTGGCGCGGCGGAAGAAGGCATCGGGTCGTTGCGCTGCGCTTCACTCCGGCCTTCGGCAGAGCGGAAGCGTCTTCGACGCGGCGGTTTTGTGGCAGGGTCGGAGACCCTGCCCTTCCGGGGTTGTTGGTGTTGAGATTAGGTAGTTCGGGCAGTTTTGCTTCCCACCCATGCGCAAAGAGCGCGCATGTGTGGGGCACCCCGGGAGTCGGTGAGGGTGGGTGGGCCACCCACACGCACACTGACTGGGCCACCAGCTCGCACAATAGTTCCGTCGTACGTTGGAATTGTGTTGCTTCTCTCTGAGGGTGTCTATATAAGTGACGCACTAACCCTAGGAGAGTACATGCGTAAGTTCGTCGCCCTATTGCTGTGTCTTTTTGTGCCTATTATGGCATTTTCTGCAGAACCCTCCAACAATTACAAAGTGAAATACGACGGCGGGTCATTGCTTGGCGTCAAGAGTGGCGACAATACGAGTTTGCGTCTTTCCGCCAGCGACATCCAGGTACTGGACGGTAAAGGGCTTGTCCTCGCTACCATCCCAGCGGCAGCGGTAACCGAAATCTCCTACGGGCAGGACGTGCATCGCAGGATTGGGACCGCCATCGGTCTCGCAGTAATTTCACTCGGCATCGGCGCGCTGATGGCGTTCTCGAAGTCGAAAAAGCACTTCGTCGGAATCACATGGGCGGACGGCGACAAGAAGGGCGGCTTCGCCATGCAGTGCGACAAGAACGAGTACCGCGGCATCCTGGCCGGGATCGAAGGCATCACCGGCAAGAAGGCTGTGGACTCAGACACCATGGCGGTGAAGAACTAGCCGGTCCGACAGGCCGCTTCTACTGTGGCGAGTGGGCTCGTCCGGCTTTGTGGTTTGGGGCGGGATTCTGCGGCGTGGCTGGAGAGGACCGGTTTGTAGTTGCGCTGCGCTTCACTCCGGCCTCCCACCCCGGGCCTTCGGCAGAGCGGAAGCGTCTTCGACGCGGCGGTTTGTGGCAGGGTCGGAGACCCTGCCCTTCCGGGGTTGTTGGTGTTGAGATTAGGTGGCTCGGGCAGTTTTGGTTCCCACCCATGCGCAAAGAGCGCGCATGAGTGGGGCACCCCGGGAGTCGGTGAGGGTGGGTGGGCCACCCGCCCGCTGCGCTTCACTCCGGCCTCCCACCTTGGGCCTTCGGCAGAGCGGAAGCGTCTTCGACGCAGCGGTTTGTGGCAGGGTCGGAGACCCTGCCCTTCCGGGTTGTTGGGGTGCGATTAGGTGGCTCGGGCAGTTTTGGTTCCCACCCATGCGCAAAGAGCGCGCATGAGTGGGGCACCCCGGGAGTCGGTGAGGGTGGGTGGGCCACACGCCCGGGTGCCGGGTGCCCCATTCATCGCGGCATTATGCGATGGGTGGGGTGTACTGCCCCTGGCGGAGGTTCCATGTCCAGTCAGATTCGATTTCGATTCGGCCTACGGCACCTGTGAGGTAGTGGCAGTAGCTGCTCCAAGGCCAGTGTTCCGGTTCTTCCACGAGGCCGCGCTTTACCGGATTGCGGTGCAGGTACTTTAGCTTCTCACGGTGCTTTGGAACGGTGAAGACGTTGAAGTCGTGGTAGCGGATCTGCCAGAACTGCTTTCTTTCGCCCTTGAGGAGTTTTGACGTTTCGCCCTTGATGACACCGAGCGTGATCGCCAAAGGGTAACGCTTCGGCTCCGACATGAGGAGATGGACGTGTTCGGGCATGAGGACGTATCCGTAGAGAAAGAAGTCGTGGCTCTTTCGGACGCGTTCGACGGTTTCTTCGAAGGTTGCGCGGGAGTGGTCGTCGTTCAGGTAAGGAAGTCTGCGGTAACAACTGAAGGTGATGAAGTGGTCGTGACCGAAAGTGTGGTATCGCTTGAGGCCGCCGGCCATGACCGTATCGTAGCTTCACTGCTTGTACTGTGGTGAGAGGATTTCTCGAGACTTTACCGGGGTTGTCCCAGAATGGGATTCTGGTCTGAAGGCTCGCTCTACTGGCAGTTGAGGTTCCCACCCATGCGCGAAGTGCGCGCATGAATGGGGCACCCCTTTGTGGGTGGGCCACCCGCCCCCATATAGGATATGAACACCGGGCGAGGGCACGAAATGCGTATTGACTTTGAAGCTGGACGCGCAAATTTGCTTGCAATGCGATTAGCGGGCGTCGCCAGAGATAGAAACGAAGCCACGACCCGATTCCAACTAATAGATCTGCTACTACGTGATGTTCTGGGCTGGGAAACTGCAGACTGCGACTGCGAGGTCCATCGGGACGGCGATTATGCTGACTACACACTCGGAAATCCTAGAAGGTTTGCGGTGTGGGAGGCCAAGCGAGAGGGCCTCGAGTTTAAGCTCCCTGTTGGCTTCGACAAGATCATCTGCAAACTGAGAACTCTGCGGGACCTTGACACTACGACGAAATCGGCGATAGATCAAGTTCAGGGGTATGCACAGTTACACGGTCTTGGGATCGCCGTTGTTTGTAACGGCCACCAGATAATTGCGTTCCTAGGTAGCCGTCAGGACGGAGTTGCTCCCTTCAACGGTAATGCGCTATGTTTTTCATCCTTGGTTCAAATGGAAGAGAATTTTCAAGCGCTTTGGGACAATCTGTCGAAGCCAGGGGTAGAAACATCTTTCATCTATAAAACTCTACGTTCCGACGGGACGCCGCTGCCTCCAGAGAAGTTGTCGTTTGCTCTTCACCCTTACCCCGGATTGAAGAACCGCAACGATCAGCAATCGAGCCTGAAGCAGTTGGGCGATCTTTTTCTTTTCGATCTTGCAACATTGCCAGCAAATGAGGAGGAGTTTCTAGAGAAGTGTTATGCCCCAACAGGTGCACTTTCTCAGCACGCTCTAGTAAGCAAGCAAATCCTCGAAACTAGATACTCCCTGCTCCTGCAGCAAGAACTCGGGGTCACGGACATTTCAGCCGCTGCGACGAAGCATGGCCTCTCTTCAGACTTCACCAATAACTTGAGCGGTGGATCTAGCGCTGATGACATTGCCGCGGCGTTGAAGCGAAGACCCATCATTGTTCTGGGCGATGTCGGCGTCGGTAAGACGATTTTCCTACGACATCTGATAAAAGTCACGGCAAAGAGCGAATTTGAAAAAGCGATGACTCTCTATGTTGATTTTCTCAAGGAGCCGGCTCTTTCATCTGACCTTTCTACCTTTGTCCAACTAAGATGCGAGAACCAGCTTCGGCACGACTACGATATAGATCTCGAAGACAATAAGTTTGTACGGGACGTCTATAGAGGTGAATTGATTCGCTTCTCGCGTGGGGTCCACGGAGGTTATAAAGATTCAAATCCGGCCCTTTATCTTGAGAAGGAAATCAATTTTCTAGAGGAGAAGATATCAAATCGTGCTGCTCATCTGAAAGCTTCGTTAGAGCAAATCGTCAAAGCTCGCCACCGGCAAATTGTTCTGTTCTTAGATAACATCGACCAGCGAACTCAAGATTTTCAAGATCAGATATATGTCATTGGGCATGCACTGGCCGAGACGTGGCCCATAGTGGCGTTCATTTGCTTGAGACCAGACACCTTTTACAGTTCGAGGAGCCACGGCTCATTAGCCGCATACCAGCCCCGCGCTTTTTCCATTACCCCTCCTCGTGTGGACACAGTAGTTGTGAAGCGGCTTCAATACGCACTGAGCAAGATGAGTACAGAGGGAAGGATGGAGAATTTTCCGCCGAATATTGCTGTGAACTCCCCATCATTGAGAGCCTTTTTGCTATCGCTGATTCGTTCACTCCAGACTAACAACTTGCTGATTGAGCTGATCGACAACCTAAGTGGGCGAAACGTTCGAAAAGCATTAGATTTTGTCAATACTTTTATTGGTAGTGGGCACGTGGATTCTCGGAAGATTATTGAAATACAAAACGACAGTGGGTACACTATTTCTGATCACGAGTTCCTGAGGGCGGTGATCTACGGAGATCAACAGCATTTCGATCCATCTGTTTCTCAGATATGTAATCTTTTTGATATCTCGTTGCCCGATGGGCGAGAGCATTTTCTCTTGGTTATCCTGCTCAGCTTCATCGAAAGATCGATCGATAGTCGGGAAGGGTACGTGCCTGCTGCATCAGTTTTTGAGTTCGCTCAAAATTTGGGATTCTCCCACACACAGGTATACTCGGCCTTGGATCGTGCAGCTCGAAAAAGCTTGCTTGAAACTGCACCGAAATACGCCACTGCAGATAGATGGGAAGCATTCCGAATAACACCAATAGGAGCGTATTCGATCAAACGGCTGCTTGAATCCTTCGCGTATGTAGATGCCATGACAGTTGATACGCCAATAATTGACAGAGACGTACGGGCACTGATCAAAAATGCGGATACCATCCATCAAAGACTAGAAAGATTCGAGATCTTCGCTGCATACTTGAACGTTCAAGCCGCAAAGATTGATTGGGATTCGGTGGGCTTTGATTGGGGCGCTTCATTCGGAGCGCTGCACCAGGACGCAGAAAAAGCGCGCCGTAGAGCAGGCACCCCGCGTATCCCTTTGATTCGTTAACCTGATCTTAATAATCGGGCATCGAGATTGGCTTATGAGTTGCTCTTGCTTTTATGGCCTGGGGACTTGGCTGAAGTCCCGGTGGGGTAGCGACTTCGCTACTCCACCGTAACGCTTTTTGCCAAGTTTCTTGGCTGATCTACGTCGCAGCCTCTCCGTACGGCTATGTGGTAGGCGAGGAGTTGGAGGGGGACTACTTCGAGGATGGGGAGCAGGAGCTCGTGGGTGGGGGGGATGTAGATGACCGCCTCGACGAGTTGGGCGATGTGTTCGTCGCCCTCTACGGCGATGGCGATGACGCGGCCGGAGCGGGCCGTTACTTCCTGGATGTTCGAGAGGGTCTTTTCGTACTTCAGGACCGAACTGGGGTCGTGGGGGTCTTTGGTTGCGATGCAGACTACGGGGAGCGTTTCATCGATGAGGGCGTTGGGGCCGTGCTTCATTTCGCCGGCCGGGTAGCCCTCGGCGTGGATGTAGGAGATTTCCTTGAGCTTTAACGCACCCTCGAGGGCGATGGGGTAGTGGATGCCACGGCCGAGGAAGAGGAAGTCGTTCGAGGTGCTGAAAACTTTTGCCAGCTGCTGGCATTGGTCGTCCACCGTGCGGAGGATGTGCTCGAGCTTGCCGGGGATGAGTGAGAGCTCGGTGACGAGGTGGAGGGAGTCGGCGGCGGAGATGGTTTCGCGGACCTGGGCGATGTAGAGCGCGAGGGTGAAAAGCGCGGTGAGCTGCGCGGTGAAGGCCTTGGTGCTGGCGACGCCGATTTCGGGGCCGGCGTTGGTGGTGATGGTGCCGGCGGCTTTGCGGGTGACGGCGGCCCCGACGACGTTGCAGATGGCGAGCGTCTTTGAGCCCTTGGAGATGAGCTCGGCCTGGGCGGCGAGGGTGTCGGCGGTTTCGCCGGACTGGGTTATCAAAAGACCTATCTCAGTGGAACTTGGGATGGGGTCGCGGTAGCGGTATTCGCTGGCGTAGTCGACGTCGACGGGGAGGCGGGCCAGGCGCTCGATCATGAACTTTCCGGCGAGGCCGGCGTGCCAGCTGGTGCCGCAGGCGGCGATGGTGATGCCGGTGGCGGCGCGGAACTCCTCGGGAGTGATGGTCATGTCGGGGAGGAAGACGCGGCCGGTATCGAGCGAGACGCGACCGAGGGTGGTGTCGCGGACGGCGCGGGGCTGCTCGTTGATTTCCTTGAGCATGAAGTGCTTGTAGCCGGCCTTTTCTGCCTGGATGGGGTCCCAGGTGATGCGCTGGGGGCGCATGGTGCGGGGGTTGCCGTCGAAGTCGGTGAGGGTGATGCCCTGGGTGGTGAGGGTGGCGACTTCGTGGTCTTCGAGGAAATAGATGTCGCGGGTGTGGTGGAGGATGCCGGGGACGTCGGAGGCGAGGAAGAACTCGCCGTCACCCAGCCCCAAGACTATAGGCGGACCGAAGCGGGCGGCGACCATCTTGTCGGGCTCGTGGGCGGAGAGTACGCCGATGGCGAAGGCTCCGGTGAGGCGCTTGACGGCGCGGCGGACGGCTTCTTCGAGGCACAGGCCGGGGGCGGGGGTGCCGCGCTTCTCATCGAGAACGGCGACGGACTCGTTTGAGGCGCCGGCGTCGGTGGAGGTGTTGCGGCCGGGGAGGCCGAAGTCGAGCTCGAACTCGTCCTGGATGACGTGCGCGATGATTTCGGTATCGGTTTCGGAGACGAACTTGTGGCCCTTGGCGATGAGGGCGTTCTTGAGGGTGAGGTAGTTTTCGACGATGCCGTTGTGCACGACGACGAGGGTGCCGGTGCCGTCGCGGTGGGGGTGGGCGTTTTCTTCGGTGGGGCGGCCGTGGGTGGCCCAGCGGGTGTGTCCGATGCCGTAGGTGCCGTGGACGGGGCTGGCGGCGAGGACCTCGGTGAGGTTGCGGAGCTTGCCGGGGGCGCGGCGGAGCTGGAGCTCGTGCCCGCCGCCGGCGACGGCGATGCCAGCGCTATCGTAGCCGCGGTATTCGAGGCGCGCCAGGCCCTCCATGATGACAGGGACGACTGACTTGGGGCCGATGTAACCGACGATTCCGCACATGTGTACAAGTGTATCTGGCGGAAAGCGTTGTGCCGATGGCCGATTTGGGGGACGGTGCAGGCGGAAGGCGGCTATGGTTCAACGCGCGGCATGACCTGGCGGGCGAAGCGCTCCATTTCAATATGCTGCGGGGAGGACTGGAGCAGGACGAGCGAGCAGCCGGCGGCTTCGAAGTCGGCAAGGCGCTGACGGACCTGCTCGGGAGTGCCGACCAGGCCGGACTGGAGGCCGCGGTTCGAGACAGAGTAGTCGCGGAGGGAAATTTTCTTTTCGAGCTGAGAGCCGGTGATCCACTGCTGGTAGTTGGCGAAGCCGGCAGGAGAGGTGGAGGGATCGGGGGGGCTGCAGATGCGGTCGATCTCGCGGTTGGCCTCGGCTTCGGAGTCACGGACAATGCAGTAGCCGGTGACGCCGAAGGTCAGGGGCGGGAGGTGCGGGTGGAGGGCGCGGCGATTCTTCATGTCGAGAATCTTGGCGGCGATCGTGGAGGGGTCGTCTCCATGCATGAGGTAGGCGTCGCATTGAGCGGCGATGAGGCTCTTGGCGGTTTCGGATTCGCCGCCGGCGTAGAGGGTGGGAAAAGCAGGGATTAGGGGGGAGAGACCAGGGATCAGGGATTGATAGCCGGAATAGGTGCGCTGCGGGAGGGGTTTGGGGGAGAGGATGTTGTCGTCGACTTTGTAGAAGCGGCCCTGATGGGTGGTGTGTTGCTGCCGCCAGCAGCTGGAGAGGACGTCGAGCCACTCGGAGGTGCGGGCGTAGCGGTCGTCGTGCTCGTCGAAGGGGATGCCGTACTTGAGGGCTTCGTCGCGCCACCAGGAGCTGACGACGTTGAGGGTGAGGCGGCCGCCTGCGCCGTTTTGGCTGATGCGGTCGATGTTGGCGGCCTGTTTGGCGAGGAGTGCGGGCGAGTGGAAGGTGGGGCGGACGGCGACCATGAGCTCGATGGTCTTGGTGACGGCTGCGAGGGCGGCGGCGGTGGAGAGAGCGTCGAGCGAGTCGGCTTCCGGGCCCTTGATGTCGTTGAGGTTGAGCTCGGCGATGAGGGTGCAGTCGTAGCCCCACTTTTCGGCGTTGAGGGTGAGGTCGCGCACGTAGTCCCAGGTGGCGGGCATCTGCTCGTCTTCAACGTTGCGAAGCCAGCCGCCGAAGACGGGGAGCCAAAAGCCATAGCGCATAGGTTGAGAGTTTATCAACGCCGGGTCGGTTTCGCGCGGGTGATGTTCAGAGACTGAATTCGAAATACGCCATCGTTGTCCTGCTCAAACCAGACCTCACCGTTGCCGATCATGACACCCTGATCTCTTCCAAAGAGACAGGTGGAAGGTTGCGAAAGGATGGCTTGCTGAACCGGCGATGGGAACAGCTGGTCGAACCTGCTGCGGAAAGACGGCCTGGAGCGAATGTAAATGGATTTTCTGTCCGCATTCACGCGAAGAGGGAAATGAATCGCGTTCGCGATCGTCTGCCGGTCGCCTGCGCGGACGGCTGCCTGCAAGGTGGCAAGGAAGCTTTTTGCGCCCATGACGTATTGGGGCTCGCGGCCGTCGATCGTGGTGCTATCGCAGGTAGTCGCGACCGATGGCGTCTGCGAGGCGAGAGGAGCCGTGCCAACGGCAAGCGCGAGAAGCAGGAACGCAAAAGTAGGTCGGAGAGTTTTCATCGGCTGTCAGGCAGCGGCGCTCTGGTGTTTGCGGGCTTGCTTTCTTCGCTCGGTGCTGTACTTGCCTTCGAGGAGATGGGGGAGATAGTGATCGACATACAGGTCGGGCCAGGCGATATCGTTGCCGCCGAAGATTTCGATGTGGGCGAGTTGAGATTCAGTGGCGTTCTCGAGGCCTTGCAGTTGCTCGCGGGGGATGGTGAGGCTGCTGCCATTGTCGATTTTGAGGATGATGATGTCGAGAGCGCGGTTGTACTCGGCGGAGAGGGCGCGGGATTGGGGAGGGAGCGTCTTGGCGCGCTTTAAGGCCGCGTCGATGTCGGCTTCGATTGTCGGTGACAGAATCCACTCAGCCACGTGCTGCCCTCCAAAGTTCTACTGAGTCATCCGCGTGCTCTGCCGCCATTCTGACAATGTGATTCATGTCGGAACGCTTTGCGTTCTTGGGAATTACATTGTCATCGCGGTCCGCAAGGCCGACGATCCCGTTCGAGAAACTAACGATCGCGACGACACCCGCGTAGTATCCGTGCACGTGCGGTGGCGGATGATCATGCGACCAAGCTGCGAAGCGGACTCCGTCGAACGTTTTTGAGCCCCACGGGTCTACTCTAAGCGCAGAGGCCGACCTGGGACAACTAGAGCTCGGCGACGAGGGCTTGTTGTTCTTCCGGGGTTTTGCCGGTGAAGATGGAGGCTTCGAGGCCGGCTTCAACTTCGAGCCAGTCGACTAGTTTGGCGAAGGGGTCGAAGCCGAGGACGTTGGGGCCGTCGGCTACGAAGTTGGAGAGGGCGTTGGTGTCGTAGTAGTAGCGCTGGGCTTCTGCCGAAGGACCGGGGCGGCTGTCGGTGATGTATTCGACGCCGCCGATGTCGATGCCGGAGTGCTTCATGATGGTTTCGACGTCGCGGATGGCGTCGGCGGGGGGCGTGTACGCTTCGACGGTGATACCGGATTTGGGAGCGTCGATGGCACAGGCGCCGCGGTTGAGGTCGGTCCCGGTTGTTGTTCGGCAGATGTCGGCGGGGCAGAGGTCGAAGGTTTCGCCGGTGATGTGGACCTTGATGGCATAGAGGAACTTGCCGTTGAGGACTTCGACGCGAACGATGTGGGAGTCGAGCGCGGGGATGAACTCCTGCACGAGCGCGGTGGAGTCGAGGCCGAACTGGAGGGCGTCGGGTGAGCCGGGCTCGGCGGCGATGGCGGCTTGTAGCTGGGAGAGGCCGTCGAAGCGCTTGACGCCGGCGCCGGAGCCACCAATGTTGGGCTTGACGACGATGGGCCAGCGCAGGCCTTCGGTTGCGGTGGCGGCTTGAGATGCCCGGTGGATGACGCGGGCCCTGGGGTAAGGGATTCCGAGCTTGTCCATGAGGGTGAGCTGACCGGCTTTCGAGAGCTCGGAGCTGTAGGCCTTGAAGCCGTTGAGGACCTTGACGCCGCGGGCTTCGAGATGCTCAAGGAAACCGAGGGTGTAGAAGATCTGATCGCCGTTGCCGCGGTTCCAGGAGGAGGGGCTCATGCGGTTGAAGACGAGGGAGTAGAGGTCTTCGGGGTGGTCTTCGGGGGAGTAGAGGTGGTCGGGCGCGTAGAGCTTGACGTACGGGGTGCCGCGGCGGTCGAGTTCGGCGAAGAGCGGCTTGAACCAGTGGGGCTGCTCGTAGTAGATGGCGATGGGGAGCGGGGTAGACATTGATTTATAGGATAGTACGGTTGGGCGTTCGGTTGTGGGTTTTGGGTTCTGGGTTCTGGGTTGTGGGTTCTGGGTTGTGGGTTCTGGGTGTGGGCTGTCGTCAGCGGACTTTGTACGCAGCAAAGCCGAGGATTGCTCCCCGGCTTTGATGGTGCGGTGAGTGCAGACGCCCTCTATCGAGCGGTGGTTCCCTGCAACCTGCGCCGCGCGACGGACACCACTCCGAGCAGACCGGTTCCCAGCAAGGCAATCGAAGCAGGTTCCGGTACCGCCGGGACGGCGGGGGTGATGGAGATGTCGGCGAGTTGATTCTCGCTGACCAACGCGCCTGGGAAGCCGAACAACTGCTCTGCGCCCGTGCCGAAGGTACTCTGGTAGAGGTTTACGTTGACGTTGTTGGCGAGGAGGTACGAAACGCCACTGTTGTCGAGCGTCGCGGTCGTACTGCCTGACGTGAACATGAGCAGATTGTCGTTGAATCCATAGCCGCCAATCGGAAGCAAGGAGCCGATGGTCTGTCCGGCGGTGGTGCCGGTGACGCCGGTGACGAGGTACTGGTTGGAAGAACCGATCTGCATGGTCGTGAACTGGCCGGAACCGGAGAAAGGTGTGCCGGGTGAACCAGTTACCGAGTTGTTTCCGGTGAAGCTGAAGTTGAAAATAGTCGACGCGTATGCGGGCGCGAAGGACAGAATCGCCGAAACGAGACCGGACAACACCAGTGCCTTGGTTTTCATAATTCTCCTGTGGGTTTTTGACGTACATAACGAAGACGCAGGTCAATCCCACAATGGATGTAGACGCGCGATGAAGAACGCAAATTTTGGCGATTGGGTTTTGGGGTGGGTGGAGACGGTACGTTAAAACCGAGAACTGTTCGCCGGGAAGCGAGAACGAAAAGCAGGTCCTTCGCTGTGCGAAGGATGACAAGTTCTAGTGAGAGGATTTGCAGAATTCAGAACCCTTTACACTGGTAGAGCTGCACAAATGCAGCCAGGAGAACTCTGTGTCACAGCGCACTTTCAGCATTGTCAAGCCGGACGCCGTCCGCAAAGGTTATACCGCCGCCATTCTGGCCGAGATCCAGAAGGCCGGTTTCAAGCTGGTCGCGATCAAGAAGATCGCCCTGACCAAGCAGCAGGCCGAGGGTTTCTATTACGTTCACGCCGAGCGTGGGTTCTTTGGAGAGCTCACCGACTTCATGAGCTCGGGCACGATCTATCCGATGGTGCTCGAGAAGGAAAACGCGATTGCCGATCTGCGCAAGCTGATGGGCGCTACCAACCCGGCGCAGGCGGAGGAAGGAACGATTCGCAAGCAGTTTGCGGCGTCGATTGGCGAGAATGCGATCCACGGGTCGGACGCCGAGGATACGGCGGCGTTTGAAATTGGGTACTTCTTCGCGGGTTATGAACTGGTTTAGACGGATAGCCTGGTAGAGGAAAACGAGCGCAGGCGAGAGCAGCAGGTGCTCGGCTGCAGGTGCTCGGCTGCAGGTGCTCGGCTGCAGGTGCTTGGCTGCAGGTGCTCGGCTGCAGGTGCTCGGATGCAGGTGCTCGGCTAAGCTGGGGATGACAAACGGGCGAAAAAGGTCAGACTGGAAAAGAGAAGCGGCTGAGAGGAATTCCTCTCAGCCGCTTCCGACTGGCTGGCCCACTGAGTATATCGGCGGCCTGGCCTTCGGAGTTTAGCTGTTACTTCGAAAAAAGTTTCAGGTCGATGGAGTTGCCCATGGCTTTGTAGCCTTCGGCTTTGGGGTGCAGGTGGTCGCCGCTGTCGTTGGCCGGCAAGAGGGCTGCGGGGTGGGCGGGATCCTGGGTGGCTTTGTCGAAGTCGAGGATAGCGTCGAATTTGCCGCTGCGGATGAAGGCGTTTTCGGCCTGGCGCATAACTTCGCCTTCGGGGGTGGCGTACCTGGCACCAACGAAGGGTGTAAGCGTGGCACCGTAAACCTTGATGCCGTGCGCGTGGGCGCGGTCGATAAGCTGTTGCAGCGCGAGCAGGAGTTGCGGAGTGGTGATGGGATCGCCGGGCTTGTTGGGCTGGGCGGTGCGACCGATGTCGTTGATGCCTTCAAGGATGATGAGGTAGCGGACCCCGGGGTGCGACAGCACGTCGCGGTCAAAGCGGGAAAGAGCGCTCGGGCCGGTAACGTCGTTGAGCAGGCGATTGCCGCCGATGCCCTCGTTCAGGACAGCGATGCCGGCTGTTTTCTTGTTGGACTGCAGGCGCGCCGCCAGCACGTTGGGCCAGCGGGCGTTGGCGTCGCGCGGGGAAGCTGTGCCGTCGGTGATGCTGTCTCCGAGCGTGACCACGGCGGCGCTGGAAGCGGGTGCCATGACGTCTACTTCCTTGACGAAGCGCCAGGAGAAGAAGGTGCGGGGATCGTCGAGCGTCTTGTCGCCGACGTGATTGCCGTCGACGGCGTAGTTGGTCTGATAGCCCGCGCCGTGCTGGGTGATGGACGTGAGCGGCTGCGCGGGGACGTAAAGGCTGATCGCGAGGTCGGAGAGAGCGGGGAGCTTCAGAGCGACGGGATCACTGAGGACGGCAACGCCGGGGGGGATGATGACACTGGGCTGTCCGTTGAAGGTAAGGGCGTTGGCGGAGGTGAGCTGGACCTCGCTTCCGGCAGTTATGCCGCCGGGGCGGAGCGCAATGTGGGCGGCGGCAATGGTGAGCGGCTCGACGCCGAACTCGTTGGTGAGGACAATGCGAACGAGCGAACCACCGATGGAGACATGGACGATTTCGCGGAGGGTCTGTCCTGAGGTACCCAGAAGAGCGAGCGGAGGCGCGGGTGGCGCGGATGGCGGCGTGGTGGCGTTCGCCGATGCAGCGGGCGGAACGTTGGGAGCAGCGACCGGCGAGGCGGACCAGGTGCCGACCCAGTGGTCTGGCGCGGCGGCGCGGGCGGCGGGAGAGGCGAGGGACGCGAGCAGGACAAGTGATAACGGGAGGGTGAGGCGGGGCATGAATATCTCCTGAAGCGGGGGTTGGACGTGGGTGCGGCAGGCTGTTGTGGACGAGGATCATTCTACTGCGGCGCGAAAGGAGAGCGGTGTCGGGTATAGTGGCGCAGGGCGTTTTCAGCCAAGTTGGCCAGGGCTGAAGCTGTTTCCAAGAAACTGTTCCGCGATTTCAGGAGTCTGAAACCAGATGAAGCTGCTCCGCGCTATTCTTTCCGTTATGACCATTGCCGCCAGTGCCCATGCCTCTGCTGTTTCCCATGCCTCTGCTGACTCCCATGCTTCTGCTGTTGCCCATGCCTCTACTGTGACTCGTGCGCCGTTCGGCTCGCTGGACGACGGAACGAAGGTGGAAGTGTTTACATTGAAAACGCCAGAGCTCGAGGCGCGCGTGACCACGTATGGGGCGCGCATTGTCGCGATCCTGAGCAAGGATCGCAATGGCAAGATGGCCGATGTGGTGCTGGGTCACAATTCGGCCGAAGAATACATGGCGGGAAAGAATGCGTACTTCGGCACGGTGCCGGGCCGGTATGCAAACCGCATCGCTGGCGGGAAGTTTCCGCTCGAAGGACAGACCTACCAGGCGACGTTGAACGACGGGCCGAACATGCTGCATGGCGGCGTCGATGGGTTCGACAAGCGTAACTGGACGGCCAAGGAAATCGCCAACGGAGTGGAGTTTTCGCTGCTCAGCCCGGATGGCGACCAGGGCTTTCCCGGAACGCTGACTGCGCATGTGCGGTACACGCTGACCGGAAGTGCGCTGAAGATTGCGTATTCGGCGACGACCGATAAACCGACGGTAGTGAACCTGACGAACCATGCGTACTTCAACCTGTCGGGTGAGGGCGGGGCCTCGATTCTGGACGAGGTCGTCCAGATTGACGCGGACAAGTACACGCCGGTGGATGCCACGCTGATCCCTACGGGTACGCTTGCGCCGGTGGCGGGAACGCCGTTCGACTTTACCAAACCGACGGCGATCGGGGCGCGCATCGGGGCGACCAACGATCAACTGAAGCTTGGCGGCGGCTACGACCACAACTGGGTGCTGCGCGCGGGCAAGACGGCGGCACTGCACTCGGCGGCGACGGTGTTCGATCCCGCGAGCGGGCGCGTATTGAAGGTGATGACAACCGAGCCGGGTGTGCAGTTCTACAGCGGCAACTTTCTGGATGGGACGCGCGTGGGCAAGTCTGGTGCAAAGTACGGATACCGGAGCGGGTTTTGCCTGGAGACGCAGCATTTTCCAGATTCGCCGAACCACACGAACTTTCCGAGCACAGAGCTGAAGCCGGGACAAACGTATAGCAGCACTACGGAGTTCGTCTTCAGCACACGGAAATAGCAGGAAGCAAAGTGAGCGGAAACGCAAGCCGAAGCTGGGTGGATGGCGCCAACGAACCACATGGCTTCGGGGTGACTCATTTGCCGTACGGCGCCTATCGCCAGGCCGAGCGCGGATGGCTGTGCGTGCGGATCGGCGATTATCTGTTGAACCTGGCCGATTGTGTCGCCGGCGGTCTACTGAATGATCTGGCCGCCGAAGTGCGCGAGGCCTGTTCAGGCGAGAGCTTGAATGCGTTGCTGGGGAAGGGGCCGGCGGCGTGGGCGGCGTTGCGGGCTCGGCTGGGGGAGCTGCTCGGCGAAACGGCAAATGGGCAACTTCGCCAGCAGGTTGCTGAGTGCTTGCAACCAATGAGCGGCGCTGATCTTGTGCTGCCGGTTGAGATTGGGGATTACACCGATTTCTACGCCAGCCTGCACCATGCGCAACGTGTTGGCGAGATCTTTCGGCCCGACAATCCGCTGCTGCCTAACTACAAGCATGTACCGATCGGCTACCACGGGCGGGCGTCGTCCATTGTTGTGAGCGGAAGCGCGATTACGCGACCTTGGGGCCAGTCGCGACCGGCGGAGGGAGAAAGTGTGCCGGGGTTCGGCCCTTCCACCGCGCTTGACTACGAGGCAGAGCTGGCGTTCCTTGTGGGGACGGGAAATGCCCTGGGGGAGCCGGTGCCAGTGGACCAGGCGAGGGGGTGCATCTTCGGAGTGGCGCTGCTGAACGACTGGTCGGCGCGCGACATTCAGGCGTGGGAATATCAACCGCTCGGGCCGTTTCTGGGCAAGAACTTCGCGACGAGTCTGTCGCCGTGGGTTACGCCGCTTGCGGCACTGGAGCCTTTTCGGGTGCCCGCCGCAATCAGGGGTGCGGGCGATCCGGCTCCCCTGCCCTACCTGCTGAGCG
Organism: Terriglobales bacterium; assembly: GCA_038230455.1. Classification (GTDB taxonomy): domain Bacteria; phylum Acidobacteriota; class Terriglobia; order Terriglobales; family Acidobacteriaceae; genus Granulicella. The sequence continues at coordinate 104,693 of JBBRNF010000015.1, forward strand.
CAGCCGACCAGACTGGCGGCGGGCTGGATATTCGCATAAGCGTCAGTCTTTCGACGGGGGCAAGCCGTGCCGCTGGGATGGCGCCCATGGAGATCAGCTCGTCGAGCACGCGGGATCTCTACTGGACTGTCGCGCAGATGGTGGCGCACCACACCAGCAACGGCTGCAATTTACGAGCCGGCGACACGTTGGCCACGGGCACCGTGTCGGGGCCGGCGAGGGCGACGGCCGGCTGCTTGATGGAGTTGACGCGAAATGGAACCGAGCCGCTGGAACTGGCCAATGGCGAACGCCGCTTATGGCTGGAGGACGGAGACGAGGTCCTCCTAACAGGGATGTGTGTGATGGACGGTGTCGCAGTGGTTCGAATCGGAAGCTGCAGCGGACGGATTGGCGCGGCCGCCCCGGCAAGGCGCTAGGCCGCTAGGCCGCTCGCGCCACTGGCTCGGGCTCGGGCTCGGGCTCGGGCGAGTCGGGATTACTCCACCAATGGTTGGCGACGCAGGTGTAGGCCAGCATGGGCACCAGGAGCATGAGGTAGAAGTAGCCGTCCACTAGAACGTTGAAGAGGACAAAGACCGTGAGGGCGACGATCATCCAGCGCAGGGTGTCGGCCAGATCGCGACAGCGATCGCGGAACAGACACCAGGCAAAAATAGCGATCATCAGGACTGCTTGCAGGCGAAGGAGCTTATCGGGTCGGATCAGAAAGGTGACCCAGTACGAGAAGTTCATCGGCTCGGCCAGCGCGTGGGGGAGGAGCGACCACTGGCTTACCGTGTTGCTCGCAATGCGGTGCGTTGCGGACGATAGGAACGGGCCGGCGATGGCCAGGGCGCCGAGTGCGGCCAAGCCAGATAGCTTAAGGGCCTCCAACCAGCCGCGACGGCGGAGCGCGTTGAGCACGAAGAACGGCAACAGTATCCAGCTGAATTGGTAGATTGCCATCGACACTCCGATAGCTACAGCTGCCCAGGCGAATCGGCGGCGCTGCATGAGGACAAACGCCAGCGTGATGGCGAACCAATGCGGAGCGAGATAGAGCTCGTGGCGATACTGCAAAAATGGGCACAGCAGAAAAAGAGCGAGGAGAGCTGAGACTTCCAAACGACAATTAGCGCGGGCGGCCCAGAAGACGAGCGCAGCGCTGGCCGCCACGTAGATCATCGCGCCGAAGCGGACATCAAGATTGGCGGCGACAAGAGGCAGATACCCGACAAGCATGCCCGGAAGGTAGGGAAAGTCATAAACTCGACCGCCAACGTACATGGTGGCGTACGGACTGATGTGATGCAGAAGATTTGTGTCCGCCCATAGAATCACCGGCAGCATGTCAGACCGGAGATAGTTGAGGGGAAAGCTCAGGATCGCAAGGCTTAAGCCGGTCGCGTAGGAAGCCAGTGCGAGCGCGAAAACGCGAGTGCCGTTGGGAGGCCGCCGAGAAATCGAGACCCAGAGAACGACCAGCGCGAAAAGTACAACCATCGCGAATCCCCGGAAGCGATAGCCGAGAAAAGCGAAATGGAAACACTCGTAGGCGAAAATGACCGAGAACGCGCCTTGAAAGATGACAGTCAGCCACAGAGCAGGCTTCGGACACCAACGGATGGGCGGTTGTCGCTGGGTCGATGAGGACAGTAACCTCGTGATCGCGACGACGAAGGCGAGCGTAAACGGCAGCATCAGGAGCTGGTGGTTGATTCCGCCCGGCCTCCCGGACCAGCCGTCGCCTACCACATTGATAAGTAGAAGCGAGAGGGTGAACCACCCGGCGCGGCGGTACTCGTCGGAAGTTTGGGGCAATTGTCTCTCTCGGGGCGGGTGTGGGAGGCCTTCTCGATTGTAACCAAAGAGGAAGTCAAAGCAGAAAGGCCCACCTGGGGGGTGGGCCTTTCGTAAATTATGCCGGCGATCACCTAATCTCCCACACACTTACGCGTGCAGTACCATCGGCCCAACGAGGCTTAACTTCCGTGTTCGGGATGGGAACGGGTGGAACCCTCGTAGTAAACTCACCGGCAATTTCAAGAAGGATGCGCCGCAGCGCGATCGTTCACAACTGAATAGATTGAGCAGACATTTACCAAAACGTATTGCCAATATCTTGAAACATTGGCCTAGTTATATCTCTATAACTACAAAGCTTGTGTTGAATGAACTCTAGAACAATGTGACTAAACATTGCGCAGAGTAAATTCTATGGACAAGCCGAACGGGCGATTAGTACTGGTAAGCTACACGCATTACTGCGCTTCAACCTCCAGCCTATCAACCAGGTGGTCTTCCTGGGCCCTTCATTTCCCTTACGGGTTGGGAGATCTCATCTTAGAGCGTGCTTCCCGCTTATATGCATTCAGCGGTTATCACAACCGAACT
>JBBRNF010000016.1:0-19297 GCA_038230455.1 Terriglobales bacterium
CGCGCAGCGGAAGCTCAACCTCGAAGGTGCGGCGGATGCGTGAGACCACTTGCGTGGCCAGAAGCGAGTGGCCGCCGAGAGCGAAGAAGTTCGCTTCCACGCTGACCTGCGGCAGCTTCAACACCTCCGCCCAGATCGCAGACAGCTGCTCTTCGATCAGCGTCCTTGGGGCGACGTACGCTCCGGAGGCTACGGCGTAGTCGGGCTCAGGCAATGCCTTCCGGTCGATCTTTCCATTGGCCGAGAGTGGCATGGCCTTGAGCATCACGATGGCCGTCGGGACCATATATTCGGGAAGGCGCGCACTGAGCCAGAGCCTGAGCGCAGGTATAAATTCCTCAAGCACCACAGGTTTATGCGGAGCAGGTACGACGTACGCTATCAGGCGTTTGTTTCCCGGCTGATCCTCGCGCGCGATGACGATGCACTCGTTTACGTCCTCGTGCTGGGCCAGTGCAGCTTCTATCTCTCCGAGTTCGATACGGAAGCCGCGAATCTTCACCTGGTGGTCCATGCGGCCGAGGTGCTCGATGGTCCCGTCGGAGAGCCACTTGCCGAGGTCGGACGTTTTGTACATGAATGTGGCGCGGTTGGGGTGAAAAGGATTGCTCACGAACTTGGCAGCAGTTAACCCCGGCTGACTACGATAACCACGCGCAATGCCGTCGCCCGCTATATGGATTTCTCCGGCAACGCCGATGGGGCAGACCTGGTCTGAAGCCGACAGGATGTACACCTGCGTGTTGGAGATGGGACGGCCCACCACGATGGGCTCGGCGGGGCTCATAAAGCGGTGCGACGTGGACCATACGGTGGTCTCGGTGGGTCCGTAGAAGTTCCACAGTGGGGTGCCTGGGGCGGCTTTCATCAGGCGCTCGAAGAGAGCGAACGGAAGCGGTTCGGCGCCTATGCAGCGCTTGAGACCGGCGCCAGTGAATCCGGCTTCGAGCAGCAGGCTCCAGGTGGTTGGTGTCGCGTGGACGATAGTAGCGCGGTGCTGACGGAGAAATAGAGCCAACTCTTCGCCGTTCCCCGCCAGGTGGGATTCAGCGAGGGCCAATGTAGCACCCGTTGTAAGGGGGAGGTATAGCTCAGGCACTGACATGTCGAACCCAAAGCTGGCCAAGGCCGGGAACACGTCCCCGGCACCCATACCTAGTTCGGTTGCCATCCAATTCAGCAGGTTAAGCACAGCGCCGTGCGAAACCTCGACGCCTTTGGGGCGGCCCGTGGATCCGGAAGTAAAGATGATGTAAATCAGATCTTCCGGCGCGACCGGAGTGTTCACCGGCGCGTGGGAGCAGAGGCTGACGGCGGCTGCTTCTTCGTCAAGTACAACGGTGGGGCCACTGAAAGCGGCCAGCCGGCCGCAGATCGCGGAAGTGGTGAGCAGGCAGGAAACGAAAGCATCCTCGAGGATGAGTTCGATTCGAGCGGCGGGATAGTTGGGGTCAAGGGGAACATAGGCCGCGCCTGCTTTCATCACGGCCAGCAAAGCAACCATGAGGTCCAGCGAGCGCTCCAGATAAATGCCAACTCGGTCACCTTGCTTGACACCGAGCGCGAGCAGGTGCCGTGCAAGCTGGTTGGCGTCGCGGTCCAACTCTCCATAAGACAGACGGGAGCCGCCAAACAGGAGCGCCGGCGCATCTGGAGTGTTCGCCGCATGCTCCTCAAAGAGTTGGTGCACGCACTTGTCGCGCGGGTAGTCGGCGGCCGTGTCGTTCCACTCGACGACGATGCGATGCTCTTCCTCGGGCGTCAGCATCGACACCTTCGAGACCGGCAGCTCCGGATGGGCGGCGACCGTGGTGAGCAGGGTCCTAAAATGCGCGGCCATGCGGTCGATCGTGGACGGGTCGAAGAGGTCCAGATTGAACTCGATACGACCCGCTATGCCCTGACGCTCGCTACCGCCTTCAAGGAACATGGCGAGATCGACCTTGGCGGAGTTGCCGGCGGTGACGCCAAACTCAGTACGCTCTAGGCCAGCCAACCTGAAATCTTCCCTGGGGATGTTGCGGAGCGAAAAGACAGCCTGAAAGAGCGGGTTGTGACTCAACGTGCGGCCGGGATTCAACTCCTGCACCAGCCGATCGAAGGGCATGTCCTGATGCTCGAACGCTTCGAAGGCAACGTTTCTGGACTGCGCGATCAGGTCATCGAAACTCGCGTCCTGGTCGAAACGCAGACGCAGCACGACTTCGTTGGCGAAGAAGCCGATGAGGTTTTCGAACTCGGGGTGCGCGCGGCCCGCGACCGGTACTCCGATCAGAATGTCGTCCTGGCCGCTGTACTTTGCCAGCAGCGTTTGGAAGCCGGCCGCAAGCACCATGAACAGGCTCGCTCCGTGTTTCCGAGCGAGTACGTTGAGCTTCGCGGAAAGCCCTTCCGGCAGCTCAAAAGGCTTCGATGCCCCGCGAAATGCTTCCTGGGCGGGCCGCGAGTGATCGTGCGGCAACGCCAGCACTGCGGGCGCATCGGCCAGTTGCTGCTTCCAGTAGTCAAGCAGTTTCGGATACCGCTTGCCCTCGAGACTGCGGCGCTGCCAAACGGCGTAATCGGCATATTGAATCTTCGGTTCGGGCAGTGGCGAGGGCCGGTCCTCGCGAAACGCCCCATACAGTGCGGACAGCTCACGCAAAAAGATCGCTCGCGATGAGCCATCGAAAATAATGTGGTGCAGGGTAATCAGCAGGCGGTGTTCGGTCGCGCCCATCCGCAGCACGCGGACGCGTAAGAGAGGCCCGCCCACCAAGTCAAACGCCTGTGTCGTCTCCTCCCGCGCGATCCGCCCCGCAATGCCTTCCGGGTCGTCGGTCGCGCTCAGGTCGGTGAGTGCAACCGGCACTGCCTGGGACGAGGAGATGACCTGAACGATGTCACCATTCGCCTCTCCAAACGTCGTCCGAAAGATCTTGTGACGGCGGACGATTTCATGCAACGCGCGTTCGAGTGCGTCAAGGTGCAGGTCGCCCGACAAACGAATATTCCAGGCGATCAGGTATGCCAGGTTGCCGGGCTGCAACTGCTCCAGGAACCACAGCCGCTGCTGTGCGAACGTGGCCGGAACGCGCTGCTGGCGGCGCGAACTGGTCGTTTGATCTGCTGCGGCGGCGGTATGGCCCATGCGCGTTTCCTTCGAGAAGTTCGGTCGTTCGCTTACGGCCTACTGCCCGCCTAGAATCTCTTCGGCTTCCGCATCCGAGAGGCCCTCCAACTCGGCCAGCAAGTCGCCCATGTCAGAGTCGTCCGTAGTGACAACCCGAGTGGTTTCGATAGCCTCCGCGAGCGACTCTACCGTCGGCGCTTCGAACAGCATGCGGATGCTCACACTGAGGCCGAGCGTCGAACGGATGCGCGAGATGATTTGCGTTGCCAGAAGCGAATGTCCACCCAGGTCGAAGAAGTTGTCGCGGACACCGACGCGCTCGATGCGCAGCGTGTCCTTCCAGATCGCCACAAGCTGTTCTTCGAGCTCGGTGCGCGGAGCGATCAGGTCGGCCTGCACCGCTACGCCAGCCGATTTCAACTCTGCCAGCTTCCGGCGGTCGATCTTTCCGTTGGCATTTAGCGGAAATTGGTCAACGACCACAAACTCGCGCGGCACCATGTAGTCAGGCAGGTACTGACGCAAATACTCCTGATGGCTTGAAGCTGGCGCTTCGACCGAGGCGATAAGGTACGCGCACAGGAAGTCTCCTGCATCGTCTTTCATCAGCAGCACCGCAGAGTGCTGCACACCGGCGCATTGGTTGAGTTTCGCTTCGATCTCCGTCAACTCCACGCGGTGGCCACGAATCTTCACCTGATCGTCGACCCGGCCAAGGAACTCCACGTTGCCGTCGACGAGGAAGCGGCCAAGGTCGCCACTACGATAGAGTGCGCTGCCTTCGGCCAGGAACGGGTGCGGGACAAAGCGCGCCGCAGTCTCGCCCGGGCGGGCAAGGTAGCCGGCCGTGATGCCTTCACCGCTGATGCAGATCTCGCCCGGTACACCTACAGGCACGGGCTGCAGCATGGCGTCGAGAATGTAGGCCTGCAGGTTCGGTATCGGCCGGCCGAGTGGCACAATCCCAGCGCCGGCTTGCACAGTATCGATGTCGTCGGGAATGTTGTAGGTGAGGCAGCCAATGGTCGCTTCCGTTGGGCCGTAGTGGTTCAGCATGCTGCACTTGCCCGCAGCCAGCACGCGCCGCGCGAGATCCCACGTGCAGGCTTCGCCGCCGGTAATCAGCATCTTTCGCGGCAGAATGTTTACAGCAGCTTCAGACGACAGCAACGCGTTTAGATTGCTGGGGGTAATCTTCAGTACATCGATCGGGTGCTCCCGGTTGCGCTCGGCAAATAGAGCGCCATCCAGCGCCGACTCGTAGCTGATTACGGCAAGCGTTCCGCCCGTCACCAGCGGTGGGTAGATCGACGTGTTCCCAAGGTCAGCCCCAAGCGTGGAGACGGTAGCAAACGTCAGTCCAGCGCCTGCGCTTAACTCTTCGAGACCAAGGCGGCGCACTATTCCGTGGATATAGTTCGCGACATTACGGTGCCGCACCTCAACGCCCTTAGGCAGACCGGTGGATCCGGAGGTGTAGAGGACATAGATCAGGTCGTCGCCTGTGACGTTCAGCGCGAGGTCCGCCGTCGGCTCCTCGTCCAGCGACGCACAATCGCGGTCCAGGCAGAGCGTGCGGCCCGAGAATGCGGCCAGGCGGTCCAGCAGCGCTTCGACGGAAACGATAATCGTGAGTCCGGTCTCGGCGATCTGGTGCTGTAGCCGGCCGGCGGGGAGGTCAGGCAACAAAGGAACATACGCTCCTCCCGCCTTTACGATGCCCAGCAGCGCGACGATCATCTCTGCCGAGCGCTCCAGGCACAGACCAACCGGCGTGTTCGCGCCGACGCCGTTCTTCCTCAGCCAGCCAGCGACCTGGTTGGCGCGCGCATTGAGTTGCGCGTAAGTCAGTTCGGACCTCTCAAACACGAGCGCGATGCTGTCCGGCGTGAGTGCAGCCTGCTGTTCGAAAAGCTGGGGAAACAACCGAGGCTCATGAAAGTCCACGCTGTCAGCGTTGAAGCCGCGAACAACTTGCTCGCGCTCGGTGGAATCCAGCAGTTCATAAGACGATGCTGGCGCGGACGCATTCGCCGCGGCTGCCTGCGCGACGCGCTTGAAGTAGCTGGCAATGCGCGCAACATCGTTTACCGCGTACTGCGTGGCGTCAAACAGCAGCCTGAATCGCTGCGTATCTCCGGAACTCTGGCACGAAAGCGCAAGCCGCGAAGGCCAGCGCAGCGGCTCTAGAGAAATCACCGTAAAGCTTACGGAGCCAGCCGCAATCGTTTCGGGAAGCTTCAGGAACTCAAAGCCCACCGTGCCGCTACTCTCTACCGGACAGTACGCCTGCCAGCTTTCTACCTGCGACAGCGCAGTAACCGTGGCCTGCTGCGCGGCTGCAAAGGTGGGCCGCCCTTCAAACGAGATCCCCACCGGGAACGGCCGCGCAAAAAGACCAACAGAGAGCTCTAGATCATCGAGCGGCCGTCCGTCGCTGAGCACGTCCAGGGTTACGGTGTCCTGGTTTGTCAGGCGCCAAAGCGTCGTCTGCCAGCAGGTCAGCAGAAACGGCGCAGTGGAAGCCGCCGCCGCGACCTCAAAATCATAGCCCGCCGCGGCGGCTGCCGCCGAGGCAACCCCCCGGCTGGCGAGCGGAAGCGCCTGCACCGAAGGCGCGGCCGCCCAGAACTCTTTCGCGGCCGCGGAGTCTTCACTCGCCGTGTTCAGCGCCTCATTGTGCCACTCGGAGAAGTCCGCGTACTGGACCGCCTCTTCGACATCCCTGCCCGCATACAGGCCCGCAACTTCTGCAATCATGTTCGCCAGGCTGACGTGGTCGCAGCAAAGCCCCAGAGCACGTAACCCCAGGACATTCCGGTTGGCCGACACCTTCGCCACCCTGACACCAAACGTCGGCCCTTCAAGAGGATTGGACGGCGGCCATGCTGCCCTTGCCAGGCTGTCCTCCACCTTTGCGGAGTCTGTCTCGATGACATCCCACGAAAAGTTCGGGGTCTCGCCGACGACCTGAAACGGATACGTAAATCCCGGCGAAACCTGGAACGTGGTGCGCAGGCTTTCATGGCGTTCGGCCAGTTGCGAGAAGCAGTTACGCAGACGTTCGAGGTCCAGTTGCCCCTCGATTGCCACACGGCCGAAGACATGACCGGCCCGCAGGTCGGGGTTTGACCAGAGGGTCTTCTGGAGCGGAGACAGACGGAATACCACCGGGGCTGAGGTGTTCATATTAAGACTCCAAACGGGGTTCTACTGTGCAGTTTACCCCGAAAATAAGCACAGGCACGGTATGAATCTGGGTTAGCCGCGTCACTAAGCTAACTCCCGCCCGATCTGGTTAGCCCGATCCAGAAAGAACCCGGATGGGCCGTGCTGAACGTCTCCGCAGCACGGGCCCTGCCCTGTCGGGGGGGCTGGAAAGCGGGGCCAGCCCCAACAGCGAGAGAGGCGTGTCAGCCTGCTGCAAAAGAAGCCCGAGCGTACGGGCGAAGTCCGACTCCATGCGCGCGATAGTCTCGGGGTAAAACAGGTCAGTGGAGTATTCGAAGAACCCCTCGATGCGGTCGCCCGTCGCCAGCAACTCGAGCGCAAGGTCGAACCTCGCGGTCCCGGGATCAAAAAAGATGCGCTCCGCTACAGCCTCACCAAGGTGAAGGCGTGCGGCGGGTTCCGTCAGGACGCGGAAGTTCACTTGGAAAAGCGGGTTGTAGGCTGCGCGCGCGGGCTTCAGCGTCTCCACCAGGCGTTCGAACGGCATGTGCTGATGCTGATAAACGCCCAGCGCAGTTTCGCGCACCCTGGCCAGCATTTGCCGGAAGGTCGGGTCTCCCATAAAGACCGTCCGAAAGACCATTGTGTTCGCGAAGTAGCCGATCAGCGATTCGGTCTCCAGCATTGTGCGGTTCGCGACCGGCGAGCCGATCGATATATCGTCCTGACCCGAGTATTGCCGCAGCAGAATCTGCAGCACGGTCAGCAGAGCGATGAACGGGGTCACTTCTTCTCTCCGGCAAAGGTCGGCAACGCTGGTTGCCAGCTCGCGTGGGAGAGTGAATGGCAGCAGGGCGCCACGGAAGGTCTGCGTGGCCGGCCGCGGCATGTCGGTGGGCAGTCTCAACTGCGGCGCTGCGCCTTCCAGCTGGTTGCGCCAGTAGGTCAGGTGCTCGTCGAGCACGGTTCCATCCAGATGGCTGCGCTGCCACACCGCATAGTCGGCGAACTGAATCGGCAAAGGCTCGGGCGCGGGCGAACGGCCGTTCGTGAACTCCGCGTAAAACGCAGAAACTTCGCGGCATAAAATGTCGAGCGACCAGCCGTCGGCGGCGATGTGTTGCAGGCAAAGTCCAAGCAGAAAATCCGCATCGCTGAGCTGTACAACGATCGCCCGCAACATGACGTCGCTGGCCAGATTGAAGGGGCGCCGCATTTCCGCAGTCAGCAAAGTCATGCCCGCAGCTTCCGAGCCGCCGTCGCGCATATCGACCCAGCGCAGAGGAACCTCTACTGCCGCATGGGTCTGTTGCGCGGCCCGCTCTCCCTGCATGTGAAACGTCGTGCGCAGCGCCTCATGGCGCGCGACGATGGCCCGGAGACTCTGGCCTAAAGCGTCGATGTCGAGTGCACCGCGAACCCGGAACACCATCGGCACGTTATAAACGTGCCCCAGCGGATGCCATTGATCAAGAAACCAGAGCCGCTGCTGTCCGTACGAGAGCGGCAGTTGCGCCGGCCGCGTTGTGCCTCGGATGACGGGCTGAAAGTTCCCGCCGCGTTCCATTGCCGACTTCACGGCCTGCGCAAATCCTTGTAGCGAAGCGTGGTCGAAGATGTCGGAAAGCGAAAGACGCACACGATGCAGGTGGCCGACGCGCGACATCATCTGCGTAGCCAACAGCGAATTTCCGCCGAGCTGAAAGAAGTCGTCATCGCGCCCAACCCGCTGCCGCCTCAGGAGCTTCGCCCAGATCGCCGCGATGGAACCTTCGAACTCATCAGACGGTGCGGCATAGCCGCGTGCGTCGGCTGCTTGAAGCGGGGTATGGGCTTCGATCGCGGCCAGAATCGCGGCCGGGGTAGAGAGTTCCTTGGCGATACGGGCTAACGGCGGAGCGTGACGGAAGGCAGGGGCGGGTTCGGCTGCAAGCACGCCGCTCGCGGGTTCAGCCGCGTCACCGCTCTCCTTGAGCGATATGTGCGAGGCGCTCAGGCGGTAGACGCCAGCATCCTTCGACGGGAGCTTCACGCTTTGCGCGAGGGACTCGAGAAACTCCAGCGCGGGCCTGTTCTTGGCCGTCGCTGCGAACCGGATTTCGACCCAATGCAGGTCTTGTGTGCGCGCTTCTTGGGCGACATATTCGATAACTTTGAGCTCAACTCTTCTGCCCAACGCGCGGCAGCTCATCAGGAAATTCTGCACAACCAGCGCGGTCTCGCCATAGCTGTACATGAGCACGCCGATCAGTCCGTAGTCGCCAAAGCGGTCACGCAGATGGACCGTGAGGCAGCGCATGGTCGTGGACCCGAGCAGGGCGCGCACCTCGTCCTCTCGATACCGCAGCGTCATACAGTTGAACTGGTTGCTGCGCTGCGTCAATTCGGCGACCCGCGCGACGTGTTCCTCCGCGAGCGGCGCGATCTCGATCTCCAGCTGCAGACTGAGGAGGAAGCTGTCGAGATCCTGCCCTTGCCTCATCTGCTCGCGCTGCCGATTGTCTTCGTAGAGTGCGCTGCGCAGACGGCCGGTCCCGGTCGCCTGCAGGCGGTCGAACGCCCACACATGCTGCAGAAAATGCGGTATCCCGTCCTCCAGCGCGGGAATCTGCAGCGTCAGCACCTCGGGGCAATCGGCTTGCACCTCAGCACACTCCATCGGGCTGTCATCGAGGAAGATAAAGCTGTCGAGCCCGAGGTTCAGCTCGCGAGCCAGCGCCTTCAGGTTGACCGACTTCCGCTCCCAGTTGATGCGGTGGGCGGTAATGTCGTCGCGCTTCAGCACCATGCCGGCGTTCTGCTCAAACACCTCCCAGACATCGTTTTCATTGTTCTTGCTGCATAGACACAACAACATCCCCTGCGCCCGCTGATCGCGCATGAACTGCTGCAGCATGGCGTGCGCCGCGGTCACCTGAACGCCGAGCGGGCCGTCCTCTCCGCACACGCCGCCCCACAACGTGTTGTCGCAATCGAGGGCGATTACCTTGTACGCCGGTCGCGAGAGCGCAGCGATGCGTCGCATGACGACCGTCCCCAGCGCGGCAAAGAACTCGCTCGTATAGGGCACATGGCCAACCACGTCGGCTAGCCTGTCTTCGTACTCCGCTACCGGATAGCTACCGGCTATTTGCGCCGACGTCACGCTGTATACATTGCTGCAAGGGCAAAGGGCGTCCGCAATACTCTGTTCGACCTCTGCAAATGGATCATCCTTCCCTGACGGGCCGGGACAAAAGCAAAGGATGAGGATCGAACCCGGCTCAGCTGCCGCAATTTGCACCGCGGAGATCAGTTCTCTGGCGTTGCGGTCGATATCCGACCGCCAATCTTCGAGCCGCACCAGAAGGATGTTGTACCCGCCCGCGCCGGGTCTCATGTTGCGTCGAATCGCGCTCGCCGGGTCGAGCAGCGCCTGGAACACCTGGTTATACGGCGCGAATTTCAGCCTGTAGTCCAGGCCGAGCTCGTGCATCCAGAAGCGCATCGCATCTTCGATTGGCTCGGCGGTGAACGTGGCCGCGAACACGATGCTGGTCGATAGTGGGGTCTCGCCCTCCCGGGTCTGACTAAGTTCAGGCATGGACGGTCGCCCTTATGCGTGACGTGCTCATTGGCAGCGCAATACGGCGGCGTTTCGGGCTCAAATCGCCTATTGCCTTGAAGCTGGGGGCGGTTTCAAGGGGCACGTCGGGGGCGGCGATCAGGTCGGCAAGCAGGGCGCGATACATCTCCGGGATCCGTGCCATCCGCTGCTCGGCGAACAGGTCGCTGTTGTACTCCACATAGCCGGACTCGCCTTCCACCGAAGCCACTTCGAGCGCCATATCGAACTTCGAGATGGACGTATCGATCAGCGGCAGCGGAGTCAGTTCCATGCCCCGCAGCCTCCACTCCGGGGGAGCACCGCCCTGTAGCCGGAAGTTTACCTGGGCCAGCGGCATCCGGCTCAAATCGCGAGGTGCCTGCAGGATTTCCATCAGCATGTCCATCGGCATCAGCTGGTGTTCCTGCGCACCCAGGACACTCTCGCGGACACGCCGGATCACCTCCCGAAAACTGAGGCTGGCAGACAGGCGCGTGCGCAGAATCACTGTGTTGATAAAGAAACCGATCAACTGCTGCGTGGGCTCCTCGTCCCGGCCGGCAAACGGCGTGGCAACACAGATGTCCTGCTGTCCCGTAAAAGCCAACAGAAACACCTTAAACACCGCCAGCAGTGTCACATACAGGGTGGTGCGCTCCAGACGGCTCAACACTCTGGCGTCGTCCAGTAAATTTGCCGAGAGCTGGAACGGGATCTTCGCGCCCTGGAAGCGCTGCACCGCTGGTCGTGGCTTGTCGAGCGGAATATCCAGATACGGCGGCGCGCCGCCAAGCTGCTGTTTCCAGTAGGCGATCTCCTTTTCGCGCTTCTCACCCGAAAAGGTGCGCTCCTGCCAAAGCGCATAGTCTGCATATTCGACGGCGAGAGGCGCCAGTGTCGGCGCGTCGCCCGCCACCAGGGCGTCGTAAATACTACCAACCTCGCGGTAAAAGATGCCCTTGGAGACGCCGTCCCAGGCGATGTGGTGGGAGGTGAAGACTACCGCAAAGTCATCCATGCCGAAGCTGACCAGCAACGCCCGCAGCATCAGGTCCCGAGCCAGGTCGAACGGCTTCTTGGCGGACACCCGGATACGTTCAAGCGCCTGCTGCTCGTTCGCCGCCTCTACGATTTCCACCGCATCCCACTGATCCGCGACCTGATTGTGAGGCTCGCCCCGGTCGGTCACGATAATCGCCGTCCTTAGAACGCTGTGCCGCTCCAACACCAGATTCACGGCCTTCCGAAACGCCTGCACGTCGATGCAGCCCTTGCCGCGAAACGCATTCGGGGCGTTGTAGGTCGCCGTCCCCGGATTGAGCTGTTCGAGATACCAGACGCGTCGTTGCGAAAACGACAGCGGAGCCACCTCGCCTGGCAGTCTGCGGACGAGGCCGGACGCCGGACGGCGAGCCTTGGCGGCGAGTCGTTGCTCTAAAAGCTGGCGTTCTTGCGGAGACAACCGGCTGAGTCGTGCCGCTAGATCAGGCATAGTCGCAAAACTCCGTGCCTTGAGGCCACCACCGGGATTCCGTGGGTGTCTCGAAGATTCAGGCTCGAACTGAGTCCAGTAAGAGTAGCATCATGAAGTTTTTGCCTGTATCCCCCGATAGTGCGATAAGGAAGTCACAATTTCGTCAATCCGGGTCTGCGGCGATCGCCGTCACTGGATTTATGATTAGCGTGCTCCAAGAGGCCTTATACTCAATGCAAAGTATCCCGCAGGTCACCTAAACGAATTGAGTTGCCTTCATGGCAGCTCGGCACTTTCGTTTGCTGGATTGTGCAGGAGGCGTAAGTTTCTTGGTCTCAATTTTAGTCAAAAGACGTAATTAGCCTTCAAAAGAGCAGCGATATGGCAGAAGTTGTTTTGCTACCGACGGAACGCAAGGAACTTGCTTCGGCCGCTGTCTCCGGCCCCCCGGAACCGGCTGAAACGTACGTCTTTCCTGCGTCTTTTTCTCAACGTCGGCTCTGGTTCCTGCAGCAGCTTGAACCTGACCAGACCTCCTACCTCGTTCCCATGGCCTGGAACCTGAAGGGAGCGCTGGACCTCGACGCAGTTCGCTTCGCCATTAACCGCATCGTGGAGCGTCACGACACCCTTCGAACCAGCTTCGCCGTAGAACACGGTGAGCCCGTCCAGGTTGTCCATCCTTTCGTTCCCCTGGAAGTTGACGTCCTGGACTTGAGCGACAGCGGCGATCCTGCTGCTGCGGCTAATGAGATCGCCTCCATTGAGGCCAACACGCCCTTCGATTTGGCGCACGAAGCGTCCTTCCGCTACAAGGTGCTGCGGCTTCCCGGCGAAGAGTTCATTTTGCTGGCGACAGTTCACCACATCGTCTTCGACGGCTGGTCTAAAGGCGTCTGGATTCGGGAGTTTTCGGCTTTCTATCGCGAGTTCGTTACGGGAGAATCCGCCAACCTTCCGGAACTCGAGATCCAGTACGGCGACTTTGCCGCCTGGCAGCAGGAGCAGCTCAGCGGTCAGTCCCTGGAGGACGGGCTTGCGTTCTGGACGAACGCGCTAGAAGGCGCGCCGACGCTCATCGACCTTCCTAAAGACCGGCCGCGCACCCAGGTCGTTTCGCCGGAGGGCGCAACCGTAAAGCTCAACTTCGATGCGGAGTTGACCGCGGGTCTGCGCCGCATCGCGCTCGAAACCAATTCAACGCTCTTCATGGTGCTTCTGGCCGGGCTTCATGTTCTGCTGGCGCGGTACAGCGGGCAGGACGAAATCCTTGTCGGGACACCCATCGCCAACCGCGAACGGCTGGAAGTCGAGCCGTTGATCGGCTTCTTCGTCAACACACTGATCATGCGCGGCAGCGTCAAGCCGGACGACTCGTTTCTGGAGGTGCTGAGCGAAGTCAAGCGCTCCACCCTGGACGCCTATGCGCATCAGGACATGCCGTTCGAAAAGCTCGTAGAGCATCTCGCGCCCGAACGCAGCCTGAGCTACAACCCGCTCTTCCAGGTGCTGTTCGCCCTACAGAACATGGCACGCGGATCGGTTTCACTGCCGGGGGTCACGATCGTCCCGCGTGGCGGCGGACGCCTCAAAACCAAGCTGGATATGTTCGTCTCCATCCTCGACGACCCGCAGGCGCTGCGGGGCACCGTCGAGTACAGCATCGCGCTATACGACGCCAGCACCATGGAGCGTTTCGCCGCGCATTATCACCGTCTTCTGGAGCAGTTGGTCGCCGACCCCGCGCAGATCGTTGGCGAAATCTCCTTCCTCGAGGACGCCGAGCCGCGCCGCCTTCTGCGCGAGTGGAACCAGACCGCCACCTCATACCCGCGCGAGCAATGTCTGCATCAAGTTTTCGAGGAACAGGCGCTCCTCTCGCCAGAGGCGGAAGCCGTGGCCTTTGGTGCGTGCACGCTCAGCTATGCCGAACTGAACCAGCAGGCCAACCGCCTGGCGCATGTGCTGCAGGCGCGCAGTGTCGGTCCGGGCTCTCTGGTCGGCGTCTGTCTGGACCGCAGTGAGCAACTGCCTGTCACGTTGCTGGCCATCATGAAGACCGGCGCAGCGTATCTTCCCCTGGACCCGAACTATCCGCAGGAACGGCTCGCCTATATTCTTGGTGACGCCAAGGCGCGTCTCGTCCTGACCCAGGACGCCGTGCTCGACCTGCTGCCGCCGTTCGATGGCCAAGCGTTGTGCCTCGAAAACCTGCAAACTGAGCTGAAAGCCGCGCCCGAAGCCAATCCAGACGCATTAGTGGACCCAGAGGCGCTGGCTTATGTGCTGCATACGTCCGGTTCAACCGGCAAGCCAAAGGGCGTCGAGATCACCCAGCGCAACCTGGTCAACTTCCTCTGCAGCATGAAGCAGGAACCCGGCATGAAGCCCGGCGATACCCTGCTTGCGGTCACTACGCTTTCGTTCGACATCTCCGGCCTGGAGCTCTACCTGCCGCTCATCTCCGGAGCGCGCGTCGTTATCGCCACCCGCGAGCAGGCCATCGAAGCCACCGAGTTGATGCAGCTGATGGATCGGTGGAATGTGAATGTTCTTCAAGCCACTCCCGCCACCTGGTTGATGCTGCTCGAAGCTGGATGGAAGGGCGATCGCCAACTGAAGGCTCTGTGTGGCGGCGAAGCGATGCCGCCGGAGCTCAGTATCAAGCTTGCCACTACCTGCGCTGAGCTGTGGAACATGTACGGCCCCACCGAAACGACGATCTGGTCGGCCGTCTCGCGCATCGCAGCCGATGCCGGTGGGCGCATCTCCATTGGCCACCCCATCGCCAACACCACACTGCATGTGCTCGACTCCAAGCGCCAATTTGTGCCAGTCGGCGTACTCGGCGAGCTTTACATCGGTGGCGACGGCGTAGGCCGCGGCTACTGGGGCAAGCCGGACCTCACGGCCGAACGTTTCATGCCGGACCCGTTCTCAACCGCCCACGGGGCGAAGATGTTCCGCACCGGCGACATGTGCCGCCGCCGTCCCGACGGTCAGGTGGAGTATGTGGGCCGCGCCGATCATCAGGTCAAGATTCGCGGTTTCCGCATCGAGCTGGGCGAAATTGAAGCCGCTCTCGCGCGCATGCCTGCGGTCCAGCACTGCGTCGTCGTGGCTCGCGAAGATACCCCCGGTGATAAGCGCCTGGCGGCCTACGTCGTCGCCGACCCCAGCTACAAGGCAGGCGCCGAAGAGAACGCCGTGGACTCCGAGCAGGATCAGGTGTCCCGTTGGGCCACCGCCTGGGACGATTCCTACGAAGGCGGTTCCAACGCCGCTGACGTAACCTTCAATCTCGCCGGCTGGAACAGCAGCTATACCGGCGTCGCCATTCCGCCTCAGGAGATGCGTCACTGGGTAGAAACCACAGTCGACCGCATCCTCAGCCTGAAACCCAGACGTGTCTGGGAGATCGGCTGCGGCACGGGCCTGCTGCTGTTCCGCGTCGCTCCGCAAGTCGAGCGGTATCACGGCACCGATATCTCCGCGACCGCCCTCTCTGCGCTGGGCAAGCAGGTTGCGCGTCCAGAGTTGGAGCTGCCGCAGGTCACGCTGGCTCAGCGTCCGGCGCACGAGGCTGACAACGGAAGCGGAGAAGCCGGGTTCGACCTGGTCGTTCTCAACTCCGTCATTCAGTATTTTCCAGACGCCGACTATCTCGCGCAGGTGCTTTCCCGGGCTGTCGACTCGCTCGGCGGCGAAGGTTCCGTGTTCATCGGAGACGTCAGAAACCACGCACTGCTGGATCTTTTCCACACGTCGGTTGAAACCTTCAACGCGCCCGACAACCTGACCCGAAGCCAGCTACGCCAACGTATCGAAAAGACCGTCCGCCAGGACGCCGAGCTCGTTGTCGACCCCGAGTTCTTCCACGCACTCAAGCGCAAAAATCCGCGCATCAGCCGCGTGGAAATCCAGTTGAAGCGAGGCTCCGCCCCCAACGAACTCACGCGTTTCCGCTACGACGTAACGCTACACGTCGACAAGCCGGTGGAGTCATTGGCCGGTGTTGCATGGCTCGACTGGACCTCGCAGAGCCTTACCCCCGCTCTGCTGCGCTCGACGCTCGAAACCTCGAAGCCCAACGTTCTGGCGTTGACCAGGATCCCCAACGCCCAGCTTCAGTTCGATGTCGCCGTGACGGCCGCGCTGGCCCGGGAAGAGGGTCCCGCCACGATCGGAGAAGTGCGCCAAAATCTCCTGGGCTCGCTGCCCGATCAGAAAATGCAGCCGGAAGTTCTATGGCAGACCTTGGAAGGCCTTCCGTACCATCTTGAACTGCGGCCGTCGCGGAACGCCGCGGATGGCACTTTCGACGCGCTTCTCGTTCGGACCGAGACCCCCGCCGCGAACCTTCCTGCTATTCGCTTCCCTGGCGAAAGTGATGTCGCCCGCAACTGGCAGGCGTACTGCAACAACCCCTTGCAGCAAAGCTTCGGCCGCGCCCTTGTTCCCAAGCTGCGCGAGTGGCTCGCCGAGCGCCTGCCCGACTACATGGTGCCGTCGGCCATCGTCCTGCTGGACGCCATGCCGCTGTCTTCCGCAGGCAAAATCAACCGCAAGGCGCTTCCGCAGCCCGAGTACACACGGGAAGAAGATGTGCCCTACATCGCCCCACGCAGCGAGGTGGAGGTCCAGCTGGCGGCCATCTGGTCCGAGGCGCTGCACGTGCCAAATATCGGCGTCGCGGACAACTTCTTTTCGCTCGGCGGCCACTCGCTGCTCGGCACCCAGATCGTCTCGCGGATCCGCAAGGTCTTTCAAATCGAACTTCCTCTGCGCGTGCTGTTTGAGAGCCCCACGCTGGAGGGTTTGGCCGCCACGGTGCAGGCCCTGTGCCTGCGCACCGACACGCCGAGCCTCCCTCCGCTGGTCCGCGTAAACCGCGGCCCCGGCCCCCAGCCGGTGTCCTTTGCTCAACAGCGCTTCTGGTTCCTGAATCAGCTCGACCCCACCAGCTCCATGCACAACGTGGCGCCCAAGTGGCGTTTGCGCGGCGCATTCGATCAACATGCGCTGACCGCAGCTCTCGACGAAATCGTCGCCCGCCACGAAGTCCTGCGTACCACCTACGCCACCGACGGCACAAACCCCGTGCAGATAATCGCGCCTCCTGGCCCGTGCTCGCTGACGATCGACGACCTGACCATGCTTGCGCCAGAAGAGCGTGAAGCCGAGGCTCGTCTGCTGGCAGGACGGGAGACCCGGACGCCGTTCGACCTCGAACACGGACCCATTTTTCGCGCCCGCCTGATCAAGCTCGACGACGACGACCACGTTCTGGTTCTCAACACGCACCACATCGCCACGGACGGCTGGTCTTCCGGCATTCTGCGGCAGGAATTCTCCGCGCTGTACGGTGCCTTCGCCTCCGGCCAGCCGTCGCCGCTGCCTCCTCTTGCCCTGCAGTACACGGACTTCGCCGTCTGGCAAAGAACCCACGTCGAAGGCGAAGCCCTTGAAACTCAGCTTGCATACTGGAAAGAACATCTCCGCGACGCTCCGCCGTCGATCGAGCTGCCTACCGACCGGCCGCGGCCCCCGGTGCAGACGCATCGCGGAGCCACGCGCGGCACGACGCTGCCCAACAGCCTGTTGGAATCGCTGAAGACACTCAGCCAGGGCGAGGGTGCGACGCTTTTCATGACGCTGCTCGCCGCCTACTATGTCCTGCTCTCGCGCTACTCTGGCCAGAAAGACATTGTCGTCGGCACGGCCATTGCCGGCCGCACCCACAGCGATACCGAGAGCCTGATAGGCCTCTTCGTCAACAGCCTGGCCCTGCGGGCGAAGCTGGGCGAAGACCTAACCTTCCGCGATCTGCTCGCGCAGGTGCGCCAGACCACGGTCAACGCCTACGCGAACCAGGACGTGCCGTTCGAGCGCCTGGTCGAAGAGATCAATCCGGTTCGCGACAGCAGCCGCAGCCCCCTCTACCAGGTGATGCTGGTACTTCAGAACACACCCTCCGACCGTAGCGTGACCAGCGGCCTCGACATCACTGGTTTCGGCACGGTCAGCGAAACCGCGCAGATGGACCTGCTGGTCAATCTGTCCGAGAGCGCAGCCGGGCTCTCCGTCGCCTTCAACTTCAACACCGACCTCTTCGACGCCGCCACGATCGAGCGTATGCTCGCCCACTACGGTACGCTGCTGTCACAACTTGCGGAGAACGCTGCACAGAAGATCGCCGAAGTGTCGTTCCTTTCGGAGGCCGAACGCCACCGCATGCTGGTCGAGTGGAACGACACGGCCGCCGACTACCCGCGCGACAAGTGCGTGCACCAACTCTTTGAGGAGCATGCGGCGAACACTCCGGATGCGCGCGCGTTGATCTTTCAGGGCCGTGAGCTTTCGTATCTGGAGCTGAACACGCAGGCTAACCGGTTGGCACACTATCTTCGCGCCCGGGGTGTCGAGCGCGGCGGCCGGGTGGGCGTGTATCTCGAGCGCTCGGTGGCCATGATCGTCACGCTGATGGCTATTCAGAAGTGCGGCGCGGCGTACGTTCCGCTGGATCCCGACTATCCCGCCGACCGCATCCGCGTCGTCATGGAAGACGCGGCAACATCCTGCATGGTCACGCAGGATTTGTTGCTCAATCGTTTGCCGGAGTACGCAGGACCCGTGATTGCGCTGGAACGGGATGCAGTCGCGATCGCCGCACAGAGTAGCGAGAACCCCTCCGCCGGCGCCACCTCGGACGATGTCATTTATGTGCTCTTCACCTCCGGCTCGACCGGCCGGCCGAAAGGCGTTGCCGTTTCGCATCGCAACGTAGTCAACGTGCTTCACTGGATGGCGGGCGAGTTGGACATCGATGCGAGTGACGTGACGCTGGCCATCGCCAGCTACGGGTTCGACATGTCCGCCCCGGAGTTCTACGTGCCGCTGATGACGGGTGGCGCCATCCTTTTGGCCCCACCCTACCTCGCCGCCAGCGGTGAAGACCTCGCGCGCTTTTGTAACGAGCACCAGCCAAGTTTCATTGTCGCCACGCCTACAACGTGGAGCTCGCTGCTGGACGCCGGCTATCTCGGCAAGGGCATCAAGCGGATGACGGGCGGCGAGGCGATTTCGCGCGATCTGCTGCACCGTCTCATCACACTCTCTGACTACACGCCTCTTTTCAACGGCTACGGCCCGACAGAGACTACTGCCTGCTCAACCTTCCACCGTTTCACCCACCCCGACGAGCCGGTGGTTGTGGGACGCCCGCTGGCGAACTCCCAGGTGTACCTGCTGGACACCCATCGCCAGCTGGTGCCTGTCGGAGTAGTGGGCGGCATTTATATCGCGGGCGACGGCGTCTCGAAGGGTTACCTGGGCCGCCCCGATTTAACCACGGAAAAGTTCACCGATAACCCCTTCTCTAGCTCCAGCAAGCTGTACTACACCGGCGACATCGGGCGGTTTCTTCCCGATGGCAGAATCGAGTACCTTGGCCGCGCCGATCACCAGGTCAAGATACGCGGTCTTCGCATTGAGCTCGAAGAAATAGAGGCGGTACTGGCGCGGCAACCTGCGGTGAAGGAATGCGTGGTGATCGCAAGGGAAGACGAGCCCGGCGAGAAGCGGCTTGCCGCTTACATAGTCGCCTCGTGCGAGGTGCAGGCAAGCGAGCTGCGTACCTGGCTAGCGGCAAGGTTGCCGGAGTACATGGTTCCTGCAGCGTTTGTTCTGCTGGACGCCATGCCGCTCTCGGCCAACGGTAAGATCGAGCGCCACGCACTGCCGGCACCGGAATACGCGCAGATCAACGCGGAGGCGCACGTCGACCCGCGAACCGACCGCGAAGTACAACTCGCTGCGATCTGGGCGGAGGTGTTGAAGCTGCCGCAGGTCAGCGTGGAAGCGAACTTCTTCGCTCTCGGCGGCCACTCGCTTCTGGCCACGCAAGTGGTCTCACGCATCCGCCGCACCTTCGAGGTTGAGCTTCCGCTGCGCG
>JBBRNF010000017.1:0-15822 GCA_038230455.1 Terriglobales bacterium
ATTGACCCGAAAACGATGATCGATGCATTGCGCCATGCGATCAAGCGCCTTCACAATCCGGTGGAGATCATGCGGGTATGCGTGCGCTGGTACGTGGCTTACCCGCTGAGCTTGCGCCACCTCGAAGAGATGATGGCCGAGTGCGGCGTGTTGGTCGATCACTCGACCATTCACCGCTGGGCGATCAAGATGTTGCCGGTGCTCGCGGCGGTTTGCCGTCGGCGCACGGCGGCCATCGTCAGCATCCAGGCCGACACGGTCTGCCCATTGAGCTGCGCCAGTCGAAATACCGTAACAACGTCATCGAGCAAGACCATCGAGCCGTCAAACGAATCACCCGCCCGATGCTCGGATTCAAGACCTTTCGCTGTGCACGCATTCTGATCGCCGGCATCGAGATCATGCACATGATTCGCAAGGGTCAGCTCCGCGACATCAAAGACGGAGAGCCCTCGTCCCCAGCGAATCAGTTCTACTCACTGGCCTTTTGATCGCAATCGGAATAGAGATTTCGCTCGGCCTCACGGGCCTATTGCGACAGAACCTGAATAACACCCAACCGCTCTATGTCACCCAATGCCTCTCGCATGCGGCGGTTGTCGTCCTCGCCGTCGGCTTTGAAGACGCCGCGCTGAATATCAATTTCAAATTTGCGAATGGTCATAGGAAGAAGTTCAGTGAGATAGCCAACTGCACGAAGAATCGCAGTTTGCCCATCGCCTGTCTTCAATGGCTTTTTAACCTGCTTGACTTGCACTCGCAGGTGTACGTAGTAGGAGCTACCACGCAAATAAACTGGCAGTTTGAGCACTTTTTGCTACCAAAAGTGCTACCAGTCTCGATCTTACTTTGCCTAAAACTCTTTATATTTCAACGGGTTAGACGATTTGGCGGTGGAGGCAGTCTCGAGCGAACTGCTCTCCGCCTAAGAATCAGCTTATCAGGGAAATTTACAGGCAATTTGAAGGACGGCGCTCCTGCGCTCGTCCAGCTTGTCTCCGGGAACGTAGAGCTCAGTCGTCCGAGACCGTCCCGACTCGACCGAAGAACAGGGAATCGAGAAATGGGAACAGGGAGCCGCTACCGGATGATCAGTGAAGAAGTTTGCCGCGGTCGCCCTGGCTTGAACCAGTGGAACAAGCTCAGGCGTACGTATTCGCACGAGTGCCGAGGTACAGGCTTTCGCTTCGACAGCTCGATCAAAAAGACCGTGCTCCTCACACAGTGTACTCAGGATGACGTTCCAGCGATGCCGCCGCACAACATCGCATCCGGCACTTTGGCTTCGTCGGCCTCGACGGGGCTCGCAATATTCTTCGCGAGTAGCGGCAAACCCATGGCCACTTCTTAGTGCTCAGGAAGCGAGCTGTCCGACAGAGAATCCAAGTCGATCTTCTACCGGCGGACGAGCTGACGAGGCTCGGCGGTGCCAAGGTCATTCTCGCGACTGTCACCGACGCGAAAAAACGATGACGTCAGTGATCGGTGGACTTGGCATGGATGGGAAGCTCTTGGTGCTCGAAGCTAGTGATGACCCCATCGAGGTCGCACCGCTACAATTCATCGGCGGCCGGCGTTCAATTGCGGCATGGCCATCGGGCGCGTTTAATCGAGCCGAAACGCCGCAGCTCCAATAGCATCCCTCGTCGTCGACCGCGGCGCCGTCGGGGCGGCCCCATGCGGGATCCATCTGCACGAACAGCCGGCGCTCTCCGATCGTTCCGGTGTCGAGGTCGTAGTCGTGACGGAAGATCGCGCCGCCGCGCGAATCCGAGTGGTTGGGTGAACTCGCCGCCGGTCGCATCCATCGATGGCACCCCGCGATCGACGTGCAGCAGACGTGGCAGCTGCCTGCTGCGGTTGGCAGCATCGACTGCGCGAACGCGGCGGGCTCGTGGTCGCGATGCGCAGACATAGCGCAGCACCACGCCTAGACCACCACCGCCAGCAGGCCTGCACACGTTGCCCAGCTGCCAGTCGATCGTCACCGATCCTCACGTGATTAGGACCTTGCCCGTGCGTGTTTCTATAATCGACTGATGTCCTAGGAGTTCGCATGACCGTAGACCACGCCAGCGATTCGCCCACCCTGACCCCGACGATCGTCACGCTTGGCGTGACCGATCCAGAGATCTTGCTTGCACTCAATGAATACGCCGAAGGTGCCGAGAGGACCCAGTTCCTGCTGACCGCCCTGAAGGTCGGCGTGATGGCGTTGAGGGCCGCTCGAGGCACGGTCGATAGCGATGCGGTGCGTCGCGAGGGCGACCGCCTGATGATCGAGTTGGGCAGCAAGTTGAACACCTGGCGCTCCGGTTTCGAAGAGCGTGTTTCAGGATCGTTGGCCCGCTACTTCGATCCGAAGGATGGGCTCTTCATGCATCGCGTCGACCGCCTCACGCATGCAGATGGCGACCTGTCAGTGGTGATGCGCCAGCAGGTCACCGATGCCCGGGGCCACCTGACCCAGCTCTTCGAAAGCTTCATTGGCGAGAACAGCCATCTCGTGAAGCTGCTCGACCCGACCGGCAACAACCATCTCGTCGACGCGCTACGCCGCACGCTCGACGAGGTGGTTGCGACACAGAACCTGGCCATGACGCGTCAGTTCAGTCTCGACAACAAGGACGGTGCGCTCTGCCGGTTCCTCGGTGAGCTGACCTTGAAGCACGGCGACATCCATTCCGCGCTCTCGCGCGACATGAAGGCGGTCGTCGCGGAGTTCAGTCTCGACAGCGAGGACAGTGCCTTGTCTCGGCTCGTCGCCCGTGTCGAAGCAAGCCAGGCCCGCGTTGCGGCCGAGCTGTCGCTCGACGAGGAGGACAGCGCCCTCCACCGCATGAACCGCATGCTCGTCGAGCATCAACGTGCGATGGTCCGCACGCATGCCGACCTTGCGGGCAAGCTCGACACGGTGCTGGCCAGCGTTACGGTGCGAAAGGAAGAAGCTGCGAGGAGCACGCGCCACGGCATCGAGTTCGAGGAAGCGCTCGGCAACCATCTGCGTGAACAATGCGAGGCGGCCGGCGACGTGCTGCAGGACACCGGAATGACGACCGGACTCATTACGCACAGCAAGGTTGGCGACCACGTGCTGACGATCGGGCCTGACAAGCTGGCCTCTGGCGCACGCATCGTAATCGAGGCGAAAGAGAGCGCGAGCTACGACCTCGCAAAGACGCTCGAGGAAGCCGATGTCGCACGTCGCAATCGGCAGGCAACGGTGTGTGTCTTCGTCCATTCGACCAAGACCGCGCCGAGTTCGATCCCAACCTTTGCGCGATATGGCCACGACATCGTCGTCCAGTGGGACGCCGATGACGACGCGCACGACGTCCATTTGAAGGGCGCCCTGATGGTCGCCACGGCGCTCTCGGTCAAGGCCAGCACCCATGACAAGGAAGACGCTGCGAGCTTCGCAAAGATCGATCGGGCGATCGAGCGCGTAAGAAAGGCGATCGAGGGGTTCGAAGAGATCAACCGGTTCGCGACCACAGCCAAGACCTCCGCGGAGAAGATCCTCGAACGCGCGCGACTCACGCAGGAGACACTGGTCGAACAGATCGAGTGCATCTGCGCCGAGTTCTTGAAGCTGAAGGAAAGTGCCGCCGAAGAATAAGAGGAACCATGCAGAGTTGCGATGAAAGTTATATTGGCCTTGAGGCAATCAAACAATGACGCCCCATCCAGAATTTGAAACAACTGTCGCCGTCAGTCAGCTCAGGCCGGATCGTGACTACTGGCTATGCGGCATAGTAGTTATCGTGGTCTGGGTAATCTCGGTCAACGCAATGACAAAAATATTAAAGTCCGGTGAAGATAGTTACTTGATGATGTTGATTTTGGACTTGGCTGCCATGATTATTTTGCCGTTGTTAGTTACGGCATTAGGATTCAAGATTTTCGATTTCGTGCGCAAATCGGTGACAGGGACTCCAATTTTTTCGGCCGTTACTCAAGTTCGTCTGGATGAGAAGGGGTTTCGCGTCGAGGGCCTCGGTATAGTGCCGTGGGACGAAGTGCTTGCACTGGAAGGTCCAACCAATGGCAAGTCGCCAATGTTGGTCGAAACAGTTCGATTCAACAATCTCGTGCTAGATCAAGTGGAAGTCTTGGAGTTTGCACCTGTCCTGATCTACTACATGACACTTTACGAAAAAGCGGTCAGCAATTCTTCTTGGTGCGAAAAGAATCATTCCTTTGTATTCCGGGCGCTACCGTTCCGTTGGATGGCGTTCCAGTTCTTCATCAATCTTGGATTTTTGGTCGGAGGGACTACTTTCTGGTTGGTTCTCTTCGCGAGTTATCACGATGGCTGGCTTGTGCCGATATTTTTTTCAGCAGTGGTTGGTGGATGTACTGCGTACGCTATTTGGCTATGGCCTTTCATGCGGATCAAGAACCTTACTCGAGGCCACATCAAGTCATTCCAGTGTCGTGAAAAATTGCTGTCGAGCTCAGATGGAAAGATTCAAATCGATCTTGGGACATCGACGATTCGATATATGTTGCGAACGGGCATCGGTTACGATTTTCAGTTCATCAGCATCAAGTCAAAGGAAGGCAAGCGGCTCAATCTCCTCATGGATCTGGTCGGTACCCGAGCGCTGATGCTTCAACTGCGCCGCGCGGAGGTCGTCGTTGACTTTGACTTCGGCGGCTACGGCAACGCTGGTTCCGCTTACGTTTGGAGAGCCGACGGTAAACCTTTTCCGCAGGACCGAACCAGCAGCAACAAATGGATCCTGAAACTGTTCTCGGATTAGCTTGTTACGTCTGTATCCGCATAACGCGGAGGGTGGCGGAAGGCTGAAAGGTCCGCTTGCGCAGACCGCATGATGCATATTGCCCGACGGCTTTCGCGAGAAACGAATGTAGGGGCGATGATCCTAGCGACGCTTCTCCGGCTCCTTCATCGTCCTGGGGAGATCGACCGTCTTTCCGTCGCGCTCGACGCGCACGGCGATGCTGTCACCGGGCTTCTTCTTGCCCATGTACACGAGCACGTCGCGGGCAGCGCCGATCGGTTGGCCGTTGAGATGGGTCGCCAGATCGCCGACCTTGAAGCCGACCCAGGCCGCCGGCGAACCAAACTCGACTTTCATGACCTTGGTCGGGTGGTCGGGGTCCGCAAAGCGCAGTCCCGTGGACGGAATCTCATCGTCGCAAACACAGAGGACCGCGGACACATGCCAGGCGCACACCACACCTAGACTGAATTTGTCGAAGGCTCTGACGAGGCCGCGGACCTGGTCACTTTCTATTCTGCTGGCAAGCGCCTGCTCCACCAGATGCGCTACGCTCTCAGTGGCCGTGAAAGCATTGATCAGCACTTTGACCGCGTCGGGTCCAAGGGCCGGGAATTCCGACCAGGCCCTTGAAGCGAACACCAGATCGAGCAGTTGCGCATCGTCGATGCAAACGACCTCGGACGAAAGCGCATCTTTAGCCACCGCGAGTTGCTGCAGCGCTGCATGGGCCACCTCGTCCAACCACAACGCCGCCTGCCCGACCTCTGATGGTTCAAGTGTCATCTGCAAAGGCGCGCTAGCCGGCGACGTGCATATCTCAAGCATCGACTGGATGGTAAACGCCGAGCCATCTTCTTCTCGCCCTTGACCCCGTCTTCAACGATTCCTGTCATGACCGATTCTCAGGTGCGCTTTAGGCGACTCGATGACAAAATTCAGCAAGCTCTCACCATTCATCGTACGCCAAGGCAGCCTTGCAAGTGGACGTCGTGCGCGTCGTCATCGGCATCCCACTGGACGACTATGTCGTGGCCATGGCGCTGGAATGGCCTGATGGTCGCCGCGACACTCGGTCAAGGCCAGCACCCACGACTGAATCCTAAGTCGCTATCGAAGGGCGGGAGCTATTGTCGGTTGCGATTCATCGTGAGAGGATTCACGCGTTCTGGCCGACAGTCAACCGGACGGGGGTTGGGATGAACACCAACAGCGCGTGGGATCGTCACGGAATACCGAACTCTACGTACAACAAAGATAATTGGCCCGACCTCGACTACTGGATCTACCTCCGTGGAGAGATCGAAACGATCCACGAGGAGAGGCAAGAAAGCGAATACGACGGCTACGAAACCCCCCGCGTGCTGTGCTTCGAACTCGAAGGCGTGGCCGTTCGCTGCAATATCCAAGGCGCTTCGCAAGGGGATTCGTTCCCTTTGAGGGCCGGCGACAACGTCGTCATTCTCGGAGAGCGAGAACACCTTAAGGATAAGCGCTGGTGCCGTGCAAATTATGTGCAGTGGCCGGACAGGCGTCTCCTCTATGTGGCGAATAAGGTTTTTCTTGAAGGCTTGCGTGCAGCTACGCCCGAAGGGATTCGTGAACAAAAACAGATTGGCCTCGTGCAATTTGCTCTGATCGCGGGTTTTTTGGCTTACATCCATGCACCTTGGTGGGTTTGGACTTCTGTCTTTCTCGCGGTGTTAGCGCTGGTGCTTCAACTCGAAGTCCGTATAAGACGTGAGATTGCGGTCACCGACATCGCGCATATAGTCAAAAAGACTTTCTTCAATCTTGAAGGTATCGGGACTGTGGAGTTTTTCCACGGAGAGGACGCTATCTTTTCGTACACAGACTCAGAAACCATCAACACGTGGTCAGTGTCGCCTAGCCTGCAGCGTTCCGCTATTAGCTAAAGAAATTGTGAGATTTGCGATACAACTGCATTCACTAAATCAATCACCCATTCTCTTTTCCGCGCTTTCGAGATCGCTATGGACCAGCCCCCACAGATCAAATGCTTCAGCGCCGGTTTCTCCACCGTCTGACTAGTGAATCGTGATTAACGAGAAGCGGGGAGATCAAATGACAGGCAGCGCGTTCGTTGAGATGCGAAAGCTGATTGGACCACTGGCGATTGTTTCAGTCGTCGCGTTATTCGCATGTGTCCTATTTTTCTTGGGAAAAGAGAATGGACTTGGACTAATTGCATTTGTGATCGCACTGGTGTCCGGGGGCTTTAACATCGCATATTTCATTGCACTCTGCAAATTCACATGCCCCAATTGTGGTGTGCATCCGTACGATCGCGACGGTCTGTATGCGAATGATGAAATGCATTGTCCCCATTGCAAGGTGCAGTACGACGAGTCGCCGTGGTACAAAACTCGTTTTAGGTGAGGTTAAGTAGAGCCAGAGACGAAGCCGTCAGATGCGACTATGGGCTGGATTTCCCAGCGCCGCACTCTGGCAATGCGTTGCTAGGGGCGTCCGCAACGGCTTGCTGCACACAGTGCAGTCTTCTCCGTAATGCGACGCGCGATAACGCCAGAGATTGTCTGGGTTGCGCTCACTGTGGCCCGTCAGTCGTAAGTAACACCGAATTGCAGCTTGGACCGTCGATTACGAACACGAGATCGACGCTGCCGCGCCTAGGCTTGAGAACCTTCCCGCGGAAAGTGACCTGCGGGAGGTCATTCCCAGAGATTCCATTCGCGCCGGCAAGGGGCACATTCAGTACTTGTTTATCGCTCATTTTCAAGCTCCGATTTCATGTCCGGGGGATGGACCGAGGTGCCCGGGCTGCGGCCAGCAATCAGCAGATTATTGACGTGCCGACACAATTTCCTTGGCAGGCGGTCCCTTGTTCGCGTTCGAGCGCGTCTGCGTCACCAAACGCCCCGGTCGCTTATATGCCACCTGTCGGCGTAGCTGCGACTCGACCTCAGCGAGGTACTTTGCGTTGGTGTTCTGGACCCAAGCGCGACCGGCGTTGAACACTGGCGTCGGCACCCGCCACAGATTGGCCCAGAGGAGAATGAATTCGGCCTCGTAGACGTTACGCAACAGCTTGCGCTGTGCCAGTCCGGTGACCGCTCCGTCGTCGCTGAGTCGAATTTTGTTGCCCCCGGAGATGAAGTAGAACCCGCCTTCATCGCGGCTTGCCGCAGCGTTCGAGTCCAGCCGCACTGGGTCCTGCGCCTGGTGACCCCAAAGCGCTCGCAGGTTGTTCAGCCAGCGTGCAGCCGCCTCGGGCTCCTTGTCTAGCCGCTTCTGGAACTCGTCAAGCTTGCGCATAAGTGGGACCGGGTCCACAACCGGTGCAACACCCTGGACGCACTCGGCAACGGGGATGCCTTGGGTGCGGCTAATGACGGTCGCTAATTGCAGCGCCACCCCCAGCCGCAAACTGGAGTGCGGCCCGTGCGTCGTCTTTTTCACATTGTTGTAGCCCAGTGCCGCGATGGACAGACTCACCGCAACCGAGCGATCCTTAACGTTGGTGCGATCGAAGGTCATGCGCACTTCGCTGCCAAAGCCGAAGCCGCCGACGCGAGTGAGCGGATCAACCGCCGACATCGTGAGCCCCAGCGCACTAACCGATGTCTGATCATTGCGGCTACCAGAACCGTCGCTGTTGGAGAAAAACAGGCTCCCATTGAAGCCGCGCCCGGCGGTCGTCACCGCCGCGTCGGCGAAAAGCACGTCCCCGGCGATGCGGATCTTGGCCACTGCGTGACGCAGGCCTTGGTCATCCGTGTACGTGCTATGGCGGTCAGACTCGCCGACACGGTCCGGGCGCATGCCCTCCAGGAACCCAAGCTTCATACCACCCTCGGTGAGCAACTGCTCAACCAGCGACGTGTACTCGGACGGCATGTCCAATCGGTTGGTCGCGCTCTGCACGCGCACCCGAAACGGGGCAACCTCGATCAACAGAGGCTGATCGCTCGGCGCATCCTTCATGTAGCGTGCGACGCGTTCTCCCACGCACTGCATGATTTCGCTGGCCTCCGGCGCCAGGGGCGCCAAGGCGATACGGCCGTCGGACGGCGAGAGATCGAGCACCGGCATGGAGGTGCATCCACTGATCAACAGCACTGCCGCGGTACTCAGTGAAGAAAACTTGAACTTCATGGTGTACTCCAAGAGGCCCAGCTGAAAAGTCGAGGTGAGAACTGGGGCGGATCGCGCAGCGGCATCCGGGCGTCATCGCCGATGCCTAGCTAATCGCCGCGTACGACGCAGGAGATCTGCGTTCGCTGGCCCATCACGACGTTGGGGCCGCCGGCAGCGCCCCGGCTGTTAACCGCAGAGCAAACGTTGGTCTCGATCGGTACGCCGAGCGCCTGCGCTTCTCGCAGGCTTTTCTTGTCGAAGCTGACAACGTACTGCTGCGGCGGCAGGCTGCCTGCCGACTTCATGGCGCGCTCAAGCGCCGCACGCTGGGATGCAGCGATGGTCGCTGAGATCATCCCCGGGTTGCTCGTACGCAGCGGAGCATCGTCGCCGCCCGGTTCGGAGACATCCTGGCCGTGCGCCGCCAGCGCGGCAAGCGTGAGGCAGGCCGTGCTCAGCATTGGAGCGCGGCACGAGCGGATGAGATTAAGAAGCTTGATCATCGAAATTCTCCTAAGGGTGAGGATTGAGCCGGAGACCCGGAATCTTTTAGGCAGTGGCGGACCAGCGGACGCTCGCGCCTCCGCTGACGGTGCGCTCTCTTACGGCTGCGGGCCGATCTGCACTACGCCCACATGGCTGTTGGCGTTCGTGCTAGTCAAAACGTTGGAGGCCGTGGCCGTAATGTCGATGTCCATGTTGCGGGCGATAGCTTTGTTGATGCGGGTCACGCCGATTGCGGTATCGGCCTTGCTCGACTCTTGCGAGCGGGAGGCGCCGCCGCCGAGAGTGAACCCGCCGTAACCAATATTGGCGTTGGCACTGCCGGTACTGCCGCCCGTGCCACCGGACTTGATGTCGCTTGCCGTGGTGAGGATTTTGATCTTCAGCGCTTCAACGGTAGTGCCGGGATCGCCGGCGGAGTCGGCCCTCGCAAGGCAGGCCGTGAACATGAGCGTGCCCGCCAGAACGGGCTTGACGATGGAAGGGTGGAACAACATGATGGTCTCCTAGAAAGCAACCCAGCCAGGCTGCGATGGTCACAACCGATAACCGGTTGCAAGGCCCCAACGCTACCGACCCAGCGAGCAAGCGTCATCCAACACGCTTGGAAGACCATGCGCTCAGTATCTGGAGAATCAACTCCGTTCGTCACGGTGCCAGGGGCTACCGGCGAGCGCGAGGAGAATTCGACATGAAGACCAAGTACGTACTTATTTGCCGGCGCGCTGTGGCAATGCTGATCGGCACTGCTGCTCTGGGGAGCGCTTATCCCGTGTTGGCCTGCGATGGACCTTTGGTGCAGGCCAGCCGGGTAAACATCAATGCGGTGGGAACCAACCTGCGCGCCGAAGGCAGCGCCGGCAATACCAAGAGCGTGAGTTTCTTTGGCTTCGGAGCGAAAAAGAGCACGGCGCCGATGCCCGGGGAGATCAGCGTCGGGACGGTCGAGATCAGCTGCAACGCCAAGCTCATCGGCAGTTCGATTCACATCGACGTCGTGGCCGATCGCGTGCAGGTGGTGGGCAGCAAGGTCAGGATTGGCAGCTACGTCCAACAGTAGGCAGGGACGAATTGCGTCGGCGCGACCCGCCGCGCTGCGGCTAAGAATCTCCGTTTTCGCAGGCGCGAAGAGGCATATCGGGAGCGACACATGATTACGAGCGAGCGACAGCCGCTGCCTGAGGCGTTGGCGCCTTACGGGCCGGGTGAGCCACTGACGGGAGGCGAACTGCAGCTGCTGAAAGAAATCAAGCAGCAGGGGCTGTCTCTCGCCTTGCTCACGCTCGAACCAGCAAGCGGCGATGTATTCATGGATCGACTCGATCCTTTGGGAGCCTTGTCAGAAGCCGGCGAGATTGCGATCAGCAAATTGCATGAAGCGTTCTTCAGCGAGATCAAGATGGGGTATCGGAGAGCGCAGAAAGGGTTGACCATTTGTCTACGTGCTCGGCTACTGCGATCGCGAGTCGATGATCCCGTCATATTCAATATTGCCGGAAAGCTCGCCGAAACGTTGCATCTGCGGGGCGACATGTCGGGTGCTCACCGGCTCAGGGAGTATGTGTTCGAGGGTCTCTTAAGCGCTTTCGGGCCCGAGCATCCAGACACCCTCGCGGCCGCCGGAGACTTTGCACAAACACTGTGCTCCGAAGGAGACTTGAACGAAGGCCGGCGACTGGCGGAATCAGTGTACGAGGTGCGCCATCGCGTTCTTGGTGCCGAGCACGCGGACACTCTGAGAGCCGCAGTAGATCTTGCGGGAGTCTTGCGGCTCCAAGGGAACTTTCTTGATGCCATTTACCTTGGATCGTTCGCCTACGAAATTTCCAAACGCGTGCTTGGAAACATGCATGAGGTAACACGTTCGGCATATCGTAACTTGGCAAGGATTTTTTTTACTAGTTGCAAAATTTTGTTGGCTCACGGACTTCGGCTATTTTCGTACCACTTTCTCCTAGGCCTGCTCGGTGAAGAGCATTCAGCTACATTCGCAGCTGCGCAAAAATTGGAGACGTTGAGCAGACGCAGCCCCTTCGTTGCTACGAGGAATATCCATGAGTCCACGTATGAACTGTTGCAAGCAGCTCTCGGGGCGGACCATTTTCTTTCACTTAATTCGGCCAAGAACCTCGGTCTGTCCCTGCTTGGAGTAGATGATTTCGCCGGAGCTCGCCGGCTTCTCGAGCATGTATACAGATCCCACGAACGTATTTATGGTGTTAAGCATTCATTGACGCTCACTGGAGCCGGAAATCTTGCGATACTTATGTACCGCCAAGGCGATGTGTCCGGTGCGAGGCAACTTGAGGAGTCCGTGTACGAAGCGCTCCTAAGCTCCCGCGACGTCGGAGATTCAAACTCGCTTATGGCGGTTTTATCGCTTGCCATATGTGCATATGCGCAGGGCGATGTCTGGCGTGCGTTACGGCTAAGTAAGCAAGTGTGTGAGTCCGGTCATCGGAAGCTCGGCCCTGCCCATTCAGTCACGCTGCGGGCTTCTCATTATTCCGCCAACTACTTCCTATGGGATCAGGTCCAACAGGAAAACGGAGAGAATCAGCTTCAAGGCATCGCTTCGGCAGCAAAGCGGGTAGTGTTTCTATTGCGATCATTGACGACATTGACAACATCCGGTGAGACACTCGGGATCATGTTTACGCTCGCGGCTGAATGCGTATTGCTTAGAGCGGCCCCTTTTTCGTGGCCTATTGCAGTAACCGCGGAGCTCCGAGAATTGCTGCCCCACGTGAGCGCAGCCATGACCCAGCGTCTCGAAGTGGTTCCATCTTCGTCCTGGAAGCCGCTGCTCGAAGCTTACCGCCGGTTCCACCAGCGCTGGGCTTGGTGGAGTCTGCAACATGAGCCGCTGCAACTCACTCAAGCGCTCGCCGCACTTCACGGCGTAAGTGTCTGGCGCGAATTTCAGGAGGAACTGGAACAAGAAGCCGAACACTCGGGCAAGCCCGAGGCCGTGGCATATGTAGCTGCGCGTCGGAATCTGGACCAAATACGCCGACGCGTCATAGAAGTGCAAGCGAATATCGACAAGCTCGAGACTCAGGTTCTGCAATGGCCCAGCGATGAGGAAGGCGAGGGCAGTGCTGGAGCACGATCGAAGTTGCGCCAACGACCTTACGGTATCTCCGTCGGTCTTACGCATTACCAAGCGGAGCTGAAGGCGCTGGAGCAGGCCGACCGCGAAGGATCCGCGGGGTTGGCCCGGGCGCGCGAATCCCTGGCGCAAGCCGACCCGGGCTTGCAGGGCCGGCTGATGACGCCGGTAAACGTGGACGCGGCCGTTATCGCATCGACGCTCGGCGAGACACACGCCTGGATGACCTTTCTGCGCCGCGAAGACGGCAGGACGATCGCCTACCTGTTGCGCAAGAGCCATGAGCACGAGGTGATCGATGTGGGACGCCTGGAGTTGCTGAGCGAGGCGGCGCAGCGCTTTACGAGCACGCTAAGTGAGCGTCAGCGCGGCATGCTGCGCGATGGTGAGTCGGTCACTGTGTCCGACGGCCAAACATCCGACAGCCAACTATCAGCTTTGGAGCCGCTAACACTGAGCGAATTGCGCGAGCTGTGCGAGCAGAGTTTCTGGCAGCCGCTGCAACAGGCGCTGCAGAGCGTGAGCGTGCTCAACCTGGTGACCGGCCCGGAAGAGCACGCGCTGCTGTTGGAGTGCGGGCAACCGCTGGCGCTGCAACAGTTGCGTGTGCAGCGTTACTGTGGCTTGCCGGCATACCAACGACTTCGAATGAGCGAGCAAAGCACCGCCGGAGCCAGCGGCGGCGAGGCGATCTTCGCCAACCCGTCCTGGGACAGTGATTGCCCAATCCCGTTCACGCAGACAGAAGTGCTGCTGGCGCAGCGATTCAACGCCGCACGTAACCTGAGCGCGGAGCAGTTAATCGCAGCCGACCTTCAAGCAGAACGGCTGGTGCTATCCACGCATGGGGAGACGCGCGGCGCGGGCACCCGGCGACATGGCGTGATCGTGCTCGAGGAACAACAGCATTTGGAGTTGCAGCAACTCGGCGCGATTGCGCGCTCGATCGGTGAGCTGTACAGCCTGAGCTGCTACGGCGGACAGGTCGGCTCCAGCGAGGCAGGGGACTCTCTCGGCCTGATCGCGGAGCTGCAGCTGCGCGGCGTGGAATGGGCGACGGCCTGCTTGGCGCCCGTGTCTGATCTGCACGCGCCGCTACTGTCGGCGCTGGTGTGGCATGCACGGGCCAAGGGCCTGTCGCCGCTGGAGGCGCTGCAAGAGGGCAAGCGGCAACTGCGGCATGGCCCCTGGCCTGAAGAGCTACTGGCGGGACTCGAGCAGGCATTCCGGCAAGTGATGCTGCAGGTGCTCGATCGGGCGCGATACCGCGCTGGCGACGATAGGGAACGCTTCATCCACGCGCGACGGGCGATGATGGCGGTAGCCGCCTGGCCGATGGCGCAGGGGCGGCGCGCGCAGTTCTTCGGCTATCGGCTGCAGGATCTAGCAGAAGATGAGCAGCGAGCGCTGCTGCAACGCTTCAGCGAGAGTTGGTGCGAGCACGAGCAGGAGCGGGAAGAGTTCATCCAGCCGTGCCTGCAGCAGTTGCTGGCAGGGCCAGAGCGCTGGCAGCAGCAACTCGCAACCCCGGGCCATCCATATACCCAAGCTGCTGTCCAGGCGTTGCAGGACATCGAGATTCTGTCTGCCGTCACTGTTTGCTTCGGCGGCAAACAATGAAAATGCCTATTGAGATGAACATGTCGAAGACTGAGCAGCCAGGCGAGGAGGGATCCTCTACTTCGCGTGGCAAGACGATTAAGGAGATCCAAGACCTCGATAAAAAGCTCGATCTGCTCAGGGCCAAGCGAGAGATCGACGCCATCGACCCACGCAACGTAAGCTATCCGCTCATCACTAATACGAAGATTGCCGCCAAAATTAAACACGCCGATCCCAGGAGGAGGCCACTGAGCGGCGCCGACATCAGTCATGCCCTGGAACGGCGCGAGCTTAGCAGTGCCTATCTCCCGTCGTTGCTGGGCCTGTTTGGTCTCAGCGAACGCAACGGTGTTCCTCGGTGGATCGATCCGGACAATGATGACCACAAGCGCTGGATCGACTTGCTGAAAGAACCTGTGGAGGCGTTTTCTGCACGAGTTCGGCTCTTGGGAGGAGAAAGCTACGCCGCACCGCCCGGCGGTCTCTGGGATAAGTACTTTAAACCCAGAATCACTGACGCCGAAAAGGCGGCCAGGGACCGATTAGCGGTATACGACATCGAGAAGCCTTTGCCCACCGATTTGAGAACGCGCGCTTTGCCGCCAGGCGCTTTAAACCCCGTGCGAGAGCGGCCGGCGATGCCGGAGCTTTTCGCATATGACCACGTGCGCTTTCATGCGACGCTTGGACCAGCACTCAGCCCGCGAGTGTCTCCCATGTATGTGCTCGCTTTCCATGACGTGACACTTCCCGGATCGCGATACTTCGTTCCGCTGTTTCCCTCGCCGGCGATAATCGAGGTCGAGCCGCTTGGAGAAAATGTGGCCGCAGCATGCTTTGAAGCGACCATCGTCAGCAAAAGCGAGCTCAGCATCCCGGACATCGCGAGCGATCCGAACCATTTGGTCGTACCCCAAAACTGGGGAGAGATCCGCACGGTGGTGATGGTTATCTCGTCCAAGCCCTTCGACGAGGAGATCGTTGCAGAGGCTACCAGCGACTGGCAAATCCGCGCCGAGACTTTGGACCTGCTGGCTGCTCGGTTGCTCGAACCGGGGCGCAGGTATGGTCGGGATCACGCGCTTTGGCGGCTCAGCTACCGGGTGGTGGAACACTAGACACAAGCGCGATCTTAGACTTCGCCCCTTTCGCATGGATGTGGTCCGGCAAGGTCTGGTCCGAGGCATTCGGAAAGAGGAAACACGACGTTCAAATATTGACCCTGTCCCAGGAATTCGAGCCGATGGACACCGGTGGCTAAAACGCGCTACTGCTGCGAGTAGGGCAAGATGTCCCACTGCTCGACGAGGCTGAGTGGGCTGTCTTGAAGCCTCATCTCGAGGCTTCGATCCAAAAGCTCAAAAACCACCGGAAGGCCCACGGCTCAACGATCGCCGAGGCGCGCGCTGCCGGTTTTGGTGAGGCCGCATTGCGGTGTTACTTTCGACTGACTGGCTACAGGGAGCGAAACCCTGACAACCTCTGGCGCTATCGCGCCTGGGGAAACTGCCCTGTCTGCGCCAAGCCGTTGCGGACGCCCGAGGCAGCGTTCTGTGCGGAGTGCGGTGCAGAGAAGTTCAGCCCGTCGTCAAAGCGAAGTAAGCGTCCGGCGATCCCGTATCGACGTCGGCCCCGGCGGTGTAGTCGACCTTGATCAGTCGTCGGTTGCCAACGTCCAACGATGCGGTAGCAACTCGCCGATGCGGCTGTTCGGTTGTGTCGGTAGCCGCTCGAGGA
>JBBRNF010000018.1:0-7857 GCA_038230455.1 Terriglobales bacterium
AATTGATTTCTAAGCAGTAGTTGACGTTGGGCTCTTGGGCCTGTTTAATACGCCGCTTCCCAAATGGCCAGGTAGCTCAGTTGGTAGAGCAGCGGACTGAAAATCCGCGTGTCGGGGGTTCAATTCCCTCCCTGGCCACCAAAAACTCCTTACTTTTCTGTAACTTGCAATGAGAGCCGTTTTTGAGGCGGCGGCAGGTGTGACAGATTTGTGCCATGGAACTGCAGGTTGTCGGCGTAGGCGGCGAGATGTCCCACCCCCAAATGCGCGTACCGGCGCACCATCTTTTCCGTCTCCCATCCGGCCATCTCCTGTAGCGCGAAGAGCGGCATTCCGTTCTGCACATGCCATGACGCCCAGGTGTGCCGCAAGTCGTGCCAGCGGAAGTTCTCGATCCCCGCCCGCTTGAGCGCCTTGTACCAGGCCATTGAACTCACCTGGAACACAGGTTTCCCCTCGTAGGTGAACACCAGTTCCGGATGCCTTCCGATCTGAGCCCGCAAAACGCTGAGCGCCGTGTCGTTTAACGGCACGCCGATCGCTTTTCTTCCTTTGGCCTGATCGGGATGCACCCACGCGAGCTTGCGTTCCAAGTCGACCTGCTCCCAGGTCAGACCCGTGACGTTCCGGCGGCGAAGCCCCGTCGAGAGGGCAAACGTCGCCATGGACCGCAAATGAGGCGGCAGCTCGTTCAGCAACGTGACTGCCTGCTCGCGCGTGAGAAACCGGATACGCCGCGACGGTTCCTTCAAGAGTCGAACCGCCGGCGCACGATCGATCCACTCCCAATCGCGCTCGCACCGTCTTAAGATGGCTCTTAAGAGTGAGAGAGTTCGATTCACGGTCGCGTTCGAGCATCTTTCGTTCAACTTCGCTTGAGTGATGGTATCGATCACAGCCCGGCTGATGCTTCCTAACTCTTTACCGGCCAGATACCGATCGAGCCAACGCAATTTCGCTATGTCGCTTTCGTGCGTCGCCTTGTGGCTCATCTCACGAAGCCAACGAACCGCTGCGTCCTGCCAGATCCGTCTCGGTCGGTCACCAAGCCGCTGGAGCCGCCAGATTTCGCTCTTTAGCTTGTCGTGCAGCTCTTGCGCTTGGGCTTTGTTGTCGGTTTGAGCAGATCGTCGTATGCGCTCGCCGTCGGGCGCAATGAAGTCGATCCACCAAGCCGACTTGCGTTTGCGTAATGACATAAATTCTCCTGTGAGATTGTTGTCACTCGCAGCGCTTGCCGTTTAACAGGATACAACGAGCGCACAAACTCCGCGAGATCGACTTCAAGAAACACCCAGCGTCTGCCGGTCTTCGCCCCGGGGATGAGGCCGCGTTTGGTTCGGTTACGAACTTCGTCGGGGTGCATATGGAGGAATGCGGCGGCCTCGTCGAGGGTGAGCGTCCTGATGGGACCTTCTGCGGACCCAGTGCTTAGCCCCCTATCGTTGGCGTTCACGTGTCAAACCCCATCGTTTTGATAACGATGTTTAGGTTCCACAAATCTTGCGATGAAAGCAGCGTGAGGAATCGGGGATAAAATCGCGCCTACGTCAAAAGTTCGCGGCGGCGCGTGCTGTGGGGATTCTGACCCCATCGGGATTCCGGGGAAAACTGCACTCTACTTCAGGGGAGCGCCAAATCAGGGCCGTTATTCGAGCTTCTGAGAAAAATCCGATTAACCAGCAACGTTTTTCGTCAAATATTCGATTCCGGCCGCCGCATATTCACTAGGTGGTGCGGTCGATTCTTGCGCGCCCCAAAACGCGAATCGTCAATCGCGCGTTATTTTATACCGCGCTTCTTAGGTTCTTCGTGTTTGTTCAGGAGGTCCTCCACTGCTTCCCGTAGATATGCCGCCATCGATATGCGGGAGTGCTTCGACAGCCGCTGGAGTCGTTCCAGCATCTCGACTGGCAGATAGATGCTCGTTTGAGCTTGACGTCCCTTCTTAGATGCCATAAATTCTCTTATTGTATTTACTAGTAAGTAGTGTAAAAACAATCTATACAGTCAACGAAAAGATCTGATCCGCAAAAAGCGGCGTCCGGAGGTGCGTCAACACCCCCGGACGCCTAACCGCAATCATCATACGAGGTGATGATCATGGCTATTGCCCATTCTACGTCGAAAGCCGTTTCAAGCCGAAATCGAGCGCCAAATGTACCGAGGGCCGATGCTAGCCCCAAAGCTTCCGCGAGACGGCCCAACATCCGTGCAGATGCGTTGCCGAACGGGTTGATCTTGGCAATTGAGGCGCACCGGAAGGCCCTCGAAATCGCGCTGACCTTACTTACCAGCGTCGATGTCACCCTTGGGCAGGCGGAAGACGGCGGCGGCGATATCTTGGATGCCGGAGATTCTGCCGATGCACTGGTCCTGAGGGCTCGGGCGATCGCGCGCCCCCTCGACCTGGTGAGACTCGCGATTCAGCGCGTCTACCAGGTACACGCAGGCCTGGATTCCTGCAACCTGGGGCGAGCCGCTGGGGGTGCAAAATGAGCGCCACGGAACATGGCCCCGTGGCCGGGTGGCGAAATGCCGGGGCAAGTTGTCGGTCGCCAAGACTAAGCACGGTCAGGGTATCGCGACCGCCGCATTTTTGAACGTCTCCTTAAACTATTGACACAAAAGGGGCGGTCTCAGGAGGACGCGGAGGATATCATTCAAGAGGCAATGCTCCGGCTGCATAGGTACTCGCGAAAAGCCGCGATAACCAGCGACGAAGCCTTTCTGCGCTGCGCCGTACACAATCTGTCCATCGATCAACATCGTCGTGATCGGCCAGATTTGCGTCGAAAGGTGCCGATCGATGGTATCCACCTCGACATCGAATGGATGTCTGTCAATCCTAATCTCGCGCAACTCGTCGAGACGTGTCAGCACCTGGACAAAATCGCCGCTCTATTGGAGGCGGCAAGCAAGCGGACGCGCGATGTCTTCATTGCGCACCGGGCCGGCTATTCCTATGCTGAAATTGCGGATCATATGAATATCTCCCGCATCACCGTCCGAAGGCATATTTCGCGTGCGATGCAACTTGTCATGGAGTATCGGCGAAAGAGCAAGGAAGAAGGGCGCGATGACCTGGGAATAGACGGTCCACACGTTCGGGTCGGCATCGGCGAACTCAAAACGGCAACGGTCGATCGAGAGCAGCTATGTGATTGGAAGCCCGAAAGTGAGCGCCCGGAAATGTTGGACCCGGAATCGCTCTAAATGCGTCTCGTTTGGAAAATAATTCGCGTGCCCGTCGTCGGGGGACTTCTGCTATTAGAACCCCTGGTCGGGGTTCTATGCAGCATGGCTTTCGTCTTGGGTCTCGTCGCCGGCATAATATTCCTGGCGTCACCTGCCGGAGCGCACTTCCCACTCCTGAAAATGGTTGCGGTTTTCGGCGGTCTTGGCGGTTCCGCAAATCTCTGTCAGGGTCTGATTGCGTTACTAATGCGACCGTGAGGCCAAGGGCCTTGACCCTGAAACGTATGGGCAGGCGTAGACCCGATCTATATTCCCAGCGATTACGGAGTATTTTACGGCGTTGTGGCAGAAGAATAAAATGATCGCCACGACGAAATCTTGGGAAACGTTTTGGGGGTATGGGCCTTATTTCCCTCGTTAGGCAGGATAGCTTCACAGCGAGGATTGGGCCACATTGTGTCCCATGAGTTGTACGGAAATGTTGAAGGCTCGTGTGTCTCTTGCGATCAAATCTCAGGTGAAAGCCATTGTCGATCGGGAGCTTCTTACCGAATCGGCGTGGCTCAAGCGAGTCGTGATCCGCGAGGTTCGGCTGGCAGAGTCGCATCCAAGTGTGGCGGCCGAGCCGGGGGACGGCGGGGCGCAGCTACTCGGGGGCGCGCCAAACGGATCATCAGGGCGTCAGCGGTCGGTCTACGTACGCTTCCCATCCGATGACCGGTTGCTGCTGGAATCCCGAGCTGCCGCGCGGGGACTGCGGCCAGCGACCTACATTTCGGTTCTAACGCGAGCACACCTGCGATCTCTAACGCCTTTACCTAAGGAAGAGTACCTGGCGCTTAAGCGCTGCATCGGTGATCTGAGTGTGATCGGCCGGAACATCAACCAACTGGCACGGGTTGCAAACCAGAGCGGCAAAGCTCCCAGTTCCGTGCGGGAGGAATTTCGGGCCATGCTCAAAGTCTGTGAGGCACTACGCGACAACGTCAAGGCGCTACTCAAGGCCAACGAGACGAGCTGGCGGACGGGCCATGTCTAGGCGCTCCTTTCGAATCCGAGAAGGTGAGCCGTTGCTCGACATCGTCAGCTACG
Source organism: Terriglobales bacterium (assembly GCA_038230455.1). Taxonomy (GTDB): domain Bacteria; phylum Acidobacteriota; class Terriglobia; order Terriglobales; family Acidobacteriaceae; genus Granulicella. The sequence goes on from JBBRNF010000018.1 coordinate 4,291, forward strand.
CTCGCGGCAGCCCGCAGCCAAGTGGCAGTCGACTGACACTGGCGCAAATAGACCACATTAGAAGAACCGTGCAGCGGGTTCCGGAGGCGGTCGTGAAGGTGCTTCCTCGGGATAGCAACGACCTTAATTCTGCCGGCAGGCACCTCAACTACATCGGTCGATACGGAAAGCTGGCACTGGAAGCAGACGACGGTGACAGAGTGAAGGGGAAGAAGATAGGCAAAACATTGCTTGAGGATTGGGACGTTGACATCGACAATGTACGTCGCCAGGCGATTCTTGCGGCCAGCAAAGGCCGTAAGCCCCCGAAGCTCGTTCATAAGTTGATGTTCTCAATGCCACCCGGCACACCCGCGGAAAAGGTTATCGCTGCTGTTCGCAACTTCGCGCGTGAGGAGTTCGCTCTACAACATCGTTACGCCTTCGTCCTGCACACGGACGAAGCCCACCCGCACTGTGTAGCTTCAGCGACTTCCGGACAAAGGGCTAGGCGAAAGATGCGAGACTTCGAGCTGCTGCGGGCGCCCCGCAGACGGAGCGAAGTAATGAGCAAACGAGAGTATCGGCGGTTTACAGCGGACCAGAAGATTGAGATTTGTGCGACGCGAACGAAGGACTGAAGGAACGGTGCTTCGATGCTACAGAAAAAGATGAGGGTGGGCCCCTCGATGTCGGCTAGCAGAGGCAGGCATCAAACCAGGCAGTGCGGCTGGAGTTTAAAAGTGGACTTGACCCGTCTATGCGCATTTATGCATAGACGGGTCTATTCTGAGCCCGGGACTATGCACAGCTTGGCGGTTGGCCTATTAACAAGTCCTTGTGTGTGAGGGGGATATACCCGTCCCCTCTTGGCAGAACTGCGCATAGTTCGGATGCTCCGGCTGGGTTTCCCAGCCAACGAGGAGCACTCCATGACCATTCACGATTTCTGCACGCTCGACTCGATTGTCGAGGCGTACAAACAGTATCAGCGACGCGTGCGAGGACTGCGAGAGCGGACTCTGCACGGCTACGAGCAGTTTCTTCGGCCGTTCCTGCGATTCTCCCTCGGGGAGGATCCACTTGATCCCACACGGCTCACTCCCACCAACGTAGTTCAGTTCGTCGCTTCGCTAAGGGATCGATTCTCGCCGCGTTCAATGAAGGCCGTACGCACGGCACTGCGATCGCTGTTCCGCTTCTTGCGGACGAAAGGATTCAGCGACGAGAGCCTCGAACTGGCGATCCCCGCCGTGGCGCACTGGCGGATGGCGGCGCTGCCTAAATGCCTCACTGAGCAGCAACTCAAGCAGGTGCTGGCGGCCTTTGATTCCCAGACACCGTATGGTCGCAGGGACCATGCGATGGTGTTGTGCCTTTCCACATTGGGTCTGCGACCCGGTGAAGTCGCAGACCTGCCTCTGGAGGACATCGACTGGCGAGCCGGCACGGTACGGTTGCGAACACGCAAAACCGGCCGAGGAGCGATCCTGCCATTGCCGCGCGAGGCTGGTCGCGCCATCGCCACCTATTTGCGCAAGGCGCGTCCGACAACGTCCGAGCGTCGGGTATTCGTGCAACACCGCGGACGTCGCCATGGCAGACCACTCTCGGGCAACACCATCGCTGAGGCTGCCATCCGTGCACTTCGCCGCGCCGGCGGCGACGCACCGCGTGGGGGCGCCTATGTGTTCCGGCACACGGTGGCCAGCCGTCTGGTCGCTAAAGGAGCCCATCTCAAGGAAGTTGCAGATTTTCTCGGCCATCAATGCCTCGACACCACGACGATCTACGCAAAGCTCGATCTGCCGACACTGCGTGAGGTCGCGCTGCCTTGGCCGGAGGTGTTGCCATGACACGTTCAACCGTTCTCGACTGGGTTGAAGAGTACTTGGATTTACGCCGCGCGCTGGGGTTTAGTATGGATACACCAGCCTGGTATCTGCGAGCGTTTGCACGGTACGCCGAACAGGTTGAACACCGTGGCCCTATTACGCTAGACCTGGCCACACGGTGGGCGTTACTTTCACACTCGAGCGATCCAGCACAGGCCGCCCGGCGTCTCGCAGTGATCCGGTCTTTCGCGCGACACCGCGCAATGATCGATCCGGCTACCGAGATCCCACCGCCCGGCCTTCTCGGGCGGGTACCTCGTCGTAAGCAGCCCCACATCTATAGTGACGTCGAGATCGCTGAGTTGCTGCAGCAAGCCAGCCACATGCTGCCTCGTGATGGGTTAAGCTCCAGAGCGTATGTCGCGTTCTTTTCTCTGCTCGTGTCGACGGGCTTGCGGTTGTCCGAGGCCTGCCGTCTCACCTGCAGCGACGTTGATTTGGATCGGGGCTTGTTGACGATACGGGAGAGCAAATACCGTAAAAGTAGATGGGTGCCTCTGCATCCGAGCGCGACACAGGCGCTTATCCGCTACGCAGCCTACCGCGACGCAGTGTTGGGCGGCGATCCGCCAATCTTCTTCTTCCGCACCGAGCGCGTTCCTATGTTGACGCCTGCAGCGGTGGAGAAGGCGTTCGCCAGGATCCGGCGTCGATTGGGTTGGAGTTCTCAAGGGCGCGCACGGCGAGATAGACGCTCAGCGCGAGGATCTTCTGCCCGACATCGGCACCGTCCTCATACCAGCGCAGCAGCCGGCGTCTTTTTCCGGCGTCGCCTGGTTGCAGAGTGCGGTGCGAGCGCGCACACGATCGCCAGTTACCGAGATACATTCGAACTGCTGTTGCGTTACGCGGAGAAGCATTCGGGACGAACACCGTCCGCGCTTAACCTGGAAGATCTCGACGCGCCAGTGGTCCTGTCGTTTCTGGACCATCTCGAGACCGAACGGAGTTGCTGCCCGCGCACTCGCAACCTGCGTCTCACCGCAGTCCGTTCCTTCATGCGCTATGCATCAGTGCGCGATCCCGCATGCCTGCCCGTCGCACAGCGCGTGCTCGCGATCAGTGGCAAGCGCTTCGATCGGCCGGTACTGGGTTTTCTCTCCCACGAGGAGGTTCAAGCTCTGCTCGATGCACCCGACCGGACAACTTGGAGCGGACAGCGCGACGCCGCCTTGTTTGCTGTCATGTATAACACCGGTGCGCGCGTTTCCGAGATGATCCGCCTGCGTGTCGCCGACGTCCTCGTTGATCGCGCACATGCCGTGCATCTGCATGGAAAGGGACGCAAGCAGCGCGTTATCCCGCTCTGGAAGAGCACCGTCGCGCAACTGCACACTTGGTTCGAACAGATCGATCGGCAACCTCAAGCGCCAGTGTTCCCCAATCGCGCCGGCAAACCGATGTCCCGTTCGGGTGTCGAGAACCGCCTCCGGGTAGCAATCACGAAGGCATCGCTCCGATGTCCAACACTGCGCGGCCGTGCAATCTCGCCCCATACCGTTCGACACGCGACCGCAATGCACCTGCTGCGGTCCGGTGTAGACATCACGGTCATCGCAATGTGGCTCGGTCATGAAGACACGGCCACCACACACCAATACATCGAAGCGGACTTGGCGATGAAAGAAGCTGCCCTCAAACGCATGGACGCCCCTTCCTCGCAGCCCGTGATCTTCAAAGCTCGCGATCGCCT
>JBBRNF010000019.1:0-7160 GCA_038230455.1 Terriglobales bacterium
AACCGGCCATGCCGTTCGCAGTTCGATGGCGGCGCCAGCCGTGCGACGCGGCGTTTTAGTAGGTTCCGCCAAATTTTAGCCGTCCAGTCTTTAACCCAAACCGGTCATTTGGGGCGACAGGCGTGCGGCTGCTACCGACCCAAAGGAGCCCGTCGCTGATTTCTGGTCGACAGACCGCTCCACCCTCTGAACCGGTCATTCAGCGACTGTCGCATGGACGCCACCCCCACACTCCGCGACGAGAATGGGGTCGGGTCTTCAAGGACGCTGCAGGGCTCCCAGTTGTAGCCGCTGGACACGTCCGGCGGCGCTTGGTGGAGCGCTCCAGAGCAGCGTGGACGGCGACGTTGCCGCCACTCAATCGTCGCTGCGGCGGTTGCCGAGCATCTCAAAGTGCCCGCGCTGTGCGCCACCACCTTCGGGTGTAGGACGGGGACGTTCGCACCTTGCCGCCACATCGATCGACTCCAGCTTCGGAATGAGGACATCAAGGCCCGCCTACGCCCGGCGCTGCGTCAGCAACGGCGAGCTGAACACAGCCGGCATTGATCCGCACGACATGAACCATGTATCTTCAAACCCGGATTGCCCCGCAGGCAACCGGTGCGCACGTCGAAGGGCAGTCCGTGCGACGGGCACTTGACGATGCGGCCTTCTAGCTGTCCCCCGGGCCAATGACGAGCCTGCATGCGGGCAGGTGACGTCGATGGCATCGACCAGGTCTAAGACTCTGAAACGACTGACACCCTGAGATTTACGTGTAAACTACGTATCTCCTACTCATTTTCCGCGTAGCACCATGAACACGAAAGTCCGTTTGAATGCAGACCTTTCCCCTGATGTTGCAGCTGCCTTGAAGGAGCTGGCTACATCCCAAGGGATCACTCTCACAGAGGCGATCAGCCGCGCTATCAGCACGGAATCTCTGCTGACATCGCGCAGGCAAAAAGGCGACAAGGTCGTTCTCGATGATGGCAAAGGCAAGCTTTCTGAAGTAGTCTTCGCTCGCCGATAAGAGTTAGGCTTCCGCCAACCTGAAGGCACAGAGGAGGCGTGCGCCTAGCAGGCGTGCGCAGCGGCGACATGAGTGAAATCCTTGACGCAACGCTCGGTGACGAAGAGCAAGCGCCGCAACTTAGCAAGCCGTCGGTAGAGCCGTACGACCCGCTGCGGTACCACGATGCAACGCGCTCATACATCGCGTATTGGCTCTTGGCAATCCTCACCCTTCTTGTTATCGGAGGTTTCGCGTTACCCTTCTGGACGACTACGGCAATTCCGTTTGCGAACCTGAAAAGCGTGTTGGACCTAGTTTTCGGCCCAATAGTAGCTTTGGTCTCGTCGGTCACTGGTTTTTACTTCGGATCTCAACAAGCCGCTCGAAAAGAGCCTTCAAAATAATCCGACTAACTTCAACACATAAGCTTGGCGATATTTCACAACAGATAGAAACGGGAGTGCTCAATGAGCAACACGGTTGGGGTTATTTGCAACACCGGTGTCTGCACCGAAGTGGATCCTGTCACGGCGCTGGTGCTCATAGCACTCGAAAAGCCCTTTGGCTGAAGGGACGGATCCCCACTTTAAGTGTCGAGCCCCAAAACGGCTCTTAAGCGTCCGACTGTGGCCGGTGCGTACGCGGTCGGAATATTGGTCGTCTTGTTCGGTCCGGGCGGCGGGCCGCATTAGTGCAACATCGTCGTTGCAACTGCAAGCTGAGAAGTCTTTACTCTCGGAAAGAACAACTGAACAGCGAACGTCTACGACATAGTTTCGAATTGTACGAACTTCGAAGGGCGTGGAAATAAGTTGCACTTATGGCGGTCAAGAATACTCAGACGGTTCGATCATGTGCGCTGGAGGCAAAGAACTCAAGTGCTACTCAGGCGCTTGGACGGAGACAGGAAATCCGTGTACGGAGCGTTCAGAGGCTGAATCTGCCCAATTCGGAGTGAACGACTCGCTCGCGCCAATCGCGGCTGGCGCGCAGAGAGTAGAAGTAGTCTGCTACGGAAATGGCGGGCCTCCGAAGCCGGATGTTTTCACTCAGAATGTTGGAGTGCCGATTCAAGCGATCGCGGGTCGCGGGAGCGACATCATCGGCCGAGTGACGATCTCCGGCGAAGGTACGAATTTCGTAGTAATCGAGGTATGGCCCGCCGCACTTGGTCAGTACCAAGGTAAGGCTTGGTGCACCGTCATCATCTGAAACAGGTATAGCACCATAGACCTGACTCCCGGTGCAGCTTTACTGCGAAGCCGCCACGGTTTCAGCGGCAGAGTCTGCGCATACATGGGTCAGGGCCAATTTAATACCTGAAATGACGCTCCGCCTGCCGAATCATGAGCCGTGGCGATTGGAGTTTTGTTTCTAATCAGGTTTAATAAGAGGAGGAAGTCATGGGTCTCGCAATTCCCGACGACGAACGGTTGTTCATCGACCGCAGTATGGAAGATCGGATTGTCATGACTGGCATTCGAGTCGTGCTCGGACCCGACAACGCGATCGCGGGGCGAAAACTGATCGTGCGCGCTACTGACATCGAGATTCACGGTCACATCAAGGCACCGGGTAGTGTGGTCGATCTCTTCGCGCAGCGCATAACAGCCGTTGCTGGTGCAATCATCGACGTCAGCGGAGACATCGGTGCTCCCGATTTCACGGGTCGCGCGCCGGCCCTCTCGGGCATCAACCCAGGAGACGCCGGAAAGGCCGGCGAGAATGGGGGCGATGGGGCGCACGCGGGCCAGATCGATATCGTGTGTGAATCCATCACCGGCAATCTGCAATTGTTCGCAAACGGCGGCGTCGGCGGGGCAGCGCAGAGTGGCGGGAATGGCATCGCAGGTGCCCAGGGTGCAAGTAGTCGGGAGTGCAATCCTCCTACGGCGGGCGGGCCGGGCGGCAACGCCGGCCTCGCCGGACGGCCTGGCAAGGGTGGGAATGGCGGGAAGGTTCGCTTCAACGTGGTCTTGCCACTTGCGGATCCGAGCCAGGTTCAAGGTTCCGTTTCGGGCGGGGCGCCGGGCGCTCCTGGTAAGCATGGTGAACCGGGCGGTATCGGCCCGGGCGGCAAAGGGGGTACCCACGGAGAGTTTGTCAGCGAGCCCTGCGTCGTCTGATCTGCAAACAATATCGAGGAGATCTCATGCGTGGACGTGGACACTGGGTTGAGTTGTGCACCTTGGCTGACGCGCCGAATGGTCCGGCAGGCGCTAAGGTAGAGACGCCTCCTGCAGAGAGCGATTCGGGCAGCGAAGGTGCGATCACCGTCTCGATGCCCGCCCAGGATGAGGAACTTCGTGCCATTTGGGCACAGTTGCGCACGTCGAAGAGCCTTCTCTACCTTGAAACCGGACTGCGCGAAGCGGAGACTCGATATGCAAATTCCGAATTCGAGGTTGCGCTGCTACAAATCATCTGGTTGGCAGAGTTAATGATCATTCCAGGGGTCTGCCGCGGCGCGCGCGAATGCGCCCAAGACTCTGGGCTGGCAAGCGAGGCTCTCGAGTCGGCGCAGGAATTCCAAGCTGTCCGCGCGAAGATTTTCGTGCTTTTGCGCCGCTTGGCCGGCGGTTTGGACTATTACGGCAACGTGCCGAATTTCACTCCTCTTCTGGGCAGGTCGTTCTATTCGAGTGTGACGGACACAATGATCGAGCGCGCCAGGATTGTGGAGTCGGCGTATATCAAATACCGAGACGCGCGCGATGACTGGTCCGTGGCACGCTCTGAGATCCGGCGCGGACTTGATGGCCAAGCCAGCATGCTCAGCGTGCTTCGAGATCGCACGGACAAAGTTGCGTCAGTCGAGACGGCGATTGTGAGGGACATCGAGTCCTTGAGCATTGCCTACGACCCGGCGTGGCGGCGCGTCATAGGCGCAGGAGAGGATTTCAAGGAAGCCGTAGAGCGCGAGTCGGGTTGCCAGTTTAAGGACGTGGTAATGGCAGTGGCGACCATTGCGGTCGCCGTGAGCACTGCGGGGACCGGCGTTGGCGTTGCGATGGCGGCATGGAAGGCGTACGACCAGTTTGATAAGAAGAAGGACGACCCAAATGACAAACTCGGTGACCTCGCCGAGACTAAGTACAAGATCGAGAAGGTCGCCGAAGTCGGCAAGGGCGTCGGCGAAATCGCGAAGGGCATCGGGCAGATTGCGGACCTCGTGAAGGGCCCAGACCGCCCTGATATGCCGAACCTTCCATCGGACGCAGCGAAGCTGCTGATGTCCCGGAAGGATCTGCAGGCGACTGTCGAGCCATTTCGCCATCTGCCGGAAGCAATGGAATATCTACGCGTTGTCGATGATTTCATCGAGTTGGTGACGACCCGAAACAACAAGGTCGTCGAATACAACGCCTTGGCCAATGCACGCGCCGAACTCCTCTCCGACCACGCAAAAGCCGAAAGCGAAATCGTGAGGCTGCGAACCGGGCTAGCACAACCAAATGTCCAACACCTTCCCGAGTTCGCTAGCTTCATGGGGCGGGCAAACGCGCAAAACAAACGCGTGCTGATGCAGATGCTCTACCACGAGCATCGCGCGCTCGAGTATTGGGCCGGCGCTACCTATCCATTCAGGGTGACGCTCGACAGCGTCGACCACTTGGCCCAGACCCATTCTGATCAATTCAAGGCCATGGTGGATGGGATGGAGAACCGCGGACGCTCGCCGGAGGAGATGACCTTTGCCGATGGCGTGGCGAGATTCTCCGTGAAGGACGACGTCGGGCAGTTCGCGCTGGACGACTTAAGGACAATTGGCAAAGCGGTCTTCAGTCTACCGATGGATCGTTTCGAAGGACTGGCGCTGGTTCGATTCGCCAACGTGCGGGTCTCGATCCCAGGAATCAAGCTGAAGTCGGCTGAGCGTGGAGACGACGCCGTGGGGGTGCAGCTCATCCACTATGGACAGGCGATGCTCACAACGCTCGAAAACAAGGTTCTCGAGTTCAGTCACGAGCCTCGTTCGACCTACATCTTCTATCGAGTGAGCGCCAATGTGACCCGCAGCTTCAGCCTGGGGGGAGACGGGGACACCTTCATCAAACTCGCGGTTAATGGGCCTTGGAGCATCGCGATCGCGCCGTCGGATACGCAAAGAGTGGATCTCTCCGGTATTACCGACATCGTTTTAGAGTTCGACGGTGAGTTCTTCTCCCTCCGCGCTGTAGCGCCTCTCACCCGAACACTGTTGGCGATCAGAGGCCAAAATGCAGCGGACAAGCGCATCACCTAAGACTTGGATCGTAGCCGGCTGCCGCGAGCGGCAAACGCCGCGAGCTTATCCGGAATTTTGTGTGCGAGGCATAGCATGACCACGAGGAGTATGTATGCCTACCAAGAGGGAGGCCGCGAAGTTGGCCGAGGACGCGCTGGCGGCGTCAGAGTCTCGCCGGTGCTCGCGGGGCGATCGCTCAGGCCATCCGAAACCTGCTGTTCGTCGCTGTTGACAACTTGAGCCTACGGCGAACTTCACCCCTTGCCTGCGCCGCCTTCAGGCCCGCCCGATTTCGCTCTGTGATGAGGCCGCGCCCCAGCTCGGCCAACCGGCACCGTGTGCAGCAAGGCTCGGCCCGTCGCCGTCGCCGTCGCCGTTGCCGTCGCCGTGCAGATAGCCTCCGTCAAGCTCTGTAACTCCACGCCCCGGCCTTGCAGTTCGGGCAGCCGGCAAAAGGCGCCAAACTCCAAACTAGGGGTTTACATTAGTCCAAGAATTTCCGATCATTTAAGCGTACATTTTCACCTCTGGGTGTGGCCCATCCCTATGCGCTTCAACTTACTGGGAGCAGAAATTGCAAACCGAATACTCTAACTGTACTGCTGATACCTACAACTCCTTGGGAATGGTTGTTAACGTCGACGAGAAAGTTAGACTTGATGGGGCATTGGACCGCTTTTTGGAAGAAGCTGGACCCCTCTTTGTGCAAGAAGGACTCGAGCGAATTGCCGGTGTAGTGCTTCTCCACAAGCACAACGACTTGGGCGCGCTGGATGCCATGGTTCAGAGGATTGAACAGTGGCATGGTGACGAAGCGCTAGTCTGCAAACGGACTGCAAGCGACGATCAGACCGGCGATATTTTTCCAATGAACTTCGCAGTCACAGCCACCGGAGAACTTGCGGCGATCGAATATTCCGAATCCAAAAAGGTAGATCAAAAGGTAAAGGCGCTATTTAAGCACAAACAATTTATTGCCAGATTTGGAAAACTCGCTGCAGAGTACGGGCTGCTTCCAGAGATCGGACTCTCAATTGCAACCCGAGATCTTTTTACTAACTCTGATTCAGCATTGGTGCCGTTGGAGGTTTGTGACGTTGAACGCCAAGCGAATATTCTCACCTTGGTCAGTCCTCAAACATTTGAGGCCGTTAACACAATGCAAACGAATTGGTTTTTCTCAGCGTCTGCTGAGGGCGGCTGTAAGATAATTTGCGCGTATCGCTGTTTTGCTCGCTCACCCGGCCACTCAAAAGAGCATGCTGGTCAGACTCATGCAATGGATGCATAGGGACACTTGCTGCTAGAGATTTAGAGCCGTCGTTTTGTTGCGCCGCTCCGGAGAGACCTTCGCTGCCGAGTGGCGCCTTCTCCCCGACGATCTTGCTCTCATTCCACCGCTCATGATGAGCGGCAATGCCTCCGGTTCCCTTAATGGTCTCCCGTAGAATTGACTTTGTACTCTATCAAACTCACCGCCCTTTGACAGCGGGCGTCGAAAGAAAGCTTCCTGGCGGAACCGTACTCACGCAGCCGTCCACAGCCGACATTGTCTTTGAGCAGCTATCTGACGGCCCACTGCACCTCCACCCACTGCAGCGACCGCGTTATGCCCACCTTTTCCGCCCTCGGCTCGCCGGCGGACAGTCTGACTCACCAGCGCTACAAGAACGTAAGCGGCTGCTTTGGAGAACGAGTACCTTCGAGAAGTGGAGAAGTGGCTGGCCGATGGCGGCTGTACTTTGGAACTGGTCGTTGGCACGGCGACTTTCTGGCCGATCGGGTGACTGGAAGTGGCCGATTGTTGAAATTCGCTGACCGTCAGGTCTGTGGCTTTAAGCAGCTCTTCGTGGATGTGCGCGTCAAGGTGGTTGAAGTACTGGACTGCTTGCCGACTTCAGACGCCATCGTGGTTGGACCAAACCGAAAACGCCG
>JBBRNF010000020.1:0-6512 GCA_038230455.1 Terriglobales bacterium
GGATACGGCGGTCGCGCATTTCATTCCCGGCAAGCATCCGGTTCTGCGCTTCCCCATGCTCCACCCGAAAGATTAAGCCACGTCGCCGCCAGAGGCGAAAAGCAACAGAACGCCGCTCCGCGTCGGGAGTAAGCCTGACACATCACCCCCAAATGGGAACTGTAGGTAAACGCGAAGGCGCAGCGGCATTTACGTGTGTAAACACGTTCTGAATGAGCAACTTAGCGAAATCGCGTTTACGTATGTTTACGCGCGGTTCCCGGCGGAACCGGATTTGCTACTTTGGCGTAAACGCATTGACCGTACACCTACTTAGCCCAGGGGTGCGGTCCAGGCGACTTGACGGTTTCTGAGGGCACGGTCTAGGGTTTTCAGCAGGACAATTTACCACTTGAGCACTCCCGGCACGACCGTTCTTCAACCCCGAAACGCCTCCGCAGGCGTGGAGGAGAAGCCCGGCTTTCGCACCAAAACCGTCGCCACGCGGATCACGCCCGAGGAGCTGCGCGAGGTCGAGATCGCCGCCGAGCGCGAGGGTAAATCCCTGGCCGAGTGGCTGCGCGATCTGGCGTTGAAGGCGGCGCGGCAGCGTCCGGCGGACCCGATGGAGCTGCTGCTGGCGGAGCAGTCGGCGACCCGGTACATGCTCCTGAATCTCTTCCATGCGACTGCCCAGGCCGGGGAGGAGGGGCGCAGCCTGAGCCCCGAATCCGTGCTCAAAATCCGCGAGACGGCGGACGCGCGCAAGCGCGAACAGGCGCGCAAACTGCTTCAGGATTTCCTGGCCGAGACGAGCCGAGGCGGGAGCCGAAAGGGAGCCGAGCGATGAGCCGGAAGGGGAAGATTGCGGTCGGGTGTCTGATCGTGGTGCTGTTTTTCGGGCTGGGATTCGGTCCCCTTCTGAGCCCGCTGCTGTACACCCTGACGCCGCTCCAGCGGTACTACCTTCCTACCTATATCGCGAGTTCCTGGCACCAAAACGAGGCCGAGGCGCATACGGAGATCCGCTGGATATTGAAGCTCGCTCCCAGGAAAGTTGATTCCAAAGGCAAGCGCGAACGCGGCTCCAAAGCCGAATCCAAGCTGGAGCTGGCCTTCGCCACAGAGCGGGATGTCTTCGCGAAGAGTGCGACCGCCATGGTGTGGGCCGGTGCCGCGCTGCCGTTTTCCTTGAGCGCGGATGCAGCCCGGGAGGGCTGGACGGGGCTGGAGTGGAGCTACCCGCAGCAGGTCGAATCCGCCAAGCTCGCCAGTATGCTGCGAAGCGATTACTTTGACGGAAGGGCATGGGAGAGCTTCTTTGTGAGGCCCGCGCTGTCGCTCGTCAGTTTGTTTTTGCTCTTCCTGATCGCTCGCGCCGGGGTCCAGGGGTGGCGGGAGCGGCGTCTGTGGGGGCGGCCTTTGCGCAGGCGTGAACTCTTATGGCGCTGGATGTTCGAGCCGCCAGCGCGGCAGATTGCTACCCCGGAAAGGTGGCTGGAGCTGGAGAGACCTATGCCGCTCACGCTGGCAGCGCCGCTCGAATCTTCTCCAGCTCCCCTGCCGATTCCGGCATCGCCGGTGGCGATTCCTTCCGCGTCCGAGTCGCCGACGAGACCGCCGAAGGTCGTCCAGAGCGTTCCGGTGGCCCCTCCGGTTGTCCCGGAGAAGGCGAAACCGGCGTACACCTGGGATGCCAGTAAGGAGATTGAGTGAGATAAACTGGTACTACTGAGGTATACCTAATGCCTACCATCGAGAAGCTGAGCATTGCCCTTCCCACCGAGATGGCTACCGTTGTCCGGCAGGCCGTGGATGCTGGCGAATACTCCTCCCAAAGCGAAGTTGTTCGTGACGCCTTGCGCGACTGGACCCACAAACGTAACTTGCGGGCGCAGGGCCTCTCCGAGCTGCGCAGAGCATGGCTGGAGGCTGTGGCGGACGACTCTGAGGGAGAAGACCCAGGACCGATCCTTGATGCCCTGGAGAAAAAATACGAGGCGTTGGCTGAGGCATCCGGGCGATAATGCGCTTGAGATTTTCCCCTTTTGTGAAGCACGACCTCGCGGAGATTGCGGAGTACATCTCCCAGGACAGCCCCCGCCACGCCGCCAATTGGATTCGGGTGCTGCGGTCGCGCTTCGCAGACATCGCCAAGCAACCACTGCTCTATCGGCTCCGACCGGAGCTTAGCGTCGATGCCCGGCTTGCTCCAGTCGGCCAGTACGTCATCCTGTTCAGGGTTCGCAAGGATACTGTCAGGATCGAGCGCGTCGTCCACGGAAGCCGCGATTTGCTCCCCACCCTTGAAGAAATCGAACAATAGGTCCACCGTCCCTATGCTCACGATGTCCTCCAAAGCGTTATCGGCAGGCCAGGCGCGGACATACCACGCGCGGGAGTTCGCGTCGGAACGGCAGAACTACTGGAGCCGCGACCAGCAAGGATTTAGCGAATGGCAGGGCAGGCTTGCCGGGCAGTGGGGCTTGGAGGGCGCAGTCGGCAATGAGCACTTCGCGCGACTGAGCGAAGGCCAGCACCCGTTCACCGAAGAGCAGCTGGTGCGGCACCAAGTTTCCCGAACCTACGAAGGCAAAGGCGGCAAGGAAGTCACGAGCGTGGAGCACCGGGCCGGGTGGGATGCGACGTTCTCCGCCCCGAAGTCGGTTTCGCTGACCGCGCTTGTCGGCGGCGATGAGCGGGTGCGGGAGGCGCACCGGGAGAGTGTCCGGGTGGCGCTGGGCGAGGTCGAGCACTACACCCAGGCTCGGATCGGCAACGTCCATGCTCCGGAGACAACAGGCAAGTTCGCCGCCGCGACCTTCGAGCACGACACCGCGCGGCCCGTCGCTGGCTACGCCGCGCCGCAGCTCCATACCCATGCCGTGATCTTCAACGTGACCGAACGTGAGAACGGCCAGACCCGTTCGGTGCAGTCGCATGAACTGTACGCTTCGCAGCACTACGGCACGGCGATCTATCGCGCGGAGCTGGCCACGCGCCTCGAAAAACTCGGCTACGAGCTGGAGCGTGGCAAGGACGGCCAGCCGGAGATCAAGGGCTACACGCGCGAGTATCTGGTGGCGTCGAGTCCGCGACGGCAACAGGTGCAGGACTACAAGCGGGAGCAGGGAATCGACGGCGCGGCGGCCGGTCAGATCGCCGCCCATCGCACCCGCGACAAGAAGGAGCTGCTATCGCCGGAAGAGGTACAGCGGCAGCATCGGGAACTGGCCGGGCAGCACGGCCACCAGGCCGACCGGGTTGTGGCCGAGGCGCGGGCGCGGGAGCTTCATAAAGAACAATCGCAGGTACAAGCCCGCAGCCCGGAGCAGACGGCGCGGCAGGCCGTGACCTACGCCCGCGATCACCTGTTCGAGAAAGATGCCGTACAGGACCGGCGTGCGCTTTACGAAACAGCCCTCAACCGTGGCATGGGCGAGGTCACCTATACCCAGGTGCGGCAGGAGTTCGAGCGCCGGATGCAGGCAGGCGAATTCCGCGAGGCGCAGGCGTCCGTGCGTGGGCCGCAGATCACGACCGCCCAGATGGTGCGGATGGAGCGGGAGATCGTCGGCCAGATGCAGCAGGGCAACCAGCGCGGCTATCAGGACCCGATGCTGCTCGAAGGCCGGGAGCGCTTCGACACGCTGGAGCGTCACCCGGAGCTGAACCGTTCGCAAGAGGTCGCCGCCCGTGAGGTCTTCGCGTCGCGCGAGAAGATCGTCGGTATCGACGGCATAGCCGGAGCCGGGAAGACCACGACGCTGGCCGTCATCCGCGAAGGAGCCGAGGGAGAAGGGTACAGGGTGGAGGGTTTCGCGCCGACGAGCCGCGCGGCGCAGAAGCTGGGCGAGGCCGGCATTGAGACTTCAACTTTGCAGATGCACCTGGCGCGACGGCAGGGGCCGGACACCGGAGAGAAGCGGCTCTATGTGCTCGATGAGTCCTCACTCGCGTCCACCAGGCAGATGCATGAGTTTGTGACGCGCTTACACCCGAAGGACCGCGTGTTGCTGGTAGGCGACCGGCGGCAGCATGAGGCGGTCGAAGCCGGTAAGCCCTTCGCGCAGTTGCAGGAAGCCGGGATGAAGACCATCTCGCTCGATCAGATCGTGCGCCAGAAAGAGCCGGAGCTGCGGCAGGTGGTCGAGCAGCTCGCCCGTGGCGAGGTGGGAGCTGCGGTCAAGAACCTGGACACCCAGGGCCGGGTGCATGAGTTCCGAGGCCGCGAGGAGCGGATCGACGCCATCGCCAAGGAATACGCGAAGTCGCCCGAGAACACGCTGGTCGTCTCGCCCGACAACCGCTCCCGCGTGGAGATCAATCAGCGCATCCATGCCGAGCTGCAACGTCATGGCGCTGTGGGCAGGGAAGAGCATAGGGTCGAAACGCTAGTGCCGCGCCAGGATCTCACCGGAGCAGCCCGCACCTGGGCCGAGCGGTACGAGGTGAATGATGTGCTGCGCTATAGCCGAGGGTCGAAGGAGACCGGCATCGGCAAAGGCGAGTATGCCCGCGTGGTCGCGATCGACGCTCCGCACAACCGGATCACAGTGGCGCTGAAGGACGGCACGGAGCGGACTTACGATCCGCACCGTCAACAGGGAGTTTCGGTCTACCGCGAGGAGCCGCGCAGCTTCTCCCAGGGCGACCGCATCCAGTTCACCGCGCCCGCGAACGACCTCAAGGTTGCGAATCGCGAGCTG
The DNA here is from genome assembly GCA_038230455.1 of Terriglobales bacterium. Classification (GTDB taxonomy): domain Bacteria; phylum Acidobacteriota; class Terriglobia; order Terriglobales; family Acidobacteriaceae; genus Granulicella. The sequence goes on from JBBRNF010000020.1 coordinate 4,689, forward strand.
GGCACCGTCAAAAGCATCACCGAAGGCCGCATGTCGCTGCGCATGGACGATGGCCGCTCCGTCGAGCTCGATCCAGCCAGGCATCCGCATCTCGATCATGGTTATGCCGTGACCAGCCACTCTAGCCAGGGGCAGACCGCCGAGCGGGTGCTAGTCCATGTGGATACGGAGCTGGGCGCGAAAGACCTGCTCAACAATCGCATGGCTTATGTCGCAGTCTCGCGCGGAGCGCACGATGCGCAGCTCTTCACTAACGACCGCGAGAGGCTGCCCGCCGCGCTGGGGCAGGAAGTCTCCCGCGAGAGCGCCCACACGCTGCAGCACAAGTGGGAGCAGTCCATCCAGCCGCCGCAGCAGGAGATCGCGCCGAAGCAGGAACACAGCTATGGGTTGGGACTTGGCTTGTAATTCCTATCTGTCCCCGGATGATGGAAGCGTAGCCCATCATTCCGCGCGGCAGACTTGTTGTCTCCTTACCGCAGAATTTATGAGACCTGAGTTGCAGTTTGGGGCAGAATTATCGAGAACGTCGTCCCGCGCTGCTCTCGATTCGCGCATGACCGTACTCTGATGGAGCCGCCTTGTTTTTCAACAAGTTGCTTGCTCACCCACAGCCCCAAGCCATTCCCGATGGGGCCTTTCGTCGAAAAGAACGGCTCGAAGATTTGAGGCAGGGTAGCCGAATCCATACCTTGGCCACTATCTGCCACGGTGATTCTAATGCGGCTGCCCCCATCCCGCGGATCACGGGAAAGGGAAGCCCTGAAAATGATTCGACCATTCGGACCGATTGCATCAAGACTGTTCGCAAGCAGGTTTGAGAGGACCTGCCGCAACTCCCCATGCATAATAGTGATCTCTAACGCGCTATCGCACTGGCACTCCACGATAGCTTGCTTGGCCCTAACCTTAGCTCGCAGGAGATCGAGCACAGAATTCAGCAAACCTGCCATTGGGAAAGTTGTGGGGGCCGCCATCTCCCGGTAAAAGCCGAGGGTCTGCCGAGTGATATGCGCGATTCGCTTCAGCTCCGCATCGGCCGTATCGAGGTATTCGACGGCCAAATCGGGCATGCCCTCGATAGATCTCACCAGGTATAGCAGGTCGGTGATAGCCTCCAGCGGGTTGTTTATCTCATGCGCAATGACAGCGGACATCCGCCCCACGGAAGCGAGTTTCTCGCTTCTTATGAGGGCTGCCTCTGCGTTTTTTCGGGCAGCGATCTCAGTCTCAAGCTTTGCATTCAATAGCTGAGCCTGTTCCGTAAGTTCATGCTGTCGGATCAGGCCCAGCATGAGAGCCTCGTTCATAGCGATGGCATCCTGGTGGATCGAAGTCTCTTCAATGATCTGGACAATGATGCCTTTGGCGTGGCTCTCTCCCGAAAGCACCGGCCACATAGCGTAAGAGCAAAGGGGATAAGAGCCAGAACGCTCGCGCACAGTATGGCTGTCTGCGGAGCCGGTCCGGTACACCTGATCGAGCAGGAGCGCACACTGCTGACCGATTGGCTCAATCGAGGCAAATTCTTGCCCAATCAGCTCTTCTTTGGTCTTCTTTACAAGTAGGCAGAATGCGGGATTGACGTAAGTTACCCTATGCGCGGCGCCCTCAACCCCGGCGATGGGCACCGGCGAGATTTCGGTAACGGCCCGGCATAGGTCCAGCATATCGGCAGCCTCGTATTAAAGCGATAGCAATGTTAATGTAATGTACCGAGTCGAAGCCTGAACCAAGCCTGAGCGTCTTCGGCGGTGATGGATGGGAGCAGATCGGAGATAGCTTGATCGAGTGCCCCCTGGGTGCGCGCCTTGGTGGAGCGCA
>JBBRNF010000021.1:0-5195 GCA_038230455.1 Terriglobales bacterium
AATCCTCGCCTTCAGCTCACGACTGTGGTGACGCCGACCTGCTCTCCTGGAGTCTTCCACGGTGTCCACCTATTTGTTTGGTGGACACCATCATCCCTGCCACTCCCAGTCTTCTCAAGACGGGTTCGCCGGACGCTTACGCTGATCTACCGACGTACGAAGAACCTTCGCGCCGTGCAGCTGCTGCTTGGACACTCCAAGCTGGAGTCGACGGTGAGGTATCTCGGCATCGAGGTTGATGACGCACTCGAAATTTCCGAACAGACGGAGATCTGAGATGGTACGCGGCGGCCGCCGTCGCTTGAAGGCGCCGTCGCCAATGACTGTATGTTGAATAGGGCCGTACGGGTGATCCCGGCCAGGAGCGGACACCGCCCCGTCCGCGTCAAACAACCGCTTCATAGTGACTGCTGCTACTCCGGCGTGCCAAAGCTGGATAGCGGTCACCGCGCCCGCGGCTGAGCCTCACGAATTGTGGGGTCTTCTGCGTTACAAGAGCGAAAGTGCCGTCGACCAACGGGCGCTGAGCCGCTGCAGGCATGGTGGCGTAACCTCAACGTAGCGCATTCTGGACTCGATCGCTTAGCCGCGATCCCGCCGAAACTCCAAGATGAGGATTCCACATTCAAGGCGCGCCCACAGCGGGACGCAGCCCTATCATTGGACTGAACCGAACTTGCGGGCGGATGACGAGGGGGTACCATGAATGTCGAGCGTAACGAAGATCTTTCCAACACGATCGACGCATCTAAGGACAGTTCGACAGCTAAGGCGGCCATTGAAAAGACACTTGAGCATCTCAGGACCGTACATTTCGCGACTCTGGCCACAGTCTTCGCACTTCTTGTAGCAGCTTCGTTACCGCCCGTAGGAGACCTTAACAGGGCTCTGACGCAGCTGGATGAATACTCGGCGTCGACGTCAATGCTAGAGCGAGAGTTGGATCGCTTAAGCAGCGACGAGCCGGTCGACGTCTCCAAGGTGTTCCGGGCGAAGTACAAAATTGCAGAACCGCAAGATTATATCTTTCCGCTTTATCTGGGCGTTGATCGTGGCGATTACAGTATCCACGCACAAAGTAGCTGTACAGATACGTCTTCCTTTTTCACGGAGGTGAAGTCAGATAAATCCCTTTCCTGCATAGATCACATCATCTTCGCATTCGTTCATGCGGATTCTCTTAGAGAGATGAAGGAATCGTGGAATGCCGTCGTCGAAGCGAAAAGTTGCTATGTGATCACAAAGGTTCTACGAAATCGCATAACCGAGGATCCGCGACTCAACAAAAGATTTATCTTGCTCAACCAGCAGCCTAAGGAGACGGCGGAGTTCTTAGCAGAAGTATTGCACATTAGCCCAGGTGCCGCCGTTGTCAGATTTGATCAAGTTAGCGCCGGCATCAACACCGGAATTGGGGTGAGTCGAGTAAATGTTCCGGTTGAACTGAGAAGCGTCAGGTGCGACGTGTTTCTCGACGCGTTTAACTTGTCCGGTTTAGCCGTAAGAGGTGTAGAGCCACTACGAAAGCCTTTCGACGATGTTTTCTACGACCTTGCTAAGTTTTGCAGCGGGCTCGAATCGCTCACGCGCGCTGAGATCCGCGATTACCTCCGAAGACTTCAGTCTGAGAAGGGAAATGAGGTCGAGCTCTATGGAGTTAAGGTGCCGCAACTAACGATCACTCTTTGGGGCGTCTTGGCGGTAGTTACGCTCCAAATGTATTTCCTCGCGCATCTCATTCAGTCTGTAAGGCTAGCATCGAGCGAGTCTTTCGCGATCTTATTCCCTTGGGTCCCGCTTTATTCCGGCGTCCTTTCAAGAGTCATCACTGTCGGAACAGTCTTCTTGCCTTGTCTTACGAATGTTATTCTAGTCGTTAAGGGATCGGTCTCTGTGCACGGCCCCGTGAAAGCGCTGTGTTTCTTCGCTGCTGCGATGTCGTTTTGGCTGGGGGCAGCAACAATAATGAGGCTCCGCAAGTTGCGCATTGGCGTGGCGGAGAACCCTGACAGAGGCTAGCGCCGGCTGGTCAATTTCTCGAGCCGACGCGTGCTCGGACGGTGCGCGCAAGCTACAGGTGGTAACAGGAGGCGGCTCGACTAGCGCGGATCCGCTCCCGCCACACGTGCTCAGTGCGACGCGAGGGTCAAGGTACTGTCTATCTCGGGGTCTTTTGGCGCATTTTGGCATATGGAGAACTTGCGCCTGAGAAGCGCTTGTCGAAACGTCCAATGCTACAAGCGCACCGCACGTGTAAGGGCATTTTTCTAGACGAGCTTTTCCCTCTGCGGTCAAACGGGCTTTTTCGTCGCGACTGCCCGAATACGCTCGGTACCCTGGGACGCGCCTTCAAACAACGTCAGTCACCGATTGTTCGAGCACCTCGCGCTCGACCCAGTGGCGGAGTTGTCGGATCTCGGTTCGTCCGGATGTGCGCCTGAAGGTCCAGCTGTTGCGCGGTTGAAAGCTAGCGGCGCTTTAGCGACTGCGCTGAACAGCCTGAGCGGAACTTCGGCCTCGATCCTGAACGACGTCGAGCGCCGCGCAGTCGACCTCGACACGTTACGACAAACGTCCGCTCTGGGTTGGGAGCTCTAGTTCGATCATGGCTAAAGCAGTCGCTCGGGCCTGCCCTGCCGCCGGCCGACGATGAACGTCTGGTTTTGAGAGTGGATCGGACGTCCGCTATCCGCAAAGTTGAACGTCAGCTCTACACCGCTGCTGACGTTCGGGTCGTAAACCCGACCGGCAGCAGTCAGTCTGAAGCGGTCATCCGACGCGACTCGTAAAGCGTCCGGTCTTGGCCGATAGCGGGCTTTTCGTGAAGCTGCCGCAAGCTGACATTGGCCGTCGGCGTCGACGAAACGAAAGTCAGCTGCCTGGCGATGTCGCGGCCTTCCGTTCCCGGCCACGACCTGTCCCTCGATGCGGCGCTCTGAAGGACAGCAACAGACTGGCTGCAGCCATTCGGATCTTGGCCGTGAAAGACGGCGGCAACCGATACCTGACTTTGACCGTCTTCTGGGTCGGGTGTCCGCTTTCCTCTGAACCTGACCTTCAATGGCGCCCGGATGAATGAGCGTTGACCAGCCGACGGCGAGGCCCGGCCAACGACCGCTCCCGCTGGCAGTGAACCGTCGCTGCCGACCCAATGCTGTCGGCCGCAAGGCCGGATTCGGCGCCGAAAAGCCATCGTTCAGTTAACGTTCAAGGTGAGGCTGAACCGACAATGAGACGCCAGGCCCGCGTGGCAGATGCGTTCACAGCCACCGCCGCAGTCGGGCCTCGTATTAGGAACTTCCTCCCGAACGTGGCCTCCAGCTTCTTTTCTTCGGTGACGATGAAGCGGTATGTTTTCCTTAATCTGCGGACCGACGGCTGTAACTTTGAACCGACGAAGGTGCAGGTTGCGATCGACGATAGTTCCGCGGCCGGCTTCTCAGGGCTTTGGACCGCGCACTGGGATTCGGCAGCTTCACGTGCTGCGGCCCGATCATTGTCCGAGGTGTAGTCTTGCGCCTGCCGGGGAGCGCCGCAGGAATGGTGCTTAACAGACTCATTTTGTCCCTCCTTGCCGCTTGCTGTGTACAAGTCGCAAGCCCTGCTGGAGGGGCTGGTGCTGCCGAAATCTCAGGTCACGACGAGAAGACAATGGCGGATGCGGCGAGTGAGGGTTTGGTTGCAAAAGCTTACCCCGACAAACCCGTACGGCTGATCGAGCCGTTCGGTGCCGGCGGTGGGCCTGACTTGCTGGCCCGCGCCCTCAGTCCAAAGCTCTCTGAGTTGTGGGTCGAAGCGGTGACGGTCGAGAACCATCCAGGAGCGGGAAGCACGGTGGGGCCTGCGCTCGTCGCAAAATCGCCAGCCGACGGTCACACGGTGCTCGTGAGCACCAGTGCCCAAGCTTACAGCGCCGCGCTCAGGAAGGACCTGCCTTACGACCCGTTGAAGGATTTCATCGCGGTCTCCCCGCTGACCAGCCAGCCCTACGTAATAGTCGCGGGCAAGCTCGCGAGCATCGCGAGCCTACGTGAACTTATTGCGGCGGCGCGAGGAAAACCGGGCGTGCTTACGTTTGCTTCCGCTGGAATTGGCACTGCCACACACTTGGGAATCGAGGAATTCAACCAAGCGGCGGGAATCAAGACGGTACATGTCCCGGCAGTGCAGGGTGAGGCAATCGCCGACACCATCGCCAATACGGTTGCGGGTTGCAGGACTTACATGATGGCGCCCATTGAGCGCGCTCTCACCGACATTCGTTCCGGCAATCTCGTCGCGCTGGGCGTGACGACCAAGAAACGCTCGTCCCTGCTACCCGAGGTTCCGACGATCGCTGAAGCCGGCGTCGCCGGTTTCGACTACCCGATCTGGTATGGAGTATGGGTGCCGACGGGAACTCCTGCTGACGTGGTGAACAAATTGGCGAGAGACATCGCGCAGGTGATGGCCACGCCCGATTTGCGCGCTTGGACCACAAAGCACGGAGCCGATCCGATAAGCATGACCCAGCCGGAGTTCGCTCGCTTCGTGTTGAGCGAGAGTGAACGAGCTGCACGGATCGTCAAAGCCGCAGGCATCAATCCCCAATGAGTTTGCACGCGCCTGTGCAGCCGAGATGGAAGCTCAGGGTCGGAGAAATTTGTGAGGGTTAGGAAGTCTCGCTCCAGGGCGCTTTTGTGCTCCGTGGCGGCTAGAAGCCCGATGACATACGAGCGATGGCTGAGCAGAATGAACTGGTCCCCGAAAAATGGACGCCACGAAGTCTGTTAGTTTGACTTTGTGGAGGACGCATGAAGACAGGAACGGATCGGAGATACACGGTTGAGTTTCGAGACGCGGCGGTCAAGCAAGTGATCGAAAGCGGACGCAGCGTTTCGGCGGTGGCGCGCTCGTTGGAGATGTCGAGCAAGACGCTGGCGAACTGGTTGTATCGGGCCCGCAAGGGCCAGGCGCTGGTCAAACGCCAGCCGGCGCAGCCAACCTCCGAGTTGGAGGCGGAGCTGAGCCGGTTGAGACAGGAGAACGCCCGGCTGAAAGTGAAAAAGGAGATTTTAAAAAACTGCCATCGCGGGCGACCGCGACCCCTTGGATGGAAACAGGCAGCGGCATAGACTGGCGTTGCACCGGACAGTGGCCGTCAGCTTTTTGGAGGCGTAGTCCCCGTCAAAAAACCTGGCCCGGGGGAACCTGCG
>JBBRNF010000022.1:0-4878 GCA_038230455.1 Terriglobales bacterium
CTTCGGGGAACGGGCTTTTTCGCGCGGTCAAATCGCGCTTCTTAAGGCGATAGCGTGAGAAACCAGGCACGTTTTTCCGAACTACTGACGGGCTCAGGCGATCAATTCGGCACACTTTCGGAATGCGGTGAACGGTTACCTTCGATACACTGTATGATAAGGACGGGAAAGGCTGCGGTCGCAAATACGGCGCGTCAACGACCCACTGGAGCAAGCTTTACCCACGGGTTGAGAGCGGACGAGCGGGCAACTGCCCGCTGCTTCTCGTCGGGATCAAGCCAGAGTGCTACCTCGATGACGTGCCCTCTTCGGGCGGCTCCATGCCCCTGAAAAGCCCCTGATCGTCTGGCTGAGCCTTACGCGGACGCCCTCGGCGGCCAGGCTTCCCTTTGACGTTCCCGTTCGCATGGCCGTTAAGGGCGTGGCCGTTGTAAGGAGCGTGCAGCGGTCGCGACTCTTCGTAAACCTCGATCTGGTCCCCCCACTGGGTCCATCCTGGTCGCTTGAAGCGGGCGAAAAGCTCAAGGAATGGGCCGGGGCTGCACTGCTCGATGATGTCGAACGCCTCGTCGGGCTTCCGGGAATGCTCCTGCTTGCGGGTGACGAGGATGTTGACCTGAGTGCAACCGGCTTTTTTCGTCCGCAATTTGCCCTGGATCCCGAACAGTAGCAGCTCGGTCACGTTGCGGAAGTAGAAGCCGACGCCACGCCCGTCCGGGCCGCCGTCCTTGCGGGTCTTATACCAGACAATGTTGGTCTTGTAAGTAAACCCCCACGCCTGCATGATGTGGAGGCCTTCGGCGATCAAGGCGTTCGGGCACCACAGGTACAGATGCGACTGCGGGAGGGCCAGATCACCCACCGGCAGGGCGGCGATGTCCTCGAAGCTCATGGTTTCGTAACGGCGGAGCCTCTTATGCTCGGGAGCCATTTTGCCGGTCCGATTGGAAAATCGCCAAGGAGGGTCGATGAGCAAGGTCCCGAATTGCCCTTCGAGCGTGTCGAATGGTTTTGGATTCTGCCGCATGCCCGTCCCCCCAGATGGCATTCCTGAATAAAAATCAATGATACTGTACGAAAGAACCGAATGCAACCGAAGCAGTAGGCCTAATAGCGGGCTGTTCAGCAGATTCATCGTCGCTCGCCGGCCCCCCGCATTGTAACCGTTCACCCGACTTCGGGGAACGGGCTTTTTCGCGCGGTCAAATCGCGCTTCTTAAGGCGATAGCGTGAGAAACCAGGCACGTTTTTCCGAACTACTGCCGGGCTCAGGCGATCAATTCGGCACACTTTCGGAATGCGGTGAACGGTTACCCCGCATTAACGAAAAACCCGATTTGTTCTACCGATCTTGCCTGGGTGACCGAACTTGCGCGGATTCAAGCCTGGGGTTGCTGGGCATCACCACTCCCGTGCCTCGTCGAGATGAGTGTTCAAATGGACACTGCGAACGTCATTGCTACTAGACGGGTCTACATCGTAAAGAGGGCGGCGGGGAAAACGGGTGGCGTCCCCGCAGTATTGCCAACCTTCAAAATGCCAGCTTTTTCCGCGAACTGCTGAAGCGCCGACTTTTCGGCGCCGAATCGACAACCGTCTACTTGCACGGGACTTACGTCATCTTGGCAATACTGCGGGGACACCACCGAAAAACGGGCTAGCAGCACTATTCGGCGATGTCGTTGCCTCGTGGGTGTCCTCCGACTAGAATCAGCAGGACCGAAAGCAGTGCGTTGACGGGTATGCGACACATAGTCGGAGGGGTTTTCGTGATCCCCGCAGTCCAGGTGCCCTTGGCAATCGGGTCTCAGTGGAGGCGGTGGGACCCACATCTGCATGCCCCCGGCACCTTGCTGAACGACCAGTTCAAGGGTGACTGGGAAGGATACTTGAGCGCCATCGAAACGGCGTCCCCTGCGGTGGAGGTGCTCGGGGTAACCGACTACTTTTCTATCGGGTGCTATCGGGAGGTCAGGCGGCACCACATTGCAGGCCGGCTGCGGGGAGTGCGGCTACTTTTCCCGAACGTCGAAATGCGACTCGACGTGGCGACGGACAAGAAGCGGGCCATCAACCTACATCTGCTCTTTTCGCCAGAGGCGGAGGACCATGAGACGCAGATTGAGCGTGTGCTGGCCGACTTGACCTTCGAGTATAAAGGCCGCAAGTACCGTTGCACTCCTTCGGACCTGGTCTCGCTGGGGCGTGCGCACAAGGTGTCGCAGAGCCAGGAAGATGTGGCCCGCCGGGACGGCGCGAACCAGTTCAAAGTAACGGTTGACCAGTTGCGCGACTTGTTCCGCAACGACTCTTGGATTGTGCGGAACTGCCTCGTCGCCGTGTCGGCAAGTTCAAACGATGGCACGGCCGGGTTACAGCGGGACGCCTCGTTCGATGCGTGGCGGAAGGAGGTTGAGCGGTTCGCGCACGTGGTAGTCGCTTCCACCCAGAGCGTTCGGGACTTCTGGCTGGGCAAGAACCCGAACTGTGACGTGCAGACTCTGGAGCGCGAGTACAACGGCAGGAAGCCGTGCTTACACGGGTCGGATGCGCATTGCGTGGCGAAGGCCGCCGCCCCGGACGAAGAGCGGTACTGCTGGGTGAAGGGGGATCCCACTTTCGAGTCGCTCCGGCAAGCCATTCTGGAGCCTGAAGAAAGAGTGTGAATCGGCCGTACCCCACCGGAGAGGCACGACGCCGCCATGTGTATTTCTGAGGTGGCCACGCGCTGCACCCCTTGGCTGTCGAGTGGTGCGCTCCCATTGAACCACGGCCTAGTCGCCATCATCGGGGCTCGTGGGTCCGGGAAGACCGCGCTGGCTGACATTATGGCGATTGGGGCGAATGTGTCCTCGCCTCATAGCGTGGAAACTTCGTTCCTCTGTCGCGCGTCTCGCCCCGTGAACTACCTAAAAAAGGCGATAGTGGACCTGCAGTGGGGTGACGGGATCGTCTTCTCAAAGTGGCTGTGCCCGGAATCCGCCGATGCGGCTGATCACGACGGGGAGAGGGTTCGTTATCTCTCGCAGCAATTCGTTGAGCAGCTTTGCTCTGCCGAAGGGCTGGCGGTGGAACTGCGCCGCGAGATCGAACGGGTAATATTTGAGGCCACGGAGGCAACGGAGCGGCTCGATGCCGACTCATTTGAGCAGTTTGCTGACATCTACCTTGGCCCGATCCGTCGAGGAAGGGCGGCGCTCCAGGAGGCGATCGAAAACACCTCCTCGCAGGTGGTAGCCGAGGACGCGCTGCACAATCGGCTGGAGGCGATAAAAAAGGAACGCGACGGCCTGCTGGCGCGCGTTGAGAAAACGAAAGCAGAACTGCTCGCGTTGATGCCACGGGGCAAAGAGCTTCGAGCGAAGCGGCTGGCGGAATTGGAGGCGGCCCTGGCCTCAGCCGGCACTGCGGTAGACAAGCAGAAGCGCGCCCGAGTCCGGGTTGACGACCTCAAGAAGGAGATCGAACAATTCCAGACGGTGAGGCTCCCGCATTACGTTGCAAAGCTCAAGGAGGATTTTCGGGAAGCGGGCCTGGGCGCAGCGGACTGGTGCGCATTTTCTGTGTCATTCGCGGGCAATGTCGATCAGGTCATTGAGCAACGAAAGAGGGCGATTGACGACACGATTCGACACCTGACGGAGGGGGATCCGTCCCGACCGATGGATACCGAAAAAGACCCGCCCGCGAAGTGGCCCTACAACTTGCTCCTGGCAGAACGCAACAGGCTGAAAGAGGAGGTCGGTATCGATTCACAGAAGCAGCGTCGATACGCGGACCTTCAGCGGGGGCTGGAGAAAGACGATAGGTCACTTCAGCGAGCGCAGGCGGAACTCGAAAGCGCCAAAGAGGCGAGCGCGCGGAAGCATAGCCATCTTGAGCGGCGGCGGGCACTGTATGCGGAGGTTTTCCAGACCTACCTGAATGAGCAAGCGGTCCTGATGCGCCTGTACGGCCCCTTACAGCAACTATTGGTCCGTGGACAGGGCTCACTGAGCCGCCTTCGCTTCTCGGTGTCGCGGGAGATCGACCTGAGAGCTTGGGTCGATGCCGGAGAAGCCCTGCTGGACCTTCGGAAGGAGTCTCGTTTACGGGGCCACGGTGCCCTCTTCCGGGCGGCCGATCAACTGCAAGGCATCTGGAAACTCGGGACGGCGTGCGAAGTTGCTGCGGCGATGCAGTCCTTCATTCACGATTACTACCCGGATATCATCAAATCGATGCCATCGACGGTTCTACCCGCAGGTGCCGCGGCGTGGCTCCAGCAGGTCGCTTCGTGGCTTTATAGCACCGCTCACATCGCTATGAGGTACAGCATTACCTATGACGGCGTGTCGATAGAGCACCTTTCTCCCGGCACCCGGGGTATCGTGCTGCTGCTGCTGTACCTGGTAATCGATAAGCACGACCAACGTCCACTGATCATCGACCAGCCGGAGGAAAACCTCGACCCGAAGTCGGTGTTTGAAGAACTGGTGCCTCATTTCCGAGAGGCACGCTGGCGGCGGCAGGTCATTATCGTCACCCACAACGCCAACCTGGTGGTGAACACCGACGCCGACCAAGTCATTGTCGCCTCATCGGAACGGAAGGAGGGTGCCGGATTGCCGAAGGTTAGCTATCGTAGCGGCTCCCTGGAGGATCCTATTATCCGGAAAGCAGTCTGCGACATCCTTGAAGGGGGCGAGCGCGCGTTTCTCGACCGGGAGCGCCGATATAGGCTACATTGGGATGTCCGGCCTTGATCATCGTTTCGGCCGGCCCCCTGGCCCCTCAGGCGGCCCGCAGCCGCCGCCGTGCCGGCCGCGCCGGCACGGGCAGCCGCTCCAGCAGCCAGTCAAACAGGTCCGCCGGCTGGCCCCCGAAGAACCGCTCCGC
>JBBRNF010000023.1:0-4679 GCA_038230455.1 Terriglobales bacterium
CCGTTCCAGGCTACAGGCCGCCGCCACGCTGGCGTGGTCCCGGAGGATCGTCGGCAGCTTCAAGGCCTTCAGATGATGCTCCAGCAACAAGGTCGACGGGTCTTTGCTCATCGGGCACCTCCCATGAGCACCTGGTACTCGCCCAGGTCCGGCGCCGCCACCCGGACGTGCCGCAGGTGGGGATGTCCGGCCAGGTCGAAGGTCGTCTGCCAAGCGTCCGCCGGGGGATACAGGAACTGCGCGATGGCGTCCCGGGTGATGGCTCCCACCCTCAGGCCCGACTCCACCGCGCTTCTCAAGCGGCTCACCGGATGGTGCTCCAGCAACCGCAGCACCCGGATGTGCTCCCGGGTCCCGTGTCCATCGGAACGGGCCTCCAGCCGGCGTCGCAGGACGACAAAGCACTCCGGCAAGATCCAGCCCGCCAGCGGCCGCGCATAGTCCAAGGCCCCCGGTTTTCGTTCCAGCAGGGCCAGATGATGGAGCGGTTCGAAGCGGACCCGTTCCCGTTCCCACACCCGCCGGTGGCGGGCCACCTCTTCTCCTTGGGCGAAGAGCGTGACCTCCCTGTGCCCGGCCTTCACCACGACCGGGTGATGGGCCCACTGCACCGGCACCGAGTAGTCGTTGTCGTCGAAGCGCACCAGCGAGAGCGGACTCGCCGCCGTCGACACCTGGCGACATGCCGGGAAAGCCGTTGCCGGGAGCGGCAGGAACGCCGCCTGGTCCTCCGGCAGAAGCGCCGACTTCGTCCCCGCCTTCCCTCGGAGCCTCCGCTCCCGGTCCTCCGTGCATTGTTGCAGGAGCCGGACGTTGAGGGCGTCCAGATCGGCGACCTGCGGGACCGGGACGAAGAAGTTGAGCCGCGTGAACTTCACCGCCCCTTCCACCACGCCCTTCTCGTTGCCCCGGGCCGGGCGGCAGAAGTGGTGGCCGGACAGGTGATGGCTCTGCAGCTGCAGGAACCCGCGCGTCAGCCGCCGCTCCCGCCCGATGATCTTCGACACCGCGATCGACGTGTTGTCGTACGTGATCCGGCGGGGGACGCCCCCGAAGGACTCGAACGCCCGGACATGCCCTTCCCAGAAGCTCTCCGTGCATTCCCGCTCGGACGCCATCACGAAGACCGCCCCGCTGTGCGGCAGGCTCATCACGAAGAACGCCACCTTCACCAGCTTCCCGGCGACGTTCACCAGCGCGTGGCCGAAATCAACCTGCGCTTCTCCAGGGGGATGGGTCAGCGGCACGAACACCTCCTGCCTCCGGCAGCCCAGCTCCCGCACCACCTCCTTCACCACCGTGTAGCCTCCGGCGTAGCCCCACTCCTTCAGCCGGTCCCAGATCCTCTTGGCCGTGTGCCTCTGCTTGCGCGGCATCCGGGCGTCCTGCCTCAGGATCTCCTCGATCCGCTCCAGATACTCCCCAAGCTTCGGCCGTCCCCGTCGCTTCTCCTGCCGGTACCCGGGCGGTTCGCTGTTCTCCAGGATCTTCGCCAGCGTCTTCCAATGCATCCCCGTCTCCCTCAGCACCTGCCTCCGGCTCACCCCTTCCACCAGCACACGTCGTCGCAACTCGCTCCATTGTTCCATATCGGCATACACCTCTCACTTTGTCCCAAGGTGCCGCCTTTTTCGACCGCCTCGTCACACACGTGACCCCGCCGCACTTTTCAACCGCCTTCTACAAATCGCCGTCGCCTCCTTCGACCGCGACTTCGACAAGCTGCAGGTGGAGCGCTACGAGCCGACTGCCTGACGGCGGCCGTAAAGCCGTTCCGTCAGTGGGTTCCGGCCATCGTTGGTTCGGGCCGGAGTGTGTGGCTACTGGCCTTTGCACTGGGGGTGCGGACGAAGCGGATTTCGACGCGCCGCTCCAGAGCGGCAGCAATGCGGCCGAGCAACGCCAGAGAGTGGCCTTCGTAGTCGGCGTCTAGTCGGGCGATGACCGACTGGGTCGTGCCCACGAGGTCGGCCAGTTGCTTCTGTGTGAGCTTCGCCTTGGCACGGACATCGTAGATGAGCTGCGCCACCTTGGAGTTGCCCCGCGCATCTTCGACCAAGCGGCGCATCCCGTCGTCATCGCCCATCATACGGTCGAGGATTGCTCCGGCGTCAGTGATGCGGCCGGCCGGCTTATTCGGTGTCTTCGCCATAGGTATGCTCCTTCGGTTGTGCCTCAAAAACCCACTTTCCGCAGGCATCCCCATTCAAACCCCGCTCAGTGACGAGCGGCCGTGATGTCGTTGAGCGCCTCCTGGACCGTCCTGACCGGCAGAAACAGCTCCAGCTCGTTCGACGGCATCGGGATGAAGCCGAACTGTTCGTAATAGCGCTTCGCCTCCGCGTCCTTGGCGTCGACAAAGAGGCCGATTCCACCGGCGGTCTCGAATATCTCCAGAAACTTCCGCATCGCGCCGACCAAAAGGGATTTGCCGATGCCTTGACGCTGCACCCCCTTGGCGACCGCCAGACGCCCGAGGCGTATCCCCGACACGTCGCGGGGAAGACGCTTCGCCTCCGCTGGCGTCAGGCCCTCCGATTTCAACTGGCAGATGTTCAGCGAGAAAAATCCGAGGATGGGTTTGGGAGCGACGGCAGCTTCCTCCACCAACACGAACGTTCGAGAAATCCCGCGCTCCCCGTGTTGCCGGGCAGTGTTCCGCAGGAACACGTCCAATGGCTCGCTGCCGCAATCGAACCCGCCCCGGTCATGTGCCGAGGACAGTGCCTCTATCTTACGCACGGACGGTGTCCTTGTAGGTTTTGACGGCTTGTTTCAGGCGCTTGTTCGGGGCTGGCGGAGCATCCAGCAAGGAAAGGATGCGGCGGGCGTCGCTTTGCGAAAGGCGGATGACCATCTCCCGTTCGATGAGGCGCTGCGCCTCCAGATAGGCCGTCTGCACGACGAACTGGTTCACCGTCGACCCCGAAAGCTCCGCAGCCTGCTCCAACGTCGTGCGGACGATGTCCGACACACGGGCGGTGATTCTTGTCCTGGGCTCTTCGACAAACGGTTCCATGATTCAATGGTGCCATTTTGGCACCGAGTTGTCAACCCCCTACATTTACATCTGTTGTAGATGGAGCCGGCTCCTCAGACAGACGGACGAAACGCGCTCAGGATACCGCACGGTGCCTTGGTTCAACGCTTCAAGAAATATACCCGGTCGGTCCAATCCCAATCCCCGCCATGGTCGCGCAACTCGGCAAGTGCCCGGACCAATCCACCAAAGTCGGCGGGAGAGATCGTCTTCTGGTCGACGAAGATGATACCGCCATGGGTTCGCCCCTCTTCTGCCCACGGCTTCAGGAGCGGCGGGATGGTCCGCAGGTCGTACGTCACCAGCGTCAGCCCCTGGCTGGCAGCCTCCTGAAGGCACACCGCGTCGTCCTGTCCCATGCACTGCCCGCCTTCCCATTCGGACATGGACAGGACCGACACGCCCTTCACGTGCCGACGGAGTCCCTCGGCAACGTCGGGCGAGATGTGCTCATCCAGCAGCAGCTTGAGCATGTCAGTGCTTCGTCGGGCGTTTGCCTGCCACGAACTCAACCGCCTGCGGCAGCATGTGCTTCAGCGATTCAAAATCCGAAGTGTCGTTTTCCGCGACGGCTTCGGAGACCTCAGCAGAGAACATCTTCGCGTAATTGAAGGCGGCTTTGACCTTCACCACCGGCCAGTGCAGGTGCTTCGCCACCGCATCTGCGTCGTCGCCGTAGCTTCGGGCCAGCATCATCACCTCCCAGACGGCCAGGGAACTCCCCTGGAGAAAGGCTTGCCGACCGACCGGCGAATCGCGGAAGTCGATGAAGGCGAACTCCGACCGCCGGAGCCCCTCTTCGACCAGACGTGCGCTGGCGTCGCTCGGCGTCCAGCCGTGCCGACTGGCCATGCGTTTGAGCCGTTTGCCGCTCGCGGTGGGAAGCCGCATGCTGATGACCAAAGAACCGCTTGTCGTCATGATGAACTCCTAAAATGTCACTGTTGTAATCATTGTAACTCATCCGTTCGACAACGTCAATGGCCTTGCAGACAACACGGACCCGCACATTGGCCTTTTCGCCTCGCTAATAGCCGGTCGTGCTATTTTCGTTCCGTGGCACTTTCGCTAATAATGCCTGCGTAGGTTTCCTACGGTCGGTCACCTCTCCTCGCCTGAACCGAGCAGCGCCGTGCGGCCTTGCTGATGGGCACCGGTAAAGTCCCCGCCGGGCCGCGCAAGCGGAAGCCTCGGTTCCCCCTGAAGGTCTCCCCCAAGTTTCCGCTGGCGCGGTCACGCCCGCCCCGGCTGTGCGGGACTTTGTCGTCGTGCCATCAGGCCGCGATTGGCGCAGCCCGGACAACCAAACGAAGGAGAACGATGATGACCGCTTCAACCCAGACACAGACAGCCGCTTCCAAGGCACCGAGCCACCTCGCCTACCACGTCCGCAACCGCGAAGGCGGCGACGGCTTCTGGACCCTCATCGGCAGCGCCTGGCCGCACGCCGACGGCAACGGATTCAACATCCAGCTCGGGTCCATGCCCCTCGACGGTCTGAGGTTGCTTCGATTTCTCGGACGGAGAGTTAAGGAGGACCGAGTACCATGGAAACCATCATCAAAGCATCCCCGGTCAGAACCCGCCGCAAGTTCGACACGACCTTCAAGCGCGAGGCCGTCGCCAACTGGCTTTCCAG
>JBBRNF010000024.1:0-4148 GCA_038230455.1 Terriglobales bacterium
GCCGCTTGGGTATACCTGTGTTCGTGAAGCTGAAGCCAAGAAACTTCCGTGTCCACGGCCGTGCCACTGCACTCTTCTGCTGGTTCACCTTGAGTTTGAGCTTCGTTGCGATGAATCGCGTTACGCTCTCCATCACCCGTTGCCCGGCTCGCCGGCTACGGACATAGATATTACTATCGTCCGCGGCCCTGGTCTTCGATCAACTCGCACCAGGACGCAGAAACTCGTCGTCGGTTCGCTCCGCCATTGCGCCCCGCTTGATCCACGCGTCGCCCTCGGGCGAGCGCGCAAATCGAAGCCCGCGCCGCTCCAACTCCCGGTCCAACTCGTTGAGTACGATGTTACTCAGCAATGGCGATAAAGGTCCGCCCTGCGGAGTCCCCCACCGGATTCACCAACCCGTTCTCCATCGCCCCAGCCCTGAGAAACGCCCGGATCAGCTTTCATAACCGCTTGTCACCGATCTTCTGCGCAAGCTTCGACATCAGTTTGTCGTGGTTCACCCGATCGAAGAAGCTCTTGATGTCCAGATCGAGCACCCAATCGTGATCCCAACAACGGCGTCGGGCCACAACCAGCCGTCGTGCGCCGATTTCCCTGGACGATATCCATAGAAATCCCTGTGAAACACGGGTTCCAGGATCTGTCCAGGTAACGCTTGACGACCATCTGGGCGATTTTGTCGGAGACCGTTGGTATACCAAGCGGCCGGGTTCCGCCAGAATCTCCTTTCGGTATGTCTACACGTCTCACGGGCGACGGGAATAGCTTCCCGAGCGCTTCCGGTTCCAGATTCGATAGAGATTCTTGCTCAGATTCTTATCGAAGTCCGCAAGTGACTGCTCGTCTACCCCGCGCCAACCTCGGCTCGCTTTCACTATACGCTTCCCACACCTCACGTTTAGCAATACAAAACGGCTTGGCTCTATCCATACGGATCAGCCCCTCGCGGGTTGTCCAATCGATAGAGACCGGATGACGACGCCCCTTCGGTCCAGCCCCATTACGGAACCTTCGTCCCTACTACGGGCGTCTCCGCCCCAGTGCTTCGCATCGGTACTCGGACCGTTCCTTATCGAAGCCCGCCCCAAGGTCACGCCACCTTCATGCCGGACGCCGGTTGGACAATAAGCAGGTCGCTTCCAACCTTTACTCGCGGGATAGAAGTCCAGATCCCGGTTTCGACGCCGATTAGATACGTTACGACACGTCATCAGTGGTTCACTCACGTTCGTCTCCTTGAGACATACCTGACGGAATTGCTTCCGCCTTTTCCACAACGCTCACCACCAGGACTCTTGACCCCAGCAGCTTGTGGCGGTTTGGAGCCCGCCCCTGCAGGCCGACTCCGGAGGATCTTCCTCCATCTTCGATAAAGCATCGCCTGATCTACTCAGACCCGACGTTCACAGCACACCACCTCCTCGTATTTAAGCGACCTCCATAGACGCTCGATGAAAATGTTGTCCATGCAACGTCCCCGTCCATCCATGCTGATCGCGATCTCTCTGGCCTGCAGTTCGCGGTGGAATCTCTCGCTGGTGAACTGCGAACCCTGACCGCTGTTGAAGATTTCCGGCCTTGCCCGGCGTAAGGCGCGCCGCAGCGCCTCGATGCAGAAATCGACTTCCAGCGTCAGCGACCAGCTCAGCACATATCTGCTGAACCAATCCATGACAGCGACCAAGTAGACAAAACCCTGCGCCATCCTAATGTAGGTGATGTCGGTGCTCCACACCTGATTCACTCGATCCACCGCCACCCCTCTCAACAGGTACGGGTAAATCTTGTGGCCTTCCCCTGGCTGGCTCAACCCCGGCTTCGGGTAGACCGCTTCGATTCCCATCATCTCCATCAGCCGTGACACCCGCTTGCGATTCACTTCCCAGCCCTTCGTTCCCAGCCACGCCGTCATTCTCTGGCTCCCGTAAAACGGCGTCCGCGTGATAGTCAAGACCGGCCCGGTTCACTCCCGGCAATTCGCATTGGCGGCGAATACTGATTTTTCCGTGCTCCCGATCCACCAGCAGGCGAAGTTCCTCAGTCGAGCATTCCGACTTTTCTTTAAGCCAGTCCAGTTCGACCTTCTGGCGCCCGATCTGCTCGAACAGCGCGTCGGCCTCCGCCTGCCCGGCGTTGGTTGGGCGCGTCCGGCCATCCACGAACACCTCCGGCAGACGCTCCAGCGCCGACTTGCGCCTTGAACTTCGGACTGTGCTGCTTTCTCGTCGTCGTCATCAACATCTCCTTGGTTAACGGCCCGGTCGAAAATATTAGCTTATTGCCTGGTCTGAAATTGTTAACGATCATCAGAAAACGTATTTTTCTGAGCATGGGGCCGACAGGCGGCGAAGCTTTAGCCTGAGGTAGTCGAGGTAGCCGTCTGGGAGCGGCTGGAGTTTGAGTTCTTCAATGACCGGCAGGAAGTAGGCCAGCGAACGGATTTTGGAAAGCGGCGGCAGGTCTGGAGCGCGGCTGAGTCGACGCAGGGTGCCGAGCAGTAGAGCGGACTCGATCAGCGGCAGTGGCACCGTTTCGACAAGCAGCTTTCGGGCCAGAGATTGATCGGCGGAGCTGGGACGCACGGGCGTGTCGGGCAGATCCAGATAGAGCGTGAGCACTTGAGCAACGAAGGCCGCATCACTGATTTCGACGGGGTTCATTTTGCTATCCTTCGCGCGGCGGATTCCTGTTCGCTTTCGCGGACGCGATAGCTGCTGCCTTCGACGAGGGTCACGTCGGCGTGATGCAGCAGGCGGTCCAGCAAAGTGACGATGCAAGTTGCGTTAGGAAACACCTCGTTCCATTCCTTGAAGGGACGGTTGGTGGTGACGATCAGCGGCTTGCGCTCATAGCGGCAGTTGACGACTTCGTAGAGCAAGTCGGCGGCCTTGTCGTCGAAGGAAAGATAGCCGACCTCATCGATTAATGTTGAGTTGTCAGTAATGTGGAGGAGCCCGCCGAAAGCCCCGTCTTCATTGCGCCTCAGCAGGCCCGCACTCCACATTAATTCAGTAGCATCGGATTGGTCGCCGTCTGGTGACCGATACCAACTCAACGAGGTAAAACGATGCTACAGTCCCTTCTTCCCGGGGCACACCAGAAGTTCCGCGCACTGCCACTGCTGGGCTCGGCCGCCGACGGCTTTGACGATTGGCTCGCGGCAGGCGGCTATACACCGGGGTCGCGAAAGTTCTCGATCCGCTTTTTGAAAGACGCAGATGAGGATCTGCGAAAGCGCGGAGTTCACGAGATCGCCGCACTCTCCCGGTCGATCCTGTACGAGTCCTGGCGTGACCTCATCCAGGTATTCCCCAACCATGCCGGCACGCTTCGAGCGATGGCGCGATATCTGAACGCCACTGGAATCATCCAGACCGGCGCTATTGAGAAGGCTGCGTCGGTTTCTCCGGCAACGCTGCTCAGCGATGAGTATGCGAGCTACCTGCATAGAGTCCGCGGCTGCGCCGCATCGACGATCTCACACCACAGACTCGTATCCCGCTGTTTTCTGGAACATCTGGAATCACGCAGTGTCGCGCTCGAAGCTGTTTAACCCGGCGACATCCGAGGCCTACATCACACAAGCGGGCCAGCGCCTGTGCCGCGCAAGCCTACAGCATGAGATAGCCGGCGTTCGCGGCCTGCTTCGGTTCCTCTCTACAGATGGCAGAGTGCGAACGGGACTCGATCGCCAGATCGACACTCCCCGGCTGTACCGGCTTGAACAGTTGCCTCGCTCCCTTCCCTGGGACACAGTCACAGCCCTTCTGAAAAGCATCGATCAAAAGTCCGCGATGGGTTTGCGCGACTACGCAATGTTTCTGTTGATCGCTACTTATGGGCTCCGCGCCAGTGAGGTCGTCGCGATAAGCCTCGACGATATTCGTTGGCGGCAAGGCAGCCTGAGAATCCATCAGCGGAAGACCTCGTCGCCCCTGGAGCTTCCATTGACAAACGAGGTGTCTGCCGCTCTCGTGAAGCACTTGAAGAAGACACCGCCAACGGCTCCTCACCGGAGGGTTTTCCTTCGGATGCGCGCGCCCATCGGCGTACTGAAGCCCACGGCGGTTACAGAAGCTTTTCAAGCGCTCCTGCGCCGAAGCGGTACCGAGATCCCTTTCAATGGTCCGCATTGTCTTCGCCAC
>JBBRNF010000025.1:0-3745 GCA_038230455.1 Terriglobales bacterium
GCGCCACAATAAGCAGTTCGCCAAGGCGGCGTTCGATCCGCGCGATCTGCACCGACCGCTGGCTGCCCATGACGACTTGCGCGCCGAGATGGTCTGGCGGGAGCAGCGCACGCTTACAGCGGCGCTGACGCTGCACTATAACAAGGTGCTGTTCATTCTCGAGCCCAACGAGATCAGCCGGCCGTTGGCGGGCAAGCGGGTCGACGTCTGCGAGTATCCTGACGGACGGCTCGAGATCCAGCACAATGGACGGATACTGCCCCACCATGTTTTCGACAAGATGCGGCAGGTCAACCAAGCTGCGGTCGTAGACAACAAACATCTGGTCGCGGCGCTGACGCTGGCAAAACAGATGCAGGCAACGGCACCACATCACCGCCAGCGGAATAACGGTGCCCCTTCCCGCCGATCGCAGGCCTCGCACATCTTCCCGGAGCCTGACGCCACACCAAAGGTAGACGGGCGGAAATCAGGTAAATCGAAACTGAAGCTGCGCCCAAGGCTGACCGAAGCGGAGCTGGCGGTCCGTGGAACCTCCGAGTTCGCCATCATCTCATGATTCATTGGCCGGTTGCTGCCGGGTCCCACCGCGGTGGGACCCGGCAGCAACCGGCCAGCGACATGGAGCAGTGCGCAACCGCCTCTCCATCAGATGCCCCTGCAATGGGACATTTCTTCTTTGCGGGAAATGAGACTTGTCTACTTTGCGCCGACACAGGTTGCGGTAGCAACGTTCAGGTGCCAGTCGCCGCCATTCATCGCCACGGTCGCTAGCGGTCGTTTGAGGCCGTCGAATACGCCACGCTCGAGTGGGTCGACTGGTTCAATCACGGACGACCACTCGAGCCCATCGGCGACATCCTACCGGCAGAAGCAGAGTAACGCTACTATGTCATAATTAACGCATCGGCTGTCGCTGCATGTCCGCATCATCCCGCCTGACCGGTGCAACGCTCAATGTAAATCAGCAACATCTGTACGCTGCCCGAATGTATGTTGCTGCAATCTGCTACATCTGTCATAAACGACCCTTAATTAGGGGAAGGCATATGGGAAATCGGAACTTTTTGCGGCCGTTTGCCCTGTCTGCGGCGGCGCTGTTGGCGACTCCTGTAGCGGCCGCGCTGCCCGCTAACATCACGATCGCAGCTTTTCAGGCGCCTGCAGGCGGCAGCGATCTCGTTCTTGATCACGCTGTTAACACCGGTGCTCAGCTTGAGCAGCATGCGTCACACGCCAGCCATTCAAGCCATTCAAGCCACTCGAGCCACTCGAGCCACAGCTCGCACGCTTCGAGCTCATTCTGATCTAAAAACTATTGGGGGGTTTCGGAGTGTCCGAACCGCAGTTTAGCCCGACCACGATCGTGGTCGAGCTTCCATCGTCTGTATTCAATATTGAGGCCGCCAAGCGCGCCGCGTACGTCATGATGCGGCGGGCCACGGTCATCTTTGAAGATTCTCCCTCAGGTGTCCGATGTGTGCTGCAAGGGATCGCCGTTCCGTCGGAGCCGGCGGATCTCTTGGAGCGAGATTTCCGCCGCGAGCTGATCGACCAGGACCTTCGCATGTCGATCGAGGCCAGGACACAGCCGATGCGCGACGCAATTCTGGGCCTCGCCTTTTCCAGAACCGGACTCCAAGGATGAGCGGTTTCGTAGCGCTCGCCGAATATGAGATACCACTTCGCACTGGCTACGAGCTCTTGCCCCTCCGCTTCACCCAACTTTCGGGTGAGCGCTATGTCCTCACCAACGCGGCGGGCGAATTTCAGGTTTGCGACAGGGCTGACCTTAAACGCTTCAGTGACGGAGAGTTGGGGTGGAACGAGCCACTTTACGGCGACCTCAAGTCCAAGCATTTCCTGATCGACGACGATTCCAGCGTTGCGATCGATCTGCTTGCCATGAAAGTGCGATCGAAACTCGCCCCGCTCGCCAATTTTACCGGCCTCCATATTTTTGTTGTAACACTGCGGTGCGAACACTCCTGCCCGTACTGCCAGGTTTCTCGGGCAAATGACGATCGTACCGAATTTGATATGAGCCAAGAGACGGCGCTGAAGGCGCTCGACCTAGTGTTTTCCTCCCCGTCCCACGCTATCAAGATCGAGTTCCAGGGTGGTGAGTCCTTGCTCAACCAGCCACTCATCGAATTTATCGTGCTGGAAGCCGAACGGCGGAACATCGTCGAGGGGCGTGATCTCCAGTTCGTCAGCGCTACTAACCTGGCGGTGCTAGATGACCGCGCCATCGCCTTTGCGCGTGACCACGGCATCCTAATGTCGACATCGCTCGACGGCCCGGCCGACCTTCACAACCGCAACCGGCCAAGGCCAGGCGCCAACTCGCACGAGAAGGCGATCGAAGGCATTCACCGGGTTCGTCGTGAACTAGGCCGAGACCGCGTCGGCGCCCTGATGACGACGACAGCGGCTAGCCTTGGCCGTGTCCGCGAGATCATCGACGAATACGTCGCGCAGGGTTTCGGCGGCATCTTCCTGCGTCCGCTGTCGCCTTACGGTTTTGCCATCAAGACCAAATCTTACCAGTCCTACAGCCAGACGCGCTGGCTCGATTTCTACTTCGAGGGTCTGGATTACATCATCGACCTCAATCTCGCTGGCTTCCCCTTTGTCGAGCAGTATGCTTCGATGATTGCGCGCAAAATGCTAACCCCGTTCCAGCCCGGTTATGTCGATCTGATCAGCCCTGCCGGCATCGGTATTGGGGCGATCGTCTACAACTATGACGGCGATGTGTACGCATCAGATGAGAGTCGAATGCTGGCCGAAATGGGAGACAAGACCTTCTGCCTCGGCAACGTCCATACGCACAGCTATGCGGAGCTGCTGCTCAGCGACCAGCTGCTTGACCCACTAGAGACCTCGTTTGCAGGCAGCGCGCCGATGTGTTCGTGGTGCGCCTTTGAGCCGTTTTGTGGCGCCGATCCGGTTTTCCACCATGCCACCCAAGGAGATTTCCTGGGTAAGAAGCCACTTTCTGCTTACTGCGACCGCAACATGTCTGTTTTTAGGGGGCTTATCGAACGCATGGAAGCGCGGCCGGCGGTACGGGAAATGATGGAACGCTGGGCATATTCGCAATGATCATTCTTGGCGCCAAGCAGATCCGGTTCAGCGCAGCCGCAGAGTGCAGGGGACGCCAAACTGTCCGCGTCTCAACCGATGTGAGTCGCCCACAGGCGCTTCGAAGCCGGGAAGCCTTTGTCGTCGGCTTAACAGCGCCGCCCTCCGGCTTTGGATGGTACATCATCAGCGCGGAGGCGACTGCCGACGCGCTCGATGCCACCGCGGCTGTCGTTACCCTCCCGGCAGATTTTGACTATCTTGCGGACGGCGACGTAATCCGCCTCGCGCCCGACGACCATGCTGTCCGGGTCCTTTACCGCCGCAGTTCTGGCACCAACAGCTTCCTGCTGACGGAACGCTGCAACAACTATTGCCTGATGTGTTCGCAGCCGCCGCGCAATGTCGCCGATGGCTGGATCGTTGACGAGATTCTCGAAGCGCTGCCGCTTATCGATCAAAATGCGAAAGAGATCATCTTTACAGGCGGCGAGCCCACGTTGCTGGGCGATCGGTTTCTCGAGCTGGTGCGGGCAATGAAGTCTTACTTGCCGCGGACAAGCCTTCACATCTTGTCAAACGGCCGCAATTTCGCTGACGCATCGCTGGCAGCAAAGCTTGGCGCGATCGCCCATCCGGACATCATGCTGGGCATCCC
>JBBRNF010000026.1:0-3155 GCA_038230455.1 Terriglobales bacterium
CACGAAGAGATCGGCAACGTCACGGAAGCGATCCGCGCGGAACGTCAACGCGCGGGAGAACTGGGCGAGAGCGCCCGCCTGGAGCGCTACGTGCCGCAGAACTACACCATGGCGCAAAAGAGCGAACCCCGGAATTTCCGCGCGGGCCAGGTGCTCGTCTTCCATCGCGCCACCAAAGAGGAGAAGACACGAAACGGAATTTAAAGCACGCTAAGCGGCGGCGGTGAGGTCATGAGCCCGGATGCTGAGAGGCCGGAACTGATCTGGACCGAGGGTGGGCGATGTTTCCCAGAGGTAATCGCCGGTTAGATTGATGTGTTCCCAGCCGAGGGGCGACAAGTGGGCCAGATCACCGGGTGCCGGATGGTGGCCTTGTTTGCGCAAGTGATCGACGGCGCGCAGCAGGTAGGTCGTGTTCCATAGGATGATGGCCGCGACGAGCAAGTTTAAACCGCTGGCGCGATGGAGTTGGTTCTCATAGGAGCGGTCGCGGATTTCTCCGAGGCGGTTGAAGAATACGGCGCGGCGGAGCGCATTTTGTTGCTCACCCTTGTTGAGGCCGACGTGGCTACGACGGCGTAGATCGGGATCCTGCAGCCATTGGAGCGTAAACAGAGTCCGTTCCAGCTTTCCCAGTTCGCGCAAGGCGAGGGCCAACCCGTTCTGCCGGGGATAGGCCGCCAGCTTGCGCAGGATTACCGAGGCGGTGACCGTTCCGGTTTTGATCGACATGGCGAGACGCAGCAGTTCGGACCAATGATCGCTGACGCCACGAAGATGGATGACACCGGTCGCCAGCGAAGCCAGCTCAGGCGGCACCGTCATGCCCGGCAATAGATAGAGCCGTTTTTCCTTCAGGTCGCGAATGCGCGGCGCAAAGCGGAAGCCCAGCAGACGGCACATGGCAAAGACGTGATCGGAGAAGCCCCCGGTATCGGTGTAGTGCTCGTTCAGGACGAGGCTGCTCCGGTGATAGAGCAATCCGTCGAGGACATGAGGAGCCTCGCTCGCAGTCGCGGCGATCACCTTGGTGTGGAAGGGCCCAAACTGATCCGACAGATGCGTGTAGAACTTGACTCCAGGGTCCTGACCGTAGTGCAGGTTCACCAGTCCTCCGGCTTCGCCCCGACCGCCCGCGCGAAAGAATTGAGCGTCCGAGGAGGATGTGGTTCCGCTGCCCCAGTGAGCCGCCAAGGGCTGGCGATGCTGCGCATCGATCAGGCTGGCCAAGGCCTGCACATAGCACTCCTCTCGCACGTGCCAATCGGCTGTCCAGGAAAGCTGCCGCCAAGTTGTTTCGCGACAGGCCTCGGCCATGCGCGTGAGCCCGAGATTAATACCATCGGCCAACACCGCCGTGAGGAGAGCTTGCCGATCTTTTGGCGGCGCTTGGGTGCGCAGATGCAGGAATCGATCCCCCAGACTCGTCCACTGATCGACCTCGGCGAGCAGTTCGGTAATCTTAACGTGCGGCATCAACGCATACGCCTTTTCCGCGAAGGCTTCTGCGGATTCCGGAGTGTTCTTGCGCAACGGGGATATGCGCAGATCCCCGTCCGTGAGCGTAACATCGGGCAAGGTGTTTTCCCGTGCCTTGGTCGCAACCGTGGTCAGGTTGTCTTCGAGCCTCTGCCGGCATTCGGCCAGATAGGACGGCAGATGCGTGTCAACGTCGAGGGGAAGGGGCTCCTTTTGCATCATGCTGAAGGTTGCGGCCGGAATCAGGTAGGTTTCGAAATCCCTGTACTGGCGGCTTCCCATCACCCAGATATCTCCGGCGCGCAGCCGGTCACGCAGTTCCGCCAGTGCGCACAATTCGTAGAAGCGCCGGTCCACTCCGTTGGATGGAAACACATGGGGCCTCCAGCGCGGTTTGACAAAACCAGTGGGCACGTTCTCGGGCAGCGTGCGCTTGCCGCTGGCGTTCAGATCGCGGATCAGATGAAGAGCCTTCAGCAGCTCGGCAGCGGCTGGCGCGGCATGGAATTCAAAATGCGCCAGTAGCAGCGGCGCGAACCTTCGCATGCTACTGTAGCGTTCGTCGAGCAGCGCGAGAAAGTCGAACTCTTCCGGCTGAGCGAGCGTCTGCGCTTCGGCCACGGTTGATTCGAACTTGGACCAGGGCAACACGGCCTCGATGGCGGCAAATACATCGCCACCGCTGGCACGTGCCTTGATGAGCGCTTGGCCGACCTGGGCATACAGCCGTACTTTTTCGTTGATCGATTTGCCGCTGGCGTGAAACTGCTCGGCATGTGAGCGTTCGGATCTATTAAACAGCTTTCCGACCAAATGCTCGAACATATTGAGCGCTTCATCGGTCAGGGTAGCGATGAGTTCCAGCACCTGGGTCGTGAGCGTGGCGTGGCGGCGCAGCGGTTCGATCTCCGCCAAGTGCTGCACTGTACTCTGGGCCCCCTCGCGAGCGAGCTTAAGCCAGTAATTCTGGTGAACCCGCGTGGCTCGCTCGGGCTCGATGCCGAGGGCGCGAACCAAGACCAGGCGTTCGATCAGCTTGGGAAAGTTGCCCGCCGTAGCGGCATAAGCGGTCTGCCGCAACCACGCCAGCGTGCTTTGTCCGCTCCCGGCGCGGACTTCAAGCACTTGATCGAGTGATTGGCGCTGCTGATCGGTCAGTCCGTCGGTGAGCCGACGCCACAGTTGCCGCTGTGCACGGGCTCGCACCGAGCCAGCAAGCCGCTCGATGACCGGGAGAGGTGGGCAGACGATGCGACGCGCCCGTAGTTCCTCAAGCAAAGCAGTCACCAGGGCCGGGCCATGATCGGTGACGAGCGCCGTCGGCAACAGCCAGGCCGCCAGCTCTCGATACAGGTCGCGGGTAAAGGGGCGAAGCCCAAGAGCAGTTTGAATCTCAAGCACGTGCTCCCGGCGAGTCTGATCGCGTTCGGCGTAATTGTCGAACTGCGCCGCATCAAGGCCCAGTTGCTCAGCGACGAAGGCGCATAGCGCGGCGGGTGGTTGCTCGCCTTGTTGCAGTATCCGTCCTGGAAAACGCAGATAGCAGAGCATGATCGTGAAGCCAAGGCGATTAGGGTCGCCGCGTCGGCGACTGATCAGAACTAGGTCCTCGGAAGTGAGCGTGTAGTGGCGCACCATCCCGCGCTCATCGCTGGCGGGAGCTTGGAGAATGAGCC
>JBBRNF010000027.1:0-3124 GCA_038230455.1 Terriglobales bacterium
GCCTGCCCAGATAACGCCCCAGACGGTTCGACGAAAGCTCCAAATCACCGTACGTCAAGCACACAGAACCGCTGCGTACCCCTATAGAACCAGCAGTACCCAAGCCCTGCGCAGATACCAAACCGTGCACAGAAGCCGCGGGATAGGCGGCACCGGTATCGTTCCAGTCGGAAACGAGCTGCCGCTTGCGTGCGCTGTTCACCATCGGCAGATTGCTTACGGCCTGCTGCGGCGACGCGATCGCCGCGGTCAGAAAACTTTGCAGTGCCTCGGCGATACCTGCCGCTGCGTCGGAGGAGACGGCTTCCGGCCAATATTGCAGCTCCAGTCGCATGCCGTCCAGCGTTGTAAACGCGTTGAGCTTCAAGGCGCAGTTGTGGGCTGTATCGCCAACATGCACGGGAGTGAACTTTATCCCACCAGGCTCTACCGGAGCGGCCAGCGCGCAGTGCTCATAGCCAACCTTGAAGGCTCGGCCGGGTGCGTAGTGTTCCTGTATCGCGGCAATCTCTTCACACTCGCCGTGGACCTGCGCGACCAACTCGCGGAAGGTAGCCTGGTTCTTCATCGGGACGACAAGCGGACACATCTTGGCCACTGCTCCGATCAAGCTCGCCAGCTCTTCGTACTCGCGCCCGGCAAACAGCACGCCGATCTCGATGCGCGACTGTCCGCTCCAGCGTGCGATCACGGCGCTCCACGCGGCAAGCACGACGTCGCTCACGGAAGTTCCGCCCGCCAGAGACGCCGCAACGGCGGCCATGTCAACGCCCGCAGAAATGTCCAGCGTCACGGAAGACTCCGCCAGACCTTGACCCACAAACCCCGGCGCGGCATCGTCGCCGGCACTCTTCAGCCAGAACTTGGCCGCATCCTGAGCTGCCTCGTCGTCGCTTTCCAGCAGGTCGTTCTGCCATTGCGCGAACTGAACATAGCGCAGCGCCTCTTCCGGCGCCTCTTCGCGCGGCTTGCCGGCGTAGGACTTCAGCGTTTCCGCCACCACCATCTGCATCGCGGCGCTATCGGCAATCGCAGAGTGAGCGGTCAGCACCCACAGGGAACGTGTACTCGTCTCCGTGAAAAGCGTCGAGCGCAGTTGCGGGCCTTCCGGCGGCATCTCCACAACCGCCTCCTGGGCCATCAACGTCCTGGCATCGGCGGTGAACCCGCCATAAGACCAGACCGGCTCGATCGCATCGAGCACCACCTGAAAAGGCACCTTCATACCGGTCTGGCGCTGGAAGACAGTCCGCAGCGCTTCGTTCGCCTCGACGGTGGAATAGAAAGACTCTTGCAGGCGTGCTTGATGGAACGGCCCTTCGATCAGAATGGCTATCTGCGCGCGCGCCGCCGGGGACGCACTCCACACCTGATTTTGTTGCGGTGAAAGGAAGAACCCAGCGCTCGTAGCCGTTGTCATTCTGCTGCCCCGATTCCCACACCCACCGTTTTAAGCCCGGTATTCCGCAATTTGCTTTTGCTCGAGTTCTTACGCTCCAGACGCTCTTCGCGTAGCCGCTGCTTCTGGTCTGCGCTGAGCAAGTCCAGCCCACCGATCCGAGCCTCAGGGTCCGACACGGCGCTGGCCAGCAGCGTTCCGAAGCTTTGAGCCATGTTCTCCACGCTTGCGCGGTCGAACAGTTCCGTACTGTACACCCAGATGAAGTCTACGGTCGCATTGCGTTCGATCGCGAACACGGCAATGTCGAATTTCGATCGCGTTATAGGAACGCCGAAGCCGCTGATCTCAAGATCCCCAAGCTGGCGACTTGCCACCGGCGCGTTCTGCATGACGAACAGTGTCTGCAGGATGGGATTGTGGCTCAATGTGCGGTCCGGCCGAAGCTCCTCGACAATCTTGTCGAAGGGCATCTCCTGGTGCGCGTAACAGGCGAGCGTCGTCGCTCGTGATCGGCGCAGCACTTCGCGAAAGGTAGGGTCGCCCGAGAAATCGGCCTTCAGCGGAAGCAGATTGATGAAGAAGCCGATCATGCGCTCGGTCTCGACGGTGAAGCGATTGGCCGAGTCGGTTCCGACGACGACCTGCTCCTGCCCCGAAAGCCGCGACAGCAGCGCCTGGTACCCAGCCAGCAGAGCCATAAAAAGCGTCACGCCGTCTTGACGGCAGAGCTCCTTCAACGCGGCATAGGTCTCCGGTGCAAGCGTAAACTTCACTTCTCCCCCGGCAAAGGTCTGCTTCTCCGGCCGGGGCCGATCAGTTGGCAGCGTCAGGACGGCGGGCGCTTCCGCCAGTTGATCGCGCCAGAACGCCAGTTGCCGGTTCAGCGTTTCGCCCTGTAGCCAATTGCGCTGCCAGCTTGCGTAGTCGGCATACTGCAGGGTCAACTCCGGCAGATCTGCCTCTTTCCCATCCGCGAAAGCTTCATAGAACGCGCGCAACTCCTGCCGGAACACGGTAGCCGACCAGCCATCGCTCACAATGTGGTGCATCGTCAGCATCAACACATGGTCGTCTGCGCCGAGCTTCAGCAGCAGACCGCGCAGCAGCGGAGCGACGGAGAGATCGAACGGCGTCCGTGCTTCCTCGGCGACGATTTCGTGCGCCTGCGCTTCGCGTCCGGTTTCTGGCACTGCGCTCAGGTCTATCTCGTGCAGATGCAGCTCACACGCCCCCTCGATGTGTTGCACCGGCTCCCCAGCCGCGGTCCCGAACCACGTCCGCAGCGGCTCGTGGCGCGCGATGATCGCATTCAAGCTGCGGTGCAGCGCTTGGACGTCGAGCCGGCCTTTCATCCGCAGGATCCGCGGAATGTTGTACAGGGGATTGTTCGGCTCCAATTGGTCAAGAATCCAGAGCCTTTGCTGCGCAAATGAGAGCGGCAGTGGACCATCGCGCTGAACGCGAACCATCGCCGGGGTGGCGTTACCCTCCAGCCGCGCGGTGTCGATGCGCTCCGCAACGCGCCCTACCGTGGGCGTATCGAACATCGTGCGGAGAGGAATGTCGACCTCAAGCACGCGGCGTATGCGGGAGATGACCTGTGTGGCTAGCAGGGAGTGTCCTCCGAGTTCGAAGAAGTTCTCATCGGTGGAGATGTTTTGGACCTTGAGCACCTCGCTCCATATCTGTGCGACCAGTTCCTCGGTTGCGGTGGCGGGAGCC
>JBBRNF010000028.1:0-2752 GCA_038230455.1 Terriglobales bacterium
CGTGACGTTTGCGGGCAGTGTCAGCGTCATGGAGCAGATCGACGGCGTCCCGAGCGTGGATTACATCCGCGGCCCGGACATGGGCGGCGGCGTGGGCGGCCTGCTCTACAGCGCAAGCGCCGGCAACGCGATCAAGCTCAACCACTACAATCGCCGCGGCGATGTGATCGGGCAAAGCAACCCGAGCGGGGTGATGACGTGGCAGGCCGCCTACAACGCCTTCGGAACCCGGAGCGCGGAGTGGGGCACGAACACCGACCGGCAGAAAGCGAACACGAAGGAGGAAGACCCGACCGGCCTGCTGAACGAAGGCCACCGCTACCGCTGTCTGGAGACCGACGTATTCATCAGCCGCGATCCCGCGGGTTTCGTCGATGGCCCAAACCTTTACACGTTCGTGCGCCAGAACCCTTGGACCAAGTTTGATCCACACGGGCTTCGTGAAGAACTTGAGGAGTCGCCGATCAGGGTGATCGGGATGACTCAAAATCGACGGCCTATGGTCGTCGGAGGCCCCGAAGGCCGGGTCGTCAGCGGTGGCGACAACATGAACATCCCAGAGACGGCCGCGTTCAACGCGATTCTGGCTCTTGAAAAAGGCAGGGAGGTAAGCAAAAGGACGACGCGATTCTCAACAAGTACATGTCCCAAGGGATGACGATGGAAAACATCCTGTGGGGTGTCAATGACCCGGAAGGAAAGTCCATGTGGATGGGGACGCTTGCAGGAATTGCGATGGGAATACCCGGGATGGCACCAACAGGCATGACACCGCCTGTGCCAACATCTGCGCGCATAGCTCGCATCCGGTCGGGTGCGGTTGCAGAGGCTGTAACAACAACGGAAAGTGCGAGTTCAGGCGGAGCAGGTATTCAGGCCGAGTGGAACTTTCAGCCACTGCAGCCACCACCGACTCCGCGAGGCTCTGCGAATCCCGCGACACGTGCAGCATCTGGCTTTGGCAGTCGCATACATGCTGATCGGCCCGGGCTTCTCCCCGAGCAACTTCGGAGCATTTTCTTGGAAACGGAGTTCGCTTTTCACTCGGTCGGCCAAGATGTCCGTGTAACTGGAGGAATGCATCCTTCTGCGTATCACGGCAGCACTTGGCCGCCGGTATGAACTTCGGCGACTTCAAGCCCAACACTCCTGGTGGATTCCGAACTTTCCGTTCCGACCAAGCGAATAACTGGTCACAGCCCACATTTATGCTTCCGTATGATCCGCAATCCGGTCGGTTAATCGACCCAATCCGCTGAAATGAAAACGCGATACGCGATCGGCCGCTTCTCCGTGGAGTTTCCTCCAGGTTGGGTTGAGATTACCACCGATCTTGAGGCAGGTGCTCCAATTACGCTTGCCAAGTCCGACGGGTGCGGAGCTTTGCAATTTTCACTCGCAGAATATTCGAGAGGTCGGCTCCCTGATGTGTCGATGGAGAAGCTACGAATGCTTGTTCGGGATTTGGCGATGAAGCGCGAGTTCGGTCAAGGCTTTGATCAGTCTGAATACAACGAGGGTGGCATACTTCTTTGCTCCGAGAGCTTCTTCGTGCCTCCAGATTTTGTACGTGTTTGGTATTGGACTGATGGAAAGAACATAGCGTTGCTGACTTATGTGTGCGCAGACTCTTCCGGCCGTGAGGAACTGGTGGACTGCGAAGAGATGGCTCGGTCTCTGCGCCACCAGCAGTCGGCGAGTACATTAGTGCCAGACACTAAATGAACTTCAGCAATAATGAGGCAACCAAGGGCGGACGGCTGTCCCCCTGTGAAATGCCCGAACGCGGCTTCTCGATACTGGCGGCTCGCGTACTAGAGAAAATGAGGCAACCAAGGGCGGACGAAAGGGTCATCAGGGTCAGGTTCTAGATATTTGAGTTTGGTCGTCGCTTGGCCGGCGGCAACGTGTCTTGCCGCAGGAATGCTTGATCCGCGGGCGACATGCCAGCCGCTGGCGCGGGCGGCGGACGAGCGTCGGCCCCAGGTCCTGGGCGCCTGAACCGCGTTGACTCGCCCCGCTCCAGCGGGGTCTCGCCCTTCGGGCCGCGCTGCGCGCACTCTCCCCGAGGCCGTTCCCACGGCTCCGTGGTGTCACGCTGCCTGCTCTTGGGGACGTCTTGGCGCTGCGCGCAGTGGACGAAACGCCTCCGCAGGCAGCGCGCCGTCGCTGCGTGGGGTGCACGCTTGAACGGCGGTCGTGTCACGCACTCTGCTGGCTCGGCGGTCGTCCTGGCTCGTGCCTCGCCCGTCCGCACCCGGCACCGCATTGCCTACCCTCGGCCCTGCAATTTTGAGCCCCTTCTACAGGTTATGCGCTCCGCGCATGGCAGTGTGCGCGCCGCTCCCTGCCCGTGAGCCTGCACCGGTCGGTCGCGTCTGGAGCCTGACGCAAGTGCGCGTGCATTTGGAACGCCTGGTCGAGCTCGAATACCTCGCCCCGCGGCATGGTCGCACGGGGAGTTCGTTCCTTTA
The DNA here is from genome assembly GCA_038230455.1 of Terriglobales bacterium. Lineage (GTDB taxonomy): Bacteria > Acidobacteriota > Terriglobia > Terriglobales > Acidobacteriaceae > Granulicella. The sequence continues at coordinate 2,475 of JBBRNF010000028.1, forward strand.
CGAACTGCTGGTCGATCCCGAGGCGCCGGAACAAACCGCGTCCATCGGCCTCCTGGATGTGGCCGCGCTGCGCGCGACCCAGGGCTACGAAGCGAACCTGGCGGGGGAAAGACGTCACCTGGCGGGGCAAAACGGCCACCTGATGGCCCCTGACGAAAAGACCCCGTCAGGTGCCCCAGCAGGCTATTCGGTTAGTTTTGTAGTTCCCCAGAGTGATCGGGCGGGATGAGGTAAGGGGCGTCGGAGAGGCCTTTTTGCAGCGCAAAATGCACTTGGAA
>JBBRNF010000029.1:0-2071 GCA_038230455.1 Terriglobales bacterium
CGTCATGTTGAATGTCAGCGTCGCGATATCGGCCCACGCGGAAGTGCCCATCATGCGCTGGACCATGAAGCTGGCCTCGTTGTCAGAGTTGTCTTTCCAGGTTAGGTGCGCACCTCCCTGTAGCGCTACCGCCATCAGTGCGGTTGGCGCCTTGACGCCGCTTGCGCTATCGCTCCCGCACGCCGAAACGGTCATTGCCAATGCGGCAAGGAATACGGTCAATTTCTTCATGGTCATTGTCCTCTTTCTGTCGGGCCAACATGAATTCAACGAGCGAGCTTCAGCTCTCCCATCATCCCGCGCTCTTGATGCTCCAGAATGTGGCAGTGGTAAACCCAAGGTAACCGTTCACGGGTAGGCGGTAAGCGTTCGGCGTGCGAAGGAGAGGAAAAAAGTTGACAGGGTGAAGGGAGGGCCGAAGTTGTCCGGGTGCAAGGCGGGCCGCCACTTCCCACGACTGTACCGGAGTGCCATGAGGTGATCCGCGCGCTGTGGGCGCAGGTGCAGGTACTGACGGCACAGGTGCAAACGCTGACGGCGCAAGTGCAAAGATTGACGGCACGGGTGACGGAGCTGGAAGGGCAGCTGAAGCTGAATTCGCGGAACTCATCTCAGCCACCGTCGAGCGATCCTCCCTCATTGAAGCTACCGCCGAAGAAGATTCCCACGGGCCGTAGACCTGGCGGGCAGCCAGGCCACAAGGGCGTAAAGCGAGAGCTTTTCCCGGCCGACCGGGTAGACGAGTTCGAGGATCATTGGCCGGCGGAATGCGAAGGCTGTCACGCGCAACTGCGGCGTGGCTCGCGGACGGAGGTTGGTGAGCCCCATCGGCATCAGGTCACAGAGATCCCACCGATGACGGCGCACGTAACGGAGCACCGTCTGCACGCGCAGATGTGTGACCGATGCGGCCACGCGACGCAGGCGGCATTTCCCGAAGGCGTACCCGCGGGCGCATTTGGACCGAGGCTGCAGGCCGTGGTTGCCCTGTTTACCGGGGCATACCGCATCAGCAAGCGAGTGGCCGTAGAAGCGCTGGGCGATCTATGCGGCGTCACGCTGGCGGTCGGATCCATCTCGAACGCCGAGCAGGCAATGAGCAAGGCTCTCGCTGGGCCTGTCGAGGAAGCGAGACGCTATGTAGGCGAGCAAAGCGTCGTCAACGCCGATGAGACGAGTTGGCGCGAGCGCCGAGCCCGGGCCTGGCTCTGGATCGCGGCAACGCCGGCGGTGGCGATATTTCTGATTCACGCGACCCGGGGAAAGGCGGCGGCGCAGGAACTGCTGCGTGGCTTCGCTGGCATTCTGGTGACCGATCGTTGGTCCGGATATTCGTATACGTCGCTCGAAAGGCGACAACTCTGCTGGGCGCACCTGATACGGGACTTCACGTTCATCGCGGAGACGAAAGCCACCCAGCAGATTGGTGTCGAGCTGCAACGGCTCTCAAAGGTGTTGTTCCAGCAATGGCGGCGGGTTCGCGATGGAACGCTGAGCCGATTGTATTTTCAGCGTCAGGTGGCGCTCATAAAGCTCGCGTTCGAAGGACAACTCGAGCTCGGCAAGGGCGCAGGCGTGTCCAAGGTGTCGGGCATGTGCTCCGAGATCCTGCGCGTTTTCCCAGCGCTGTGGACCTTCGTCGACGTTCCAGGCGTTGAGCCCACGAACAACTTTGCGGAGCGTTGCCTCAGATGGGCAGTCCTCTGGCGAAAAACCAGTTTTGGTACCCACAGCGCCGAGGGCAGCCGCTTCGTGGAACGCATGCTCACCACCGTGACCAGCCTCAAGCTGCAAGAACGAAACGTCCTCGACTTTCTCGTTCAGGCAAGCGAAGCCGCCCTTTTTCGTCGTCGTCCACCGTCGCTTCTCCCGAGTCCGCATATCGCCTACCCGTGAACGGTTACCCCCAGAGCTTGATCTTCCATTTGAAGAGCTCGCGCGCAAGTGGGTGGAGGAACGGCTAAAAACCCATCGCAGAGGAAAGGACGACAAATGGCGATTAGAGAAGCACCTGGTGCCGTTTCTTGGGTAATGCACCCCCCGAGAAATCACCGTCAGTCGCGTAAAGCTC
>JBBRNF010000030.1:0-1553 GCA_038230455.1 Terriglobales bacterium
ATCCGGCGGCAGCAGCAGCGGGGTGTCGCGGTCGATCGTGATGAAGCGGGCGGACATGCAGGTCAGACGCACGCCCCGCGGGCGGGTTCAATCACTTCACCAAAAATAGCAGGCTTCTAAGTCCGACAGGCTGCTAGGACCGGGTCTACTGATGGGCCGCATCGCCGCCCGCGACGTCGTCGCGCACCTGAAGTCCGACGGGAAGTTGCCCCCAAACAACTCTGCGCGCTCGCCACCAGCGAAATCCTTCGTCACGAAAACCAGCGATCCCGAGTCGCTCCGCGCCTGGCGAGCAAGGAATGAAGGTTCTGAACCTGAAACCAAACCGCGAAGAACTGCTGTTCCAACTGGCGTGGACCAAGCCGGTCGAGCAACACGGCTCGGCCTTGGTCTGGCCGCTACGCGATAATCTCCAGCGCCTTGCGCTGGGCCAACTTCGGTTCGGTCAACGCCGCGATGCGTTCGTCCAACGTCGCGAGCACGCCGCCCCGGCGGAGCGCAAGACCCAAAAGATATGCATCCGTCACCTGCTGATGACCGACCAGCCGCGTCCCGGCAAAAGCGATGGCTTCAGCGAAGGGCACTTCATCCGGCCAGAACGCATGGTCCTTTGCCGCCGTGTTGGCTGCCAGCACGCCGGCGGCTTCCCGGGGTGTGACCGCATCGCGGGAGAAGGCGGGGTTCGACACGATGCGGACGAAGCCTGCCTCGGTGAGCGGGCAGGTGGCCCAGCCTTTGGCCCGGTGCCGCGCGAACCAGTTCACCGCCAGCTCGTGGCGGGCGTGGCTCGGCCAGAGCAGCGCGACCAGCACGTTGGTGTCGAGGAGGTAGCCTTTCATGCGCCCTCCGCTTCGATGCGGCGCACGTCGTCCGTGGTGACTTTGGGCGAGTCCTTGGGGAGCTGGAAAACCACGAGGCCGTCCTTTTCCGTGGACGGCGTGGGGGCGTTGAGCCCGCGACGCACGAGATCGGACACCGTCTTGCCCAGCGACAGGCCGCGAGCCTTGGCCTGCCGGGCCACCAAGGCAGCGATATCATCCTCCAACGTCAGCGTTGTCCTCACGGTCAGAAGATGTTTTTTCGGTTGAATGATGTCAATTACACGAAATCGCATCAATGTTCCAGGAACGCATCTTGGCAGGGTGCGATCCGAAGTGGCGGTCAGCGGAGAGTGGCACTTGCTCTGGAGAAGACACCGGCCGGAGAGAGGATCTGGAAAACAGGAAAGCAGGAAAAACGAGGCTTTGCCCGCTCTGTTCCTGTTTTCCTGCTTTCCAGATCCATCTCGTCCCGTCTCCGCCACTTCGGATCGCACCCGTCAATGACGGGTGCGATCCGAAGTGACGGACACCCGCGGAGCGATGCCGCGGGAGTGGTCCCCGGATCGGAACTGGCCGGACCGGCGACCGATGCACCGACGACATCCGGCGGCTTTCCCCTCTCCCGGAGGGAGAGGGGCAGGGTGAGGGGGAATGCTTCCCATCCATCTCGGCGCCAAGGGTTTGCCTGCTCCGTTCTCCCTCACCCCTGCCCTCTCCCGCTGGGACAGGGAG